>CAWIGC010000039.1:0-634451 GCA_963835555.1 uncultured Solibacteraceae bacterium | reverse complement strand
GATGGCGATCGATCTGACTCTACTGCAATAGTGCACGAAACCCCTGTGGGACAGACGGTCGCCTTTCGTCGTCTGTCTTCTTCGTTCTCAGTGAACCACGCCCGGCGCCTCGTGACCCAACCTCTGCACATACTCCACGTACGAACCCGGATACACCACCGGATCGCGCTCCCGCCCGCTCTCTCCGCCTAACTCCAGCACGCGCGAGCCCAGGCCGCGCAGAAACGTGCGGTCGTGCGAGACGAAGATCATGGTGCCTTCGAACTCCTTGAGCGCCTCCACCAGCATCTCCTTGGTAGCCAGGTCCAGGTGATTCGTCGGTTCGTCCAGCACCAGGAAATTGGGCGGATTATAAAGCATGCGGGCCATCGCCAGGCGCGATTTCTCGCCGCCGGAAAGGGCGCGAATCGGCTTATCGATCTCGTCGCCGGAAAACTGGAACGCGCCGGCCAGCGTCCGCAGCGATCCGATGCCATCCTGCGGGAAATCTTTCTGCAGTTGCTCGAACACGGTCAGGCTTGCGTCCAGCACCTCCAGCGATTGCTGCGCGAAGTAGCCCATGCTGAGGCTCGCGCCCAGCCGCACGCTGCCGGCATCCGGCTCTGCCGTGCCCGCAATCATCTTGAGCAGCGTGGTCTTTCCGGCGCCGTTGCGCCCCATCACGGCCCACCGTTCGCCGCGCCGGATGGTGAGGCTGAAGCCATCGTAGATGACTCGCGGGCCATACCGTTTGTGCAGATCTTCGATCACCGCCACCTGGTCGCCAGACCGCGGCGGTACGCGGAATTCGAACTTCACCACATGACGCCGCTTGGGCAGTTCGATCTTCTCGATCTTATCCAGCGCCTTGATGCGGCTCTGCACCTGCGCGGCCTTGGCGGCGTGCGTGCGGAAGCGGTCGATGAAGCGCTGCTCCTTGGCCAGCATGGCCTGCTGGCGCGCGAAGGCCGCCTGCTGATTGCTTTCGCGGATGGCCCGTTCGCGATCGTAGAAATCATAGTTGCCGGAGTAAACCACAATTTCGCCCGCGTCGATCTCGGCAATCTTGCTGACAATGCGGTTCATGAACTCGCGGTCGTGCGAGGTCATCAGCAACGCGCCGGTGAAGCTCTTGAGAAACTGTTCCAACCAGATGATGGATTCGATATCCAGGTGATTGGTCGGCTCGTCCATCAGCAGTACGTCGGGCCGCCCCAGCAGCACGCGCGCCAGCGCCACGCGCATCTTCCACCCGCCGGAGAGGGCGCCCACGTCGCCATCGATCTGGTCACTCTCGAAACCCAGGCCGTGCAGCACCTCGCGCGCCTGCGCCTCCAGCGTGTAGCCGCCCAGGTGTTCGTACTCCTCCTGCACTTCTCCAAAGCGCGCCAGAATGCGGTCCATCTCGTCCGGCGCGCAGTGTTCCATGGCATGGTGCAGGGCCTCCAGTTCATGATGCAGGTCGCCCGCGCGGCCGCTGCCGGCGATGGCCTCGTCCAGCACGCTGCGGCCCTGCATCTCCTCCACATCCTGGCGGAAGTAGCCGATGGTGAGCCGCTTCGGAACCGAAACGTCGCCTTCATCGGGGACCTCTTCGCCCATCACCATGCGAAAGAGCGTGGTCTTGCCGGATCCGTTGGGACCCACCAGCCCCACCTTCTCCCCGGGGTTCAACTGGAAGGATGCGTCCACAAAAATCAACTGCTTGCCGTACTGCTTATTGATACCGGAAAAAGAAATCATCGAACCACCAAGCTAGCAGAAGCCGGTGGTTACTCGTGCCGCAGTGCCCGCATGGGATCCATGTCCGCAGACCGGCGCGCCGGCAGCAGTGCGGCCACAAGGCCCGTTGCCAACAGCACCGCCGCCGCTCCGCCGAACGATGCCGCATCGCCGGGCGTCACTTCGAACAGCACAGAGCCCACATACCGCGAGGCCGCCACCGACGCCGGCAACCCTACAGCCAGCCCGGCCGTCACCAGCACCAGTGCGTCGCGCAGCACCATCCAGAGCACGTTGCCGCGCTGCGCGCCCAGCGCCAGGCGCACGCCAAATTCGCCCGCCCTCTGCGCCGTGCTGTACGCCATCACGCCGTACAGCCCGATCGCCGCCAGCAGCAGCGCCAGGCCGCCGAAACAGCCTGCCAGCGTTGCCAGAATCCGGTCCTGGAAAATCGAGTCGTCCACCGCGCCCGCAAGAGTCTTCGGCTCATCGATGACCACTTGCGGGCTGAGCTTAGCCAGTTCGCCCCGAATCGCCGGCAGCAATGCCGAAGGCGGCAGTGGCGAGCGCACCAGGAAGGTCGGCCCTCCCCCCATCGACTCCCTTTGCGCCGCGGGAACGTACACCGTAGGCGCAATCTTTTCCCGCAGTCCCTGGTGTGGAATGTCGCGTACTACGCCCACAATCTGCGTGCTGTCTTTGTCGAAACTCAGCACCCGGCCCAACGGATGAGCCTCGCCCTGCAGGAATTCGCGCACGAATGCCTGGTTCACCACTGCGACTTTGGGAGACGTCGCGGTGTCGTTCCGGTCCAGGTCGCGGCCCATCGCCGGAATGCTGCCGATGGTTTCCAGGTACCGCGGCGCCACGGTGTGGACCGCAACCGTCGCCGGGCCCGCCGCCACGCCGGACGCTCCGGGAACCTGAACGGTCCAGTTGCTCATGCCCATCTGGAAGGGCCCGGGAAACCCGTAGCTCACCAGGCTCACGCCCGGGAGCGACTCGATTTGCGACACCAGCCGTTTTTGGGCGGCGGTGCGATCCGTGAGTTTCCAGGACGAAGGAAAATTCAACCGGAAGGCGATCGCATCGCGATCCCGAAAGCCCAGATCGAAGCCCCGCAACTGCGTCAGGCTGTGCGCGAAAAGTCCCGCCAGCACCGCCAGCACCACCGAAAAGGCAACCTGCGCCACTACCAGCGTCCGCCGGAACGGCTGCCGGCTTCCCCGGACGGACCCGGAACGCAGCGCCGCCGCCGGATGAATCGCGGTGGAGCGCCATGCCGGAGCCAGTCCGAACAGCAGCATTGCCAACAGCGAGATGCCCAGCGTGAAACCCAAAACAACGGCGTCCGGCGCGGCATCCAGACCCTGGCCCGGCGCACCCGGCAGGAAACGGACAATCTGCTGCGTCCCCCAGAAAGCCAGGCCGATTCCCAAAATGCATCCGGCGGCAGCCAGCAGGCAGCATTCCGTCAAAGCCTGCATGACCAGCCGGGCGCGCGTCGCTCCCAGGGAGAACCGCATGGCCATCTCCCGGCTCCGCGAGGCGCCCCGGGCCAGCAGCAGGTTGGCCACGTTGGCACAGGCGGCCAGCAGCACCAGCCCCACCGCCGCCATCAGAATGGTCAACGGTTTGCCGAAAAGATCGCGCAGCATGGAGATCCCTACGCCCGCATCCCGCACCTCGAAATGCTGATCCATGCTCATTTTGCGAAATGCCAGGTTCGGCTGATTACCGTAATGCGCCTCCAGGTACTGCCGCGTCAGTGCGTCCACCGCGGATTGCAGGCGCCGGCGGGAGATCTCCGGCCGGGCGCGCGCCAGCAGAAATACCCAATTCATCCCCACGTTCATGGCGTTGTCGCGAGTCATCATCGCGGGGATCCAGACATCGGCATGCGTTTCTATTTGCACGCCCCGGAAGCCCGGCGCAGCCACGCCGATGACGGTCAAGGGCATTTCATCCACGTACAAAGTGCGCCCCAGTACTTGCGGGTCGCCGCCCAACCGGTTGCGCCAGAAGTCGTAACTGACAACGGCCAGAGGATGGCCATGCGGCACGCGATCGTCCTCCGGCGTAAACAGGCGGCCCCTCGCGGGCGCAACTCCCAGAACCGGGAAGTAATCTCCGGAGACGAAGGCCCGGTTGACGAATTCCATTTGACCCGCGCCAGTCAGGCTGAAGCGGACCTTGGCGGCCCCGCTGGCCGCCAGCACCCCGTTGAATAACTCATTGTGGCCGCGCAGTGCGAGATACAGCGGATAGGAAGATTCCCCGTAGAACCCCCAGCCGCCGCTGCGATACAGCATCACCAGTTGTTCCGGGTGAGAGACCGGCAGAGACCGCAGCATCAGCGCATGGAACAGGCTGAAGACGGCCGTATTCGCGCCGATTCCCAGTGCCAGCGACAAAACCGCCGCAGCCGCAAAGCCGGGGTTGCGGCGCAAGCCGCGTAGCGCATAGCGCGCGTCTTTGGCGAAGTTCTCCAGGCGCGGCATCCCGCGCTCCCGGCGATAGGCTTCCTTCGCACGCGCCACACCGCCGAATTCGCGCTGCGCCGCGGCACGCGCCTCCTGCGCGCTCATTCCTTTGGCCCGGAACTCCTCTTCCAAAAGGGCAAGGTGCAAGCCCACTTCATCGTCCAGTTCCCGCTCCAGCCGCCCCCGCCGGACCAGTTCGACGAGCCGTTTCCAAAGCACCATACCCTGTCCTACTCCGCCAGCCGCACGAAGCGCTCCATGATCGCCACCGTGCGCGCCCACTCTTCCGATTCCTGGGTCACCTGCTTGCGGCCGGCGCGCGTGATCTCGTAGAACTTGGCCCGCCGGTTGTTGTCGGAGGCGCCCCATTTCGATTGAATCCAGCCGCGGTGCTCCAGCCGCAGCAGCGCCGGATACAGCGTTCCCTGGTTCAGGTCCAGCGCGCCGCCGGAAATCTGCTGGATCCGCTTGGCCAGGCCGAAGCCGTGCTGTGGACCCATCGTCTCCAGCGTGCGCAGCACCATCAGGTCCAGCGTCCCCTGCAGGATTTCACCTTTTGCGTCTTGTTTAGACATCCAAAAGGAGTATGCGCCTGTTCCTTTAGAATGTCAACAGAAGGAGCCGGGCCTCCCCGGAGAGACCCGGCATTCATGGCCCTACGTAGCAGCAGTCCGGGTCTTCAGGCGGGCCGTTTGTTTTTCCCAATCCTTATGGAGTACCTCGCGGCGTTGCATTACGTACGCCTTGGCCTCTTCCAGGTTGGCGAATACCCTGCGGCCCTTGATGGTGTTGCAGGGCCGGCAGGCGGTTACCAGGTTCTCCGCGGTCTTCTTCCCTTTCTGCGCCCGCGGAAGCACAAAGTCCACTGTCATGATCAGGGAATTTTCGAAATTCGACTGACCGTCGAGTCCACAATACTGGCACCGGTATTGATCGCGCTCCAGGATCCGGCGACCTTCTTCCGATGTCAACGGCTTAGCCAGGCGGCTCAGGCCGAGTAAATTCTTGATCGGCATGAAAGACCTCCCATGAGAGTTCCGTACGGTCTTATTATGCTCCCGAAAGAATCCGGCAACCTCATCCCACCCCTAACCCCCATCCCCAACCCCCGATCCTTGTAAGCTAGTCGAATGGGCCGCATCCGCATCCTTCCCGACCAGGTCGCCAACAAGATCGCCGCCGGCGAAGTGGTCGAGCGGCCCGGCTTCGGTGGTCAAAGAACTGCTGGAAAATTCCCTCGACGCCGGCGCTGCCGAGATCTGCGCGTGGAGGTGGAAGCCGGCGGCCGCCGCCTGATCCGCATCGTCGACGACGGCTGCGGCATGCTGCGCGACGACGCCCTGCTGGCCTTCGAGCGCCACGCCACCAGCAAACTGCGCGACGTCAAGGACCTGCTCTCCATCGCCACGCTGGGCTTCCGCGGCGAAGCGCTGCCCTCCATCGCCTCGGTTTCCCGCCTGCTGCTGGAGACGCGCTCCGCCGAGGAGACCACCGGCACGCGCATCGAAATCGCCGGCGGCAAGATGCTGCGCTGCGAAGAAGCCGCGCTGGGCGGCGGCACCGCCATCACCGTGCGCGACCTGTTCTACAACGTGCCGGCGCGCCGCAAATTCCTGCGCACCGAGCCGACCGAACTGGCGCACATCGCCTCGCTGGTCACGCACTACAGCCTGGCGCATCCCGACAAGACTTTCCGGCTCACGAGCGGCGCCACCGAACTGCTGCACGTCACGCCCGTGGCCACCCTGCGGGAGCGCGTCTACCAGGTGTTCGGCAGCCAGGTGCTGGAGGAACTGGTGGAGATCGGCGTGCGCGAGAAGGAGCTGTTGCATGCCGCCGCCCAGCGTGCCGCCCTCCGAAGCCATCGCCGAATATCGCCGCGAGAGCCGGACGAGCCGCCCGCGCACGCTTTCCGCCTGACCGGCTTCTTCTCGCGCCCGCAGGTGCAGAAGGCCAACCGCAATTCGATCTTCATCTTCGTCAACGGCCGCCTGATCCGCGACCGCCTGCTGCTGCACGCGCATCTCGTCGGCCTATCACAACCTGATGCCGCCGTCGGCCTATCCGTTCGCGCTGCTGTTCCTGGAATGCGACTGCCGAAGAGGTGGACGTGAACGTGCACCCGTCGAAGACCGAGGTGCGCTTCCGCCACGGCTCCTTCGTGCACGATTTCGTGCGCGACACCATCCGCGAGCGCCTGATGGAGAGCCGCCCGGCGCCGGCGTTTTCGCCCGCGGCCGCGCGCCGCTCCGCCGAACAGCCCGCGGCGCGTCTGCCCTATTCCGAGTTCAGCCAGATGCTGGAGAACGAAGCGCCCGCCGGCCGTGAGCCTGATGCCGCCGCGCAGCCGGACGACTCGGCGCTGCCATGCCGGCGTTCACCCTGCGCCCCGCGCGCCGGTCCCGCGCCGCGCCTCGATTTCAGCGCGCCGCCCCTCGAAGTGACGCCCGGCCCGCCGCCCTCGCGGCAAGCTTTCGCGCCGCCTCGATACGCACGGCGAATTTCCCGCCGGAGGCGCATGCCCGCCGCCGGAAGTCTCGCTTTCGGCGCTGTCCGATCTGCGCCCGCTCGGCCAGATCCACGAGAGCTTCATCATCGCCGCCGGCCGCGACGGCCTGTGGATCATCGACCAGCACGTGGCGCACGAGCGCATCCTCTTCGAGCAGGTGCTGAAGCAGCGCGCCGCCGGCCGCGTGGAGATGCAGCGCCTGCTGATGCCGCTGATCCTGCAACTCACGCCCGAGCAGCAGATCGATTACGCGCGCATCGCCGACGAACTGCACGCCTCCGGCTTCGAAACCGAGCCCTTCGGCAACCGCACCATCGCGGTGAAAGCCGCGCCCGCCGCGGTGAGCGCCGGCGGATCTGGAGAAGATCCTCTTCGAGATCCTGGAGATCGCCGAAGGCGAACTGCGCGGCGCCTCGCTCGACGACCTGCGCCGCGGCATCTGCGCCTCCATCGCCTGCCGCGCCGCCATCAAGATCAACACGCGGCTGGACGCCGCCAAGATGGAATGGCTGCTGCGCGCGCTGGCGGCCACCGATTGCCCCATGAGCTGCCCGCACGGCCGCCCCATCGCGCTGCACTACTCCACGCGCGAGATCCTGAAGGCTTTCCACCGGATCTGATTGCCAGTTCCTGGCCTTCCGCGATCGTCACCGGCTCGTTGAATCGCACCCCATTGCCCGTCGCCTGATGCGCCACCGGCCGCCCGGCCAGGGTGACCGAAACGGCCTTCTTTCCTTCTACGATTTGCAGCGGCAGCGTTCCAAACAGTGTCGAGATAGAAAGCTGGTCCTCGCGCAATGAGAACGTGCCCCATCCCGTCCCCGTCGACCAGAACGACCGCATGGCGCCGGCCATGCGCGGCGCTACCACCAGGCGCTTCTCCGCGCCCCGGTACCGAAAGCCGCTCAGCAGCGGAATCGCCGTCCAGGCCGCCATGGCGCGCGCGTAGTGCGGGCCGCACTCGCTTTCGTCCCACGGATTGCGCCGCTCCCCGTCATAGCGCTTGCGGATATTCTCGATGCACTCCAGCCCCTCCTTCTCCATGCCATACGCCAGCATCAGCATGGCGGCGGAGTACTCGAAGCCGGTCATCACTTCGGCGAAATAGGGAAACGGCACCTGCGGCCGCGTGCCCTTTCCGTAATCGCAAATCACCAGCGCCGCTTCATCGTTCAGCGCGAAAGTCCGCTGCACATTGTCGTGCTGCGCCATGCTGCGTTTGTAGTTGTAGCGGTAGATGGCTTGCAGCGTCTTGTGAATGTGGTCGGTGCTCACCAGCGGGCCCAGCCCGGCGTAGTCCGCCGCGTGCTGCCCCACCAGTTGATCCACCAGGCAGCCATCGCCCATCTGGTAGTCGGGGTGCGACGGATCTTCCGCGCCCATGCCCGCGATCAGTCCCTTGGCAACCTGCTCTTTGGCCACGCCGCGCACCTGCTGCACGTAATACTCGCCATTGAACAGATGCCCGTCGATCCACTGCCGGCCCTGCTCGAACAGCTTGCGATATCCGTCCGCCGCGCCGGTCTCGCCCATGGCCCGCGCCATCTCTTCGCCCGCGCGCAGAGCCGCCAGGTAGTAGATTCCGCACATGGGGTTCGGACCGTAAAATTCCACGTCGTAGGTGTTGTGCTGCACGCCTTCGAAAACGCCGTCGCGGTCGCCGTCCCATCCTCCGGGCACCCAGGCGAATTCCAGCGCCTTCTTGATATCCGGCCACCACTTGCGCAGCCAGTCGGTATCGCCGCAGAGCTGCCAGTCGAAGTAGGCCTTGACGATTTGCCCCATCTGACCGTCCGCCGCCGCCGCGCCGCCGGTCTGATGCTCCAGCGGCAGATTCACGCGGATGGGCATTTCTCCGCCCAGCTTCGCGGAAAGTTCCAGGTGCGTTTCGCGCATGGATCGCGCCATCGTGGGGAACAGGTAGTGTGTGGTGGTCTCGTAATTCCACACGTGGTCGCAATTGCCATGGCAGCAGCCGGAGCCTTCCCAGCCGAAGAAGCGTCCATCGGCGGTGCGGAAAGTGGTCGTGGTGGCCAGCGTGGAAGCGTTCGCCAGGGCCGCTTCTTTCACCGGCGCGGGTAGCGTGGTCTCGCGCATCGCGGTCAGAAACTGGCGCATCCGCTCTTCCAGTTCGGGCAGCTTTTGCGCGGCGTATTGCGCCGCCCCCCACGCATCTCCGAACCGCCGGCAGTAGTAGTTGCCGATCACCGTATCGCCGAAGCCCGTGTCGCTGTTCCAGCCCATGCGGGCCGGCGTGCGATTGGCGAAGTGCCAGGCCAGCAGGAACGTGAATTCGGTTTCCGCGCCGCCCGCTACCGTTCGCTGCAGGCAGAGCGAGCCCACGCCGTTGCGTTCGCCCTGCTCCGGGCCGAGTTCGCCATCGGCCGAAAAATCGTCCCAGTAGAGCAGCGGACTGGTCCACCACCGGGCCTTGGGCCATCCGCTCAAGTGGCTCACGCGGCCGCCCGCGGGGTCCATCACGCACACCGCGAAGGAGCCTGCCCGCGCGGCGTTCGCCTCCAGCTTGGGATTGTGCATGAAAATTCCCGCCAGGCTTTCCGACGTCTTGAACTCGTTCACGCGCGCCGCCGAAGAAGCATTGGCGCCGTTGCCTTCCGCCACCACCGGATTGTCGATGGCAAAAGCGATCGCCACCTTGGCGGCCACCTTGCCGGGATTCTTCACGCGATACCGCATCACCGCCACCGGCAGCCCCGACCCTTCCGGGTCCAGCGGCACGAACGGCGTGAACGCTTCCAGCGTCACGTTGACCGGCAGGCGCGAATCGTGAAATGCCACCGTCGCCAGCGGATACTCGCCCGTGAAGGTCGCCCCTTCCAGCCGCGAGAGCCCTGGAGCGTTGTCCGCGCCCAGTCCGCTATGGCCTTCGAAGGGCGCCAGAATCCGCGCCTCCAGCACGTGCGCGATGGGCTTGGCATCGCCCGCCTGCACCCAGATGGCGGGAAACGCGTAGGCCGGCGATTTTCCCTTCTCCGAGCGGTTGAAGATTTCCCAATCGCGCAACTGACCGCGCCCGCCCAGCGCAATCGCCCCCGCCCCCACGCCGCCCAGGGGAAACGCCAGCATCGCCAGCTTGCGTCCGGTGAACTTGCGCGGATACTCAACCGGAACCAGCCCGTCCACCTGTGCCGTCGTGCGCGCCGGGGGTTGCGCCGGAGATTGCGCCGGAGCGCTTACCGCCGCTGCCCCACCTGCGACGCTCTTCAAAAAACCGCGTCTCTTCATGCTGGAGTAATACCATATAGAGTCATGCGACGCACCATCCTCCTTTTCTGTCTGGCCGTTTCGGCCACGGCCCAGTCCGGCGTTGTGGTCATCCGCGGCGCGCGCGTGGTGGATGGCTCCGGCTCGCCCGCCCGCGCCGCGACAGTAGTCCTTCGCGGGCC
Organism: uncultured Solibacteraceae bacterium; assembly: GCA_963835555.1. Classification (GTDB taxonomy): domain Bacteria; phylum Acidobacteriota; class Terriglobia; order Bryobacterales; family Bryobacteraceae; genus Sulfopaludibacter. The sequence continues at coordinate 624,351 of CAWIGC010000039.1, read as the reverse complement.
GCGCATCGAATCGGTGGGCGCCGATGCCGCCGTACCTGCCGGCGCGCGCGTGATCGACGCCACCGGACAGACGCTCCTCCCCGGCCTTTTCGATCTGCACACGCACCTCACCGCCTCGGCAGCCACCGGCGTCTCCGGCGATTGGGGAAAGAATCTGAAAGCCTACCTGGCCTGCGGCATCACCACCGTCAACGACTATTCCACCAGCGCGGAGATGATCGCTCCCATGCACCGCCTGCTGGCCGGCGGCGCGGTGCCCGGCCCCCGCGTCAACATGGCCATCCGCCTCAGCACGCCCGGCGGCCACGGCACCGAAGCCGGATGGGGCGACTTCATGACCTACCAGGCGAGCACCCCCGAGCAGGCCCACGCGCAGATGAAAAGCGTGCTGGCCTACAAGCCCGATGTCATCAAGGTGTTCACCGATGGCTGGCGCTACGGAGCCGCGCCCGATCTATCCAGCATGAACCTGGAGACCCTCACCGCCATCGTGGACGATGCCCACGCCGCCGGCATCAAGGTGTTCACCCACACCGTGACCCTGGCCGGCGCTAAGATTGCCGCGCGCGCCGGGGTGGACGTGTTGGTCCACGGCATCGGCGATGCTCCCGTGGATGCCGAACTGATCGGCCTGCTGAAAACGCACAAGACGTTTTACGTTTCCACCCTGGCGGTCTACGAATCGCACCAGCTCGCGCACCTGTCGCCGCGCGTTCTGTCCCTGCTGGACCCGCCGTCGCGCGAGGCCACGGCGCGCGCCGCATCCGCCCGCACCGCGCCCGCCGGACCCAGCCAGGCCCGCCAGCAGCGCTGGCAAAACCTGCTCTCCAACGTCCATCGTCTGAACGATGCCGGCATTCCCGTGGCCGCGGGGACCGACGCCGGCATGGCCGGCACGTTCCACGGCTTTGCCGGTCTGCACGAACTGGAACTGCTGGTGGAGGCCGGCCTGACGCCGCTTCAGGCCATCGCCGCCGGGACCACGGTCAGCGCCCGCGCCATCGGCGTCGAGGACCAGCGCGGAGCCATCGCGCCCGGCAAACTCGCCGACCTCGTGCTGGTCGATGGGCGTCCCGATGAAAACATCGCCGACATCGAAAAGACCAGCCGCGTGTTTCTGAATGGCGTCGAGTTCGATCCCCGAGCCCTGGAAGCCGCGATTCAAGCCCCCGCTCAGACGCCCCTGCCGGTCACGCGCGTGCCTGCGCTCATTGACGATATGGAGCGCCCGGACGAACGCACGCAACTCGGTACTCTCCGCATCAACGCCACCGACGCCGGGGTGGACCACTCCCTGATGCTGTTCCAGCCCATCGTCCGCGCGCCCGGCGACCACGCCCTCATGGTGCAGGCGCGCATGGCCGCCAAAGACCGCCCGTTCGTGCGCATGGAATTCCCCCTGACGCCCGGCGCAGTCGAACTGGCCGATCTTTCCGCCTATACCGGAGTCTCCTTCGACGCCCGCGGCGAAGGCGCCTGTCGCCTCATCGTCAATAGCTACGCCATCCGCGCCGCCGATCCCTATCTGGCGCCCTTCTCCGCGACCTCCGAGTGGCAGACCATCCGCGTCCCGTTCGCGAGCCTCCGCCGCCGCGCCGCCGAGGCCGCACCGTGGGCACGGAACGATGCCCGATCGCTTTTGTTCGAGCTTTCCGCCGCGCCCCAGGCAAGCGCCTGGCTGGAGTTGGACAACGTCAAGTTCTACTGAATCAGACCAGGGGATTTCGCCACTGCAGCCCGCCGAACCTGGCAAAATCCGCATCGGTGGAGCATAGTTCCGCCCCGTGTTCGATGGCCAAGGCTGCCAGATGAGCGTCCGATGTGAGATTGCCGCCCGTGCCGAGGGGCCGCAGCAATTCGCGGAGAATCGGTGGATGGCGCGGACCCGGATGCACGATCGCCGCGCAGGCCTGATCCAGCCAGGAATCCACGATGTCCAGCGCCGCACCCACCTTCAGCGGACGCCGGAACAGCCCGGTTCGGGTGGTGAGCCGCAGAAATGCGAGTAGAACATTCCACGAAAAGCCGACAGTTTCCTGTCCCGACAAAGCGGCTTCCAGCCACGGTTTCGCCTGGCGGTGCAGCGGCGCATCCTGATTGACTGCATAGATCAGGAGGTTGGCATCGAGAAGGATCATTTCCGCAACGTCAGCTTCCTGGCGATCTCTTCATCCTCGATGGAGTCCGCCAGCGCCAGGGCCCTGTCCCAACGGAAGTCCTGTCCCTCTCCCAGGCGGAAGGTCTTCTGCACGAATTTGTGGGCACCCTTTTGCTCTTTGCCGCGAAGCCCTTTCCGCGCGGCTTCGTTGAGAGCTTCCTTGAAGGAGATCGAACGTTCCCTCATCGCGTCCCGGATTAACCGCTCCACGTCGGGATCGAGGGTCACGGTAGTCCTCATACGGCCATCATAGCATCAAGCCTTTTGCTGTCATGATGCCCCAAACCCCGGTTCCGGCGGAACTCCGATTCTGCGTTCGCTCCGGGGCATTCTCAAGCATGCGGATATCGGCCATTACCGGAAGCATCTGGCGGCGAAATATCGATGAAACGGATCCTCGTCGATACCAACGTGGTCCTGGACGTTCTGCTCGACCGGCAGCCTTATGCGGAGGCAAGCGGATCGGTCTGGAAGGCAGGCTGTCGGCTCACGCGGTCACGACGCTCCACTATCTGGTCAGAAAAGAGCTGGTCAATATCAAGGCCAGGCGCGCCATTTCCACGATCCTGCGGGTTTTTGGTGTTGCCCCAGTGGATGCTGCCGTCATTCAAGAGGCCCTGCAGCTATCGGCCCCTGATTTTGAGGACGCTGTAACTGCCGCTGCAGCCCGGTTGGCGGGCTGTGACTTCATCGTGACGCGAGACCCTAAAGGGTTTCGCGGATCTCCCGTCCGCGCGCTTACTCCGGAAGCCGTAATGCCGCTCCTGGTCAAGACCTGAGCAAGCCCCGCCTTACCGCTCCTCTTCCGCCGTCGCGCCGCCTCCTCCTCCATGGGCAGCGCCACGAAACACGGCGTTGATGAACAGGACGTTCAACCCGTCCATATAGCCGCGATAGTTGGGGTCGGCGGTGAAGCCGATTTCGTTCCCGCGCCCGTCCCGCTGCACAATCAGGAAGGGCTTGAAGGCGAGCTGTTTGCGAAATTCGTCCCACGAATAGCCGCTGGCCATCACCTGGTCAGCCGCTGCATAGACCACCGCGTTCACGCCCCGGTCCACTTTAATGGGCGTGTAGATGGCCGACCCGCTCACCAGCGCGGTCACGGTTTCCGGTACTCCCACGGTGATCCAGTGGTCCCGGTCCACCTTGGCCTTGGCCAGGAATCCGTGAGCCGGCCACGGCGCTTGCGTATCGGGTTGCGTAGCCTTCTCCATTTCTTCGGCGGACGCATAAATCTTGCCCGGCACGCGCCCTCCCGCGCGACCCTCCGCCGCTGTAGGCGTGGCGCCCCCACGCCCTCCGCGGCCTCCCGCCGGCGCGCCGCCATCGGAGTTCGGCGCGTTCTCCTGCGCAATCGCCATCATGTTGTTGCCGAGCATGTAGTTCAGCGCGGTGCCGATGCCGATCAGGTTTCCGCCCGCCTGCACCCATTCCTTCAGGCGGCGTGTGCCGTTCTCGCCCAATTCGGAGGCATACGCGCCGCCTTCCGGCAGGATGATCACCTGGAACTTACTGAGGTCCGCTCCGCCCATTTGTGCGGTGCGGATCACCGTCACCGGATAGCCGAACTGCCGTTCCAGCACGAAGCGCGTCTGCCCGGCGGAACCCGCATTGGTAGGCCGGTCCCACGCCATCAGAATGGCCGGATGCTTCATATACACCACTTTGGAGCTGCCGAAGTTGGGCCCTTCATCCACCCAACTGGTATCGGTGCCCACCACTTCGGCGCCTGATGCCGCAGCCAGTTGCTGCACCTTCGCGGCCAGGTTCGCGGGGTTCTCCTTCACCATCAGGATCAGCGTGCCATCCGGAAAGGTGCGCCCGTTCTGGGTGAATTTCTTGTCCGCGCTCAGCACCCGCAGCCCTTCGTGCAGGCTGGTGGTGAGCATCTTCGCCGCCGCGGTGGTGCCCCACGGCACCAGGTATGCCACCGTCGCTTTGCCTCCGGTCACCTTGCCGGGCGCGGTATCGCCGGGTTTCACCGGTTGGAAACTGCCGGCCGGTTTTTCGGCGGCGGCCACCGATTCCACGTTGAACTGCAGCGGCAGGCTCCAGGCGGTCACGTCGTAGATCTCGCTGCGCTGTCGCAGCTTGCGCCGCTGCTCCTCGCTCTTCAGAAACTTGTCGTCCATCGAGACCTGCGGATCCAGCAGATCGCGCACCAGGCGCCGTTCCGGCTGCTCGGTGGAAACCACGTAAGAGCCCGCCGGATACTGCTTGCCTGCCGCCGAGAACTCCGCCGTGGCGCGAGTCACTTCCACGCCTTGCAAGACCAGCAACTGCGCCAGCCGGTCCGCTGCCGTGGTGTTCCCGCGCCGCGGCACAATGTACGCCTTTACCGCGTCTTTGGCGCCATCCTCCAGCGCGGTCACCTGGTACTGGTAATACATGTCCAGCAGCTTGCTGTGATTCTGTGCCGCCACCTCGCAGCTCGATATGCTGGTCACGAAGTGGCGGCGCACCGTCTCGCGATAGGTCACGGTAGTGTCGTCGCTCTTCCGCACTACCAGGCCGCGCGTCGATCCGTTCTCGTAAGTCATTGCCAGGCCGCCGTAGAAGAAGGGCCAGCTTGCGCCGTAGCCGGGATAGAAGGCGTCGTAATTCTCGCGGGTGAAGTAGCGGAATCCGAACTGATCGAAATATTTAGCGTTGTTCTTGCCGAACCAGTACAGGTCGTCATGCTGGTCCTTGGTCAGATACGGATTGTAGGGGTCGGATTCGGGCGTGAAGTAATAAGTGGCGTCGGTGCCCATCTCGTGCAGATCGATAAATACCTGCGGATACCACTCTTGCAGCGCCTTCACGTGGCCGATGGTCTCCGGCTGCGTGATGCCCAGCCAGTCGCGATTCAGGTCGAAGAAATAATGATTGGTGCGCCCGCCGGCCCAGCCCTCGGAGTGCTCGGCCGCTGCCGGATTGGCGTCCGGCTCCAGCCCTTCGTTGGTCTCGTAATCGAAGATGAAGCGATTGCGGCCATCGGGATTCTGCAGCGGGCAGATGATAGTCAGAACGTTGGATAGCACGTCGCTGACCAGCTTGTCATTCCGCGCGGCCAGCAGGTGGTAGGCGGTCACCAGCGCCGCATCCGGCGACGAAATCTCGTTGCCGTGCACGCCGTATGCCAGCCACAGCACCGCCGGCATACCAGCCATCAGCCGCTGGGCTTCCGCCGGTGGAGTCTGGCGCGGGTCGTGCAGCCGCTTCATGGCCGCGCGAATCTCCGGCAGCCGCTTGATGTTCGCCTCCGATCCGATCGCCGCATAGACCAGCTCGCGGCCTTCCCAAGTCTTGCCGTATTCGAAGACCTTCACGCGAGCCGGGTCCGCCGCCGCCAGCGCGTTGAGGTACCGCACGATATTGGCATGGCTGCTGATGCGGTCGCCGAAATCGTACCCCAGCACTTTCCGCGGAGTCGGCACGGCGGGGTCGTAGGACGCGCCTGGCCAGAATTCGAACTTCGCCTGGGCAAACGCGGTCAGTGCGCAAACCAGGAGGAGAATGGCTTTCTTCATGAAGCTTACAGAATATACGGAATTGGGCGAGCCGCGCTTGCCCTACGGGCGTACTTCGAAATCGACCCACTGCTGCGCATGGCGCGGGTTTCGCAATTCCTTGTCGGAGACCGTCACCTGCAGCCAGTAGCGCCCGGGCGGCAGTTTGGGCCCCAGCGTCAGTTCTCCCGCGATCAGCCGCATTTTCGTGTCTTCCAGGTTCTTGGCGGGTAAAGGCTGCGGCGAGCCGGTGAACACCGCGTCGGTGCCGCGGTATAGGTGGACCACCGATTCCAGGTCCGCGGCCTTCCCTGCGCCGTTCACCGGGTTCAGAATCTGATATTCGAAATTCAGCGCCCCGCCCGCCGCGAAAATGCGGTGCGCCGCGGGGTTCTTACCGTGAATCGCGATACCCGACAGCGTCATCTGCCCGCCCCCGATGTCGGGCACGTCCACCATCCGGCTGGCCGATCCCATCCGGTTCGATGTTCCGTCCAGCACCGCCGCCCGTACCACGTAGGTTCCGGGAGAGGGAACCCGCAATTCCGCCTGACCCACCCAACCCTGTTGCAAGGCCTTCGCGTAGTCCTCTCCGTTCAATTGCAGAGCCAGTTCGTAAGTGGTATCCACCACCGCGGTGCCGGTATCGCCAAGCACCGAAATCGCCAACTCCGCGGACGCGCGATGAATGCCGTTCAGTTGATGCGTGAAGGTGAGGCCGGACAGGTCCACCCATACCTGAATGACCAGATGCGGGCCCAGCGCGGAGCTATAGCTGAACGTGGGGTACACCAGCGCACGAACGGCATTTCCGGCAAAAGGCGAATAAATGGCGATGGCCAGATCCTGGGAGGTGGTTTGCGATCGGAAATCCGGTTCCTGCGCGGCCTTGCCCAAGGGGAACCCGCGGAACCGCGTATAAAGCCGCGTGTCCCTCGTCTGGACTTTCATCCGGCCCGGTCCGGCCTCCTCGCTCTTGCAACCGAGCAGGTAGTAACCCTCCTGCTCCCGCAGAATTCGCGCCAGTGCCGGGGCCGGATCGGGACCCAGGTTCAGGCCGCCGGTGTCACCCGCCAGCATCAGGCTGTCGAGTTCGATTCCTGTGGACGCATGACCGAGATCCACGCTGTAGAAAACCGCGGACGCCTCGGCGGTCAGTGCCGCCATCCGTTCGAATCGCTCCGGATGCTGTCGGGCCAGTGCCAGATTTTCGGAAATCAGCACGACTGCCTTCCGGCCCGGGACCATGGTGAGGCCGCTCAAGGCGCTGCGCAGCGTTGTGGCCATCCCGGTGAGCACAACCTGGTCCCGCACTTCTCCCGGCGTGAATTCGATCTGCTGGATCGCTTCACCCAGTACTTTTTTGTCGGCAGTCAGGCACTCCAGGATCCCGGATCCTGACCGCGTCCGTAGTAGCGCGGCCTCGTCACCCGCCTGCATCTGGCCATCCACAAAGCTCGTGAGCGCCGTCCGCACCCGGTCCACGCCGCCCCGTGACAGCCCCACATCGTCCACCAGCAGGATCACCCGGCGCGGCTGCGCGGTGACGAAGCTGAAACTGGTGATGGGCATAGACTTGCCATCCACCGAGAGATCGAAATCGGCCGCCGTGAGGCGGGGCGCGGGATGCCCGTCCACATCCGTAACCACGGCGTCCACCTGTAGCGCCTTCGGCACAGTGGGTGCGGCTGGCATCGGCCGCCGGGCGCCGCGGGGCTGGCCAGCCAGGCAGGCGGCCAGAAGCAGAAACACCGCAAAACGGCTCACCCCTCCATTGATACCATTCTGCGCAGGCCGGCGTAACCCGGCATTGGCCCGCCGCGTGCCTATCCAGCCTGGAAGTTTAGCTACAATCGTACTTTCAAGAGGATTTGCAGCGAATGAAGATAACGGTAGGGCTGTGTCTGCTCGTGCTCGGATGTTCGACGGGCGTCTATGCGCAATCGGTGTCCGGCTCCGGCGCGGTCACCGGGATGGTCCGTGACCAGTACGAGGATGGTCTGCCCGAGGCGAAAGTGGTGCTATCCAATGAGGCCCTGGGTATTCACAAGTCCGTCACTACCACCGATGACGGCGTCTTCGACATGCCGGCCTTGCCGCCCAACGGAAGTTATAAGCTGCGCGTAACCCGCACAGGATTCGCCAATTGGGATTCCAACGAGTTCGACGTGGCCATGGGCCAGACCGTTTATTTGAAGATCGATATGAAGGTGGAGGAGCCCGCCACCCCCATCGAAGCCGCCCGGGCCATCTCGGCGGTGGATGACAACCGCGCCGGCATCTCCACGCTGGTCACCGCCAATCAGCTCGATAGCCTGCCGTTCTTTATGCGTCGCCTGGATGCGGCGGTCCTGCTGGCGCCGGGTGTAACCACCAACCCCACCACCGGCGAGTTGAGCTTCCGCGGCAGCCCGTTTGCCAATGCCTTCTTTACCGATGGCCTGATCACCACCAGCGTTTTCGACCCGTACCACCCCGGCATCGCCAACTATCTGCCTCCCGATGCCCTCTCCGAAATGCAGGTCATCGTGGCCGCTCCATCCGCCGAGTTCTCCCATGCCGCCGGCGGCATGGTCAACGCCGGTATCCGTACCGGCGGCAATGGTTTCCACGGGGATGGTTACGGCTACTACAGCAGTAACGCCTGGAGTGCCCCGGACCGTTTCGCGCTGGGCAATAAGCTGTTCCAGAAACAGACCGATGCCGGCGGAAGCCTGGGCGGCCCGGTCATGCGCAACCGGCTCTTCTTCTTCCTGAACGGCGATGTGCTGAACGGCCGCTTCAATGACATGAACCGCATCACCACACCGCTCCTCGCCGATCCCACGGGCACTTTCGTTCCGTCCGGGAACTGCAAGAGCACCGTCCTGGCCTGCAATGCGGTCGTGAACCTGATCCAGCCGCAAATGAACGTAATCTCCCCGCTATCCCAGCGATGGACCAGCGGAATTGTCCGGCTGGATTACCGCCTCGCCAACGGCGACAGTTTCGGGCTGTTGGCCAATGGCATGAATTCGCGCCTCCCCATCGGGCCGAATGTCCAGGCCGTGGCGCCCAACGGCGGTCTCCTGGGCATCAACAATTCCACCATCGATACCCGCTACGCCAAGGCCTCCTGGCTGCACACGTTCTTCCCCAAGGGGATCAATGAGCTCCGCGCGGGATATTCCCAGGATCACATGGTGAACCCCGCCTCCACCGCGAACCTGCCGACTGGCAACACCGCACTTTCCCTGCTGGGAGCCGACATTGGAGCCGCTCATCCGGATCCCAGCCAACTCATCGAGCGGCGCATGCACGTGTTGGACAACTTCAACTGGACCACCTTTTCCCATTCGCTCCGGGTCGGCGTCGAGTACTACATAAACCGCGATTCCATCGACGATGTGCCCAATCCTTTCGGGTCGTACGTGTATCCGTCGCTGACCGGCCTGGCTACCGACCTGGTGGGCAATAACCAGCGCAATTACACCAGCTTCAGCCAGTCGCTCGGCATCAATTCGCGCAAGGTACAGCAGAAACAGATGCGCGCCTTCGCGCAGGATACCTGGAAGGTGCGGAAGGGCCTGACCGTGACCGCCGGCGTGAATTGGGAGAAGACCAAATTCCAGCAGCCCTCCTACGCCAACCCAACCTACTATCAGACCGGTTCCATCCCTTCCCGCACCGTGGACTTCGCTCCCCGCCTGGCTGTCGCCTGGCAACCCGATCAGCGCACCGTCGTGCGTCTGGGCTTCGGCTGGTATTTCGATCCCTATCCCGGCAATCTGATGGATGCCTTGCGGCTGGGCAATGGCCTGGACCAGTACAATCTCTCCTCTGTGCCGTACCAGTCCGGCGCTCCCGTCTTCCCGAAATCTGTAGCTACCCCTGCGACGATTCCCACGGGACTGCTGAACATCTGGTTCGCCAACTCCAAGTTCCGCAATCCCTATACCCAGCAGATTACTGTCGCGGTGGAACGCCGGCTGACCCGCGATACCGATGTGACTCTCAACCTGCTCACCGCCCGCGGTTACAAGCTGTGGACCGCCTCGGACACCAACCTGATCTCCCCCGGCGTCGGCGAGACCTATACTGTCAATAACGCCGCCGGACAGGCGGTAGACACCTACTCGACGCTCATGTGGACCACCAGCCTGGTGAACTCCACCGGCACCTCCACCATCAATTCGCTACACACGGCTGACCCTAACCACGAGCATGTGTATCAGGTCACCAACGATGGCACCTCCTGGTACAACGCCGCGATGTTGCAGGTCCGTCACCAGATGGGCCGCTCTCTCAGCGTGCAGCTTTCCTACGCCTTCTCCCACGCCATCGACGATGTGGGCGGTCCCCAGGTTCTGCCGGGCGTGTCGCTATCCGCCGAACCCGGCAACTTTGTCGGAGACAAAGGCAGTTCCGCGGCCGACCAGCGCCACCGCGGCACCCTGAATTTTGTGTGGACTCCGCGGATCCTCAAAAACGATTCTCCCGCCGTCCGCCTGCTGGTGAACGGATGGCAGCTTTCCGGTATTGTCACCGTGGCCACCCCGCAATCGATCACGCCGTTGGTGGTGGTGAGCGGACAGCAGTTCCCCAATATCACCATGGAATATCTGAACTCGCTCAACGGGTCCGGCGGATGGGGCCGCGTGCCCTTTTACGGCGTGAATGCTTACCGGCTGGGATCGGAACGCACTGTGAATGCCCGCGCTTCCAAGATTTTTGCGGCCACCGAGAGGATCCGCGCCACCGTGGCGGTTGAGGCGTTCAACCTGCTCGACAACCAGTACACCACCGGCGTGAACCCTATCGCCTTCATCGCCACCGGCGGCATTTTGCGGCCCGCCGCGGGCGCCGGTGACCCCAACGCATCCTCCGCGTTCCCATACGGCAGCACCGCCCGCCGCGCCCAGGTCTCCCTCCGCTTCGAGTTCTGACCTTCATCACGGAGAGAAACGGAGAACCCATCGCGGAGGCGCGGAGTCGCTGAGGAAGACGCGGAGAAAATCGAAATCTGAAGCATTTCTCCGCGGTCTTCGCGCCCCCTCCGCATTTCTCCGCGTTGAATCTTCTCTCGTTCCTGCACACCCCCTCACCGGAAAGTAGTACAGCAGGATCGATTTCCCTACCTGTTCCTGCTCGGGCACGCGATCGGGCCACGGACTTACCTCCGGGTGAGTATCGAACAGGCCCAGGCGATATTCTTTCCAGTACGTCTTTCCAATGGCGTTCCAGCCCCGCGAAGGAACGTTGGGGTAACCCGCGCGCAGGGGAGGGAAGCCGTGCTCGCCTTCCAGGTCCGCGGTAACCAGAGACGTGAAGGCCACCTCCCCCGCATGAACCTGCCGGAGACGCGCGGAAAGGCGCTTGATATCCTGTCCCCAGTCCAGGTCGGAATCCACCAGAATCTTCTCCGGGTGGCCGCCCGCCAGTTCGTTGCAGTACGGCAGATAGTCGGGATGACCGATCAGCGAAGACACTGCGATCCACACCGTCATCGACCCGGCGCCCACCAGGCCCCATCGCGGGCCCCCGGCGTTTTCGATGCCGCGAGCCAGAGCCACAGCGGCTACCAGCGAGAATCCCAGATAAACCGGCAGAACGTGGCGTACCCCTATATTGATGTGGCTGAAAATTCCCACCAGTAGAATGCCCGCCGAAAACAACAGGGCGGGCCACAGTTCCCGGTATTCGCGCCGGTAGCGCAATGCCAGCCAGAACCCGGCGAACAGCAGCACCAGGAATCCCAGCGGCGTCTTTACAGCCAGCGCGACTTCATAGAAATACCAGAAGCCGGTGGACCTGCGTTCCCCCAGCAGATAACCCGGATGACCGGCGGAGTTGTGATACATCACCTCCTCGATGCCCCGGTACAGTTCCGGCGCGGGCAGTCGCATACTGGTGAAGTCTACTTTGCCGTAGGAAAAGCGGTAGCCGGCCCAGATCGCCAGGCACGCCACCAGAACGGCCAGTCCCAGTGTGGGCAGGCGATCGCGCGCGGCGCGCCATAGCGGCGCAACTCCCGGACGGCGGGTGCCCGCGTACCACAACAAGGCCAGCCCCACGCTCACCGGCAGAAACGCCATTCCCGAGAACTTGGAAAGCATCATCAACGCTGTACACCAGCCGAACCATACGGCGTGCCTGCGCGTGGGCTCTTCCAGCCAGATGGATCCGGAGAGAAACGCCGCGCCCACAAACGCGGTGAGCGCCATGTCCGTAGTGGAGAGGCCGGCGTGAGCCAGCACAGGCGGCAGAAAGCTGAACAGGAACACGGCCAGCACGGCAATCGCGCCGTTGAAATAACGGCGCCCCCACACATAGACCACCAGGCAGGCCACCCAGAAGAACGGCAGCGTTCCCAGGCGCGAAAGCGCCAGCGTCAGGTCGTAGCGATGCCCGTGGTAGAGGATGGCGGCGCCATCGCGCTCCAGCCAGTCCCGCTCCGTCTTCGGCGTGGATACCGTCCGGGCGCCCAGCAGATAAGGACCGATGGCCGCTGCAACGCGCGCCAGCGGAGGGTGCTGCGCCTCCAGTGTATAGGTCCCCGTATCGAGCCACTCCATGCCGCACGCGATGTGCGCCGGCTCATCGGCGGTGTGATTGAACACGGTATAGGTGGAGACGATTCGCACCGAAGCGAACAGCACCAGAAGCAGGCTCAGCAACCGGCAATGTCTCTCTAAAAAATCCAGGCCCGCGGAGGACTTCGCCGGCCTCTGCTGCGTCTCCTTCGCCCGCCGGATTGCCGCCTTTTTTCCCACCCTTTCGACTGTAGCAAAGCCCGGAAAACTTGCCATGCTTCGCGCAAATTACATACAGTGGGGATTCAACGAATGAAATCCAGGCCACGCCAGGGGAGACCTGAAGCACCTCCGCCACCCGCGATTCCCACGCCTTCCGCCACGCTCGATACCGGCCCGATGTGGCGCCGGCATGGCCTGATTGTGGCCGCGTTGTGGACCCTCGTTCTGCTGGCGAATATCAATTCCTTTCGCGACGCGTTCCCTTTCGACAACCGCGCGGCCATCGTAATGGATGAGCGCGTGCACGCGGCCACCGCACAAAATCTCCTCCTGATCTTCAATCAGGACTACTGGCCCAAACAGCCTGCCGGTTTGTACCGTCCGTTCACCACGCTGTCGTATCTGTTCAACTACGTCACGCTGGGCAACGGCGCCAATCCCGCCGGGTACCATTGGGTCAACCTGCTGCTCCACGGCTGCAACGTGGCGCTGGTGTACGCCCTGGCTCTGCTGCTGTTCCAGCGCCGCTTGTGGGCGGCTGCCATGGCGGCGCTCTGGGCGGTGCATCCCCTGCTCACCGAAAGCGTCACCAATATTGTCGGGCGCGCGGACATCCTGGCCGGATTCGGTATTCTGGGCGGCCTGCTTTGCTACATCTGGAGCACACGCACTGCGGGCAGGCAGCGGCTGGCGTGGCTGGCCGGGGCGGCGCTGGCCACCGCCGTCGGCATGTTTTCCAAAGAGAGCGCGATTGTGGTGCTGGCCGCGGTGGTGCTATGGGATCTGGCGTTTTCCGACACCACCACGGGCCGCGGCGGCCGGTGGGCCGCCCGGCTGCCGGGATATCTGGCCATCGGCCTCGCGTGCGCCGTATACCTGGCGGTGCGTTTTTCGGTCCTGGGGAAACTGCCGCCGGCCTTTGTGCCTTACGCTGACAATCCGCTGAACGGTGCGGATTTCTGGACGGCGCGTCTGACCGCGGTCAAAGTGTTGGGCAAATACCTCTGGCTGCTGGTCTGGCCCGCGCAGCTTTCGTGCGACTACTCCTATAACCAGATCCCGCTCTTTGACTGGAGCCTCGCCAGCGTGGAAGGCTGGAAAACAGTAATCGCTCTGGCATCCTGCCTGACATTGGGCGCAATCGGGATTGCCTGCTTTCGCCGCAACCGCATCGTCTTTTTCTGTATCGGACTGTTCTTTGCCGCGCTGGCGCCCACTTCCAACCTCATCATCCTGACCGGCACCGTCATGGCCGAGCGCTTCCTCTACATCCCCGCCATCGCGTTTGCCGCCATGCTGGTGCTGCTGGCGCGCGCCGCATGCGAAAAATTCGCGCCGGAGAATCCACGAGCGCCGCTGGTCGCGGCCGTGGTGCTCGGCGGGATCGCCGCGGCGTTTGCCGCGCGCACGTTTGTGCGCAACTTCGACTGGTTCGATGACGTTCACTTATATGCCGCCAACCTGGTCTCGTGCCCCAACAGCTTCCGTTCGCACGATGGCCTGGGGCTGGCGCTGGCCACCGCCAAGCCTCCCGACCTGGATCGCGCGGCCGCGGAGGTGCGCCGCTCCCTGGAGATTCTGGGTACCCTGCCGGATGACCGGAGCGAATCGCCCCCCTACGCTAACGCGGGGTTCACTTACCGCTTGAAAGGGGACGCGCTCGCTCCCGCGCCGGAGAGCCGCGTGTGGTACCGGAAATCCGTGGACGCGCTGGTGCGCGGCGCCCAGGTGGATGCCGCCTCCGGCCAGGTCGCCCGGGAAAGGGCCGCCGAACACGGCGTGCGCATCGTGCGCTCCGGATGGCCTCCGCTGTACCTGGAGTTGGGCCGCAGTTATCTCCGCCTGAACCAGCCGGCCAAGGCGCTCGATGCCCTGAAGTTCGGCCGCAGCATTCAGCCGGAAACCTACTTCTTCGCGGAGATGGCCAACGCCTATCGCCAGCTCGGAGACAATAACCAGGTGGCGGTGACCCTGATGGAGGGCCTGGGGATGCACATGGAGTACACTCCCTTCGCTCGGGAACTGGTGGACCTCTACCGCAAAACCGCGCCCCAAAGCTGCGCCCTCCGCGACGTGCCCGGAGGTTCCAGCCTGAATGTGGCGTGCCCCCTGGTGCACACGCAACTGTGCACCGCCACGCGCAACGTGGTGGGGCTGTACAATCAGCTCGGGCAGCCCGGAAACGCCATGAATACGGCGCGTAGCGCGGTCACCACGCTGGGATGTCCGGCGGACATGTTCCGGTAACCGTACGCGCGGTAGAATGGGGTCAGCAACGGAGTAAGAATCCATGCCAACGCTGGCCGAACAACTCGGCCGCCAGGTCCGCGAGTCGGAGTTGCACCGGCCGCTGGAAGGCGCCCGGGTCCAGTGCTTCGCCTGCGGCCATCGCTGTCCCATTCCCGCCGGCTTTTCCGGAGTCTGCAAGGTGCGGTTCAATCGCGCCGGTACTCTCTACGCTCCCTACGGCTACGTCAATTCAGCCTTCTGCGACCCCATCGAAAAGAAACCGTTCTTCCATGCCCTGCCGGGAAGCCAGGCGCTCAGCTTCGGAATGCTGGGGTGCGACCTGCACTGCGGATATTGCCAGAACTGGGTCTCTTCCCAGGCGCTGCGCGACTTCCGTTCCACGCTGGATTTCGAAACGGTGCGGCCGAAAGACCTCGTAGCCATGGCGCTCCGCCAAGGCGCCGCCAGCCTGGTCAGCACCTACAACGAACCGCTGATTACGGCGGAATGGGCGGTGGCCGTGTTTCGCGAGGCCAAGGCCGCCGGCTTGACCACGGGCTTTGTCTCTAACGGCAACGCCACCCCCGAAGTGCTCGCCTACATCCGGCCGTGGGTGGACCTTTACAAGGTGGACCTGAAGAGCTTCGACGACCGCAACTATCACGAACTCGGCGGCAGAATCGCGCCGGTTCTGGATTCCATCGGCCGCATCCACCAGATGGGCTTCTGGCTGGAAGTGGTCACTCTGGTGGTGCCCGGGTTCAACGATTCCGATGATGAGTTGGGCCGGATCGCCGGTTTCCTGGCCGGAATCTCACCGGATATTCCGTGGCACGTAACCGCGTTCCACAAGGATTACAAAATGACCGGGCCCGCCAATACGCCGGCGGTGACCTTGATTCGCGCCGCGGAAATAGGCCGCGCCGCCGGCCTGCATTATGTCTACGCCGGCAACTTGCCTGCCGCAACGGGCCGCCTGGAGGACACGCACTGCCCGGAGTGCCGGAGCGTGCTCATCGAACGGGTCGGCTTTCGCGTGCGCGCGAATCGCCTCACGGCGGAAGGCCGCTGTCCACACTGCGCCACGCCGGTTCCCGGCCGGTGGAGCGTTCCCTCGCCTGCCGCCGGTCCGCAATCGCGGCCCGATCTCGTGCATATCCGCTGCGGATAGTCCATGTCTACCGTTCACATCTCGCCGTATTCCGGGCAGTGGTATCCCGAAGCCGCCGCGCCTCTGGAAGCGCTGCTGGAACAGAAGTATGCCTGTTCCCTCGCGCGCACCGGCCATTCGCTGCCCGCCGGCTTGGGGTTCGTCACCCCGCACGCGGGCCCGGCCTATTCCGGCACGGTCGCTGCCGGCGTCTACCGCACGCTTCACCAGCAGCGCGCCGAACGGGTGGTGCTGCTGGCCTTCCCGCATCGCGGCATGTTGCGCGGCGTCGCCACTCCGGACGTCCGTGCCATCGCCACGCCTTTCGGGGAGCGGGAAATCGACCGCCGTTTCTCCAGCGAGTTCCGCGTAATCCCCGAAGCCAGGCTCTGCGATCACTCCTTCGAAATTCAGCTTCCGTTCTTGCAGAGAAGTCTGCCGGACGCCATCGTCACTCCCCTGTACGTGGGTCCGCTGACCCCTGACGAGCGCACTCAGGCCGCGGGCGTGCTGGCAGCGGCGTGGCAGCCCGGCACGGTGTTTGTGGCCTCGTCCGACTTCACCCACTACGGCCGCGATTTCGGCCACCTGCCGTTCCCTACCGACCGCCACACCGCGCAACTTCTGCGAGATCTCGACTTCCAGTACATCGAAGCGGCGGGAAGTCTCGATGCGGCGCGGTTCCTGGAGACCCTCGATCGGCGTCAGTCCACGGTCTGCGGCTCCGCTCCCATCGCCCTGATGCTGGACGTCCTGAGCCGCCTGGATCGCGAGAGCATTTACCCCTCCGTGATCGATTACCAGACCTCCGGCGACCTCACCGGCGACTTCCATCACAGCGTCAGCTACGCCGCCTTGGGCTTCCACTCGCAAGCGGCGTTCCGTCTGGAGGCGGACGATTGCGAAGCGCTGCTCGATAGCGCCGCGGAAACCTTGCGTGGGTTGCGCGAAGGCCGTAGCCGGCCCTTGACGCCGGCAAGCGGCGGTTCCCCGGCTTTGGGCGCGAAGCGTGCGGCCTTCGTCAGCCTCCACCGGGGCGAAGAGTTGCTCGGTTGCATCGGCAATCTGGCCGGACGCAGGCCAATTTCGGAAGAGATTGCCGGGCTTGCGCGCAGCGCCGCCCAGGACGACCCACGGTTCAGTCCGGCGGCCTCGGGGGAAGGGCCCATCGATATCGAAATCTCCCTGCTGACCCCGTTCCGCCGCATCTACACCCCCGAGGAGTTCTGCGTGGGCAAGCACGGTGGATTTCTCACGCTGGATCACCGTTCCGGCCTCCTGCTGCCCCAGGTGGCGGAAGGGCGCGAGTGGTCGGCCGCGGATTTCATCCGGGCGCTGGAACGGAAAAGCAATTTATGGAAGGGCGCGGCCGCGGACCCGAAAGCCAAACTGTTTGTCTTCGAAGCGCAGATATTCGGCCGGAAAAATGCGGTCAGATGACTCGCCGCGCTTCAGCAGGCCAGGTCTTCGCGCCCGATTTTTAATGTTTCCAGATTGCCCAGCACCGTCAGTGCAATCTGTTTGGGGTCGAAGAACGTGCGGGCGATCCGCTGCACGTCATCCGCGGTGACCGCTTCGATACTCTCCACCAGTTCGTCCAGCGTGAAGAATTTGGCGAAGTACATTTCCTGGCGCGCCAGGTTCGACATGCGGCTGGAAGTGGATTCCAGGCTGAGCATCAGCGAGCCTTTCAAATGGTCCTTGGCTCGCCGCAGTTCCTCTTCGCCGACAGTTTCGCCCTTGAGCTGCCGGAACTCCTGCATGATCGACTCCACTACCTGGCGCGCCGATTCGGTGGACGTGCCGGCATAAATAGACATGCACCCGGTATCGCGATAGGGATTCAATTCGGAGAAGACCGCGTAGGCCAGGCCCTGCCGCTCGCGAATGTTCTGGAACAGGCGGGAACTCATGCCTCCGCCCAGCAGCGTGTTCATCACGTAGCAGGTGAAGCGTTCTTCGTGCGGCAGCGGATATGAGGGCACGCCCAGCACCAGGTGCACCTGCTCCAGCGCTTTCTTGTTGCGCAGCGCCAGCCGCGCATGGGTGCCGGGAACGGGGTCCGACTTCGGTAGGTCCACCGGCGGCATGCTTTCGAAATGCTCGCAGACCAGCGCCACCAGCCGCTCGTGCGTCAGGTTCCCGGCCGCGGTGACAATCAGGTTGGCCGGCACGTAGATCGAACCGTAATAGTCCTGGATCATGGCGCGGTCGAAGCGCTTCACCGTTTGGGGAGTTCCCAGGATGGGCTTGCCCAGCGGATGGTCTTTCCAGAAGTTGGAGGAGAAGATTTCGTGGACCAGGTAGTCCGGGGAGTCCGCCTCCATTTTGATCTCTTCGAGGATGACGCTCTTTTCCTTCTCGATGTCCTCGTCGCGGAACAAGGGGTGAAGCACCAGGTCCGCCAGCACGTCGAAGGCGTGGGAGAGATGCTGGTCCAGCACCTTGGTGTTGAAGCAGACCAGCTCTTTGGCCGTGAAGGCATCCAGGTTGCCGCCAATGGAATCCACCGAGCGCGCGATGTCTTCCGCGCTGCGTTTGGTGGTGCCTTTGAACAGCATGTGCTCGATGAAGTGAGAGATGCCGTTCTGCTCGCTGGTTTCGCTGCGCGAGCCGGCATTGATCCACACCCCCACGGAAACCGAACGCACGTGGGGCATCTCTTCGGTAATTACACGGACCCCGTTGGCGAGCGTGGTCATCTCGATGTCCCGGACGGGACTGATTGGCGATGTCATGTCGAATTCTGCGGGCAGGAAGCCTGTACTTCCTTTGTAACATCTTTCTGGATGCCCCCGCCATTCCGGTAGAATAGGAACAGAATGTCCCAGCCGCTCGTGGGTATGGACCTCGCCGATCTGCGCGAGGCTCTCGGCTCCGCACAACCAGGATATCGGGCAAAGCAGATTTACCAGGCGCTTTATCGCGGCCAGGCATCCGAATTTGTACAGATCTCCACACTCCCTGCCAACCTGCGCGCCGAACTTTCGGCGCATCACCGCGTCGGCTTGCCGGAAGTGGCGCAGCTCTATCAATCGGCCGATGGCGCCCGGCGCTACCTGCTGCGCCTGGACGATGGCCGCACCGTGGAGACCGTGTTAATGCCGGAGGGAGAGCGCGACACCATTTGCATTTCCAGCCAGGTGGGCTGCCCGGTGGATTGCAAATTCTGTATGACGGCGCTGCTCGGCCTGGAACGGAACCTGACGGCGGGCGAGATCGTGGGACAGGTGCTGCTGGTGACGCGCGAAAATCATCTCCGGCAGGATGGCGGCCGCTTGAATATCGTGATGATGGGCCAGGGAGAGCCGCTGCTCAACCTGGAGAACGTGGTCAAGGCCACACGCATTCTGCTGGACCCGGGCGGCGTTGCGCTCTCGCCGCGGCGCGTCACCGTCTCCACGGCGGGAATTATTCCGCGCATGGAAGAACTCGGACGAGAGCCCGTGCGGCCCAAGCTGGCTATCTCGCTGAACGCTTCCACCGAAGAGTCACGCCAGGAACTGATGCCCATCACCCGCAAGTATCATCTGAAGGATCTGGTGGCGGCCTGCAAGGCCTATCCCCTCCGTCCCTGGGAGAAGCTGACCTTCGAGTATGTGCTGTTGCGCGGGGTCAACGATTCCGACGGCGATGCGCGGCGCGTGGCGAAACTGCTGGCCAACTTGAATTGCAAGGTGAACCTGATCGCGCTGAATCCAGGCCCCGGAATTCCATTTGAAACGCCCGATCCGGAACGCGTGGCAGCGTTCCAAGCGACGGTGCGCCGCAGCGTGCCGTGTTTCGTGCGGAAGCCCCGCGGGCTGGATATCTACGCCGCCTGCGGGCAACTGAAAAGCAACCTGGTGATGCCGTCGTAGGCCATTCAGTTTTCGGTCGGGACCTTTTCCACGTGGTCCACCACAATCATTTCCATGGGGCCCTTCTTCTGCTCCAGCTTCAGCCCGAGCTGGCTTTGAATCGCCTGGACAAGGGTCGGGCCGGCTTCGGAGTCATCCATGCCTGCAAGCGGCGATCCGCCTTCCGGCTGGCCGGCCGCGGCGGCTCCACGGCTCCCGCCGCGAGACTCGGTGACCCACGAGAGGGTGAAATCGTACTTGCCTTTCAGCCCGGTGGCATCGTTGACCGGCTGGCCTAATTGCGCCGCAAACATGTTTGCCATCTCCGCGGTAGTTGCTTTGATGGCCCGCCATCGTGCCTTGTTGCCCATCATGGCCATGGAGGCTCGCAGGCCCAGTTCCGGAAATCCGTCCTTGTCCAACTTGAGTTTCCCGGGCCCTGAATCGGGCCGTGGAGGGGGTACGGCGTCGGCAGCGGGCAGAGGCGCGTCCACCGATTCCTGCATTTTGGGGCCTCCCTTCGCGACCGATAGTTCATAGACAGTCACCTGCCTGGTTTCGCGATGCACCGCCAGTTTGAAGCGCTCGGCCAGCAGGTTCTGCCACATCCGTTTTACCTGGTCTTTGGTGGCCCCTTCGGGCACTTTGACGGCAACTTCGTAGCGTTCCATATCGGATGGGTTGAGGCCGGCAAGCTGGTAATGCGCAATTCCGTAAGCCATGGTCACCAGGTTGGCCACGTTCATGTTGGTGCAGGTGATGCGTCCCGGATCGGAGGGACAGCCCACGCGCATGCCTCTGCCATCGGGCGGCGGGGACAGCTTGATGGACGCCACTTCGAAGGTGAAGGGCGCATCGGCGGGCTGGCTCCGCACCGCTGCACCGGAGAAAACCAGAAGAAATAGCGCTGCCGTGTATCGCATTTTCGGGCTCCTTCCTGCTGGTTTGACGCCGCAACTCAGTTTTGTGTGGGGTGCTTTTCGGCGTGATCCACAATCAGGATATCGATCGGTCCCTTTTTGTGCTCCAGCTTGAGCCCGAGTTGGGTTTTGAGCGCCTCGGCGAGAGTGTTTTGCGCATCGGCCTGCACCCACTCCAGCCGGAACGCGAACTTCCCCGTCAGTCCGGTGCCGTCAATGACGGGCTCGTGGAGCGGTGCTTCCAGTAGTTGGGCCAGTTGTCCCATGGTCTCGGCCGTGGTCACAATGCGGCCGCCGCCGTTTCCTATGGCCATGGATATGCGCGCGCCGGGCTCCGCATGGAAGCCGTCCGGCTCGCGGGTTTCGGTCTCACCGGGAACCGCCGCCGGTGACGACGATGACGCGGTGTTCGTCAGCAAAGGTCCGCCCGGCGCTACCGTCAACTGGTACACAGGCATCTCTTTGGTGCCGCGGTGCACCGCCAGTTTGAATCGCGTGGCCAGCAGGTTCTGCAGCATGATGCGAACCTGTGCGGCTGTGGCGCCCGGAGGCTCCTTAGCGGTGACCTCGAACCGCTCCGATTCCATCCAGCCCGGGCCGGAGAACTGGTAAGGCCGAAGCCCGTAAGCCATAATCGCCAGGCTCGCCAGGCTCGCATTGGTGGCAGTGAACGTCGTGGACCCCCGGCCGCCGATATACGTCCGCCCGGTGGGCATGCCGGGCCGGGTTTTGGACGGGTGGATGGAGGCGGATTGGAAAGTCTGTGCCGGCGCGATTCCGCCGGCAAGTATCAAAAGGATACCAATCCCCGGACGCCGCATGTCCTACACCTTCTGGACGCGCCGCAGCGTGTACAGATCGGCGCGCATATTGTCCTGTTCCAGCCGTTTCCAATCGTCGTTCACGTGCAGCAGTTTGCCGCTGATGTGGTTCGACCGCTCCGACGCCAGGAACATGGCCAGATGCGTCTGGCGTTCCGGCGATTCGCCTCCGGTGACGCGGATCTCCTGGGCCTCTTCGATTTCTTTGCGGCCGGCCCGCTCTTCACCGGCATGCAGAATCTCGTCTGTCATATAGGTGTAACTGCCGCCGGGAATCATGGCGTTCACCTGCACGTTGTGATCGCGAACTTCATCGGCCAGACACTCGGCGAAGCGGACCACGGCAGCTTTGGACGCCGCGTACGCGGTGAAATTCGGCCGGGAAAAGGAGGCCCCCGCGCCCGCAATCAGAATGACTTTTCCGGATCGCTTCTCCACCATCGGGGGTAGCGCCGCGCGGCAGGTATTAGCCACGCCGATCAGGTTCACTTCCACCGCTTCCTTCCAGGCGGAAGGCTTGGTGGAAAGCAACGGGCCGATGGGCCCGGGCACGCCGGCAGCGGCAATGAGGACATCGAGTCCGCCGAACACCGCACGCATGCGGTCCACGGCCGCATTCATCTGTTCCAGGTCGCGCACGTCGGCACGGATGCGGAGGGCATTTCCGCCCGCCTGCTCGATCTCCAGTTTGGCCAGATCCAGTTCCGCCTGGCTGCGCGCCAGCAGCCCGACTCGCGCACCCGCCTGGGCGAAGCCCATCGCCAGGCGTTTCCCGATCCCGCGCCCCGCGCCGGTGATTAGAACACTCTTCTCTTTGACAGTTGCGGGCAAGTTTAATTCTCAACTTTCGCGTCGAAAACGCCGGTCTCGATTTTTCCGTCTCGCTTCACGTGCACGAAGATCCGGTATGCGCCAGGTTCGGGGAAGCCATGGGGCTGCGCATGCGCGGAAACCGTAAGGTCCGTGCGAACAAAGGCGGCGTGTCCCAACATCCCCGTGTACAACTGCATGCCGCGTGCGGGCCGGCCGGGGCCATTCTCCACGCGGAACCGGAGCAGGTACGGCTCGCGGGCTTTCAAGGGCGCACTACCGCGTTCCCAGAGCATCCGTCCCCCACCCGAAAGTGCTGACACACTGCGATTGTAATCCGCTTTCGAAACCGGTGGCGCATCGGCTCCGGCATTGTCGCCGGTAAGCCCTCGGCAGGAGACGGCGGGCAGTTCGATTTGCGCAGTCGCCGTACAGGTCTATACCCGTCCCCTTCGCCGCGCTCGGGGTGCAGGGAGACACTCGATCCATCGCGAGCGCCCGGATCGCATAGAGATGCATCGGGTGACCATGATCGGGCAACCGGTCGTCGATACGGCTCAACCACCCGGGATCCTCCAGCCGCAATAGCAGGCGTTACACCAGGCGGTGGTAGATTCCGGCTTCCGAACTCCACCATTGATTGCCGGATTAGCGTATCCCGGCAATCACCAGGGAGACCGCGGCCATTACGATTCGGGAACGTCTGATGCGCGCCGAATCCGGGTGCTTGCCCGGCGCAAAGCAGCAGGCCCAGCAGCGCCGGCATCGCACCCATGGCCCTATCCATGCCAGTGCGGCCCCGCCTCGCTCGCAGTGCCGGCGCCTTGACGTCCAGACCGTAGGCGTTATGCCACCAGTTGTCGAACGGCGCCAAAGTGAGCATGGCTGCACCGCCCCACGCCGATAGAAAAGCGCCCCGGGGTCCGCGGAATCCCCACACGGAAACGGCGCAATCCCGCAGAAGGGAATTGCGCCGCAGCGTGGTGGAAAAAATGAGGTACCCGCACGAAATGCCCGCCAGCACGCCGCGCAAATGGATGGCCATATGCGCCGGCGTCCAGAAAGTATCGCGGCCAATGGACCGGTGCCCCGAAATACCCCAGTGAATACCGATCATCGCGCCGGTGACGGCGGCCACGGAACACCACATGTACCAGGGGATGCTGGGTTGCGCAACGGGAGCGGTTGCCTGCAAACCTCAATTATAAATCGGAACTAGAAAACAAACTTGAAGTCGGCGCCGCTGATATCGATGGCTGTGACCTGGGATACGCCGTTCTCGTCCTTGGTTTCGACTGCGGTCATCGAAGCCTTTTTGCCGGCCTGTTCCACCTTCACCGGGGCGGTGAATTCTTTCTTATGGCTATCGACGAACGTGGCGGTGGCGCCATCGACTTTGAGCTTGTAATCGCCGGCGGCGAGTTTGACGCTTCCAACCTGAACAGGTCTCGCGAAAGTGATGGAATATTGTTTACCGCTCGGCACGGTCCCGGCAGAAAGAGCAAAGCAGAGCAGTGCAAGAGTGGCTAAGAGTCTTTTAATCATTTAATTAATTAGACTCCGATTATCCTCAAAAAGTTACAGGGAGAACACGCCCCGCGCGCGGGGAAGGGGAATGCCGCCACGCGGAGAAACGAAATCGTGCGATTACTGCCGGGCGGTCATGACCGAAACAATGTCCCGCGCCACCCGGGTGAGGTCGCGCTCTTCGGCCAGTTGAGAAAAGATCTCTACCAGGGATGGCAGATTCATCAGGTCGCGCAAGCGTTCCACGGAATCGGCGGCGCGGATTCTTCCTTTGTAGATGATCACGACCTGGGCGCAGGCCTTTTCCACCACTTCCAGCACGTGCGAGATGTAAAGAATGATTTTGCCCTGCCGGGCCAGTTCACCCAGCAGGTGCTGGAACAGTTGCGCAGAGGTGACATCGATGCCGGAAAGAGGCTCATCCAGAATCAGCACGTCCGGATTGTGGAGGAGGGCGGCGGAGATCAGTACCCGCTGCTTCATGCCTTTGGAGTAGGCGGAGATGGGCGCATGACGGAACGAATGCAGGGAGAAGAGTTCCAGCAGTTCGTTGGCCTTACGCTCCACCAGGGATTCCGGCAAACGGCGGAGGCGGCCCATCAACTGGAGATATTCAAGCCCCGTCATGTACGAATAAAGCACCGGCTCTTCCGGCACGTATCCCAGACGCTGCTTGAAAGCCGCGAGGTCCTCGCGAATATCGCGCCCGTCCAGCAGCACGTGGCCGCGGCTTGGCTGAAGCAGCGTGGTGATCATCTTTACCGTGGTGGATTTGCCGGAGCCATTCGGCCCCAGGTAGCCGGTGACTTCGCCCGCGCGTACGTTAAAGCTCACGTCGTCCACCACGGGTACGTTGCGGTAATACTTGGTCAGTCCTTTGATTTCGAGCATTGGTCCAACATTCTCTAAGCTGAAAGCTCCAGGGTGCGTACGGCCGGGTCGCCGTCATCTTCATAATCCAGGACCGTTACCGCGTCCACCTGCCGGGCCCGCCAGTGGGTGAGAGCCCCATACGCCAGGCCCGCGGCGGCGAAGAAAGCGGCGATTGCCACGGGCTTGCCTTCCAGCCAGCCCTCCAGGTCCGCCATGGTGCGGCTGTACATGGTGAAGCCGAAAACGTAGATTACGCTGAGTCCCACCAGGTTGATTTTGCCGGGCAGATAAGCGCAGGTGAACGGCGCCTTGTGGAAGCCCAGGAACATCACTTCCATCAGCAGCACGGAAAGGGCGAATCCGAAAGCCACGTGAAAAAGCGCCGCGGTGAATGGAAAGCTCGCCAGTTCCACCGCTGCCTGCAAAAGCAGGAGCGGCGCGATGGCGCATACCAGAATCCATTTTCGCGTCGCGGCAAGGCAGTCCCGCACGTGATGGTTCTCACTGGTCTGGAACGCCCAGTTGGCGCGAAGTTCCGAGGGGAAGTTGAAAGCGGCCCGCAGCGCGGAAATCAGAATGAACGAGAGCGTCAACGGAAGGCGCAGGCTTCCGAATGTCGCTACCGCCAGTGCGCCGCCGCATCCGGCGTAGGTGGCCAGAAAGAGGCGATGCTTCATGCTGCGCGTGATGGTCTGATTGATGAAGTGGAAGACGGCGATCTGAACGGGCGCCCGCAGGATCCGTCGATCGATCGCCCGCGTGAAGGCCAGCCGGAGGCGCGTGGGGCCGGAAGGGTTCGGCTGCGGCGCCTCCAGAACCTTGCGGGCATGGCGGCGGTAACCCGGCAGGTAGGTCAGCAGGAAGAGTCCGGCGGCGGCAGCCAGCGCGCCCACCGCCACATCTCCCAGGCGCAGCAGGGAGGCGTCCTTCACCGCCGGGCGAAAATGTTCGTAGAGCCCCGCGAACCAATATCCCGGGAATGCATACACCCACGGGCTGTGATGCTTCACCAGGCCGGCGAGTGAAAACGCCAATCGCGGAGAAAGAAACAGCAGCATCACCAGGGCGCCCATCAGCACGGTCTGCGCCCAGACGGAAACGCGCCGGAATGCCGCGGCGGGAAGCAGGGTGATGAGTACTCCCTGTACAGCGGCCATCGATAGTGCCGAGAACAGGCCGCTCAACATCACGATCGTGAGGTGCGCGCCCATGGCGCCGAACACGTCCCTGCCGTTATCGATGCCCGGCCACATCAGCGCGGAGAAAAAGTTGACGTCCAGGAGAAACACGCCCAGAAACAGGGCGAAAGCCACGGCCTTTGCCACGAACAATGTCCATAGACCTACCGGCAGCGGCGTGAGAATCTGATAGTCGCGGCGGTCCGGGAACAGCGCGTCCCACTCGAACACCACCAGGAAGCCCATCACGATCATCGAGAACGAAACGAAAAAGCAGCGAATCATCGCCAGGTCCCATCCGCGAAAGGTGACGGGCTGGAAGAGGATCACGATGAACGCGCCCGGGACGGCCAGAAAACCGAGCGTCTGGGTCAGGTTGGCTTCCGGTTCTCCTTGCGGCGAAAGAGATTCTTTATCCAGAAACCGTTCGAAGAAATGCCGGATCAGAAGGCGCATACTCCAGACGGCTAAGGTTCACTATGCGCCGCGACGCAGCCAGCGTCAAGGGTAGGACGATCCCCGAACCGCCGGACAATCCAATCCGCGCCGCGCTTCACCCTATACTTGAGTTCATGCCCGTGTTGATTGATGCCATTGACGTCAAACGAAGGACCCGGTTTGAGATTGACAACACTCCCTTCTCCTGCCTCGAAGTGGAGGTGAACACGCCTACCGCGCGCGGCGGACAGACCCTGGTGCGTCTGAAAATCCGTAACCTCATCACCAACGCCGTTTTTGAGAGAACCTTCAAAGCCGGTGAGAAGTTCAGAGAACCGGATCTCCAGACGGTTTCGGCCTCCTACCTGTATAGCGACGGCGATGGTTCTTACTTCCTGGACCAGGAAAGCTACGAGACCCTCACACTCGCCGATGATGTGATCGGAAACGCGCGGGAGTTCCTGATCGAGGGAGGCATGGTCGATCTGCTCAAGTACAATGGCAATCCCATTGGCTTGGAATTGCCTCCGTTCGTGGAACTGACGGTTGCTTCCACCGAACCCGGCGTGCGTGGCGATACCTCGAGCGGCAGCGTGACCAAGCCGGCCAGGCTGGAGACCGGCATGGAGATCCGCGTGCCGCTCTTTATTAAAGAAGGTGAAAAAGTGAGAGTCTCAACAGAGAGCCGCGAGTTTGCCGGGCGCGCCTGACCCCGGCGATTCCTCTTGACACCATCCCCCTTCCCGCATCATACTCATATCGACGGTCGATGGTATCGATAATCGATGGGAATAAAAAAGCCCGCCGGCAACCAACCCGATTTCCTCCCCGGCACGCTCGAGATGCTGATCCTCAAAACCTTGAGCCGCGGCACGAATCACGGCTTCGGCATCGCCCAGCACATCCAACAGGTGTCCCGGGACGCTCTGCGCATCGGAGAAGGCTCGCTCTATCCCGCGCTCCAGCGCCTGCTCCTCAACGAATTCGTCGAGGCCGAATGGGACGTCACGGAGAATAACCGCCGGGCGCGCTACTATCGCATCACCGCGCAGGGGCGCAAGCACCTGGAAGCCGAGAAGAAATCGTTCGAGTTCCTGCTGGCCGGTATCGCGCGAGTCATGGAAGCTTGAGGGGGCGTCATGCGAATCTGGAATCGACTTCGTGCCTTGTGGCGGCGTGACCGCTTCGAAGCGGACCTCGCCGAAGAGATCCGCATCCACCGTGAGATGAGCGGCGCGGCGGCATTCGGCAGTACCGCGTTGTTCCTGGAGCAGTCCCGCGACGTGTGGGGCATCGCCTGGCTCGAATCCTGGAAGCAGGATGTCCGCTACGCCCTGCGCAGTTTTCGAAGGTCGCCCGCGTTCGCCCTCGGCGTCATCGGCGCTATTGGGCTCGGCATCGGCCTCAACACCACCATGTTCACCGTGTTCAATGCCTACGCCCTGCGCCCTTACGCGGTGCACGATCCCTACGGGCTGTACGAATTGAGCTGGTACGGCAAGACCGGCAACGGACACTGGTTCACCTGGGATCAGTTCCGCGATTTGCGCACCCATAAGGCCGCCTTCAGCGACGTCATGGTTTCCGAAAATTTCGCAGCGCAGGTCAACGGCCGCACACTGCTTGCCCAGACGGTGTCGGGCAATTATTTCAGCATGCTCGGCGTGGGAATCGCGCAGGGCCGCCCCCTCGCGGAAGAGGACAACGGAGCGGTCGCGGTGGTCAGCTACCAGGCGTGGCGCAACAGTTTCGGCTGCTGATCCTGCCCTGGTGGGCCGGAAGATCTATATCCGCGGCACGCCCTTCGAAGTGGTCGGCATCGCCGGCCCGGCCTTCAGTGGCATGGAGAGTCTGCCCACCGGCCTCTGGGTCCCTCTGCGCATGTCCTCGCTGGTGACTGATCGCGAAGACCTGTTCGGGCCCCGCCATCCCGAATCGCTCCACCTCGTCGGACGGCTGCAACCGGGCGTTTCGCCGGAGACCGCCAGGAGCGTGCTCCTGGCATGGGCGCGTGGTTTCGCCCCCGGTGCCATCGGCGTCACCATGGTCTCCCGCGCCACCTCCGTGCCCCTCAACCGCGATGCCATCGTCACCTTCATCCCCATCTTCGCTGCTTTCGCCATGGTCCTCATGATTGCCTGCGCCAATGTCTCGAACATGATGCTGGCGCGCGCCCTCGCCCGGCAGCGCGAAATCGCCATCCGCGTCTCGTTAGGCGCCGGCCGCGCCCGCCTCGTCCGCCAGTTACTCACCGAAAGCGCGCTCCTCGCGCTCCCCGCCGCCGCAGCGGGATTTCTCATCTCGGAGATCACTATCGAAGGCGCGCGCCGGCTGCTCTTCGCCACCGTGCCCGACGCGTTCCGCAGAATCCTGGCGCTGGAGGACCTGTCGCCCGATTGGCGCGTCTTCGCCTTCATCCTCGCAGCCTCCGTCGTCACCGCGCTCCTCTTCGGTCTCGTCCCCGCGATTCAAACCACGCGCTCCCGCCTCGTCGAAGCCAACCGCGGCGATTTCAGCAGCGACCACCGTCCCGCGCGCCTGCGCAATCTTCTGGTTGTGGCGCAGGTGGCAGTCTGCGCCCTGCTCCTCATCTGCACCGCCATCGTGCTCCGCAGCCAGGCGCGCGTCACCGGGCTGAATACCGGCCTGGACATTCACGGCGTGTGGGACGTGCGGACGATCGCCCGCTACCAGGCACGGGTCGCATCCACGCTCGCCAACCAGCCTGGAGTCGAAGCCATCGCCGCCGCCTGGCGCGTGCCCCTGTATGGGTCCTCGCGGGGCATCGCCGTGATCCCCAGCGGCCGGAGCGACTCCATTGCGGTGTCCTACAGTCTGGTTTCCCGCGGTTACTTTTCCGTCTTCCGCATTCCTGTTTTGCGCGGCCGGGAGTTTTCCAACGCCGAATCGGAAGCCGAAGCGCCCGTCGCCATTGTCAGTGAATCCGCCGCCCGCCTGCTTTGGCCCAACCAGAACCCCATCGGCCAGTCGCTCGGGATTCCCGCCCCGGCGACCGCCCCGGACCCGGTCTTTGCGCGTTTTCCCGGGCTCACCGGCGCGCGCGTGATCGGAATCGTCGGAGACTCTGTCAGCGGCCTCCTCGAACGCAGTGCCCTCAAGTCCTTCGTCTATTTCCCGACCCATGCCGGTGTCGCCGGTAATGATTCGGTGCTGGTGCGCATGAACGGACCCCAAGGCCCCACCCGGCGCCGCATCGAAACCGCGCTCGACCGGATAGCGCCCGGCCTCGCCGACTTCATCAACCCCATGGACGATGTCCTCGCGTTTCAGATCTACCCGTTTCGCGTCACTGCATGGGTAGCCGGATTCCTTGCCGGAGTCGCGCTGCTAATGACCGTATCGGGCATTTACGGCGTCATGTCCTACCTGGTCAGCCAGCGCCGCAAGGAAATCGGCATTCGCGTAGCCCTGGGCGCGAGCGCCTGGCACGTGGTGCGCATGGTGGTCCGCCAGTCCGCCTGGCTGGCGGCAATCGGAGCCGCGCTGGGCGCCGCCCTCGCGCTCGCGGTCTCCCCGATATTCGCCCATCAACTGGAAGCCATCCAGCCTTACGATTGGGCGCCGTATGTGGCCACCGCCCTTGTCGTACTCATCGCCGCCGTCGCCGCCTCTTACGCGCCCGCAAAGCGCGCCGTAACCATCGACCCGGTCCGTACCCTCCGCTGCGATTAGGCGCCCGCCGAGACGCTCCCACGCCTCCACCCCGCCCAGCAGCGGCCGCACCCGGGTGATGCCTTGCGCTTTCAGAAGCAGCGCCGCACGGGCGCTGGAGGCTTCGTTCGGTCAACTGCAAAACAGCACGATTTCCCGGTCGCGCGGTATCTCAAGGCTGCGCTCGGTCAGATCTTCGAACGAGATCCGCAGCGCGCCAGGAATCAGGCTCTTCTCGTCCGGATGCCCGCTCCGCAGATCCACAATAAAAAGCTCCTCACCGGCATGCAGCCGTTCCCGCACTTCCTCCGGTGTGATGCGCGCCACCACCAACTGCTTCAGAAACCGTCGCCGCTGAATCATTTTCCAGCCGATCCACAGGGCGAACAGCGCCACCACCAGCACCAGCAGGCCAGAACCCATCCGTGACGCATAAATCACCGCATCCTCGAGTTGCTCGCTAAACAGGTAACCAGCCGCCAGGTAGGCGCCACTCCAAAGAAAAGCTCCTGCCCCGTCGTAGACCAGAAATCGCCCATAGGTACTTTCGGAATTCCCTGCCAGCGGCGCCGCCACCGCATTCAACCCCGGAACGAATTTGGAGACCAGCAGGCATTTCAGCCCGTATTTCAGGAAGGCGTTCTCCGTCTGCCGTACGCAGGAATCCGGCTCCAGCGAAATGCGGCACAGCAATCGCAGCACGCGCCCGCCGCCCCGCCTCCCCAGTTGAAACCAGATCGTGTCCGCAATCAGCGCCGCGCTCACACAACTCGCGCTGGCCAGCACCGCGTTCAGCCGGCCCATCTTGATGAGTGCTCCGGCAGCCAGCAGCAGCGGAATCGAAGGCAGCGGAATCGCGCTCTGTTCCACCAGCAGCCACACAAACAGCAAGGCGTATCCGTGCCTCTCTACGAACGCCAGCGCCTCTTTAGTTGCGAGATGGTGCGCCATCTTTCAGGATACCGTGCCCGTCCGCGCTACCATGGCTATTGCGTCTCCCCCGCGAACTCGCCATTCTTTACGAGGACCCCTCAGCCGTGGCCCTCGATAAGCCCGCCGGGCTTCTGGCCGTTCCTATTCCCGGCGCGCACACCCCCTCGGCCCTGTCCCTTCTGGCCTTCGCCCTCAAATCGAAAAAGCAGCGGGCCTTAGTGGTCCACCGCATCGATCGGTTTACTTCGGGCATTCTCCTCTTCGCCAAAACCGAGCGCGACCGCGAGGCCCTTATCCGCCAGTTCCTCGCCCACACCCCCGTCCGGCAGTATCTCGCGGTGGTCCGCGGCCGTCTGGAAGCCAGGGAGGGTACGCTCGTTCACTATCTCCGGCGCGACGGCATGTTCCAGAAACTCTCCACACAAACCGATCCCAAAGCCGCGCGAGCCGAGCTCCGCTATGCCGTGGAACGCGAACTTTCCGGCGCGTCTCTGGTGCGCGTGGAACTCGTCACCGGCCTGCAAAATCAGATTCGCGTGCAGTTCGCCGCCCTCGGCCATCCGGTCATTGGAGACCGGAAATACCAGCAAGCCGAATCCGCCGAGCAGCGCATCGACCGCGTGGCCCTGCACGCTTCGCACCTCGAGTTTGCCCACCCGCGCACCGGCCGCCGCGTCTCCATCGATTGCAAGCCGCCCGCCGACTTTCGCGCGCTTACCACAGCACTGAGCGGTCAATCCCGCCGATAGCCGGCCGGCCCGCCAGCATCATCGCCAGTTCGAACTCGTGGCGCAGAATCTCGACTACGCGCGCCACGCCCTCCGCCCCGGCCACTCCCAGTCCCCATAGATAGGGCCGGCCGATCTGCACCGCCGCCGCCCCCAGCGCCAGGGCTTTCAGCACGTCAGTGCCCCTCCGAATCCCGCCGTCCACCAGCACCGGTATTCGCCCCGCCACCCGATCCACCACCAGCGGCAGTGCGTCGATCGTGGCCGGCACGGTGTCCAGGTTTCTGGCGCCGTGATTCGAAACAATGATTCCCGCGACCCCCGCCTTTACCGCCGCCGCCGCGTCATCCGGATTCAGAATGCCCTTCAGCAGCACCGGCCGCCGGGCGAACCCCCGCAGCCAGTCGATGTCCTTCCAGGTCAGCGTGGGGTCCAGGTAATCTTTGCCTTTCAGGTTCGGCAACTCCCGTTCCGGTAACTCACCCTTGGCGCGATCCTCGCGATTGCGTGCCCCAAATGTAGGCGAATCCACCGTCACGCACAGCGCCCGGCACCCGGAATCCTCCGCCCGCTGCACCAGGTCACGCGTGAAACCCCGGTCGCGCTGCACATACAGTTGGAACCACACCGGACCGGTCGCCGTCCTGGGCGATGTCCTCCACCCGCAGGGAGGCGCTGCTGCTGATCACGTAAGTGGATTTCGCCGCCGCCGCTCCGCGCGCCGCCGCCAGTTCGCCCTCGGGGTGTACGAATCTCTGCCCGCCGGTGGGCGCTAACAGGATCGGAAACGGCAATTCCTGGCCGAACAGCGTCACCCGTGTGTCGAGATGCGACACATCTACCAACGCCCGGGGCTTGAGCCGGATCTTCTCGTACGCCTCGTGGTTCCAACGCAGCGTGAGCTCATCCGCCGCGCCGCCGGAAATCCGCGCCCACGCGCCATGTGACACGTGTTTCTGCGCCTCAGCCTCGAAGTCGAACAGAGACAAGAGGCCGTCCAGCGCAGGGTGCGGCGCAGTTTGCGCATAAAGCCTGTGAAACGCTGAAAATCCAGCACCTGCACGCAACAGGGAGCGCCGCGAAGTCATAACCGGATCAGATTATACCGCTCCCCGGGAGCATCTTTAACATCAGGCGGGAAACAGACCGATTGACAGCCTAAGTTTAGGATGACATAATCTTTAAAACTTGTAATGGGCCTTCGATCGCGAGGATTCTGCGGATCGAAGGTATGAGATCGAATGTCTCGGATGATCGGCTGAAAGGGGTTATCTATGGTTGGAAGAACCTGGTTTTCGATTTTGGGATTAGTGTGCCTGAGCGTCGCGTCGTCGTTCGCTCAGGAAGTGAGCGCCGGCATTACCGGGCGCGTGGTCGATCCGTCGAAAAGCGCCATAGTGGGTGCGAAGGTGACGGCGACAGACCTGGATCGTGGCACCGATTGGCCTACGACTACCAATGAAGACGGAATCTATGCGTTTCCACGCGTACCTCCCGGCAGGTACCAACTGAAAGTGGAAGCCACCGGTTTCAAGGCCTACGTCAACCCGAACGTCGCACTCGAAGTCAACCAAAGGGCCCGTGTGGACGTGGCGCTCGAAGTAGGTAATGTAACCGAGAGTGTCGAGGTCACCGGGGAAGCGCCGCTGCTGCAGACAGATACTACACAAGTCGGTTCCGTGCTCTCCTCGCAGACCATCGCGAATATACCGTTGATCAGCAGGAATCCCATCGCGCTTACCCTGTTGAGCGCCGGTGTCACCAACCCGGACCCCGCCAGTTTCAATAGCGGCCAGCGTTCCGCGGGCGGCGGCCGGCCTTACGTGAACGGCAATCGCGAGGAATCCAACAACTTCCTGCTGGACGGCGTAGACAACAACTTCACCTCGGATAACCTGGTTTCGTATCAACCGAATCCCGATGCCATCCCGGAAGTGAAGCTGATCACCAATAACGCCTCGGCGGAGTTCGGCAATTTCCAGGGCGGCATCTTCAATGTAGTGATCAAGTCCGGTACCAACCAGTTCCATGGCGATGTGTTCGAGTACTTCCGTAACGACAAGCTGAATGCCAATAATTGGGGTAACAACTGGAACAACGTGTCGCGGGGAGCGCTCCGCTGGAACCAGTTCGGCGGCACCTTCGGCGGCCGCATCATCAAGGATAAGCTTTTCTTCTTCATCGATGAGCAGAGCTTGCGGCGTAACACTCCGCCGTCTGTTTCAGCCACGACCGTAATGCCTACCGCCTGGCGCAGCGGCGATTTCTCCGCCCTGCTCGATACGGCCCAGACCGGCGGCAAGGTCATCCAGCTCTACAATCCTTATTCGCTGGACACCACTACCGGCCTGCGCGCTCCATTTCCGAACAACATCATTCCATCCAACCTGTTGAACGCGGCAGCGGTGAAACTGTTGACCAACTCACAGCTTTACCCGGCTCCGCAATACGCCCGGTTCACCACCTCTAACTATTACTACCAGTCCCAAAGCTATCTCTATAGCGATCAGGGCGATGCCAAGGGCGACTGGCAGCCGGATTCCAAGGACTACTTCTCGGCCCGCATTTCCAAAGGC
Organism: uncultured Solibacteraceae bacterium; assembly: GCA_963835555.1. GTDB lineage: Bacteria > Acidobacteriota > Terriglobia > Bryobacterales > Bryobacteraceae > Sulfopaludibacter. Next base: position 590,274 of record CAWIGC010000039.1, on the reverse strand, counting down.
CGCCAGGATAATCCGGGGCTCAACACCTTCCCGCTGCTCTTATAACAGCTTCAACACTTCGCCGACCCAGAACGGCGTGGTTAACTTCACCCGCACGTTTAGCCCCAGCGTGGTGAATGAGGTCCGCGTGGGCGTGAATAACGTGATGTTGGACAATGGCGGCGCGGATAAAGGCTTGGGCAACATCGCCCAGAATGCTGGAATCCAGAACGCCGGGGACTGGTCTGCTTGCGCTCCATAGGTTTAACTACGTCAGGGGCTCGGCAGCGCCAATATCGGAGTTCAGCAGCTTTTCGCCAATACCACCTTCCACTATGCCGACAACCTGACCCTCATCCATGGACGCCACATGATGAAGATGGGCGGCCAGTTGCTCCGCCAGTGGATCAACGTGTTTTATTCCGGCAACAACGGCCGCAGCGGACTCATGGATTTCACCGGCCGCTTCTCGGCGCAGAATGCCGCCAGCCCCGTCCGGAACCCAAATTGGCGAGGCCGATTTCATGATGGGCCTGCCGGATAACTACGGCCTGGGCTTGCAATCCGGCACCTGGGGCCAGCGCGTCCACCATTTATGGCCTGTATTTCCAGGACGACTGGCGCGCCACCAACAACCTGACCCTGAACCTCGGCATACGGTGGGAATACCACACGCCGTGGGTGGAAGTGGCGAACCGCCAGGCGAACTACAGTCCCTACACGGGAGCGCTGATGCTTGCCGCGCCGCTGCCCGCTAACCTGGTATCGCCTCCGGGACCGGCGCCCATCATCGACAGCAATCGCGGTCTCTACAACTCCTATAAGAAGGACTTCCAGCCGCGCCTCGGTTTTGCGTACACGCCGAACATGCTGAACCGGAAGCTGGTTTTCCGCGGCGCGTACACCATTTCCTCATACCTGGAAGGTACCGGAACTAACCTCCGCACCCCCCTCAACCCGCCGTTCCAGTCGGAATTCCAGACGTACTACAACACGCCGGCGTATACACTGCCCGGCAGCACGCTTGACCAGGGCCTTTTCGGCCTGAATCCGAAGAACCCGTACGTCGGCGCCACCATCCGCCTGTGGGATCCGTTCGTGCGGCCCGCGGAAGTTCAGCAGTGGAACCTCTCGACGGATATCCAGATGCCCGACAACCAGGTGCTTACCCTGGCTTACGTGGGCCAGCACGGAACGCACCTCATGGTAGCCATGCCGTATAAGCAGAACATCGTGACACAACGGCGTAGTAACCCAAGGTCCGTACCTTTCCGGAAATCCCGTTCTGCGTAACGAGATTTCGCAGATCTCCGGCACGGCGTCTGTCGGCAAACAGGGGTACAACGCCCTGCAGGCCACCATGCGGCGGCGCTTCAGTAAGGGACTGGAATACCAGGTTGCCTTTACTTACTCGCACGGCATGTCGGATTCCATCGGCTACTACGGCCAGGGCGGCCAGGCGGGCAGCCAGTCCGCATACTGGCAATATCTGTATTGCCAGGCCTGCGAAATGGGCCCGACTTACTTCGACGCTAAGTTCATGTTCGTGCCATCGTTTGTCTACCAGTTACCCTTCGGCCGCACACGCAAATTTGGAGCCACCTGGAATCGGGGTGTCGATGCCGTCCTCGGCGGCTGGCAAATCGGCGGCGTCTATAGCGCCCACACCGGATACCCGCTCACCATCAAGTGGAACGCCGATTCTTCCGGCACCGGCCAGCGCAGCTTCCGCCCGAATGTGATCGGTACGCCGCACGACCAACATCTGATTGGCCCCGGCACCAAGTACCTCGACATCTCCGCTTATGGCGCCCCCGCAGCCGGGACTTACGGCAACATCGGCGTGGGAACCGCCCGCGGTCCCGGTATGAGCCGCTTGGACTTCACGCTAAGCAAGGAGTTTCACATCACCGAACAGAAATACTTCGAACTCCGCGGCGAAGCCTTCAACCTGTTTAACTCGCCCATCTTCCTGAGCCCCTCCTCGCAGACCATCACCGCAACGACGTTCGGCGAGATCCGCGGCTCCGAAGGTGAGCGCAACATGCAAGTAGTAGCGAAGTTCTACTTCTAAGCAACCTGTCTCCTCACCACGGAGACACGAAGAACACGGAGGAAACACGGAGTAATCCAGTTTCCTCCGTGGTGAACTCACTGCCCCTCCAGTTTCCTCCGTGTTTCCCCTCGTTATCTCTCCGCGCTCTCCGCGTTCCTCTCCCGATGTCGTTCCTCCGTGTTCCCCGTGACTCCGTGGTGAACTCACTGCCCCTTCTCGGTAATCTCCCGGAACACCCGAAGTAAGTTCCCTCCCAGGAACTTACGAATGCGTTCCTCGGAGTACCCCCGCCGCAGCATGGCATCGGTAATCATCGGCAAGTCCCGAATATCCCGCATTCCGCGGGGCAGCGGAGGCCCGCCATCGAAGTCCGACCCGAACGACACGTGATCCTCGCCCACTAACTGAATCGCACGGTCCACCACCCCTACCCACTCATCGGTGCTTAAGCGAATCTCCGGCGGAATTTCGGCTGGCCGCATGGGAAACTGCGGCGCTACTAACCGATCCAGTTCCGCGATGGGAACCTGTGTGCCGCGCTGCAAAATGGCGCTGGTGTCCCAGAATGCCTTGCCGGCATGAGCGGTGACCCAATCGAATGCCTTGCGATTGTGGAACTCATTCCCCATCTGGAAGCCGAACACCCCGCCTTTCGCCGCCAGTTTCTTCAACAGCCAGTCCGGCATATTGCGCGGAATATCGTTCACCGTCCGCAACCCGTGATGCGTGGCGATCACCGGAGCGCTGCTCGCATCGATCGCCGCCGAGATGGCCTCGTCGGACGCGTGCGAAACGTTAATCACCATCCCCAGCCGGTTCATCTCGTGAATCACCGCCCGGCCGCGGTCGTTTAGCCCGTGCCACTTCGGCGCGGAGCAGCAGGAGTCGGCATAATTGCTGGTCCAGTTATGCGCGGAAAGCTGCACCGAGCGCATCCCCAGCCGGTACATCTGCCGGATCACCGCCGGGTCGCCATCCAGGTCGAAGCTGCCTTCGATATCCAGCACCGCGGCGATCTTCCCGCTGGCGTGAATGCGTTCGATATCCGCCGCCGTGCGCGCGATCTCGATGGTGCGGCTGTTGCGGCCAATCTGCTCGATGGCGCAATCCAGCATCCGCAGCGCCTGCTTGGTTTCCAGGCGTCCGGGGTAGTAATCTTCCGTCACGAAGATGGAAAAGAAGAGCGCCCCCAGTCCGCCTTCCCTGGCGCGCGGCAGGTCGAACTGGCCGTCCGCCTTCCGCTCTCCAATATCCCCGCCGTGATAGAACTCGCGATCGACGGCATGAATATGCCCATCGAAAACCAGGGCGCCGGCATGCAAGGCCCGCGCGCGCTCGGAAACAGCCGGAGTATCACCGGTCTGCGCACTCGCTAAAAATGCGGCTGCAAACAACAGGAACTGGCTTATAATCATTGCAACTTGGCTTTGCGTCCAAAACTCGCGGCCGTCGTCACCGCGTATTTCAAATATTCCCACGCCCAACACATCGTGGACCGCTTCCTGGATGGCTACGGCTGGAACGGCACGCACCATTATCCCCCCATGGACCTGGTGTCGCTCTATGTGGACCAGGTGGGCGCGAACGATCTCAGCCGCGAACGCGCGTCGCGCCATCCCTCCATGCGGATCTATCCCACCATCGCCGAGGCGCTCACCGCCGGCGGCAGCAAACTGGCCGTCGATGGCGTGGTGCTCGTGGGCGAGCACGGCTCCTATCCGCGCAACGAAAAGGGCCAGACCAAATATCCGCGCTACGAGTTCTTCCAGCAGATCGTGGACGTGTATCGCCAAAGCGGACGCGTTGTGCCGCTCTTCAGCGATAAGCACCTCTCCTGGAATTGGGAGTGGGCGCGCAAAATGTACGATACTTCCCGCGAGATGGGCTTCCCCTTTATGGCCGGATCCAGCCTGCCGGTGACGTGGCGCACCCCGTCGGTGGATATGCCCCTCGGCGCGCATATCAGCGAGGCGCTCTGCCTGGGCTACGGCGGCGTGGACAGCTACGATTTTCACGCCCTGGAGACCATCCAGTGCATGGTGGAGCGGCGTCAGGGCGGCGAGACCGGAGTCGAGTGGATTCAGGCCTACCGCGGCGACAAATTCTGGCAGGCGCTCAGCGAGGGCGTATGGCCCAAGCCGCTGATGGATGCCGCCCTGTGCCGCAGCCACACGCTGGTGCCTGCCCGCGCCGGCTTCACGCAGGTGTTCCCCACGGTGGACGATATGCGGCGTCTGGTGAAAGACCCGGTGGCCTACCGCTACCAGCACGCCGACGGTCTGAAGTGCACTATGCTGCTGATGAACGGGCTGGTCCGCGACTTCAACTTCGCCGCCTTTGTGAACGGGCGCAGCCAGCCGTGGTCCACCCAGATGTACCTGCCCATGCCGGATGGCCGCACCACCCTCGCCGATTTCTTCAGCCCGCTGGTGAATCACATGCGAGATCATGTACCTCACCGGCAAGCCATCGTATCCCGTCGAGCGGACCCTGCTCACTACGGGGTTGACCGCGGGCGGCGTGGAGAGCCTCTTCCAGGCGCAGACACGGTTCCCGACGCCGCATCTTGCCATCCGCTACCAGCCGGCGAAGGAATCCACCTACTGGAGAACATGATCGTGCTGACACGACGCTCCTTCCTGCAGACCACGGCGCTCGCCGCCGCCGCGCCCGCCGGCCAGCCCAGGCGCATCGCGATTCTGGCCAATGCCTATCCGCCGCACATGGCCGACCGTCTTCTCATCGGGTACCCGTATGCCGGAGCCTGGCACAAGCCGGACCTCCGCGTGGTCTCGTTTTACCAGCCCCAGCCGGTGGCCGATCTCACCCGGGAGCGCGCCCGCGAGTTTGATTTCCCGCTCTATGCCACCGCCGCGGAGGCGTTGCGTTGCGGCGGCAGGAAGCTGGCGGTAGATGCCGTCCTGATCTTCGCCGGTCCCTCGACGGATCTGCTCGCACCGTGTATCGCGCATCGTTCCAGCAGGACGGCCGCGCCGTCCCCGTCTTTCATGACGGACAACTCCCTGGCAGTTTCAAAGACGCCAAAGTCGCGGTGGATAGCGCCCGCCGTTTGCGCTTCCCCCTCCTGGCCGGTTCTTCGCTTCCCGTCACCTGGCGCCTGCCGGCCATCGACCTGCCTCTCGGGTGCCAAATCGCCGAAGCCTTGATGGCCGGAGCAGGTGAAGCCATGGACTTCCACGCCCTTGAGGCCCTGCAGTGCATGGTGGAGCGAAGGCGCGGCGGCGAAACCGGCGTCCAGGCTGTCCAACTGCTGGAAGGCGATGCCGTCTGGAAGGCCGGCGACGAGGGCCGCTACTCCAGGGAACTACTGACGTCCGCCCTTTCGCGCAGCGATACCCCGCTCGGCCTCACCGTGAAAGATGGCCGCACCCAGGATCTGGTGGCCTCCGGCGAGTTGCGCAAGCTGGCCAAAAACCCGAAGGCGTATTGCATCGAGTACCGCGACGGTCTGCGCGCCACGCTCCTGATGCTGGATGGGGCCATTCAGGATTTCAATTTCGCTGCCCGCCTTTCCGGCCCCCCCGGGAACCAGTCCACTCAGTTCTTGAGGACTCCCGAACCCAACGCTACCCACTCCGCCTGCCTCATGCACAAAGTAGAGGAGATGATCGCCACCGGAGCCGCGCCCTATCCGGTGGATCGCACCCTGCTCGTGGGCGGCATCCTGGAAAGCTGCCGGAACTCCGGACTCCGGAAAGAGACTCCTCACCTCGCGGTGGCTTACACTCCGCCCCGGCAATCCCAGTTCGCTCAAGCCTAGTCACAAGGCACTTACTCAATCCCGCCAACAACTTACACAAATCCCCATAAGTGCTGATGGTATTTGTAGGATAGGCCTCCAGGCCTGTCCAGGCGAGCGTAGCTCGCCAGAAAGCACTTACTCGCATGTCCCCTGAAAAGAATTCCCCGGAAACGACTTCTCCCGAAAAACCGCGCGACAAGCGCGCCTTCAATGCCTATCGCCATGGCCTCACCGGCCAGGTCCTCGTCATCGCGCCGTCCGATGAGCAGCCCTACAAAGATCACTGCCACAGCATTCACCAGTCCATGGCCCCCGTGGGAGGCCTGGAAATCGATCTCGTCCAGCAGATCGCCGACGACCGCTGGCGCATGAAGCGCGCCTCCGCCATCGAAAGCGCCGTCCTCGTCCGCGGCCTCAACGAGCCCGACGACGCCGTCTCCGGCAATGAGCAGGTCGATGTCGCTCTCGCCCAGGGCCGCGTCTGGAAAGAGCAGAAAAAGGACCTCAACCTCCTCACCCTCTACGAAAGCCGCATCCAGCGCCGCATCGAAAAGAACATCGCCCTCGTCCGCCAGCTCCAGCAGGACCGCCGCGCCACCCTCCAGCAAATCGTCGAAGAAGCCGCTATCTTAGGCGAAACATACGACTTTCCCCCCGAAGCCCTGCCCCCCAATTTTGTTTATTCACTCCCCCAAATCCACCGCCTCGCCGCCCACCGCAAGCGCCTCGAAGCCGTCCGAAAACCCACCCGGAGGGCCGCCTAAACTCATCCCCCACCCCTAAACTAATCCCCCATCCCCAACCCCTAAACTAATCCCCCATCCCCAACCCCCACACCCAGCGCGAAGCGCGCCCGCCCCCAGCGCGAAGCGCGCCCGCCCCCAGCGCGAAGCGCGCCCGCCCCCAGCGCGAAGCGCGCCCGCCCCCAGCGCGAAGCGCGCCCGCCCCCAGCGCGAAGCGCGCCCTCACCGGTTGACCCCGCACCCACCGTGCTATACACTCGCCATCGTGGACAGACGAATTTTCCTGCAAGTTGCCGCCACCGCGCCGTTGTTAGCCGGTCCCGCCGATCAACCAGTCTATCGGGTGGTTTCGGCCTATAAACCCGCAGCATTGCCCGGAATGCCTGGACCATATCCGGGCCAGGTAATCCGAGTCCATTCCGAAAAATCCATCGATACCGCTTCCGAAAAAGTGGATTCTGAAGTCGTCCGCCAGATGATCGCCAGCGGCATGAAGACGCTCACGGGCGATTCCCGCCCACAGGACGCCTGGGCCCGCTTCATTACTCCCAAGGACGTTGTGGGCATCAAAGTGAACTGCTCCGGCGCGCCTCGTATCTATTCCGCTCCGGAGATTGTCGCCGTCATCGTGGAGAATTTGATGGCCGTGGGCGTCCCCGCCACCCAGATCTATGTCTACGAGCGGTTCGATAACCAGTTGAGGAGCATCAATTATGCGAAGTATCTGCCCGCCGGCATACACATTTATGCGGCCGAGACCTCGCGCAATTCCATGATTGCTTACGATCCCAAGACTTACGTGGAAACTAACTTCTTCGGCGAAGAAGATACCCGGTCCAACCTGATCCGCCTGGTCGCGGAAACTTTCACCAAAATCGTCAACGTACCCAACCTCAAAGAGCATCAGGCATCCGGCGTCACGGGCTGCCTCAAAAATATCGCTTACGGCAATTTTTCCAACGTGGCCCGCTCGCACAACGCCGAAAAGACGAATACCAAGACCTTTATCGGGACCCTGGCCGCCGTGGAGCCGGTGCATTCGCGCGTGGTCTTGAATATCATGGATGGCCTGCGCGGCGTCTGGCACGCCGGGCCCGTTCAGCGAAATGGCGAAGTTCCGGTTCTATCCCAAACAGATCATGATCGGCACCGACCCGGTCGCCATGGACCATGAGCTTATCGATATCATCGAGGCCAAACGCAAAGCGGAAGGCGCCATTTCCATTTTCGACCGCTCCATGTCCCACGTTGGAAGAGACAACAGCAACCCGAACATCAACCACTATATTCGCGAACCCGGCCACGTCGAGTACGCGTCCACACTCGGATTAGGCATTTACGACTCCGCTAAGATTAAACTCAAGGTGAGCGAATTGTGATGCTCCTTCTGCTGGCCGCTTTCCCGGCGCTGTTCTGGGATGGGGCGGTCGATACCGCGCCTGCTTTGCGCGATGCCGGAATACAACAGATCGTAGTGCCCGCGGCCCGCCTGGATTCGTGGAAGGGCGTCGCGGGGGTAAACGCCGAAGCGGGGAGTGTGGAAGGCGCGGTGAAAGTGCCGGCGCCCACCGTGAACTACCGCATGAATGAGGCCGCCGCCACGCGGGCTCCCTGGGTGGTGGCCAATGGCTGGCGGTTCATCCGCCGCCCCGGTGGCCGCTTCTACTACGATGCCCCCGGCAAGCAGGCTGCGCTGGCCGCAGCCGAAGCCTTCTGCTATGGGGCGGATGCACTTATCCAAACCGATGCCGCCGGCCTCAAACCGCTGGGCGAAATGCTCGCTTTCCTGCACACCATCGCCCCGGCAGACCTGCCGCCCGTCGCCGATATCGGCTATATCGACGACCAGACGGCCACCTCGGGCGAGGTGATGAATCTGCTGGTCCGCGACAACCTGCTGTTTCAGGTGGTGCCCGCGCCCGACCCGCGCTACAAAATAACGTGAAACTCGGCACTAAAGAGTACCCCTTGCAGGACGCCAAAAACCCCGGCACCGTGGCCAAGGTCGTGCGCGCCAACCTCACCGATGAGAAGCGCTCCGTGCGCGTCTACGGCAGCCAGGTGGTGGTGGCCCGGCTGACCGCGTCCGGCGACCATGTGCGTCTCCATCTGCTGAATTACGCCGGCGCGGAGCGAAAAGTGGAAGGCCTTCGCGTGCGCGTGCTGGGCCGGTATCCGAATCATCAGTTGGCGCTCGCCGGCGGGCCGCAGGTCGAACTGATGGACTATAGCGCGGAGGCCGACGCCACCGAATTCACCCTTCCCGAATTGAGTACGTATGCGGTGGTGGACCTCTCGCGGTGATCCCTAATGCGAATGATTTCGAGCACGGTACGTTTCATGGCCCTGATCGGCTTTGCCGGCTGCGCGTTTAGCCAGCCGGCTTACGACCTGCTGCTGCAAGGCGGACACGTCATCGATGCCAAAAATGGCATCAGCGCGGTGCGCGACGTTGCCATCAAAGACGGCAGCATCGCCGCCGTAGCCGCACACCTCGACCCCGCCGCGGCGCTGAAGGTGGTCAATGTCGCCGGGCTGTACGTCACTCCCGGACTGGTGGACATCCACGTACACGTCTACACCGGCACCGGCGAACGCAACTCCTACGCCGGAGACCTGAGCGTCTATCCCGACGGCTTCACGTTCCGCAACGGCGTCACCACCGTGGCCGATGCCGGCTGCTCCGGCTGGCGCAACTTCGAAGACTTCAAGGACCGCGTCATCGATCGCTCCAAAACGCGCGTGTTCGCGTTCCTCAATATCGTCGGACACGGCATGCGCGGCGCAAAATTCGAGAACGATCAGACCGACATGGAGGCCGCGCCCGCCGCGGAGATGGCGCTCAAATACAAGGACATCGTCGTGGGCTTCAAAACCGCCCACTATGCCGGTCCCGAATGGACCCCCGTGGAGCACGCCGTGGAGGCGGGCACCATCGCCAAAATGCCGGTGATGGTGGATTTCGGCTCCGACCGTCCGGAGCGCCCCACGGCCGAGCTGCTCACCAAAAAGCTGCGCCCCGGCGACATCTACACCCACTGCTATTCCGGCCTGCGCCACGAGCTCGACGAGTCCGGCAAGCTCAATCCCGGAATGATCGAAGGGCGCAAGCGCGGCGTCATTTTCGATGTCGGCCACGGCAGCGGCAGCTTCGCGTGGCGCATCGCCGTGCCGGCGATGAAGCAAGGCTTTCTCCCGGATTCCATCTCCACGGACCTGCACGTCGCCAGCATGAACTCCAGCATGAAAGACATGCTCAATGTCATGGACAAGTTCCTGGCCATGGGGATGTCCGTGGATGACGTGATCCGGCGTTCCACCTGGAATCCGGCGCGGGAGATTCAACACGAAGAGCTGGGCAATCTATCCGTGGGCGCCACGGCCGATGTTGCCGTGCTCAGTCTGAATCGCGGCAAATTCGGATTCGTCGATATGTACGGCGCACGCTTGCAGGGCACGCAGAAACTGATCTGCGAGCTGACCCTTCGCAATGGCAAGGTAGTTTACGATCTGAACGGCATCGGCCGGCCGGATTGGACTAAACTGCCCAAAGATTATAAGCAGACCGGGGATCCGCGGTGGGATGGAATCATGCCTCAGCGGAGAACGGGAGGTAAGTAGACGATGCCACAAACGTTCTGGAATAAAGTTAAGGAGCCCTGGGCCGGTTACAGCCGCAGGGATCTGTTCCGCCAAGGCGGATTGCTGGCGGCCATGCAAGCGTTGGGTGGAAGCGTCCGCCAGGCGGTGGCCGCGGGGCTGGAACTGGGTCCCGATATGTACCGCTCCATCGGCGTGCGGCCCGTGGTCAACGCGCGCGGCACCTTCACCATCATCACCGGATCGCAGACGCTGCCCGAAGTGAAGCGCGCCATGGATGTGGCCTCGCGCAGCTTCGTCGATATGGATGAGCTGATGGACGGCGTCAGCAAGCGCCTGGCCGAGTTGACCGGCGCCGAGTGGGGCATCGTGACCGCGGGCTGCTGCGCCGCCATCACCCACTTCACCTCGGCCTGCATCGCCGGGGGCAATCCCGAGCGCATGCAGCGCCTGCCCAACCTCGCGGGGCTCAAGAGCGAGTGCATCGTGCCCGCCTATTCGCACAACGTGTACGACCACGCCATCCGCATGCTGGGCGTGAAACTGGTGATCGTGCACGATAAGGCCGAACTCGAAGCGGCGTTCAACGAGCGCACGGCCATGGTCTACATCCTGGCGGGTCCGGGCGATGACGGGCCGCTGGGCACACGCGTGGTGGCCGAAGCGGCGCGCCGCAGGAACGTGCCGGTCCTGGTGGATGCCGCGGCGGAAATCCTGACCATGAAGCCCAACGTCCACCTGGAGCGCGGCGCCCATGCGGTGGCCTATAGCGGCGGCAAGTGCATTCGCGGACCGCAGGCGGCGGGTCTGCTGCTGGGCGAAAAGAATCTGCTGCAGGGCGCCTGGATCAACAGCGCGCCGCACCATGCCTTCGGACGCTCCGTGAAAGTGGGCAAGGAAGAAATCATGGGCATGCTGGCCGCCGTGGAAATGTGGATGAAGCGCGACCACAAGGCGGAGTGGGCCCAGTGGGAAGGCTGGCTCAATCACATCGCCACCAGCGTCAAGCGCGTGGACGGCGTCACCACCAGCGTCCGCCAGCCGTCCGCCGATCTTTCCAACCGCACGCCGGAACTGATGATCCAGTGGGACGGCGCCAAACTCGGCATCACCGGGCAGGAAGTGGGCAAGATGGTGCTCGATACCGAGCCGCGCATCGTGGTCGCCAGGGCCGCCGGGTCGCGTTCGGGGAACATGGCCAGCACCATCGGCATCGTTCCGTACCAGATGATGCCGGGCGACGAAAAGGTGGTGGCGGACCGGCTTTACGCGCTGTTGTCGAAGCCGCCGAAGATCGAAGATCCTCCGCCGCCGCCGGCAGGTTCGCCGGCCTCGGTCGCGGGCCAGTGGGACCTGCACATGGATTTCGTTTACGGCTCGGTCAATCACACCCTGATGCTGGAGCAGGACGGCGGGAAACTCGTGGGGACGCATCAGGGAGAGTTCGCCTCCGGGAGAACTCAACGGCACGGTGGCCGCCAATACCGTGCGCTTCCAGAGTTCCCTTCCCACCGATGGCACGCGCGTCTCGTTCCAGTTTTCGGGCACCGCGGAAGACGGCAAAATGCAGGGAACCGTGGCTCTGGGCGAATATGGCGAAGCCCGCTGGACCGCCGAGAAACACAAGTTTCACACCGCTGCCGGACGGCGCGGTTAAACAAGGAGATCGCATGAAACAGACCAATCGACGCAATTTCCTGGGACGAGGCGCCGCCGTTGCCGCGGCCGCCGCTGCTGTGGCCGTGCCCGCCGAGGCCCAGTCCGAAAAGCCCACCAAGAAGGTTCTCTACAGAGACGGCAAGAAGCCCGCGAAGACGCCGCTCTTCAACGGCACCGTGGCCTACGGCAATCTGCTGTTCATCTCCGGGGTGGGCGCGCACGTCCCGGGCGACATCAAGTCCCATACCAAGATCGTCCTCGATTCCATTCAGCAGCAACTGGAGAGCGTGGGCTCTTCCATGGACAAGGTCCTGAAGTGTAACGTCTATCTCGCCGACCTGAAGGACTACAAGGAGATGAACGACACATTTCAGGGCCGCTTCGGTCCGGAACCGCCGGTGCGTACCACCATCGCAGCCGCCGGCGTCCCCGGAAACTCGCTGGTGGAGATCGACGTGATCGCATATATATAGGTCATGAAACGCAGCGAGTTTCTCGCACGAGTTGCGGGAGGCGCCTTTGCCGTTTCGGCTGCGGAGGCTATGCCGGCTGACGGCCCGTTTGCCACCACGGAAGTGGAGATCGAACGGGCCCGGCCGGGGAAGCCGCACGCGGGAAAGGTGCTCGCCGCGATTCAGCCGCACGCCGACGATCTGTCGCTTTTCGCCGGCGGGCTGGTGCTGAAGCTGATTCAGGAAGGCTACACCGGCTACCTGATCCGCACCACCAACGACGACCATACCGGGCCCGGCACGGTCGGTGAAGGCATGCTCGCCAACGAGCGCGACAATCTCGCCGTGACCAAAGCGCTCGGATTGCAGAAGGCATACGACCTGTACTATCGCAATCACATGCTGGACGCCGTGTCGCCACTGGAATTGCGGTTGCGGCTGATTTTCCTGTTCCGGCTGCTGAAGGTGGATACGGTGATTTCGTATGATCCGTGGGGCCACTACGAAGAGAATCCCGACCACTACGTGACCGCCAGCGCGGTGGAAGCCGCCTGCTGGATGGCCGGCATGGGAAAGGATTATCCCGAGCATTTCGATGCCGGCCTTTCGCCGCATTCGGTGAAGGAGAAGTATTATTACGCGCGCGGGCCGCAGCTTGTCAACCGCGTGGTCGATATCGGCGATTTCATGGACCGGAAGATCGCCGTCAACATCCTCAACGCGGCGCAGGGGCCGGCCGGCAACAGCGGGGCACAACTCCGTCGCCGCCTTGCCGGGCAGGGCTTGCGCCTGCCGCTGCTCGGCAACGACGACGAGACCGCGAACCGCGAATACACCCGCCAGTTCGTCCTGGACCGCGACGCGGAAACCGGCTAAGAAGTTCGGTCTGACGTATGCGGAGCCGTACCACTACATCGGCCCCGCGCCGGCCAAGGTGGAAGACTACATCAAAAAGAACGCCGTGAAACTCTAACGCGGTTTCGTTCGCAACGCTTCGCGGGCCAGGTGGTGCGCCAGGTTGCGGTCGGGGGACAGCAGGGCGGATTCCAATTGGGCACGTCCTTCCTGCGTGTGCCCCAGGTCAAGTTCCACCATGCCGGCGGCAAGCGGATTGCGGTGCGGCGCCGCTTGCAATTTGCCGGTCCACTCCGCGGTCTGGAAGCCGGTTTCAGGGCTCGCGCCTGCCGCTGCCCGGCAGTGACGACGAGACCGCGAACCGCGAATACACCCGGCAATTCGTCCTGGACCGCGACGCCGAAACCGGCAAGAGCCGTACCACTACATCGGCCCCGCGCCGGCCAAGGTGGAAGACTACATCAAAAAGAACGCCGTGAAACTCTAACGCGGTTTCGTTCGCAACGCTTCGCGGGCCAGGTGGTGCGCCAGGTTGCGGTCGGGGGACAGCAGGGCGGATTCCAACTGGGCGCGTCCTTCCTGCGTGTGCCCCAGGTCAAGTTCCACCATGCCGGCGGCAAGCGGATTGCGGTGCGGCGCCGCTTGCAGTTTGTTGGTCCACTCCGCGGCCTGAAAGCCGGGCAACTGCTGTGCGAGTTTGTAAGCGAAAACCAGTGTCTCCGCGTCGCCGGCAGCGCGCATCTTCTGCAAGCGCTGTTCCGCGGCGCTGGTTCGGCCGCAGCGAGCCTCGGCAATTCCGAGGGCCGCCTGGTTCGGCGCGGCGGCAACGAAGCGCTCCATGCCGTCGCTCGTGAAGGCGAGCTGCGCGTCCGCATCGCCGATGTGGTCCACGATGGCCAGCGCGGCATCGCAGCGGCCGGATGTCGCGGCGGATTGCGCCTCCAGCGCGCGCACCCGGATCCACACTTGCCGGACGTTGGTGCCGCCTTCCTCGCGCGCAAAGAAGCGGCCTTGGAACAGCGCTTTGGCAGCGTCGAAACGGCCGGCCTCGGCGTCACTGAGCGCCTGGTCGTAGACCAGCGCCGTGGGCATGTGCTGCGGATCGGGATACCGCTCGTAGGCGGCTGCCACTTCCGCCGCCGGGCGTCCCAGAATGCTCAACGCGGTGGCCAGCCCGGCATAGATTTCGGTGTTGGAGGGGTCCGCCGAAAGGCCGGCGCGGAACGCTTCCGCCGCGGCGGGAACGTCACGCTTGATCTGAAGAAGCGCGCGGCCCAGGTTGGCCTGGAGCACCGGAAGCGCGGGATTGAGCTTCTGCGCCGCGCGCCATTCTTCGATGGCGGCATCCACCAGGCCGGATGCCATGCGCAAATCGCCCAGCAGAAAATGCGCCGTCGCGTCGCGGGGGCGCTCGTGCACCGCGGCTTCGAGTACCTCCAGCGTCTGCGCGCCGTTGGGGAACACGTAGGCCGTGGGCAATTTCGCGGCGAGGTCGTAGTCCGCGGCGGGCGATTCGCCCAGCTTCTGGCGGCAGAACGCGCGATAGTAGGCCACCACGGGGTGCTGTTGCGGCAAGGGCACGCCCGGTTCGGTTTCTTCCGGCGGCAGCTTCGGATATTCGCGCGTGAGCAGGGCCAGCGCCTCGCGCCACATGCCGCGCCGCATATAACCGGCCGCGGCGGGGAGCACGCGTTCGGCATCCGATGAGTGGACCGGCGGTTCGCGATAGTCGCTGGTGCGCTCGCCCAGGCGCGACAGCAGCTCATCCAGCTTCAGGCTGGCCGCGGTGCGAAAGCCTGGCATGCGGCGGGCAGCCTCGAATTCGAGGCGCGCCTCGCGAATCCGTCCGAGCCCCTGGTAGGCCAGGCCCAGATAGTAGGCGATCTCGGGATCGTACGTGGCCCGGGCCTGCGCCGGCTCCAGCCAGCGTACCGCATCGGCATAGCGAAGGAGCGATGCCGCCAGCCGGCCGGCCGCCACGCGGAGTGCCTGGTCATCCGGCGTCTTCTGGAGCGCGCGGTCGTACACATCGTACGCCGCCAGCAGATTGCCGTTCAGTTCCAGGTCGGTGCCGGTTTCCAGAGGCCCGTCTGCCGGGGGCCGCGGCTGCGCGCCGGTGCGGATCTCGTCGGCGGGAGTCCAGTCGTACTCACCTTCGGTCTGCCGCATGAGTTCGTGCCCGGCGGCGTCCCGCAGTTCGAACGTGAGATGGCGTTGCGGCGCGTCCGGTATTTCGACCGTCCACGGGTGGTCGGGCGAAAGATCCGCGGTGGTTTCACGCAGGGCGCGCGCGCCGTCCAGAATGCGCACCCTGGCTGCCGGGACGGTGCGATTGGAGTTGAAGCCGGCCAGGAACTTGCTTCCCTCGCGATGCAGGTACAGCACGCCCGCAAGGTTGGCGCGCGAGATGCCGCCGATGGCGCGCACGGGCATCCAGTGTTCGGTGAAGTGGATGCTCTGCTGGGGCTCGAGGAACGCGTAGGTTTCCTGATTGCGCATGAGCCCCGCCTGCACCTCGACGTAGGCGCTGTTGTCGTCGGAGAGGGCGCGCCGCCAGTCCAGCCCGTCGGCGTCCACGCCCCAGGACCAGATTTTCTTGGCGGGCAAATCGGCATAGTCCGCGAAATGCGCCACGCCGGTCTGCGTGTGCGGATGGTAGATGCCCATGAACGGTTCGCGGCTGCCGTGCACGAAGCGGGAGACGGTGCCGGCGGTCTGGTTGTGGATCACGCTCAGGTCGATGCCGCTGGAATCGACGGGCCAGGTGTCCACGTCGGTGAACCCGTGGCTGGCCGACCAGCGCATGGGGTACCAGATTTTCGAATCGTCCCAGACGCGCACGCCGGCGTTGTTCCACCAGTAAAATCGATGCCGCACGTCGCTCGGGTTGGAGAGCGTGACGCGCTCATCGAGGACCGTCGAACCCGGCGCGAGGCGCAGTTCCACGGTCCACTGCATACCGTACGGCCGGTCGGTGTTGGTCACGAAAATGGACGCGCTGCCATCGGCGTTCTTCGCGAACGAAAAATCCACGGGAGACATGGAGACCCAGTTATGCGACACCGGAAAATTGAACTCGATGCCGAACGCCGCCCACGCGCCGCGATAGCCGATCTGCGCCTTCTTGATGGAGGGGTTGGCGTAGAACATGGGCTGGCCGCTGATCTTGTCGATGCAGGTATAAAGATGGCCGCCGATATCGGGCAGCACGGAGCATTTCAGATATTCATTCTCCAGGTAGAGGGCGCGCCAGTCGGTGTTGACGCGGCGGTCGGTGATGCTGTCGCGCAGGGTGTAGGGGTAATTGAATCTGGTAGTGGTGAACTGATCGAAAGGCGGATTGGGGTTCGGCGGCCCCTCCTGATAAGTGGGCAGGGTGAGCACTCCCTGCCACACCCGGACGTCGGCCGGCGCCGCGCTCAGACAGAGCGCGCACGCCGCCACACACAACATTCGAGCACGCATTGCGACTTCATCGTACACCTTCAGTGGGCTGCGGGCGCGCTGCCGGCGGCCTTAAAACGCTTGACCAGCAGCATCAACGGAACCGCCGCCAGAGTCAGCCAGGCGATCGCGCGAAAGCAATCCATGAAGGCCAGGAGGCTCACCTGATGTTGCAGTTGCTGATAGAAATATCCCTGTGCGGCGGGCCCGGCATCCGCCCCGGTGAAGCCTTTCTGGACCAGGTAGTTGGCCAGCGCGCCGGTCTGCTGGCTGAACTGCTGGGTGGTAGACCCGATCGCCGCAGCTCAGGTTCGCCTGGTGAAATTCATGGCGGCGTTCCGCGGCCGTGGTGATGAACGCGATTCCAAAGCTCCCTCCCCAGTTGCGGAACAGGTTGGTGAGGCTGGAGGCGCGGTTGTTCTGGTCGGGCCGCAATTGCGAGTAGGCGATCACGTTCACGGGCACGAAGAAGAAGCCGTAGCCGAGACCCTGCAAGGCTCTGGCGAGGGCGTAGTGGCGATAGTCCGTGGCCAGGTTGAAGGTGCTGTAGTGCCACATGGCCACGGCGCTGACCAGCAGGCTGATGGTGAGCAGGATACGCGGCGGCACAATCTGGCGCTGGATCAAGCGCGCTGCCAGGGGGGCCAGCAGCGTAATCACCAGGGCGCCGGGGCCCAGCACCAGGCCGGCGTCGATGGCGCGGTATCCGTAGAGCGACTGGAGCATTTGCGGAATCAGCGTGGTGCTGCCGAAGAGTCCGAATCCGAAGACCAGGAAGAGGACGGCGGAGATGCCGAAATTGCGATTGGCCAGCAATCGAAAATCGATCACCGGGTCCTGCAAGCGGAGTTCCCAGACGATTGTGGCGATCCAGCCGACCACGGCGATGACCAGCAGCGAGCAGATGAGCGGGCTGCCGAACCAGTCTTCGATCTGGCCGCGGTCGAGCGCGATTTCAAGCGCGGCGGACGCCAGGGCGATCAGCGCAATACCGATGCCGTCGATGTTCAACTTACCCCGGGAGCGGACTGTGGCGCGTTCGGACGCGAAGTGCCGGCGGATCCTGGAGGACGCGGGCGCTCAGGAACAGGGCGATGATGCCGATCGGGATGTTGATGAAGAAGACCCAGCGCCAACTATAGTTGTCCGTGATCCACCCGCCGAGCACCGGGCCGATCGCGGGGGCGGTAACGATCACGATGGTGTAGAGCGCAAATGCGGACGCCCGCTTGGCGGCGGGGAAGGTATCGACCAGAATGGCCTGCGCCACCGGGGCCAACCCGCCGCCGGCGATGCCTTGCAAGACGCGGCTGGAGAGCATGATGCCCAGCGACGGGGCCACGCCGCAGAAGAACGACGTCAACGTGAAAAGCGCGACGCAGCCCAGGTAGTAGTTCTTCCTGCCGAAGACGCGGCTCAGCCAGGCGGACATGGGCAGAACGACGGCGTTGGCGACCAGGTAGGTGGTGAGGATCCAGGTGACCTCGTCGTAACTGCGGCCCAGGCCTCCGCCGATGTACGGCAGCGACACGTTGGCGATGGAGGTGTCGAGCAACTCCATGAAGGTCGCGAGCGTAACGGTGAACGCGATGAACCACGGATTGATGGTTTTTTCGGGCATGGGGTTCACCGCACCGTCACACTGGGTTCCACGGACATGCCCGGGCGCAGCAGATGTTGAGGATCCTGGCCCGCATCCAGGCGAATGCGCACCGGGAAGCGCTCCACCACTTTCACGTAATTGCCGGTGGCGTTTTCGGGAGGAAACAGGCTGAAGAGCGGACCGGCGCCCCCGGGAAGGCTTTCGACGTGTCCGGTGAAATCGCGGTCGAAGGTGTCCACATGAATTTTTACGGGCTGTCCGGGCCTCATCCTTTTAAGCTGGGTCTCTTTGAAATTGGCGGTGATCCAGATGTCGTCGAGCGGTACGAGGATCAACAGGCTTTGCCCCGGCTGCACGCGATGCCCCACTTCGACGGTCTTGCGGCCAATCACGCCGCTGACGGGCGCATAGATTTTGGTATAGCTCAGGTTGAGCTGCGCGGTGTGCACGTCGGCCACGGCCTGCTCCACGTGTCCGGATGCCGATTGCGACCTGGCGCGCGCGCCGGTGACCTGCTGCGGGGCGGTGCGGGCGGCCTCGATCTGCGCCTCGCGCTGGGCCACTACGCTGCGCGCCCCGGCGATGCGCTGTTCCACCGATTGCACCTCGGCCTGGTCGGCTTCCACGCTCTGGGCGGCCGCGGTGGCGTCGGTATCGCGAGCATCGTAATCGGATCGCGAGATCTCCTGCTTTTCCACCAGGGCCCGATAGCGCACGCGGTCGCGCTCGGCGCGCGCCTGGAGGGCCTGGTCCCGTTGCAGCTTGTGCTGCGCGGCGGCCAGGTTGGCCTGCTCGGCGTCCACGGCGGCCAGGGCTTGTTCGCGGGCGGCTTCGGCGGAGTGGAGCTGGCTGAAGGCGCTGGCGTCCACGATGGGCACCGCCACGCGCGCGGATTGGGTTTCGGCGATTCTGGTATCGAGGTTCGCTTTGGCGTGTTCCAGTTCGGCGGCGTAATCGCGCGGATCCAATTCGAGCAACAGTGTGCCGGCTTCCACGAACTGATTGTTTTCCACCTTCGGGTTGATGGAAAGCACCGTGCCGCCGATGCGCGAGCTGACCAGGTCCAGGTGGCCTTCAATCTGGGCATCGTCGGTGGATTCGTACCCTTGCGCGTTCATCCACCAGCGGGTGACGCCAAATGCCGCCGCGGCCAAAACCAGAAACAGCGCCCAGCGTTTCAGATTCAGCTTCCTGGGAATACGGGTAACCAGTTTTATGGGCTCGGCAAATTCGACTTCCGCGGGTTCTGTTGTCATTTCACTTTCCTCCTAAGAATTGCTGCACTCTGGACTCCGCGCCGCCCATGGCACGCGCCAGAGAGATCATCGCCACGTTGAGCGAATACAGACTGTCGATGTAGTTGTCGTCGGCGGCGACTACGGTCTCTTGCGCCTGGACCACCTCCAGATAATTGGTGACACCGTTGGTGTACCGGTCTTGAGATTGGGCGAGCGCCCGTTTGGCCAGCGCTTGATTCTGCTCCGCCACTTGGACGCTGGAATCGGAGGCGGTGGCGTCGAGCCAGGCCACTTGCACGTCGTAGGCGATGCGGCCTTTCAGGTCCTGATACTCGGCCTGCTTGCGGGCCAGGCCGGCGCGCGCCTGTTCGATACCGGCGCGGATGCGCCCGCCGGTATAGATGGGGACGGTGATGTTCCCGGAGACGGAGTATACCTGGCTCATATTGCCGAGGTTCGGTCCACCGGCGCCATAATCGGCACTTACCGAGATCACCGGCAGACGCTGCGCGGTTTGGGCACGCAGCGCGGATTCGGCCGCGCGCACACTGGCTTCGGCGCCGGCCAGGTCTGCCCGCGAACGAAGCGCCTCGGCAATAGCGGAGTCAGTGGTTATGCCGGTGAGCGGGTGGTAGGCCAGCGAACCGGTCAGCACGAAGTTCTGCTCGATGGCGAGACCCGTGATTCGCGCCAGGGCCAGCTTATCCTTCTCCCATTGGTTCGTGGCGTTGGTGAGGCGCTGCTGCGCCGATTGACGTTCCACCCGGGCACGCAGCGAATCGATCTCGGGCGACACTTCGGACTGCACCTGGTGGGCGGTTTGCACGTCGAGTTCCCGGGCGGAAGTGAGTTGCGCTTTGGCGCTTTCGACTTTGGCGGCGGCGGCCACGACTTGCAGATAGGCGGTGCCCACGGCCAGCACCACCACGTCGTGCGCGTCTTTCACATTCAGAATGGCTGCCTGCCCGGAACTCTTTTGTGCCTGGTATTGGGCGTGCAAGGGGACATTCAGTAAGGACTGGGTCAGGCTGACGCGTGCGTCCTGATATCCGAATCCGCCGGTGGTGGCGGGCAGAGTCAATCCAGATGCGGGCGGGAGCCGGATCCCGATCTCTTTCAGGCTGATATCGTCATAACCCTGCTTGCCTCTGGCTTCGATCTGCGGCAGCAGAGCGGAGAGAGCATGCAGGCGTGAGGCGCGAACGTCAGCGCTGGCCTGGATCGATTCCACCAGGCCGAGGTTGTAACGCAGGCCGCGCTGAATCGCCGCCGCGAGCGAAAGCTGGATGACGCCGCCGGTAGCGGGGGCGGGGACGCTGCCGAGATAGGGGTTCTGGCTCTGGGTGGCCCGGGCGCTGGGAGTGGTGGTGCCTTCCGCCGGGCTGATGGGCCTCGGGGTGGAGACCGAATAGCGCAAGGGATCGGGTATCGGGGTTTGTGCCGAAACTACAGCACTTGCCAGCAGTACCGGCACCACGGCAAGCGCGTTTGCGGGCTTCATTTCGTATCGCACATCCGGTTGGATTCGAAAAGAGACCGACTGGTCGCAAAAATTGTTTTTAAGCGACCGAACGGTCTCTTTTACATCCAACGGGTGGTATGATGAAGACCGGACACATGACGAAAGGCGAGCAGACGCGCCGGAAGATCGTAGAGGCCGCCGCGCCGATCTTCAACGAGCGGGGCTACGACGGGGCCTCAATGGCCGACCTGATGGCCGCGACCGGGCTGAAAAAGGGCGGGATCTACCGTCATTTTTCCAGTAAGGAGGAACTGGCCGCGGAAGCCTTCGACTACACCTGGAAGGCGGCGCAGAACGCGCGGCTGGTGAATATCGACGAAACCGCGTCCGGCATCGAGCAACTGAAGCAACTGATCGCGAACTTCGTCAATTCCCGCGGGCCGGTGAGCGGAGGCTGCCCGATTCTGAATACCGCCGTGGATGCGGACGACGGCAACGCCATGCTGCGAACTCGCGTGCGCAAGGCGCTGCGGAACTGGGTGGCACGGATCGAAAGCATCGTCGAAAAGGCCGCGGCGCGCGGCGAAATCCGCGCAGCAGCCGATCCCAAAACGGCGGCCACTTTGATTGTCGCCACGCTCGAAGGCGCGATCATGATCACCCGCGTGGAGCGGAACGGCCGCGCCCTCCGGTGCGTGCAGCGGCAGCTAGAGCGTTACATCGACACCGAGCTTGCTATACAGCGCCCTTGAGTTTGCGGACGCGGCGAATCAGGTTGCTGGTGGAACTGTCGTGAGCCAGCGTGGGCTCTTCCTTACTTTCCAGTTCCGGAACGATTCGCTGCGCCAGCACCTTACCGAGTTCCACGCCCCACTGGTCGAACGAGTCGATATTCCAGATGACGCCCTGAGTAAACACGTTGTGCTCGTAGAGGGCGATTAGTTTGCCGAGCAGTTGCGGGGTGAGGCGATCGGCCAGAATGGTATTCGACGGACGGTTCCCCTCGAACACACGATGGGGCACCAGCCATTCCGGCGTGCCTTCGGCGCGAACCTGTTCCGCCGTTTTGCCGAAGGCCAGCGCCTCCGCCTGCGCCAGCACATTGGCCAGCAGCAGGTCCTGATGGCGGCCCAGCGGATTGAGCGATTGTCCGAAGGCGATAAAGTCGCACGGGATCAGACGCGTTCCCTGATGGATCAGTTGATAGAACGAATGCTGTCCGTTGGTGCCGGGCTCTCCCCAATAAACGGGGCCGGTATCGCACGCGACCTGCGCGCCATCCAGGGTGACGTGTTTGCCGTTGCTCTCCATGGTCAACTGCTGTAAATACGCCGGGAAGCGCTTCAGGTACTGTTCGTAAGGCAGAATCGCGATGGTATGAGCGCCCAGAAAGTCCGTATTCCAGACGGTCAACAGGCCCAGAAGCACCGGCAGATTGCGCTCGAACGGGGCGGTGCGGAAGTGCTCGTCCATCTGGTGAAAGCCGTCGAGCATAGCGCGAAAATTCTCCGGACCGATAGCGATCATGGTGGAAAGACCGATGGCGCTATCCATGGAATAGCGGCCGCCCACCCAATCCCAAAACTCGAACATGTTGGCTGTGTCGATTCCGAACCTGGAGACTTCGCCGGCATTGGTCGAAACCGCGACGAAATGGCGGGCCACCGACTTTTCGTCACCGCCCAAGCCGGCCAGCGACCATTCCCGCGCCGTGTGCGCGTTGGTCATGGTCTCCAGCGTGGTGAAAGTTTTCGACGAGATGACGAACAGGGTCTCCGCCGGGTTGAGGTCGCGGACGGCTTCGGCAAAATCGGTCCCGTCCACGTTGGACACGAAGCGGAACGTCATGTCGCGCTGGCTGTAATGGCGGAGCGCTTCATACGCCATCACCGGGCCCAGGTCGGAGCCGCCAATCCCGATGTTGATGACGTTCCGGATGGCTTTGCCGGTGTGGCCCTTCCAGACGCCGGTGCGCACGCGCTCCGCCAGACCCGCCATCTTATCGAGTACGGCGTGCACGGCAGGCACGACATTTTTGCCATCCACAATGATGCTGGCGTCTTTGGGCGCGCGCAGGGCCACGTGCAGCACGGCGCGATTCTCGGTGATATTGATCTTCTCGCCGGCGAACATGGCGTCGCGGCGGGCGCGCAGGCCCGCCTCTTCCGCCAGTTGCAGGAGAAGCCGCAGCGTTTCGGCGGTGACGCGATTTTTCGAATAATCCAGGTAGAGGCCCAAGGCTTCCACGCTGAAGCGGGCGCCGCGGCCGGCGTCCTGTGCGAACAACTCGCGCAGATGCAAAGCGCGGGTCTGCTGTTGGTGGGCCTGGAGCGCGCTCCAGGCCGGCCCTCCGATTCCTGTTGGCATGTGTAGTCCTTAGGCTTTGGCGAGTGCGGCGCTCTTGGAGGTGATCACGTTCATCAGGTCGTTCCAGGAATTGACGAAGGATTTGGCGCCGTCCTGTTGGAGTTGGGCGGCCAGCGCGGTGACGTCGATTCCGGCCTTGGAGAATTGCGCCAGCACTTCTTCGCAATTGCCGCCATCCTGGGCCAGCAACTCGCCGATTTGGTTCTTGGCCGCGAGGGCCTTGAGGGTGCCCTCAGGCATGGTGTTCACGGTGAACGGCGAGGCCAGGGCGTCGATGTAAAGCGTCGGAGAAGCTTTGGGGTCCTTGGTGCCGGTGCTGGCCCACAAGAGGCGCTGGGGCCGGGCTCCGAAATTGTAAGCCCGGCGCCAGCGCGGCGAAGCGATCAGATTGTTGTAAGCCTTAAAGGTCCGTCCGGCGATGGCGATGCCCAACCGGTTGCGCAACTCTTCCGGCGCCTTGCCGGCGACGGCCGCGTCCCAACGGCTGATGAATACCGAAGCCACGGAAGCCACGTTGGCGGGCAGACCGGCTTCGATCCGCCGTTCAATTCCCTTGAGGTACGCATCGGCGGCCGCCAGATATTGCTCGCGCGAAAACAGCAGCGTGACATTGACCGGGACGCCGGCGAAGATAGACTCTTCAATGGCCGGCAGGCCTTCGGCGGTGCCGGGAATCTTGATAAATACATTGGGCCGGCCGGCGCGTGCGGACAAATCCTTGGCCGCTTGCGCGGTCTTCTCGCCGTCATAGGCCAACAGGGGGGATACTTCGAGCGACACCCAGCCATCCACACCGCTGGTGCGCTCATAAACCGGGCGGAACAGGTCGGCGGCGCGGGTCAGGTCTTCGAGTGCGAGTCCGAAGAACAACTCTTCCCCCGACGCGCCTTCGCCGGCCTTTCGGGAGATGGTTTCATCGTAGGCTGTACTGCCCTTGATGGCCTGGTCGAAAATGGTGGGATTGGATGTGAGTCCGGTAACCGAGAACTGGTCGATGTACCGGGCGAGCGTGCCGTTGTCTAAAATGTCGCGGGTAATGTTATCGAGCCACAGACTCTGGCCCTGGTTATGAAGCAGTCGCGTCGCGTTCGTCATTACTACGGTCCCCTCTCTTCCCTTTTATTTTACCCGCAGAGAGTGGGGATCCTGCGCACCGGTTCATAGCGGGCAAGGCACTCCGGCCGGATCGACTCCGGGAGGCAGCCGGCAACCGAAGGGCTGAGTCACCTGCTCCACGGGGGCAGCAGCGCGGCGGACTCCGGATTCCGCCCGGAAGAGGAAGGCGGAAGCCACCGCAACCAGGTCATTACGAGCACGTCTTGCGCCAATTTTCTGCGCGTTTCCACGATACGACTTATCGGCACGAAACCCGGGAGTTTTAGGGTAGATAATGTGGGAATGACTTCGAGACGCTCATTCCTGAAAGCCGGAGCCCTCACCGCCGCCCTGAGCAAGTTCGCCCCGGCCGCCCAGTTGAAGGAGATCGGCGTTCAGCTCTATACCGTGCGCACGGTGCTCCCCGAGAAGCCCGCGGAGACTCTCAACGCGATTCACTCCATTGGTTATTCCGCAATTGAAGCCACGCTCGCGGGATTCGAAAAGATCTGGCCGGCAGTCCAGGCCAGCGGACTGAAACCCGTGAGCATGCATCTGGATGCCAACCAGGTACTCGAGAAGAGCGCCGACCTGGCCCGCGTGGCAGGTCAACTGAAGCAGTACGGTTTCTCTTACGCGGTGTTCCCGTATCTGCCTCCGGCGGCGCGCGGCGGTCCCGACGTGATCAAGGCGCTGGCGGAGAAGCTGAATTTTGCGGCCGGGAAGTTTCATGCGGAGGGCCTGAAGTTTGCTTATCACAATCACGCCTTCGAGTTTGCTCAGGCCGGCGGCTCTACGCTATTCCAGATCCTGCTGGACAATACGGACAAGAAACAGGTTGGGTTCGAACTCGACGTGTTCTGGGTGAGCGTGGCCGGTCACGACCCGGCGGAGATGATTGCCAGTATGAAGGGCCGGGTGATTCTGGTTCATTTGAAAGACAAGGCCGAGGGCACGCCGGTGATGTTCAACGAATCGGTGCCGCGGACGGCATTCAAGGAAGTGGGCCACGGTGCGATCGACTGGCCGAAGGTGCTGCGCGCGGCCTCCTCCGCCGGGGTGGAGCATTACTTCGTGGAGCAGGATCAGACTCCGGGCAACCCCTTGGACAGCCTGCGGCAGAGCTACGAGTACTTATCGAAGCTGCAGTATTGAGGAGCCGGGGGCCCTTTCTTAACGAATCCTTAATCCCCGCACCTGCCAATTCGGTACCGTCGTTAGCCTGCGGAGGCTATCGAGTTCAAACAGGATCCGTCGCATCATGGGATTGTGAGCGGGCAGAGCCCGCCAGGGAGAAAAAAGACCATGAAAAAGACGATTCTTGCCACTATCGCTTTCGCAGTTGCGACGATGCCTCTGACGTTTGCCGCCCAGACGCCGGCCAATCCGCCCGCCAGCGGTTCGCAGACCACCAAGCACACCGCCAAGGTGAAGAAGCACAGCCCCAAGAAGGCTTCCAAGAAGAGCGGCAGCACGGCCAGCCCCGCCGGCAAATAGACCGGCGTCACTCTGCTTCGCTACGCGGGGCAGACGATCCGCCTGTTTCGTCTGCCTCTCTCAGCCCAGACGCCCGAGTTGCTTCTGGGCCAGCCTGCTCCACCTGGCGACCAGGCGCCGCCGATAACGCGGCGCCGTGCGTGCGGCTTCCACGGCCCGCACATACAGGGATCGCGCGGCGGCAGGGTCGCCTGACCGCTCCATCACCTGCCCGTAATAGTAAAGCCCCTCCGGATCGTATTCCCGCCTGTCCGTATAAATCTCAAGCTCTCGCCGCGCATCCGGCAGACGGCCGGACGCCAGATAGACGCTACCCAAATCGCGATGAATCTCGCTGGAACTGTGCCGCTCGTCCTGCTGGAGCACCGTCTCGAAACGGGCGATGGCGTCGGCGGTGCGGCCCTGCTCCATGGCGATGCGGCCGAGCTGAAAGTGCGCGTCGGTTTCGGTGGGGTCGATGGCCACGGCATTCTGAAAGCGCTGGATGGCGTCGGAATAGTGCCTGCGCTGCTGGTAGATGAGGCCGAGCTGATACTGCGCGTCGCCATCGTGGGGATTCACGGCGGCGGCTTCCAGCATGCGCTGGAAGTTCTGCCGGCTGCGGAAGCCCGAGCCCAGATTCTGAAACTCGCCACCCAGGTAATACCAGGCGTAAAAGAGGAAGAAAGGCGACGCCACCCAGCGCAGAATCATGCTGAGCGGCCCCCACACAAACGCCAGCACCACCAGCGGCAGCCATGAGAGCGAGACGACGCCGGCGGCGACGCCGTTTCCGGTGCCGAAGACGGTGCGCACGGCGAAGAACATCAGTACCGCGAAATAGCCCAGGCAGGCCAGGGCCACCCAGATCAGGATTTCCGGCGGCAGCACCTGCGCGGCCACCAGGTAAGGGATTTGCGAGGCTGCCCATGCCATGGCGGCACAGGTAAGCAGCGTGGAATAGTCCCTGGAGAACACCATTCCCAAGCCGCCCAGGCGCCCCAGCAGAACGCTGAGCAGCAACACGCCGGGAACATAAGCGATGGCCAGTACCAGCAGCGGCGTGTAGAAACTGGAATGCAGGCCGGGCGCCGGACCGGCGAACAGCCCCACGGCCAGGGCGGCAAGAGTGGCGAAGAGCAGGCTACCGCGATCCAGGATCCCGCTCATACCATCGGCCGGAGCTACCACCAGCCGCAGCAGCAGTTGAAGATTCCTCAGCAAAGTGTCATTGTACGCCAGCCATGCGCGACGCCCACTTCAGATAGCGAATCAGCTCCTTGCGATACCGCCACGAGAATCGCCAGAACATCACAAAGGTAATATCCGCGGCATGCACGCCGGAGTACGTCTCGATGCGCCAGCGCAGGTAAGGACTGGCCCACGGGCGCAGCCGGTAGCCGCGCGTGAGACGCCAGATCATGCGCAGCATTAATGATTGATGAGACTATTAGAGGTCTTGGGCGGATTGATCGCATCGGGCGTGGCGTAGTAGCCGCTGCGCGTGCGCGCCTGCAACTTGCCGGGCGCATTCACGATGCTGATCTGGATCCGGCGATAGGTTCCGTCCATGGCGGTATTGGTGGGTGAGTATTCGATGGTGTACTGGCTGCGAATATCGTGCGCCACCTGGTGGGCGATGCGGTCCACCTCGGAAATATCCTTGGGGAAGAAAGGTTCGCCGCC
This sequence comes from uncultured Solibacteraceae bacterium, assembly GCA_963835555.1. Lineage (GTDB taxonomy): Bacteria > Acidobacteriota > Terriglobia > Bryobacterales > Bryobacteraceae > Sulfopaludibacter. Next base: position 562,796 of record CAWIGC010000039.1, on the reverse strand, counting down.
GGTGGCTTCGGTGAGCACGGTCAGATCTTTTTTGGCGCGCGCGGCTTCCCGTTTCTCTTCATCGCTCAGCAGGCCGACGGCGTAAATCAGGACCTCGCTCTGCTGGGCGCCTTTCACCAGGTTTTCCAGGTTGATCACGCTGGAGTTGTCATTGCCATCGGTCACCACCACCAGCACCTTCTTGCTCTTGTGGCCTTTATCGCGGAGATGTTCCACGGACATGCGGATGGCGTCGCGCATAGCGGTTCCGCCACGCGAATCGATGCGGCTCAAGGCTTCTTCCATCTCGCTGATGTCGTTAGTGAACTCTTTGTTATGGGGCAGGTCCAGAAAAGCGTCGTCATTGAAGTTCACGACGAACACTTCGTCGTCCTTGTTGGAATCCTTCACCAGCGCCAACGCCGCCGCCGCCACTTTGGCGCGTTTGTCGCGCATGCTGCCGCTGTTATCGATGACCAGGCCCATGGAAACCGGCACGTCTTCACGCTTGAAGACGCTGATAGTCTGCGGTTGCCCATTTTCCGTAACGGTAAAGTTGTTTTTTTTGAGGTCCGTGATCAGATGGCCGTTCTTGTCCACCACCGTGGTATTGCAGACTACCAGGCGGGTATCCACTTTGAAGACCTGCCCGATATCTTCGGTGGACTGGCCCGCGGGCTTTTTGCTTTGCTGCTGCGCGTACAGCACTGCGGCCGCGAGCGACAGAGTCAGAGCGGCGGCAATGGCAGGAGTTCGATTACTTCGAGGGAGCATAATAGCCCAGTCTCCAAAATGGACGCAGTGTGGGTAGGCCCCGAGGCTGCACTAATGTTACCTTAACATGCCGGTATTTGCCGTCGTGATCCTGGTTCAGGGGCGCGTAGCCAAGGATGTACTGGTTGCGGAGTTCGACTCCAATCTTGGCGGCGATGTCCGGCAATTCGTTCAGGTTCTCCACGGAGTACTGGCGGCCTCCGGTCTGCTCGGCGATCTCCGTGAGGAGTGCGGGCCCCGAGGCCTCTTCAGGGGTGCGGGCGCGGGACGAACCGCTTTCGTAGATCCCGATGGCATAGATCTGGACGTCGGCCTCCTTTACCAGGTTCTTGATTTCGTTTTCGGTGTAGCGGCTGTTGTTATCGCCACCATCGGAGATCATCAGCAGGGCTTTGCGCGGATTTTTGCCCTTCTTCATCTCGTGCAGACCCAGGTAAATGGCATCCAGCAGGGCGGTTTCGCCTTTGGACTGGGTGAAGGTGAGGCGGTTTTGAATCTCTTCCAGGTTGCGCGTGAAGGGCTGGATCAGACTGGCCGTATCGTTGAACTGAACGAGGAAGAATTCGTCCTCGGGATTGGCGGTTTTGAAGAACTGCGACACGGCCTGCCGGGATTTTTCCAGCTTCTTCCCCATGCTGCCGCTGCAATCGAAAATGACACCCACCGAGAGCGGCGCGTCTTCGCTGGAAAAGGCGCTGATGGACTGTTCCTTTTTGTCCTCGAACAGTTTGAAATTCTCTCTTTCAAGGCCGGTGACGAACCGGTTCATGGGATCGGTGACAGTGACGGGGATGAGCACCAGGTTGCTGTCCACGCGAATGTCGGAGCGTGGCAGGGTATCCACCTTCGGAGCCGCTTTCGGCCGAGGCACAATAGCAGCGGGAGACTGTCCCACTTGCTGGGCCGTCATGAACAGACCGGTACCCAATAGCATGGCGCTGTATATGAACAGCTTGCGGCAGGAGGTCAGCATGCGGGCCGGCCAGCCTTTCTTTCCCAAGTCTATCACAGGCTGTTTTATGGTATGATCGCGTGTGCCGCGTAAAATTTTGGGCGTAATTCCCGCCCGGTTTGCCTCCACTCGTTTTCCCGGAAAAGTCCTGGCACCCATTTCTTCCAAACCGATGCTCCAGCACGTGTATGAACGTGCGTCGCAAGCGCGGTATCTGACTAGCACGATCATTGCCACCGACGACGAAAGAGTATACGAAGCCGCCAGAGCCTTCGGCGCTCGTGTGCGTTTGACGCGGTCCGATCATATTTCGGGTACAGACCGGGTAGCGGAAATCGCATCCACCGACACTGCTGAAATTATCGTCAACATTCAGGGAGATGAACCGCTGATCGACCCGGCGGCGATCGATGCCGCGATCCTGCCGCTGGTGCATGATCCGGAAGTGCGGATGGCGACGCTCAAGAAGCGGATCGAGAATCCGCGCGAGATCGGCGACCCGAACGTAGTGAAGGTGATTACGGACCACGCGGGCGATGCGATTTATTTTTCGCGCTGTCCCATCCCTTTCGACCGCGAGGGAAAAGGCGGGACGCCTTATTTCAAACACGTGGGCCTGTATGTGTATCGGCGGGATTTCCTGCTGGCGTATCCGGGGCTGCCGGTGGGTCCGCTGGAGACCGCCGAACGGCTGGAGCAGTTGCGGGCGATGGAGAACGGATACCGGATTCGCGTGACGGAAACAGAATATGAGTCGTTGGGTGTGGATACGCCGGCCGACCTGGAGCGTGTGGCGCGTTTGTTCACGACTTCTTTAACGGGGGTGAAGTAGCAATGGCGAAATACATTTTTGTAACGGGCGGCGTGGTTTCCTCGCTGGGGAAGGGAATCGCCGCGGCCTCGATCGGGTGCCTGCTGGAGAGCCGCGGATTGAAAGTTACGTGCCAGAAGTTCGATCCGTACCTGAACGTGGATCCCGGCACCATGAGTCCGTTCCAGCACGGGGAAGTTTTCGTCACCGACGACGGGGCCGAAACGGATCTCGACCTGGGCCACTATGAACGCTTCACCCACGCGCGCCTGACGCAGAGCAACAACCTGACCAGCGGCCGCATTTACGAGCAGATTATCGCGCGCGAGCGGCGCGGCGACTATCTGGGCAAGACGGTGCAGGTGATTCCGCACGTGACCAATGAAATCAAGGCCGCCATGAAGAAAGTGGCGGGGGACGTGGACGTGGTGATTGCCGAGATCGGCGGCACGGTTGGCGATATCGAATCGCTGCCCTTCCTGGAAGCCATCCGGCAGATGCGGCACGAACAGGGACGCAGCAACTGTCTGTTCGTGCATGTGACGCTGGTGCCGTGGATCGCCGCCGCGCAGGAGTTGAAGACCAAGCCCACGCAGCACAGCGTGAAGGAACTGCGGGCCATCGGTATCCAGCCGGACATTCTGGTGTGCCGCGCCGAACGATTTATTCCGGAGGAGATGAAGGAAAAGATCGCGCTGTTCTGCGACGTGGACCTGGACGCGGTGGTGACCGCCCGCGACGTGAAATCGGTGTACGAAGTGCCGGTCACATTCGCTAACGAAGGGGTGGACGACATTATCGTCCGGCTGCTGAAGATCGATGCGCCTCCGCGCAATCTTTCGCGCTGGACGGCCATGCTGGAGCGAATGGAGAACCCGCGCGACGAAGTGACGATCGGGCTGGTGGGCAAGTATGTGGAGTACGAGGATTCCTACAAGAGCCTGAAAGAAGCCCTGCTGCACGGCGGGTTGGCGCACCAGCTCAAGGTCAATATCGATTGGATCGAGGCCGAGGGCGTGCTGGGCGAAGATTGGGAGAAACAGCTTCACGGATATGACGGGATTCTGGTGCCCGGAGGCTTCGGCAAGCGCGGCATCGACGGGATGCTGAACGCCATTCGGTACGCGCGGGAAAAGAAGGTGCCGTACTTCGGCATCTGCCTGGGTATGCAGACCCTGGTAATCGAGTATGCACGGAACGTGGCCGGGTTGGAGGGCGCCGATTCCACCGAGTTCAACTCGGGCACACCGCACCGCGTGATCTTCAAGTTGCGGGAGTTGAAGGGCGTGGACGATCTGGGCGGCACCATGCGGTTGGGCAGTTGGCCGTGCCGGCTGAACGAAAACAGCTTCGCTTATAAAGCGTACGGCACGCGCGAGATCAACGAGCGGCACCGGCACCGCTACGAATTCAATCGCGAATACGAAGACCGGCTTAAGGCGGCGGGGCTGCGCATCACCGGCGAAACACCCGACAGCACGTACGTGGAGATCTGCGAGATTCCCGGGCATCCGTGGTTTTTGGGCTGCCAGTTCCATCCGGAATTCAAGAGCAAGCCCATGGAGCCGCATCCGTTGTTTAAGGCATTCATCGGGGCGGCTTACGAACACCGGTTGAAGCGCCTGGAGAGGCAGGTTCGGGAGGAGCCGCTATACTCGCGTGCCGATTGAGTTCAGCGCGTTTCTGCGCGGCAATCCGCTGGTTCTGATCGCCGGACCCTGCGTGATCGAAAGCGAGGAGCACGTACACCGCATGGCTCGCGGGATTCGCGAGGCGGTGGGCGCGTTTGTCTTCAAGGCGTCCTTCGACAAGGCCAACCGCTCCAGCGGCGGGGCGTACCGGGGGCCGGGACTGCGGGAGGGATTGCGCATCCTTGCCGGGGTGAAGGCGGAAGGCTTTCCGGTACTGACCGACATCCACGAGCCGGGGCAGGCGGAGGCGGCGGCCGAGGTGGCGGACATCCTGCAGATTCCCGCTTTTCTATGCCGGCAGACGGATCTGCTGCTGGCGGCGGGGCGGACGGGCCGGATCGTGAATATCAAGAAGGGCCAGTTTGTGGCGCCGCACGACATCCACCGGGCTGCGGAGAAGGTGGCGTCCACGGGAAACAGCAAGGTGGTGCTGACCGAGCGCGGGTCGAGCTTTGGCTACAATAATCTGGTGGTCGATATGCGCGGCCTGAAGATCATGCGGGATGCCGGCTGGCCGGTGGTGTTCGATGCTACGCACTCGGTGCAACTGCCGGGTGGCGCGGGGAGCGTGTCCGGGGGGCAGCCCCAGTTTATCGAGCCGCTGTCCCGCGCGGCGGTGGGCGCGGGGGTGGACGGAATCTTCGTGGAAGTTCACGACGAGCCGGAAAAGGCGCTCTCGGACGGGCCGAACGCGCTGCGGCTGAGCCTGCTGCCGGCGTACTGGCGGCGGATGACTATGTTGCATACGATGGTAAAGTCCGATAGTTTCCTACACGCCGCGCCGCCGGGCGGCGTCATATCATAAAGAGAAGGTAACGTATGTTCAATCGAAGAAGGCGCCGGGGGTTCTCCCTGATCGAGTTGCTGATCGTGATCGCGATCATCCTGATCATTATCACTATCGCCATGCCCAAGCTCACCAACGCCAAGAAATTCGCGCAGGAGACGGCGGCATTGCGGGCGATCCAGACGATCCATACCGCCGAGGTCCAGTACAACTCGCAGTACGGCCGCTATGCCATATCGCTGGTCGAGTTGGGCCCGCCGGCGAGCGGGGCAGCCAGTGCCGCGGCCGCGGACCTGATAGGGAATGACCTGGCAAACGGCACCAAGCAGGGTTATAAGTTCACGCTCACGGGCAACAACGGCGGGTATGTAGTGAACGCCAATCCGGTGAACTACGGCACGGACGGCAATAAGACCTTCTACTCGGACCAGTCGATGGTCATCCACGAAAATAACGGGCCAGAACCGGCCACTGCCACCAGTAAAGAACAGGGCATGCACTAGCGAGTTCCACGTGCGTGGTGTATTGGTATTCGTGTGCGTTTTTGCGGTGCTTGTGGTTTGCCCAATCCCGCGCACGGGTGGCGACTTGCGGGCTGATGCGCCCGACGTAAGGGCACTGCGGACGATCCAGACGATCCACACAGCCCAGGTGCAATACAACTCACAATATGGGCGCTATGCGGCATCGCTGGAAGAATTGTCGGCGATCCTTGACGAAGACCTGGCGCGCGAAAGCCGGGTAGGCTACCGATTCATGGTCACGGGGGGTGGCGACGGCTACATCGTGACGGCGACGAACGGTAACAAGAGTTTCTGCTCCGACCAGAAGATGATCATCCGCAGGGGTCCGTGCACAGAACCTTCACTGCCAGATTTTGCAAAGTGATTACATAAGGGCGACAAACCGCGCCAGCCTGCTGTTTTAGGATGGTGACGTGACCCCAGTCGAACACTCGCCTGCCAATGGTATCAGCCGCCGCAATTTTTACGTTGGAGCCGTATATGGGATGTGGGCGGCGATATCGGCAGCGCTCGGCATTCCAGCGCTGGTTTACCTCTTTTTCCCGCCCAAAGCCCGCAATGCGGAAGTGTGGGTGGAGGTGGGCGATGTCAGCAAGCTCGCGCCGGATTCGCCAGTGGAAATGACATTTCGGCGCAACCGCGTGGACGGATGGAAGGTCATCAGCGAGAAAGGCACCGCGTGGGTGGTAAAACATGCCGACAGCAGCATCGTGGCTTTCGGACCGCAATGCACCCACCTGGGGTGCGCCTATCACTGGGAAGACGGCAAGAACGATTTTCTGTGCCCGTGCCACTCCTCGGTATTTTCCGTGGACGGCAAGGTGCTGTCCGGGCCGGCGCCGCGCCCGCTGGACCGCTTCGACACACAGTTAAAGGGCAGCAACCTGCTGCTGGGTAAGCTGCGGCAGAGCAAGGAGCAGAACGGCATGAGGCGCCGCATCGCCGAGTTGGCTCGACCATCGCACCGGCCTGCAGACCGCCGTCCGCCAGTTCCTGTACGAAGAGATTCCGGCATCCAGCGGCTGGCACCAGGTGTTCGGCAGCGTGGCGATATTCCTGTTCCTGGTGCAGGCTTTTACGGGCGCGCTGCTGGCATTCAATTACGCGCCCACGCCCGGCGACGCCTACAACAGCCTGCGCTACATCCTGACGGAACTGACCGGCGGCCGGCTGATTCGCGGGCTGCACCACTGGGGCGCCAGCATGATGATCGTGGTGGTGGTGCTGCACATGGTCCAGGTATTTCTGTACGGCGCTTATAAGAAGCCGCGCGAGGCCACCTGGATGGTGGGTGTGGTGCTGCTGCTGCTCACCCTGGCATACGGACTGACCGGGATACCTGCTGCCGTGGGACAACCGGGCCTACTGGGGCACGGTGGTGACCACGCAGATCGCCGGGCAGGCGCCGGTGGTGGGTCCGTACCTTCAGCGATTGCTGGGGGGCGGGGGTCGCGGTGGGCGTGGTGACCTTCGCGCGGTTCTATGGGCTGCACGTGCTGCTGCTGCCGCCGGCCACGCTGTTGCTGATCGCGCTTCACGTCTACCTGGTCCGCAAGCACGGCGTGGCGCCGGCTGCCGGGCGATGAGTTGCTGCCCAAGAAGCAGTTCTACCCGCGCCAGGTTTTCAAAGATACGGTGGCGATCTTCGCCGCGTTCGCGATTCTGTTCGTGATGGCGCGTGGTCGGTCCGTGTGCCGCTGGAGCAGCTTGCCGACCCCACCGACACCTCGTACATTCCGCGTCCCGAATGGTATTTCCTGTTCCTGTTCCAGACGCTGAAACTGTTCAGCGGCCCGCTGGAAGTGGTGGGCAGCGTGGTGCTGCCCGGTCTGGCGATCCTGACCCTGATCCTGGTGCCGTTTCATCGATCGCGGCCGGATGGTCGAAGTCACCAGGCGCACCTTTGCGATCTCGTTCGTACTGCTGGCGTGCTATCGGCTGGACGGGCCTGACCGCTGGCGGCCGTGAAGAGCACTCCCAAAGCAAGCCGAAGTGGCGGTGGACTACTCCGCGCCCACCGACTGGATGCAGCTTTCGCCCGAAGAGATGGCCGGAGTGGCCTATTTCCGCGAGGAGAACTGCATCAGTTGCCACGCCATCGGCGAGCGCGGGAACTCGGTGGGGCCGGACCTCACGCGCATCACCATCCACAAAGACGCCGCCTGGATGATCCAGCATTTCAAGCGTCCGTCGCGCCATGCGTCCGGGCAGTTCCATGCCGCCGATTCAATTGAGCGATGCGCAGTTGAACTCGCTGGCGGCGTTTCTGCTGAAGCTCAACCCGGACAACGCCACGGCGCTTGCCAATGCGCCGGACTTCGCCACGCAGGGCGCGCTGGTGTACCAGGCCAACCATTGCGGGACGTGCCACATGGTGAATGGCGTGGGCATGAAACTGGGACCGCCGCTGAACGGCCTTTCCAAACGGCAGAGCCGGAGTTGGGTGGAAGACCATTTCGCCGATCCGCAGAAGCTCTCGCCGGGATCCTTCATGCCGGCGTACAAGCTGTCGCCGCAAGGATATGGAGAACCTGACGTCCTACCTGTTCGCTCTGCCGGAATAGATTCAGAACGCTTCGGCCGAGTGAATGCCTTCGGATTCCAGCACCACCGCCATTTTCTTCAAGGCGGTCTTGTGGATCTGCGAGATGCGGCTTTCGTTGACGCCGAGCATGTCGCCGATCTCTTTCATGGTCATGTCGTTGGTGTAGTAGAGGAAGACCACCTTCTGGTAGCGCTCGGGAAGGCTGCCGATGGCGCGCGCCAGCGTGGTTTGAAGTTCCTTCTGTTCGCACATGCGGTCCGGCTGGAATTCGGGGGCGGCGGGAAATTCCTGGGTGCGGTCGCGCTCCTGGTCCGGACGCGGAGAGGAGGAAACGAGCCCTATGGTGCGGAGTTCGATCTGCATGCGACGCCAGCGATCCATGCTGACGCCCATGCCCTGGGCGATTTCAGCTTCGGCGGGCGTACGGTTCAGTTGCAGAGAAAGTTCGTGAGTGACGGCATCCACCTGCTTCTGGCGTTTGCGGAGGTCCCGCGAGGCCCAGTCGAGCTGGCGCAGGCTATCCAGTATGGCGCCCTTGATGCGATGCTTGGCATAGCTCTGAAATGCCACGTTCTTGCGTGGAATCGAACTTATCGACGGCATCGAACAGACCTAGCACGCCGGCATGGATCAGGTCATCGAGGTCCACATGGACCGGCAGGTTCTCATGAACGCGAATGGCAATCGCTTTCACCAGGGACAGATGATCCAGCACGATCTGATCGCGCACTTCCTGCGAAACTCTCTTGCGCCGGCGAGTAGACACACCTTGCACCTGCATTGTTTTTTGTCCTCTTTGTTTGTTTTTTGGAGCCGCCGGATCAAGCGTCCGGCGTTCTTTAAGGATGCAATGCGAGTGCCAGGATATTAAGAGCTAAATGCCCTATTATGAGAGAGATATTCGCCCTAGAAACGTTCCGAAATGGAACGTGTTTCAGAATGGAACGTCCGACGTTTCAATCCGGCAGAACTAGGGTTGCTGATTGGCTTTATAGGCGATGTAGGTTTTAGCCGCGAAGCCGGCCATGACGATCCAGACCACGTTGCGGAGGGTGCCGCCATCGAGCGTGAACGCGGCCAGGACGGCAATGAGGGCGTACGTGGCCATGGCGGAATAGAAGCGCTTCTGCATGGCTTTAACGGCGCGGCATGTTGTACATGAAATTGAGACGCAGCACGACGCGTTCGCCCTTAAATTCAGTTGGTAGAGGCGGCAGGGGGTTGGAGGCGCTGATGCCGGCGACGGCAGCCCGGTCGAGCGCGTCGGCGCCTGAGTGTTCCTCGAAAACAACCTTATCCACCACACCATTTGTCTTGATCTGGAACTGGACGACAACCTTACCGCGACTGCCCATGCGGACGCTTTCCGGCTGCACGGCCAGCCAGTTGCGCTTGATGGTCTGAAGAATCTGGCGGATGTAGGGTATGAAGTCGGCGCCGCCGGGGTCGCTGAGCAACTGCATGGCGGCGCCCGGGACGCCCTTGCCGGGGGACTGGTTGATGCTGCCGTAACCCGAGCCCAGAGCGCCCTGATCGCCGATGGTGATGCCGCCCCCGCCGCCGCTGCGAATCACATCATTCATTACATCGTTCACGTTGGTGCTGGGAATGGGGATTCGGCTATGTGCGGGCGGCGTGACCTGACGGGACGGAGGCACATTCTGCAGGGGCATCTTGGGGGCTTCCGAGGTCTGAATCTGGGGCGGTAGTTGGATGCCGCTTTGGGCCACGGCCGGCATATCGGGCCTGGGCATTTCTTTCGGCGGCTCAAGTTTCGGCGGCTCGGGCATGGGTGGAAGGGCCGCTGCCGGTTTGGGGGAGGGCGGTGCGGGAATGACGGCGGGACGGGGTTCGCGCGGTTTGGGCGCCACCGGGGGCGGCGAAGGAGGCAGGTTGAGGGCCTGCCGCGGAGTCTCCTCCCGGGCATCGAATTCCTTGGTGATTTTGCCCTTATTCGGCGCCTTTTGAGTCAATTCGGTAGGCAGCACGAGCGGAGTGACGATATGGGGTGGCTCTTCCGGAGCCGGCGGTTGGCTCGAGCCAGCGGGCAGATACATCAAAACGGCGATGAGCGCAACATGTAGAAAGAGGCTGGCGACGGCCGCTTTGGGCGTGCGAGTGCGGGCGTTCGGGTCGCCCCACTCCGTCAGCAGGTTGAGTTGTTCGTCTACCGGAGGTGGGCCTACGGTTTCCATCCAGCGTCCAGGGATTTTGAGACTACTTCTGAGTGCTCCCTGATTTTATCAAGAATCGCGAGAGCGCCCCCAAGAGTTTGACGTGCCGCGCGCCCGGAGCATTTCGGGGAATTGCGGGTCTCAATAGAGTCCAGGAAGGCGTCCAGTTGCAGTTTGAGGGGCTCGCCTTTGGTCAAGGTGGCCTGTTCGAAGCCGATCTGGCGGGCGGCGCCTACCGAAAAGACGGTCAGGTCCTGGCGTGTGTAATCCAGGGAAAGATACTGATTCGGCTGGAATAAGCGGAGCTTTCGGACCCGTTCGGTGGATACCCGGCTGGCGGTAAGATTGGCGACACATCCGTTAGGGAATTGCATCCGCACGTTGGCGATATCCACTTTCTCGGAGAGGATGGAGATGCCCGCCGCGCGGATTTCCAGGGGTTCGGCGTGAGCAAGGGCGAGGACAATGTCTACGTCGTGGATCATCAGGTCGAGGACGACATCCACGTCGAGGCTGCGCGGGCTAAAGAGGTTGAGGCGGTGGATTTCGAAGAACAAGGGCAGGGTGGCGCGCCGCTCGAGTTCCACCACCGCCGGGTTGAAGCGTTCCAGGTGGCCCACCTGGAGGATGCGGCCATGCCTTTCGGCGGTGGCGACGAGGCGGTCGGCGGACGGCAGGTCGATGGCGATCGGCTTTTCCACCAGCACATCGATGCCGGCTTCCAGCAACCGGCAGGCGACCTCTTCATGGGCGGAGGTGGGGACGGCGACAATGGCGGCGTCCACCTTGCCGGCGAGGGACGCGAGATCCGGCAATGCCTGGACGCCGTACTGGGCGGCGGCTTCGGCGGCGCGGACGGGGTCGGCATCGACTACGGCGGTGAGAAGGGCGCGGGTGGATTCGTGGACCACGCGGCAGTGATTCCGGCCGAACTGGCCGGTTCCGACTACTGCGAGGCGGTGATTTTCATCGCGGAGGCGCGGAGGCGCGGAGGAAGAAGCGGAGAAGAGGGGAGAAGAATTAGATTCCGACAATGGCGATGTCTGCTTCGTTAGCAGCCTCCAGCATTTGTTCACGATCGAGCATCAAGGTGCGGCCGGCTTCGACTGCCAGGGCGGTGGTGCCGGTTTGGCGCATCGCGGGGATGGTGTCGAGCCCCACCACGGGGACATCGAAGAGCAGGTGCTCGCGGCGGCGGGCGACTTTCACCAGGGTCAGGCGGCGGCCGTTGACCAGACCGGCGGCGCGGCGGAGCATGGCGTCGGTACCCTCCATGGCTTCCAGGGCGACGCAGGCGCGCTCGCAGATGGCCACACTCTGGCCGACATCGAAGCCCGCGAGGGCGTCGGCGACGCGGCGGCCGTAGGCGATGTCGGTGGTTTCGTCCTTATGCGGTTTGCGCCGGGTCATGGCCCCCTCGGTGGCCAGTAGGGGCTTGAGCAGGGCAGTGGAATCGGTAAGGCGAATGCCTTCATCGGCGAGGACTTTGATGACGCCGCCGATGAGGCCATCGGTATTCTTCGCAGGCAGGGAGAGCAGGAGCTTGGCCAGGCGCCAATCGGGCCGGATGGACGAGAAGATTTTGGCGTGCTTCACCTGGCCGCACATGACCACCTCGGTGATGCCGTCCGCTTTGAGAATTTCGATGAGTTTGCTGAGGGCGCCGAGGGAGATCCAATGGCAGCGGGGCGCGAGCGAAGCCACGTCGGGGGAGGCTTCCTCCTGAATGGCGATGACGGTGACGTCGTGGCCAAGGCGGCGGGCATTCTCCAGGGCCAGCAGGGGGAAGCGGCCGTTTCCGGCGATGAGACCGTAGCGCATCTACTTAATGAAGCCCCTGGGGGAGGTGCGGATGAATTCCAGGAGGGCGTCGAGTTCGGCGCAGGGGGCCACTTCGGCACGGATACGCTCGACGGCTTGCGAGGTGTTGAGCTGGGAGCGCGTGAGCAGGCGAAAGGCGGTTTGCAGCGACTCGATGACGGGCTTTTCAAAACCGCGGCGTTCCAGGCCGATGCGATTGGCGCCAAAGACACGCATTTCGCGCTCGCCCACCGTGCTGGAGTACGGCATCACATCCTGAATGACGGCGCTATGCGAGCCGACGAAGGCATGGTCGCCGACGCGGCAGAACTGATGGATGCCGGTGTAGGCGCTGATCTCCACCCAATCGCCGAGGGTGACGTGGCCGGCGAGCGTAGCGCCGTTGACCAGAATGACGTGGTCGCCAATGCGGCAGTCGTGCGCCACGTGGCTGTAGGCCATGAGCAGGTTGTCGCTGCCGATGCTGGTGACCAGGCCGCCACCCGCGGTACCTCGATGAATGGTGACGAACTCGCGGATGCGGTTGCGGTGGCCGATGCGGGTTTCGGCGCGCTCGCCTTGGTACTTGAGGTCCTGAGATGCCACGCCAATGGAACTGTACGGGAAGAAGATGTTATCTTCGCCGACCGAGGTAGGGCCTTCCAGGTAGACGTGGGCCATGAGGCGGGTGCGAGCGCCGATCTCGACTTCCGCGCCGATGATGCAATAGGGTCCAATTTCCGCGTCTTCGGCAATGCCTGCCTGCGGGTCCACGATGGCAGTGGGGTGGATGGGCATTGCTAGCCGGCAATTTCGGCGGGCTTGGGGTCGGGGACCTTCTCTTCCTTGTCGGCGAGCTTGCACATGACTTCGACCTCGGCGACTACGGCGCCATCGACCGTCGCAACGCCGGCCATTTTAGCGACGCTGGCCTTTTTCCGCAGGATCTTCATCTCCATGCGGAGCGTGTCGCCGGGCACTACGGGACGCCGGAAGCGCGCATTTTCGACGGCCACCAGCAGCACCAGCTTGTTCTGCCGGTCGGGCATGTCGTGCAGGACGAGCACGCCGGCGGTTTGAGCCATGGCCTCCACGATCAGGACGCCGGGCATGACGGGAAAATCCGGGAAGTGACCCTGAAAGAACGGCTCGTTGGCGGTCACCTGCTTGATCCCGACGACGCGATCGGGTTCCATTTCGACGATGCGGTCCACCAGAAGAAACGGGAAGCGATGCGGCAGGATCGCTCGTATTTCGTTGATATCCAAAATGGCCATGGAAGCCAGTATTATAACTGGCTTCGCATAATTGGACAGAGGCCGGTGTGAATTAGCGGGAGCGCGACTGGCGGCGGAAGAGTCCCAAGCCGAAGAGTGCGCCGCCCAGCAGGGTGAGCGTGGCGGGCTCGGGAGTGGATGTGGGATCGGGCACGGGAGCTCCGCCCAGGGTGGCGATATTGTCGAGTTGAATGTTGGCGGAGCCGCCGTTGTTAAAAGCGAAGCCATTGCTGAAGAAGTAGCCGCTTCCGAACGAGAGACCGAGGCGGGTCACGCCGGCGAGGGCTGTATCGAACTCGTTGGTGACGTTCGCGTTTTCGGTGCCGACATGGCCGTAATAGTTGCTCCACAAGGATGGATCGAAGTCCACACTGAGGGTCACGTCCTGGCCGTTCAGCATCGAGGTGACGTAGGCAACCGCACCACGGGACCACCATTCGTTCGGGGTACCGTCGCTTAGGTATCCACCCATGAACATCAGCCGGATGCCGGCGTTGCTGCCGACTTGTCCGGAATAGGTTTCGCCCACAATGCTGGACGCGGGGAAGGCGGCTCCGGCGGCGAGCGCATCGTCATTGATGCGGAAGGTTGCCGTGAGGCCGGTACGGGAACTCAGATCTCCCAACAGGGCGCCATCGTAAGCGGTGGAGGCTCCGGGCAGGAAACTGCCGGTCCGAAAGAAATTGATCAGGTTCGAGCCGGGCTGCGCTTGGCTGGCATTGGTGGGAATGGCTCCGGCCACACTGTTTCCCGCCTGAGTGGCCACAGGCAGATTGTAAAGGTAGCTTCCCGATGCATCCGTACTGGCATCGGCCCAGTACGCGGCGTTGATGGCGGCGGCTTGAAGGCAACATGTGGCGGCGCCGGCAAGCAAGAGGGCACGCAGAAGGGGATGGCGCGACGGAAGCGGCAGGTGCATGGGGAATCTCCTCGATGGTTCGACCGGGCGGCGAGGAACACCCGGGAGGAGGGTCGATCCGTGCGTGCGGCGGCTGCGAAAGCAGGCAGGACAATTATAGATTTTAAGTACCTATTATCCTGAAATCTCCGGAGGCGTCAAACATCAGGACGCATAGTACGACAGAGTCGGCCTGAAGTTAGTAAAGGCCTAATAACTGAGAGTTTGAATGGAGTTAGAAAGGGTGGGGCAAGCTGAAGCTTACCCCACCGCTGCGGCTAGAAGGAGTAGCGGAGCTGGAATTCCAGAATGCGCGAGCCAGGGTCGTTGGTCGAATTGATGTCGTTGTAGGCGTTGCGCGTCTGGCCGAACAGGTTGCTCATGGTGATGTTGCCGGAGCTGTTGGGCACGAGGAAGAAGTTCGGGTGATTGAAGATGTTCAGCGCCTGGGCGCGGAACTCGATGGACTGGCGCTCGCCGATTTTGGTGCGCTTGGCGAGGCTGACATCCCATGTCTGGAACCACGGGCCGTACATGAACACCTGGTCGCCGAACTGGCCGGCGGTATTGGCGGGGCCGATGTACGGGGCGTTGGGATCGAGCGGAGTGGGCACCAACTGGAACGCGGCCAAGGTGTTGGTGATGAGCGATTGCGGCAGGTAATTCACGATTCCATTGCCCTGCTTCTGAATGCTCATCATGCCCTGTAACTGGCTGGTGGTGAGGTTATGCAGCACGACGCCGCCATCGCTGGTATTGAAAGTCTGGCGGTTGCTCAACAGTTGCGACGGAGTGCCGGATTGAAGGCGTGCGATGCCGGAAATCTGCCAGCCTTCCACCGCTTTGCGGATTACGGGATTGCCGACGGAACTCAGGAACTGGCGTCCCGGTCCCCAAGGCAGTTCGTACACCCAGTTCAACTTGACGGTGTGGCGTTGATCGAAGGGCGAGGGGTAAGTTACTCCAGTCATATCTCGCAACGAAAGGATGTTCCCGTCATACAGGGAGTGCGACCAGGCATAACTGGCGCCGGCCAAGACTCCCCTGGCTAACCTGCGGCGGAGTTCGACTTGCATGGAGTTGTAAGTACTGCCGCCCTGATTGGTTGTGAGGTTGGCGTTGGAACCGCCTGTCGCCGGGTTGACCTGAAACAGATTTGCCGGATAATTGGCGGCTACCAGGCGGGCCATCTGGCCGGTGTTGCCGGCTATGCTGTTGGCCAGGGCGCCGGACTGTCCCTGCGCCACCCAATTTGCCAGCTGCGAATTGCCGGAGTTGGCGAGGGCGGTGGAGATGATCGGAATGGCCTGCTGACCGGGCAATCCGGTGTTGAAGAAATTGGTGCTTTTCAACGTGTTCAGAGTGGCCAGTTGCGGGACCGTGACTCCGTTGGCGATGGCGAGGTTATTCTGCGCGGCCAGAAACTGGGTGTTGAAGCCGTTTTCGACTACGTTAACCTCATTCAGGTTGAGGGCAGTCCAGGCGCGCGCGGAACGATTGCCTACATAGCGCACTTCCAGCACGGTATCGGGAGTCAGCGATCGTTGAAAGCCCACGTTCCACGACTCGACGTAGCGGCTTTTTATGTCCGGGTTGTAATCGAAGATGGAGTTACCCGGCAGCACAGCCAGCGGATAAGTGGGGCTGGCGGGGTAACCGGGCGCGGGAAGAACCGGGTTGTTGAAGAGCACGCTGCCGGCAGGGCCGAACGCGGCTGTATTGGTGGAGATGGGGTCCACACTGGTGTTGAGGTTGACGCCCTGGTTATTGCTCCACGGAACGGTGAACTGTTCCCGCACGCTGGCAATGGCGAAGCCGGCGCGCAGCACCGAATCGCGCCCCACCAGTTTGCCCAGCAGCCCTTCGTGCCTGGGAAGCACGTATGCCACTCCCACCGTGGGCGACGGGAAATGCGTGGGGGAATAGCCGGTAGTATCGCTGGTAACCGGCGTGAGCACGGGAGTGGCCCCACCGGTGACGCCGGGCTGAAACAGGTTGCCGACACCCGAGACGCCATACAAGCCCGCATATCCGGGCCGGGTGTAAGTGTTGTTGAAGACGTGGAAAGGGAACTGGTTCTCCAGCCGGAAGCCGTAAGTCAGGGTCAGGTTGGGCTTGAGTTTCCAACTATCCTGCACGTACAAACCGAACTCTCTGACGCGCAGCCTGCCGATGGTGGCATTGGGGCCATAGGTTTTACTCTGCTCGCCCAGTACGACGGATTGAGTGATGGCAGAGACGCGTCCAGTGAGCAGCGCATAGAGGTTTTCGGCATTCGCGAGATCGCTGGACGCGCTGCCTGGAAAGTTAGCGGAGTTGAACATGGAAAGCGCCGGGTCGGTATTCACGATTCCGAAGGAGATGCGCGGAATCACCTGGGTGGCGTCGCTGGAGGTCCATTCATTGATCTGGGAGAAACTGCCGCCCATATTCACCAGGTGGCTGCCGTGCGCCCAGGTGGCGCTGCCGGTCAACTGCTTGATGGGATTGTTGCGCCGCGAAAAGCTGCTGGCGTTATAGGGGACCGTCACATAGCCGGCCATATTGGGCGCATAGCCTCTCCAGGGCGAGAAGAGGTTGGGCGTGACATCGTTGAAGAACAGGACGTTGCCGGAGGACATGCCAAAGCGAATTTCGCTGGTCCAATAGGGGCTCCAGGCAGAGCGGAGGGCCGTGGAACCGGTCCAGAAGGCTTCGCGCTGGCCGGCGATCACATTCGAGCCGAGCACGGTTCCGCTGCCTGGGAAGACGGGGATTACGCCGTTAATACCGTCAGGAAACAGCCGGTAGGGATTGACGCCGCCGGTGGCTTCCCAGTGATGTTTGGAGTTGATGACCCAATCGAGTTTACCTTGCGGGAAATCGATCTTATGCTCGCCGGGCGCCATGAAATTGAAGTAGTTGCGGTTATAGTCGTTGGCCGTGATACGGGAGGTCAAGGCGCCGCCGGGAAGCGATTGATTGATGAGGGAGAGCGTGTTGGCAATCAGCGGGTCGGGTGTAGAGGGAAAGCCGCTACCGGCGGCGAGGTTGTAGAGGTTGACCGTCTGCAACTGGCCGCCGGTGCCTTTATAGGTGAAGAGTCCCTGACGGGCCGGATCGGTCAGCACCAGAAGTTGGGCGCCTTTATCCTGAGCTTCATTCCAGGATTGCGGGAAGCGGAAGATCTCGTAGTTGAAAAAGATGAAGAGCTTCCTTTTGAGTATGGGGCCGCCGATATGCGCGCCCCACTGGTGCAGGAGGATGCGGTCGCGCGGCAGGCCGTCGATGTTATTGAAGTAGGTGTTGGCGTCGAAGTAAGTGTTGCGCTCCTGCATAAAGGCTCCGCCATGCCATTCGTTGGTGCCGCTCTTAGTAACGAATTTCACCTGGATGGCGCCTTCGCCGAGGCTCTCGGCGCCGGAGGCGGCGCTGGTGACGGAGACTTCCTCGATGGCGTCGGTCCTGGGGTAGACGATGGGGTAGAACGCGCCGCCGGAGCCGTTCTTCAGAAGGTTGTCCTGAATGTTAACGCCGTCCATGGTCATATTGACGGTGGCTTGCGGGAGGCCGTCGAAGGTGGTGTTGCGCGGGCCGCCGGGGGTCTGGGTTCCGGGCAGGGTCACGATCAGGTCGGTGGCATTGCGGCTGGGAATAGGGAGATCGTTCACCTGGCGTCCGGTAAGATCGCTGGACACGGTGGCGCTGGCGGCCTGGACCACTTCGGCGGCGCCGGTGACCTCGACCGTTTCGGACACCGCTCCGACCTCCAGTTGCAGATTGACAGTTGCTGGAATGCCGGCATCCATCTTGATTCCGCCTTTGGTGACGGTCTTGAAGCCGGGGGCAGTGGCGGTAATGCTGTAGGTAGCGGTAGGCAGCGACGGGACGGCCCAGTGGCCCTTGCCGTCGGTCACGGTCTTAAAAGTCTGAGTGGTGAGGGTATTGGTCACCACGATTTCGACATTGGGTACGAAGGCGCCTTGGGGGTCGGTGATGAGACCATCCAAAGTGCTGGTATTGACCTGGGCCAGAGCCGCGGCAAGGCCCAGCAGAAAGAGAGTTATCGTTTTTGGCATACACCCCT
Source organism: uncultured Solibacteraceae bacterium (assembly GCA_963835555.1). GTDB lineage: Bacteria > Acidobacteriota > Terriglobia > Bryobacterales > Bryobacteraceae > Sulfopaludibacter. Next base: position 544,518 of record CAWIGC010000039.1, on the reverse strand, counting down.
CCTCACACGTCGTCGGCAGAGACGATTGCAACCAATGGGAGCGAACGGGGACCTACAGGTTTGAAGTATTATACGGAACTTCCGCGAAATGGTAAGTGCGAATTTACACGAGTTATCATTGTTGCCGTGGATTACTTTCTTTCCTATTTGCAGGAGCGGCAGGCCGGGATTACCGGTCTGATCCGCCGGTTTGTAGAATGCGAGTCGCCGAGCGACGATGCGGCGGCGGTGGGCCGGTTCATGGACCTGGTGGCGGACACGGTGGGGCCGTTCGCCAAGGTGAAGCGGGCGGGCGCGCAGTTGGTATGCGAAATGGACCTGCCGGGCCGCCGGAAGCGGGGGCAGATTCTGGCGCTGGGCCACGCGGATACGGTGTGGCCGATGGGGACGCTGCGGGACATGCCGTTTCGCGAGGCAGAGGGCCGCCTGTGGGGGCCGGGCGTGCTGGATATGAAGAGCGGGATCGCGTTTTTCGTATTCGCCGTGCAGGCACTGCGGGAGATGGAGATTCCGGTGGTGCGCAAAGTGGTGCTGCAACTCAATTCGGACGAAGAAACGGGCAGTGAGGCATCGCGGGCGCTGACGGAAAAGAATGCGCGGCACAGCGACGCGGTGCTGGTGTTGGAGCCCGGGACGGGACTGGCGGGAAAGCTGAAAACGGCGCGCAAGGGCGTGGGCGGGTTTACGGTGACGGTGCGCGGGAAGGCGGCGCATGCGGGAGTGGACTTCCCGGCGGGGGCGAGCGCGGTGCTGGAACTGGCGCGGCAGATCGACCGGATTGCCGGCTTCACGAATCTGGATCGCGGGATTACGGTGAATCCGGGGGTGATTTCGGGTGGGACGCGGAGTAACGTAATTGCGGCGGAGGCACGGGTGGAGGTGGATATCCGGGTGCTGCGGCTGAAGGATGCGGCGGGGCTGGAGAAGAAGTTCCGGAGCCTGAAGCCGTTCGATAAGCGCTGTGCGATTGAGGTCACAGGCGGATTGAACCGGCCGCCGATGGAACGGAGCGCGGGCATCGTGGAGTTGTTCCGGTTGGCGCAGAAACTGGGGCGCGGACTGGGCGTGAAGGTGGAGGAATCGCTGACGGGCGGAGGTTCGGACGGCAATTTCACTGCGGCGCTGGGCGTGCCCACGCTGGACGGCCTGGGCGCGGTGGGCGAGGGCGCCCATGCGGTGAACGAAAGCATTCTGACGGACCGGATCGCCGACCGGACGGCGCTGCTGGCAAAGTTACTGGCGGCGCTGTAAGTCAGGCGAGCGTGAGATTGGCCTGGGCGCTGAGATCGAGCGCGGCGAATTCGCTGGCGGTACAGTTTGGGGAAGGCGGCGGCGGCGATCATGGCGGCGTTGTCGGTGGACAGGCCGGGGGTGGGGAACAGACGGGGTACGGCAGGCGGGCGGCCTGCGCGGCGGCGCGCAGGCCGGAGTTGCAGGCGACGCCGCCGGAAACGATCAGCGCTGCGCGTCGATTTCCCGGGCGCAGGCGGCGGCGCGGGTCAGCAATTCGTGGATTACCGCGTGCTGGAACGAAGCCAATAAATCGAGCGTGCGCGGCGGGGTGGCGGCGAGCCACTGCTCGATAGCGGGCTCGGGGAACTCGCGCTGGAGGGCGCGGCGCGCGGCGATTTCGTCCGCCATATCGTGGGCTTCGACCCAGCGCAGGACGGCGGTTTTGAGGCCGCTGAAGCTGAAATCGAGGGCGTTGCCCTTCATTTTGGCGAAGGTGAAGCGGACGGCGGAGGGATCGCCGTAGGGCGCCAGGCGGTCGATGACGGGGCCGCCGGGATAGCCGAAGCCGAGCAGCTTGGCCACCTTGTCGAAGGCTTCGCCGGCGGCATCGTCGCGGGTTTTGCCCAGCAGGCGGTAGTGGAAACCCTCGCGGACCTCGAACAGGTGGGTGTGGCCGCCGCTGACCACCAGGGCGAGGGCGGGGATACTGCACCGGGCGTCCCGGCGCGTTTGCCTCCAGGATGACGGCGTGGATGTGGCCTTCGATGTGATTGACCGCGATCAGGGGAACGCCGGCGCGCGAAGCTGAGGGATTTGGCGTAAGTGAGGCCCACCAGGAGCGAGCCGACCAGCCCGGGGCCGACCGTGACCGCGATGGCGGACAGATCCTCGAGCCGGGTGGCGGACTGGCTGAGCGCTTCGCGAACCACCGGCACGATGGCGCGCAGGTGCTCGCGCGAGGCCAGTTCCGGCACCACGCCGCCGTACTTGCCGTGGGTGGACATCTGCGATGGCGACCACGGAGGAGAGCACGGCGCTCGCCGTCTTCGACGACGGCGGCGGCGGTTTCATCGCAGGAGGATTCGATGCCGAGGATGCGCACTAATCGTTAGGGTAACAGGAGTGGAATTCAGAGTAGCGATTCCAGGGATCTGCGGACGGGCCGGATGCCCAGGCGGGCGGTGTAGTTGAGGAGCCCGGAGGCTTTCCAGGCGCAGCGCTGGGCCGCGCTGCGGGCCTCGATGAGGAGGTTGAGAGCCGGATGTCCGGGCTCGAGGCTGGAAATAGTATCGCAGACGCTGCTAAAGATGATGGTCAACTCGTCGTTGAAGTCGTGCGCGGCCGCGGAAACGACGGCGCTTGTGCGGTCGATTTTGTTCGATCTCTCCACGCCTTGATGGTAGCTGGCGAACTGGGGAAGGCTGGCGGCGGTCGCGGGGAAGTGGTTTGGATTTAGGGAGATGGGAATTTTCGAAGCTTGTGACTGGTGTTCACCACGGAGGAGCGGAGGGCACGGAGAAAAAACAAAAGTTTAGCGGGGGTAGCGGGGGACCAGCCAGTCGGATAGGGGCACGTCCGGGAAATCGAAATGGGAAAGGGCGTGGCCGGTGGAGAGTTCGGGAGTGATGGCGAGGCGCGCCTCCGGAATGGTGGCGGCAGGCACGCGCCATTGCGAGCCGGGAGCGTTGGTGAGGATGTTGGTCAGCGGAAAATATGCCTGCGCGCGATGGAGCGGGGAGAGCCATGTTTCGTGCGGTCCCGGGGCGTAGGAGAAGGCGGAGTTCAGGCGCTCCGGCCAGTTCCGGGCCGGCAATACGGTGCTGAGCGTTACGCTGGCGGGCGGAAGTTCGCGCGGCGATTCGCACTCCACCTTCAAGGCGCCATCGCTGAAGTTCTGTTCGGTAGTCTGAGTGGTGCAACGACCCAGGCCGGGCACGGCGGCGGTGGTTTGCGCGGGCAGCATGACAGTTTGACCGGGGCGGTAGAAATCGAAGGCCGCGGTTCCTTTGATGTGGACACGGGCGCTCTTCACGCGTTCCCAGGCGGAGGGCGAGAAACGCAGAGACAGCCAGCCCGCGGAGCCGTCCGGCGGCAGGAACGGATAGACCGACAGGTCGATTTTCCGATACGGCTGATTCGGCGATGAGCGCAGGGACGCGATGCGTGTGCCGTCCGGCGTGGCGATCTCCAGATCGACGATTGGAATACGGTAGCGATCGGCGCGGATGCCGGGGTCAATGGAGACGGGGAGCAGGACGGTAGTCTGCGCGACGCCCGCCGAGCGCATTACGCCGGGGTCCAAAGGCACGTTGCGCAGGGCGACTTGCGGCGTCTGCGGGACGGCCCCCACGGCATACTCGGCGCGGGCTGGAAGCCACGTGGCGACCAACGCCGCGGCCAGTCCGGCGGCGATGGCGATGGCGCTCGCGGGAGCCATGCGGCGGCGCGCGTACTGCATCCAGATCACGACCAGTGCGGAAGAAGCCAGCAGGATCCGCACCAGGGCGTGGTGCAATTCGTAGCGCAGAGGGGTGAACTCGGGGAAGTTCTGAAATCCCCCGTTCAGGATGAGGATGCCGGTGGCGATAGTGAAGGCGGCGATCACGAAGTGGGTGAAGCTACGGACCAGGGAGGCGGCGGCGAGGGACGGCAGGACGATCGCGGCAAAAAAGAGAAGCTGCTTCCAGAGCAGATCGGGCAAGTACGCGGTGGGGGAGAAACCGCGCGAGCCGAGGATGTACACGTCGGCGAGGAATGACGGCAGGTGGATGGCGAGCGCCACGAACAGGAGCTTGGCGCCGAGCAGCGAGGTCCAGCGATGCGGGCGCGTGGTCCAAAAGTTGCGGTCGCCGACGAGCGGTTCTTCGAGTGCGGCGAGGGCGGCGAGGCAGGCCCAGGCCATGGTGAGGAGCATGGTCATCCAGCCTTCCAGGGGCGAGGGCATCCAGTCGCCGCGCCAGCGGTCGGCGCGTGCCAGCGTAGCGAGCATGAGCCAGGTGACCAGGGCGGCGGGCCACAGGCGGCGGGCGTCTTTCCGAAAATTGTGGAGCATCAAGCGCATGGGAGCCTCCGGGATTGGGCGAGCGCCAGAAAGATGGCGCGGAAACTCATCTCGCGCGCGTGCACCTGGCGGACACCGGTGAACAGGCGCGCGATGACGTCCCGCGATTGGTCCGGCTGGTAGCGTGTATCGGTGAAGCGCACGACGGGGCCGGCCTGCCCGGCGTTGAGCCATGCGGCGGGGAAGTTCGGGGGCAATGCGGGGGGCGCATCCAGGGTGATTTCCACCTCGCGGAAGCGCGCGAAAAGGGCGGCCATTTCCTCGACGAATTCCAGGCGGCCTTCGTTCAGGTAGCCGACGTGGGTGGCGAAGCTTTCGATCTCGGCGAGGTCGTGCGAAGCCAGCAGAATGGTGGCTTCGGGCGTCGAGTCCACCAGGCTTTCGATGAGTTGCTCGCGGACCAGCACGTCGAGGCCGCCGAAGGGCTCATCGAGGATGATCAGGCGCGGGCGGTAGGCCAGGGAGGCAGCCAGCGCGGCCTTCACCTTCATGCCGCGCGAGAGGTTCCGCAGGCGGCGGTCGAGGGGCAACTGGAACTGGCGGATGAGGGCGGACGCGAGGGTGGGGTCCCAGGCGGGGTAATAGGCGCGGCAATAGTCCAGGAAATAGCCGACGCGCATCCACTCGGGGAGCTTCTGATTTTCGGAGACGTAGCCGATTTGCGCGAGCTGGGCGGGGCCGAGGCGGGTGGAGTCCACGCCGAGCAGTTCGGCGCAGCCGGCAGTGGGGCGGAGCAAGTTCATGAGGAGCTTGAGGGCGGTGCTCTTGCCGGCGCCGTTGGGTCCGGCGAGGGCGAAGACGCTGCCCGGCGGTACGTCCATGGTGAGGCTCTGCAGCGCCTCGGTGTGCCGATACCGCTTGGTGAGGTTTTCGGTTCGAATCATCGGCTATCCTCTCCCGCAAGGCGGCGCCAGCTTTCGCCGATTGCGTGTTGCAGGTCTTCCAGCGAAACGCCGATTTGCATGGCTTGTACGGCGAGCTGTTCGACTTCGCGTGCAAGGAGGCGTACGCTTCCATTGCGCCGCGCCGGCGGCTGAGCTACCACGGTGCCAATGCCGGGAAGCACTTCGAGGAGGCCCTCGGCGGCCAGTTGAGAGACCACTTTCTGGGCGGTATTGGCGTGAATTTTCATGGCGCGTCCCAGGGCGCGGACGGAAGGAAAGGCGTCGCCGGGGCGGAGCTGGCCGGCGAGAATGGCTTTTTTGGCGGCAAAGACAACCTGGTCCGCGATGGGGACGCCGGGTTGCGGAATCAGCCGGAATGGGACCACATGTGTAACATGGCACATGTTACAGTAAAAGTCAAGGCGTTTTAGAGGAACAGGCTGACCGGCGCGTGGCAGAACTCCGCGAGTTTGCGGGCATGTGCTTTGCTGATGCCACGCTTGCCGTGGAGGACGCCGGAGACCACGCTGCTGGCGCCGAAAACAGGAACCAGGTCACGCTGGCGTAGATCGCGAACTTCCATCAGTTCGCGGAGCGTATCCAGAGGGTCTGCATGACCGAGCGGATACCGGGATTCTTCGAATTGCCGCACCAGCAAGGTGAGCAACTCCGCGAGGGTTTGTTCTTCCCGGGTAAGAGGCCGCTCCAGGGTGTCGAGGGCTTCGAGTTGCGCCAAGCACCGCTTGCTAACGCGCGCGGATCCGATCAGGCCGTCAACGTCAATTCCCAGAGGGCTTTTCGGCTCTTTCGATTACCAGGATTTCTACCGGACCGCGGGCGGCTTCGAGTTTGAGGCCGAGTTGTTCCTGGATGGCGGCGAAGATGGTGGGGCCGGTGTCGGGGTTGTCATCGGTGGCGTAGCGGAGCTTGAAATCGTATACTCCCGCGATGCCGGTGCGATCCTGGACGGGGCGGTCGAGTTGATTGTCGCCGAGGCCCTCGGCAATCTGCGCGAGGGTGGCCTTTTGGCCGGCGATGGTGTAGTCCACGCCGGGCAGTTCCCTGGGGGTGTTGCGATAGAGGCGGATGTAGAATTCGGCGGCGGTGGAAGGGGTCAGCTTGGGTCCGTTTTTGGCCACGGTCAGGGCGTAGATGTTCTGTTCGCGGGTCTCGCGGCGGACCTTCAGTTGGAAGCGGTCGGCCAGAAGGGTCTGGAGCATGGCCATTATTTGCGCGCGACTGCGGTCGCCCGCGGCCTTGGCTTCGATGTCGAATTCGTCGGTGTGCAGCCAGGAGGGTCCGCCGGAGAGCTGGTAGCGCTTGACGCTGTAGGCTTGCCGGATGATTAACTCCAAGTTCAGGTTGGTGATATGGAGCCTGCCGCCGGGGTAGATACGCAAATCGCTGCTACCGCCGGTGGCGGGTTTGACGCTGGCGACGTCAAAGGCGGGCTTTTCCTGGGCAAACAACGTCACCGAGGCGAAAGCTGCAACGGCCAGGGGGAGTCGGAGCGTCATAAGTGATAAGACGCCGTCACAACGGTCCGTGTTGGGCGCCATAGTACAATAGATACCAACTGGAGCTGTTTACCCACATGAAAGTGCGATCCGCCGCATTCCTCCTCGGATTTGCGGTTGCAATCTTACCCGCGTTCGCGGGCGATCCGACTCTTCCCCGCCCGAAAGCAGGCAAGGTGGAGATTCTACCGCTCAGCGAAGTCAAACCCGGCATGAAAGCCACGGCCTGGACGGTGTTCCAGGGGACCGAGCCGGAGCCGGTGCCGGTCGAGATCATGGGCCTCATGAAGAACGCCTGGGGGCCGAAACAGGACATCATCCTGGCCAAAATGGGCGGCAAAGCGATCCGCACCAACGTGGCGGGCGGAATGAGCGGCAGCCCGGTCTACTATCAACGGCAAACTGATCGGCGCGGTGGCGCTGCGGCTGAGCACGTTTTCGCCGGACGCGATCTGCGGGATCACGCCGATCGAGCTGATGCTGGAGATCAACGATTTCGACCGCAGCCGGCCGGAAAACTCGCGCACGCCCGACAAGGTGGTGGCGGGGAATCAAGGGCGGGTGGCGGTGCCCAGCGAGATGGTGGGCCAGGCGGTAGGCGCCGGAATGCCGATGATGGTGCCGATCGATACGCCGCTGACGTTCTCGGGATTCGGAGAGAGCACGCTGCAGGAGTTCGGCCCGATGTTCCGGCAGATGGGCATCGCGGTGGCGCAAGGCGGCGCCGGCACCACTACGCATTCCAGCAAGCCGGTGGCGGGATGGGAGCATTCGCTGAACCCGGGGGAGAGCGTGGCGGGCGTGCTGGTGGATGGCGATATGAGCGTCACGGGCCTGGGCACGGTCACCTACAACGACGGCAAGAAAGTGCTGGCGTTCGGGCATCCGTTCTTCAACCTGGGGCCGGTGAGCATGCCGATGACCAAGGGCGAAGTGCTGATGACTCTGGCATCGAGCTACCAGCCGAATAAGATGGCCAACGCCACGGACATGGTGGGCGCGCTGCACCAGGACCGGCACAGCGGCATCGATGGGTGTGCTGGGCGCGGAATCGGAGATGATTCCGGTGACTCGGTGAAGGTGCGGTCGCTGGACGAGAAAGAGGCCGTGGTGCGCGAGAAATCGCTTCCACTTCAACGTGTTCGTGCAGCAGAAGTGGACGCCCTACCTGATGATGCTGACGCTGTACAACTCGGTTTCGGAATTGAACGATTTCCGCGATGAGGCGACTTACCGGCTGAACGGCAAGGTGCAGATGGGCGAGCAACCAGAACCTCTCGCTTTCCACCATGCAGGCCAACGGCGAACTGCCGATGCCGGCGCCCATGGCGCTGGCCGGGTGGTTCGGCGATAAGTTCAACCGGCTGTATCTGAACAATGTGAAGACGCCCGATGTGAAAAGCGTCAACGTGACGGTGGACCTGCTGCCGGAGCGGCGCGTGGCCACGATCGAGAGCGCCTGGGTGGCGAACAGCGAAGTGCGGCCGGGAGAAGAAGTGCCGGTGAAGGTGTTTCTGCGGCCGTATCGCGGGGACGCGATCGAGCGCGAATTCAAGGTGAAGATTCCCGACGGGCTGGCTCGCAGGGCGACCACCGGATTGTGCTGAGCGATGCCGATACGCCAACCGGATGCAGAACATGGCCGGGTCGGCTGAACCGCTTCATCGACCTGCCGAAGACGGTCTCGCTGATCAACCAGGAGCGCACCAACAACCAAGCTGTACGTCTCGCTGGTGGAGTCGAGCCCCACGGCGTACTACGACGACAAGACGATGCCGAGCCTGCCTTCCAGCGTGTTGAATGTGATGCAGTCGGGGCTGGCGGCGAACCGTTCGCTGATCACTTCGCCGGAGACGGCGTCGGAACAGATGGCCCTGCCGTTCGATTACGTGGTGACCGGCAGCTACTCACTGCGCATCCACGTGAAGTAGCGGGTTGGGGATGGGGGCTGGGGATGGGCGGAGTAGCTCGAGCCCCTTCGGCGGCCTGCGCCATTTCAGGAGAATCATGAAGACGGTTGGTTTGGCGCTGGCGGCTGTGTGCGCCTTGTTTGCGGGCGCAGACGAAGACGTGGTCGCAGGGCGATTTCGCGGATTTCGAGAAAGGCATTTTGAAGAACGTCTCGGTGCGAAGCGACGGGCTGGTGACGCTGGCGCCGCATTCGCGGGAACTGTTCGATACGTCATCGGCCTATCTGTGGGCGCTGGCGCGGGATTCGAAGGGCAATCTGTACGCGGGCGGCGGCACGGGAGCCAAGCTGTACCGCATTTCGCCGGACGGCAAAGGCAAACTGCTGGCGGATCTGGATGGGCTGGAGATCCACGCCATTGCGGTGGATTCCAAAGACCGGGTGTACGCGGCCACGTCGCCGGACGGCAAAATCTATCGCGTGACGGGCAACGGGAAACCGGAGGTGTTCTACGATCCCAAGGCCGAAATACATCTGGGCGATGCTGTTCGATTGCAAGGACGACCTCTTTGTGGCCACGGGCGACCAGGGCGAGATTCATCGTGTGACGCCCGACGGAAAGGGCAAAGTCTTTTTCAAGAGCGACGAGACGCACGTGCGGCCGCATGACGATGGATGCGAGCGGCAATCTGATTGTGGGCACGGATCCGGGCGGGCTGGTGCTGCGCGTTTCTCCGGCGGGCGAGGGATTTGTGCTGTACCAGATGCCGAAGAAGGAAGTGACGGCTGTGGCGGTGGCGCAGGACGGGTCGATTTACGCGGCGGCGGTAGGGAACCGGCAGGCGGGCGGCTCGCCGCGCCTCCGGGCCTGCCGCCGTTGCAGCCCAGCGGGCCAGGTGACGGTGACCGCGCCGGGAATGCCCGCGCCGCCGCAACTGCGTGCCACCGCGCCGCCTCCTGCGTCGGCAGGTGGCGCCGGAGTGGCGGGGGGCAGTGAAGTGTACCGGATCGAAGCCAGCGGCAATCCACAGCGCGTCTGGAGTCATGCGCAGGACGTGGTATACGCGATGGCATTCGACAGCGCGGGGCGAGTGATCTTGGGCGCGGGAAATAAGGGCAATGTGTACCGCATCGAATCGCCTTCCATGTATACCTGGCTGCTGCGCATGCCGCCCTCGCAGATCACGGCGTTTCAACAGGGGCCCGGGGGGCGCATCTACGCGGTGACGGGCAATGTGGGCAAGGTGTACGAGATCGGGCCGGAGCTGGAGCGGGAGGGCAGCGTGGAGAGCGACGTGTTCGATTCCACGATGTTCTCGCTATGGGGCCGGGTGAGTTTCGAGGCGAAGCTGAACGGCGGGCAGGTGGCGGTGGCGACGCGCAGCGGGAACCTGGACGAGCCGCAGAAGAACTGGAGTGCGTGGTCGGCGGCAGTGACCACGCCGAAGGGCGGCCGCGTGAGTTCGCCACCGGCGCGGTTCGTGCAGTGGAAGGCCACGTTGACAAGCGATGGCGGCGCGCACTCCCCGGAGTTGGAATCGGTAGATGTGGCGTACCTGCCGAAGAACGTGGAGCCGCGCATCGACGAGATCGAAATCACGCCGCCCAATTACAAATTCCCCCCGCCTACGGCGCCACTGGTGGCGCTGGCGCAGCCTTCGCAATCGTTGACACTGCCGCCGCTGGGCAAGAAGACTACTTCTTCGTTTTCGCTGGATCTTTCCGGCGCGACACCGGCGATGCAGTTGGCCAAAGGGATGTTGGGGGCACGCTGGCTGGCGTCCGATCCGAATGGCGACTCGCTGGTCTACACGGTGGAGATCCGGGGCGTCAACGAGACAGCGTGGAAGCCGCTGAAGGACAAACTCACCGACAAGTATTTCTCGTGGGATTCGACGGCGTTTCCGGACGGCGAATACCGGCTGCGCCTGACGGTATCGGATTCTCCCAGCAATCCTCCGGGCGAAGCGCTGGCCACGCGTCTGGAGAGCGACCCGTTTCTCATCGATAACACGCCGCCGCGAATCGCGAATCTGACGGCCACGCGCACGGGCGGGAAACTGCAGGTGCGATGGCACGCGGCGGACGCATTAAACAACGTCGTGATGGCCGAGTACTCGCTGGACGGCGGGGAATGGACGGTGGTTTCGCCGGTAGGGAAGCTGTCCGATTCTCAGGAACTGGATTACGAGCTGGCCGTGGATGCGGGGCCGGGGGAGCATACTTTGGCGGTCCGCGTGCAGGACGATTATGATAACGCGGGCACCGAAAAGGCCGTGGTGAAGTAAGAAGGGAGCCAAGGCGGCGTGATTCTGGAACCCCGGGAAGAACAGGGCAAATTCGACTTTATACAGGGCGCGGCGGGGATATTGGTGGCGCTGTTTGGAGTCTCTGTTTTGCTGTTTGCCGTATTCGCGGTGGCGCGCGCGGTAGCTCCTCCGGTACGGAAACCGGTGGTATGGAACACGGCGGCGGCCGGGGTGAAGCCGGATTCTGTTTATGCCGGGTCGCCGGTCGCAGTGACGCCGGGAGTGGCCGCTTCCCGCAAGGGCGATGACATCATCTATTTCGCGCCCACTACAGCGGATCTGCCGGAACTGGTCTCAGCGGTGCAACCCGCGCTTCCGAAAGACGCCGCGGGCCAGGAGTGCGAAAGCACAGTGAAGATGAAGATCACGATCGATGCGCAGGGCATGCCCAAGAATCCGGCGGTACGGGAAGCTGTGCCATGCGGGCTGGAATACCCGGCGCTGAAAGCGGTGATGGACTGGCGGTTCCGGCCGGCGCGCATGGACGGCAAGGCGCTCCCGGTGCGGGCTTGGGTGCAGGTGCACTTCCGATAGGTCCAGGTCTATTCGAAGCCGAGGCGCCAGCCGAGGCGGGCGGAATCGAACCAGGAAATCCGCCCGGCGAACCAGTTTGATTTGGATGCGGCATGGTATTTGCCGGGGCGTGCCGCGGACAACACCAGCGCGCAGGGACCTTCGCCGAACTTTTCGATGCGCGGCGAGAGCCAGGAATCCGCCGTCAGGGGTTGGGCCAGGATCACCGGCGAACCGCCCAGAAGGGCCAGTTGCGCGCCGAACTCCTTATCCACCTGGCGAAGCGGTTCCGGCAGTCCGTAGGCCTGGCGATACCGGTTCACGGCGGATTCCAGGTCTTTTACCGCGATGACGATCCGCGAAATTCCTTTGAAGTCGCGCGTGACCGGCCGGCCTTGCGGAAAGGCGCGTTGCGCGCGGGGCGTAAAATCCTGGATCAGGAAGGGGAAAAAGGTGCCGCGCAGTTCCGAGCCGACATCGGAAGTCTGCCATTCGAGCTTCACGCCATCGGGTCTCTGGCGTCCGCTGCGAACGGGCGCGGCGACCGGAACGCCGGCGGCTTTCAGCCGCTGCACCTCGGCGGGAATATCCTGTTCGCGGATGGCCCACGCGCACGGGCCGGCATCCTGGCGCAGGAATTTCGCCCAGACATGCTCGTCCACGGCGTGCGGGTCGGCGTTCGGCCGGAGCCCCATAAGTTCCAGGTAGGCGCCATCGGGGAAACTGACCAGGGCCATCTCGGTGGCTCCGTTGACGTGGGCGCCGCCATAGACGCTCGGGATTCCCACCGCGGCGAGATTGGCTTGCAGGGTCTTGATACTGGAGCCGGCGATGGTCACGTGATCGATCTGCAAATCGGCGCCTGTCGATGCAGCGGGCAAGAGAGCAAGCGCAATCAGGGATCGCAACATATCCCGATTGTACCCATGCCCGAAAATCGAAAGGCCCGGCATGGGTGCAAAATGAGTCCCCCCTCTTCAGAAAGAAAAGCGGAGTGCCAGTTGCAGTTGCCTCGAGAAGTTGGCCTGGCTGGTGATTTTGCCGAAGGTGCTGCTGCCGAAGGCGACGCTGGGACCGTAGAACAGGGGCGTGTTCATGGCGTTCAGCGCTTCGCAACGGAACTGCGCCTTGAGAGTTTCCCTGATGGTCACGTTCTTGAAGACGGAGAGATCCCAGTTGGCCTGACCGGGTCCGCGCATGCCGATGGTGCGGCCCAGGTTGCCGAAGGAGAACTCGGGCGCGGTGGAGAATGCCGCCGGGTTGATGTAATTATTGAGCCGCTGTTCCAGGCTTCCGGCGGTGACCGGCGTGGCGCCGGTCGCATTGGGCCGCTGGCTGGCGTAGCCGAAGGCGGAGTTGAAATTGGTGCTCTGCGAAATCTGCAGCGGAAAGCCCGACTGGTAAATGGAGACCGCGTTCACTACCCAGCCTCCCACCAGATAGTTCATAGCGCCGCCCCGGTTGACCAGGGCTTTGCCTTTGCCGAACGGCAGTTCATAACTGACGGCGGTGGACCAGCGCAAGGGCGTATCGATGTTCGAGAAGGCATACTCGGCAGCCATGTTATAGGGGTTCTGCGGGCCCTTGGCTCCGGAGTTCAAGGTATTGCCGGGGCCGCCGCCGGCTTCATCCCAGTTCCGCGACCAGGTCAGGGTAGACAGCAGGCTCATTCCCTTGCTGAAGTTCTTTTGCGCTTTCAATACCAGCGAATAATACTTTGCCTTGTTATTGTCGTCGAACAGAAGGTTGATCGCGCTGTAAGTGGGATAAGGCAGCAGTAACTGGGACGCCTGCACGTTGGGCGTGCCGATCACACCGGAGCCGCCGTGGCCGTAGAACGGGTTGGCAACCGACTGGGTCAGGGCCGAGCCCATGGAAAGAAGGGCGGGATTGAGGGCATTCAGGTTGATGCCGGCGGTATTGGTGGTCAAATGGCTGGACTTCGAGCCGACAAACCCGATTTCGCTGGCTACGCCGCCCGGCAATTCGCGCTGGATGTCGATGGAATACTGCTGGACGTAAGGCGATCCGGCGGTCGGGTCCACCAGGGAAAAGCTCTGGCCGATGCCGGTCAGAGTCCCGAGGCTCTTACCCACGGGTTGCAGGATGCCGGTGGTGAAGGGATTGGTCAGGTTGAGCGCGGGCGTCTGGTTATTGTCTACCGAGGGGCTGGGGCTGGTGGTCTGGTTATAACCGACGGTGGCAATGGGGGAGCCGATGGCGAATTGCGGCGCCCAGAAAATGCCGTATCCGCCGCGCACCACGGTCTTCGAATCCACCTTGTAGGCAAAGCCGGCGCGCGGCCCCATCTTGCTGCCGACGGGCGAGCCCACCGAGTCGGTCCCGGTTCCGGCGTACTGCACGACGCCCATGGGAGAGATGCCGGCCACGCCGGCGGCGAGCGGGTTGTTCACCGCTCCGTTGAAGTTGACCACCATGGCATTGTTGGCTTCACGAAGGCCGGGTTCGTGTTCCCAGCGCAGGCCCAGGTTGACCGTCAGCCGGCTGCTGACACGGAAGTCGTCCTGAATATAGACGCCGTAATAGTCGGCGATATCCGTCAACTTAGTGGAAGTATAGATGGCTACCGAGGAAGGATAGCCGAGTAACATATCGGCGAGATCGGTGCCGCCGGTACCGGAGCTGGTGGGGGCGGATTTGGTGAAGATGCCGTTGAAATTGTAATTGCCGGCGGCGTCGTTAGCGTCGTTACCGGCGGCTTTGATGCGGCGATAGTCGAAGCCTACCTTGAGGCTGTGGCGTCCCATATACTTCGCGACGCTGGCGGAGAAGTTGTCGGAGGCGTGCACGTAAAAGGAGTTATTGTCGGACACGCCCAGCGAATACAGGTTGCTCATCTGAACATCGGGGAACTGGGACAGGGCTTTGGGCACCTGGTTGACCAGCGCGGGGCTGAAATTCAGGCGATTGAGATCGTAACCCTGACTGACATCATAGCTGTAGTTGGGGAAGCGGTTGAAGCCGTAGCGGACGGTAACCACGGTGGTCGGATTCACCGTGAACAGGTTATTGAGCTGCGTGGAGTCAACGCGGCGCAGCAGGCGCCACTGGTTGGGACTCGACACGGTGGGGAACTCGGTGTTGCCGGGTTCCAGGGAGAAGTAGCGCAGGTAGCTCAGGCTGCTGCGCCACCAGCTCGCGAAGTCCTCGTCGAGTTTGCCGGTGTACTGCGCCGCGCGGCAGGGGAGCCTGCCAGGGGCATTCAGATCGTTGGCGCCGTAATAGGCCGGAGTAGTCAGCGCCGGTTGGAAGTTACTGGCCATAGCTAAGCCGGTAGGGCTGAGACGGGAGGACGGGATGATGTTGCCGGGGAAGGCCTGGCGTATGCCGTTGACGGTGTTTAAAGGGTCGTAAATGGTGCGCAGGGTTCCATTGGAATTCAGGCTCTGGGAGAAGTCGCCGGCCTTTTCGAGAGCGGTGGGAGTGGCAAAGACCGAGGAGGACGACTGGGTGTCGTCATAGTGTTCGAAGCCCAGATAGAAGAACGTCTTGTTCTTGCCGTCATAGAGCTTGGGAATCTTGACGGCGCCGCCGAAGCTGGCGCCCCAGGTATCGTTGGGCTGATCGGTGATAGGCACGCCGGCAGCGTTATTGAAGAAGCTGTTGGCGTCCCAGGCGGTGCGGCGGAGGTGGCCATAGAGACTGCCGTGATAGCTATTGGCGCCGGATTTCATCAAGGTATTGAACATGCCGCCGCCGGTGCGGGCCATTTCGGCGTCATACGTATTGGCCTGAATTTTGACTTCCTGTACCGCTTCCAGCGAGGGAATAATGATGGCGCGGTTGAGCGCGTCGGTGATGGGAACGCCATCGATCAGGTAGTTATTACCGCGCACCGGTCCGCCGGCGATGGAGATCTGGGAGGAGCCGCTCTGGTCTTCCATGCGGTTGTAGGCGGGGTTGCCCACGGGCACCACGTTCTGTGCCAGTTTGGACATCATGAACGGATTGCGGCCCAGGTTCGGCAAATCGGTCAGCTTCTGGTTATCGATAACCTGGCCCTGGGAAGCGTTGGAAGCCTCCACCAGGGAAACCGCTTCGCTCACTTCGATGCTCTCGGTGACTTGGCCCACCTGGAGCTTGGCATCCACCGAGACCTGCTGCTGGGTTCCCACGATGACGCCCTTCTGTTCGAACTTTTTGAAGCCGGGCGCCTCGGCGACCAGCGAGTACGTACCGGGAATGACTTCACTGAAGACGAAATCTCCAGCCGAGCCGGTGACAGCGGCGCGTTGCTCATTGGTGCCTTGGTTGACCAGCGTGACTTTGGCGCCGGTCAAAGCGCCGCCGTTCTGATCGAGGACGGCGCCGCGCACGCCGCCGTAATAGGATTGCGAGTATGCCGGAGGCGCAACAGTAGCGGTTACGAACGCTCCCAGCGCCATGAACACAAGTACTTTTCCGGAGGTGAGGCCTGGCCGCGAAGTCGTCATGAGAGATTCTCCTGTTGTGGGTCACTCGACGAGATGGTTCGCTCGCACAGAGAGAAAGGAGGTCCCTCGTGGGACAAGACACGGCACGGTGCTGCCAGGCGTAATCCCCTGGAAAGTAGCCTGGTTAATTTGGGTCAGTGTAACACGGATGGCAAAGTTCGCAACCCTAAACTTCCATCAAAAATTTTTGTAAGTGCGATCAGGCACAGCGGGGCATCCGGCGAATCGCCGATATCGGAGGTTATGGCTCGATAGATTCGGCGGGTTTTCGCTGACCGGGGTAAATAAATCCAACGGAATATTCGTTGTGCGGGTGGACATGTCATTTTTTACCACGCGCATTCGTGCCCGCAGCAAGGGTCAGGCGATCCTGCTGGTGACGCTTTCGATTCCGGTGATGCTGGGGTTGCTCGGCCTGGTGGTGGACGTGGGGTGGATGTACTGGCGGAGAGAGGCCTGTCTGACGGCGGCACAGGCGGGCGCCTTCGCGGCGGCGATAACGGCTTCCAAGAGCACCACGTCTTACCCTGCCACTTGCAACACCAGTTCGGCTCTATGGTGCAGCGCGACGCCGGTGGGCTGCGATGCCAGCCCGGCGAACCCGCCGTCGAACAATTTCCAGACTGCCTGTCTGTATGCCAAGGCCAACGGATTCAGTCCCGGCAATGCCCGCCAGGTTGTCAAAGTGGCGGCGAACAACGGCTCCACGCCGGACGCGCCGAACGTGTCTCCTTCGTACTACATTACGGTGACGGTAGCGGAGAAGATTCCACTGACATTTCTGGCGACTATGGGGGGCGGGTACTTCGGCGTGGCGAGCGCCAGCGCAACGGCGGGAGTGGTGAGTACGGTGACGGGGGGGTGCGTGTACGTGCTCGATCCCAGCGCCAAGGATGCTCTGAACGCCAGCAACAATGCGCAGATACAATCCAACTGCGGTATCTATGTGAATTCCACGAACACCGAAGCTGCGGTGGCGGTAGGCAGTGCCGGCGTCACCACATCGGGCACTCCGCAGCCGCCGATCCAGATCTCAGGGGGCTACGCTTATAACAACAACGGCAGGTTTGCCCCCGTCCCGGAAACAGGGACTACGCCGGTGGCGGACCCGCTGGGCAGCCTGGATCTTCCCTGGACCAATTGCGTGGGAAGCGGGTGCGCCACGACCAAGTGCCAGTACACCGGCTGCTCCGGAAGCGGGACACACTGCGATCATACCAATTACAGCCTCACGTCGGGCTCGTGGGGTCCGCCGTATACTCACCTCACGCCGGGCACATACTGCGGCGGCATCAGCATCAGCAACGGAAATAGTGCGATTTTCGATTCCGGGATGTACGTGATTAATGGCGGCAGCGTCTCGATTATGAGCGGGTCCGGGAACACCGGCAGCAACGTGGTCTTCTACTTCACCGGGACGAACGCCACCATGGGCGGTCTCAGCATCGCCAACGGAGCGATGGCTACTCTCACGGCTCCGACGACGGGCGATCTGGCCGACGTGCTGGTCTATGGCGACCGGTCACTCACCAGCCCCTCGCAGCAGGTGGGAATCAATATTCAGGGCGGGACAACGGCTAACTTGACCGGGATCTTGTATATGCCTAACAGCGAAGTCGATTTCGGCAACGGTACTCATATCAATACGGGGAGTTCGGTAGTAGTCAAGAGGGCGGTATTCAACGGCGGCACTTACGTCTTCACGCCCGATCCGGCGGGAACTCTGACGGGTTCGGGCAGCGCCACGCCGTACCTGATCGCATCGCATTAACAGGGTCAGATATTTATTTTCTGTTTAAGAGTTTCAATCTTTTTCTTTGCAAAGTGACTTAGAAATATGTAAAGATCAACAGCAATAAGGTGCTCATCGGAGGAGGGGACTGTGTATCAGGCGCGGTTGCACGCCTTCATACTGCTTGTTTGTGCCGTTTCATCAAGCTCTGCTCAAAGCTGTCCACCGGTTCGATCGCCGGCCGCGTGATATCGGAGGATGGACAGAGTCTTCGTGCCGTCGTCAGCCTCCAACCTGCCTCGGCGCCGGGATATCCATTTCCTACTCGCCGGACCTTCACCAAACTCGATGGGTCCTTCAGTTTCGCCAAGCTGCCGGCGACCGCCTACAAAATCTGCGCCCAAATCCCTACATCCGAGGCCCAACAGCCCTCTCTGACTCCATTTCTCGACACATGTGCATGGGGCTCTACCCACCCGCAAGTGCCTGTCGCAGCCGGAGGTCACGTGACCAGCCTTGTCTTGACCGCGCCGAAAGGGGCTTGGCTCAAGCTCCGCATCGTGGATCCCGACAAGGTGCTGCCCGCTGTGGCGGCGAGCGGGCCTTTGGCGCTCGAACCGGCAATACAGTTCATCGTAAGGGGCTCGGATAATCGCGACCACCGGGCGCGCTTTGTGTCCGCCGATGGCGCGGGCCGCAACTACCAGATGGTGGTACCAGTGAATATCGTCTTGAAGCTCTCGCTTACAAGCTCATCCGGTAAGCTGTTCGAGCAGAATGGCTCAGCCGTCAATACATCCGATACCCTGCCGCTTCTGGCGGCCTCCGGCGCCCAGTCCGGCCAGATGACCTTCACCATCCACAAGTCGAAGTGAACCGGGAACGGCAAGGAGTCCAACCCAGATGAAAAGGCTAATCTCGAAGACTGTGATGACAGCGCTTGGGGCCATGCTGCTGCTACCGTCGATTGCGCTGGCCCAACCGGGGACCAACAGTTACTGGGTGACCGCCAACTATATAGCCGTGCTCGGACGTCAGCCGGATCCCGGAGGCTGGATCTTCTGGACAGCGCAGCTCAACGGATCGATTGCTCAGACTCAACTGACAGACAACTTCATGTCTAACGGAGAGTATTGTGGCTTCTTCGGCCTGGCCGGCGGCTGTTCGAGCCCCCCGACCGATAGCCAGTTTCTAACGCTCCTATACCAGAATGCCTTGGGGAGACAACCGGATCCCAGTGGATTCCAGTTTTGGCTCACTCAGCTTGGCGGAGGCGTAGCGCGCGATGCGGTTGTCGCCGACTTCATCTCCACGTCCGAGTTCCAGCAGCGCTACGGCAGTTTCTGCACGGCCTATCGGCCCGGGTATGTCAATCCGCTGTCCTTCGCGACGTCTGCCAGCGTCACGGGGGGCGTTCAAACGACCCTCACTGTCACCTACGCCAACTCCGGGGGAACTCCCGATATCGCCAACGGAACCGTCCAGATCGATGGGTGCACGATCAATTGGGATACGAATCCGGCCGACGTGACCCTCAGTGGAGGCAGTTCGGAATACTGCTCTGCCGTGTCCCAGACCGGGCCCGCAACAGTTGTCGGAAATCCCAAGGCCCTATCGATAGAGTTTACTCTCACCTTCTCCGAATTGAACTTCGTTGGCCCGCACGATGTATACTCTTGGGCAGTGAACCGCGAAGGGCTGGAAACTCCCAGCGCGTATTTGGGTACATTGATGGTAAACCAGGGTCCGGATTTCACCTTAACCCCCGCGCCGACGGGCGACAGTTTCCACTACCTTCTCGTTCCACAGGGCCAAACCATCAACGTGACGCTATCGAGCACCGGGTTGAACGGCTTTTCCAGCACGATCGGCTTGAGCTACGGTGGAAATAGCTGCTTCACTGTGGCGCCACCTCAAACCATGGGAGCAAACGATCGGGTTGTCATTCCCGTGACCAACAGCTACTGCGGTTCCAACCAAGGGACTGCGCTCTACTTCAGCGGCATCGCCTCAGGGATGCAACGCACGGCAGTGCCCGTCTACCTCCTCGCCACCGCCAGTGCGGATTTCAGCGTCGGGGTATCGCCGCCAACGGGGACCGCGACTGTCATAAGCTACCAGAGCCCGGTCAGCTATCCGATTACCGTAAGCTCGTTGAACGGCGGGTCCGGGACGGTCAGCATGTCGTTGGACACTTCGCTAACCGCGCTGCCAACGGACGTGAACTGTACAGTCTCCCCGTCCTCCGTAAACCTCACGAGTTATGGTACGGCATCGAGTTATTTGAATTGCACTGCTACGCCGAATACCCCGGGCGGGTCATTTCCCGTAGGCATCATTGCCTCGCTGGGAAGCAACTGGCATACGGCGTCCGTTACCCTGACCGCCCAGACGATCACTTTTACCACCTCAAGCCCTCCGCCCGTCAAGAACAATGGCAATTCAGTCCAGATCACGCTCGGTGCCAGTTCACCTCTACCATTGCTGTCAAGCTGTACGATTTACACGAAACCCGGTAGTCCGGCAGACTCAACCACCTGCACAGTCCAGAACGGCCCTAACAACACCGCCGTTGTCAGTATCACTGCACCCCGCCAAACGCCGCATGGTGTGCGTGTACTTCAGTTCAACGGCGGTGCATTCACTACTCAGGTCAACGTCCGTGACATGGAATTCGTCTCGGGCGGGAGCCTACCGGACCTTGTCGCGGGTTCGACTGAGACGATAGAGTTCTCTGTTATTAACATCGATGGACCATGCGAGATCGATGGGATTTGCCCCTCGATTGACGTGAACCTCGACGGTCCATCGTGGGTGTACTTCTCTACTATCGACCTTAATGACTTTTTAGTCACGGCCAGCCCGCCGGTGGATACGCCTGAGGGCGACTACGGAATCTACGGCGATGTATGTTCTTCGTACGATTCAGACCTGCTGTCAGAGGCGGACTGTGAATTCTTTGAAGCGGTCGTTTTCGTTGAGGCGGCAACACCGCCTCCTCCGTTCGCATCGTTAGTTGTGAGGAATAACGGAACAGGCGTTACTCAAGGGCTTTGCGATAACATGAGCTTATCACAAGTACTATATATTGATGTTACACCGGCAATGCCGCCAATGTCCGCTCAAATTGTCATGAGCGACGGGAGTCGGCCGACCGGTGCCGCCACCTACTCAATATGGGGCTCGTACACACAGACGGTGCCGAATTTCGGTAACACAACTGTCACGTGGAGCATGATCAGTCCTCCCGATCAGCTAAGTGCGAACCAAGTGTGGAACGCGAATTGGGGTGAGGTCGGAACGCCTGCAGGCGGCCAGGCAGAGTTAGTTTGGAGCCTGAATGGAGTCCAGCAAACACCTTACAACTTTTGCATCCTTGGGAAGAACCCATCTCAGACCGCTGTTCAAACAGCACTAAAGAATCTGTCACCGCTGTGGTTCGTCACCAATGTTGCTGGAGCCGAATCGAACCAGTCACAGTTCTGTGACGGCAGTTCCCGAACACCTCAAGCCTACTGCCAAGCAGGCGGCGACTTGGTTACTGGGCTACCAATATTTGGAGTTCCAGGTGGATATGGAATCATGCAACTTGATCCACCCAGCCCCGGAGTAGTTACTGGCCAACTGTGGGATTGGACACAAAATATCCAGGAGGGTGTCAACAGATTAAACGGTTTCAATGCAACCCAATATTGGAGCGACCAGCTTGACGCTTGGAGAGCCTTCAACTCGACACCGGGAGTTGCTAACGCTCCCGTGATCCCGCCTGCCGATGACACTGAAGGTCCTTGTACGTTCACGATGAACCCAGATGGAAGCAACAACGACCATCCTTTCTCAGACGGTGTCTGGATCAAGCGATACAACGTGGGTTACACCCAGTCAAGTCAATATATACAATTCCTGACTTTTGTCAATGCCGATGGTTTGCAGCAGGGTTATTGGTACGTAAACCCGTTGAGCTCTTCGGTAAATTATGTGCAGAATGTGTGTGCTTACTCGCCTCACAATTAAGACGATCTCAAGTAAGGGAGTGAATCATGAAAGCGTTTCGCTTAGTGACCTCAGCTGCGATTAGCCTGATATGCGCACAATGTGGAGTGGTAAGCGCTCAATCGGTCCCGTTCCTATACCTCCTATCTGGTACCCCTGGGACGGAGGGTAAGATCCCGCTGGATCTGATCCGAGTCAATGCTATTCTTCCGAGCAGCCCGGTTCGAGTTCGTGAGGTTACGCAGGGCAGCGACTGTGTTCTGATGAGTGCGATGCATCGGAAGTTGGTTGTTGGTTCTCCCGCAATTGCGCCGAAACTGTTTTCTGTCATCGATATGGACCACCCATCGAGAGTAGCTAGTGTACAGGTTGCATATGACTCGAACGGGCTCTTGCCGGCGGGCATATACCTGTTGGACATGCCAGGTGAGGGCCTTAGGCTTGGCATTGCTCTTCATCAAATGTGGAAGAAGCCCTTCGTTTATCCAACGTCTTTAAACGCTGTTGCCATTGAGAAGGGCGATGATACGGAGTCAGTAGAACTCCCTTTGAGTGCACTCCAATACATTCGTCTCGACGGTCGGGTCGGCGGAGGACTGCGAGATGACAAGTACTATCCTTGGGTTACTGGCGACCCTCTGAGGATAACATTGCCTGGGACGCCGGGATTCAGTTCTGGTATTCATCGTCCTCCTTATCTCAACGGGGACTCTAGCAAGGCGGTTCCGCTCTTGGTCAACAACGGTGCGGTAGCGGTGATCGTGGGGGCGCCCAATAATCTTGATGTTCTGGACAAAGCAAACGGGAAGTGGAGCCGTGTTTCCTTACCGTTTAGAAGTTATAGGGTGAGGGCCTTCGACGTGTGGATCGGGGCAATTGCGGAGGATCTGGGGTTATTGGCTGGCGTTGCTGGTCAGGAAGTCGATGCGCGGGAGCAGCAAAATCGGATGTCCGAGTTTCACGAGAAGAACCCAGGTGTCGAGAAGCGCAAGACTGAGGTAATTGCGACGTTTGGAGGACGTGTTCCGCCCATGACAGTGGATGACTATTTTCGGGGTGAGACGGCAGTGTATCCAGGCAAACTTCTCGTCTACAACGCTCGCACGAAGGTTTTGGCCACAGTGTCTACAGGGCAAGCGGACAGCGAGGTCTTGCTGATCAATGACGAGGCAGTGTTCTATCGCGTTAACGACGAGGTCTTTCGTTGCCCGATTATCGGTGGCGCGCTTGGTAAGCCGCTCTTGCTTGCGAGCGGTCTGGCAATCTATCAGGCACATTGGGCGTTCTTGAGTGCTGCGAGGGAATGAGTGCTGGATTCGCTTCCCGGTATTGGGGAATTCGATCAGAGAATCGAACAATCCTGGTGCATACGGTGAGGCAGCGAATCGCATCCCCGGCGTCGGCTTTGCGATCGAGATGGACGCGAACATGTTTGCGACCCAGCACTGATGCGAGCCCGAAATGAATACGATCGTTGATTTGTGGAGAGGTGCAATGAGAAATACTCTGTTGCTGGCGACAGCCGGCGCCGCTATCTGCTTCGGCTCGATACCCCGCCCTACTATGCCGAGTGCCGCTTGGTTGACGAGATGGTGGTTAAAGCGAAAGCAAACCCGGCGTCCCAGGGCATCGTCCTCGAAATACTCGAACGCATTGTCGAGAGGCAGATTCAAAGCGCAAGGCCGGACCTTGAACTCGCTGCCGGCCTTCCCTATGGGCAATTCCGAAAGCCCGAGTTCTCGACTGACGAAGTGCGCATACGGTCGCTGCTACGTATCAGTGATTTCGACTTGCCTGAGGCTCTCGACTATCTGAAGAACTTAAGCAAGGACCGATTAGCACCCGTTTCCTCAAGCCAGGTGTGGGACACCGCCGAAATCGCTCTCCACCGTGCGGAGCTGAATCGAATTTCCGATGAGAATGCGAGAGTACGGTTTCTGGAGGATACGACCGGCGGCAAAAGTGCTGCGGTGGCGTGGAGGGCTGTCCAGAGTCTCTGCAATCAAGGTAGCCAGCGCTCCCTCCCGTTCATTCGCGAGTCCATCTGGAGACACAACCCAACTGCCGACGGCCAGCAGCAAATCAGTTTCTGCGAAACCAGGACGGCGATCGTCTCGCGGAATGCGGATAGGACTAAAGCTCTGGCAGCTCTCTTGGTGGTGACGAACGGAGTGACCGATCAGGAACTGCTCGGATGGGCGATCAATGAGTTGCACGACATAGATTCGCCGCAGGCTGACGCGGAGATACAGCGCTACGCCAAAGAAATCGAGCAACTGCCAAACGGACCCCTGAAGACCGCTTTGTGGGGCAAGCGCCTTCAGATAAGGACTTTGCCGCCTCATTCCGCGAAATAAGAACGCCTGTTAATCCTGAGCTTGACCTCCCTTCGCTCCTTTATCTCCCTGGCGGGCCAAGCCGGCTACATTTCAACGCGGTGGCACCGGGAGCGGGGGCAACGTTACCCTGACCGCTCCGGCATCGGGGACTTACGCGGGATTCGCAATCTGGAAAGACGCCACCTATGCCGGGTTGAGCAGCTTTAACATGAGCGGCGGGAATATCTCGCAGCCGGCCACCTCCAGCTATTTTTCCAACGGCGGCGCTTCGGGAGGCGCATACCTGATCGAGTAGTTACTTTGCCGCGACCACGTCCACGGCGAAGCCGGCGTCCATGGAGGGCAGCCCCTCGAACTGCAGCATGGTGCCGGCGGGAGGGTGAGCCGGGTCGAAAACCTCTCCGCGGATCTTGCGGACCTGGGCGGCGATTCCGCCGGAGAGCGGGTAGTAATGGGCAAAAGCAACGTCCCGCAGGGAGACGCCGGACTGGTCCAACTCCTTCTTCAGACGGTCGAAGGCCAGGCGCGAATCCTGTTCCTGGTAGCCGAAGGAGATCTGGGTGCCGGTAAGGACGACTTGACGGGCGCCGACCAGCGCCACGGGAGACTGGCCCGGTTCGCCTGGCACGTCCTGTCCCGGGGCAAAACTCAATTGTGAAGCGGGAGCGGAGCGGAGTCGCGCCACGCCTTCGCAGGCCGCCACGGCGCGGCCCGGGGCGCGCTGGGTCTGCACGAAATCACGGGCGGCTCGCGGATATTCGGTTTCCACTAATTGACGGCCGGGCGCCAGGCCTTCCAGGGAACTGAGAAAGCAGGTGACGCGGAGCACGTCGGCGGGTTCGGCGCCGGCGGCTTTGACTTCCCCGCGCAGGGCGGAAAGGGACTGGGCCATCAAGGGCGCCACCGGGTCCGCCGGATTGGGAGTGCTGACCGCCTGGCCGGAAAGAAATGCCAGGCCGTTGGGATTGACCTCTTTCCTGGTCTGAGCGATGGCTTCGAGCACCACCTGGGCGCCTTCCAGGGGCAGACCGCCGGAGCGGACCAGGCTCAGCACGGGCAGTGGCAGCCGCCGGTCCGTGAAGACCTCGCTGACCAGGTCGCGCACTCGCCGCACATCGCCGGATCCGGCCACGAAGGCCCGGATTTTCAATACGGTATCGCTGCCGGCCGCGTGGGATAAGGCTTTCAGGGAATCGCGAATCTGCGAAGAGAGCAGGCCTTTGTTGGTGAGCGGCGTGACGTAGAACGCGAGGCGCCGGGTCTCTCCGGTCACGGAAGTGGGGAGTTCCTTGGGCAGTTGGAGAGTTTGGGTCTCTTCTTCCTTCTTTTTCTTTTGGGCAGGCAGTGCCAGAATGGATAGCCCGCAAACGAGCGCTACCAGCCGGAGAGGCAAGCGCATAGAATTAGGATTGTATCAGACAAAGAATAAGGGTAATGCGGCGTTAGCACGTGTATGTCGGTACCGTCTCCTAAGCGCGGCTGGAAAGAGCGTCCCGGTGGGCTTTTCCAGCGCCGTCCATGGCTTTTGGTTGTGATTGTCCTGGCGGGGATTCTTGCGGATATCGGTTTGCTGATCGAGATTAAGCGATTGCAGCGCCCGCCTGCGCCGCATGTGATCCATGCGCCGGGGGCGCTGGGGCGATAATTTTCGAGTGGACGCTGGAGCCAGACCAGTCCATTATGGTATGGTTTGGATGAGATGGAGTTTTTCCCCAATCTCCGGCAGGATTCGGATGTCCCGCTCTATCGCCAATTATTTGAGCAGATGGCGGCAAATATCCGATCTGGGACATGGCCGCGCGGCGAGCGGTTGCCAGCCACTCGCGAATTGGCTGGCCAACTTGGACTGAATCGGACTACCATTTCGGCAGCCTATGAGCTGCTGGAATCGGAAGGCCTGATTACGGGCCAGGTGGGGCGGGGTAGTTTCGTCACCGGGGAACCGCCCGAAGCGGCGGGTGTGGACTGGAACAGCCTGCTGGAGCGCGGCGAGGGGGGAAAGGCGGCGTACTCCCCGGCTGCCGGGCGGGCGGGGATCAGCTTTGCCATGTCGCGCCCCTCGCGCGCACTATTTCCGCTGGACGAGTTTCGCGCCAGTTGCGCGGCGGTACTGACGCGCAGCGACCTGGCCGACATTCTGCAACTGGGCTCGCCGAGCGGCTACGAACCGCTGCGCCGGTACCTGATGGAGGACGCGCGGCGGCAAGGCGCGGCGGCGCCTGGCGACGACCTGCTGATCACCAACGGCTGCCAGCAGGCGCTGGACCTGATTGGCCGGGTGCTGCTGCGGCCCGGCGATACGGTGGCGGTGGAAGATCCGATCTATACCGGGTTTGAAGAACCTGCTGACCGGGATGGGCGCGCAGTTGGTGGGGATTCCGGTGGGCGCCGACGGGATGGATGTGGCGCAACTGGAGCGCGTCCTGGAGCGGGAGCGGCCGCGCTTCCTGGTGGTGACTTCGAATTTCCAGAATCCTACGGGCGCCACGCTGCCGCTGGCTGCGCGGCGGGCTCTGCTGGATGCGGCGCGCGCCGCGGGGGTTCCGGTGATCGAGAACGACGCCTACGGCGAATTGCGCTATCGCGGCGAAGCGCTGCCGGCGCTCAAACAACTGGACGAGCATGGCGGCACGGTGCTGCTGCGCAGTTTTTCGAAAGTGAGCTTTCCGGGGTTGCGGGTGGGTTGGGCTGTGGGGCCGCGGCCGCTGATCGACCGGCTGCGGCACGCCAAGGAATCGGCGGACCTGCACACCGACCAGCTTTCGCAGGCGGTGCTGCTGGATTTCGCCGAATCGGGCCGGCTGGAAGCGCACCGGCGAGCGCGTGCTGGAGGCCGGCGCCGAGCGGCTGGCGGCCACGCTGGATGCCTGCGGCCGCTATTTGCCGGCGGGCACGCGGTGGACGCGCCCGCAAGGCGGCATGAATGTGTGGGTGCGGCTGCCGGAGCCGCTGGACGCGGGCGAATTGCTGGCGCGCGCGCAGAAGGAGGGCGTGGCGTATCTGCCGGGGCGGTATTTCGCGGTATCGCGGCTGGAGCCCGGGAGTTTGCGGTTGAGTTTTGCCGGGCTGACCCCGGAGCAGATCCGGGAAGGGCTGGCGATTTTGGGACGGTATTTGCGGTGGCGGGGGAAGGCAGCACGGAGTTACGAACCCGCGCCGGCGATGGTTTAGGAGCCGAGTGAGCAAGAGAGGAGCATGTTTCAGTTTACGAGCGAGCAGTTTCGATTGAAAGTGGGCCTGGCGGAGATGTTGAAGGGCGGCGTCATCATGGACGTCACCAACGCCGAGCAGGCCAAGATCGCCGAGGACGCCGGCGCTTCCGCGGTGATGGCGCTGGAGCGCGTGCCGTCCGACATCCGCAAAGAGGGCGGCGTGGCGCGCATGGCCAATATCGGGATCATCGAGAAGATCATGGAGACGGTCAACATCCCGGTGATGGCCAAGGCGCGCATCGGGCACTTCATGGAAGCGCGCATTCTGGAAGCGCTGGGCGTGGACTACATCGACGAGAGCGAAGTGCTGACGCCGGCCGATGAAGAGCACCACATCGATAAGAGCGATTTCAAAGTGCCGTTCGTGTGCGGCGCGCGCAACCTGGGCGAGGCGCTGCGGCGCATTGCCGAAGGCGCGGCCATGATCCGCACCAAGGGCGAGGCCGGTTCAGGCAACATCGTGGAAGCGGTGCGGCACATCCGCACCATCGTGAAAGAGATGAAGCAGCTCACGGTGCTGGGCAAGGAAGAGCTGGTGCACCAGGCGAAGACTCTGCAGGCGCCGCTGGAACTGGTGGAATGGGTGGCGCAGAACGGCAAGCTGCCGGTGCCCGAACTTCTCGGCGGGCGGAATTGCCACGCCGGCGGATGCGGCGCTGGTGATGCAACTGGGCGCGGAGGCGGTGTTCGTGGGTTCGGGCATTTTCAAGTCGTCCGACCCGGCGGCGCGCGCCAAGGCCATCGTGCAAAGCGGCGAAGAACTTCAACAATCCGGAGAAGCTGCTGGAAGCCAGCCGGTCGCTGGGCGAAGCCATGCCGGGGCTGGACATTTCCAAGCTGCCGGAATCCGAGCTGATGCAGACGCGAGGCTGGTAGATGAAACGGGTCGGGGTGCTCTCGCTGCAGGGCGATTTCGCGGCGCACGGCGCGGCGCTGGAACGGGCCGGCGCCGAGCCGGTATTTGTCCGGCAGCGGGAGCAGTTCGGTGAGATCGACGGGCTGATTATTCCGGGCGGCGAGAGCACCACCATGCTCAAGCTGCTGCGCTACGAGGGGCTGCATGGAACCGCTGGCGGAGTTCGGCCGTCATAAACCGGTATTCGGCACCTGCGCGGGCGCCATCCTGATGGCCACGAAAGTGTGCAGTCCCGCACAGGAGAGCCTGGGACTGATGGACATCGCGGTGGAGCGCAACGCCTATGGGCGGCAGATCGACAGCCGCGTGGCGGAGATCGAGCCGGAGCCGGAGTTCGAACAACGGACCGCACCCGGCAAACTGGAAGCGGTGTTCATCCGGGCGCCCATTATTCGGGATGCGGGTAAGGATAGCAAAGTGCTGGCGCGCTACAAAGGCGATCCCGTGCTGGTGGAGCAGGGGCGCCACCTGGTGGCGACATTCCATCCCGAACTGACCGGCGATTCGCGGGTACACGCACTGTTTCTGGAGAAGCTGTGAAGCCGGCAGAAACCATCGCAAAGAAACGCGTACTTTTCGTTTGTATCGGCAATTCGTGCCGCAGCCAGATGGCGGAAGCCTTCGCCAGGATGTATGGGCAGGATGTGCTGATCCCCGCCAGCGCCGGCCTCAGTCCGGCTTTTACCGTGGCGCCGGATACCATGCGCGCAATGCTGGAGAGAAATATCGACCTGCGCGACCACTTTCCCAAAAGCATCCGGCAGTTGGGGCGTTCGCAATTCGACCTGGTGGTGAATATGAGCGGTACGTTACTGCCTTCACTGCCGGGAGCGCAGATGCGGGAATGGGATGTGGCCGACCCGGTTGCGATGAACTACGACGAACATTGCGAGATCCGGGATGCCATCGAACGGTTGGTGATGCACCTGGTGCTGGAGTTGCGGCGCGAACGGCAGGAGCCGCGATTCAAAGGGCAGGGTTCAGGCCACTTCGCGCTTTGAACTTTTTTCCATACGGCCGGGCACCGGTGTAGTCAGGAACCCGTGCGTGCCCGCCAAACTCCTTTCCTTCAGTGGGTTGCCGGATCCGGCCTGGGAATTGCTGGACCAATAGCAGCAAGAGCCGCCACTCCAACTGCCTAAGGAAAGGAGATTCCACGTGCAGAATCAAAACGAGTTGAAATGTGACGGATGCGGTCAGCAGTTCACCAACCGCAACGATCTTGAAAAGCACCGTCAAACCTGTGCCGCCGTCAGAGCGAAGGCCGGTTCAGGCCAGCAGGAGCAGCCCCGGACGCAGGGTGCGGGCGGCGGACACAATCCTCAGCCGTAGTATCGAGCCGTAGTATCGGGAAATCCGTCAGTTTCAGGCTGACGGATTTTTCTCCCCCCTTGTCCCCCCTTGCACACGGGTTGCGTTTTCGCAATAATACGGCTCAGATTCGTATTACAGTATGGTTCATCACCCGACAGGAGAGATCCACTGTGCGACCCGCTCTCGTAGCCGCTCTGGCCTCGTGTGTTGACAGGAAAAAGCAATCGCAGACCCGCGACTTTCTCGGGGGATTATCCTGCGACGAACTCGAGTTCATCGCGGATTACCTGGGCTCTTGTATTTTGGAGTCTACGCGGGCCGGCGAGTTGCGGCAGGTACGGCAGGGCAGCAGCGATGTTTCGTCGGATCAGGAGCACAAGATGATTCTGCTGTTCGAGTTTCTGTGCCGCAGCGGAATGCAGCCGTTGCGCGCGGGCTAACGCATGGCGCGCACGGCGGGAGAGGAAAGCGGCGTCCGCGGATTCACGTAAATGTCCAGCCATTGGCCTCTTCGTTCGAAGTGCGCGGCCAGGGGGAAAGGCACACGCGCCCGGAGATCTTCCCTGGTGGTATTGGGAGAGAAGCCGTAAAAGCGCTGCCAGAAACGGCGTACCGGCCCGAAGTGATTGAGGCTGAACTCGGGATCCCAGGTGCGCGAGAATCCCACGAAGACATCCACATTGTTCCAATCGACCGGCTGGAGGGTCTGGGGCGTGAGGTTTCTCAGAGTGCGCACCTCGATCTTACGGCTGACGAACCCGAGTTCGGGCCGGCTCAACTCGCGGGTAAGAGGCCAGGCGGTGGTGACGCGGGCATCGCCGTACCAGCGGTCCAGCAATGCCGCGCCGCTGGTTTGCAACTGCACGAAATCCGCGAACGCGAGGTTGTCTTCGTAAGGAAACTGATAGGGCGGATTGATGAAATTGCTGGCGGCGAGACCGACTAAGAGCACTGCGGCGCAGATACGCTGAGGGCGCTTGGGGAACGTGGCCAGTCCCAGGGCCATGGCCGCATACACAACCGGCATAATGGGCAGCAGGTAGCGCGTGAGGACGGCGCCGCCTAACAAGGTGACCAGCAACACATGGGCGCCCGCCAGCGCCCAGGCGATTTTCCAGGAACGAGTGCGAAACAGTCGCGAGGTGCGCCAGGCGAAGGCAATGGCAAAGGCGCCAATCCACTGAAAGCTGGCGAAGAACAGGGAATAGAACCGGCGGATCAAGGCCACGGTCAGGCGTACCGGATGGAGCGGGAAAAACAGGTTGTACTGTTCGAATCCGGGAGTGCCCGTCCAGTATCCGGTGGCATGAAAGAGAGCCGCCAGCCAGGCGGCGAGCGCCACGGCCGGGGCGGTGAACCAGAGGGCATCGCGCCATCGCCGCTCCCACAGCAGCCATACGGAGAACACCAGTGGAACCAGGAGACCGGTTTCCTTCACCAGCACCAGAACCACGCAGATGGCGGCACAGGCGCGAATGCGGTCCTGCAGGAACAGCAGCAGCGCCAGCGCGGTGAAGACCATGGCGGGCGCATCCAGGTTGGCCATCAGGGATTGCGCGAAGAATATGGGCGAGCAGCAAAGCAGGCCGGCCGCCAGAAAGGCCGGCGCCCCGCGAGGCGCTTCCCTGGACAGTTCGATGGCCAGCAGGAATGCCGCCAGCACGCCGAAGGAAGCCAGCAGCAGCATGGCGGAGCGCGTGGATGAGGGATGGTAGCCCGCCAGTTTCCAGAAACCGGCGAGGTATACAAGCACGCCGGGTGGATGAATGATGGGCGCGGCGGAATAGGGAATCAATGCGCCGCTATGGTAGATATCCAGGGCGGAGGGGATGGTCTGCTCGAGTTCGTCCCAGAAATAGTTGAGCCCCAGCAGGGGGAGATGGCTGAGAAACAGCAGGAGCGCGAACAGCAGCAGAAAGAACGCGTAGGTCCGGCCGTGGACCCGGCGTTGCGGCGGCCCATCCCTCTGCATGGGCGGCTACTGAACGATTCCGGCGCCGCCGGCTTGCGGTTCCAACTTGATCTCGCCGAACGCGCTTTCGTACTGGCTGACGTTCTGCTGGAGGACATTGAGCAGGGCCTTGGCCTGCTGCGGGCTGACATAGATGCCCTGAAAATTCTGGATCGACACGTTGTCCGGGGCGGTCTGATTGATCCGGCCGAACATGAGAAAGAAGTCCCAGAGATTGACTCGCACCTGGACGCTGTTGGCATAACCCTCACGGTAGTCGGGTGTATTCACGAGTTGAATCCGAGGAGGCGCCGGCTGAGTCATAGATTACAGAGTAGCACCGGGTACGGGGACGAGGAGCCCGGGTCCTTTTGTTGGCCGGCCGAAATCTTTAAGAAGTTTTACGATTTTGGCACAACCCGTGCTATCAAAACCGCGTCCGAGGAAGTGGAGCGAGATTTATGAAGACGACCAATCAAAATCACGTCATGGGCGAAGCACATTGCCCGATTTGCACCCATACGGTGCCGGCCGATATCGATCTGCGGGGCAAGTACGCCCGCGTGGCAGCCGGACAGAAATGCCCGCGGTGCGGTTCTTCCCTGGATGTGGCGGTAGTCATCCAGATTCCCGAAGCGGCATAGTACGGATTTAACCGTAGTATGACTTGTAACCGGCGATAGGTATCTGCGATAGTGGAGGCAGGCTGGGTGAATGAAATGAAACGCAAGCCGCAAGGAAAAATCGAGCCGGTGATTCCCGCAGAACTGCTGGAGCAGGCGAAGCGGTCTGTCTCCGCGGATCTGCTGAAAAAACCGACTCGCTGTTCCGTTTGCGGAGCGGATGCATCGGGCGCGGAGGAAGAGCCGCTGTGCTGGGTCTGCCGGCGGCTTAAGATCAGTGCCTGGAAAGACATCGAGCAGCAGATGCCGGCTCAGGAATAAGCGCGTTCTTCAGGAATTAGCTTCGATCGACTGCGCCACTTCTTCCCACTCCAACAAGAGCGATTCGAGATCGGTTCGTCTGGCGGTGAGCAGTTCGTTGACGCGCTGGGTTTCATCGACACTGACGAAATGGGCAAGGGAGGACTCGTAGCCGGCAATTTCCGTCTCCAAACGGGTGACCTCCTCTTCGATTTCATGCCTCCGTTCCTTCATCTGGCGGAGTTTGATGGGGTTGAGGCGGCGCTCTGAGGACTTGACCAACTCGGCTGCAGCGGGCGCGGCGACGGTTTCTTCGACTGCCGCCGTCGAGGGTTCGTCGCTTACTGGCGGCTGGCCGCCACCCTGTTTGCGCCACTGGTAGTCCTCATAGTTGCCGGGATAGACCTGGACCTTGCCACCGTCCACTTCGATGATGCGGGTGGCCAGCTTATCGATGAAATACCGGTCGTGGGAAACGAACACCACGGTGCCGTTGTAGTCCTGTAAGGCATTGAGCAGCACGTCTTTGGCGCGCATATCCAGGTGGTTGGTGGGCTCGTCCAGGAGCATGAAATTGGATGGCACCATGAGCATGCGCGCCAGAGCGTAGCGGTTGCGCTCTCCGCCGCTGAGAACCCCGATCTGCTTGAACACATCGTCCTCGGAAAAGAGGAAACAGCCCAGAATGCTGCGCAGTTCGGTATTCCCGGCACGGGGCGCGACGGTGCTCAGATCGTCAATCATGCGGGCGGACTGGTCGAGTTCTTTGTACTGGTCCTGGGCGAAGTAGTCCGGCTGGGCGTTGTGACCGAGGATGTACTCGCCCGCGGTCACCGGCTCCGCGCCGGCCAGGATTTTGATCAGTGTGGACTTTCCGGCGCCATTGACGCCGACCAGCGCCACCCGGTCGCCGCGCTCGATGATGAAATCGACATCCGAGAACACCAGGTGGTCGCCATAGCTTTTGGCCACCTTCTGAAACTCCGCCACAATCCGGCCGCTGGGTTTGGGTTGGGGGAAGCTGAAGTGGATGGTTTTCTCTTCCGGCGGAATTTCGATTCTTTCGATTCGATCGAGTTCCTTGATGCGGCTTTGCACCTGCTTGGCTTTGGTGGCCTGGTAGCGGAAGCGACTGATGAAAGCTTCGAGCTGCCGGATCTTGTCCTGCTGGTTCTCGTATGCCGCCTGTAATTGAGCACGCCGCTCGGTTTTCTGTTGATCGTAGCGGGTGAAGCCGCCGGTATAGAAGTGCAGGCCCTTGTTCCATAGCTCGGCGATTTTGCGGACGGTGACATCGAGGAAGTAGCGGTCGTGGGAAACCAGAACGAAGGCGTTGGGGTAGGAGCTAAGGTAGTCTTCCAGCCA
Source organism: uncultured Solibacteraceae bacterium (assembly GCA_963835555.1). Classification (GTDB taxonomy): domain Bacteria; phylum Acidobacteriota; class Terriglobia; order Bryobacterales; family Bryobacteraceae; genus Sulfopaludibacter. The sequence continues at coordinate 510,893 of CAWIGC010000039.1, read as the reverse complement.
GTTGCGAGCTTCCAGGTCGAGGTGGTTGGTGGGTTCGTCCAGCAGGAGCAGGTTAGGCTTTTCGAGCAGCAGTTTGGCCAGCGCGATGCGCATCTGCCAGCCGCCTGAGAACTCCTCGGTGTGTTTTTTCCATTCGTGCTGGGGGAATCCCAGGCCCGACAATCACGGCGCCCACCTGCGCTTCGATGGCGAACCCGTCGCGGGCGCGAAACTCGCTTTCGGCGAAATGAAAGCGGTCCGCCACCTGGGTGTATTCGGCGCTACCGGGGTCGAGTTCCGCCATGCGGCGGGCCAGATCTTCCTGCTCGGACTCCAGGGCGCGCAGGCCGGCGAACACCGTCATGCACTCGGCGAATACCGAGCGGCCGGAGAGCGAAAGCCCTTCCTGGGGAAGGTACCCGATGGTGACAGCTTTCTGCGTGGAGATGGCGCCCGAATCGAGGCCTTCCATTCCGCCCAGGACCTTGAGCAGCGAGGATTTTCCGGTGCCATTGGCGCCTACGATGCCGACGCGTTCGTTGGAGGTGACCAGCCAATCGACAGCTTCAAAAAGGATTTTGGGGCCATACCGTTTACCTGCCCCGGTGAGTTGAATCATTCGTCATTTCTATTGAAGCAAAAAAAAGCTCCGGATCGCGGGGCCCGACTCGCCGCTGACCCGGAGCTTCGAGACAGGGAGAAGGAAATCTTCTGAACACCTGTCAATATGTTGGACGTGGCGGGTGGCCGCCGGGTTATAGCCAGTATTGCCACTGGCCCGCGGCGATCACGTAAGCCGCTAATATTGCATTCGTTACCAAATGGGCCAGGATGCAGTCGGCGAGATTCTTGGTGCGGATGAGCCACCAGTTGTAAATGATGCCGGCGGCCAGGCCGACTTCCCAAAAGGATCCGTGTTCGGAAGCGAAGAGCACCGCCACAATCCAGAACGCGGAGGGTGCGTACGTGCCGATAGGGACACTGAAGAAGTCCTGGTCGATCAGCCATCGCATCAGCCAGCCGCGCCAGAACAGCTCTTCCACCACGGGTACCAGGATGCTCGTGCCCAGGACCCGCAAGGCGAGAAAAGGCAGGTTGGTTCTCAGTTCGGGAGAGACGGACGTCACGGCCGCCCCTGTCAGGAGATTTTCAAACAGCCAGAAATGCCGGTAACCGAACAGAAGATCGGGACCGACCCAGATCAGGAATACAGCGATGCCAACGATGATGCTACGGGCGGGCGCGCTGGGGCGGATCGATAGATATGGCCGCGAAACCAGCAAGAGTAAAACAGACACCAGCATCAGTCGCAAGGCGTATGACCAGACAAGCGGCAAGTGAAACCAGCGCTCTATTGCTATGACAGCAATAAAGGTCAGAAACGGAGCGACATAGCCGGCCGTATGACGGGCCTGTAGCGATGACACACCCCCGGCTTGGGGGGCAGAGGTCCGAGGCATTGATATTAATGGCGCTAACTTATGTGTGATATGTTACTACGATTTTGTACATGACGGGAGGAGTGCTACGGGACGAGCTCAAATCGCCCGTCCGGGAGCACGTAGTACCGCCGGCCACGCCACAAGATGGTGTTTCCGAAAAATCCGCCGATCCATACGAGGAAGCTGGCCATATCCTGCAAAGGCGCCAGCCACCACAGGCGGCGAGCCAGGGGATCGCGCAAGGCCCGGCCGGCAGTGGCCCATCCGGCGGCGGCGCGGAACAGGGCCGCGACCGGCAGCAACGGCCACCACGAAGGCTTCACGGCCAGCAGGAGCAGCGCCAGCGGAAGAGGATGGGTGAACAGTTGGCCGGCATACCCGAGGGGCCGCGACCGGCGCGTGCTGCGGTTCCAGCGCAGGCGGTGCTTCAGGTTGGCTGCCAGTTTCTGCGAGCCGATGCGATGCTCGATCACGTACGACGATAAAATCACGCTGTAACCGCCACTGGCTACGAGCTTGCCCATGACGTAATCTTCGGCCAGAAAATCCTTGACCGCGTTGAATCCGCCGATGCCATCGAGCGTCTCGCGGCGCGCCGCGATGGTTGGACCGAGAGCGAATTTCATTCCATCCAGCAGTCGCGCCACCAGCACGCCGCTCGATGAATTCCGTGTTGATGCCAATGGCTTCCAGGGTGGTCCAGAAACTGTCGCCGGGGACCGCGCGATAGGGACAGGTGATCAGGCCGATGCGCTTGTCCTGAAACTCCGCGGCCAGATGTGGACAACATGTCCGGAGTCGACGCGCACATCGCTATCGGCCATGACAATCAGATCGTACCGGGCGGCGGCGAGCATGCAGTCCAGGCTGAAGACCTTGGCGTTGGGGTACGGCGGTTCCCGGTGATCAATAATTTGCGACGGCACCGCGGGGTACTGGGAGCGCAGGCGATCCACGACGGGAACGGCCGGGTCCTGGGGGCTGCGCACGGCGAACAGGAGTTCGAAGCGGTCATACTGCTGCTCGAAAAAGGTGCGCAGATTGTCTTCCAGCCCGTCGTCGATTCCCGCCAGCGGTTTGAGTACGCTCACCGGCGGCGCTCCGCGCAGTGGCGGCGGCACGACCGCCCGGTAGCGCAGGGCGGCGATGACGGTCAGGACACAGTACACCAGAGAAGCAACCACCAGCACCAGAAAAAGAACGGCGAGCACGTACTCAATGTAACAAGCGGCGAAGCTGTAGCGATAGCTGTCGGGTCTATGAAGCACATCATTGTCGGCACCGCCGGCCACATCGATCACGGCAAGACCGCGCTGGTCAAAGCGCTCACCGGCATCGACGCCGACCGCCTGGAGGAAGAGAAGCGCCGCGGCATCACCATCGATCTGGGCTTCGCGCATCTGCAAGCTGACTCCGGCCGTGCGGCTGGGCTTCGTCGACGTGCCCGGGCACGAGCGCTTCGTCAAGAACATGCTGGCAGGCGTGGGCGGCATCGACCTGGTGCTGTTCGTGATCGCCGCCGATGAATCCATCAAGCCGCAGACGCGCGAGCATTTCGACATCTGCCGCCTGCTGGGGATTCCGCGCGGGCGTCATCGCGCTCACCAAAGCGGACCTGGTGGATGCGGACCTGGTGGAACTGGTGCGGCTGGAAGTGGAGGAACTGGTGGCGGGCTCCTTTCTGGAAGGCGCGCCCATGGTGCCGGTCAGTTCCGTGACCGGCGCGGGGCTGGAGGAGTTGCGCAAGGAGCTGGCGCGCGCGGCTGCCGCGGTCGCCGGAGAAGAACGCGGGCGGCCATTTTCGCCTGCCCATCGACCGGGTCTTCTCCGTCAAGGGCTTCGGCACAGTGGCGACGGGGACGCTGATTTCCGGTTCGGTGGAGAAAGAACGCGAAGTGGAAGTGTATCCCGCCGGCCGCCGGCTGCGCGTGCGCGGCGTCGAGGTGCACGGGTCGAAAGCCGAGCGTGCGGTGGCCGGCCAACGCACGGCGTTGAATCTGGCCGATATCGAAGCGGCCGATCTGAAGCGCGGCGATGTGCTGAGCGAGCCAGGCGTTTTTCAACCGGTTCAGCACCTGGACTGCCGCCTGGAGTTGCTGGGTTCCGCCAAAGCGTTGAAACATCGCGCGCCGGTGCATTTTCATTCCGGAACCGCCGAAATCGAAGCCGAGGTCCGGCTCTTCGGCGGAGCGGCGACGATGGCGCCGGGCACTGCGGCGTACGTCCGCGTGGTGCTGCGCGAGCCGGCGCTGCTGCTGCCCGGCGACCGGTTCATCATCCGCATGTTTTCGCCAGTGGTGACGATTGGCGGCGGCGTGGTGGTCGATATCGGCGAGCGGCGCTATCGCAAAACGGATGATGTGGCGGGGCGTCTGGAGAGTCTCGGGGTGGGCCTGCTGGTGCGCGAGGCGGAGTTCGGTATGGGGATGGCGGAACTGGTAGCGCGCACGGGACGGCTGCCGCGCGAAATCGCCGCCGCGGCCGCGCAGGCGCCGCTGGTCGCCATCCAGCAGCCGCAGCCGTGGTATGTGGACCGCGCGTGGTTCCAATCCTCGCGGGACCGGCTGGTGCGCGCCGTCAAGGAGTTTCATCGCGCCAATCCGCTGCTGCCGGGAATGGCCAGACAGGATCTGCGCAGTCGCGAGTTGGCCGGGGCCCCGCTGTTCCTGCTGGACGCGCTGCTCGCCGGCGCGAAGGATTTGGTGGTGGAGGGCGAAACGGTGCGGTCGCGCGGCCACACCCTGGTGCTGCGGCAGGATGAGGAGGAGGCGCGCGGCTCCATTGAACGCGCTTTCGAGCAGGCCGGACTGGCGGCGCCGGCGATGGCGGAGGTGCTGGCGAAATCGGGGGTCGAGCCGAAGCGCGCCCGCTCGCTGCTGGAGATTCTGCTGCGCGAAAAGCAACTGATTCGCGTCAACGAAGAACTGGTGTTTCACCGAACGGCGCTGGACGAACTGCGCCGGATGCTGGCGCTGCGGCGGGGTACGCGCTTTCAGGTGGGCGCCTTCAAAGAGTGGACGGGCATTTCGCGAAAGTATGCCATCCCCCTGCTGGAATTCCTGGACCGTGAGCACGTGACCCGGCGCGAGGGCGATGAACGACTGGTGCTATAAACGCCGCGTGCGCCACATGCTATCCTGAGCACGGATGTTCAGCCGCCAGCGTAAAGCCCGTGTTTTGTTTGGGGTATCTGACATCATCCTGGTCACCTTGGCGTTCGAGACGGCTTACCGGACGCGTGCCGTTCTGCCGCTGCACTTCCTCTTTTACCTGACACTGGAACGGAAGGCGCTGCTGTTGGGCGTGACTCTGTTGGGTTGGGTACTGCTGGGCATCTGGCTGGAAGTGTATGACCGGCTGGATTCCGCGCACCCCGTGGTGATTCTGCGGGACACGGCGCGGCAATGCGTGTACGGCGCGCTGGGCCTGGTGATTTTCGAATACTCGATGCGGTTCGACCTGAGCCGCTTCTTCGTGCTGTTCTTCGCCAGCCTGGCGTGGATTCTGCTGGTGTTGTTCCGGCTCACGGCGGGACGTGTAGTGGGGGTGATCCGGCGCGAATTCGCGGCTCCCCATTATGTGATGGTGGTGGGCACCGGCGAGCGGGCGCGGCGCATGGGGCGCGACCTGGAGGCATCCGGCAACTATGGCGTCAAACTGCGCGGATTCCTGAGCGAGCGGGCCGAGGGTTATCCGCCGGAGATCGCGCTGGGCGCGGTACACAAGGTGCTTCCGGTGAGCGATCTGCCGGCCATTCTGCGGCAGCACGTGGTGGACGAGATCATTTTTGCGGTGGGCAGCGAAAGCCTGGCGGAGTTGGAGGAAGTCTTCCTGCTGTGCGATGAAGAGGGCGTGCGCACGCGCGTGGCTGTGGATTTCTTTCCGCACGTGAATAGCACGGTTTCGCTGGAGCGGTTCGGCGCCACGCCGCTGCTCACTTTTTCGGCTGCGCCTTACGACGAGATCCGGTTGCTGGTGAAGCGGCTCACCGATGTGGTGATCGCGGCGGCCGGGTTGGTGGTGCTGGCGCCGTTCATGGCGGCGATCGGGGCGGCAATCCGGCTGAGTTCGCCGGGGCCGGCCATTTTCCGCCAGATCCGCTGCGGGCTAAACGGGCGTCGATTCGTGTTCTACAAATTCCGGTCGATGTGCGAAAACGCCGAGGAGTTAAAAGATTCCCTGGCGCATCTGAATACGCGGGAAACGGCATTCAAGATACCGGACGATCCGCGGCTCACGCCGCTGGGCCGCTATCTGCGAAAATTTTCGATTGATGAGTGGCCGCAGTTATGGAACGTGCTGCGCGGCGATATGTCTCTGGTGGGTCCGCGTCCGGCGGTGCCGAGCGAGGTGGACCAGTACCAGCGCTGGCAGCGGCGGCGTCTGCGGATGCGGCCCGGCCTGACCTGCATCTGGGCAGTCTCGGGCCGCGACAATGTGGATTTTGAAACCTGGATGAAGATGGACATGCAGTACATCGATAACTGGTCTTTGGCGCTCGATTGGAAGATTCTGCTGCGAACCATTCCGCGCGTACTCACAGGCCACGGAGCCAACTAAAATGCACCTGATACCTACTCAAGAAGAAGTCGTCGCCGTGTTGCGAGAGACGGGCGCTTTGCGCGACGGACATTTCGAATACCCATCCGGATTACACTCCAACGAGTATCTGCAGGTGCCGCTGGCCCTGCGCTACTCGCGCTGCCAGCGCATGCTCTCGGTGGGGCTCAGCCGCCAGTTGCGGGCGAACCCGGAGATCCGTGCGATCACCAGCGAGCTTTCGATCGTGGTGCCAATGACCGGGGGACTGCCGGTGGCGTACGGCGTGTGCGAAGCGCTGCGCGCCAAGCAGGTGTACTGGTCGGAGAAGGAGCACGATAACGAACGGACGCATTTCCGCCAGTTCCTGGAGCCGCTGAAGGGCGAACAGGTGGTGCTGGTGGACGATATTCTGCGCACCGGCAGCAAGCTGGCGGAACTGAAGCTGCTGCTGGAAAGCTACGGCGCCAAGGTGGTGGGTCTGGCCGTGGTGGTCTACCAGCCCAACCCCAGCACGTTGGATTTTGGCGATCTTCCTCTGTATTACCTGGCCAAGCTGGATGCGCACTATGCGGTGGACAGCGCGCACTGCGAGTGGTGCCAGAAGGGCGTGCCGTTCGAGAAGGTGTGGATCTAGGCGATGCCTCAGCTCAGCCCTGCCGACAGAACTGATCCAAGGGTGGCCGGTGAAGTGATCCGGCGGATATTCGCGGGAACGCCCAAGGGAGCGGAGCGAGGCTACCGTGAGTTTCTCACTGCTTCGATCAGGTGCCTTTCCAAAGCGCACCCGGACCATTGGGGCATCACGCTCTTTTATTCGAAAGTACGCTTGAATGTAGGTTGGGTCGAGTTCCTCGTGTTGGATCCGGAGACATTGCGGGTTCTGGTTTTAGAGGATTTGGCCCCGCCAGCCACGGCGTTTGTCGGGCGTCCGTACCGGTTGGCTCCAGACTGCCGCATGGCCGGCGTTCCGCTCTCTGCACTCACCCGAACTTTACCGGGACTTCTCGACTCGCACCAAAAGGCCTTCGCGAAGGCCGCAAATCGCCGGCCTGGACCGAACATCCGTAACGCTCACTCGCGTGGTCTGACTGGATTGTGGAGACTGCCGAATCCGGGATACCTGCAAGGTTAATCGGGGTTGCGTTTCTTAATTAACATCGCAGCGCGTGCACGGCAGGCACATGCCGCGTTCCCTGCGAGGGCGAAACCATCACGCTAGCGCCTCTATAATAGAAAGACACCATGTCTTCATCCGCCTCCGTCGCACCCTCCGCCGAGGTGATTTCGCGATACGAACCTGTGATCGGGCTGGAAGTGCACGTGCAGCTTGCCACGGCCACCAAGATCTTCTGCGGCTGCCCCACCAGCTTCGGCGCGCCGCCGAATACCAATGTCTGCCCGGTCTGCCTGGGGCATCCCGGGCGCGCTGCCGGTGCTGAACCGCGACGGCGGTGGAACTGGCGATCCAGGGCGGCGCTCGCACTGAACTGCCAGGTACGGGCGCATTCGCGGTTTGCCCGCAAGAACTACTTCTATCCCGACCTGCCCAAGGGCTACCAGATTTCGCAATACGACGAGCCGCTGGCGGAGCACGGCTTCGTGGACATCGTGGTGGACGGCGCGGCGCGGCGCATCGGCGTCACCCGCGTCCACATGGAAGACGATGCCGGCAAGAGCATTCACGACGGCTTCCAGCGATTCGGACCGCTACTCCTATGTGGACCTGAACCGCAGCGGCACGCCGCTGATCGAAATCGTCAGCGAGCCGGACATGCGCAGCTCCGACGAAGCCTACGCGTATCTCACCGAGCTGAAGCAGGTGCTGCAATTCATGGAAGTCTCCACCTGCGATATGGAGAAGGGCCATCTGCGCTGCGATGCCAATGTTTCGGTGCGGCTCGAAGGGCGCGGAGAAGTTCGGCACCAAGGCGGAGGTGAAGAACCTGAATTCGTTCCGCTTCCTGAAGCAGGCGCTGGATTACGAAATCGCGCGGCAGGTGGCGCTGATCGAGAGCGGCGGCCGCGTGGTGCAGGAGACGCGGCTGTACAATCCGGACCTGGGCGAAACCGTCAGCATGCGCAGCAAGGAAGACGCGCACGATTATCGCTATTTCCCCGAGCCGGACCTGGTGCCGCTGCGCATCGGCGAGGAGTGGCTGGCGGGCGTGCAGGCGGCCATGCCGGAGTTGCCCGCCGCAAACGCGCCCGCTTCGTCGAGAACTGGGGCTGCGCGAATACGATGCGGAGGTGCTGACGCAGACACGCGCCGCCAGCGAATATTTCGAGACTGCGGCGCGCGTTTCGGGCGACGCCAAGACCGCCGCCAACTGGGTGATGGGCGACCTGATGGGCACGCTCAAGGCCGAAGGCAAGGAGATCGCCGACTCGCCGGTCCGACCCGAGCACCTGGGCGAACTGGTGAAACTGATTGCCGCGGGCGAACTTTCCGGCAAGCTGGCCAAAGAGATTTTCCCGAAAATGTTCGCCACCGGCGATGCTGCCGGCGTGATCATCGAACGCGAAGGCCTGAAGCAGATCAGCGACACCGGCGCGCTGGAGAAGATCATCGCGGACGTGATCGCCGGCAATCCCAAGCAGGTGGAGCAGTACAAAGGCGGCAAGACCACGGTGATCAACTTCCTGGTGGGGCAGGCGATGAAGGCCACGCGCGGCCAGGCCAACGTGGCGGTAGTGACGGAACTGTTGAAGCAGAAGCTGGGGTGACCACATGTTGAAAGAAGGCGATCAGGCTCCCGATATTCGAATTGCATACGGATAGCGGAGAGGCGTTCCGGCTTTCCGATCTGAAGGGCAAGCGCGTGGTGCTGTACTTCTATCCCGAAGGCCGATACGCCGGGCTGCACCGTGGAAGCCTGCGAGTTCCGCGACGACATCAAGAAGTTCGCCAAAAAGGGCGCGGCCGTGGTGGGGGTGTCTCCGGACAAGCCCGCGGCGCAGGCGAAATTCAAGCAGAAGTACGATCTTCCCTTCACCCTGCTGGCGGATCCGGACAAGGCCGCGGCGCACGCCTTCGGCGTGTGGAAAGAGAAGAACATGTACGGCAAGAAGGTGATGGGCATCGAGCGCACCACCTTCGTGATCGGCGCGGACGGCAGGATCGAAAAGATCTACGGCAAGGTGAAGGCCGCGGGCCATGCGGCGGCGGTGCTGGAGGCGCTGTAGCTACTCGCGCAGTTCCACGATGGTGGCTCCGGAGCCGCCTTCCGACTGCGGCGCGGGATAGTATCGCGCCACGTGCGGATGCTTGGCGAGCATTTCCTGAATCACTTTGCGCAGAATGCCCATGCCGTGGCCGTGCACGATGCGGACGCGGCTGGCGGTGGCCATCACGGCGCGGTCCAGGAACTGGTCCACTTCGTCGCGGGCTTCCTCGGCGTGGCTGGCCGATGATGTTGATCTCCTGGTGCACGGGCGCCAGTTCCGGGCGCAGGTCTGAAGGAGACATTTTTGGGCAGTTTGCCGGACCTGGACGCGCCGGTTTCGGGCAGCACCTCGATCACGTCGTCGATCGAGACCTGCATCTTCATGAAGCCGGCCTCCACTTCGATGCGGCCGTTGCCCAGCACGCGGCGCACGCGGGCGGGGTCGCGGACATCCTTGAGGCGGACGCGCACGCCCTCTTCGATGCGCAGGGGTTGAATGCGATCCTGGCGCGAATCGTCCTGGGTGGCCAGCACGGTGGTCTGAAAATCCTCGCGCAGCTCGCGCTTGGCTTTGGAGACGCGGCGCTGGGCGTCCTGATCGGCTTTGCGGCGGTCGCCGCCCTGCGAGATCTCGCCGATGCGTCTCCTGCGCCTGCTCTTCGAAGTGGGCGAGGGCCGGCATCGGTGCGGCGCTCCAGTTCCTTCAGCTTGGCGGTCTCGCGCTTCTCCCATTCGCGCGCGATTTCCTTTTCCCGCCGGTCCAGCTCGCGCCAGCTTTTCGCGCAGGCTCTGCTCCAGCGCCTGGGTCGTCTTCGATGCGGTGATGCAGTTCGCTGAGGAAGCGCGTGACGTCGCGCTCGCGATCGCTCATGGAGTGGCGGGCGCGGCGCATGATGTCTTCGGGCATGCCGAGCCGCGTGGCGATTTCCAGGCCCGCCGATTTTCCGGGCAGGCCCAGGCGCAGAAGATAGGTGGGCTCGAAGGTCTCCTCATCGAAACCCATGGACCCGTTGACCACGCCCTCGGTGGAAGCGCCGTAGATCTTGAGCGCCATGAGGTGCGTGGAAACCAGCGTGAACGCGCCGGCTGCGCGGAAATGCTCCACGATGGCCACGCCGAGTGCGCCGCCTTCTTCGGGATCGGTGGCCGCGCCCAGTTCGTCCAGCAGCACCAGCGAGGCGGGCGTCACGTCCAGCGCCATCTCGCGGATGTTGGATACGTGCGCGGAAAACGTGCTGAGGTTTTCCTGGATGGACTGGTAGTCGCCGATGTCCGCCAGCACCTGCTCGAAGAGCGGGAACTCGGCTTCGGCAGCGGGCACGGGCAGGCCCGATTGCGCCATCAGGCTGAGCAGTCCGACGGTCTTCAGGGTGACTGTCTTGCCGCCGGTGTTGGGTCCGCTGATCAGCAGGGTGCGGCGTTCGCTTGGTGAGTTCCAGGCTCAACCGGCACGGCGCTCTTGCGGCGCTTGCGCAGCACGTCTTCCAGCAGCGGATGGCGCGCATCGCGCAGCAGCAGGCGGCGCCGAAACGCGGGATGACGCAATCGAACTCCGCGGCGAAGCGGCCTTTGGCGAAGATCAGTTCCAGCTCCGCCATGGTGGCGACGGTCTGCCGGATGGATTCGGCATGACCGCGCAGGCGCGCGGTCATCTCCACCAGGATGCGGTGGACTTCGCGCATCTCCTCTTCGGTGAGGCGCACCAGTTCGTTGTTGAGGTCGATGGTTTCCAGCGGCTCGACGAACAGGGTATGGCCGCTGGAACTGGCGCCGTGAATGACGCCATCCAGCTTGCGGCGCTGCCCGGCGATTACCGGGACCACGAAGCGCTCGTTGCGAATGGTGACGAACTCCTCCTGGAGCACGCCTTCCTCGCGATGCGCGCGGAGGAAGCGTTCGAGCGAATCCTGAATGGCTTTCTTCTGCCGCTCGATGTCGCGGCGCAGGCGAGCCAGCGCCACGCTGGCGTGGTCGGAAACGGAGCCATCGGGCAGGATTTTGCCGTCCAGGTCCTGCAGCAGGCCGCGAAAATCGCCGATGGTTTGTGCGCGGCGGCCCAGGCGGGCGAAGCGCTCCGGCGGCGGCGGTGAGGACGCTTTTGGCGTCGGCGGCGCGGTCGAGAAGCTGGAACACGTCGAAGATCTCCTTGGGCTCCAGGCTGGCGCCTTCGATGTGGAGTTTGTTGACGGCGGCTTCGAGATCGGGAAGGCCGCCGAACTCGACCCGGATGGCGGCGCCGCGCGTGGCGGGCTGCGGACGGGTGGCCAGGCGCAGATACTCCACGGCTTCCCCGGCCTCTTCCAGGTCTTCGGTAAGCCTGGCCACGTCGGTATGGGGCGCGAGTTTTTCCAACTCGCGGCGGCCCGCGGGGCTGGAAACATAACGGCCTAACAGCCGCCGCAGCGCTTCGAATTCCAAAACCTCGGCACTGGTTCTCAAGTTATTTATATTGTCGGCGGTCGCGGAAGGCTTTTTCAATCACGCCGAGAGTTCCTTCGGTGATCTGGAAGTTGGGGAGGTCGGCGCGGCGCACCCATTCTACCGCGCACACGTCATCGCCCGGAAAGAGCGTGCCCCCGGTGACGCGGCACACATAGTCGATCAGGACATAGTGATATTCGGGCGTGCCATCCTGGTCGCGCAGGATGCGCTCGAAGATTTCCAGCACGCCCAGGGGTTCAATTTCAAGGCCGGTCTCTTCGCGAACTTCGCGGCGGACTCCATCGGCCAGCGATTCGCCGGTTTCGAGCGCGCCGCCGGGCAGGGACCACCAGCCCTTCAGCGGCTCCTTGCCGCGCTGCGCCAGCAGGACGCGGTCGCGGCGCAGCATGATGGCGCCTACGCCTACGAGCGGGTGCCTGGGGTAGCGGCGATCGTCGGCGCTAGCGGGAACGACAGACGGCGCGATGCGATCGTCAGTCCCACTGCTCACTTGGCTTCCTTTTCTTCGAAGCGGGCACGGTAGAGATTGCCGCGGGCCGTAATCATGAGGCTCTTCATGTCGGCCTCGCCGAAGGCGCAACTGGAAACGAAATCCTTGGTCTGAAAGCCGGGAAGGGGCTTACCGTCCGGGCTGTAGATGGATACGCTTCTGGCGGCGATAAACAAATAGCCTTTCTCATCCACGGTGATGGCGCCGGGCACGGCCGCGATTCCGGAGATGAATACCCGGTCGCCCGTGGTATCGCCGTTGCGATCCAGATCATAGGCGCGGACGTTGTGCTCGTCGGAATTGCTGACGTAGAGAACCTTCCCGCTGGGCGAGAGCGCGATGCCGTTAGGGCGGGTGGTGAGCTTGGCCACCAGTTTCATGGGACCTCGCGGCGGAATGTGATAGACGCCGTAGAAATCCAGTTCGCGGCGGTCGCTCTGGGAGCCGAAAGCGGGGTCGGTGAAGTACACGTGGTCGTTGCGGCTCACCACGACGTGGGCGGGAGCGTTCAGCTTCTTGCCTTCCCAGTCCGCTGCCAGTACTTCGATTTTGCCGTTCTTATCCGTGCGCGTCACGCGGCGGGTGCGGGTCTCGCAGGTGTAGAGGCGTGCCTGGGTGTCGAATGCATTTCCGCAGGGTCCGTGGGCATCCGTACGGTAAACCTCCGCATCATGTCCGGGAACCCACTTCAGGAGCCTGTCTGTCGGCGTGTCACTGAAAATCAGGTAGCCTTCTTTAGGGTTCCATGCGGCGCCTTCGGTGAAGGTAAATCCGCGCGCCGCCAGTTCGACCCGGTCCAGCTTATATTCCTGAGCGGCAAGCAGGAGGGCCAGCGCGATGGCGGTGCAACAGAGACGGAAAGACCGGTTCATTTACCCGATTTTCTATCGCCGATGGTGAGGTTGTTGATCACCTGCTTGACGCCCTTCACCTTCTTGGTGACCATCGTGGCGCGATCCTTCTGCTGGCTGTTTTCGGCCTTGCCCTCAATGGTTACCACGCCATTCTTGCAGTCCACCGTGAATGCCCCGCCCTTGGCGATGGGATCGCCGGAAAGTTTGAGGCGGACCTGATCGACAAGGGTATCGTCAGAGACTTGTTTTGACGCCGCAAAACACACCCCTGCGAGCAGCAACAATGCCAGGATAAGAGCGCTGATTTTATTACTCATCTTCTTCGGCCATTGTACGCCAGTCCAGAGTATTGAGGAAGGCGGGCTTCTCGCGCCAACCGGGTTGTACGCGGACATGCAGATCCAGATAGATCCGGATTCCGAACAGGCGTTCCATTTCCTGGCGCGCCAGGGTACCGATCCTTTTCAGCATGGCGCCCTTACTGCCGATGACGATGGCTTTCTGCCCGTCCCGCTCCACCCGGATGGTGGCGAAGATGCGCGTGAGATTGGGCGTTTGTTCCCACTTGTCCACCGCCACGGCGACCGAATGCGGCACTTCCTGCCGGGTAGCCAGGAGAATTTTTTCGCGGATCAATTCGGCCGCAAGGAATCGCTCCGGCTGATCGGTAATGTAGTCTTCGGGAAAGTAGGCAGGGCCCTCCGGCAGATGCGACAGAATCACGCGCCGCAAGTCATCCAGGCCATGCTTCCGCGCCGCGGAAACGGGGACATACTCGGCGAACGTGAAGTGACGCTGGTACTCTTCGATGATGGGGAGGAGTTTGGCCTTGTCCTTCACCAGGTCGATCTTGTTGAGCACCAGGACTACGGGCGTTCCGGTCTTGCCGGCCAGGTCCAGCGCGCGGCGGTCCTGTTCGCCGAAGGGCTGCGCGGCGTCGGCAACGAACAACAGCAGGTCGCGCTCTTCCAGCGAATTGCGAACGGTCTGCATCAGCCGTTTGTTCAGCGGCGTGTCCGCCTTATGAATGCCGGGCGTGTCCACAAAAACAATCTGGGCGTCCGGCAGGGTGACCACGCCCTGAACGGAGGTGCGGGTGGTTTGCGGCTTATCCGCGACAATGGCGACCTTCTGGCCCACCAGCGCATTGAGCAGCGTCGATTTTCCGGCGTTCGGCAGGCCGATCAGCGATACGAATCCCGACTTGAATTTTTCACTCATGAGCAACCGTCTGCGACTTACCGATGCGCACTTTCTCCACTCTTAATTCATCGCTGGCCAGCACTTCGATGCGGACGCCGTCGCGGTCCACGAATTCACCGGCCTTTGGCACGCGTCCCAGCCACTCGCTGACCAGGCCGCCCACGGTGGTGGATTCGATGTCCTCTTCGCGGTGGAAATTGCGGACCAGGCCGGCGACGCGATCCAGGTCGAAATTGCCGGAGACGATGTAGCCGCCCTGTCCGTCCTCTGTGACATCGCTGGAAGGCTCGTGCTCGTCGCGAATTTCACCGATGATGACCTCCAGCAAATCTTCCATGGTGGCCAACCCGGCGGTATTTCCGTACTCATCGACGACGATCACCATGTGGGTATTCTCCTGCTGCATCTGGCGCATCAGATCGTTGACGGGTTTAGTCTCGGGGACGAACAGCATGGGACGCACCAGTTCGCGGACGGTGCGGCTGGCGCGCTCTTCCTCTTCGAGTTCGAACATATCGCGGACATGCACAAAGCCCAGCACCTGGTCGATGGATCTTTCAAAGACCGGGATGCGCGAGTACTGTTCAGAAATGACCGTCTGGCGCAGTTCTTCCAGGGTGGCATCCACGGAGATGGCGACGATATTGGGCCGCGGCGTCATGACTTCCCGCACCACCTTGTCGCCGAATTCGACCACGCCCTGGATCAACTCGCGATCTTCCTCTTCGATGAGCCCTTCTTCAGTGCCGGCGGAAATCAAGGCTTCGATGTTCTCGGCGCTGGTGGGCTCTTCTTCGGCGTCCCCCTGGTCGTCTGCCAGGTCGATGAGCGACTGGAAAAAGGACAAGGTCGCCACCAGCGGCCGGGCCAGCAGGGCCAGGCCGCGCAGCAGGGGAACCAGCGGCAGAAGCCAGCGGCCGGTAGTGCGGCGATACAGAACCTGCGGCAGGGCGTAGGAGATGGCGACCATGGAGAGCCAGGCGGCCAGCACGGCTTGCCAGAAACTGGCGGCATTCCACGGATTGCCGTCGGCCATCCAGGCCAGGTAGAAGACGCCCATGAGCACCATGAGGGTGTGCTTGATCAGGGAAAACGTTCCGGCGCCATCCTCGGTCTTCAGGCCGAGTTTGTCTTCCAGGGTGTCCTTGAAGAACTTGAGCGCGGGCAGGTCGCGCGTGCGCAGACGGAGGCTTTCCAGGTAGAGCAACTGCACAAAAGTGGCGAGCCCCAGCAGAGGGACGGCCAGCAGCGCCGCGAGTATAACGGCCAGCATCATGGCCGGGCCCGCTCGATGAGGCCGCCGGGCAGGTCCAGGCGGGTACGCCAGCGTTTTTCGGCGCGGGCCATGCGTCCGTTATCGGTCTCGTGATCGAAGCCTAAAAGGTGAAGCAGGCCGTGCAGCATCAGGATCTGGATTTCCTGCTCGACGGAATGGCCGAACTGGCGGGCTTGGGCGCGGGCGCGGGCCAGGGAGATGGCCAGGTCGCCGAGGGAGCCGGATCCAGCGAGTGGAAAGGAGAGTACGTCGGTGGCATAGTCGTGGCCCAGGAAATCGCGATTCAGGCGCCGCAGGTCGGCATCGCCGGTGATGAGGACGTCGAACGGCCGGTTGCGGGCGACATCCGCTTCCAGCTTGCGCGCGAAGTTTTCGATGGTGCGGCGGTGCAGACTCGCTGGAACGCGGCGAAATGTGACCGTACTGCCTTCGGGAGAGGACATGGCGCCCGCTCAGGCCTGCGGAGCAGTTTCCGAGGCCGCCGGAACGGGCGCCGCCACGGGTTCCGGATCGTTTAATTTCAGAGTCAACTGCCGGGCCGCGCCGGTGGCCTCGTTGTACCGCTCGTAGGCTTTGACGATGCGCTGCACCAGGCTGTGACGCACCACGTCTTTTTCATCGAACTGCACGAAGCTGATGCCTTCCACGCCCTTGAGCACTTCCACGGCATCCATCAGACCGCTGCGGCGTCCGGTGGGCAAATCGATCTGCGTGATATCGCCGTTCACCACCATTTTGGAATTGAAGCCCTGGCGCGTGAGCACCATTTTCATCTGCTCGGCGGTGCTGTTCTGGGCCTCGTCCAGAATAATGAAGCTGTCGTTCAGGGTACGGCCGCGCATGAAGGCAATGGGCGCGACTTCGATGACATTGCGCTCCAGCAGTTTCTCCACGCGCTCGTTATCGAGCATATCGTAGAGCGCGTCGTAGAGCGGGCGGAGGTAAGGATCCACCTTTTCCTGCAAGGTGCCGGGCAGAAAGCCGAGGCGCTCGCCGGCTTCCACCGCGGGACGCGTGAGGATGATGCGGGCCACCTGCTTATTGATGAGCGCGCTGATGGCCATGGCGACAGCGAGGTAGGTTTTGCCGGTTCCGGCGGGCCCGATGCCGAACACCATGTCATTGCGCTCGATGGCTTCCAGGTAGCGGCGTTGATTGACGGATTTCGGCGCCAGGACCTTCTTGCCGAAATTGCGGGACTTGCCGCTGTTCACCAGTGCGCGCAGAGACACTTCGGGATCGTTGGTGACTACGCGCAGGTAACTGTTCAGGTCGCCGTTGTTGAAGACGTGACCTTCACGGACCAGGGTGTTATAGTCCTCCAGGATATTCTCCGCCCGGGAGACTCTGTCCGCTTCGCCTTCGATTTCCAGGTTGTTATCGACCAGTTGAGTGTGGACGCACAGGCCGGATTCGATCAACCGGATATTTTCGTCTCGGGTGCCAAACAGGCTTTCGACGCCTCGGTTAATACGCACGCTGGCTTTCATTGAGTGGATGCTGGGTACCTCCGGTAAAACAGGGACAAAGAAATTCGATTGGATGGGGACGAAGCGTTCCTTCGACAGCCCGCTTGCGCGGGCGGGGCAAAAACCATCTATCTGGTATTATAGCAGCCCTGTAAAAGGGCGATGCTCAATCTCCGTGCGCCCGCTCACTTCTTAATTTGGGTGTCAAAGTGAATCCCGGCGTCCGCCGAGAACTTGCGGTAATCGCGGAACTCGATCTCATTTTTCGAGCCCAAAACGCCCGCCTGCATTTCCACCAGCGCGGAGTGAGGCACCAGGAAAGAACGGCCGCCGATATCGGTGAAGTCGTAGTCCAGGGTGGCATGGAGCTTGGAGATAGGGAAGCTGTCAGGCAGGTTGTCCGCTTCCGAAGCGATGCGCAGGATCTGGTTGCCGGCTGCGACGTAGACCTGGCCATGGCGGCCGGCGACGGCGGAGTAGCGCCGGTCGTTGGAGTTGAAACTCAACTGGTAGTTGGCTTTTTCCGCGCTGACCGAGTAGCGGAACACCTGGACCTCGCGCCCACGCAAGGTGCTGGTGCTGTCCCAGGCAATCGTGGCTTCGGCCGCAGGCGTAAAGACTTCCTGCAACATGCTGCCGAATTCGCCCTGGGAGACCGACCCGCCGGCTTCGTCGTAGCGCAGTTTGGTCTTCTGGCCATTGACGAGGAGCAGTTTGTACTCCTCGCGATGATCGTAGTAAGAGAGTTGGACGGTCAGGGTGTCCATGAGGGTCCACTCGGGGACGCTGGTGGAGTTGCGATAGCGCCGCACGGTTTCGACGCAGAGGAAATCGGGCAGCCCCGCGGAGTAGCTGATGGCGGATTTGCGCACATTCTCGATGGCCTGCTTTTGTGCCTCGGCGGTGGGAGCCTGGGCATAGAGGGAAGACTCCAGAAGGACAATTGCGGAAATGGCGGCCAGCGTCACGGCTTCAGTTTCGCACGTCCGGCGGCGGCCGGTTCAGGCGCATCGGCGAAGACTCGGGAATCCCGATCCCGCGTGAGGATAGAATCTTCCGCTCCGCTCGCCTGATGTCTCAATCACTGGGCGCGGCGGGCGAAAGTGTTGCGATCGATATCGATGTGCGCGCGCAGAGAAGGAACCAGAATGGGGCCGCGATCGCGGTTATACCCCGGATTGACAATCCGCTGCAGGTCGAATCCCAGCGACATTCCCCGTCCCAGGCTCCAGTTGTAATAAGCTTCCACGATTTGCTCACGACCGTAATTGAGCGTGCCGTCGCCCAGGAGCAAGCCGCTGCCGCCGAGTTCCAGGTATCGGCGGTGATCGCCCGAAATGGCATTCCAGACGGCGGCGACCCCAACTTTGTCGGCGCGGCGCTGCCAGGCGGCGCCGCTCCACTGCGCCCCAGCGGCTATAGTTTGGTTCACCTCCGTGTAAGCAAAGGATTCGTAGCGTCCTTCATTCCAGCCGGCCCTGGCAAACAGACGGCAGTGGGTGGTCAACTGCTGCTCCAGGCTCAATCCGAATCCATACTTCACCCGGGTGTCCTGACGGGTGGCGGCGATGTCGGGACGGTCCGGGGTGCGGCCGGAAAGGAAGTTGTCGATGGCCTGGCGGTAGGAGCCCATCATGGCGTGATTGGCGAACATCAGAACGCGGACGGCGCCGTCCCGTCCGGGCAGAAGACCACGATTCAGTTCCCATTCCAGGTTCTCCGCGCGGGCCTCGTCGAGGTCCAGGTCCAACTCCAGGCCATTGGCAACGGTAGGCATGGTAGCTTCCATGAAGCGGACGGCCCAGTTCCGGTCATAGTATTCCACGAGGGCGCCATAGGTATAACCCTGGTTGGCGGCGTAATCGTAAGCGCCGTTGTTATCCACCGTCCAGTTCATGAACTGCAGGTGACTGTCGCTGGCCACGGAATTCACATCGAAAAAATCGGGCGTGCTCAGCTTACCGAATCGCAATTCCAGGCGGCGGACCGGGAGTGTGGGGGCAAACCCGAGGGGTCCGGCCGTCGTCTCCTTGATCTCCCGGCTCAGAGGGACGACCTGGCGCACCATGTAGCGCGCAGCGTACGGTTTGCTGCCCAGAGCGGGATTCCGCATCACATCCAGGTTGGTGTACCCGGCCAGACCCACACCGTTGCCGATGCCGGTGCCGCCAGCGGACTCGATGTCCAGGAGAAGTTCGGTGAATTTTGTCACGCGAAAGCCGGTGAACAGGGTCATGACCCGGGAGGTGGCCTGTTCCGGGGAACCCCGCAAACTGTTTTCCCCGGCATACGGAGAGCGGAATGCGGGGTGGAACTGGGTGATGCTGTTGATTTGTCCGGAGATCCAAAAGCGTTCCGCCAACGGTATCTCCGCCGCGGAGGCCGCCAGTCCGAGGCTGAGGACGGCCAGCCATTGTGCGGCTTTCGCTGGTTGCACAATTCCCTTATCGGCCAAGCCGGCGGATCTATGAGCGGCTTCGCAGAACGGCAATCGGACCCTTTGATATGATGGAAGCGCAACCGAAAATCAGGAGGTCCCATGGCCGACGAAGTCAATCGTCGCGATTTTTTGAAGGCCGCTGCTATCGCCGCAGGTCCGGCCGTTGTCTCTGGCCGCGCCGCCAATGAAAAGATCAACATTGGCTGGATTGGCGTCGGCACCCGCGGATATGCGTCCCTGGACTGGATGCATACGGCCGCTCCGAACGATGTCGAGATCACGGCGATCTGCGACACCTATGAAGGGTATATCTCCCGCGCCAAAGATCGCATGAAGACGGTCTGGGGCTCCACTCCGAAGGCTTATAACGACTACAACGACCTGCTGGCGGATAAGTCCATCGATGCCGTGTTCATCATGACGCCCGAGCATCTGCACCACAACATGGCGATCGCGGCGATCAAGGCCGGCAAGCACGTCTACATCGGAAAAGCCGCTGGCCCACACCATCGAAGAGGGCTTCGAGATTGTGCGCGCCTCGGAAAAAACCGACAAGGTGATCCAGGTCGGCACGCAGAATCGCAGCTCCACCATCTACAAGAAGGCCAAGGAGATGATTCAGCAGGGGATGATCGGCGAGGTGCATTACGCGCGCGCCTTCTGGTACCGCAACTCGCTGCCGGACAATCCGGCCTGGCGCTACATCATCCCGCCCGAGGCCAATACGCAGAATACGGATTGGAATCGCTTCCTGGGTCCCGCGCCGAAGCGCTCCTGGAGCCCGGAGCGGTACTTCCAATGGCGGCTGTACTGGGATTATTCCGGCGGCATCTCCACGGACCTGCTGGTGCACCAGACCGACATCATCAACTTCATGTTGAACCGGACGGTGCCGAAGAGCTGCATGGCGTCGGGCGGCATTTACCGCTGGCATGACGATCGCGACATGCCGGACACCTTCAGCGCCATCTACGAATATCCGGACAACTTCCACATCAACTATAGCTGCTATTTCGGCAACGACCATTACGGCTACGGCGAGCAGATCTGCGGCAACGAAGGCACCATCGAAGTCATGAACCGCAAGGACATGTACTTCACTCCCGAGACGTTCGGCGGCAAAGCGCCCGCCAATGTGGCGGCGCGCAAGCCCGTCCACCTGAACGGCAAGGAGGATTTCAACGAGGGCGATGGCGCCATCAATCACTTCCGCAACTTCCTGCAATCGATAAAGGGTAACGAGAAACCGATCGCGCCGCCGGTGGTGGGGCAGCAGGCCGCCATCAGCGGGCACATGGCCACGCTGAGCTTCAAGAACCAGAAGAAGATTATCTGGGACGAAGCCGCCAATAAGTATCATTTCGCATAACGGCGATTCATGGCCGCCGTTGCCACTCCGGCAGCGCCCGATCGCGCTGCCTTGGAACCCCGCTGGATCATCAATCGAACGGTAGACCTGTCGCTGGTCATCGGCAGTGCGGCGGCGGGGTATGTCTATCTGCTGTTGTACGCCGGAGCGCACGTGCCGATCACCTATTTGTGGTGGTTCTGGAGCGTGGGTTTCGATGGCACCCACATCTTCGGAATGGCGTCGCGGACGTTTTTCGACCGCGAAGCGCGGGCGCGCAACGGCAAGCTGTTTTACGGCAGCCTGATCTTCTTTTTCGCTCTGGGTCCGGCGCTGGTGCTGGCCGGCTGGAAGGGCTGGCTGTACCTGCTGGTTGGAGTCTGGGCCTACTATCACGTGATCCGGCAGCATTACGGCTTCATGGTGCTATACAAGGTGAAGAACCGCGACCTGGCGCCGGTGGACAACCGGCTCGATCGCTTCTTTCTGGGTGTGACCCTAGTGCTGCCGCCGTTCCACCGCTTCTTCATTCATCATCCGCGGGAGCTCGGCATTCCGTTTTCTTTCCCCCGCGCGGAAACGCCGATGTGGATCCTGCTGGGCGCGACGGTGGCGGTGTACCTGGCGCGGCAGGTGCAGCGGTACCGGACGGGCGCGGCGCCGGATGTTCCCAAGTACCTGCTGTTCGCGGCCGTGATTCCGCTGCACTGGCTCACCTTTGCGTATATGAGCTGGCAGGCGGCGGTGCCGACCGTAACGATCGTCCACAACCTGCAGTATCACGCGCTGATCTGGTTCCACAACCGGAACCGGTACGGGGGCCGCGAGAATCACGGGGCCATTCCCGCGGCGGTAAGCCGCAGCCTGTTCGCATATGCCGGCGTGGGACTGCTGTTCAGCGCGCTATACCGCATTCCCGGTTTCGAACTCGGGCAGGTGTCCGACCTGGCGTTCGGCCTGTTCAGCGGCTTCGGCCTGACTCATTACTATCTGGACAGCCGGATCTGGCGGGTGCGGCACGATCCCGGTCTGCGCCAGGCCTTGCAACTGGGGTTACACTGAAGCTTTCCTGCATATCATTGTGACAGCCGTTGAATTTCAGGGTGTTTCCAAAAGCTACGCGATCTATGACGCTCCGGGCGACCGGTTGAAGGAACTACTCTCGTTCAACCGCCTGAAGCGGCACCGCGATTTCTGGGCGTTGCACGATCTTTCCTTCGAAGTGAAACGGGGCGAGACGTTTTGCATCGTGGGCGAGAACGGCTCCGGCAAGAGCACCATGCTGCAAATGATTGCCGGCATCCTGCCGGCCACCAGCGGCGCCCTGACGGTGAACGGGCGAGTTTCGGCGCTGCTCGAACTGGGCGCGGGCTTCAACCAGGAATTCACAGGGCGCGATAACGTCTACCTGAACGGCTCGATTCTGGGGCTGACCACGCGCCAGATCGACGAGCGCTATAAGGATATCGAGAACTTTGCCGAGATCGGCGACTTTATCAATCAGCCGGTGAAGACTTACTCGAGCGGCATGGTGGTGCGCCTGGCATTCGCCGTGGCGATCAATGTGGACCCGGAGATTCTGCTGGTGGATGAAGCTCTGGCCGTGGGCGACATCTACTTCCGGCAGCGGTGCATGCGCAAGGTGCACGAAATGCGCTCGCGCGGCGTGACCATCCTGTTTGTCTCGCACGCGGTGAGCGATGTGAAGGCCATCGGCGACCGTGCATTGTGGCTGGACCACGGGCGTCTGCGCGAAATCGGCGAGCCGGATGCCGTCATCTCCCGCTACCTGGCGGCGATGACGGAAAAGGATTCTACCTATCTGCGGGCGCGCGCGGCCACGGATGTGCCCCAGCGCCGTTTGGGACCGGTGTGCGCGCCGGAGGTTGTCGAGACCATCCCGAATATCGATCATCGTTTTGGCGATGGGCGGGCGGAGATTCTGGGGATTGCGGTCCTGGACGAACAAGGCGGGCGCCTGCACATGCTCGAACCGAACTCGCGCATCGTGGTGCGGATCAGCGTGCGGGCCAAGGCGGACCTGGCTCTGCCCATGGTGGGCTTCATGCTGCGCAATCAACTGGGCATGGATTTTTCGGGCACCAACAGCGCGCGCGAGGGCTACGAACTGGCCGCCATGCAACCCGGCGATATCACCACGGTGGATTTCCACGTGGACCTGCCGGAACTGTACCCGGCGTCGTTTTCCTTCTCTCCGGCGATTGCCGACGGGCCGCTTTCGGGATACACCATGTGCGACTGGATCGATAATGCCGTGGCCCTGCAGATGAGCCGGCAGGAAAATGAGATTTACGGATACATGCACCTGCCGTGCCGCGTGGAAGTGAATGCGCGCCTGGGCGCTGAACCCGAGGCGCCGCAAAGGGAGAAGCACGTTGGCTGAGTTTACTGGGGAACGGCTGATTCCCGGCGAGGTGGACGTCGATCTGCTGAACGAGCACATGGCGCGGTATGCCTTCGCGGCTCGACTGGCGCGCGGCAAGCGCGTGCTGGATGCCGGATGCGGAGCGGGATACGGCTCGGCGGAACTGGCGCAGACCGCGGCCAGCGTGGTGGGCGTGGATGTGGCGGAAGAGGCGGTGGAGTTCGCCCGGCGGAATTATCGCGGCGCGCAATTTGAGCTTCCACGCGGCATCGTGCACGGCCCTGCCTTTTACCGATGGCGCCTTCGACCTGGTAGTGGGCTTCGAAGTGATCGAGCACCTGGAGGACTGGCGCGGCTTCCTCCGCGAAGTGCTGCGCGTGCTCGCGCCCGCGGGGCAGTTCATCGTTTCCACGCCCAATAAGCTGTACTACACCGAATCCCGCGGGGAGCAGGGCGCCAATCCTTTTCACGTGCACGAGTTCGAATTCGAAGAGTTTCGCGAGGAGTTGCAGACGATCTTCCCGCACGTGGCGCTGTTTCTGGAAAATCACGTGGAGGGCGTCACCTTCCAGCCGCACGAGGCGGGGCACACCTTCGAAGTGAGGGTGGATGCCGGCGAGCCGGCGCCCGCCGAATCGCATTTCTTCGTGGCGGTCTGCGCGCGCCGGCCGCAGATGGGCAATCCGATTTTCGTGTACGTTCCGCGGGCCGCCAATGTGCTGCGCGAGCGGGAGCACCACATCCTGCTGCTGGAAAGGGAGCTGGCCACCAAGGACGAATGGCTGGACAAGGTGCAGCGGGATATCGCCGAATTCGATCGCGAGCATCAGAAGCTGCTGGCCATGTTCCGCGAGCAGAAGGAGGCTCTGGAGCGCAGCAACCAGTGGGCCGAAGAGTTGAACCGGGAAGTGCAGGAGCGGCGCGCGCGCGTAGAAGCGCTGCAGGCGGAAGTGGCCGCCGGACAGGAGGCCGCCCGCGCCATGGCGGAACAGTACGCCGCCAAGGTGCGCGACCTGGAGGAAGACATCCGCGCCAAAACCCAGTGGGCCAGGGACGTGGAGACCAGTCTGAAAGCGGAAGTGGACAAACAGACGGCGGAGCTGGTGAAGGCCGTGGAGGCGTTGCACGCCGTGGAAAAGGAGCTGCACGAACGGACGGAGTGGGCGCTGCGGCTGCAGGAGGAAGCGCGCCTGCTGGGCGAGCAGGTAGCGCTGTTCCGCGGGTCGCGCTGGGTGAAACTGGGCCGCAAGGTGGGACTGGGTCCGGCTGTGCCTGCCAGTTAACATGCGGTGCACCCGGAAAGCCGACAGGCCGGGAGGCCTGTCGTACCTATGACCGTGCTGAAGCGCTTTCTGCGCGCTCTTCCGCTGCTCCTGCTCTCGCCCCTGTTCCTCGCGCTGAGCATTCTGCTGCTGGCGCTCACCGACCTGTTGCCGCGCACGCATCCGCGCGGCGGTGCGAAGCGCGCCGGACGGCCCCGTTCCGCCTCCGTGGTGATCCCCAACTGGAACGGCAGGGATCTGCTGGAAAAATATCTGCCGTCCATCGTCACGGCTTTGGCGGGCGACGCGAACAACGAGATCGTGGTTGTGGACAACGGGTCGGAAGATGGCAGCGCGGAGTTTGTCCGCGCACGCTTCCCGCAGGTCAAGCTGGTGGCGCTGCCGCGGAATCTGGGATTCGGCGGCGGCTCCAACGCCGGATTCCGCGCGGCGAAAAACGAGATCGTTGTCCTGCTGAACAGCGACATGCGGGTGGCGCCCGATTTCCTCGCGCCGTTGCTGGAAGGCTTCGAAGACCCCGATGTGTTCGCCGTGTCGTGCCAGATCTTTTTCACCGACCCGGCCAAGGTGCGTGAAGAAACCGGACTGACGCAGGGCTGGTGGCAGGATGGCGGACTGCGCGTGCGCCATCGCATCGATCCGGAAGTGCGCGACCTGTTTCCGTGCTTCTACGGCGGCGGCGGCTCCTGCGCTTTCGACCGCGAAAAATTCCTGGAACTGGGCGGCTTCGACGAACTGCTGGCGCCCTTCTACCTGGAAGACACGGACCTGGGCTACATGGCCTGGAAGCGCGGCTGGAAGGTACTCTATCAACCGCGCAGCATCGTGTATCACGAGCATCGGGGCACCATCGGGAAGCGTTTCCGCGAAGAACAGATTCAGGCGGTGCTGAAGAAAAACTACCTGCTGTTCTGCTGGAAAAATATTCACGAGTGGCGCAAGCTGCTGGCGCATTTTGTCTTCGCCTGGGCCGGCGCGCTGCTGGCGGTGTTGTTCGGAGACATCCCGCTGCGGCCGAATTTCGCGGCGCTGTGGCGTGCCTTCACGCAATTGCCGCAGGCCTGCCGCTCGCGGCGCCGGGCACGCGCGCTGGCATTGGTGAGCGATACCGAAGCGTTCCGGCGGCCGCTGGGCGGCTATTTCCGCGATCGCTTCGCCGCTATGGAGACCTCGCCCGAAAACGCTGCGGGTGCTGTTCGTTTCGCCATATCCCATCTGCCCGCCGGTACATGGCGGCGGTGTCTTTATGTACCAGACGCTGCGGCAACTGGCGCCACTGGCCGAGGTCCACGTGGTGGAGTTGCTGGATTGGGAATGGCAGGAGAAGGACAACGAAGAGCTGCGGCGCTTCTGCGCCAGCGCCGAATGGCTGGTGCGGCCGGGTGGCAGCGTGCGCGATGCGGGAGCGCTGCTGCCGCACGCGGTCAACGAATTCGCCAATGAAGATCTGGCCTGGCTGATTCACCGGCAGCTCTATCAGAAACGCATCGACGTGCTTCAGCTCGAATACACCACCCTGGCGCAATACCACGGAGAGTACCGCCGGATCGCCTGCGCCCTGTTCGAGCACGATATCTATTTTCAATCCATCCGGCGCGGGTTGGGGCACATGATCGGACTCACCGAGGAATTGAAGGCGCGCTACGAATACCTGCGCGCGCTGCGCTACGAAATGCGCGTGCTGCCGCGGTTCGACCAGGTGCAGGTGTGCACGCCGGCAAACCGGGAGTATCTGCTGTCGTATCTGCCGCGGATCGCCTCCCGGGTGCGCGACGGAATGCGCGCGGGCATCGACACCTCCCGGTATGAATTCCGGCCCGAAGGGCGCGAACCGCTGACCATGCTGTTCGTGGGCAGCTTCCGGCACGAGCCCAACCGCGTGGCCATGGATTGGTTTGTACGCCAGGTGCTGCCGCTGATCCTGGGGCGGCAGCCGGAGGCCCGGCTGGTGGTGGCAGGTAGCGAACCGCCGCCGGCACACGCGTACGCCGATTATTCCGACAACCTGGATATGTTGGGCTATGTGGAGGACGTGCGCGAGCCGCTCTCGCGATATTCGGTTTTCGTCTGTCCCATTCTGAGCGGATCGGGCGTGAGGGTCAAACTGCTGGAGGCCTTCGCGGCGGGAATTCCGGCGGTGTCCACGGTGGTGGGCGCCGGAGGGACTGGCAACGGAGGATGGCGAGTTTTGCGCGCTGGCGTACGACGCGACGGGATTCGCCGAGCGGGTCCTGGCGCTGCTGGAAGATCCCGAGGAAGCCTGCCGCCATGGCGCGGCGGGCGCGCGAAGAGGTAGTGATGAATTGGGATATGGCCGTGCTTACCAGGAAGCTGGCGGCCGGTTATGGCGAGATGGTCCGCAAGAAACGGGCTACCTCTTCAGGTCCTTTTTGAGGCGGCTTACAATGTCGGTTGCCGTGCGATCGAGGTCCTTGCTATCGAAAGATTTGGGTGGATCGTACACGCTCCAGAGCACTTCACGGGACTGGGCGTCCACCAGGAAAATGGTCCCTTTATTGCGAGCGAAAGTAGACACTAGTGCGGGATTGGAGAGCTTATTGACCGTGGGGCCGAACATCGGGATGGGGTCGGTGGAGGACTGCGCATTTTTATCGGCTGCCTTGTCGGCTGCCTTCGTTGCGGCCGCTTTATCGGTACCTGTTTTATCAGTACCCGCTTTGGCGGCGCCGTGCTTTCCAGCATCCGCCTTGTCGTCGGCATCCGCCTTGTCGTCGGCCGGCTCAGGCGGCGGGAAAATCACATCCATTTGCGCCTGGAAGGCGTCGCCAATGCGGTCGGTGATGAAGGCGTCGGCCTTCTTGGGGTCGGTAACTACCTGGAAAATATGGCTATTCGTCAATCGGTTGGCAAGATACTGGTCCATGCCGCGCGGCATTGAAAGCACGTAGACGGTCTTGGCAGTGGAAAGATCTCCGGCGCACCCGAGCGCGCCGGAACAAAGGAGAAGGCACAGCAGACGCTTCATTGGCTTCATGGTAACCGCGTTTGTATAGTAGTGACGCGCGGCTGCGGAAAAAAGTCTGGACATGTATAAAGGACAGTCGATTACCATAATTATCCCGTGCCTGAATGAAGAGCAGGGAATCGAAAAGGTCTTGCGGGCTACGCCCGAGTTCGTCGATGAGGTGATTGTGGTGGATAACAACTCCACCGACCGCACCAGTGAAGTCGCGGCCGCTCTGGGCGCGAAGGTGATTCGCGAAGAGGTGCGCGGGTATGGGCGCGCGTATAAGCGCGGATTCGCCGCGGCCACCAGCGATGTGATTGTGACGTTGGACGGCGATCAGAGCTACCCCGTGGACGCCCTGTCCTACCTGCTGGAGGCGTTCCTCCACCTGGAAGTCGATTTTCTGAATATGTCGCGCTTTCCGACACGCGACCCGCGCGCCATGAGTTTTAAGAACAAGTTTGGCAATCTGATTCTGTCGCTGTGGATGTCGCTGCTGTTCTTTCACTGGGTGCGCGATTCGCAATCGGGCATGTGGGTGTTCCGGCGGTCCATCCTGAAGGAGATGAAACTGGAATCGGACGGCATGGCGTTCAGCGAGGAAATTAAGATCGAAGCGGTGCGCAATCCGGCGATTCGTTTCGGCGAGATTCCCATTCAATACTCGTCGCGGTTGGGCGAGACGAAGCTCAACGCGTGGCGCGACGGTTTTCAGAACCTGGCGTTTCTGGCCCGGAAGCGTTTCTTTCGATGATTAGCGCCGTGGTGCCCGTGTGGAACGGACGCGCGCTGCTGGAGCGGCTGTTGGCTACGCTTGCGGCGCAAACCTGCCCGGCGGACGAACTGCTGGTAGTGGATAACGGCAGCGAAGACGGCGCGCCGGAAGTGGCGCGGAGCGCCGGAGCGCGGGTGATTCCGATGGGCCGGAATGCGGGCTTTGCGGCGGCTGTGAATTGCGGCATTCGTGAGAGCCGCGGCGAGTGGGTCGCGGTGTTGAACAGCGATGTGGAACTGGCGCCGGATTATTTCCAGCGCCTCAGCGGCGCGCATGGCTGGTTCGCCACCGGAAGAATCCTGCGGGCTGCCGATGAGAGCCGGATCGATGGCACTTTCGATCTCACCTGCCGCGGCGGCGCCACATGGCGCGCGGGCAACGGTGCGCTCGATGGGCCTCGCTTTCGCGCGTCGCGCCGGATCTTCTCCGCGCCCTGGACGGCGGCACTGTTTCGCGCGGAGTTGTTCCGGAAGGTCGGGCTGCTCGCAGAGTGTTTCGAATCCTATCTGGAAGATGTCGATTTCGGATTGCGCTGCGCCCGGGCGGGCTGCGAAGGCGAGTATCTGCCGGATGCCGTGGCGCGCCATCATGGCAGCGCGGCGTTAGGTCGCTGGCATCCGGAAACCGTCCGGCTGATCTCGCCGCAATCAGGTATTGCTGCTGGCGCGGCACTATCCGGAAAAATTGCTGGTGGGGTGGATGTGGCGCATCGTCGCGGCCCAGGCATTATGGGGCGCGGTGGCGTGGCGGCATGGCGCGGCCCGGGCGTGGTGCAGAGGCAAACTGCAAGGGGTTCACGAGTACTCCGCCGCGCGCGCGCATAGGACTCTTTGGGAGCCGGAAGTACTGGAACGTATCCTATCCGATCAGGAACGCACGATCGGCGAGTTACAGCGCGAAGGCGGCGCCGATTGGTATTGGCGGCTGTATCTTCTTCTAACTGGGGCTGGGGCAAAGTGACACATGTCGGACATCGGCATCATCGTCGTCACCTATAATTCGGCGCGGGAGATCGGCCCTTGCCTGGATGCAGCGGCGGCCACGGGTGCTGAGTTGGTGGTGGTGGATAATGCCTCGCATGACGCGACAATTGCCGAGGTAGCCCGGCGCGGTGTGCGTCTGATCGCCAATCAGGAGAATCGCGGATTCGCCGCGGCGGTCAATCAGGGTTTTTTCGTATTGAACTCTACATATGTCCTGCTGCTGAATCCGGACGCTGTGGTGCAAAGTCCTCTAGAGCCTTTACGCGAGGCGTGTGATTTGCCCCGCGCGGCCGGGGCCGGGGGCCAACTACTGGATCGCCACGGCCGTCCGCAGGTCGGATTTATGGTGCGCCGCCTTCCTACTCCCGGCGCTTTGGTTTTGGAAGCTCTCCTGCTGAACAGAGTCTGGCCGAATAATCCCGTGAACCGTAAATACCGCGCCCTGGACCTGGATCCGAAGCGTCGCTGCGTGGTGGAACAACCGGCGGGAGCATTCCTGATGGTACGGCGCGCGGTGTGGGAGGAATTGGGCGGCTTCGATGAGGGTTTCCATCCGCTGTGGTTCGAGGACGTGGATTTTTGCCGGCGGGCGGTGGATCGGGGATACGTCTTACAGTACGTCCCGGAAGCTGTTGCGAAACACACGGGTAGCCATTCGATCACACAGTTGTCTATGGAGAAGCGTCGAGTTTACTGGTATCGTAGTCTACTGAGGTATTCAGCCAGGCACTTCCGTCCGCTTGCATTCCGGATGGTCGCTTTGGCTGTGGCGGCAGGCGCGGTACTGCGGGCGATTGTGGAATCGTCCTCGCAACGGAGCCTGAAGCCCATAGCAGCTAACGCGAGCGTGGTGCGGCTCGCCGGCCACAGTTTTTGGTGCGGTGGGACAGAGTAGTGCAGGTTCAACCCAGGGGATTTCCGGAAATACAGATGTACAGAAGGGTCGGTTACTCAGGTTCTATTTCATGGTGCACAACGACTTCGTATCTGTCACGATAGTTACTTATAATAGCGGCCGTTTCATTAAACGGTGCCTGGAATCGGTGCTGGCGCAAAAGTATCCGAATAAGGAGATTATCGTCGTAGATAACGCGTCCACCGATGGTACGACCGATATCCTCGAGCAGTTTGAAGATCGCTGTCAGGTTTACTACAACAACGACAACCTGGGATTCGCCGCCGCACAGAACCAAGCCATCAAACTCTCCAGCGGAGATTGGGTGCTGACCCTGAATCCGGACGTGTTACTGCTGCCGAATTTCATTCAAGCGATGGCGGATGCCGGACAGTTAGATCCGAAGATCGGCGCGGTCTGCGGCAAATTGCTGACCATGACCAGCCACTTCGAGATTCCGGATAAGCCCGTCGTGGATTCCACCGGAATCTATTTCAACCCGATGCTGCGCCACCTGGACCGCGGCAGCCAGGAAGTGGATAACGGGCACTATCTGCAGTACGAGTACGTCTTCGGCGCAACGGCGGCCGCGGCACTATACCGTCGCGCCATGGTGGAAGATATTTCGCTCGACGGAGAATTTTTCGATTCCGATTTCTTCGTCTACCGGGAAGATGCGGACGTGGCATGGCGTGCTCAGTTGATGGGCTGGAAATGTCTCTACGCGCCTTATGCCCGTGGGTATCATGTGCGCAAGGTGCTGCCCGGCAATCGCCGCGCGCTTCCTCCCGAGATCAATATGCACTCGGTGAAGAACCGCTTCCTGATGCGCATCAAGAACATTTCTCCGGATCTGTACTGGCGTAACTGGTTTTCCATTACATCGCGCGATCTGATGGTGGTGATGTGCTGCCTGTTATGGGAGCACACGTCGCTGAAGGCTTACTGGTTTCTGCTGAAGAACCTGAAACGCACGCTGGCCAAACGGCGCGCCATTCAGGCCAGCCAGCGGGTGGATAATCAATATGTGGCAAGTTGGTTCCAATACGCGCCGGTAAGCAAGCAGGCTCCTAAGAAAATGGTCCGCATGCTTTCAGGCTCGGAAACTGCGAGAACCTGAAAGAGTGCGCATCGCCCTCCTGGGAACGCGGGGAATCCCCGCTAACTACGGCGGCTTCGAAACGTTCGCTGAAGAACTCTCCGTCCGGTTAGTCGAACGCGGCTACCAGGTGACGGTCTACTGCCGCGAGCGGTATTCCGCACCGCAATACCGCGGCGTCAAACTGCAATATCTACCCACCATCCGGCACAAATACTTCGATACTCTGGCGCATACCTGCCTGTCCACTCTCCACCTGGTGGCCCATCGCGTGGATGCGGCGCTTTACTGCAACGGTGCGAACGCGATCTTCACCTGGCTGCCGCGCGCGGCGCGGATACCAGTGGCGCTCAACGTGGACGGAATCGAGCGTAAGCGCAAGAAGTGGAACCGGCTCGCCAAGACGTGGTATTACTTCTCCGAATGGCTGGCTACTTTCTGCCCGTCCGTCGTTGTTACAGATGCTCTGACCATTCAGGAATACTATCTCCGGCGCTGGGGCAAAGGCAGTCTCTTTATCCCATACGGCGCGGAATTGGGCCCCGTGCCGGGCACGGCGGTCCTGGAGAAACTCGGCCTCGCCCCCGAGAGTTACTTTCTCTATGTAAGCCGCCTGGAACCGGAAAACCATCCACTCGAAGTGCGCCAGGCTTTCGAGAAACTGGCAACCCCCATGAAACTCGCGCTCATCGGCGACGCGCCGTACGCGGAAGAATATATTCGCCGCATCCGCGATACCAGCGATCCGCGCATCGTGATGCCCGGCGCCATCTATGGCGAAGGTTATCGCCAACTGCAATCGCACTCCTTCGCTTACATCCACGCCACCGAGGTGGGCGGCACGCATCCGGCGCTGATCGAAGCCATGGGCCGCGGCGCGCTGGTGTTGTATCGCGATACGCCGGAGAATGCGGAAGTCGCCGGGGATGCCGGCATTCCGTTCGAATGGACGAATCTGAACGCCAGACTCGAAGGCCTGCTGTCGATGACGGAAGAAGCGCGAGCGGACTTCCGGGAGCGCGCCATCGAGCGCGCTCGCACTCGCTATTCGTGGGATGCCGTGACTACCGAGTACGAGCGGCTGTTTGCCGGCCTGAAGGGGCGAAAGTAATTGGAGCTAAACTGAAGCGATGGCTGCTGTGCCCAATCCGCCACTGGTATCTGTGGAGGAGTATCTCAATACGAGTTATCCGGACGGCGATCGGGAATTTCTCGATGGCCACGTAGTGGAACGCCACATGGGAACGCCGGGCCAGAGCGCCCTGCAGAAGATCCTGATCGTATACCTCGCCGCCTTTGAAAGCGCGTTTCAACTCGCGGTTCGTCCCGAATGCCGGACCCGGATCGCCGAGACCCGGTATAGGGTGCCCGACGTCCTGGTGATGATGCGGCCTTTCCGTCAAACGGATCGCGTGGTCTTGGATGCCCCGCTGATGATCGTCGAAATCCTCTCGCCGGACGACCGGATGAAGCAGACGTTACAGCGCTTTCGGGAGTACGAAAAACTCGGGGTCCGCTATATTCTGCAGATGGATCCCGAGGATCGAACCACGTTTCAATTCGTGAATGGAGACTTGACCCGGCGGGATCTCTTCAGCTTTGAGGTCCCGGATCGCGGACCGGTACCCTTCGACTCCGCCGAACTGCTGCGCCGCCTCGACGCCGAGTGACCGCCCTCTCCAGTCTGGCTTTACTCTACTTCGTTGACTGGGTTTGGGGTGATGGTACAATGGAAAAGCTCAGAGACCCGAAGTAATTCCTTTCCTTGCAAAACGATGCGCTAATCCGCATCTTTCCTGGAGGGAATGAATCCAAGAGGTATACATATGGCGCAAGTTCTCCCGCTGCCCCAACTGGTCCGAACCGATGCCGAGCCCCTGCTCGATACCATCGGGAACACCCCGCTGCTGCGTCTCGAGAAAATTCCGGCCGAATTCCCGGATGTCGAGATCCTCGTGAAGGCCGAGTATTTCAACCCGGGTGGATCGGTGAAAGACCGCGCCGCGCGCAACATGGTCATGGACGGTCTGCGCTCCGGCAAGCTCAATCACAGCCGCGTGATATTGGATTCCACCAGCGGCAATACGGGCATCGCCTACGCCATGATCGGCGCCAACCTGCGGCTACAAGGTGAAGCTTTGCCTGCCCGCTAACGCGTCGGAAGAACGCAAACGCATTCTGAAGGCTTATGGCGCGGAGATGGTGCTGAGCGATCCCGCCGAAGGCTCCGACGGCGCCATCCGCCTGTGCCGCCAGATCTATATGGCGGACCCGGATCTTTATTTCTATCCCGACCAGTACAACAATCCGGCCAACTGGAAGGCCCACTTTGAGCATACCGGTCCGGAGATCATCAAGCAGACCGGCGGCCGCCTGACCCACTTCGTCACGGCCATGGGCACCAGCGGCACGTTTACCGGAGTCACACGCCGGCTGAAGCGCGAACTCCCGGAGGTGAAGTGCTATTCCGCCCAGCCATCCAGCGGATTCCACGGGTTGGAAGGGCTCAAGCACATGCCCACCGCCATCGTCCCCGGCATCTACGATGAAACTCTGGCCGACGGCAACCTCTGGATTGAAACCGAAGACGCGTATAAAATGGTGAAGCGTCTGGCGCACGAAGAGGGTTTGCTGGTAGGGATTTCTTCCGGCTGTAACGTGCATGCCGCCACGATTCTGGCCCGCCAATGCGCGGCGCGGGGGGAAGCGGCCACCATCGTGACCTTTGTGTGCGACAGCGCCGACAAGTATCTGAGCGAGCACTTTTGGAACGAGGAATGATCCGGATCGAACCTGAACCCTGGGCCGCCATGGTGGCGCACGCCCGGGAGACCTATCCCAATGAATGCTGCGGCGCCATGCTGGGCTCTACCGATGGGGAGCAGAAGATGGTACGCGTTTCCATGCGCCTGCAGAATGTCTTCGAAGGCGCGCAGGCGGCGCGGTACGAACTGCGGCCGGAAGATCTGCTGGCCGCCGATAAGGCCGCCCGCGAGCACCGCATGGACCTGATCGGCATCTACCATTCGCACCCCGATTGCGACGCCTATTTTTCCAAGACGGATTTACAGAATTCGTGTCCGTGGTATTCCTTCGTGGTGCTGTCCATTCAGAAGGGCGAATTTCACCACGCCAATAGCTGGCTGCCGAACGTCGATCAGACCGAAGCGGCAAAAGAGGAGTTGAGTTACTAACATGGCCAAAGTTTTGATTCCGACGCCGTTGCGTCAGTTCACCGCCAAGCAGGACGCCGTCACCGTTTCCGGCGGCACGGTGGGCGAAGTGCTCACCGCCCTGACTTCGCAATACCCCGACCTGCGCAAACAGATCTTCACCGACGAAGGCAAGCTGCGCAGCTTCGTCAACGTTTACCTGAACGACGAAGACATCCGCTACCTGGGCAAGGACGCCACGCCGGCCGCCGAGGGCGACACCCTATCGCTGGTGCCCTCCATCGCCGGGGGCAGCGTGGCCGCTCCGCCCGAAGTGGCCGCGCTCACAAAAGAGGAAGTTCTGCGCTATAGCCGCCACCTGATCATCCCAGAGGTGGGGGTGGACGGCCAGCAGAAGCTGAAAGCCGCCAAAGTGCTGCTGGTAGGCGCGGGCGGACTCGGCGCGCCGCTCGGTCTGTACCTGGCCGCGGCCGGGGTGGGTCGCATCGGCATCGTGGATTTCGACGTCGTCGATTTCACCAACCTGCAGCGCCAGGTGATCCATCATACCGACGACGTGGGCAAGAAGAAACTCGACTCGGCCGCCGCAAAAATGCAGGCCATCAACCCCGCGCTGCGCATCGATAAGTACGAGGTGGCGCTCTCCAGCGAAAACGCACTCGATATTTTAAAAGAGTATGACCTGGTCGTAGATGGCACCGACAATTTCCCCACGCGCTATCTGGTGAACGATGCCTGCGTGCTGCTGGGGAAGCCTAATGTGTACGGCTCCATCTTCCGTTTCGAGGGGCAGGCTACGGTGTTCGCCTACGAGGGCGGACCGTGTTATCGCTGCCTGTATCCCGAGCCGCCGCCTCCCGGCCTGGTGCCGAGTTGCGCGGAGGGCGGAGTGCTCGGCATTCTCCCCGGCACCATCGGCCTGATCCAGGCAACGGAAACCGTGAAGCTGATTCTGGGAATCGGGACTCCCCTGGTGGGCCGCCTGCTGCTCTACGATGCCCTGGGCATGAAATTCCGCGAACTGAAGCTGCGCAAGAACCCCGAGTGCCCGGTGTGCGGCGAGCATCGTACGATCACCAAACTGATCGATTATCATCAATTCTGTGGTGTGCCGCAGCCTGGCGCGCAGCCACCCGTTCAGGAGACGAAAGTGAACGAAGGCGAAATCGACGTAGTCGAACTCAAAAGTAAAATGGATCGCGGCGATAAGTTCGTCCTGATCGACGTGCGCGAGCCTCACGAATACAAGATCTGCGCCATTCCCGGCGCGAAGCTGATTCCGCTGGGCGAGTTTCCGCGGCATGTGGGCGAATTCGATCCGCAGGCCGACATTGTGATTCACTGCCGCAGCGGCATGCGCAGCGCCAAGGCCTGCGCAGTCCTCAAGCAGAACGGCTTCCAGAATGTGCGCAATGTAGTGGGCGGCATCCTGGCATGGGCCGACAAAGTCGATCCCTCAATGCCCAAGTATTGAGGGCCGCCTTTCGAACAGCCGTTTTCGGCTCCCTCTTGGCCGCCGTAGCCTCAGGGGCAACCGGCGGCCTTCCACGCGGCGCTTCAGCAAGGCGCGTGTCATCGAGAAAACCAACTTGGCGGGCAACTCCCGTTTTACGTTCGAGTTTCCTGCGAGCGGTGCCGCAGTGTAGGCGCTAATGCGCCGGGGGCAACAACGTCCGCGGATGCTGCCGCCGGCGGGTTACCGGACATTATTGCGGCCATCGAGACGCAACTCGGGCTCCGGCTTGTGAAGACCAAAGATATTCCGCTGGATGCGATCGCGGTGGATCGCGTAGACAAAATCATGACTGGGAATTAGAAACAAAATGACCGGGCCCCTCCGCCCGGTCATTTCGAAATCCAAAGCAGGTACAGCATCCCGGCGGCAAATCCTCCACCGGCTTGATATTCCTGGTTCTTTAGATAAAGCGCGAACCGGAAAGGTTGCGACTTTTTTTGGCGCCACGGGGAGAGGCGTGGAAATAGCGCCGGGACCGCCGCGGCATACCCGGCATATTCGGGGAAAAGTTTGCGCAAATGCTGCTCTTCCAATTGAATGACCGGCAAATATACGAATAAAAATACGGCCGCGAAGAGGACTCCGAGGAACACGTTGCGGGAAGCCACCACCAGGCCGGCAGCCACCAATAGCGTACCGATGTACAGCGGATTGCGCGTGTAGGCGTACGGCCCTCCGGTGGCGAGCTCGCGATTTTTGGCCAGGCAGCCGGCCGCCCAGGCGCGCAGGCCCAGGCCGGCAAGCGCCACCGGCAATCCGGCCAGCAGCGAGACATGCGTCGGGTGCGAGAGCCAGGCAAACACCACCACGATCAGGAATCCGCTGGGCACGCGGAGGCGCGCCACGGTATCGGAATAGCGCTTCGGGAACTGCATCACACCAGGCACCGCAAGGAGGTTTTGAGGACTTCGAAGACATCGCCGGGCGCTACGCGGCGCATACTTTCGTCGATCTCGGAGCCTCGCTGATAGGTAGTCACGGCGCCGGGACTGCGCAGCACCCGCAGCGTGCCGCCATACGGGCCGTTGCGCGCGGGATCGGTCGGGCCGAAGATCGCGACTCCCGGCTTGCCGAGCGCGGCGGCCAAATGGAGCGGTCCGCTGTCCACGCCCACCACGGCCGTTGCGCGGCGTGTGGCGTGGATCAGGCCCGCCAGGGTCGAGCAGTGCAGCATCCCCTCGGGCACCTGGGGGAAGGCGGCGCCCGGCGGCGCGTTCAGCACCAGAGGCACGCCGAGTTCCTTGCGCAGGCGGGCGGCCAGCGCGGCATAATGTTCCAGCGGCCATTGCTTGGAGCGCCAGCCGGCCAAGGGCGATGCCAGCACGAAGTCGGATTCCGGGAGCCGGCCTTCCGGACTTCCCGGCGGCAGCGGGAAGGCGTGCAGTTCGCTGGTCGCGCCGGCCGCGGCGGCAAGTTGCAGATTGCGATCCACCACGTGGGCCGCACTCGCCAGTGTGTGGACGGAATAAAAGATCCCGGCCGCGCGCTCACGAAGCTGGCTGGAGTGGAATCCGAAAATGCGCTCCGGGTGCGCGGCAGAGGCCCAGACAGCCGATTGCAGCAGTCCCTGGAAATCCACCGCGAAATCGTAGCCTTCGGCGCGAAGATCCCGCCAGGAGCGGTACAGGCCGCCCGGAAAATCGCGGCGCAGCAGCACCAGCCGGTCCACAAACGGATTGCCCGCCAGCAGCGGAGCCCATTGCGGTTTCACCAGCCAGGTCAGACGCGCGCCGCGGAAGCTGTGTTTCAGAGACGCCACGGCGGGCAGCGCGTGCAGCACATCGCCCATGGCGCCGAGCCGGACTACCAGGATGCGCGCGTTATCCTTGCTGTCGATGGACATGTTCCTTCAGCCGGCTGACGCGGTGCAGGTCGTCACTCTCCAGGCGCACCAGAATGACAGGCCGGAGGGCTTTTACCAGGCGCTCCACGTCGTGGTCATCGGCAGTTAACACGTAGTCTACCATGCGTATCGCGGCTACCAATTCGGCGCGCGCGGCCAGCGGGAGCAGGGGTTCGGCGCCGCGCACCACCACCACTAACAGGCGCGCGCGGGGGGCACGGCGATGGGCCGCGGCCAAGTCGCGCACGTGCTCGGCACGCACCACATCGAAGTAGCCGGTTACCACGGCCAGCGGCTCGCCCTCCAGAATACGAGGCCCGCTCAGAATTTTGATTCGGGTGTCCATGCGGGGTCGGATTCCTCCAGAAGTTGCAGGGCAGCCGCGGAGACCCGCTCCGGCAGAACGCGGGTCATGCAGCGATGATCGATAGGGCACTCGCGCA
This sequence comes from uncultured Solibacteraceae bacterium, assembly GCA_963835555.1. GTDB lineage: Bacteria > Acidobacteriota > Terriglobia > Bryobacterales > Bryobacteraceae > Sulfopaludibacter. Next base: position 472,880 of record CAWIGC010000039.1, on the reverse strand, counting down.
GCAGGCAAGGGCTGCATTCGGCATGTTCCCGGACAACGCGGGCAAGCGGGCCGGTGGGGCCGGTCGTGGTATCGTCAGTGGCGCCGAAGACGGCCACAGTGGGGACGCCCAGCGCCGAAGCGATGTGCATGGCGCCGGAATCGTTGGTGAGGAAGAGGCGGCAGGCGGCGGCCAGGTCGATAAACTCGCGCAGCGTAGTCGCTCCGGCCAGATTGCGGGCCGGGAGGCCGGCGTCGCGAATCGCCAGTGTCACCGTCTCGCACAGCGCCCTTTCCGCGGCAGATCCAAAGATGGCAGCCGAGGCGAAGGATGGCGTCAGATTGCGGGCGGCGGCGGCGAAGCGCTCGGGCGGCCATTGTTTGGCGGTGCCGTAGGCCGCCCCCGGACTAATCCCCAGCACCGGGCCCGCTACGTCGAGCGCCTGCAGTAAGGCATCGCCGGATTTGCGTGCGGCGGGAATGCCCTCCAGCCGGATCGCTTCGCTGGCCGGGAACCGCTCCATCATGCCCGCGCGCCGCAGCAGTTCCAGATAATAAAAGCGCTCATGGCGCGGAATCTCGCCGGACTCGGGCACGCGGATGGCGCGCGTGAGCAGCAGGCCGCGCCCATCGCGCTTGTAGCCGATCCGTTCCGGAATGCCGGCCAGCCAGGCCATCAGCGCGGCGTCGAAGGCGTTCTGCAGCAGGATGGCGGCGTCGAACCGTTCCGCGCGCAGACGGGCCGGCGAATTCCCGCCTGGCCCGCAGACCCTTTTGCGCCGTATAAAGAATCACGCGATTGATGGCCGTTTCGCGACTATACAGGTCCGCCACCCAGGGCCGCGCCACCACCGCGATTTCCGCGTGCGGAAACACCGTTCGTATCGCGCGAATGGCGGGCAGCGACATGACAGCGTCGCCCAGCCAGTTGGTGGCGCGCACCATAACTCGCGAAAAACAGGACGGGTTGAAGACCACTCACTTTCAGCATAGCAATGGCGGCTGCACGGTAAGCTGAAAGGATGGGGTTTCGATTAACGGTCAATTACCGGCCGCGCGGGGATCAGGAAAATGCCATCGCGGAACTGACTCGCGGGGTGCGCGAAGGCGAACAGCACCAGGTGCTGCTGGGCGTCACCGGTTCGGGCAAGACCTTTACCATGGCCAAGGTGATTGAGGCCATGGGCCGGCCGGCACTGATTCTGGCGCACAACAAGACTCTGGCCGCGCAGCTCTACCACGAATTCAGAACGTTCTTTCCGGAAAACGCAGTCGAATATTTCGTGAGCTATTACGACTACTACCAGCCGGAAGCCTACATTCCCAGCAGCGATGTCTATATCGAAAAAGACGCCACCATCAACGACGAACTCGACAAACTGCGCCTCGCCGCCACCCGGTCCCTGTTCGAACGGCGCGATTGCGTGATTGTCGCCAGCGTGAGTTGCATCTATGGCCTGGGCTCTCCGGAAGCCTATTACGGAATGCTGCTGATGCTGGAGAAGGGGCAGAAGATCTCGCGCAATCAGATTCTCTCCAAGCTGGTGGAGATTCTGTACGAGCGCAACGACAGCGACTTCCGCCGCGGAACCTTTCGCGTGCGCGGCGACGTGATCGAAGTCTATCCCACCTATGACGATTACGCCTACCGCATAGAGTTGTGGGGCGACGAAGTGGAGAGCCTGGCGCAAATCGATCCGCTGCTGGGCCAGGTGAAACAGACCTATGTGCGGCTGCCCATCTATCCCAAGACGCACTATGTAATGAGCGAAGAGACGCGCCTGAGCGCTATGGAGAGCATCCGCACGGAACTCGCCTGGTGGCGCGGGGAACTGGAGAAGCAGGGCAAGGCGATTGAAGCCCAGCGACTGTACCAGCGGACCATGTTCGATCTGGAAATGATGAAGGAGATCGGATACTGCCACGGAATCGAGAATTACTCGCGCCACTTTTCGGGACGGCTGCCTGGAGAAGCGCCGCCCACATTACTGGATTACCTGCCGGCCGATTCCCTCATGTTCCTCGACGAGAGCCACCAGACGGTGCCGCAACTGCATGCCATGTATCACGGCGACCGGTCGCGCAAAGAGGTGCTGGTGGCGCACGGATTCCGCATGCCCAGCGCGCTGGACAACCGGCCCCTCACCTTCGAGGAATTCGAGCACCGCGTGAACCAGGTAGTGTACGTTTCGGCCACACCTGGGCCGTATGAACTCACCAAAACCGCCGGTGTTGTGGTGGAGCAGATCATCCGGCCCACCGGACTGGTAGATCCCACCGTGGAGATCCGCCCGGTAAAAGGGCAGGTGGACGATCTGCTGGGCGAAATCCGCAAGCGCACCGAGGCCAATCAGCGCGTGCTGGTCACCACTCTCACCAAGCGCATGGCCGAAGACCTGGCCGAGTATTATTCCGAGGTGGGAGTGAAGTGCCGCTACCTGCATTCGGAAGTGACCACGTTCGACCGCATTAAGATTCTGCGCGATCTGCGGCGCGGCGAATTCGACGTGCTGGTGGGAATCAACCTGCTGCGCGAGGGGTTGGACCTGCCGGAAGTATCGCTGGTAGCAATCCTGGACGCCGACAAAGAAGGCTTTCTGCGTTCCTCGGGATCGCTCTTACAGACCATCGGCCGCGCCGCCCGTCACATAGACGGACACGCCATTCTATATGCGGACGTGATGACGGACAGTATGCGCAAAGCCCTGGGTGAGACGGCCCGCCGCCGTCAAACCCAGGTGGAATACAACGAACGCAACGGCATCACACCGCAATCCATCGTCAAGCCCATCGATATGAGCCTGGTGGCGGTGGCGGAAGGCGATTACGTGACGGTGCCAATTGAAGAAGACGAAGAGGTCGACAATCTGACACCCGAACAGCGCGTGCAATTCATCGCCGAACTGGAAGAGCGCATGCGCGAAGCGGCGCGGAAATTCGAATTCGAAAAGGCCGCGCAGTTGCGCGATCGCGTGAAAGCACTGAGGGTGGGGTAAGCTTCACCTTACCCCGGTCTTACGCCCTTACCAGCGCAAACCAACTGTAATCGGAATCATCGTCGTAGCCACCGGCGCCGTGAAGATGTAGTAATACCGAGCCTCGGCGAAGGCTTTCAAGTGGGTAGAGCCCAGTTTGAACGATACCCCCGCGCCGCCGTCAACTCCGCCTTTGTAAACGCTATAAGACGATGGCACCGGACTGAAGCCGGCCATGGGCATTCCAGGGTTGTTGAAATCGACCGTTTGATTAAAGATGCCGCCGCCGCCGGTGACATAGAAATCCAGGGGACCTTCATGGCTGAGATGAAGCACCGGGTCGAGCATGAATCCCCAGGTATGGATATTGCCGGAAGACGCGCCGGCCGCTGACACGCCGGCTGCGTTGATTCCGATGTCGTTGTACATGAAGTCGAGCATCATTCCAAAGCGATGATTGGTAAAGCCGCCGCCCGCGGAGATATTCCAACCCTTATCGGCGGTCTGGCCGGCCAGGGGATTCAAGGGTACTGTGGGGCCGGCGCCCACATAGCCGGTGAGATTCATTTGGGCGAGCCCGGGAATTGCCGCGAAGCAGCAGAGTGCAATGTAAGTTGAGATCGTTTTCATTGAGATCAAAATCCTTATGGCGAAACAAGGGGCAGGCGGCCTGCCAATGTAGGAAACAACCAGTCAGCGCTGAAAAATCGAAATGCCGGCGATTCCCGCGGCTCCCGCCTTCAGGCACTCACCGGCATTCCGCGGCGTGATTCCGCCCAGCGCGAAAACCGGCAGAGTCACGCTGCGAACCGCTTCGCGCAAACGCTCCAGCCCTTGTGGGGCGCCATACGCGGCTTTCGAAGCGGTGGCGAAAATCGGGCTGAATACCGCGAAATCGGCACCCTCCGCTTCGGCAGCGCGAAGTTCTTCCACGGAGTGTGTCGATACGCCGATCAGAACATCCGAAGGCGCGATACCACGCAATAACATTGGCGCGATGGAGCCTGCCGGCAGATGCACGCCGTGCGCCCCGCAGGCCCAGGCCACATCCGCGCGCGAATTCACCAGCACCTCGGTTCCGTGAGGGTTGGGAAGAGCCAGCACAGTGCGCACCAGGGCGCACAGCGCGCGCGCCTCCAGGTCCTTTTCACGAATCTGAATTCGTTCGATTCCGATTTCCATAGCGTGAGCAATGGAGCGGATCAGTGCCTCGGTTCCACCCAGCGCGTGGCGGTCTGTTATGTAATAGCGCATGGCGCGGCCGGGCTACAGGATCTGCAATGCCCCCGGCGGAAACTCCACGTACCAATCCTTATTGTCCTTTTGCGCCGCATATTCGCCCAGGGTGAGATCCGCGAAGATCCGGTGTTCAAACTCCAGGCGCACGGATTGAGTCCGGAACGAGGGGCGCATTAGCGGCACACTGATGCAATTGGGGCCCACCGCGGAAGCATGAACTCTCAGGTCGGCGGCGCGAATCGCCACCCAGATGCGATCTCCTTTGAAATGCGCGGGAACGTACGCCATGTTGAGGCTGAAATGTTCGAATTCGATCAGGCTGCTGTTTCGGAAAGGGTCTAGCGCCGCGATGCGCCCTTCGAAAAGATTGGGGATCCCCACGAGGCGCGCCGCATCGACTCCCGCCGGACGATCCACAATCGTGCGAGGCGCGCCCGCTTGCAGGATGCGTCCGGAGTCCAGGAGAAGCATGTGCGAGGCCACGGCGCAGCACAGTTCCAGGTCGCGTGTGGCGAAAAGAACCGGCGCCGCGGTCAGCGCGCGGATCTCGAGCAGCAGGTCTTCGGAAAGTCCGCCGTGATCCAGCAGCAGCAGTTTCGGCTCCCCCGCCAGCATCCGCGCCAGTGCGCCCCAGAGTCTCTGCTGCGGCGAAAGTTGGTGCGGATACAGATCCGCGGCTGCGGACAGGCGGCACCGTTCCAGCCATTCGGTAACGCGCCGGTGGCGGTCCAGGCGCGGAAAACGCTCTGCCGCAAAGCGTAGATTCTGCGCCAGCGTCAGGTGAGGGAAGAGCGATTCGCCAGCCGCCAGGTAGCCGAAACTCCGCTGGCGCGGCGGTACGTGCACTCCCGCTTTGGCGTCGTAAAGAATGGCGTCTTCGAACAGGACGCGGCCCGCGTCCGGCGGCAGTAGTCCCGCGGCCAGTTGCAGCAGCAGCGACTTGCCGGAGCCGGCACGGCCGTAAATTGCCGTAATCCCCGGGCCTACCGAAAAATCAACCTCCAGAGCGAAAGCCGGCCCTCTCTTCATCAGGCGGAAATTCGTCATGCGGCTGTCCGGCGCGGCAGATCCGTCGCCAGGCCCACGATCGCGCCCACGGCGAGTCCGGCGATACCGCCGGTGACGGGCGCCGCCAGGGGCCGCCCATCCAGCAGAAACGTGACTGCATATTCGGTGAGGATCCGCGCGAATGCGATCGCCGCGGCCGCCACAATGGGCCGGTAGACCATCGGCAGCGAAACCTCCAGGAACACGCGCCATTCCGATGCCCCCAGCGAACGGGCGGCATCCCGGTACACCGGATCCACCGATCGGAACGCCGCCGCGCAGGAGCGCGCCAGAAACGGCACGGCATAAACAATACCGGCGAGTGCCGCCACCACCCATGAGAGCGGTCTGAACAGAAAGTAGCTGCACAGGATGGTGGGCGGCAATGCCAGTTGCAGGGCCACGAATATCTGCCACCTTCGCCAGCCTAGCCAGAGGCCCAACGTCAGGGAAATTGCCGTCGCCATACCTGCTACCCGGAGGCTGAGCCAGAGCGGAGACCAGTCGACACTCATGCGGGACCCTCAATTATAGCTGGCGGAATCGCGCGCTGAAGTGGCGCAGAAACGGCGGTTCCTCCACAATCTCCAGGCCGCGGATCTGTTGCTTGCGCGCGTTCACTTCCAGGATGGCCTCCACCACGTAATCGATGTGACTCTGGGTGTACACGCGCCGCGGAATCGCCAGCCGCAGCAGTTCGTGCCGCGCCGCCGCGCCGAACATCAGGCTGCCGATTTCCACCGAGCGGATGCCCGCGTGGCGGTACAGTTCCACGGCCAGCGCCTGGCCCGGAAACTGCCCCGGCGGAATGTGCGGCAGCATGCGGGCGGCATCGATGTAGATGGCGTGCCCGCCCGGCGGCTCCACGATGGGTACGCCGTTGTCGGCAATGTGGCGGCCCAAATAGCCGGTGGACACTATGCGATAGCGCAGATAGTCCGGATCGAGGATTTCGTCCAACCCCACCGCGATTGCCTCCAGGTCGCGGCCCGCCAGCCCGCCGTAGGTGGGAAAGCCTTCGGTGAGAATCAGCAGGTCGGCTTCGCGCCGCGCCACCCGGTCGTCGTTGGTGCAGAGGAAGCCGCCGATGTTGGCGAAGGCATCTTTCTTGGCGGAAAAGGTGCAGCCGTCAGCGTATGAAAACATCTTTTGCGCGATCCGCTTGGGAGTCCAGTCCGCATATCCGGGCTCGCGTTCGCGGATGAACCAGGCATTTTCGGCGAAACGGCAGGCGTCCAGGTAGAGCGGAATCCGGTGCCGCGCGCATACCGCTTTCACGGCCGCGATATTAGCCATGGATACAGGCTGCCCGCCGCCGGAATTGTTGGTGACCGTGAGCATCGCCAGCGGGATGTTGGCCGCACCTTCGGCGGCGATCAGCGCCTCCAGCGCGGCGACATCCATGTTGCCTTTGAAATCCAGCCGCGCCTGCGTATCGGCCGCCTCCGGAATGGGCAAGTCCACTGCGCGCGCCCCGGTGAATTCGATATTGGCGCGGGTGGTGTCGAAGTGCGTGTTGGAAGGGACCACGTTGCCCGCCTTGCACACCACTGTGAACAGGATGCGTTCGGCGGCGCGCCCCTGATGCGTGGGAATCATGTGGTGCAGGCCGGTCAGTTCGTCAGCCGCGCGCTTGAGCCGGAAGAAACTTTCGCTCCCCGCGTAGCTTTCGTCGCCGCGCATCAGCGCCGCCCATTGCTCCGTAGACATCGCGCTGGTGCCCGAATCGGTCAGCAGGTCGATCAGGATTTTGCGGGCGTCGATCAGGAATAAATTGTATCCGGCCTGCTCCAGGTACTGCTCCCGCTCGGCGGCGGTGGTGTGGTGGAGCGGCTCGACGCTCTTGATGCGGAACGGTTCGATGATGGTGCGCACGGGTAAAATTATCGCAAACGATATTTGGGTTGACAGTCGACACAAGCCGGAGTATAGTCGGGTCGAATGGCTACCCGAAAACGGAGAGACACGGATTTTCGCGCCGAAATCGACGCGCATCTCGCCCAGGAGGCCGCGGAACTGCGAACCCAGGGGCTCTCGCCGGAAGAAGCGCGCGCGGCCGCGCGGAGGGCTTTCGGCAACCGCACCATCCTGGAGGAGCGGTTCTATGAGTCCAGCCGCTGGATGTGGTGGGACCACCTGGTTCGCGACGTGCGTTTCGCCGCGCGCGTCCTCTTAAAGGATCCACGCTTCAGCGTCCTGGCGGTTTTGGGCCTGGCTCTCGGCATCGGAATCAGCACGGCGGTTTTTGAGCTGATCAATGCACAAATCCGCGCCAGTGCCGGATCGGGCGGAAACGCAGCGGACCTGGTAAGTTTCAACCGCCTGGAGAGCGGCCGCTGGCAAAACAACTTTTCGTATAGCGACTACCGCTACTATCGCGATCGCGGCACTTCGTTCCATGCCGTGACTGCACAGTCGGCCCGCTTCCTGTGCATATTGGGGCCTGCGGGCATGGCGAACAGCGGTACCGGCGCTGAGGAGGTGGAAGCCCGCTTCCTATCCGCGAATTTCCTGTCCGCCACCGGTCTGCGCCCTGCCTTGGGCAGGAGCTTTACACCGGAAGAAGAGCAGGGGGATGGGGCGGCGGTGATGCTCAACGCCGGCTACTGGAAATCGCGTTTCGGCGCAGATGCCGGGATCCAGGGGAAAACCGTGAGGCTCAACTCCCGCGTGGTAACCATCGTTGGCGTGGCGGATGCGCGGTTCGGGGTTGGCGATCGGTCCGGCTTCTATTTGCCTCTGGGGCTGCAACCGGTACTGTTCCCTCGCGGCGATTGGTTGCGCGACGCCGGAGAGCAGTGGCTGATGCTGGACGCCGTGCTGCGGCCCGGTGTCACTGCTTCTCAGGCGCAGGCCGAAGTGGAGGTGCTGGCGAATGCCCGGGGGCGAACCCAATCCGCCAATCCGGTAGAGGGCAAGGTGATGGTTACTGCGGGACTCGGCAATCCGCGAAAGCGGAAGCAGTTATTGACCCTGGCCGCCACGGTAACTCTGGCGGTGGCTATGATCCTGTTGATCGCCTGTTCCAACCTGGCGAACCTGCTGCTGGCCCGCACGGTCGTGAGGCGTCGCGAGATCGGCGTGCGTCTCTCCCTGGGAGCCGGCCGCGCGCGCCTGGTCTGCCAGCTATTGACGGAGAGTATGCTGCTGGCCCTGTGCGGCGGCGCCGTGGGAATCCTGTTTTCCCACTGGCTCGCCAAAACTCTCTTCGTGGCGGCGATGGGCGCCCCGGCCGGTTTTGACCTGCACCTGGATCCGCGCGTTTTGCTCTATTGCCTGGCACTCTCTGTAGCCACGGGCCTCTCGTTTGGTCTCGCACCGGCGCTTTCCGCCACCCGAATGGACCTCGCGCCGGCGCTTCACGCGGACGGCCTGTCCGCTACCCGCTCGCGCTCCCAGCGCCTCTTCTCCGCGCGCAACTGGCTGGTGATTGTTCCTCTCGCCGTCTCGCTGATGCTGCTGCTGTGCGCAGGCATGGCCGTGCGCGGCGCGCAGCGCGTTTACGTCAATGGGCCGGCCTTCGAGACCACGCGCCTGATCGCGGTAAGTTCACCGTTCAACCTCGAAGGGTACGACGAAGCCCGCACCCGCGAGTTTCAGGATACGCTCCGCGACCGGGTCCGCGGCATGCCGGGAATCCAGTCCGCGGCTTTGGCGGGCAATCTGCCGTTGTCGAACGAGATGGGCAACCTGCCGCTCGCGGCCGGTGGCTCCACGGACTATAACGTGATCTCCGCGGACTTCTTCGCCACCATCGGCGTCGTGGTGGTCCGCGGCCGCGGATTCACGGCGTCCGATCGCGAAGGCTCGCAGCCTGTCGTCCTGGTCAATCAAGACCTGGTCCGCCGCTTCTGGCCCAATGAAGAGCCCCTCGGCAAGCAGATTCGCCTGCGCGCCGGAACCACGCCCTTTGAAGTGGTCGGCGTGGCGCCGGATATGGAAGACGCCACTGGCCTGTTCAACACCGTCCGTCCCACCGTGTACATCCCCGAAGGCCAGGGCAAACTGTTCCTCGCGGGCACGCGTACAAATATACCCGCGTATCAGATGCAGCTCCTGGTCCGCGCCGCGGGTGACGCCGCCGCGGTGAAACCGGCCATTCGCCGCGAAGCGTTGGCGCTGGATTCCAGCCTCCGGGTTAACGTGCAGACTGCTGACGAAATGCGGGAATCCATGCTGGGTCCGTTTCGCATGGTTTCGGTGCTGCTCGGCGCTCTGGGCCTGCTGGCGCTGGCGATGGCGTCCATCGGGATTTATGCCATCCTCGCCTATGCCGTCAGCCAGCGGACGCGCGAAATCGGCATCCGCATGGCGCTAGGCGCCCAGCGCGGCGAAGTGCTGAGCCTGGTCATGCAGCGCACCGTGGCATTGGTCCTGTGCGGCATTGGGTTCGGCATGGCCGGGGCGCTGGCGCTGAGAAGCGTCCTGGCAACCACGGTGGAACAACTCGGCGGCATGGATGCACCCACCTGCCTCACTGTAGCGCTCCTGCTGGGCGCCGTAGCCGCCCTGGCCAGTTACGTACCCGCCCGCAAAGCCCTGCGCGTAGATCCTGTTCAAGCCCTGCGTTGGGAGTAAGAAAAACAATGGGCCGCCGGTGAACGCATCGGCGGCCCAATTGAAATTCTCGCCGCTGGAAGGAAGCAGAGCTGTCGCCTGATTTATTTGCCGCCGGTGGGGCTGGCCGTGCTGCCGCTCTTCCTGGAAGCCTTCTTGGGGCTGTGCTTCTTCACCTTGGCGGTGTGCTTGGTGGTCTGCGAACCGCTGGCGGGCGGATTGGCCGGAGTCTGCGCGGCAAACGTCAGAGGCATCGTCGCAACTGCGAAAGCGATGGTAGCAAGAATCGTCTTTTTCATGGTCTTCTTTTCTCCCTCGCGGGCTCTGCCCGCTTACAATTCCATGATGCGGCCAGGGCCGTTTTAACTCGATAGCCTCCGCAGGCTAAGCAAGCGCCCGAATTCAGGGGTGCCGTGCCCCGCCCGTGCTTTCAGCCACGGCGGCGCGCGATACTGATAATCGCGATGTCTCCTCGGCGAATCACTCACCAGAACATCTTCCGGGTACTGCTGGCCGGCTTCGGCCTGGTGATCGCCCTGCTGCTCGCCGCCGCCCTCGTGGGCGTACGGAACATCGACTCCATCCAGCAGAATGCCGCCAGCCTGGTGCGCGAGCAGTCCGTCACCAACCGCCTGATCGATGAGTTGCACAGCCAGCAGACCAGCCTGAGCGAAGTCTTTTCGGTTCTGGCGCGCGATCCCGATTCGGTGGATTACGACCGCATCATGAGCCAGCTCGACGAAGCCGATCGCGATATCGACCGCATCTCCGCCGAAGGCGCGCAGACTCCCGAGCGCGACTTGTGGACGCGCCTGCGCCAGACCTCCGTGGACTTCTCGCGGGAGGCCCGCCGCCTGCTGGCGGTCGAGAGCCCGGAAACCTTCCCCTCGCTGGACCTCTTCCGCGATCACGAAGCCTTCATCTGCGGTCGTGGCGCGCCTGATCGAAGGCGAGTACCGCAAAGTGAGCGCCGCGCAGCAGCAGATCGACCGGCGCAGCACGCGCCTGCTCGACGATTCCTTCCTGTTCGCCGCCGCCAGCGTGCTGCTGGCGCTGGTGTTCGCCGGCGTCACGGTGCGGATGGTGTCGCAGCTGATTCGCGAAATGGAATGGCAGACCGCGGAACTGGGCCGCGTTTCCTGGCACATGCTGGAAGACCAGGAGGCCACCGCGCGCCGCTTCTCCCACGAGCTGCACGACGAGCTGGGGCAATCGCTCACCGCCGTGAAGACCAACCTGGCGGCGCTCGATTCGGCACGGGCCGGTCGGATGGCGCGCGGCTGGCGGATTGCCTGCGGCTGGTGGACGAGGCCATCGGCAACGTGCGGCAGATGTCGCAGCTGCTGCGCCCCACCATCCTGGACGATTTCGGACTCGAGGCCGGGCTGCGCTGGCTGGCGGAAGGCTTCTCCGCGCGCACCGGAATCGACGTGGATTTCGACTCGCAGTACTCCGGCCGCCTGCCCGATGAGACCGAAACGCACCTGTTCCGCATCGCGCAGGAGGCGCTGACCAATGTGGCGCGTCACTCCGGCGCGCAAACATGTGCGTGTCAGCCTGGAATCGCACCAGCGGCGAGATCGCGCCTGACCATTCAGGACGACGGCCGCGGCCTGCCGCGCCCCCCTGCCGGACCGCCGCGCCGCCCGATGGAGCGCGTCCGGCACCTGGGTATGATCGGCATGCGCGCCCGCGCGCGCAGCGCGGGAGGCGACGTGGCGGTGCAGTCGCATCCCGGCAAGGGTGTTCTAATTGAAGTGCGGGTGCCCGCTCCGACAGATGAAACGCATCCGCATCCTGCTGGCTGACGATCATGCCGTGGTGCGCCAGGGCTTCAAGATGATCCTGGGCGCGCAGGCCGACATGGAGATCGTGGGCGAGGCCGGCAATGGCCGCGAAGCCGTGGAACTGGCCGAACAGCTGCAGCCCGACGTCGTGGTGATGGACGTGGCCATGCCGGAGCTGAACGGCATCGAGGCCACGCGCCGCCTGGCCGCGTCCACGCCGCACACCCGCGTGCTCGCCCTCAGCATGCACAAGGACTCGGTCTATGTGCGCGAGATCCTGCGCGCCGGCGCGCGCGGCTACCTGCTGAAGGATTCCGGCGCCGGCGACCTGGTGGCGGCCATCCGCGCCGTGGCCCGCGGCGAAAGCTACCTCAGCCCCGCGGTCTCCAACGCCGTGCTCGACGATTACCGCAAGCACGTCACCAACCCCATCGACCTGCTGACCAGCCGCGAGCGCGAAGTGCTGCAGATGCTCGCCGAGGGCAAGACCAACAAGGAAATCGCCGCCGTGCTGAACCTCAGCGTCTACACCGTGGATGCCCACCGCGGCCGCATCATGGAGAAGCTGAACCTGCACAGCATCAACGAGCTGGTGCGCTTCGCGCGTGCGCAACGGGCTGATCGATTGATTGGATCCCGCTTTCGCCCGTGCATGCTACAATCTACCAAACTCACTGAGGGGTGAGCACGGTAGTGCCCGAGACACTTGGTAGTCTATTCGCACCCGGGCAATTGGTCGCCGGACGGTTCCGTATAATCCGGGAACTCGGCCGCGGCGGAATGGGCGCGGTGTACCAGGCCATCGACGAAAAGCTGGTGCGCACCGTCGCGCTGAAGACCGCCCAGCCGGGACACGGCCACCGTTTGCCTCCCGAAACTCGCGCCGCGCGCGAAGTCAGCCACTTCAATGTCTGCAAAGTCCACGACCTCCACTCGGTGGCAACGCCGTGGGGCGAAATCGAATTCCTCAGTATGGAATTCATCGAAGGGGAAACCCTGTTCGCCCACATTGGTACGCACGGCGCCCTGCCGCCCGCGGAGGTTCGCGACCTGGCACTGCAATTGTGCGCGGGCCTTGCCCAGGCGCACCGCCAGGGCGTCATCCATGGCGATCTGAAGCCCGCTAACGTGATTCTCTCGAAGACGCCGGAAGGCGCCGTGCGCGCTGTCATCACGGATTTCGGACTGGCCCGTTTTCAGCCGGCGGGAGAGGAAAGCGCAGGCCACGGCGGCATGGCCGGCACGTACGATTACATGGCGCCGGAGTTGTTTCACGGCGCGCCGCTCAGTGTGGCTTCCGATCTGTATGCGCTCGGCGTGGTATTTCACCAGATGCTCACCGGAGTCGCCGCCCGGTGGGACCATTCGCCGGCAGAGGTCGCGTCGCACGAAAGCACCGTGACTCTCAAACAGGTGCGTCCCGGTCCGCGGCAGGCGCGGCGGTGCGCGAAGCTTCCCAAGCCCTGGAACAGCGTTGTGGCGAAGTGCCTGGCGCCGCTGCCCGCGGACCGGTTCCAGTCCGCCGATGAAGTGGGCGACGGACTCTTGCCGCGCCGCGTGCTGCGGCGATGGGCTCCGGCCGTGGTGGTACTGGCCGTGGCGTTGGGGGCCCTGGCCGTCTGGCCCGGGCGGAACGTGGAAACGCCGGTTCGCCTGGCGGTCCTGCCGGTCACGGTGCACGGAGCGCCGGTGCCCACCGCTGACGGGTTGGGCCTGGATATCGCCGATCGCCTGTCCGGACTCCGCCACGCCTTCACGGCGATTGCGCCGGCGGAGGCAGTGCGCGGCAAAGTGGAGACGCCGCAGCAGGCCAAGGCGGTCCTGGGGGCCACTCACGTCCTGAAGATCGATCTTTCCAATTCCGGCGAGCAAGTGACCGTCGATAGCGCGATCGTGGACGCCGCCACGGGCGACGTGCTGGGCCGCTTTCACCATGTCTACGAACCGCGCGAGGCTTCTGTGCTGGCCAAAGCCCTCACCGCCGCGGTTACCGGGACGTTTCATTTGCGCGCGCGGCCGGATACCGTTTCCGCCGATGCCTACCCGTTTTACATTCAGGGCATCAACCTGCTGCGCCGCGACCTGATTAGCGCCGATGAAGCCATTCCGTTGCTGGAAGAGGCCATCCGGCGGGATAGCATGGCCGCCGATCCGTACGCCGGTCTGGCCGAGGCGCAGATTCAAAAGTCCCAGCGCGGCGGCGGCCCGGAGTACCTGGATCGTGCCGGGCAGAATGTGGCCAAAGCCGAGAGCTTGAACCCGGATTCAGTCAAGGTGCTGCTGGCGGCGGGACTCTACCAGCGGGAGCGCGGACACTATGAAGAGGCCATCAAGGCCTGGCAACGGGCCGCCGAACTCTCGCCCAACAGCGCTACGCCGCGCGACCGAATGGCCGGCCTGTACACTCGGATGGGCCGGAATGACGATGCCGTTAACGCCTTTCGCCAAGCCATTGCCGCCGAGCCGGAATACTATCTGCCCTACCTGGATTTCGGATTGTTCTATCTCTCGCGCGCGCAGTACAAAGACGCCCAGGAGATGTTCCGTCATGTGACGGTGCTGATGCCGGGCCTGTCTTCCGGCCACATGGACCTGGGTTTGGCCCTGATGGAAGACGGACGCCTGCGGGAAGCCGAGACGTCCCTGCGCCATGCGCGGGAGATTCGTGAAGATTCCCGCGTACTGGTCAATCTGGGCGCGCTGTATTATCGGGAAATGCGCTTTGCCGAGGCCGCCGCGCTATTCGGGAAAGCCGCGGACAGGGAACCCTCGAACGCCACTATTCTGGAAAACCTGGGGGACGCTTACCGGCATCTGGGGCGGAGCGCGGAGATGCGGCAGGCGTACCGGAAAGCCCTGGATCTGGAGTCGGCGGCATTAGGCCGGAATCCCCGCGATGGGGTGGCTCATGCGCGGCTGGCTTTTGTATTAGCCGAGTTAGGGGATGGGAACCGCGCCTCCTTCGAGATGGCGCAGGCCTTGGCCCTCAGCGGCGCCGATCAGTTTGTGATTGAGGACGCCGCGCTCACGTACGAGGCCCTGGGGCAGCGCGACAAGGCACTCGCGGTGCTGGCGGGCGCGCCCTGGCGTCTGCTGCGGGAACTGACCCAGCAACCCGATGCCAGGAATCTGTCAAAGGATCCTCGCTTTCAGCAGTTACTTGCAAAGAAACCCAGTCAATGACTCAAGGAGAAGAACATGGCACATCAAACGATTACACTGACATACGACCCTGCTAACGATGCTGTGCGCAGCGATCCCGACACCATCAAACTGGAGGTAGGTGACACTGTCGCGTTCACTTCCGACCAGGGGCCGGTGAACATCCTGTTCCTTCCGGCCGGACACTTTTCCGCCAACGAATTCCATCCCGGGGATCAGCCGGTCCAGCGTTTGCTGCCCGGTAAGACCAAAATTTGCTGCGGGGTGGTGATCGATGGCAAACTCTGGGGCTACCCCGACCATCTACGGTTCGGCCACCAGATCATTCCGGACGGCACCGCCTGAGAACACTAAGAACAACCGCCTGTTGAGCCGGATTCGGGATTCTGCTATCCTCAAAAGGTTGAATTTATAACAACATAGCATTCCCGGCCGCGCGAGGCCGGGCCTACCTGCGAGGTTCACATGTCAGGCCATTCCAAATGGGCCACCATTAAGCACAAAAAGGCGGCTACGGACGCCAAGCGCGGCAAGGCTTTTACGCGCATTATTAAGGAAATCACGATCGCCGCGCGTAACGGGGGCGATCCCGACTCCAATCCGCGCCTGCGCACCGCCATCGTGGCCGCGAAAGCCGTCAGTATGCCGGCCGATAACATTAAGAAAGCCATCATGCGTGGCACCGGCGAACTGGAAGGCGGCCAGATCGACGAAATCATGTTCGAAGGCTACGGCCCGGGCGGGGCCGCGGTACTGGTCAACGTCGCTACCGATAATCGCAACCGGACGGTGAGCGAACTGCGCCATGCCTTTTCCAAGAATGGCGGCAACATGGGCGAGCAGGGCAGTGTCGCCTGGATGTTCGAGCGCAAGAGCCAGATTCTGGTACCCAAAGAAAACGCCGGCGAAGATCAGCTCATGGCCATTGTTCTGGATGCCGGCGCGGACGATCTGCGCGACGATGGCGATCAGTGGGAGGTAGTCTCGCCGCCCGAGGCTCATGAGGCTGTTCTGAAGGCCTTGGAAGCCAGTAAGGTGGCGTCCACCGAAGCGGCTATCGCTATGATTCCCAAGAACCTGGTTAAGCTGGAAGGGAAAAATGCCGGAGCTATGCTGCGGCTGAACGACGCCCTCGAAGATCACGACGACGTGCAGAGCGTGTACTCCAACTTCGATATCGACGAGAAGGAACTCGAGGCGCTCGGGCAGTAGCGTGCGGGTCCTCGGCATCGATTGCGGCTCGGAACGGACCGGTTACGGCGTAATCGAAAGCGACGGCGGGGTTCATCGCCTGCTGGCGAGCGGGGTGATCCGCACGAATACGAAGTGGCCCTTTGAGAAGCGGTTACTGGAGATCGCCAGCGGGCTGCGAGAGTTGATTCGCGAGCATGCTCCCGAAGCGGGGGCGGTGGAAGAGGTGTTTTTCTCCGCCAATGTGAAAACGGCGCTGAAGCTGGCACACGTCCGCGGCATCGCGCTGCTTTCCATCGCGGAGGCCGGGATGCAATTCGCGGAGTATTCTCCGCTGGAAGTGAAGATGAGCGTGGTGGGGTACGGCCGGGCCGAAAAATCGCAGGTGCAGTTGATGGTCCGGTCGCTGCTGCGCCTGCCGCAGGCAATCGAATCCGAAGACGCCTGCGATGCCTTGGCGGTAGCCATCTGCCATGCCACCCATGAAGCGACCCGGCTCCTCACCGGGGCGCAACGGTGAGGGGAAACATGAAGTGGACCCTGTTTTTTGTTTTTGCGAGCCTGCTGCTTGCAGGCGATGATCCGACCCTGTTCTACTCTCGCGACTTCCCCGGGAGTACGCCGGCCTACTTCCAGCTTACCGTCCAAAAGAGCGGCGATACCGACTATCGCGAGGCTAAGGACGACGACCTGCCCCTGAAGTTCAAGCTCTCCGCCGCCGAGGTGCAGGCCGTATTCGACCTGGCCGACAAGTTGGACCACTTCAAGCATCCCCTGGAGGCGCCCGTAAAGGTGGCGTTCATGGGAACCAAGACCTTCGCCTGGGACGCCGCCGGCCAGAAGACCGAAGTGAAGTTCAACTACTCGGTGGACCCCAACGCGCAAGCGCTCATGGACTGGTTCGAGCGCATGGCCGAATCCGCGGAGCACCGGATCGACCTGGAGCGCGCCGCCAAGTACGATCACCTGGGCGTGTTCAAAGCTCTGACGCTGCTGGAATCCGCGCTGGAGCGCGGGCGCCTGGTGGCGGCCGAGCAGTTTCTGCCCATCCTGGACCGCATCGCCAAGAACGAAAACTACATGCACACGGCGCGCGCCCGGGCCGCCGAAATCGCCGAAGCCATCCGCGGCGCGCAGCCGCAACAGTAGACGCGCGTCACATCTTTACCAGCCGGATACTGCTGTTCGAGGTGTTCAGCTCGAACAGCCCGCCGCCATGGCCCAGCATGCCTTCCAGATGATTCTTGCTGAATTCGCCCTGCACCCGCATATCGTATTCGCTGGTGATGGAGCCGTTGCTGGTGCGCGCAATCAGGCGGGCATTGGGCTCGGTGGGCACCCGGACAGTGATTCCGTTGTTAGAGGTGCTGACACGCACGTTGCTGGAGAAATCCGCCGGCAGCGCCAGGTCCACCGATCCGTTGGTCGATTCCACGCGGACGGGCTTATCGGCGTGCTCAATCTTCAAGTTCACGCTGCTGTTGGAGGTGTGCGCATCTACGGCGCCGCGGATACCTTCCACGCGAATGTGGCCGTTGGATGTGTGGATGGTCACGTCGCCATCCACATGCGACAGTTCCACCGAGCTGTTGCTGGTTTCGGCGTTCACTGGGCCGCGCAGGTCCTCCACCCGGATGGATCCGTTGGAAGTGTGCAGGCGCGCCGGGCCGGCGCCGTCCATGGTACGAATCGAACCGTTGGAAGCGACGATGCGATCCAGAATGGCGCCCTTTGGTACCTTGATCACAAAGCGGGCGCCCAGATGGTTACGGCGTTCGATGGGCCGCACCACGCGAACGGAGATGGAATCCGGCGAATTGCCGATATCCACCTTAAGGGAATCGGCAGCATCCTGGGTAGGGCCGTACTTCGTGCCGCTGATATCTACAGTGGCTTGATCCCAGCCGGAAATCTCTACCGAGCCGTTGAAGGTTTCCACTTCCAGACGGCCGTCCGCATGCATGGGATAGTTGTAGTGAAAGTCGCGGTTATACCGTCCGCCGGTGTCGAAGTCTTCAATATCGCAGGCCGTCAGGGCGAGTAGCGCCGGGGCCAGCAGGGGAATCAGGAGCCTTGCGCGCATAGGTTTCCTCAATTGGTCAATACGCCTGCCCCTGCCGGTTTGTTCCCTGGATTATCCCCAGATCTTGCAACGGGGACACTTCCAGCCGGAGCCGTTGGGGCGGGTCGGGTGCT
Organism: uncultured Solibacteraceae bacterium; assembly: GCA_963835555.1. GTDB lineage: Bacteria > Acidobacteriota > Terriglobia > Bryobacterales > Bryobacteraceae > Sulfopaludibacter. Next base: position 454,748 of record CAWIGC010000039.1, on the reverse strand, counting down.
GGATTTTAGCCGGTGGATTGAAGTCGTGATACAAGCCGCACTCTTTCTCGAAAGCTTCCTTGGGTGTGGCGTAGTATTCGTACTTGAATCGCTTGTACTTGCCTACATGCTCCTGCAAACGCTGGCTCACGTCGGTATCGGAGCGGCCGCAGTAACTAATGTGAAAACCGCCCTCCTCGTGAGCCTGGTCCAGCACGTAAGCGCCCGGAGATGTGCTCGAAACTTCCTGATTTATTCCTGAAGTGGTCAATGCAAACGGTCCGCGTAACCCGGTCTCTGCCATTCCTGTGAGGTTCTCCTCTCTCCTAATACAAATGATGGTATCGCGAACGCATCTCCCGCGTGGTGCGGTCCACATCTGCCATGGCCTGGCGGACTTCGCGCCGCGCTTCATCGGCGGTTTCCCTGGCTTGGCGGCGGGCATCGTCAGTAGCCCGGCGGACCTCGACGCGGGTGCGCATCATTTCGCGCTGCGTCTCTCTTCTCGCCTGCCGCATCTCACGGGCGATTTCCGCCCGTTCCCGGACGGCTTCGGCCCGGGCGCGTCTGGCGTCGGCCTGATCCCACCAATCGGTGGCGGCGAGTATGGGGGCCAGGGCCAGCAGGGCAATCGCTGCGAGTTTCATATGTCCACGTCCCTTCATTGCTAATACTCCGGACCGGCGATTTGGTTACGTGGATTTGCGGATATTTTTGAGGTAGGTTTTCCACCAGTCCTCCCGCCCGGGGGAGTCGAAGCGCTCCTCCCATTCCTTTCGGAAGGATGCGGCATCGTGCCCGGCCCGTTCCCGGAGAAACCGCCGGATCTTCTTGCGCTCGGGGGATTTGTCCATGGCTTGGGATAGCAGATCCCGCGACGCCATACTGTCGTTCACCTCACCCAATAACTGCTGCACCTTGCGAAGTTCGGCGATACGGGTTTCGAGGCCGGTGCCGTAGCAGGGACGAAACAGTTCCAGGGTGTACCGAAATTGCTTGGTAGCCAGGCGGGCCCGGTGCAGTTCTCTGGGGTGAGGGGATCCGGCAAGCAGGGCGCGGACCTGCCGGAAATAACCGGCGGCCAACTGCGGCAGCGTACGTGCGGCGTTCGCCCGCGCCGTGCTGCGTTCGTTCGGTGGAACGGGAACGGTCAGTTGGCTGCTCCACTGGCGCGCCACCGCCTGGTTCTTCCAGCGGCGGATTTCGGTCAGGAATTCGTCGTTGGCCTGGCGCCTTTCGGAGTCCAGACGGGTAACGATAGCCGCCTGCGCGCCAACGCCCGCTTTGGCCAGGCATTCCATGGCGATGTCGCGGTCGCGGACGGCGCCGGCCAACTGCATCACGTGGCGCAGTTGCGCCCGAATGCCCTTCCAGGCCCGGTCCGGATAGTACGGCGCGAAGATGCGGAGACCGCGGCTGAGGCGGCGGATGGAGACGCGCAGATCGTGGATGGTATCGGCATCGCCGGTCTCCGCCGCTAAGGAAAGACGCCGGGCAAAGGTTCGCAGGAGCGCTGCGGTCTGCTGGTGGGCGTATTTCCGCATATCAGGCGCGCGCTTTGGTGACTGTTACGGGGCGGTTGTAGATCTCGCGGAACACATCGGCGGCCCGTTCCGCGGCCCATTGCTCCAAATCGATATTACCGCTGGACTGCACCTGCAGCATCACTTCCCCGTTGCCGTTGAGGCGGCAATCCACAGATTGAATGCGCTGTTCATGACTGCGCTCCAGATTATCGGCCAGGCGGAGCAGCGGAATCAGCAGGGTCAACGTCCGCTTCTCTTCCGGCGTCAGCGACTGAAACGCATTGTGCATCGGGCTCGGCAGGGACTTGCGGTGATAGCGGCACAGGGCGGCAATCATGAGGCGCTCGCTCTCGGTGAAGCCGGGCATATCGGAGTTGGATACAACGTAGTACGAATGCTTGTGGTGGCCCACGCTGCTGACATAGTGGCCCACATCGAGCAGGTAAGCGGCCGCCTCCAGCAGTTTGCCGGATGCCGGCGGCAACTGGTGCAAGGGCTGGAGCGCGGTGAAGATCTGGGAGGCGATATTGGCCACGCGGCGCGCCCGTTCGAGCGAGACTCCATAGCGGCGTCCCATGTCTTCCACTTCACGGCGCTGGTCGCGGCTCAGGCGTGAGAGTTCCGCGCCGACATTGCGCGCGGCCAGGTCCGCAATGATGCCGTCGCGCACACCGGCTCGCGAGTAATAGATCGCGGGTAGATGAAATTCCTGAAGAAAATCCAGCAGCACGGCGATTCCAGGCACGATGATCTCAGCACGCCGCGGGCCAATGCCCGTGATTTTACGCCGCCCCGCCAGGTTCAGTTCCACCAGTTTCTGGTAAAGACTGCGCACTTGCGCGGTGGTCACGCGGAGGCGGTCGATATCGTCGCGCTTGGAGCGGGGCACGCGCGCCACGGCGCTGGCGACGGCTGAAGCGCTGGCCGAGGTGGCAATGGCACGGTCCCATCCGGTGTGGCCCAGACGCCGTACGGCGCTCCAGAGTTTCTCCTGAATGTACTCGTGCATCTGGTGCAGTTGGCGCGCCGCGGGGGGCTCGTCTTTGAGAAAGCTCTCGCGCAGGCGGACGGCGCCCAGAGGCTTGGAGTGAGCCTCGCGAAGGTGGCCGTCTTCGGCGGCAATGATCTCCGCGCTGCCGCCGCCGATATCGATGATGATGACCCGTTTGCCGGTTTGCGGCCAACTGCTCTCTACGCCCAGATGGATCAGGCGGGCTTCCTCGCGCCCCGAGATGATCTCCACGGGGGCCGAGATGGCCTCCGACGCCCGCGCCAGAAACTCCTTCTGGTTGCGCGTGTCGCGAATCGCGCTGGTGGCCACCGCGCGCACCCCCACCACGTCCAGGCGGTGATACAACTCCGACATGCGGGCCAGCACCGCGCAGGTATTCTTTAAGGCTTCTTCGCTGACGGCGCCGCCGCGGAACACGCTCTCTCCCAGGCGGGTTACTTCGCGGTCGGAGGCCAGAATCCGGGTGGGCTGTCCCGGGAGAACTTCCGCCGCTTCCATGCGGACGGAGTTGCTGCCAATGTCGATTGCCGCGTATCGGGCCATTAAGCTAACAGCTTACAGCTTATGACTTACCGCTTTCTGGCCTAACGCTTCGTCGCAAGAGGGCGCGCGACTTTCACTCATGCCGGAGAGCAACCAGCGGATCCACTTTCAGGGCCCGCCGGGCCGGAATATAGCACGCGAGCATGGAAACGAGCGCGAGCACGAAGGAGGCGGCTGCCAAGGTCGCCGGATCGATGGCGCTCACCGAGTACAGCAGCTTCGCAATTAAACGGGTCAACCCAAGAGACGCTGCACCGCCGATTACAAGACCGGCAGCCGAGATCCTGCCGCCGTGCGCCAGCACCAGCCGGAGCACATCGCCGCGACGGGCTCCCAGCGCCACCCGAACGCCGATCTCGCGGGCCCGTTGCGCCACCGAGTAGGAAACGACGCCGTAGATGCCGATGGAGGCCAGCAGCAGCGCCAGACCGCTGAAGACCTCGAGCAGGATCAGGGTGACGCGCCGCATGGAAGTAGAACTGTTGACTACGTCCTGCATGGTAGCGATTCCGAAGACGGGCTGCTCCTTATCGATGGAGGCGATGACAGCGCGAACGGGCGCAACCAATGCGGCAAGTTCCTGGCGCGACTTCACCAGCAGCGTCATCTCGTTGGAGGGCGCCTGGCGGAACGGCAGATACACTTCGAGGCGCGCAGGATTGGCGAGGCCGTACATTTTCGTATCCGCCAGCACGCCCACAATGGCGATCCAGTTGTGGCCGCCGGCGGGCCCCATGCGGCCAAACGCGAACCGTTTGCCGATGGGATCGGCGCCGGGGAAGAGGTGCTGCGCGAAGGTGGCATTGACCATGGCCACAAGGGGAGCGTTCTCGCGATCCGTCGTCCGTGAATCCACGGCCGCGCAAGAGGCGGACACCGAGGGTTTTCTCATAGTCCGGGCTGACGGTGTGCTCGTCCGGATGTGGGGCGTTTCCGGGCTTCGCCAAGGGCATTCCCTCCACGGTGATGTCGCTTCGCGAATGGTCGTCGGTGAGGGGAATGGCCGTGCCGACGGCCGCGGATTCGACGCCCGGCAAGGTACGAACCTTGTCCAGCGCCTGCTGCCAAAAATTGAGCACGGCCTGATCCTTCTCGTACTGCGCGGTCCGGAGGCTCATCTCCAGCTTGAGGACATGCTCGGCCCGGATGCCGGGGTCCACCGCAAGCAGACGGTAGAGACTCTTCATCATCAGCCCGGCGCCCACCAGGAGGACCAGGGCCAGGGCTACTTCGGTAGCGGCCAGCAAACTGCGCAGACGACTGCGCGCGCCGGAAGTAGTTGCCTTGCCTCCCTGTTTCAAGCCGGAGTGAATGTCGCCCCCGGTGGAATGCAGCGCGGGGGCCAACCCGAAGACAAACATGGAGAGGACGACGAGAGCGGCCGAAAACAGCAGGACGGTGCGATTCATATCGATGCTCGCGCCGGCGAGAGTCTCCGGCGGAGTGAATTGCGCGATGGCGTGAATTCCGGCCATGGCGAGACCCACTCCGGCCACGCCGCCCAGCAGGGCCACCAGAAAACTCTCCGTCAGGACCTGGCGGACAATCCGGCCGCGGCTCGCCCCGATGGCGAGGCGCAACGCCATTTCCCGGGCCCGTACGGCGCCCCGCATGAGGAACAGATTGGCGACGTTGGCGCAGGCCACCAGGAGCACGAACACCGCAGCTCCCAGGAGCACCAGCACGGCCGGGCGCATGTCACCGGAGAAGCGGTCGCGCAGCGGCTGCAGGTTGACGCCGAACTGGTAGTTCGATTCCGGATACGCGCTGGCAAGGCGTGAGGCGATGCCCTCCATTTCCGCGCGGGCGCTCTCGATTTTCACGCCCGGCGCAAGCCGGCCCACCACCGCCAGGTCACCGCGATCTCCGCGGACGGCGATGTTCTGGTTGTTGGTGGCCCAAACGCCGGCAGGCTCCAGGACGTCGCACCGGTCCACCCAACGAAACCCGGGCGGCAGCACGCCGATGATGGTGAAGGTCCGGCGGTTCAGGCGGATGGTTTGCCCAATCGCGTCCGGAGCGCCGCCGAAATGCGACTGCCAGAGGGCGTAGCTCAGGAGCAGAACCGGAGCCGCGCCGGCCTTTTCCTCGCCGGGTGAGAAGCCGCGGCCGATGACGGGCCGTATCCCCATCATGGGCAGAAAGTCCGGCGAAACGGCCAGGCCGCCGATGTTCTCGGGTTGCGCCGTGCCGCTCATATTAAACTCGACGGTGACGACGGCCGCCATTTCCGAAAAAGCGCGGCTCTGCGCGCGCCAATCCAGAAAATTCGGATAAGAGACGCTCACTATGCCGACGCGCGGCGTGGTCTCGTTGAGGAGGACCAGGCCGGAGGCATCGCGGAAAGGCAAGGGCCGCAGCAGAATGCCGTAGACGACGGAGAATATTGCGGTGTTCGCGCCGATTCCCAATGCCAGTGTGAACAGGGCCGCCGCGGCGAAGGCGGGCGACTTCAGCAGGGTCCGCCAGCCATACCGCAAGTCCTGGACAATCGATTCAAAAAAAGACACACCGCGCGCGTCGCGGCACTCCTCCCGGATCTGAGGGAGGCCCCCGAAATCCAGCCGCGCCTGCCGGAGGGCCTCGTCGCGGGTCATTCCGGTCCGCAGGTACTTCTCGATCTGGTGTTCGCGGTGGAATCGCAGTTCGGCTTCCGTTTCGGATTCCACGGTTTGCGACCGGAAGAGGGAACGAAGACGAAAAAACAAACCGTTGAGCATGACCACTCCTCAAGCTGAGCCTCGCACCGTGGCGACGCCTGGTAGAGCGGGCTGGAACCCGCAGGAGGAGTGCCGGCGGTAGTCCGCTCCGCTTCCCTTTTCACTTCTACAGGGAGCATAACAGATCACCTGTCGAAGCACAAGGGAAAGGGCACTCACTGTATGATGGCGTGTAGATGCAGATTTATCTCTTACGACATGGCATTGCCGAAGATGCTGCACCCGGCCATTCCGATTCCGAACGGGCTCTGACGAACGAGGGAAAAGAGAAGCTGCGCCGCGTTCTGAAGCGCGCCAGGGCCGCCGATGTATCGCCCAGCCTGATACTTTCCAGTCCGTATAAACGCGCTCTCGAGACGGCCGACGTGGCGGCCGATGTCCTGGGATACAAGGGAAGAATCCTGCGCACTCGCGCCCTGGCCCCCGACGCCTCTCCCTTCGACACCTGGGAGGAAATCCGGGAGCACAAAGACGAGAGCGCCATCCTGCTGGCCAGCCACGAGCCGCTGATGAGTTCGCTGGCCGCGTTTCTGCTCGACAGTCCCGCGCTGATTGTCGATATGAAGAAAGCGGCGCTGGTGCGCGTGGATTGCGACCGCGTCGGCACCGCGCAGCCGCACGGCGTGCTGAAGTGGATGCTGGCTCCGGCGGTGGCCTGGAATGAAAATCGGCGAAAGCCACGGAGCGCTACGAAGCCTGGCTGGGACGGCACTTGAAGATCGTCGAGAAGGATCTCCACTTCAAGCACGAGCAGATGCGTACCGGGCCGTTTCCGTTTCTGCGCGCCACCTATTACCGCTGGGCGCAGATCTGGGCGGACGTCTGCCCGGAAGCCGCGGCAGCGCCCGGGGTGCTGGCCGTGGGCGATCTGCACGTGGAGAACTTCGGAACCTGGCGCGATATCGAAGGCCGCCTGATCTGGGGCATCAACGATTTCGACGAAGCCTGGCGGATGCCGTACACCAACGACCTGGTCCGCCTGGCCACCAGCGCGCTGCTGGCGCAGCATGGCCTGCGACCCGAAGGCGGGCGATTGCGGCCATCCTGAAAGGCTACCGGGAAGCGCTGGAGGCCGGCGGGCGTCCGTTCGCCCTGGCCGAGCACCACACCGCGCTGCGCGACATGGCGACCGCGCGCCTGCACGAGCCGGAAGCCTATCTGGGAGAAGCTGCACGCGCTGCAAGAAGTGCAAGAGGAGCCGCCCGCCGGCGCTCTGAAGGCGATTCGCCCGCATGATGCCGGAGCGCGGCCTGCACTGGCGCGTGGCGCACCGCGTGGCGGGCCTGGGCAGCCTGGGACGGCAGCGCTACGTGGCGCTGGCCGAATGGCGCGGCGGATCGATTGCCCGCGAAGCCAAAGCGCTGGCCCCCTCGGCCTGTGTCTGGGCGGAGACAGGGCAAGGGCACGGCGCCCATTCTCTACCAGGAGATCCTGGACTGCGCGGTGCGCTGCCGCGATCCGTTCGTGCGCTTGCAGAAGCGCTGGATCGTGCGGCGCCTGGCGCCCGATTGCTCGCGCATCGAGCTTTCCGCGCTGCCCAAGGAGCGCGACGAAATCCGGCTGCTGCACGCCATGGGCTGGGAAACGGCCAATATCCACCTGGGCAGCGTCAAGCCGCGGACGTTCTGGCGCGACCTGAAGAAGCGGCCGCGCGGCTGGCTGCTTAGCGCCGCGCGCCGCATGGAAAAAGCCGTCCTGGCCGATTTCCAGGATTACTCCACCCGGTAGTTCGGCGCTTCCTTGGTGATGATCACGTCGTGCACGTGGCTTTCGCGCAGGCCGGCCGGCGAGACGCGCAGGAAGCGCGCCTTCTCGCTGCAGTTCGCGGATGTCGCGCGCGCCGCAGTAGCCCATGCCGCAGCGCAGTCCGCCCACCAGCTGGTAGACCAGGTCGGACAGCGGGCCCTTGGCGGCCACGCGGCCTTCGATGCCTTCCGGCACCAGCTTGGCGTTGGGATCCTGCGCGTAGCGGTCGGCTGCTGCCCTGCGCCATGGCGCCCATCGAGCCCATGCCGCGATAGGTCTTGAAGGTGCGGCCCTGGTAGAGGATGGTCTCGCCCGGGCTTTCGTCGGTGCCGGCCAGCAGGCTGCCGATCATCACGGTATCGGCGCCCGCCGCGATCGCCTTGGTGATGTCGCCGGAGATACTTGATGCCGCCATCGGCGATCAGCGGCACGCCGCCTTCGCGGGTGGCCCGCGCGCATTCGCGAAATGGCCGTGATCTGCGGCACGCCGGCGCCGGAGACCACGCGCGTGGTGCAGATGGAGCCGGGGCCGATGCCCACCTTGATGCCGTCCACGCCCAGCGAGATCAGCTCCCGCGCGCCTTCGTAGGTGGCCACGTTGCCGGCGATCAGCTGCACGTCCGGCAGCTTGCTCTTGATGGTCTTCACGGCGGCCATCACGCGCGCGCTGTGGCCGTGCGCGGTATCGATGGCCAGCACGTCCACCTTGCGCGCCACCAGTTCCTGCGCGCGCTCCAGAAAATCGCCGGTGGCGCCGATGGCCGCGCCCACGCGCAGCCGCCCCTGGCTGTCCTTGGCCGCGTTCGGGTACTTCAGCTTCTTCTGGATGTCCTTGACGGTGATCAGGCCCTTGAGGCTGAACTGATCGTCCACCACCAGCAGTTTTTCCACGCGGTGCTTGTGCAGGATGGCTTCGGCCTGTTCCAGCGTGGTGCCCACCGGCACGGTGACCAGGTTCTCCTTGGTCATCACCTCGGAGATGGGCAGGTCGAAGCGGTTCTCGAAGCGCAGGTCGCGATTGGTGAGGATGCCCACCAGCTTGCCGCCCTTGGTGACGGGCACGCCGGAGATGCGGTAGCGCTGTCATCAGCGCCTGCGCGGCGGCGATGGGCTGCGTCCGGGCCGATGGTGATGGGGTCCACGATCATGCCGCTCTCACTGCGCTTCACGCGGTCCACTTCTTCCGCCTGCCGCTCGATCGGACATGTTGCGGTGGATGATGCCGATGCCGCCCTGCTGCGCCAGCGCGATGGCCAGGTGCGATTCCGTCACGGTATCCATGGCGGCGGAGACGATCGGGATATTCAAGCCGATCTGCCGGGTCAGGCAGGTTCGGGTATCGGCTTCGGCCGGGAGCACTTCGCTGCGGGCCGGTTCGAGCAGAACATCGTCGAAAGTGAGGCCCTCGGTGAGTACTGTCTTGAATCATAGAGATTCTTCCCATTGTTGCACACGAAAGCACCGCCAGTGCCGGACCAAGGGAGCCGCGCGGGCTACTTCTGCCTGGCCGGAATGCGCCCTTCCAGCGCGACCCGCACCAACTGACTGCGGGTGCGCACGCCGGTCTTCCGGAACAGTTGCTGGATGGCGGCTTTGACCGACCCTTCGGACCCGCCCAGCTCTTCGGCGATCTTGCGGTTGGTGCTGCCCTCCAGCACTCCGTGGAGCACCATCTCTTCGTGCTCGGTCAACGGCATCCCGAACGCTTCATAGGCCGGAGCCGGTATCTGTTCGGCGAGGAGTTGGATCACGCCCCGGTCCAGCCAGACTTCACCGGCTGCCACTGCGTGAATTGCCTTGGTCAGTGCGCTGGGCGGGCTGTGTTTAAGGAATACGCCGGATGCTCCGAGTTGCAGCGCCCTCAAAATCTCCGGCGCGTCCATGACTGCCGTGACCATCAGGATTCTGCCCGCGAAGCCGGCCTTTCGCACCGCCGCCATGAGATCGGTTCCGCGCTCTGTGCCCAGATTGAAATCCAGCAGCATCAGGTCCACCGGGTTGTGCTGGAGGATATCGAGCGCGTCGACGGCGCGGGAGCACTGGCCCACCACCTCGATCCCCTCTTCAGACGCAAACAGGCGGCCCAGGCTTTCGCGAAACAGGACGTGATCGTCAATCAGGATGAGTCGAATGCGCTCCATGATTTCCGGCTGCACCCAAATGTTAGGGCGGATAGCCGGGCGGGCCAAGGGCTTCGCCTGAAAGATAGCCCGATCCCGACAAAAGATAGGGATGCGGGCTGAAAGATAGGCGAAGTTCCAAAAGATAATCTCGGCCTTATCGATCGGATCTCGCGCTCAACTCAAAGATATTCAGCTTCGACTGAAAGATAAGTGGTCTGGTGCTTTCCCGGCCCTGTACAGTCGAAGTGATCCCAAATGATCCGCGGAATTGTCACTTTCGCCCTGGGCAATCGTCTTCTCATCGTAGCCGTCGCCATTCTGCTTTTCGTGTGGGGTGCGATCTCCTTCGAGAACCTGCCGATCGAGGCGTATCCCGACGTCGCCAATAACTATGTGCAGGTGATCACGCAATGGCCCGGACGGGCCGCGGAGGAAGTGGAACAGCAGGTCACCATTCCCATCGAAATCGTGATGAACGGCCTCCCGGATCTGCAGCATTTACGTTCCACGTCGGTGTTTGGACTTTCCAGCGTGATGCTGATCTTCAGCGACGATTCCAGCAACGACTGGAATCGCCAAAAGGTACTGGAGAGGCTCTCCTCACGTGAGCCTGCCGCAGAATTTGCAGCCGCAGATCGGCACCGACTACAGTCCCGTAGGCCAGATTTACTGGTACACCCTGAAGAGCACGAATCCGCGGTACGACCTGATGGAATTGAAGTCGCTGGAAGACTGGGTGCTGGAAAAGCAATTCAAATCTGTCCCTAACGTAGTGGACGTGAGCAGCTTCGGCGGCATCACCCGGGAATACCAGGTCCGGCTGGACCCGGAGAAGCTGATTTCTTACGGGCTGAACCTGGGCCAGGTGGAGCAGCAACTGGCGAACAACAATACCAATGCCGGCGGCAGTTTCATCGAGGCGGGGCTGCAGCAGGTGAATGTGCGCTCGATCGGTTTGTTCGCGCACACCGGCGAAATCGGCGAGACGGTAGTCAAGACGCAGGGCGGGACGCCGATCCGCATCCAGGACATTGCGACGGTAGCGCAGGGGCCGAAGATCCGGCTGGGCCGGATTGGGCGGGCGATTCATCGCGCCGATGGCAGGATCATCGATAACGACGACGTGATCGAGGGGATCGTGCTGTTGCGGAAAGGCGCCAGTTCCGACGAGGCGCTGCGTCTCATCCACGAAAAAGTAACGGACTTGAATGAGCACATTCTGCCGCGCGGCGTCAGCATCGCGCCGTTTCTGGATCGTAGCGACCTGGTGCATCTCACCACCGAAACGGTGTTGCACAACCTGGCGGAAGGCATCACGCTGGTGGCCATCATCCTGTTCCTGTTCCTGGGCAATGCCCGCGGCGCGCTGATCGTCGCGCTGACCATTCCGTTCTCACTGCTGTTCGCCTCCATTTGCCTGGACCTGCGGAAGATTCCGGCGAATCTGCTGTCGCTGGGCGCGCTGGATTTCGGCATGGTGGTGGATGGCGCCGTGGTCATGGTGGAGAACATCGTGCGGCACATGTCGCGCCGGGAGCTCAGACGCCCGGCCGGCGCTGGAACGGATTCGCGAAGCCGCATACGAAGTCCAGCGGCCGGTGTTTTACGCGATCGGCATCATCATCACCGCGTATCTTCCCATCTTCACGCTGCAGAGCGTGGAGGGCCGGCTGTTCAAGCCCATGGCCTGGACGGTGGCGTTTGCACTGATGGGCGCGCTGATTTTTTCCATGGTGCTGGCGCCCGTGCTGGCCAGCTTTCTGTTTCGCGGCGATGTGCGGGAGTGGCACAACCCGGCCCTGATCTTCATAACGGAACGGTATCGCGCCGCTTTGCGGAGGGCCATCGGGGCGCGTTGGGTTACGGCCGGTTTCGCCACGCTGTGCCTGGCGGCCGCGGTTCTGATCGCCGGCAGCGGGATCATCGGATCGGAGTTTCTCCCGCATCTGGATGAAGGCGCCATTTGGGTGCGCGGCACACTGGCGCCCAGCACCGGTCCGGCGGAAGGGACGCGGCTGATGAACCAGGCCCGCATCATCCTGGCCTCGTTTCCGGAGGTCGCCCATGGTGGTTTCGCAGGTGGGCCGGCCGGACGATGGCACCGATACGGCGGGTTTCTCCAACACCGAGTACTTCGTGGATCTGAAGCGCAGGGAGCAATGGCGGCCCGTCTTTCATCAGGACAAAACCCGGCTGATTGCGGCCATGAGCCACGAATTGGAAAAGCTGCCCGGGGTGCTGTGGAACTTCTCCCAGCCAATCTCCGACAACATGGAAGAGGCCGTGAGCGGCGTGAAGGGCGAACTGGCAATTAAGATCTACGGCGACAATCTCAGGCTCCTGGAACAAACCGGCGATGAGATCGTCAATGTGCTGAGGGGCATCGCCGGCGTGCAGGATCTGGGGCTGTTTCGCGTGGTCGGACAGCCCAATCTGAATTTCACGGTGAATCGCAAACAGGCGGCGCGCTATGGGATCAATGTGGCAGACGTTCAGGACGCTATCCAGACGGCGGTGGGCGGCAACGCCGTAAGCCAGGTGCTCGAAGGCGAACAGCGCTACGACCTGGTGGTCCGCTATGACCAGGCGGATCGCAACACCAGGGAGGCCATCGAGAATATTCGCCTGCTGGCTCCCACCGGGGAACGCGTATCGCTGGCGCAGTTGTGCGACGTGCAGGTGCTGGACATGGCGTCGCGAATCGACCGGGAAGAGAACTCGCGGTACGTCGCCATCAAGTACAGCGTGCGCGGCCGCGACCTGGGAAGCACGGTGGAAGAGGCCATCAAAAAGGTGGGCCAGAGGGTCAAGCTGCCCGAGGGTTACAGCATCAGTTGGGCCGGCGAGTACGCCAGCCAGCAGCGTTCCCAGAAGCGCCTGATGATTGTGCTGCCCATTACCATCATCGTGATTTTCATCATTCTGTACACCATGTTCCGCTCGTTGAAGTGGGCCGCGCTGATGCTGGCGAATATCGCGATGGCGCCCTTGGGAGGGCTGTTGGCGCTCCTGGTCACGGGCACGCACTTCAGTGTGTCTTCGGGAGTGGGGTTCCTGGCGCTGTTCGGCGTGTGCGTGCAGACCGGCGTGATCATGCTGGAGTACATCAACCAGCTTCGCGTGCGCGGCCATTCGGTTGTAGACGCCGCGGTGGAAGGCGCGGTACTACGCCTGCGCCCGATCATGATGACCACGCTGGTGGCGACGCTGGGCCTGCTGCCGGCGGCCACCTCTCACGCCATCGGGTCCGATTCCCAGCGCCCGTTCGCCATCGTGATTGTGGGCGGACTAATGGTGGCGATGGTGCTGAACATTTTCCTGCTGCCCACCTTGTACGTGTGGTCCGCGGGCGAATCCGATGTCCTGCCGGAGCCGGATGCGGAGTTTGCAGAGGAATAACGTCAACTCGCGCGGCTGGCTCGAATGCCGCTCCACTCTTCGGCCACGACGATGGAGTTTGCAGGATTGCGCGCGTCATACTTCACCGAGAGAGGTCCGGTAGTGGATAGGTCGCCTCGGAAGGCGCTCCCGGAGCGCGGAAAGATCCTGCGAGGCCGTGTATTCCACGCCGCGCACCGAATAGGAGTAAAAAAGCAGGTCGTCGCGGACTTCCACCAGGGTGGCATCGCCCATTTTGCCTTGGCGTACCAGGATGGCGCGCCTCCGGCGTTCGCGCTCCTCGGGCGTGACGCGCGAATATTGCCAGGCGCGGTAGCCCATGAGGGCGACGATTATGACCAGCACTCCGGCCAGTGCCACCGTTACCGCTTCCGCGGTTGTGTACGACATACCCTGAATAGCGGGCATTGGGCGCTCGATCACCCGGCGACCGGTGTTTCCTGTGCACGGGATGTGAGCGGCGCGGTACAGTCGAGCGAGGGTTTCACGGTTTGCCTTCCCTATGGAATCATCCACAGTTTACCAAAAGGGCCCGATTCCTTTCTTTTTGCCGGCGAAGGGTGTATTTTCTGAAGGAGAGTTCATGCACTGGCGAATTCCGCTTGCGCTACTGATGCTTGCCGCTGCCGCCCCCGCGCAGACGCCGGCGGAAGGTGCGCCGCCGAACCTGCTCGAGGAGGCGCGGCAGACCGCGCTCAACTACACCAAGTCCCTGCCGGACTTCATCTGCAGCGAACTCATTCACCGCTTCGAAGCGTACGGACCGATCGGCACTTTTCGGCCTACCGACACCCTCACGCTCCAGCTCACCTATTTCCAGATGAAAGAAAATTACAAGCTGGTGGCGCGCAACAACAAACCCACCAAAGCCTCGCTGGCATCCGTGGGCGGCGCTTTCAGCCAGGGTGAGTTCGGCAGCAAGCTGATGCTGCTGTTTCATCCCACGTCGAAGGCGGAGTTTACGTTCGAAGAGTGGAGCACCATCGGCGACCGTCGCGTGGCGGTCTACACCTATCGGGTGAAGCGCATCAATTCCCACTTCGAAATGCGGGTGGCGCAGAACTCGGTACTCGCCGGCTACCACGGCGAGGTATTCATCGACGAGCCCACGCAGCGGGTGTTGCGCGTCGCCGAGACCATCGATGTGCCCGAGGGTTTCCCCGTGCAGTTCTCCCACAACACGGAAGATTACGATTTCGTGGACGTGAGCGGGCATCAGTATCTGCTCCCGGTGCGGTGTGAGAGCCTGGCGGCCGACCTGCCCCCCACGCGGGGACGCGGCGGGAGGCTGATGGATACGGAATCGCGAAAAGCCAACCAGATCCGCTACCGCAATGTGATCGAGTTTCGCGACTATCGCAAGTACGCAGCCGAATCCACCCTCAGTTTCGACACGCCGGGCGGGCCGCCCAAACAGTAGGCATTGCCCACTACAATAGAGTGATAGTGTCTGGGAAAACCTTCTACATTGAAACCTTCGGCTGCCAGATGAATGTGCACGATTCCGAAAAGGTGATTGGTACATTGCTGGAACAGGGCTACTCGCAGGTGGAAGAGCCCGAAGACGCGGGACTGGTGCTTTACAACACTTGCAGCATCCGCGACAAGGCCGAGCAGAAGGTGTTCAACCGCCTGCAGAACTTCAAACGGGACGCCGGCAAGGGCAAGCTATTCGGCGTCCTGGGCTGCGTGGCGCAGCAGGAGGGCGAGAAGATTTTCGACCGCGCGCCGCACGTTAGCCTGGTATGCGGTTCGGCCAGTTATCCGCGCTTTGGCGAGATGCTGGTGCAACTGGAAGCCGGTAGCCGCCGCGTCACCGGCCTGAGCCTGGACACCGAAGAGACTTTCGATACCCCGTTCACGCGCCGGGACAATCCGCACCGCGCGTACATCACCATTATCGAAGGCTGCGACAAATCCTGCGCCTATTGCGTGGTGCCGTTCACCCGCGGGCCGGAACGCAGCCGCACCAGCGAAAGCGTCATAGCCGAGGCGCGCGGGCTGGCCGAACGGGGCTATACCGAAATTCAACTACTGGGGCAGAACGTCAACAGCTATCGCGATCCCTCGCCCGCAGGGTGGGATTTCGCCGCACTGCTGGCGCGCGTGGCCGAAATCCCGGGCATTCGCCGCGTGCGCTACACCACTTCTCACCCGCGGGATTTCGTCAAACGCATCGTGGACGCCATGGATGCCAACCCGGTTTTGTGCGACCACGTGCATCTGCCGGTGCAGTCCGGCTCTTCGCGGGTGCTGGCGGCCATGGATCGCCTTTACACGCGCGATGAGTACATGCGGCGCATCGAGTGGCTCAAGAATGCGGGCCGCCGGTACTCGTTGACCACCGACATCATTGTGGGCTTCCCCGGCGAGACGGAACAGGACTTTCAGCAGACCCTGGATCTGCTGGACGAAGTGCAATATGACTCGCTGTTCAGCTTCAAATATTCGCCGCGCCCCAACACCGCCGCCCTGGCGATGGAGGATCGCGTGCCGGAAGAGGAGAAGCAGCGCCGCCTGCTGACCCTGCAGGAAAAGCAGCGGGCCATCCAGATCCGGCGCAATGCCGAATGGATCGGCCGTATCCAGGAGGTCATGGTGGAAGGGCGGAACCAGGCGCTGGGCCAGTGGATCGGCCGGACCAGCGACAATCGCACCCTCAACTTCAGCCACCCCGGCAGCAATGGCGATTCCCTGGTGGGCCGCTACCTGCCGGTCCGGGTGACGCGCTCCGGCCCCAACTCGTTGGTGGGCGAGAGCGTATCTGTGGTGTAATTGAGAAGGGGAGGGCGCGCTATGGAAGTCGAAATGAAGATTCGCGGGCTCATGATGGATCCCGTTACCAATATGCCGATCGTTATCCTGAAGGATATCGGCGGCAACTCGGTGCTCCCCATCTGGGTTGGCGTGTATGAGGCGAACGCCATCGCCCTGGAAATCGAGAAAGTTTCTACGCCCCGGCCCATGACGCACGATCTGATCAAGAGCCTGCTGATGGGCTTGAATACGGCGCTGCGCAAGGTGGTTGTCAGCGAATTGAAGGACGACACCTTCTACGCCGTGATCTGGCTGGATCGCGATGGCGAACTGATCAGTGTGGATTCGCGGCCCAGCGACGCGCTCGCCTTGGCCCTGCGCCTGGATTGCCCCATTTATGTGGAAGAAGCGGTATTGAAATCTTCGTCGAAGGCGACCGCCACCGCGGATAAAGCCGCCAATAACGAGGAACTGCGCCGCTGGCTGGAGGGCCTCAACGATGAGGACCTTGGCCGCTACAAGATGTGAGCCCGGAAGTCCTCTCACGCCTGGCCGATCTGCGGATTGAACGAATCGCCGAGGCCAAAGAATATGTTCTGTACGGGCGGGGAGCCTGTGTGGCGATGGTCCGCGGCGCTTCGCCGGGCAGTTCCGGCTTCATGACCGAAAATGGGTTAGCCTACCTGTTCTGGCGTGAGGGTAAGGCATGGCTGGTTTCCAAAGGCAGCGAAGCCGAGGCTGCACCAGAACAGGTGGAAGAAATTCAAACGTTTTCCGAAGATCTCAAAAAGGCATTAGGGCCGCCGATGAACGCAGATGAACGCGGATAACATTGTTTGTTTTATCGGCGTTCATCTGCGTTCATCCGCGGCCTGATCGTTTTTTTCCATGTCCATTTACGAAACTCTTGAAAAGCGGGGACTGATCGCACAGAGCACCGATCCGGCGCTGGGTGAACTGCTGGCCAAGGAGCGCTTCACGATTTATGTGGGGTTCGATCCCACGTCTTCCAGTCTGCACCTCGGCAACTTAGTCCCCATCATGGCGCTGGCCCATTTTCAGCGCGCAGGGCACGCGGTGCTGGCGCTGGTGGGCGGCGCGACGGCGATGGTCGGCGACCCCAGCGGGCGCAGCGACGAGCGCAATCTGCTCTCCGCCGGGCAGGTCAAGCAAAATGCCGAAGGCGTCCGCCAACAACTCAGCCACTTCCTGGATTTCGAGGGGCCCAACGCCGCCGTGATGGTGGACAACTACGACTGGACCTCGCGCATGTCGTTCATCGACTGGCTGCGCGACGTGGGCAAGTATTTCACCGTCAACTACATGGTGGCCAAGGAATCGGTGAAGAGCCGCATGCAGAGCGAGCAAGGCATCAGCTACACCGAGTTCAGCTATATGACCATGCAGGCGTATGACTTTCTACACCTGTACGATCAGTTTGGCTGCAAACTGCAAGGCGGGGGCAGCGACCAGTGGGGCAACATCACCGCGGGCATCGACCTGATCCGGCGCTTGCGGCAGACTCAGGCCTATGGCCTCACCTTTCCGCTGATTACCACGGCGAGTGGCGCCAAGTTCGGCAAATCCGCCGGAAATGCCCTGTGGCTGGACGGCGGGCGGACCTCACCGTGGGAATTTTACCAATACCTGGTGCGGCAGGACGACCGGGACGTGGCGCGCTTCCTGAGAATTTACACGTTTCTCCCGGCCGCTGAAATCGAAGAACTGGAACAGCAGATTGCTGCGCATCCCGAGCAGCGGGCCGCGCAGAAGGCTCTGGCTTACGAGGTGACGGCCATCGTCCATGGCGCGGATGTGGCGCGCGAGATGCAAGACCAGGCTCAAAACATTTACGGAGGTGGAGGAGTCAAGACGACGGCATCTCTGTCCGCAAGCGGCACAGTCGAGGTCGCGGCCTCCGAACTTCGAGAGGGAAAAGACATTGTGGACCTGATGCTGCGCGTTCAGATGGCGAAATCGAAAGGCGAGGCCCGTCGATTGTTGGATGGCGGTGGAGTGTACGTCAACGACGATCGAGTGTTGGCTGGCAGGAAGATCACTCTGCAAGACGTATCTTCGGAGTCCCTCATCGTGCTGCGCAGCGGGAAGAAGAACTACTTTCTGGTCCACGTGAATCCGTGATGCCGCGCTGAGCCCGCTCTAAATGGGCATTACATTTCCTACGCAATAGTGCGAGATTGGAAGACGGGTGAGAAAGCTCTTTTACTGGAAGCTGAAGAAACGCGAGATCATGCTTGGGGAACGCACGGCTGTGATGGCTGTGCTGAATCTGACACCGGATTCTTTCTCGGACGGCGGCAGGTATTCGGATCCCGATCGCGCGTTTGCGCGGGCGCTGGAACTGGAAGAGCAGGGTGCGGACATTCTCGATATCGGCGCGGAATCCACCCGGCCCGGCTCGGCGCGGATCCCGGCGGCGGAAGAGATGCGCCGGCTGATCCCGGTATTGAAGCGGTTGAAGGACCGGCTGACCATTCCGATTTCCGTAGACACCTATAAGTCTGAAGTGGCCGACCGTGCTCTGGAACTGGGCGCGGAGATTATCAACGACCCGTCCGGCCTGACGTGGGAGCCGCAACTGGCGCGGACGGTGTCCAATCACGATGCCGGCCTGGTGGTGAACCACATGCGCGGAAGGCCGGAAACATGGGCCAAGCTGGCCCCTATGCCGGATCCCATCGCCACCATCAAGCACGAGTTGGAAGCGGCGATCAGCCGCACGCGCGGGGTCGGAATCGATAAGGCGAAGATCGTCATCGACCCCGGAATCGGCTTTGGCAAACGCAAGGAGCAGAACTCTCTGATTCTGGGCCGCCTGGAGGAATTGGGCGCGCTGGACATGCCCGTACTGGTTGGCCCTTCGCGAAAACATTTTCTGAGTCACGAAACAGAGCAGGAGACGCGCTTTGCCACCGCCGCGGCCGTGACGGCGTGTGTGCTGGGCGGCGCCCATATCGTGCGGGTGCACGATGTGCGCGAAATGCGTGCGGCAGCGGACGTTGCAGATGAGATTCTGCGTGCCCGGGCCGGGTAACTGTACGTCCAATCTCGAAAGGAGTGCTATGTCGCGAATCTTTCTTTGCCTTGCCTTCCTCGGACTATCTTTCGGACAGTCTTTACCGCACCGGGGCGAGTATGCTTTGATACTCCAGGATGCACCGGTAGCTCAAAATACCCATTCCCGCGCGGAACTTGCGGGCGCCGCTGGCGAAAGCGCGGCTGCAAGCCGTGCGCCAAGCGCAGAGCCCGGTGCTCGCCGAGTTACAACGCCGTAAGATCCACGTAAACTATGCTTCGCAGGTGCTGGTAAATGCCATATTTGTAAACGCCACGCGTGACGTTGCGGAACAACTACGGGGTATTCCCGGCGTGGCGCACGTGCAGTACCTGCCGCCGGTGACGCGAGACCTCAACACGGCGCTGAATCTGGAAGATGTCTCGGCGGCGTGGAGCGCAGTGGGAGGCTCTACGAATGCGGGCGCCGGCATCAAGATCGGCATCATCGATACGGGTATCGATCAGAACCATCCCGGCTTTCAGGCGCCATCTCTGAAGCCGCCATCCGGTTTTCCCAAGGGCGATGCGAATTTTACTAATAACAAGGTCATCGTGGCGCGCAGTTATGTTTCGATGGTGGCGCAGCAGTACGATAGCCCGGACGACTTGACTGCCAGCGATCATATCGGCCACGGAACGGCGATCGCCATGATTGCGGCCGGCGTCAGCACTAATTCCCCGATTGGCACGATCCAGGGCGTCGCGCCGGGCGCGTTCCTGGGAAACTATAAAGTCTTCGGCTCGCCTGGCGTGAATGATTTCACACTGGTGTCGGCCATGACGCAGGCGCTCACAGACGCGGTGGCGGATGGCATGGACGTGGTGACTTTCTCCATCAATGAAGGCGATCCCGCCCTGTACGGCCCTCTGGATGTGGATTCGCAGGCCTGCGGCGGCCAGTGCGATGTGCGGGCGCAGGCAGTAGAAACCGCGGTGAAGAACGGCCTCGTGGTGGTGGCTTCCGCGGGTAACAGCAACGGGATCGGAGTGCAGCCCGTGACCCTCAGTTCCGTCCACACGCCGGGTACCGCGCCTTCCGCCATTACGGTCGGCGCCACTACCAACGCACACCTCGTGTTCCAGGCGGTGCATGTTACCAGTTCGGGAGCGCCATCCAACCTGCAAAATATTCACGCCGTGTTTGGCGATGGTCCGCACGTTGCGTTGCCGGTTGCCGGGAAGCTGATCGATGTTACTACTCTGGGCAACGATGGCTTGGCTTGTACGGCGTTGCCAGCGGGTTCGCTGACCGGCGCCATTGCTTTGATCCAGCGTGGCACCTGCCTTTTCAGCACCAAAGTCAACAACGCACAGGTCGCCGGAGCTATCGGTGCGATCATCTACCAATCGAGCGGACTGGACACGATTTACAGTACCTGGTTCGCGCAGGATACGGGCATCCCCGCGATGATGATCGGCAACACGGATGGCGTAGCCCTCAAGAGTTACGTGGGCGGGAACTCCGGCGTGACGGTATCGCTCGACCCCACCCCGGGCACTGCCGCCGGCACGCAAGACAAGGTGGCCAGTTATTCTTCTCGCGGCCCTTCGATCGGTAACTTCGCTTCCAGCCCGATCCTTACGTTGAAGCCGGAACTGGTAGCGGTGGGCGACGGCATTTATACGGCGGCCCAGAAGCTGGATCCGAACGGCGATACTTACAACGCCTCAGGGTATGCCGGGGTATCGGGGACCAGTTACGCCGTCCCGATGGTGGCGGGCGCGGTGGCTATCGTCAAGCAGAAGTTTCCCAAGCTGACCCCGGCGCAACTGAAGTCGGCGGTGGTGAATAGCGCAAAGATCCCCAAACCCTTTCTGGATATCGATGGCAGCGCCTGGCCGCGAGTGAATGCGGTCGGCGCCGGCAAACTGGATGTCGGCAATGCGGTGGGCATCGCCGCGACTGTAGAGCCGGCGACCCTTTCGTTCGGCGTGGTCAACTCCGCGTCCTATCCCCAACTCACCCTGAAAATCACCAACGTGAGCAGCGCTCAGGCTACCTTCAACCTGGCGGTGCAGGCGCGCGATAGTTCCAGCGCCAGCGTGCAGCTTTCCTCCTCTACCGCTACTCTGATCGCGGGCGCCAGCGCGACCATTAACGTGACCCTTACGGGCGCCCAACCCACCGCCGGATCTTACGAAGGCTACATCGCCGTCACGGGAGCCGGATCTGCCCTGCGGGTGCCGTATGAGTTTCTGGTGGGAGACGGCACCCCGTACGACATGTTCCCCGTACATAATCCCGGCTTCACGGGCGGGGTGGGTGATAACGCCTCTAACAATCTGGCCTGGCTGATTGCATTCCGCCTGGTCGATCGCTACGGCGTGCCGGTGGTGAATACTCCGGTGCAGTTCAGCGTGCTCTCGGGCGGCGGATCCATTGCGCTCGGCGATCCGGCTACGGCCAACTACGGGCTTGCCGGCGCGAACGTTAATCTGGGCGCCACACAGGGCGATCAATTCTTCCAGGCGACCGCGGGAGGCCTTTCCTACACCTTCCAGGGATACGCCCGCAATTACCCCACGATCTCGACCAACGGCGTCGTGGACGCAGCCACTAACCAGGTCGGCAAGGGGCTTGCACCCGGCTCGTATATCTCGATCTATGGAACTGACCTGGCGGACGCCACGGAGGTTTACCTCCACGCCATCGCTGCCGATCTCGCTTTCCTACGGCAGCATCACCTTCGATGGGGGCGGGCTCAGTTTGCCCGGGCACCTTACATTTTGTCAGCCCGAAGCAGATCAACGTGCAGATACCGTGGGAGTTTCAGGGCCAAACTTCGGTGCAGATGTCAGTCATGTCGAACTATCTGTACAGCGCGTATTATACCGTTCCGCTGGCCACTTACTCACCGGGTTTCTTCGCGAATTCCGGTACGCGGCGGTCTACGACTTCACCTCCTCTTCCATTGTCACCGCCGAGCAACCCGGCTAAGCGCGGCGACGTCATCGAGCTATATGTGAATGGCCTGGGGCCTGTGAGCAACACTCCGGCGCTCGGGCGACCCGGCATCGTTGACGACCCTTTCCAATACAGCAGACCACGCCAACCGTCACGCTGGGTGGGGTCAATCTGCCGGTAAGTTTCGCCGGGCTGGCCCCGGGGTATATCGGTTTGTACCAGGTGAATGCGACGATTCCGGCCGACGCTCCCACGGGCAATCAGCCATTGATCATCAGCATTGGGGGCGTGGCGTCGCCATCGTCCAATCTGCCTGTGCAATAAAGTACTAAAACGCCTATTGACTGCGCTAAAATAGACAATTGTAGTTCCTGTATGATTTCCAACAGGAATACTAACAATTGTCTATGCGGCGCCTCTGGGTCATCCTTCTTTGCCTCCCGGCATTTTGTGCCGAGGTTGTTCCAAACCGTTACATCGTCGAGCTTTCGGCGGAATCGGTAGGCGCCTACGTGGCCCGTACGGCGCCCTCGGGGCGCTGGTAAGAGGCTGCTGCATAGTGCCGCTGCACTACAGCGCCGCACGGCCATCCGTAGCCAGCAGGCGGCCGCCAGGACGCGCGTCGAGGCCGCCGGCGGCAGAGTCCTCGGCGCAGTCGAAACGGTGAACAACGCCCTGGTGGTGGAGATTTCAGACTCCCAGGCATCACGGCTGGCATCGATCCCTGGTGTGGCGAAGGTGCTTCCGGTCCACACTGTGCGCCCGTTGCTGGATCATGCCCTGCCTCTGCACAACGTCCCGCAAGCCTGGAGCCAGGTGGGGATCGCGAATGCGGGGGCGGGAATCAAAATCGCCATGATCGATTCGGGAATCGACATCGGGCATCCCGGTTTCGCCGATGGCGGATTTACCATGCCCGCTGGCTTTCCCCTGGCTGACAGCCAGGCGGACCTGGCTTACACCAACAACAAAGTAATCGTGGCGCGCAGTTACGCCAGCCTGTTTGGCACTCCGGACCCCGACCTTTCCGCGGCGGACCACCTCGGGCACGGAACGGCCACCGCCATGGTTGCGGCGGGAGTCGCGAACGCGGGCCCCCTGGCCACCATCAGTGGCGTTGCGCCGCAGGCCTGGCTTGGCAGTTACAAGGTGTTCGGAACGCCCGGCTACAACAGCACCGCTTCCGACGACATCATCATGATGGCCATTAACGACGCCGTCAATGACGGCATGGACATCATCAATTTGAGCCTGGGCGGGCTGGCTACCAGTCTGGATGCCGACACCGAAGCTCAGCTTCTGGATGTGGCCGATTCGCTGGGGGTCATCGTGGTGGTGGCCGCCGGCAATAGCGGTTCCGACCCGTACACCATCAACTCCCCCGCCGACGCGCCTTCCGCAATCGCCGCCGGCGCCATGAACAACGATCGCTTTTTCGCGGATGGCGTGGTGCTGCCGGACAACAGCAGCCTGGTTGCCGTGCCGGGCAACGGAACTTATCCCATGGCGTCGATCACCGGCCCCCTCACCGACGTTTTCAATGTGGACGGCAACGGCCAGGCCTGCTCCCCGCTGCCCTCGGGGGCGCTGACGGGCGCGATTGCCCTGATCTTCCGGGGGAACTGCACGTTCGAATCGAAGATCGATAATGCCCAGGCGGCCGGGGCTGTCGCTGTGGTGGTGTACGACAACATCGCCGGAGAGGCTATCCCCCTGATGGCCGTGGGCGCCGCGGCACTTCCCGCCGTGATGATTTCCAACGCCGATGGTCTGGTGCTTAAGCCACAGGCGGTGAACGGTTTCGCCGTGACCGTGCAATTGGTCCCCGGCGCGTTTTACACCAATCCCGCGGGCATTGCGAGTTTCTCGGCCCGCGGCCCGAACATCGACTTCTCCATCAAGCCGGACGTGCTGGCGGTGGGCGTGAATGTGTACACGGCGGCGGAGAAGCTGGATCCCAACGGCGAAGTATACAGTGCCGACGGCTACGCCATCGCAGGCGGCACCAGCTTTGCCGCTCCGCTGGTAGCCGGCGCCGCGGCGGTGGTGAAACAGGCGCGCCCGGGGTTGACGGCCGACCAATACCGCTCGCTGCTGATCAACTCCGCGGCTCCGGCCTGGCTCTCGCCCGGCACCGCGGCGAGTGTGCAGCAGGGCGGGGCGGGTGTGTTGGATGTGCTGGCGGCCCTGAATTCCACCGTGGCGGCTGCTCCTGTTTCGCTCAGCTTTGGCGCGGGCGGCAGTACGATCGACGCCACCCGGAGCCTGACCCTCACGAATGTCGGAACCGTTTCGGACACCTTCCAGATCGCCGTCGCGCCGGCGGGCAGCAGTGCGCCGGCGCCTCAGTTGTCCACGACCAGTGTGCAACTGGATCCGGGTGCTTCTTACACTCTGCCGGTGGCGTTCCAGGCCGATTCGCTGACGCCCGGCACGTACGAAGGTTTTATCGATGTCCAGGGGCTCCAGTCGAGTGTCGCCGCGCATGTGCCCTATTGGTACGGCGTCCCATCCAATACCCCCGCTCACATCACCGTGCTTTCCAGCACGGCTTCCGGAACGGCCGGTTCGCGGCTGCAGAATGCGATTCTGTTCCGCGTTACGGACGCCATCGGACTGCCGGTAAGCGGCATGCAGCCCTCGGTCA
The DNA here is from genome assembly GCA_963835555.1 of uncultured Solibacteraceae bacterium. Classification (GTDB taxonomy): domain Bacteria; phylum Acidobacteriota; class Terriglobia; order Bryobacterales; family Bryobacteraceae; genus Sulfopaludibacter. Next base: position 430,313 of record CAWIGC010000039.1, on the reverse strand, counting down.
CCGCGATCACGCCGGGCGCCCAGGCCGGTTCGATTGCATCGGTCGATTCATCGATTCCGAACGCCTTCGCGGCCACCGTGCGGCTCGCCCCCCAGGCCGGCGGCAATGTGTACCAGATACAGGCGGGCAATTTGACGGTCAGCGTCACGATTGTCGGGCAGTAGCGACGCTAAAGGCGGGTGCAAGCCGCTATAATGTGACCTTGGGAGTAGTCCCCGCTCGATGATCGATATCAAAAAGAAACTACAGGACGAAATCGCCATTTTGGAGCATGAGATGCATGTCGAGCTTCCCAGGGAGATTCTGAAAGCTCGTGCGCACGGGGACCTGAGCGAAAACGCCGAATACCACGCGGCTAAGGACCGGCAGGGTTTCGTCAACGCGCGATTGGGCCAACTGCGGAAGCGTCTGGCCGAAGTGTCGATGATCGATTTCACCAAGATTCCGCGAGACCGTTCGGGATTGGGATCCATCGTTGCCGTGCTCGATACCAACCGCGGCGAGCAGATGACCTACCACCTGGTAACCACCGAAGAGGCCGATGCCGCCAACGGGAAAGTCTCCACGACCAGTCCCATTGGCCGGGCGCTTTTAGGGAAGAAGGTGGGCGATGAGGTTAAGGTGCAGAGTCCCGGGGGCGTGAAGGAATTGGAGATTCTGAAGGTGACCACGATCCACGACGTGGACGAATGAGATGGCGGCAGGAAAGAAAGAACGGTGGACTTATACCGGGGCGATCGGCAAGGTCTTCGGCGTGGCCATCACGCAGATTGTGCGCTGGCTGGCCCTGTCGCGAATTCATCCCAATGTTCTGACGTTCCTTGGATTAGTCATCAACATTTACGCGGCTTACCTGTTTTCGGCGGGACATTTTCGCTGGGCCGGCGCGGTGGTGATCGGCGCCGGGCTCTTCGACATGGTGGATGGCCGCGTTGCGCGCGCCAGCGGCCAGGTGACGCGCTTCGGCGGGTTCTTCGATTCGGTGATCGATCGCTACTCCGATCTGGCGCTATTCATGGGCCTGCTGGTCTACTACGCATCCATCAATCGCTTCTTCTATATCGTGCTGACGGCCATCGTAATGACTGGATCGGTCATGGTCAGCTATACCAGGGCGCGGGCGGAATGCACGATTCCCAAATGTAAGGTCGGTTTTCTGGAACGCCCCGAGCGGATCGTGCTGATCATCATCGGTGCGCTGTTCGACCGCATGGCGCCGGTTCTGTGGGTCATAGCGGTGCTCTCTAATCTGACCGTAGTTCACCGCATGATTTATACCTTCCAGGAATGCAACCGGCTGGAAGCAGCCCCGCCGGAGGGAGAAACTCCCGCGCCGGTCCGGCAGCCGCTCGCACCGGTATAGGTGAGTCGGTTAATCTTCCAATATCACGTGCGCCATGCCCAGCTCGGAAGTGTGGGTGATGGAAAGCGCCACGTTTCTGACGCCTAACTTCCGGGCGAATTCCGCGGCGACACCGTGAAAGCGTAACGTCGGTTTTCCCGACGGCAGGTTGGCTACTTCAAAGTCCTGCCACTTGACGCCGTGGCGCCAGCCTGTCCCGATGGCCTTCATGCCGGCTTCTTTCGCGGCGAAGCGCGCCGCATATCGCTCGAAGCGGTTCGCCTTACGCTCCACATACGCGATTTCCGCGGGAGTATAAATTCGATCTACGAACTTAATGCCGAACCTTTCGATGGATGCACGAATACGACTGACTTCGGCCAGATCGACTCCCGTTCCCACAATCATTTCAGGTCCGCTCCGGAAGTTGTAATTGTCAGGGTGCCGTGCTTGACGCCCTTAGTGCTGATGAGTGCGTCCGCCACCTTGCGGACCACGCCGGATTTGCCGCGTACGACCAGCACTTCCAGGCAGTTATCATGATCCAGGTGCACATGGAGCGTGGACAGGATGGAGTGATGAAAGTCGTGTTGAATACCCGTCAGTTTCTCATTCAGCAGGCGGACGTGGTGGTCATACACCAGGGTTACCGTGCCCACCACCTGACTCTCCGGCGATTCCCATGTCTGTTCCACCAGTTCGTCGCGGATGAGATCGCGAAACGCCTCGGAGCGATTCGTGTAGCCCCGCTTTTCGATCAGGCGATCGAACTTATTCAGGAGGTCTGTATCGATGGCTACACCAATTCTGCTGAGGCCGCCCATGCGTACACATATTATCACCAGGGGTAAAAGTGCTGGGGAGAGGAGATATTCCGTGGACCAATGGGAGGGAGGAATGAGGAGGGCCCTGTTCCGGACAGCGCCCTCCGATTTCCTGTGGATTATTGCATCGGAGAGAAGGAATTGAGCGGTTCCTACTCCGCTTTTGCCTGGGCTGCCATGCGCTTCCGATGTTCAGCCCAGCGCTTCTTTTGTGCAGCCGCAATGCGTTTGCGTGCCGCCGGGCTGAGGACGCGTTTCACGCCCGGAGCCTTTTTCTCAGCCGCGGGCGATGTGGGCGCGACATGCTTACCTTTTAACTGCGCCTCAATCTCGCGGATACGTTCTTCGATCTTCTGCTTCTCGTATTGATAACCGACGAGTGCCATCTGTAAGGTGGTAACGTCCGCTACACTTCTACCTCGTGCCATTTTTTCTCCCCCGCACAATATAACATACGCTGAGTCACTGTGTGTCAATATGATTAAGAGCTGTCGACCTGATTCGGTCTTCAAAAAGTACTATGCGAATGGTAGTTCAGCGGGTAATCGAAGGGCGCGTGACCGTAGATGGCGGTACTCGCGGGTCTATACGTAACGGTTTAGTGGTCTTGCTTGGGATTGCTCGGGAGGACACTCCGGCGGACGCGGATTACCTTCTGGATAAGGTGCTGGGGTTACGAATTTTTGCCGACGACAACGGCCGGATGAACCGCAGTATCGTGGACACAGGCGGGGAACTGTTGATCGTTTCCCAGTTCACTTTGTATGGAGATTGCCGCAAAGGCCGCCGTCCCAGCTTTGACCGGTCCGCCCCGCCAGATCTGGCAAAGAGCCTATACGATTACTTTGTCGACCGTGCCCGGCGCGGTCCCGTAAAAATCGAAACAGGTGTTTTTCAGGCTTCCATGCAGCTCTATCTGGTAAACGATGGTCCTGTAACTATCTTGGTCGATTCGGCCGACCGTACCAGGAAGAGTTAGACGAGGCAACCCAATAAAAAACGGCGGCCGGGAGTGTCTTCCCAGGGCCGCCGTAGGTCAAACTACCCTTTCCTTTAGTTAATTGCGATTCAGGTATCTTTGGTATAGCCGTGTCTGCTTGTTCTCCAGGGATACCTCGTTACCCTTGATATACAGGTGTTTCACGTGTGTCTGTATTTCCAGCGGATCGCCGTCGGTGACTATCAGGTCCGCCAGTTTACCCTTCTCCACGGAACCCAGAAGGTCGCCGGCGCCCCAGATCTCCGCGGGATTAATGCTCACCGCCTTCAGTGCTTCGTCATAGGGCAGACCGAATGCGACGGCCGTTGCGGCCTGATACGGAATGTTTCGCACAAACTCGTTGGTGAAGGTGCCGAATGCGATCTTGATTCCTGCTTTGTAAGCTTCTGCAGGTAGAGTAAACGCTTCGTCATAGGGAGAATCCTCGGTTTCAGGCAGTGCCAGCACACGTCCGAAGACCACCGGAACGTTTTCCGCCTTTAAGTCGGCCGCCGCTCTGCCGATCTCGCGAGGTTGAAGAATGACCAACTTAATGTTCTGTTTCTTGGCCCATTGCACGGCGTCGTGAATCGTAGAGGCGCGCGCTCCGGTTACTGTTACAGGCATTTTGCCTTCCAGTACCGGCAACATAGCCTCAAATTTCAGGTCTGTCCTGAAATCCGGCACATGGGCCGCTTTGGCCTTCTGATAGCGGCGGGCGTTATCGAAGAAGTCATTCAGTTTGGCCAGCGATTCTTCGTAGTTACGCCTCGCCGTGGCCGCGCTTCCCGCGATTCCGGTCTGGCCGAGTATCTCTACGACGCTATCCGGCACTGCTCCGCCCCGGCCGCCGCGTCCGCCCAGCGAGGGAAATTGCACGCTCATGGCGGCGCCCCGCTTGATTTCCATATCCTCCCAAGTCCAGCCATCGGTATGGATCAGGGCCGCTTGTCCGGAGATCAACTGCCGTTCGCCGCCGCCGAAACGCCCGCCCCCGCCGCCGCCCGAGGAAGGAAATGTCATGGCGCTGGTAATTCCATTCACCCGCACCACGCCGAAATGCTCGCTATCCGGGTTCACCGCACTCAACGCTTTCAACTGCGGCATGAATTCGCCCAACTCGTTGGTGTCTACTGTTTCCCGAGTGGCGGGGACTTCCGACAGGCCGAGTTCCGTTCCGGAATCGATCATTCCCGGATAAACCCGCATGCCCTTGGCTTCGACAATGCGAGCTCCCTTAGGAGGCACGATTTTGACGGCTATCTCCGCTATTTTTCCTTCCTGAATCAGGACGGATACACCCTTCATTTCCTTCCCGGTAACCGGATAAACATCGGCGTCCCGGATCAGGATAGTCTCACTTGCCGCTCCCGCGGCCATGGCACATACCAGCAGAATTCCCAGCCGTTTCATCCGATTCGACCTCCGCGCCCGGTGGGCGCTCCCTGACGCTGCGGCGCAGCCTGCTTCAACTTGTCCAGCAACTTCTGCTTTTCGGCATCTTTCGCCGGACGGCCGCTGACCTCGTTGTCCCGGTCGAAATACTTGTGGCCGTCGATCAGGACCTTCTGCACCTTGGCATAGTCCGAGAGCGGGAACTTATCGTAGATCACCAGGTCGGCATCCTTGCCCACTTCGATGGAACCTACGCGATTGTCGATTCCCAGTTGCTTCGCCGGGTTGATTGTGACCATGGCCAGCGCTTCGGTCTCGCTCATGCCGCCATACTTCATGGCCTTGCCCGCTTCGCTGTTGAGGTGCCGCATCAGTTCGGCGTCATCGCTGTTCAGGCTGACCAGCACGCCTTTCTTAGTCATCACGGCGGCATTGTAGGGAATGGCGTCGAACGCTTCTTCTTTGTAAGACCACCAATCGCTGAAAGTGGATGCTCCCGCGCCGTGGGCGGCAATCTCCTTCGCCACTTTGTAGCCCTCCAGCACGTGCTGCAGGGTGCGGATTTTGAAGCCGTAATCGTCCGCTACCCGCAGCAGCATGAGGATCTCATCGGAGCGATAGCAATGCGCATGGACATACCTCTTGCCTTCCAGGACCTCTTTCAGGGGCTCCAGCTTCAGGTCTTTGCGCGGAGGAATGGGACGCTCGCCGCGCGCTACCCTGGCATCGTATTCGTCCCACTCTGCCTTATAGATCTTGGCTTCATTAAACGCCTCGCGGATTACATCTTCCACGCCCATCCGGGTGGCGGGATAGCGCGCCTGTACGGTTGTTCCGGCGCCTCCGCGGCCGCCCTGCACGTTGCCCGCGCGCTTGGGATTCTCGCCCAGCGCGAACTTGATGCCGGGCATGGCGCCTTCGAAGATCATGGACTCCGCGTCTTTGCCCCAACGCATTTTCAGCACGATGGTCTGGCCGCCGATGGCATTCGCCGAGCCGTGCAGGATATTCGCCGTGGTCACGCCGCCGGCCAGCGCGCGGTAGATGGCAATATCTTCCGGATTGACGATGTCCTTGATATTGACCATCGAGGACACCGAGACGCTGCCTTCATTGATTCCGCCGTCGCCCGCGATATGCGAGTGGCAGTCGATGATGCCAGGTATTACGTACTGGTTACTGGCATCGATCACGGTGGCTCCCTGGGGCACCATCACCTTCTCGCCCACCTCGGCAATTTTTCCGTCTTTCACCACGACCGAACCTTTGATGGTTCCCTTGGTGACGGTCATAATGGTGGCATTCTGAATGACGATGGTTTCGGCGCAGAGCGGCGCCAGCGCCGCCAGTGCGATCAGGATCAGTCTTTTCATCGCTCCCCTCCCGGTGCATCGGTTGTGGCCGTGCCGCGGCCGCCCGCGGGCATAGCTTCCGGCTTGTACTGTTTGCCGTCCACGAAGATCATCTCCACCCTGGTGCGGTCGTCGAATAGATCGCCGCGGGTCACCACCAGGTTTCCGATCTTGCCTTTTTCAATGCTGCCGACGCGGTTATCGATTCCGTAGATCTCCGCCGGCGAAAGCGTCATGGCGCGCACCGCGTCTTCGCGGGAGAGTCCCGCGTCCATGGCTTTCTTGACGGCGCGCTGCAGTTCGCGCGGCGCGTCGATGCCATCGGAGTAAAACGCGAACTTCACGCCGGCCTTCCTAAGGACGGATGGAGCGGACGGCGCCTCGTCGATATTCTCCAGCGTACGCATACTGGGTTCGCTGTCCGGATCTGCCTCCGGCGTCAGGGTGGGCCAGCGCAGGCTGATCAGCACCGGCGTGTTGTACTTCTTGAACAAATCGGCCGCGCCGTTGCGGTACGCCTCGTGCCCGCCATAAATGATGGTGGGCTGCTTCAACTCCGCGGCAAAGCGCAGCATGCGGTCTTCTTCCACCAGGCGATTGGCGGGCAGAAGGATGCGCGGCGATGCCAGGACGCCTTCCAGGGCGCGGTCATACTCGGGCCGCTCCATGCCGCGGGGGTCTTTGGCATAAGCATCTTTGACCAGTTTGTAGTGGTCCGCATCCAGATAGATTTGCCGGATATAGGCGATCACGCCCATGAGCGATGTCGGAAATCCACCGCCGAAGCCGCGGCCGCCGGCCAGCGAAATGTACTGCCCCATGGGGGACGCCACCACCATGTCGCCGACTTTTTCTCCGGAAATCAGGTCGATCACGGTGCCTTGTCCCCCGAAAATGCCGCGAACCGGGAAGGTGACGGTGGTCGTGATGCCGCTGCCGCGAACGGTTTCAATGCGGCGGTCGGTGGCCGAAATCTCGTCCGCCGCTACGGCCCAACTGGTAGTTTGGGGGCGATCCTCGGGCCCCATCGCGCGTGGCGCGGGAGTCGCTGCCGGTGTTGCCGTGGTGGCATTTTGCCCGCGCCCTCCGCCGCGCCCGCCATTTGCCGCCGGCGCAGCGCCGGGCATGCCTACCGTGCTCAAAGCGTCGATCAGTCCCGGATACACGGTGAGGCCTTCGCCTTCGATCACCCAGGCATCCGCCGGGACCTGCGCACTTTCGCCGACATCCGTGATGAGCCCTTTGTGGATCACCACCGTGCCCTTATTGATCACCGGACCGGATACCGGCACAATTTTCGCATTGCGAATCGCCACGGTGACTGGGCCGTCAGCCATGGCGTACGCGCAGAACAGAAGCAACGCTGTTACGAGCTTTTTCATAGGGGTAATGTTGCGTATTATATACGCGTCGTCAAAATTCAAGTGATCGACGGGGAACTGGGTAATGGCGCAGCGAAGCGCCTTTTGGTTACGTACAAACGGCACCGTATACTGAGACTTGGCTCAGAAAAAACAGATTCTCTACCGCGACGCCGGTGTGAACATCGATGAAGCCGACCGCGCCGTGGCTTCCATCCGGAATTTCGCCCGCGGGACATTTACCCGCGGCGTGCTTACCGATATAGGCTCTTTTGGCGCCATGTATCAACTGGCCGGTTTCCGCAAGCCGGTGCTGGTGAGTTCGGCCGATGGCGTGGGCACTAAGTTGAAGGTTGCGTTCGCTACCGGCCGCCACGATACGGTAGGTGAAGACCTGGTCAACCATTGCGTCAATGACATTGCCGTGCAAGGCGCGCGCCCGCTGTTTTTCCTGGACTATTTCGCGGTGGGAAAGCTGCACGCGGACGTGGCCACCGCGGTAGTGGCCGGCATTGCGCGCGGCTGCCGCAATAACGAATGCGCGCTGATCGGCGGCGAGACTGCCGAAATGCCGGGGCTGTACGCGGATTCCGAATACGACCTGGCCGGCTTCATCGTGGGCGCTGCGGAGCGTTCCGAATTGCTCACGGGAAAGACCGTGCGCGCCGGCGATGTTCTTTTGGCGCTGCCCTCGACCGGCTTACACACCAACGGCTATTCGCTGGCTCGCAAGCTGCTTTTCGACGTTGCCGGATACGGTCCCGACACCCTGCTTCCGGAAGTGGGCGCCACCGTGGCTGAAGCGCTGCTGGCCGTGCACCGCAGCTATCTGAAGCCCATCCGCGCGCTGATGGGGGCCAGGTTGCTGCGCGGCGCCGCTCACATTACCGGCGGCGGCATCACGGATAACACCCCGCGGATGCTGCCCAAAGGGTTCGGCGTGACCATCGATACCAGCTCTTGGAAAGTGCCCCCGCTTTTCGAAGTGCTACGCCGCCTTGGCAATGTTCCCGAGGACGATTACCGGCGCACTCTGAATTTGGGCGTCGGGATGATTTTTGCGGTGCCGGCCCGCGGCGCGGCGCGCGCGGAAGCGGTGCTCGAAAAGCTGGGCGAAACGCCATTTCGTATCGGTGCGGTGACTGCGCAGCGGCGTGGACGCCCCCGCGTGGAGTACCGGTGAAGCGCCTCGGGATCCTGATCTCCGGCCGCGGATCGAACTTCGAGGCGATTGCCGAAAATATCGAGCGCGGCTCGCTGCAGGCGGAAATCGGCGTCGTCATCGCCAATCGCGCCGAAGCTCCCGGCCTGGAAATCGCGCGCCGCCGCGGACTGAATGCGGTCTGCCTGCCTTCCCGCGGACTGGACCGCGAAATCTACGACCGGGCCGTTGTCGAAGAATTGGAAAAGTGCCGGATCGATCTGGTATGCCTGGCAGGCTATATGCGCCTGCTGAGCGCCGGGTTTATCCGCCGATTTCCGCAGCGGATCCTCAATATTCATCCATCGCTGCTCCCGGCTTTTCCGGGATTGGACGCCCAACACCAGGCCATGGCGCACGGTGTGAAGATCAGCGGCTGCACCGTCCATTTCGTGGACGAGGATCTGGATACTGGGCCCATCATCCTACAGTGCGCCGTGCCCGTGCGTGACGAAGATACCGTGGAGACGCTCTCCGCGCGGATTCTCCAAGAGGAGCACCGCATCTATTCTGAGGCCATCGCCATTGTGCTGGGCGGAGCGTACCGAATCGAAGGCCGGCGCGTGTTACGCGGATAGCTTCTCCGGTGCGGCCGGAGCGCCGGATTGTATTCTGCGCTGTCTTTTCCGCTCCAGGAAATCGGAGAGTTTCATGGGAGGGCCTGGCCCTGTCGCCATCTGCCGCTCTACCGCCTTTTGATACTGGCGCAGCGTTTCCAGCCGCCGGCGCGGGTTCAGATTACATTGCTCCAAATCCAGCAGCAGGGTCAACTCCCACGGCGCAAAGGAGTTGCGGGCAGTGGCTCCGCGAATCAGTTCGCCCAGCAAGCGGCGAAACCGGTTGAGCATGATCTCCAGGTCCGTTGAGTCAGACGCCATCATTTCGTTGCCCTGTGCGGAAGATATGGGCTCCTGAATAACTGATCGGCGAATCTCCCGGAACCTTTAGCCCGCGCCTCGCCCGTGACCACGGAATCTCATCGTTGTCCACAAAGGTCACGGCTCTTCCATTCGATAGCGTGAAGGTCTTTTTGGCTGCATCGAAGCCCGGCGTGGGAGCCGTCGCAGCGACGTCTTACGCGCCACCCGCGCTTGTGGCTCTTGCCGGCGGCCGCCCCGGCTGGAGTAAGTCGGAGCAAAGGCCGTGTTTTTCCTTCAGGACGGTCTCCTCTGTCACGGCTTCCTGTAAGCGGGGACTCCTCTGCCTGAGGTCCCAGCTCAGATCAGCCCCTCGACATAGGCCGCCGAGCCATCCCGCAGCCAGCCGTCGAGTTGGGCCGGCTCTTTCAACTGTTGCCCGCGCCGCCGCGGCACCGCGACAAAGTTGCATTTCCATTCGCTCAGCGCGGTCATATCGCCCCACAGTTTCTCGAACTGCGCCACCGGGAAGACATCCTCCTGGCCTTTGCCCCAGCGCTTCTTGACGTCCTTCAGGGTGATGTACGCCGGCATCCGCACGGCCACCCGGCGCACCGCCTCGCTCAGCTTTCCCGCATTGTCCAGATCGTCGCGCGTGAGGCGGAACAGGGCCAGCAGTTGCTCGATATCCACCCAGTAGGTGGCGCTGTTATAGAAAGACAGGCGCGATTCGATCTCCTCGGCGGGCAGCGCGAGTCCTTCCACCAGGCGGACGCGGCCATCCACGCGCGCCAGTCCGCCGCCGCGATCTTCCAGGTAGCGCGAGATGACTTCCCCGGTCATGCCCGCGCCGCTTTCCATGTGATAGCCCAGCAGCCAAGGGTCCACATTCGCGCCCATGGTGTCGATGTTGTGGACCATCAGGTATCGCAAGCGGGGATGCTGCTCCAGCAGGCGCCGCAGCGTGCCGTTACGCAGCAGGTTGGGCACCTCGTACCAATGCCCCACCGGGTGCAGACACTGCAAGGGCAGGTTATCGTCGTAGTTCGACGCTTCGCCCTTCTCGCGGGCCCACCCGATGAGCGCGGCGTGCAGGCCCTGGCGCACCTTCTGCGCCTGTTCGTCCAGCAGTTGTTGCGGCATCTCTTCCCAGGCGAAGCGCAGGTCGCGCTCGGTGGGCACCATGCGCAGACCGATGGCGCGCCCCTCGGACAACAGCAGGGGGCCGGGATACCCGCTCAAGTGCTCCGCAATGGCCTGGTTGGTGAGATGGCTGGTGGTGACCACATGCGGCAGAACGGCGCCGCACTCGCGCGCCACGCGAGCGCTCTTCGCCAGATGGACCTCGATGAAACTGCGATGCCTGCCGCCCAGCCGGCAAAACGGATGCAGCGCCTTGACCACTCCCGCGCCTTTGGTCCAGCGCGTGCCTACGCCGGCCGCAAGGGTCACTACGGCGGCCATGCCTTGCCGGATCGCTTCCAGGCCCGTGGCGCGGTAGCGGGAGTCGAGTCCGCCACGGGCATCGAGGAAATCGCCCTCCCGCACGTCGTCGATGCGGGTGTCCGGCGGCAGCCGGTTCTGGGCGAGCCCGACCCGTCCGGCACGCAGGGCGGCCTGAATCTGCTGATGCTGGATGGGGTCGAATCCAAGCGTTTCCAGAAGCGCCGCCAGACTCTGCGAGCCCTGCGAGGCCGGTTCCGCGGCGCGCGGCAGCAGATGCTCGAACAACTGCGCGGTGACTCCGGCAAATTCGGGCAGATCGCGGCAGGCTGCCGCAAAACGGCTCAGCTCCCCGCGCCGGGCCGGCGAGATGGCACGCGATTCGGTGCGGATGAGCGAGGGCACCAGCAGCCCGTAGTACCCGGGTGGCATCAAACCTTCCAGCAGTTCCGCCCGGCTGCCGTGTTCGTTGATGGCAAAGCGGTACACTACCGGATCCATGGCAAACGGCACGGCGGTTGCAAGTTGCCGCTTGGTCTGGTGCAGGATCGCGCGCAGCTTTTGCTCGCCCTCTTCGCGGCGTACCGGGTCGAACAGGAAGCCCATGCCGCCGCCGGACATGCCGCCCAGCATCCAGAAGCCCCAGAAGCCCTCGCCCATGGCGTCGCGCACACGCTGGATCAGGGTGCTGGTATACAAGTTGCCTGCCCACGGGATGATGGTCTGGATGGGGCCGTCGAAATTGCGCTGGGTGCAACTGCCGACGCCGCGAATATCACCCGCGCCTAAGCGCGCCACAACCTCGTCGAGCAGGTTGATGGCCTGATTGCGGGCCTGCCATTCGGCGGCGCTGCGCAGCAGGTACTTTTCGGTGACCATCTCGAGGATCGGTCCCACGTCCTGGGCCATGCCGCCATGCACCAGCACCAGGCTCTGCTGGAGTTTCTCGCGCGTTTCGGCGGTGACCTGGTCCAGCCCGAAGATCTGGTGATCCGGCAACAGGCGGCCGCGGCTCACGCCGAATTCGGAATCGCCTTCCCGGGCAGGCACGCCGTGAATCAGCTTGATGCCGGGCCAGACGCCGCCGGAGTCCTGCCAGCCGCCGCCGGAGCCGCCCAGCCATTCGCCCAGGATGGCGCGCGCCGCAAGCAATCGGCGGTCCTGCTCCTCCAGTCCGCCGGTAAGCGCCTGAATCTGTCCGGTAGCGCGCATGCAGGCGGCAATCAGGCATGCCAGCAGTGTGGTCGAAACGGCCAGGCGCGAGCCCTTGGGAATATCGTTGACCTTGCTGACCAGTTCGATGCCGTGGCCGCGCTTTCCGGTCAGGCGGGCCAGCAGATCGCTCAACGGCTCGGTGCAGATCTCCATGCCGGGAGGGACCAGGCCGGAGGCGATCACCGCGGCTTTCAGGAGCCCCAGGTAGTCGCGCGCGAAATCAAATACCTCGGCGAACGTACTGATGTCGGCGCTGGCCGCGAGGTCCACGCTGGTAAGCCGCAGCACCGGCGCGTCGATCACGCGGAAGTAGGCCTCCACGGGCGGGACCGGATCGCCGGACACGGAGAGGTCCACCGAAATGTTGACCACCCGGGCGCCCTCGGGATAATCCATGCCCAGGAAGAAGATGTCGCTCCATCCGCTGTGGGTCAGGTCCATGCGCACGGGGGTGGCTTCGCGCAGAATGGAAAATGACAGCAGTTCGGGCCGCAGGCGCAGGGGATAATCGCTGGGGATGCGCGGTGCGGAACATCCACTGATTGCCGCGCAAGCCGCGGACGCTGAGGCGCACCTGGTCGGCCAGGGTCTGGAAGCCCAGGGAACGATAACCGGCGGCCAGCGCGCTGGAGATTTCAGCGCCCGGCGTCTGCCGCCGGAAGCTCGGTGATGGCTTCCTCGAACCGCCGCTGGAGCAGATGCACGTAGCCCGCATACGGAATCAGCGACCGGGCGCCCGCCGGGACGCGCAGCGGGATGTGGAAGCGGTGGATGGCGTAGAGGAAGAAGAGCGCCCGCACGCGCTTGTAGAGGCTCGGCTGCTCGCGGCGGTAATGCTCCAGCGCCTCGCACTCCGCCAGGAGTTCGGAGAACGTAGCGGTTTCGCAAAAGCCATCCAGCGACTGATTGCGAATTGCCGGCATCGGCCGAGTCGATGATCTCCGTCAGGCGGCTCACTGCGCGCTCCGTGAGAGTTCGCGGTCGGCCAGCAGTTCGACCAATTGCGAAAGCACCAGGGAGCGGTCCTGGCCCTGGAAGGCGAGCGCCAGTTGCGCCACCAGCAGACCGTAACGGGCGCCCAGGTCGTAGCGGCGGCCATCGTCTTCCCATGCCAGGTACTGCTCCTGGCGCGCCAGTTCGGCGAGCGCGGCGGAAAGGGAGTTGTGACGCGCCAGCAGGCTCATCACTTCGCGGAGTGAGCACGTGGACGCCGAAGAAGCAGAGATACTGTCCGGCGCGCAGGCCAGGCACCATGAGGCGCTGTTCGGCCTCCGTGGGGGTGGGCTTTTCGATGACCGTGTCCACCTTGTAGATGCCGGGCTTTCCCGCCACCGGCCGGCCGGATACGGCGCCGAAGCGCGGCAGCAGGCTCTCGCGCGTGCGCTGCACGCCGGAGACGCAGCAGGCTTCGGCGGCCGCCAGTTCCACCAGGCCCTGCACGGAGTGGCGTGAGGCGTTCACATACAGGTGGTCGCCCACCATATGCAGAAAGGGATCGCCGCTTACGAACTCGCGGGCGCAATAAATGGCGTCGCCGTAGCCTCGCGGTTGCGGGCTGCGGGACGAAGCGCATCGACCCGGCGTGCCCCGCGGCCGCCTGCCGGTAGCGCTCCTCGTCTCCCGGCCAAACCACCACGCAGACCTCTTCGATGTTGGCAGTCAGGGCCTGTTCGACGAGAATGCCGAGGATGGATTTTTCCGCGCCGTCGCGGTCGATGACCAGTTGCAGAGGCAGCGTGCGCTGGTTCGGCCCGGCCGCCGTGATGACCGCCTTTTTGATTCGCAAATGTCAAATCTCCCGAACAAGGAGTTTAACTGAAAGCGATCTACTGCACGGTGATGTATGCGCCCGCGGGCGAGGCGAAGCCGTCTACGGCGATCTTCACGGGCTGGTTGCCGCTGGGGATCGAAGCCGGCAGATGCAGGTTGATCTGGTACAGGCCGGCAGCTCCCGGGGCCACGCCGGCGTATAGTACGTCGCTGGCGGCCAGGGTTGTGGTGCCTACGGTCACCTGGATGGTACCGGCAATCGAGGTGGCAGCCGCGGGCAACTGGCCCGCGGCATAAGGGGGATTGGTGAGCCCCAGGCCGGTGGCGTAGAGCGTCACGATGTCTCCTGCCTTGGCGGGCGCGAAGGTGCCGGTGGCCAGCAGTCCGGGCGTGCCTATGTAAATGCCGGTGCTGGCATCCACGGCGGCGATGGGGTTCTGGCCGGAAGACGATGTCACGAAATAGAAAAATTCCGGCGAGGCGCTTTGCACGGTTACCGTTTGCGGGCCGCTCTGCTGCGGAGTTAGCGGTACCGCAGCCGGTCACCACCTGCACGGCGGCATTCCCTTTAGGCACGTCCTGAGGCGCCTGGAAGTTCACCTGGGTGGGCGTTACTGCCAGAACGGGCGCCTTGGTTGAGCCCACCAGCACGCAGACTCCCCCCAGATTGGTGGAGAGGTTGCCATTCACCAGGTTCGAAGCCGACGCCACATTGAGCGTCCCGGCGGGAGCGAAGCCGCTGCCAAACGCGGCGGCGAGTCCATTTGGCGAAAGCGCCTTCACAGGCGGCGAGCTGAGGCCGGCGCCAATCACGCCGCCGGTGGCGAGTTGCGGGCTCAGCGAAGCCGCGGGCGCGAAGTCCGCCTTCACACTCTTCGGCCCGGTCATCTGCAGGGTGCAGGCGGAGCCGGTGCAATCGCCTTCCCAGCCGGCGAACACGTATCCGGATTGCGGCGTGGCGGTGAGGGTCACACTCGCGCCGGAATTCTGGAAGCCCGCCGCGGGCGTGACCGAGCCGCCGGCATCGGAGGTGACCGAAAGCGCGTATTGCGTTTGGAAATTCACGGTCACAGAGGTCTGGCTGGCGCCGCAGGCAGCGCTGATCTGCTGGGCCCCGGCAAGCACATATTGCACACCGGCGGTGCCGGGCTGCGGGCTGGGCGCGGTGACCTGATAGGCCGTCCCCGGCTGCAGCGCCACGCTGAACGGCGCCGCGGCAGTTTGCCCGGCGACAGTGGCCTGCAATCCCGCGGGATTGGTGGCGATGGTGTAACTGACGCCGGTAGTCAGTTGCCGGATTCGCAGGTTCGAGGAGTCGGCGATCTGCACGGTGCACGGCGAGGCCGAAACCAGGGCCGAGGGGCCGTTCAGGGCATAGGCCGTGGCCGGGCTGCCATCGCCGTTGTATCCGGCCGAGCCGTTGCCGGCCACCGTCGTGATGATCCCGTTCGTATCCACCTTCCGGATGCGATAGTTGCTGGTATCGGAAATGTACATGTTGCCGGCCGAATCCACCTGGACGCCGGTGGGTGCGCGCAGAGTGGCCGCGGTGGCGGGCCCCCCATCCCCGCTGTATCCCGAACTGGCGGAACCGGCGATGGTGGTGATGATGCCGTCGGAGGTCAGACGCCGGATCCGGTTGTTGCCGGAATCGGCGATGAGCAGCGCTCCGGTGGAGTCCAGGGCCAAGCCTTGCGGACCGCTGAGATTCTGGTTCAGGGCGACACCGGTCTCCGCGCCGGGAGGTCCGGCCGTGCCCGTGCCGGCTACCGTGCTGATCACACCGTTGGTGTTCACTTGGCGGATTACGTTGCCGGCCTGTTCGCTGATGAAGATATTGCCGGAGCCATCCACGACCACGCCCCCGGGGGTATGCAGCGTGGCATTAACGGCCACACCGCCGTCGCCGCTGGTGCTGGGGGTCCCCGTGCCCGCGACGGTGGTCATGTCCTGGTCGGCAGCAAAGACTTCGCGGATGCGGTTGTTTCCAGTGTCGGCGATGAAGAGATTGCCGTTCTTATCGAAAGCGACGGCGCGGGGTCCGTTAATGCTGGCGCTCAGCGCACCGTTGATTACTTTGCCGCCGTTCGCGGGACGATCCGTGGACGCCGTATCGCCGGCATACGAGGCGATGCCGTTGCCGGCTACGAGCGCGATCTCCTGGGTGTTCAGATTGTACCGGCGGATGCGATTGTTGTTGGTGTCGGAAAAGTACAGAAAGCCGTTGTTGAGAGCCAGTCCGTGAGGCGAGAACGAAGAAATGCCGTTGCCGGCAAGCGTGTTGATGATGCCATCGGCGGCAGTGACGATGCGCACGCGATTGTTGCTGCCATCGGCGATCAGCACGTTGTTATTGCGGTCCATGGCAACGCCCTGAACGTTGAGGTTGGCCGAACTTGCCAGACCCTGGTCGCCGGAGCCTCCGGAGGTGCCGGTGCCGGCGAATGGGGCGATCTTGCCCGCCGCGGTTATGGCGCGCACGCGGTAAAGGAAGGGTTCGACGAAATACAGGGTGCCGGCCTGATCCATGGCCATGTTCGTGGGACCGGCGAGGATGGCGTTGGTCGCCACGGTGGGATCTCCCCCTCCGCCGAACGGCGAACCGATGGCCGATCGATCGATGCCGCCGTACAGCGTGAGCGTTCCGTTCGGTGACAGCACTCGGATCCAATTGTTGCCGGTATCGGCGATATAAATGTTGCCGCTCTTATCGACCAGCACGCCCTGGGGATTATAGAGCGCTGCCTGGAGGGCCGGCCCGCCGTTGCCGCTGGATCCCTTGACGCCTCCGATGCCGGCGATGGTGGTGATGATGCCGCTGGGGTTGACCATGCGGACTACGTAATTCGTGGTGTCGGCGATATACACGTTGCCCCTGGTGTCGCATGCGACGGCCGACGGAGCATACAGGTAGCGTTGACCGCCGGGCCGCCATCGCCGCCGAACGCCGCTCTGCCGGTGCCGGCGAAGGTGGAGATGGTGCCATCGGGAGCCCACGCGCCGTATTTTGTTGGAGGTCGAATCGGCGATGTACAGATTGCCGGCCTGGTCCAGCGCGAGCCCTATGGGCGTTGCGAGCGCCGCCAGGGTGGCCGGGCCGCCGTCTCCGGACGAGCCCGATATGCCATTGCCCGCGACGGAGAAAACGTGGCCGGAACTATCGATCCGCACTACCTGGTGGGCGCCTTTGAGCGCCACATACGAGTTTCCGTTCGAGTCGGTCACGATGGCGGACGGCACATTCAGCGCCGCCGAAAGCCCCGGCAGGCCATTCGGTGCGCCGCCGATCAGAGTGCTCAAGATGGACTGCGTACGCCCAAGAGTGGGCGTGAATGAAACAGCCAGAATAACTGCCCAGAATCTAAATCCCATGTTCCTTGTCATCGGTTCGCCTCTTAATACGACAATCCCACGGAGACTTCAAACTGATTCTGGCGGGAGCTGTAAGAAGGGCCTTGAAATGTATATCCCTGCCAACGCACGTAACGAACTTCCGGTGTCAGCTTGATGCGCAAAGCATCCACCACCCGGTAGCCCAGTCCGACCACGGCGCCCGCCTGGTTGTGACGGTTCACCGGAGCCGGAATTTCGTTGTAATCGGTGGTGCCGTTGGCGTAGGAATAAGAGGTTCCGGTCCGGACCCGGCCCAGATGCCGGAATTCCCCGCCGCCGAGCACATAGACTTTCCTGAATTTTCCACTGGACCGGAGGCCGTAGTAGCGGGCCACGAGGGGGAGTTCCCAATAGTTGACGTTGGTGCTTTCCACGACGTGGTTGTTCTTGCGATCGTCCGTGCTGGAATTGGGATCCCGGATGCCGGTGACGTAGTCGGTGGTCTGCTGGAACTGCACCGGATGAAAGTGAAGTTCCAGACCCAGCGACAGATGGTCAGTCAAACGATACTCCACCGAAGGGGCAAACTGCATCTTCGCGGAATGCGCGGTTCCGAAGTAAGTGGAGGTTGCGACCGGGTTGGTCGAATTCACTCCGATGATGGTGCTGGTGCCAAACGGGCGATTGGCATAGTATTCGACCCGAAAGCCTACGGAGGGACGCCCGATCGGCGGGACGGTATCGTCGGCGGCCAGAAGCGGCACGGCAAACAAGCACGCAAGACAGTACGGTTTTCAAAAAGTCTCTGACAATCATTTAGTATCTTTTTCCGGTTAGAACTGAAGACGCACGGATAACTCCATCGATCTCGGTCCCGCCCTGGCGGTACAAACCGTTCACGCCACCCGCGAAGGACTGATTCACCATTTGGGTCATCACACCGAAGTTCGGGCTGGAATAGTTACCGCCTTCCAGGGGCGACGGATTGGCGAAATTCGGATGGTTGAGAATGTTGTAGCCTTCGGCGGCAAGGTTGAGCTGGAACCGTTCGCTGATCGGGATCATGCGGCGCAGCGCGAAATCCACCTGTACCAGCGGAAACCCGCGCAACGCGTTGCGCCCGAGATTGCCCTGGGCGTAGCCGGTGGGGATGGTGAACACGGATTTGTTCAGGCGCTGTCCTCCGGGCACGTTGGGATCGGCGATCCACACCGACATACAGCGAGTATGTGTAAGTGACGCTGGGCCGCACCTGCGCAAACAGGTTGGTACTGTTATTGTTCGTGCTGCTGTTGCAGGTGGCGGTGGCGGTGCTTGTGGTCGAAGTGGTGGTGCCGCTGGTGCACGTGCTGACGGCTTCGATATCGAAGGGCAGGCCGCTGCGCGCCGTGCCCAGCAGGTCCACATACCAATCCCGCAGAAGATAGAAGAAGGTTCCCTTGGGCGCGGGCAGACGATAGGTGCCGGAGAAGCTCAGGCTGTGCCGGACGTCGTAATCGGAGGAGCCTTTATCGCCGGCGCCAAACAGGCTGGCGAAGCCGCCGCCGAAGTTGGAATCGCTGGACGCGCTGTCGATCGAATGACCCCAGGTATAGCTCACCTGCGTCTGGAAATTGCTGCTCAAGCGCTTGCGGAACTGCACCTGCAAGCCGTCATAGGTGGAACTCGCTCCATTGGTCACGGTGCGAAGAATCTGGTAGGCGCTGCTGGTGCCGTTCGACGGGACGGTCTGGATGCGAATCAGGTTCTTGCCGCGGGTAGCGGAAGCGCCGATGCTCAGCGTGGTGCCAGAGCCGAAGTTCTTCTCCCACGTACCGTTAATTTCGAGCACCCTGGGGGACACCAGGCCCGTCTCACCGGTGGTAATCTCCCCGTAGGGACGGGTGGGCGGCAGGCTGGGAGCGACCAGGTCGGCGACGGGGAGCGGGAAATTCACCTCGGAGATCGTGCGGACGTTCGAATAAGGCGCGCCGGCGAAGGCGGAGTCCACCACTCCATAACCCAGGTCGTAAAAGAATCCGACGCCGGCGCGCAGCACCATCTCGCGGCCGGGAGTGTCGTCGGAGAGATAAGCCACGCCGACGCGCGGCGCAACGTTGAACCACTTCGTGGCATAGATGGGTTCGTTCTGGGTCACGCCGGCGATGGGATCGCTGGACAAGGCGAACGGCTTCGGACCCTGCCGGGTAGTCGGCGCCGGGTTCAGATCCCATCGCAGCCCATAAGTCACCGTGGTCCGATCGGTGGCTCGCCAGGTGTCCTGCCCGTATAACGACAGGTTCTGGTAATTCGGGTAGACGGTGCCGATGTTGGAGGTTACCTGAGTATTCAGGGCGACGCCGGTAAGGAACGATTCGCTAAACCCGGTGAGCCCGTCGAAACTGACGTTCTGGCTGTAGGGACTGCGCTGGTTGGTCTGCCGGAGTTGGCGATAGTCCAGGCCCGCCTTCAGGTGATGGTTTCCCCGGACCACCTTGGTGAAGCTGTCTACGACGTTGACCTGCTGCTGTTCGTTGACCGTCTGACCGCCGAACGCGTAGCCTCCGACGCCCAGAATGTTCAGGCTGAAGGAGCCGTTCGCGCTGGTGATGCCGGCGGGAAACACCTGGGAGTCGGCGATCGGCGTAGTGCCGCCGAAGTTGTCCCTGGCGGTGCTCCCGCTCGCGGTGGAATCGGAGTAGTTCACGCGCAGGTCGTTGATCGAGCCATCGCTGAATACGTGGGTCACGCCGACGGTGGCCACTTCGGCGCGCGAAGACTGGAAGCGGATGATATTCGGCGTAGACAGCCCGGACGCGCGCTGGTCGGAGTTGGACGGGGTGAGGCTGAAGCGGGCGAATAACGTGGTATTGGGGCTGAGCGTGTGATCGATGCGCGCGCTGGCGAAACTGCTGTTGGCGGGGTTGGAGACAATGGCGCGATACTCCGCGGCATCGCCACCCAGTACGCTGCCGTTCGGCAGCGGGAAGGCCTTCAGATAAGGGATGAGCGCGGCCGGAGCGGCGGCGCGGGTGGCCAGATCGGGCACGCTGGTGACGATTGACTGGGGCGCCCACAGCTTCAGCTTTTCAAAAGAGACGAAGATGAACGTTTTGTTCTTGACGATGGGGGCGCCCAACACGCCGCCGGGCCGGTCCTGACGCTCCTTGGCCTTGCCTAGACCCGCCGGCATTGGCGAACCAGTCGTTGGCGTCGAACGAATCGTTCCGCTTGTAGTAATACAGCGCCCCATGGACGATGTTGCCGCCGCTGCGGCTGGTCATGACCACCTGGGCTCCCGGCGAGCGGCCGAATTCCGGCGCGATCGAAGAGGTCTGGACCTTCATCTCCTGCATGGCGTCGATGGGAATCATCTGCGTGGAAGAGCCCGCACCGGCGATGGGAACCCCCTGGAAACCGCCGCCGCCGCCGAAACCGCCCGCAAATCCGCCGCCGGAAGTCGGCTGATTCACGCTGACGCCGTCCAGCATGTAATAGTTCATGTTGGAAAGCAGTCCGTTGGCGTTGTACCCGCCATCGCCCCGGCCGCCGGCCGGCGTCGAGATGCCCGGCGCCAGCAGGAGGAGCGATTCGACGCTGCGGCCGTTCACGGGAAGATTCTGGATATAGGAACGGTCCAGGGTGACGCCTTGTACGGCATCGTTGGAAAGCGCCTGAGCGGTGGAAACGACTTCGACGCTGGTGCCCGAGGAAGCCCCGACTTTGAGTTCCACGCGAAAGGTCTTGCGGTCGCGGACCTGGAGCACCATGTGATCCACGTATTTATCGAAGCCGGTGCTTTCGGCTTCGAGCGTATAATCGCCGGGTTGCAGCAGGTTGAAGATCACGAAACCGGTTTCGTTGGTTTCTCCCTTGGTCACGATACCCCGCTGCGATTCAGTGAGCGTGATTTTCGCGCCCGGTACCACCGCAGCGCTAGGGTCTACGACCGTAACGGTAAGGGTCGCCGCGTCTTGCCCGAAGGCGACCAGACTGCCGATGAACAGAGCTACAGCCGTAACGTTTCTGACTACCACCTAGGTCCGACCCCCTATTTGCAGATTCCCGCGCTTCCAAGAGCAGCGGGAGCCGAGAACTAATATTACCTGAATGCTGAGTGACGGCCTGCCGGCTGGACCGGAGTACGCCGCTTCATACGAATTTCATAATTCCAGATTGCCGCGATAAAACATGTCCTTCAGGGGGAATAACGCCCTGATGGCGAGTGTCCCGATTTGGGTAGTAAAGGTGACCGTTCGATCCGCAAACTCGATGGTCTGGCGGTCTTGGGGAAAAGAGATCACGACCCTCGGTTCGAATTGGCCTTCCACCCATTCGGCGCCATCGGCGTGAATCGGATTCTTACCTTCCCGCTGCAGGGAACTGGTCTTCAGAATCTGGTTGGCGATTTCCTGCTTATCGGCAGCTTCCTTGCCGGCTTTCCCTCCGCCCACCAGCGCGGACATGAAAGCGATCGGCATCCTGCTCATACTCAATACATAGTGCGGCGCCGAAACCTTGGCGGGCGCATTATTCTTACGGGCCAGGCGCACGGGAAGACCCGACTCCCAGCAGATGAGCACTTTGAAATCGGTCAGCGTTCGTTTGTCGCTGAGCCCTTCGGCGGCAGCCACGCGCTTGCCCTTCTTTTTTCCGGCGCGCAGCGAGGATGGGCTCAGTTCCGGACTGGTGACCCGCGCCCACCCAGACCGGCTCAGGATCGTCTGGATATCGTCGGAATCCCACTCGGCGGGTTTCTTGTCCATCCACGTTTCGGCAGCACGTCCGGACGGCAGGCATGCCAACACACCTGTGGACGCAAGCAGAAAATGTCTTCGACTGCCGAACATTGCCGTTAACCTTTCGTGAATACATTATTATAACCTCGGCACTCTTCTACTGCAGACTGCCGCGATGCGATTATGGTCTCTCCCTTTTGCAATCCACCTTCCTAACAGGGATTTGGGTGAAAAAATCGCCTGGCGGGCGAAAGTGCCCGCCCCACCTAGTGACCCGAGGGCCACAACTGAGCGGTGGCGGCACGGATTGAAACCTGTTAACACGGTGCTGACAGTATGCGAATGCGAGTGTTGTGGTTTGCCTCGGTAATGGCGGCGATGCCGTTGTGCGGGGCCTCGTACTACACCGTCCGCCTGGACGATCCGAAAGCCGTCTACCTGACGCGGGAGGGCTTCCCGGTTCACGGCGATGGAGCCGGCGACGATACCGATGCCCTGCAGCGGGCCATCGACCGGGTACAGGAGACGGACGGCCAGGGAATCGTGTTTGTTCCCGAGGGGCGGTATCGCCTCTCCCGGACAATCAACGTCTGGCCGGGTATTCGCCTGATCGGCTACGGAGCCACCCGGCCGGTGCTGGTCCTCGGAGAAAACACGCCGGGTTACCAGGATCCCGATCGCGAAAAGCTGATGGTATTCTTCGCGGGCGGCCGCCGCGGCGGGCAGGTTCAGGATGCCGGAGCGGGCACCTTCTATTCCGCGTTGAGCAACCTCGATCTGGAAATCCAGGACGGCAATGCCGGGGCGGTGGGGGTGCGGGCGCATTATGCCCAGCACTGCTTCCTGGCCCACATGGACATCCACATCGGCTCGGGCCTGGCGGGGATTCACGAAGGCGGCAACGTGCGTCGAGGACGTGCACTTCTTCGGCGGCCGGTACGGGGTCTGGACGCGCACGCCTTCGCCGGGCTGGCAGTTCACCCTGGTGGATACCACGTTCGAAGGGCAGCGCGAAGCCGCCATTCAGGAGCGGGCCGCCGGGCTGACGCTGATCCGGCCGCGCTTCCGGAATGTTCCGACGGCGATTGCCATCGATCCCGATTCTCCGGACGACCTCTGGGTCAAGGATGCCCGCATGGAGAACATCTCCGGTCCGGCGGTGGTCATCAGCCTGGAGAACAGCGCCCGGAATCAGATCAACATGGAGAACGTAGTGTGCAGCCGCGTCCCCGTGTTCGCCCTGCTTCGCGAGAGCGGGCGGAAGGTGGCCGGGCCGGGCGCGATCTACGCTGTAAAGGTTTTTTCGCACGGGCTGCATTTCGCGGACCTCGACGCCATAGCGGAGAACCGGGAGATCTTTGAAGCCTCCCCGATTGCGCGCGCTGCCCGCTCCGGTGGCCTCAGACCTGCCCGATTTGCCGGCGCGCGATACCTGGGTGAACATCCACTCGCTGGGGGCCAAGGGCGACGGTGCATCGGACGATACCGACGCGTTCCGGAAGGCCATCGCCGCTCACCGCGCGATCTATCTGCCGGCGGGCAGGTACGTCGTGAGCGATACCATCGCGCTGCGGCCGGATACCGTCCTGATCGGGCTGCACCCCAGCGCTACCCAGATCGATCTGTTGGACGGCACGCCGGCATTTCAAGGCGTGGGTGGCCCCAAGGCGCTGCTGGAAACGCCCGCGGGCGGAAGCAACATCGTGATCGGGATCGGGCTGTACACCAACGGCGTCAATCCTCGAGCGGTGGCGGCGAAGTGGATGGCAGGCGCCAGTTCCATGATGAACGACGTCCGCTTTCTGGGCGGGCACGGCACCAACCGGCTGGATGGCAGCCGCGACAATCCCTATAACAACACGCATACCGCGGATCCGGACCTGGCCCGCCGTTGGGATGGGCAGTATCCCAGCCTGTGGGTGACTGCCGGCGGAGGCGGCACGTTCTTCGATATCTGGACGCCGAGCACCTTCGCGCAGGCGGGCATGCTGGTTTCCAACACCTCCACCTCCGGCCGTGTGTACCAGATGTCCAGCGAGCATCACGTGCGCTACGAAGTGCAATTGCACAACGTGGCCAACTGGCAGCTTTACGCGCTGCAGACCGAGGAGGAGCGCGGCGAAGGCGGGTTCGCCCTGCCTCTGGAGATCGAGGGTTCGCGCGATATCACCGTGGCAAACTTTCACATCTATCGCGTGATCAGCTCGTTTCAGCCGTTTCCATGGGCCATCAAGGTCTCGGGGTCGAAGAATCTCCGCTTCCGCAATATTCACTGCTACAGCAACAGCAAGGTGTCGTTCGATAATGCGGTCTACGATGCGGCGCACGAGCGCGGGATCCGGCAGAGGGAGTTCGCCTGGCTGGATGTCTCGGGCGGCGCACCGGCGGCGCGGGCGAAGGCGTCCGGTTCGAAGGTGGAGAAACTGGCGGGCGGATTCTTCAATATTTCCGGTGGCGCTGTGGACCCAGCGGGCGATTTCTATTTTGTGGACAGCCACTGGCAGCGGATCTATCGCTGGTCGGCGGCGGACCGGCAACTGTCCACGGTGCGCGACAATCCGCTCGACCCGGTCAACCTGGCATTCGACCATGCGGGCAACCTGATGGTGGTTTCCTACGCGGGGAACGGCACGGTGTACACGTTCAAACCGGGTGCGCCGGACGACGGGATCGCGGTTTTACAGCCGCAAGCCGTGGCGGCGCGGGCGGGCATGACGGCGGTGCTGCCAGTGGGCGATTGGCGGGTGAACGCAGCCGCGTTGGGGAAACCGTACCGGCAATATGTGTCACCGGACGGGAGTACTTTCCTTCCAGCCGGTCAGGATTTCGTGAGCGGGACGATGAGTTGGGGCGTCAAGAGCAGCGCGCTGCTGCGCGGGTTCGGACTTGCCCGGGCCACTCCGGGGAAGCCGTTTTATGTGACCGATGAAGCCGAGGTCCGGACCTGGGTCGGGACGGTGCAGCCGGACGGAAGCCTGACGGAGTTGAAGCTGTTCGTGAATCAGGGCGGCGAAGCGGTCACCACGGACAGCCATGGAAACGTGTACCTGACCGCCGGGCAGGTGTATGTGTACACTCCGGCGGGCAAGCTGATCGACACCATCGAGGTGCCGGAGCGTCCCGTGCAGGCGGTGTTCGGCGGCAAAGACGGGCGGACGTTGTTTATCGCCGCGCGCACGTCGCTGTATGCCGTCCACGTACAGTAGCCGCTGCTGGACGCATGATGATGGTGGTGACCCTTCATCGTTGGCGGCGGACCCGGAAGCCTGGGTCAAGGAACTTAGGAACTGTAAGAAAATAACTGTAGCATTACGAACGAGGCAAGATGGCGTAGTTCCATTCGCCGTGGAAGGTGTCGGTGCGCAGTTGGATGGCGGCAAACTCCTGCTTACCTACTTTGATCCCTTTCGGGTATTTGCCTGTGTCCAACTGGCTTTGAACGCGAAGGCCGGTTCTTGTGGTGGTGGCTGCGATCAGATTGACGATGACTTCATGGCTCACCAGTGGTTTGCCGCGCCAGTTCTTCGTGATGAAGGAGAACAGGCGATGCTCGATCTTGTTCCACTTGCTGGTTCCCGGCGGGAAGTGGCAGACCGCGATCTCCAACCCGGTTTCGTCGGCCAGTTTCTGCAACTCCAGTTTCCACAACCGCACGCGCGATCCGTTGCTGCCTCCACTGTCCGCAGTAATCAATAGCTGACGGGCGCCGGGGTACGTCTCTCGCCCCATCATGTTCCACCAACGCCGGATGCTCTCGACGGCGAACGCTGACGTGTCATGATCGGTGCCAACGCTAACCCAACCGGCATTCTGCCCCAGATCGTAAACTCCATAGGGGGCATCTTTCTGCTTCCCAAAATCATGCACCTGGACTGGTTCGGGCTGCCCCTTCGGCCGCCATTCGCGGCCCCCATTCTTATACTCCCCTATCTGTTCCTTTTTCTTCGTGTCTACTGAAATGGCTGGCTGGCCACCGTTCAGGAATTCCGTGGCCTTCGCATTGATGTATTCAAACTGCGCATTGCGGTCCGGATGCGAGGCGCCCTCCTTCGTCTTGCGGTTCGCCTGCAAGCTGTACTTCTGTTCGTGCAATAGTTCGGCAACCAACATGTGGCTTACCTTGTGTCCTTGGGCTCGCAGTTCGTCGGCGAGATTGCGCACGCTTTTGCACGTCCACCGCAGCGGCGACTGCGGATCCCCTCGCGTCACTGGTTCCAGCAGTTTTTCCAGATCGCGCAGCAGATCCGGATCTTTGACCGACGCCTTCTTCCGACCGCCGCCCTTTTGCCGAATCGGCTGCCTCCGCTGTGAGCGGTCCGGCTTTTTCTGCAATTCCGCCAAACCCACTGCGATGGCGCGCCTAGAAACGCCGCTGGCGCGCGCCACCAGCGAGATGCCACCCCGCCCGTGGGCCGCGCTTTCCGCAGCCGCCCATAAACGTCGTGCGCGTTCATCTAGCCACGCCTCCAACTGAGAGAAACGCTGCTTGATCTCACCCTCGCTGGCCACGAAAACATTTTAGGCCAGAAATGGTTTAATTGCTACACTTATTTTCTTACGGTTACTTAGTATGGCTCATTGGAGTCAGCCCGGATGATACCGGCTTCCATCCGGGGCGCGCACGTTAGTAAGCGCAAACACCTATGCCGCCCGTGTTTAGCTTATTGCGCTTTAGCGATGGTGGCTGCGACGATGCCGTAATTAGCGAAAAGCGCTTCGAGCCCGCTGGCGCCTCGCAGCCGGGGATCGCCCGGAAGGGAAGTAAACAGCACTTCAACGTGCATCGCCTTGCGGTCGCGCCATCCGTGGAGCGGGTTCGGAGCACCCAGCGGGCCAATTCCGAGCGTGACCCCCCGTGGCAGTCCCCGCGTCAGTTCCTCCGGAACGATCCCGAATGGCTGGGTACATGGAAAGTATTGCTTTCCCAGTTTCCGCACGTCTTCCATCTCAACGCGCGGGATCGGGCTGGTTGTCGCACTTTGTGCCATTTCCGGTGTTATGCCATCGCAGGTTCTGACCGCTTCAATCAGGTAAGCGGTCACCCCGTCGTAGCTTTTGGGGTTCAGGCCTGCGGCGGAGGCGGCCTTTTCCATATATCGGGGGAACGCTGTCGCGAATTCGTCCGTGGTTCCACGGAACTTCCGTTCCTGCGGAGTCAGGTTCACCGGCGGCTTTTCAAACTTATACGGTTCCATCGTCCGCGCATCGTGCATGGCGCCACCCATGACCATGGCAAACCGCCCGTCATCGGTCTGAACCAGGTATGCCGCATGGCCGCTTTGCAAGGCTCGGGAATAAGGCACCGGCAGGTCTTTACCGATTATGCCTTTCACCGCGTGCTCCACAACCGCTCTGCCGTCAGCCGCGGAGGTAGTGCCGGCATCGCGAGCCAATTCAGATTCCGCACGGTCCAGAACAAGGGTTAATTTGGTGCCCGCGGGGAATAGCATGGTGTGTCCCGGGTTGTCGGCACTGGAATAGTCATTGCTGTTGAGCGACTGAAAATCGCGCGCGTAATCGTGATGCTCGACGGCTTGCGCGTCGGCAGCTTCTTCCGGCGTAACGAACACCAGCTGAATGGGCAGGTTCGCGATGTACTTATGGTGGACTGCAAGCCTCAGAGCATTCGGGTATTTGGCCGAAGGCCGGACCGAGTTAAGGAAGTTAAGCAAACAGGGCGCGGCGTCTTTGGAGCGTTTCTCCGGGTCGGTCAGGTCGGTCAGGCTCAGCTTGCTGAACGCGGGGCATACTTTCTCTAATGCCTCAGGCGCCGCATCATTGCTCTGCACCTCATTGCCTTTTCTGCGTTCAGGGAACATTGCCGGCCTAAGGAATTTGAGGAACGCTGCCGTGAGCCTGAACTGCTCGTTATCCCGGCCTCGCACGCCCGTAGGCACACCGTCCTTGTCGAAATCGAAGGCCAGGTTCGCCCCGGCGCCCTGGAAATCCAACTCAAAGCTGTCATGCTCCTCTCTTGCGGCGACGCACCTCAGTTCCCAGTACTTTGGATTCAGCGATAGCTGTGACCCGAAGTTCACAATCGTGGGGGCTTCAGCAAGCAGAAAACTGCGCGCATTCAGTCTGGTCTGGTTATCGCCGACATCGCACGCCGGCCCCACCTCCAGAGGCCTCGTGCGCGGCCGGGCGGACGACGGACCTCGCGACTGCGCCGCGATTCCCGCCAAGGCGGAAAATCCTATTAACGCCAGTGCTAAGGACGCCCTCGGGTACAATGCCACCCCCACCTCCTCGTTGCAGTATGTCACAGCGTCCGGGCGAGGGCCCCAAGTCATTGTATTAGGGATAAATGCGTCCTAATATGGAAGGTGGAAGGAGGCGCCTATGGGAGTCCAGGAGCAGGCCTTTCGAACCTACTATGCCTCGATGAGCGAGGCCAAACTGCTGGAAACGGCGGCGCACCGGAGTTCGTTTATCGGGGTGGCGCAGCGGGTGCTCGATGAGGAGATCTCCCGCCGGCGCCTGTCCCTGCCCGTCGAACACGCCGTGCCTGTAGAGCATGGCGGCGGTATCCTGCGGAGCTTGTCGCACCGGGTGCGGGCCTCATTATTCCGCTGAGGGCGCGGGCGTCCGTTGTATAGTAGCGAAATGCTCCAACGCTGCCTTTGTGTCTTACTGCTCGCCTGCCTGCCCGCTTCCGCTCAATCCGCTCCCGTGGTGGTCAAGGCCGGCCGGATTCTGGACGTCCACAGCGGGCAGTACCGGACGCAGCAGATGATTCTGGTGGAAGGCGGGCGGATTGCCGCGGTGGGCACTGCGGCGGAACTGGCGTCGAAAGTGCCCGCCGGCGCGCGCGTCATCGACTTGGGCAATCAGACGGTGCTCCCGGGGCTGATCGACTGCCACACGCACCTGACCATGTCGCCCAGCATGATCGGACCGGCGCACCTGCATGTCTCCGTGCCGCGCGAGGCGCTCATGGGCGCCCGCAATGCCCGCGTGACCCTGGAAGCGGGGTTCACCACGGTCCGCAATCTGGGCGCGCACGGGTATGCGGATATCGCCCTGCGGGATGCTATCAACGCGGGCGACGTGCCCGGTCCGCGGATGGCGGCGTCCGGCCCTCCGCTGAGCATCACCGGGGGCCACTTCGACGAGAACTTTCTGGCGCCGCAGTTCGAAGGCCCGGAAGACGGTGTTGCCAACGGCGTGGACGGCGTGACCGCGATGGTGCGCCGGGACATCAAGTATGGCGCGGACGTAATCAAGTTCATGGCCACGGGCGGCGTCCTCTCGGAAGGCGACGATCCGGCGCTGGAGCAGTATTCGCCGGAAGAGATGCGCGCCATCGTGGGGGCGGCGCATGGGCTGGGACGCAAAGTAGCGGCGCACGCGCACGGCGCGCTGGGAATTCGCACTGCCGTCCTGGCGGGCGTGGATTCCATCGAGCATGGCACGTATATCGACGCCGAGTGCGTTCGCCTGATGAAGGAGCACGGCACATACCTGGTGCCGACCCTATACCTGCTGGACTGGTTTCCGGAGAACTCCGGCAATTTGGGTATGACGCCGGGCGTCCTGGAAAAGGCCCGCGTGGTGATGCGTGCGGCCGGCGAGAACATCGGCGCGGCCATGCGGGCCGGCGTGAAAGTGGCATTCGGCACCGACGCTGCGGTGTATCCCCACGGCCTCAACGCGCACGAATTCGCGGCCATGACGCGGCGGGGCCTGACGCCGCTCCAAGCCATTCAGGCGGCCACCGTGAACGCCGCGGACCTGCTGGGCTGGACCGACCGGGTGGGCACGGTGACCGTGGGCAAGTACGCGGATTTGATTGCGGTGAACGGCGATCCGCTGGCGGATGTGACCGTGCTGGAACGGGTGGCGTTTGTGATGAAGAATGGTCAGGTGGTGAAACCGTAAGGGATCTTCGCTACGTACACCTGCGTGGTTCCCGTGCGGTCGCTGGCGAAGGCGACCTCGGTTTCGTCGGTGGACCAGGAAGGGTGCGGATGGGTCCACTGCGGGCCGTAGACCGTGTCCGCGGCATTTTCCATCCAGCTCAGGGTGTTGCGGGCGTGGGCGAAGTCTTCTGCCAGGGCGTAACGGGAGTGGCGCCACTGGGTGCCCTGGTTGCTGGATTCGCTGAGGCAGAGCGCGCGCCGGGCGCCGGTGGCGGCGTCGATAATCTGCAGGCCTTCGTCGGGGTGGTTGGTGTCGCAGAGGATGCGCCGGCCGCGCGCGGTCGGGCGCAATGTGCCAGGCGTTGTATTCGGCGATGGTGCGGATCTCCCGGGTGGTCCAATCCATGCGGCAGAGGGCGCGGGGCCAGATGGTGAAGACCAGGTCGCCGGTGTTGCCCAGAAAAGTCTCGTGCACCAGGAACTCCTCGTTGCCGTGCCGGTACAGGCATTCCAGGGCCGTGCCGTCGCGGCGGACGCGGTGCATGCGGGGAGCCGGGTCGCCCGCGAACTCGATCCATTGCGGTTCCAGCGGATGAAATTGCGGATGGATCACGGTGCGCGGGAACGGAATGGTGTGCCAGCCGGAGCCGTCGAAGCGGCCGGCCGCCAGCCCGTTCTGCGCTCCGGCTTTGAAGGCGGCGGTGAGCCATTCGCCATCGCGGCTGATGGAGCACTCGCCTAACTGCGCGCCGGGGTGGCCGGCGATGCGGCGCTCGGCAAGTGTGTGCCGGTGGATGGCCCACAGGCTGTCGCCGCGGGTGAAGACCAGGGTCTCTCCATCGGGATGGAGCGCCCCGGAAAACGGGTGGATGGCTTCCCCGCTGGTGATCTGGCGCAGTGCGCCCGAATCGAGCGAGGCTTCGTACAACTGCGCCGCACCGGTCCGGTACGAGGTGAAGAACATCTCGCGGCCGACGGGAAAGAACGAGCTTTGCAGAAAATAGGTGGGGTGGCTGATGGCGCTGCCTTCGGTCACCTGCAGGACGTGCGCGCCGGTGGCGCGGTCGCGAAAGGCGATCATCCGCGCCCCAGGTACAGGTCGCGGCCCTTGGCCAGCGCGGCGATTTTGCGATCGGCCACGGAGCGCTGGAGCATCCAGAAACCGCAATCGGGATGGATCCAGGCGACACGGCCGGGTCCCAGCAGCCTTTCGGCACGATCCAGGGCGGCGGCGATCTCTTCGGGCGTTTCGATGCGATTGACCTTCACGTCCACCACGCCGATGCCCAGGCGAATGCGCGGGTCGATCTCCCGGAGCGCTTCCAGGTCGGCCGGGGAGCGGTGGGCCATCTCCAGCACCAGGTGGTCGGTATGCAATTGGTTTAGGAATCCGGCCAGCGCGCGCCACTCGCCCTTTTGGATGGTCTGGCCGCCATAGTTGCCGAAACAGAGGTGGACGGCGCGCATTCCGGTGAAGCCATCGAGCACGCGATTGATGGCGGCCGCCGCGAGGGGACCGTCCGACGGGTTCCCGGGGATATTGGCTTCATCCACCTGGAGGCAGGCACAGGGCAGGCCCGCGACTTGCTGGGCCAGCACGCCGGCGATCGCCATCAGCAACTCTTCGAAGGCGCCGTAATGCCGGTCGAGCAGGGTGCGCGCCAGCATGTAGGGACTGGTGACGGTGAATTTGAATGGCCCGCCGGATACGGAGGCGGCAAGCTCGCAATCGGCCAGCAGGTTGAGCGAGCCTTCTCCGAGCGGCGCTTCCACCACGCCAGCGGCCTTCCGCCGGAACAGCATGGCGTGCGTGCGGGCGAAAGCTTCGTGATCGCTGCGGCCCACCTGCGCCCGGACGCCGGCCATGGGCCGGATGAAATATTCGATCATGCCGTTGGTATCGGGATGGTTGACGTCGAAGCGGTACAGTTCGCCATCGGTGGGCAGGTCTATGGCGGCCTGGCGCTGGGTGTCGAAGACCACGCGGGTGGCATCGAGGCGCGCCTGCTCGCTGGGCAGGGCGGCCAGCCAGTCGGGGACGGGGTAGGAGCCTACCGTGGTGGTCAGGATTGCGGGATCGGACGGCATGATCTATTTGAGGATACGCCAGAGGGTCTTCATCGCGGAGGCGCGGAGGAAGACGCGGAGAGAAATCGAGAAGCAAATCGGGATTTGAAGTTGTTCTCCGCGTTATGCTCCGCGCCTCCGCACCTCCGCGATGAGTTGGCCGTGTCTCTTGCGGCGCGCAGTGTCGTTCAAAGTGCTGTAATAGATCTCGCATGAGATTTGGAGCGAATACGTTGATCTGGGCCGAGTCCTTCGGCCCGGAGCAGTTTCCGGTGCTTTCGCGAGTGAAGGCGGCGGGACTGGATGGGGTCGAGATTCCCCTCTTCCATCCGGCCGGCTTTCCGGCGGCGCACATCCGGCGCGCGTTGCAAGATGCCGGACTGGCATGTACGGCCTGTACGGTGATGCCGGGCGGCATGAGCCTGGCTTCCGCGGACAGGCAAGTGCGCGATCGCGCCGGGCAGCATTTGCGCGATTGCCTGTCCGCGGCAGCGGAGCTGGGAGCCGGACTGCTGGTCGGCCCCATGTATTCTCCGGTGGGATGCTTCACCGGGCAGCGGCGGTCGCCGGATGAGTGGCAGCGGGTTGTCGAGACCTGGCAGGGACTGGCGGACGCCGTTCGGACTTCAGGCCTCGCGGTGGCGATTGAACCGCTCAACCGGTTCGAGACCTATTTCCTCAATACCGTAGCCGATGCGGCTTTGCTTTGCGACGAAATTGGCAATCCGCAGATCGGCATCCTCCTGGATACCTTTCACGCCAATATCGAAGAGAAGAGCGTGGGAGCGGCGCTGCGGCAGGCGGGCAGGCACCTGAAGCACGTACACACGTGCGAGAACGATCGCGGCACGCCGGGCACAGGAAACGTCAACTGGCCGGAATTCTTTGCGGCCATCCGGGCCGTCCGCTATGACGGCTGGCTGACTATTGAGAGCTTCGGCTTCCGGCTCGGCGAGATTGCGGCGGCGGCATCTATCTGGCGCGACCTGGCGCCCACCCCCGAATCGATCGCCTTCGAGGGCGTGAAGTTCTTGCGCGCGAATGTGGCGAAACGGTAGGCGATGCCCGCTATTCCGCTTTGCTGCTGCGGCGGCGCATGAAGATGACTACGCCGAACAGGACGGCGATAACGCCGCAGATGACGCGTAACGTGACGGAATCCATAATCAGAAATCTCCTTCCCCCCACTTATCGGCAGATTACATGTTTTCGATCATAGGGATCAGATCGCGCACCAGCCGGGTAATCACCGGGCCCACGGTGACAATGAACAGCGACGGCAGTACGCAGAAGAAAATGGGGAACACCAGCTTTACCGCGAGTTTGGAAGCCTTCTCCTCGGCCCGCTGCCGGGCCATGGACCGCAGATAGTCGGCATGGCCGCGCAGGCACTGCGCGATGCTGGTGCCGAAGCGGTCGGTCTGCACCAGCACCGCCACCAGCTTGCGAATGTCCTCGACGCCGGTGCGGTCGGCCAGATTGTGGAGCGCTTCGGCGCGCCGTTTGCCGGCGCGGAGTTCCAGGTTCATGACGGCGAACTCGCTGCAGATCTCCGGATGGGCCGATTGCAGCTCTTTGGCCACCTGCACCGTGGTCTGGTCGATTCCCAGGCCCGATTCCACGCAGACCACCATCAGATCCAATGCGTTGGGCAGGCCGCGCGCAATGGCGTGCTGGCGCCGGCGGATCCGCAGCATCAGGTATTGCATGGGCAGAATGTATCCCAGCGCCCCAGCCGCCCCCACGCCCAGAATCAGGTTGGCCCCCGGGGAGCTCGCGCCCCACGCGACGAAACTCGCCCCCGCGGTGAACAACAGGGTAGATACCAGGCGAATGCCCTGGAAGTAGCGCGCCGCGTCCGGGTGGCGAAACCCGCCCCGAATCAGCCGGCGTTTGAGCAGGGGCAGGGCGCGCGAAGACGCCGGCACCGCCGTGCCGATGCGGCTCGCCAGTTCGCGCCACACCAGTGCGGCAGAGGGCAGCCGGACCGCCGCCGGCGCCGGCGACCGCTCCAGCCGGTGGACCCCCTGCGCCCGCCACCCGCCGGCGCGCAGCCCCGCCCATGCCGTTCCGGCAGTCACCAGCAGAAACAATGCCGCAGTCAGCAATTCCAGCATACCTACACCTCGAATGTCACAATCTTGCGAATGATCAGGTAGCCCACGAACTGCAATCCCAGGCCGATGGCCAGTAACTCGTGCCCCATCGGATCGTCGATGAAGAATTGCGCGTATCGCGGATTCACCACGAACATCAGCACCGCCACCCCCGCCGGAATGGCCGACAGAATCCGCCCGCTCATGAGCCCCTGGGCGCTCACCGCGCGGATGCGCGCGCGCAGTTTGAAGCGTTCCCGCATCAACTGCGCCAGCTTGTCCAGCAACTCCGCCAGATTGCCGCCCGTGCGCTTCTGCAGCAGGACGGCGGAAACGAAGAATTGCACGTCCATGGAAGGCACGCGCTGCGAAAGCTTGCGCAGCACGATCTCGAGCGGCTGTCCCAGGTTCTGCTCCTCGAAGGCGCGCCGCATTTCTCCGGCCAGGGGGTCGCTGAATTCCCGGTACGTCATTTCGATAGCCACGGAAAAGGCGTGCCCCGCGCGCATGGAGCGTGAGACGAACTCCAGACAATCGGGGAACTGCTCCTCGAAGGCGTTGATCCGCCGCCTCATCTTCTTGCGGGCGTACCACCAGGGCCCCAGGCTGAGCACCGTGCCGGCCGCCAGGGCGGCCAGCGGGTTGGTGTTCCGCAGGATTACCGTGGCTGCCAGAAAGCCCGCCAGGAACAGTGCGATCGAGCGCCGCAGCATGCCCGCCGGACCCCACTTGAGGGCCGCCGCTTCGAGCAGGCGTCCGGTGGCCTCGCGGAGACGGAATCGATCCAGCAGGCGGCCGGTCAGCATGCCGGGAACTTCGGCGGCGGCCTCGATCAAACGCGGCCGGCGCCGGCGTTGGGTGTCTTCATTTTCCCTGGCAGGCAGCGCCAGGCGGCGCACCGCCAGCGCCTGGTCGCGGCGTTCCAGCCGGTGCCAGAGCAGGCCGTACGTCACTAGCGCCGTGGTCGCCGATATCAGCACCAGCGCCAGCATCACAGCCCTCCCACGTCCACCACCTCATCGAACATCTCGAGGGGCAGCCGGATGCCCGAGGCCACCAGCTTATCGTTGAATTTGGGCAGGATCCCGGCAGCGCAGAACCGCCCGCGGACGCGCCCGTCCGGCGTGAGCCCCTGCTTTTCGAAGACGAAAATATCCTGCAGGGTTACGATGTCGCCCTCCATGCCGGTGACTTCGGTGACGCTGGTCACGCGGCGCGTGCCGTCGCTCATGCGCGAACACTGCACCAGGATGTGAACCGCCGAGGCGATCTGGCGCCGGATGGCCGACAGATGCATGTTGGCATTGGCCAGCGTGACCATCACTTCCAGGCGCGAAATGGCGTCGCGCGGGGTATTGGCATGCACCGTGGTGAGCGAGCCGTCGTGACCCGTGTTCATGGCCTGCAGCATGTCCAGCGCCTCTTCGCCGCGTACCTCGCCGACGATGATGCGGTCGGGACGCATACGCAGGCTGTTGATCAGCAGTTGCCGCTGGCGTACCGCCCCGTGGCCCTCCAGGTTGTCCGGCCGCGTTTCCAGCCGCACCACGTGAGGCTGTTTCAGTTGCAGTTCGGCGGCGTCCTCAATAGTGAGAATGCGCTCCTTGGAGCCGATGAAACACGAGAGCGCATTCAGCAGCGTGGTCTTGCCCGCGCCGGTTCCCCCGGAGACGATGATGTTCAGCTTGGCCCTTACGGCGGCCTCCAGCAGGCGCATCATGCCGCGCGTCACTGCGCCCTTTGTCACCAGGTCGTCCGGCATCAGCTTGTCGGTGCCGAAACGGCGGATCGAGAGCAGCGCGCCGTCCACCGCCAGGGGCCGGATGATGGCGTTGACGCGCGACCCGTCGCTGAGACGGGCGTCCACCATGGGGTTGGATTCGTCCACGCGCCGGCCCACCTGGGAGACGATCTTGTCGATGATGCGCATCAGGTGCCCCTCGTCGTGGAACCGCACGTTGGTCAGCTCCAGCACTCCCTTGCGCTCCACATAGACTTCTGCCGGTACCGTTCACCAGGATGTCGGAGATGCTCGGATCCTGCAGCAACGGCTCCAGCGGTCCCAGCCCGAAGACTTCGTGCAGCACCTCGTGGCTGATGCGCTGTTTCTCGGCGGCCGTGAGCAGCGTTGGGCTCCTCCTCCACCATGGCCAGCACGGCCTGCCGCACTTCGTCGTGGATACCGTCGTCATCGATGCCGGAGAGCGCTTCCAGGTTGATGCGCTCCAGCAGTTTGCGGTGCAGCGTGAACTTCAGCTCCTGGTATTCGGGCTTGATGGCCTCGCCGCCGGCGGGGTGGCGCAGCAGGCGCTCCGCCCAATTCGAGCCGGCGGTATCGGGAACAGTGGCAGGCGTCATTTGGTTCTGCGCTCCGGTGAAAATGTCTCGACTTTCTTCTTCGACCCCTGGATCACGACCATCTGATCGGGTTCGGCCGCCAGGACCGCCGGCGCGGCCGCGGGAGGGGCTGTTTTAATGGCCGGCGGCGGGGAGGCCGGCGTCCGGCGCACCGGCGGCGGAGCGGGAAGCGCCTCGGCCGCGTGCGAATCGTAGAGCTGGCGCAGCCATCTTCCGCCGGTGGCCGTCACGGTGCGATCGGTGGAGTTGCGTAGCACCAGTTGAATGTGGCCTTCGCTGTTGGCCAGGGTCAGCGCTTCGGCCTCCGCCGGGCTCACCAGCAGGGTCACCACTGGCGCCACGATGGGCTGGCTCTTGGGTCGCTCTGAATGGTCTGGCCGGCGGAGAGAACGGCGATGTTTTGCAATACCGTCTGGGTCTGCATCTCGCCATTGCCGGCCGCCTTGCCGGTGACCAGCACATCCACGCGCATGCCCGGGAGCACGAATCCGGCGACCCCCACCACGTCGTTGACGCGCACGGAGATAGCGCGCATTCCGGGCGGAATCAGGGGCCCCAGCCCGGCGCCGCTGCCTTTGACCGCGAGCCGCGCCTCCACCAGCGGCTCATCGGCCTGAATCTCCTGAATCACCGGCCGGTCCACCACGTCTTCCACGCGCGAGAAGGCGCCTGCCGGGAACAGCGCCTCGGGCACGCCGCGCACCGTTACCGACGCGCGCGTCACCAGGCTCCCCACCAGCAGCGGCTGGGCAGCCACCACCACCTGCTTCGTGGGGGCCGCATGGGCGCGGCCGCTCCTGCCGCCGGCCAGGCGGTAGAATGCTCCCGCCACCAGAAGAGCCCAAACCAGACTCACCCCTACCACCGTGAGAAACCGCCGGTCGAAATGCATCAGGAACCTCCCCCGAACAGACTGATCCATGCCCCCAGAACAATGGCAGGCGCATACGGAACGGCGCGAGTGCCCGGCCTCCACACCAGCGCGCCGGCAGCCGTAATGCCGCCGAAAACGGCCGCGAACACCGCCGCCAGCAGAATGCCCGAAGGTCCCAGCAGGGCGCCGAATGCCGCCAGCAGTTTGACGTCGCCGCCACCCATGGCCCGGAGCCAGTGGAAGGGCAGCAGAATCAGAAATCCCGCGATCATGCCCGCCACCGCCATTCCCAGCCCGTGCCAGCCGCTCGCGGCGGAGCACACCAGGCCGCCGGCGGCGCCTGCCGCGGTCAGCCAGTTGGGAACCGCGCGGCGGCGTAGATCCTCTTCGGCCGCGATCAGTCCCAGAACTGCCGCTAAGGACAATGCCGGGCTCATGGGAGCGCCTCCGGGCGGCGCGAGTAGAGCACGGCAACCGGATCCTGGTACACCTTGTGCCAGCCCGGCTCACCCGCCAGCGCGGTGCTCAGGACCCAATCCCGCGGCAATAGCGCCATGTCGAACCGGTAACGCTCCAGCAGTTCGCGCCATATTCCAGCGCCTGCCATCAGCTTGCGGTAGTCCGACCCCAGTTCCGGGCCGTAGAAATCGCTGCGCCCGTCGAAAAAGACGCGCTGCTCCGGGTACAGCCGGTAAATCAGGTAGTCGGCCCATTGATCGGAGGTCAGGATGCGGGGTTTGGCCGCGTCCGGCGCGAGTTCCGGCAAATTACGTTCCACGGCCAGCACCGGGAACAGGGAGTCGGGAAAGTCCACCGCCGGCGCCGCCGCCATTGCCGTCGCAATCGCCAGCGGCAGCCACACGCTGGAACGCGCATGACGCCCCAGATCCAGCCCTAACTCCCAGAAAATGCGCAAGGGAGAGCGGGAGCCCGCGGCTGCTGCCAGGCGCGCCCAGGATTGCGCGCAGCCCGCCGCCAGTACCGGCGCCGCGGCAATCGCAAAGAACGGTACGTGGCGCGCCGAACGCAGCGCGGCGAATCCCCAGAGCAGCACCAGCAGCGCATCGAAACGGTCCGCGCGCCAGGCCATCGCTACCGAGGCAAGCAGCAGCAGGGCGAATACGATCATGCCTTCGGAGCGGATGTGGGGCGATTGAAACTCCTGCACGTGGTCCAGAATCCACGGCGAGTTCAGATAGCTCAAAATGTGCCGGTGCAACTGCCAGCCGTAGGGATTCGCCAGGCTTGCCAACCCGCAGAGAGCCGCCAGCGTTCCGTACCGGCGCACGTCCGGCCAGTGACGCCGCGCGGCACAAAAGACCGCCAGCAGCAGGAGCGTGGCCAGCCAGGCGGCAAAGCCGGCATGCAGGTTGGCCCACAGCGCGGTGAGCGGCACCAGCAGCCACACCAGGCGCCCGCGATGGCTCCGGTCCTCCGCCACGATCCACAGTGCCAGCGTATAAAACAGAATCGAAAAGGCATGCGGGCGCGCCAGGTAATGAATGCTGGAAGCGCTCACCGCCGCCATGGTAGCGCCCACCCCGATCCACAAGCCGCTGCCGCGCGCGTAGAATGCGGGCCAGCAGCGCCATGGCCGCCAGCGCCAGGACGATGCCCGCCAGCACCGCAACCCCCGCCAGGCCGCGCCATCGCCAGGTATCCGCGAACACCACGTCAGAGAGCCACTCCCACGCCAGCCACCGCTCGCCCGGACGGCTGAAGGAGAACGGATCTGCCGCCGGGACACGGCCCGTCTTCAGCACCAGTTCGCCGGTGCGGATATGCCAGCCGGTGTCGCCGTCACAAAGCAGCGCCTGCAAGCCCCGCGGATGGGCGAACGCCGCCACCAGCAACGCCACGAAGAACACATCGAGTAGCGACGGCGCCAGCAGCCGGAAAAACAGGCTGCGGGACGCGTTTACTGGTACCGGGGCGGTGGTCATGACACTTCCGTTAATCAGATCGGCCAGGATGGCGATTTCTTGAAGCGCGTACTGGAACCGGTACCATTGCAGGCGCGGACCGGCCCCACTAAGCTGGTCGTCGAGCGAACTATTCATGGCACTCCTGATCGTGTTTCTGGCCCTGCAACTCGGCGACCTGGCGACCACCCTGGTATTCCTGCGGCACGGCGTGATGGAAGCCAATCCCCTGGTGGCCGCACTCATGCATCTTTCGGCTGGTCCGGCGGTGGCCGTTCTGGTGGTGAAAGTGGCCGCCTGCGCCCTCGCGCTGTATGCCTGGAACAGCCGCCGGACGCGCCTGCTGCGGCGCGCCAACCTCTTTTTCGCCGTGTGCGTGGGCTGGAACCTGCTGGCGATCGCGCGCGCCTGAGCGAGGGGGGGCTACTGGCTGATTATGGCGGTCGCGGTGGTCTCCACGGGCACCGTTGTGGCCGAAAGCGGCACCAGGACCGTAGCGAACCGGTAAGAGACTTTCACCTTTACGGTGCTGCCCGGGTTGTTATTCGGTGTCCAGGTAGTGGTTACGGTTACTTGCCTGTTGTCCAGCGCTCCGGTATACACTTTTGCCGCGCTCTGAACGTCTGAGGCGAGCGCCGGATGGCCGCTGTTGCTGCCCCGCACCGACGCGTAGCGGGCGGCGCATTGGGCGGCGAAGGAGACTTCGTTATAGGCCAGCCCAAGGCGGCCGAATTCCATAATCCCGACCAGCAGCAGCAGAAATACCACTGCTACGATGGCAGACTCGACCAGCGTGCTGCCCCGGGAACGCCGGCCGCGGGGCATGGCTACTGGACCCTCACGCTGGCGGTAGAAGATGTCACGTTGGAGTAGGTCAGCCCCCGGTAATTGAAAATCGTTCGGGCGGCAGCTCTGGCCGTGACCTTGACATAAATCATCATTTTCCCGTTGGTGCAACTGCCGGTACAACTGACCGCGGACCCGCCCGCACACTGGCAGGACCGCGTGGCGGTGGCCGTCATTCCCTTCACCCCCGGCGTGGCGCCGAGCGCGGCATTCTGCATCCCGGCGTAATCCAGCGATGCGGAGGTGCTCCGGCTGCCGTATTCGATGCCGGCGCGTGCGGCGCTCGCGGCACAGGTGGCGGTGCGCAGTAACATGCCAAAGTCCAACACCCCGGCCAGCAGCAACATCAGCAGCGGAGACACCAGGGCAAATTCCACCGTGGCGATGCCCCATCTTCGCACTTTGGCCCTCATATTCACTCGCTCAGAGTCGCATTTCCTTTAACCGGAGAACCTCCGGGCAGGGAAGAGTAGTCGTTGTTGACCTTGCACCCTCCCTGGAAGTTAACGGTCTTGGCGATCAGGATGGTATAAGTGCTGCTGGTATTCGTTCCATTGGAGTAACTGATCGGCGTGGTGGGAAAGTACAGGGCGCCATTCAGCGTATTGGTAGTGCCCCCCAGAAAGCTGTTTACAGCGGAAGATACGATACTCCGGTCCTGGAACAACAGGATTCCCGCCAGGGGGCCGGTGGTAGGCGCCGAGAGCGTGATCACCGCGCCGTTGCTGAAATTGAAAGGCTGATAGGAATATCCGCCGCCGGCGGTGTTATAGAAAGTAACTCCCGTGCCGGTCACGGTAACTCCGCCCTGAATGTTCAGCCCGCCACCCTTCAGAATGTAGTTTCCCGGAGGAGCGAACGTAATATGAGCCCCGTTGCCCAGATTGATGCCGTTGCAATAGACTCCGGGCGGGAGCGTCTTGGTCAGCCCGCCGCCGACTACGGTGTTGTAGTAGGTGCACGCGCCCACCGAGGGCGCCGGCACATTCGCCAGCGGGTCGCTCATGGCGGGAATCCCCGTCGAAGCCGTGGGAGTGACGCTGGATCCACCCGTGACGGTGCTGCCCCCGGTGACCCAGATAGAACCGGCTTTGACCGTAGTACCGCCGCTCACAGTGAATGCCGTCGAACTGGCGGAGTTCACCATGATGCCGCAGCCCATCTGCACATTCGCGCCGTTGCTGGCGGTGAAAGCTCCCGCCGCGGCGGCGTCCAGCGACACCACGCAGACGGTTCCGCTGGCCTGGCGCGCCACCGCCCGCGCCTGCAGGCCCACCGGGGAAGCGCCCACCGCGCCCATGAAAAAAGTGGACACCTTTTGCGCCACGATCACTTCGACGCCGGTGGAATCGGTGGTGGAATAGCCGCCGGACGGAGGGTTGTTGACTGTGACGGTGACACCGCCCTGGCCATCGGTAAAACCGTTCAGCGCGGCATCTCCCCGCGCGGCGGTAACCACGTTGGCCGCGCCGTTCATTTTGATTTCCTGCACCCCGCCGATCGCGGCGGCATCGGCGGCTGTCTGCATCCGGGTCTTGACCCACTCCAGATATCCCGTATCGATAGCCAGCCCGAGAAATCCCGCCAGCAGTAACAGGCAACACAGCATGGTCACCAGGACGAAACCGCTACGGCGCGCGCTGTGCAAAGGCATACCGGACTTCCCCATCCGCAATTGTACGGCTGAGACGGTCCGGTACCACTAAGACGATCGCCTGAATCCGGAACGGAGTACCCCTGGGAAATCTCAGTTTTCGGTGGGAGTCTTCGAGATCGAATCGACCGCCAGGACGGGCAGGGGCGCCTTGCGCTGCTCGAGTTTAAGGCCCAGGGCATGCAAACCGGCGTATAGCGACGCATCGCTGGCGTTGTCCAGAAGCTGCAGGGCTTGTGGCGGAAGGGCCACTCCTGCGCTGAGGGCCGAGCGAATCAACATGGTCCGGTAATCCTCTTCCGTCAGGGGGATAGTGAGATCGTACTGCCCTTTGAGGCCCGTCATGTCGATCACGGGGCGATCCATAAACCGGGTGAGGGTATCGGCCAGGACCGGCATCGTCAGCTTCTTCCCCACGAACTCATTGTTGGCGAAGGTGTAGGACGCGCCCCCCGGAAGCCTGACGCCCACGCCTCCGGGTCCGCCCTGAGCCTGGACCTCCGTAGGGGCCTTGGCATCCACCGGCGCGGTGGG
Organism: uncultured Solibacteraceae bacterium; assembly: GCA_963835555.1. Taxonomy (GTDB): domain Bacteria; phylum Acidobacteriota; class Terriglobia; order Bryobacterales; family Bryobacteraceae; genus Sulfopaludibacter. The sequence goes on along the minus strand of CAWIGC010000039.1, from coordinate 388,310 downwards.
GTCGCTGACGTCTTTCAATTTGCTGCCGCCGGGCGGGACCTCCAGCGCATAAACCGGGAACTCCTTCGATTCGTTGTGAAATTTCAACCGGAAACGGTCGGCCAGGAGCGCCTGCAACATCTCGGGCACCTGCTCGCGCGTGGCCCCCGCGGGCAGCTTGGCATCGATCTGGAAGCGCTCGGAATCGATCCAATCCGGACCCATCACCTGGTAAGGCTTCACCCGGTAAGCCATGCGGATATAGTCCTTCAGCGCGAAGCCGTCAAAGTGAACCTGGGCGCCATCGATGTGCATCCCGATATTGACGCGTCCGGGACCCGCCACGATGGGTGGGACGGCCTTCACCGAGGTGACTTCGAACTCCAGACGTGCCGGCGGCGCTTGGGCGAATGCCGCACCCAGTACCAGACCGGCGGGAATCAGCAGGGGGATGACTTTCATAGAAAGGGTATACGCTTTCAGGGTGAAAAAAGATCAGGAAATCGGATCCTCCGGCTACGATTCCAGTATCCCATGCCGTTGCAGCATTTCGACGGGACGCGGGTCGCCATGGCGTTGCGCGGAGCGCGCGTGGCGCCAGGCTGCGGAGTAGTCGCCGCGCACCGCATAGATTTCGGCCAGCGACGTGTGAGCGGCAGCGAAGTCCGGATCCAGGCGTACCGCTTCGAGCAGCAGACCGAGCGCCTCTTCCTGGCGATTTTCCATACGGTAGAGCTGTGCCAGGTTGGCGTACGGCTCCGGATTCGAAGGCTCCCGCGCGATCCAGGCGCGCTGTTCTTCCACGTGCTTGCGAGTCTCGTGGTCGAGTGCGAAATCGATCAGTTCCTTTTTCCAGAATCCCATTAGAGCGGTCCCCCATCAGACACGAAAAACACATCGCGGAGACGCAGAGGCGCGGAGGAAGACGCGGAGAAAGGCTTCAAATTTCATTTCCTTTCGGTTTTCTCTGCGTCTTCCTCCGCGCCTCTGCGTCTCCGCGATGAAAACTCTCGCGCGGCCCCACCAGAATCACATGCACGTCCATGACATTGGTGTTGGTTGGCCCGGTAATAATCAGATCGCCCAGCCCTTCGAAATAGCGGTACGAATCGTTGGCGGCCAGATAGCGGGCGGCTTCCGGATTGCGCTCCAGGGTGTTGCCATCGGCGATGGCGCCGGCAGCGTCGGTGGGGCCGTCGCTGCCATCGGTGCCGGCGCTCAGCACCACGATATCCGGCCGGCCGGCGATGTCGATGGCGGCGGCCAGCACGAACTCCTGATTCCGGCCGCCCAGCCCGGGGCCTTTGATGGTGACCGTGGTTTCGCCCCCGGTGACGATACACGTGCCGGGACGCGCATCGCGCGCGATGGCGGCGTGCATACGGGCGATTTCGCGCGTCTCGCCCTCGATGGAACTGGACAATACGGTGGTGCGAAAGCCCAGGGCGCGGGCCCGCCGCGCGGCGGCGGCCAGAGCCAGCCGGTTGCTGCCGACAATGGTATTGCGCACGCGGGCGAAGCAGGGGTCGCCCGCCTTGGGAGTTTCGGCGATCTCTCCGCGCCCGCCGGAGGCGATTCGCCCGGCTATCGATTGCGGGATATTGCCGGTCAGGCCATACTTTTCGAAGATCCCAGCCACCGCCGCGAAGGTGGAACCGTCCGGCGCGGTGGGGCCGGAGCCGATCGTGTCGAGATCGTCGCCAATCACGTCGGAGAGCATCAGGGCTTCCACCCGGGCGGGCGCCGCCAGGCGCGCCAACTGGCCCCCTTTGATGCGGGAGAGGTGCTTGCGCACGGCGTTGAGTTCGTGGATATCGGCGCCGCACTCCAGCAGCAGGCGCGTCATCTGCTGCTTCTCTTCCAGGGTGATGGGTGAGGCGGGCAGCGGCAGCAGCGCGGAAGCGCCGCCGGAGATGAGGCACAACACCAGGTCGTTCCTGCCTGCCCCTGCCGCAATCTCCGCGATCCGCATGGCTCCTGCCACTCCGCGCTCATCGGGTACAGGGTGGCCGCATTGATTCAATTCGATGCGCCGCACTCTGGCCAGATGCCCGTCTTTCACGTTGATCAGGCCGGTGGCGATGCGGCGGCCCAGCACACGCTCGGCGGCCTGCGCCATGGAGGCGCCGGCCTTGCCCGCGCCCACCACGTAGATATGGGCATAGCGCGAGTAATCGTGGCGCTGTAAGCTGCGTACCACGGCGTCGATGGGATTGGCCGCGGCCAGACCGGCGTGAAAAATGGCGCGAGCCTGGCGCCGCAGTGAATGGGCCCTCATCGGAATAAGGGATGGCTCAGGATGGCTTCCACCGCCATTGCCGGATCGTCGGTTTCGATCGGGATGTGCATGTCGGAGAGCGCGTAGATCTCCCGCCGGCTCTGGTACAGGGCCGCGAATTTCTCCGGATCGCGCGCCAGCGGCCGGTGGGACGCCTGCGCCACGCGGCGCTGCACGGTTTCAAACGGACAATCCAGCCAGATCGCGATCCCGTTGCCGGTCACCAGTTCGCGGTTGGCGCGTTCGATGAAAGCCCCTCCGCCCAGGGCCAGTACGGCGGGCAGGCCGCGTTCGATCCACTTGACGTGCTGGTGCAGAATGGCCGCTTCGATGCGGCGGAACTCGGCTTCGCCGCGCTTCTCGAACAACTCGGCGATGGAAACCTTTTCCGCGGCTTCGATTTCATGGTCGATATCGAAGAAACTCCAGCCCAGCCGGTGGGCCAGCACCCGGCCAATGGTGGACTTGCCGGAGCCCATGAAACCCACCAGGTAAAGACCGGGAGTGCGTTTCAGTCTGAGGTTCATGCGGTTCCGTTCATCTGCGCCATGCGCCGCTCCACCAGCGAAGGGAACAGGCGCATGGCCGCTACCAGCAGCCAGCCGGCGCGCGGCGTCATAACCGTGCGCGCGTCGCGTTCCACGCCGCGGCGGATGGCCGACGCACATTCGGCAGCCGTAATTGCCATCTTCCGACCCTGCAAAACTTTCTCCGGTGGCCGGCCCTCCAGCACATTCTGCTGAAAACCCGTTTGGACATACCCCGGACACACCAGCATAGTGCGCACGCCGTCGCGCAGCAACTCCATGCGGGCGCCTTCGGTCAGCGTGCCCAAAGCGCTCTTCGAGGCGCTGTACAGCGTCATCCACGGCAGCGTCATTTTACCGGCGATGGAGCCGACATTGACGATCATGCCGCTGCGCCGCGCGCGCATGTGCGGCGTGACCATTTGGGTGAGTCCCAGGACGGCGAAGAAGTTCAGCTCCATGAGGGCGCGCACTTCGGCCATGGGCATTTCCCAGGAGGGACGATAAGCGCCCACCCCCGCGTTATTGATCAGGATGTCGATGGCCCCATAGCGTTCCAGGGTGCGATCCACCAGCGCGCGGCGGGTGGTTTCGGTAGTAAGATCTCCCGCGGTCCACAACCCGTCGCCGGCGGCTTCGCGCAGACGTGTTTCGCAGCGCCCGCTCAGCGACAGACGTGCCCCGGCACGCGAGAATTCGGCCGCGCACGCGGCGCCGATTCCCTGGGAAGCGCCGGTGATCACCACGACTTTGCCATCCAGTTTCATGAGAGGCCGCACGCGCCGGATCGCTTCGAATTTGCTCCGGTTGTTCGTGAAACGTCATAATGTTACCATGCCTTCGCGGCTCATCCCGCTGTTCCCCTTACAAGTCGTGGTCTTCCCACGTACCCCGCTCCCGCTGCACATTTTCGAAGAACGATATAAGGAAATGGTAGGCGACGCCATCCGCGAAAACTCCGAGTTTGGAATGGTGCTGGCCAAAGGCGAGGGCATCGTCAATGCCGGCTGTACCGTGGCCGTCGAGAAGGTCGTGCACATGCATCCGGATGGGCGCATGGACATTTTGACGCGCGGCCAGCGCCGCTTCGAGATCGAAAGCCTGGATGAAGAGAAGGAGTATCTGCGGGCGCAGGTGAACTTCTTCGACGACGATGATTTTTCGCCCGTGCCGCCGGATCTTCGCGAGCAGGCCATAACGCAGTTTCTGGCGCTGCAAAAGGTTTCCGCATCTCACGGGGCGGAGGAGCCCAACCTGGCCGATCCCCAACTCAGTTTCCAACTGGCGCAGGCACTGCCGGACCTGGATTTTTTGAATGGCCTGCTGCGTCATCGTTCGGAAACGGCCCGGTTGAAACAGTTGAACCACTACCTGGCGGAGTATATTCCCCGGCAGCGAACCATTGAGCGCGTCAAAGCCGTGGCGCCCACCAATGGTTTCGGCGGCAAACCGGCGGGCTTGTAGGGATGCTGCGGCGGCTGCGAGACTCGGCGCCCTTCGGCATGTCGGCGTTTCTGCATGGCCTGCTGCTGGGCTGCCTGGTGATGGCTCGATTGCAGCCTGCCGGGGATGCCGGCTCGCCTTACGATCAGGAAATCCGCCCGTACGAGAAGCACCTGGTCTGGTACAACCTGAAGCAGAAACTCCCGGATGTGAGCCCCAGCAAAGCCAGGGCCGACAAACGTCCTTTGCGGGCGCGTACGAAATTCCAGCAGAACCTGGTGGCGGGGGAGAAGGATCTTCCGGTGCCTCCGCAGTTGATTCGCGTGCCGCAGCCAAAAATCGATTTGCTGCGCACTCTGGCCCTGCCGAATGTGCTGGCAGTGGCGCCGCCGCCCAAGCCGGTGCGCCAGTTCCACACGCCTCCGGCCACTCCCAAACCGCTGCCGCCCGCGCCCCTGTTGCCTGAGGCGCCGCAGATTACCGCTGCGATGACTCCCAGGACGGCGCCGTTCGATACCACCCTACCGAAACCGAAACCGCGCGCCTTCGCCCCGCCGCCCAGCCGCAAGACGCTGCCGCCCGCCGCATCCACCGAGTTGCCCGCCGCTCCGGAACTGCACGCCGCCGCGCCGAAACTGGCGCCGCCGCTGATTCCGCGCGGTTTCGCCGCTCCCCCGCCGCAACCGGGCACTCGACCCCAGGCTGCCCCCGCCGAAGCGCCGCCGGAGATGGCCGCGTCTTCGCCCGCGCCCGCAACTCTCGCGATTGTGGGATTGAATCCAGCGAACCGGCCCGATGTGCCGCCTCCCCCGGGGGCCCACGACGCGGCTTTCTCCGGCGGTCCCGAGCTTCATCTCAAAGGAGCCAGCGAAGCTCCCGCGGAGAATGCTACGGTGACCGTGCCTGGCCTGGTGGCGCGCGGGGGAGCCAAAGACAGCCCCTCGTCGAGCTTGATGTCTGTTTTCGCGCCGCTGGAGCGCCAGGCGCTCGCGATGCATAAGGCCGCCGCGCCTCCTCCCGCTGCCCCCGCGCCCCACCATGGCACACCGCTGGCGGCGCATGTTTCCAGCGCGCCCGATCCCCGGCTGAATGGCCGTTACATCTACACCATGGCCATTCAGATGCCGAATGTCACCAGTTATTCCGGGAGCTGGATCGTGTGGTTCGCGGACCGGGATCCCGCTACCCGCGAGGTTGTGGAGGATCTGAGCCCCCCGGTGCCTACCCGCAAAGTCGATCCCAAATATATTCAGACGGCAGTGGAAGAACGGGTGGAGGGCGTGGTGCGGCTATCCGCGGTAATTCGCAAGGACGGTCGCGTGCAAGCGGTAGAGTTGCTACAGCATCTGGATGACCGCCTGGACCGCACCGCCCTGGAAGCCCTTTCCAAATGGGAGTTCGCGCCTGCCGTGCGCGACGGCGTCCCGGTGGACGTGGACGCGGTGTTCGAGATCCCCTTCCGTCTGGCTCCCAGATCCTCGCGATGACCAAACAATTCCTGCTGATCGATGCCGACGATACGCTCTGGGAGAACAATATCTATTTCGAGCGCGCCTTCGACGAGTTCGTGGCCTTCCTGGGGCATTCTTCGCTTTCGCCCGTCCAGGTGCGCGACGTGCTCGATGAAATCGAAGAGGCCAATAACCGCATTCACGGGTACGGGTCGCTGAATTTCGGACGCAACCTCAAACAGTGTTACCAGCACCTGGCCGAACGCGAAGTGGCGCCGGAAGACCTGGCCACCGTGATGGGCTTCGCCGAGCGAATTCTGGAATGCCCCATGGAGGTCATCGAAGGGGTGGCGGACACGCTGGAGTACCTTTCCCTGCGGCACCGCCTGACCCTTTTCACCAAGGGCAATCCGGAGGAGCAGAAGCTCAAGATCGAACGCAGCGGATTGGGCGGGTTCTTCGCGCATACCGCCGTGGTGAAGGAAAAAGACGTCGCGGCCTACCGGCGGCTGGTGGAGCAGCGCGGGCTGGACGCGCAGCGGACATGGATGGTTGGGAACAGTCCGAAATCGGACATCAATCCGGCGCTCGAGGCAGGCCTCGGGGCGGTATTCGTGCCGCATCAAAATACGTGGATCCTGGAACGGCAGGAAATCCGCGCCGGTTTTCCGCGCCTGCTGGTGGTCGAGCGCTTCAGCGATCTACAGCAGAAATTCTGAGCGGTCCGCCATGGTTACTGCTCGGGCCGCCGCGTCCGCTCGTAGGCGGTCTTCAGATACTTGCTGGCCTCTTCCTGGGCGTTTTGGGTGTTGTCTTTGGTGCGGATGGCCAGATTATATTCGTTGACGGCGCGGTCGCGCTGCCCGGCTACGTCGAAGATCTTGCCTAAGTTGATGTGGGCCCAGACCTCGGTCCATTTCGGCTGGAGGTCGCCGTTCAACGCTTCGCGGAATTCGTTGGCGGAGGGCTGCCAGTTGCCTTGCAGAAAGTACACCTCGGCGATACGGTAATGCGCCAGGGAACTGTTGCGGGTGGTTTGCAGCGCCTTCTGATACTCGTTCAGCGCCTCGGAGAACTCGCTGAGTTCGAAAAACTGCTCCCCTCTCTTGATGGCTACCGCCACGCGAATCTCAGGGCTGTAGCGCAGCACCTTGTTATCCGGATCGATCACGATATTCTTGGGCTTGCCGAAGGTGTCCACGGAGAACTCCGAGGAGGTGCCGACTACTTCGATCCGCTGCGTCTCGGGATTGCCTTCGGTTTCGATCCGCAGGTCCACCGGCATGCGGAAGGTGTCCAGATCCTGCGAGATTTTGCCCATCACCCGGAAGCCCCCGCCGCCGCCTTCTTTAGTGGTGCGGTAAATCGTATACTCCAGGCGGAATTCGGGCGCGCCGCTGGATTCGATCCATTGGATGAAGAAGTAATCCATGCTCTTGCCGGTCACCTCGTCCACTACCTTGCGCAGGTCGTCGGTGACTACGGGCTTAAAGGCGTACTTCTCGACGTACTGCTTGAGCACCTGCTGAAACTTGTCGTCGCCGATGGTATAGCGCAGCATGTTCAGTACGACCGCGCCCTTGTGTGCCGTCAACGCCCACAGTTCCGGCGAGTAGTCTTCCAGGCGCGCCGATTGGATTACCGGCACGTTATCCACGGTCAGCGCCGTCACCATCACATCGTGGAGCTGCGTAGCCATGTAGGCCGCGCCGTTGTTATGCTCGGCCCATAACAGTTCCGAATAGGCGGCGAAGCCGTTGGTCAGCCACAGGTGATTGCGCGTGGCCGGCGAAATATCTTCTTCCCACCATTGGCGCGAAACCTCGTTAGCCAGCAGATTGGAATTCACATTGCGCGTGATGGCGGGCGGCGAGAGGAAAATCATGCCGGGAGCCGCATACCCATTGGGCGCGCCCGCTTCGGTTTCCACCACGGTCAGATTGGCGTAAGGCGCCAGGCCGAACGTGCCCGTGAAATAGGACACCAGCTTGCCGATCTCCGTGCCGTACTGCTGCACCCGGTCCGCCTCCGCGCCGCGGAAATACATGGATGTGGTCACGCCCTCCGACGGCACCTTCACGGCTGCGTCTTTCACCACCGCGATACTGCCCGGGAAGGAGTGGCGCTCCATCTTGAATTCATAGAGGTTCTTGTCGCCCGCAGCCTGGTGCGAGTCCATGCCGCTGCCGAGCACGGTATAGCCCATCGGCACCGTCACCTTCATATCCGCGCCGAAGCGGTTGGTGGTGTAACCGCTGACCGGGAACCAGCGAGCCGGATACAGCAGAAACGAAAAATCAGGATGGATGGCAGCGAACTTGATGCCGTAGACCGGCGAATCCTCCTGGCCGTTGAGCGTACCGTCGTAAGTGAAACTCACGGTGGTGAGCTTGCCCTTGCTGAGCGGTTGATCGAATTGCACCCGGATGGTGAAATCCTGCTGGTTCCGGGAGGTCTGCAGTTGCTTGCCCTGGTCGTCCACCACGCGCCGCAAAGTCAGAGCGTTGTTCAACTCGAAGGTGGCCGAGGTGACGCCTTCATCCAGAGGGAGGAAGTGCACCGTCGCGGTGGCCGAAATAGTCGAGGTATTGGGAGAGACTTCGGCGTCGATCAGATAGTCCTGGACTTCGATCCGGGAACGGCGATCCTGGGCGAACGCTCCCCACGCCCCGGCGAGAATCAACCAGACACAAACGCGCTTACGAAACATGAGCAACTTCTTCCTCCAATATCTCCTGCACAATCGCGGCGGCCCGGCAAGCGGGATCTTCGCCCGCACCCGGCGTCAGTTTGCCGCGCACCTCAGCCAATCCGGCTAGCATTTCCCGGCGCGCCGGACCGTCGGCCAAAAGACGCAGGGCCTCTTCGGCGATCCGCGCGCCGGTCATCTGCCCCTGCATCAACTCCGGAACCACCGCGCGCCCGGCGATCAGGTTCACCATGGAGTAAAACGGCACATTCACCAGCAGTTTCCCGGCTACCCAACTGGGTGTAGTGACCCTATAAAAGGTGACCATGGGAGTACCGAGCAATGCAGCTTCCACCGTGACTGTACCGCTGGCGGCCAGTGCGAGATCGGCATGTGCCATAGCGTCCCAACTCTCTCCTTCGATCACCAGAATTGACGAGCCGCCCATCCGCTCGCGGAAAAACTCCACTCCCGTCGTAGCCGAGGCCGGAAGCACCAGATTCACCGCCTTTTCCCGGTATAGCCGCTCGGCGGCATCCAACAGGGCAGGCAGGTGGCGGGCAGCCTCCCCGCGCCGGCTTCCAGGCAAAACTGCTACTAATGGACGGCTCGCAGCCAGTCTGTGTTTCTTAAAAAACTCGTCTTTCGATAGCGTCGGGCGCACCAGCCGGGCCAGCGGATGGCCAATGTACGATGCGCTAACACCTTCCTGCGTAAAGAATTGCTCTTCAAAAGGGAAGATGCAAAGCAGGCGGCGAACGGTGCTCCGGAGGGTCCGCACCCGTCCCTTTCGCCACGCCCAGGCCTGCGGCGCCACCAGGTAGACCACCGGAATGCCCTCGGCGGCCAGCCGGCGCGCCACGCGCAGGTGGAAATCGGGCGAATCGGTGAGGATGGCCACGTCCGGTTTGTGGATGCGCGCCTCGCGCAGCAGCTTGCGGTACTCGCCATAGATTCGTGGAATGTGGGCCACCACTTCGAGCAGTCCCACTACCGCCAGGCTGGCGGCGTCGATTACGGTGCGCACGCCTGCCTCGCGCAGGCGGGGTCCCGTGCATCCGAAGAATTCGGCATCCGGGTGAATGCGGCGGAGTTCTGCCACCACCAGCGATGCGTACAAATCGCCCGACGCCTCTCCCGCCGATACCAGGATTTTCGGGTGCATCTTTCCAAGTTTAGCGTGCCTCCCTGCTACAATCGCTAACACGGGGATGTCCACTGACGCAGACCGATCCAAACTGACCGTGGATGATCTGGCCGCCCGGTTTCGCGGCGAGATGATTCCGCTGACGAGTAAGTTCACTTACTTCACCACCCTGCCGATCGCCGAGGAGGATCTGCGGCAATATCTGAACGATCCGATCGCGGCCATTTCGCCGGCCATTGTGGCTGCTCTTCCTAAAGTGGGACTGTTTCTGACGCCCTACCTGGAAAAGGGGAACGGCAAGGAAAGCGACGTAGTAATGTACGAGCGCCCGCCGGAATCGCGGCAGGTTCGCTGCGCCCGCCGCGACCTGAAGGATATGAGCATTCTGGCGCTCAGTATAAAGGACTTGGACGTCGCCGATTACCATTACCAGTTCTACAATGCTCTGGCGGGCCTGATGGCCGACCATTGGAGCCAGGATGTGCAGGAGCGGTTCTACAGGACTCTGCGGGAAGAGTTGAATGCCGAAATCCACGGCGAAGTGGACGAGAAAAGCTGGCACCTCAAACAGGCGCTCGTCAGACGCCAGACCAATGTGCGCAAAGAGACCAAGCTGTTTCGCGAATACGCCCGCAGCGCCTTTGAAGACACCCTGACGCTGTACCTGCACGGCACCTGTTGCGACATCGACGTGGAGACCGGTCCGCGCCAGATGCCCAGCCGTTACCTGCGCCGGCGCCTGGAACTGTTCGTCAGCCTGTTTCCGCCGCCGTCCGGCTATGCGGTGTTGCCGGAGCAACTCAAAAGCCGAAGCTGAAGCCGCGGAAATCGCCCCTTATTCCAGGTAGAACACTTCTTTCATCATGGCGAAGCGTTCCCCGGGCTGAAGGCCCGGCACCGGTTCGAAGAGGCGGCTCATGAAGTGTTGCCAGCGCTGGTTCACGGGGTCGCTGTCCAGTTCGTCCCAGGCCTTATCGAAATCCGCGACGCGCAGGCACAGGATCAGTTCCTGACCCCTGCGAAAGATGGAGTAGTCGGAGATGCCGACCGCCTTCAATTTCGCCAGCAGTTCGGGCCACACCCGCTGATGCTCGCGCTCGTATTCTTCGATGGCGTCGGCTTTGATCTGGAGCTTAAAAGCGTAACGAGGCATGTCCTTAAGCGTAACTGGAGACGGCTGCCGCGTTCTTCTGGGCGCGTTCGGCCGTGATCCGTTCCAGGTAGCCGCTCTGGCGGAAGGCCTCCATGGGGTCCGCCGGCAGACCTTTGGATTGCGGCCACTCGCGAATCACCGGGCGGACGTCGGTGGAGAAGGCGTCCTTGAGGCAGGTCTCGGCATCGATCAGGGCGCAATTCGATCTGGTGCGCGGCAAGCGCCTCGTGGTCCACCAGGGCCGCCTTGGCATAAAGTTCCATGGCGGTCGTGACGGTCTGAATCATCGCCTCGATCTTGCCCTTGAGGTTGTGGCTCTGGTCGATCATGTAGGCGATGTCGGCGCGCTTGCCGGTCTCCCATTCGAAGTGCAGAATCTCGTGGAAGATGCGGAACACCTGGTAGGGATCGATGGAGCCCATGGTGAGATCGTCGTCGGCGTAGCGGCGGTCGTTGAAGTGGAAGCCGCCGAGCATGTCCAGGTCCAGCAGCCAGGCCACGATCTGCTCGATGTTCTGCGCCTGGTAGTGGTGGCCGGTATCCACCAGCACCTTGGCGCTGCGGGCCGGCGTCCCGGGCGAACTGCAGGGCCATGCCCCAATCGGCGATATCGGTGTGGTAGAAGGCCGGCTCGAAGGGCTTGTACTCCACCAGCATGCGCTGGTCGCCGGACATGCGCTCGTGGGTGGCGCGGAGGCCTTCGGCGAACCACTTGCGGCGGTGGCGGATGTTCTGGGTGCCGGGATAGTTGGAGCCGTCGGCGAACCACAGCGAGAGGTCGCGGCTGCCTAAACGCGTGGCGATCTCGACGCTGTCCAGCATGTGGGCCAGGGCGGCGCGGCGAATCTCGGGATCGGGATTCCCCAGCGAGCCGTACTTGTAGATCTGGTCCTGAAACACGTTGGGATTGATGGCGCCGGCCCGGATTCCGAAGGAGGTGGCCAGCGCCTGGATTTCGGCAGCGTCAGCGGCGCCGTGGGGCAGATCCCACAGCACGTGCAGCGCCACGGTGGGGCACACGCCCGTCAGACGATGCACCTGGCCGGCATCGCTCAGCTTCTCTTCCGTGGTGCTGGCCGCGGCGGGCTGCGTGAATTTGCCAAAACGGGTTCCGGTGTTGGCGAATCCCCAGGAAGGCAATTCGATTTGAAAGCGGTCCAGCGCCTGGATATACGGTATCGGTTGTTTTTTCGTTCACGGATTATGCCACCCTGCTCGTAACGATGTTCCCCGCACTTCGCCTTGGGGGTCAAACAATTATCCCCCCTGCGCGCCCGGTTTTGTAATGTGGAACTCCGGCAGACCGTTCGCCGCAACAGAAGTAACGCATCCGCAGACGTTTACCCGGATTTATGCCCGGCCGCGGGACATCCAGCGCTGCCAAGCCGGTAGGCGGGTGTTGCACAATGACAAACAGGAGCGGTCGGCCGCTTCGCCGGCCGGCGCGGCGCTGGGCTCCCCTTTGTCTGGAACTGTATGGAAACACGAGCTCTTCCCGGCTTGTCCGCGATGCGCTTTTGTTTTTTCATTCCAAACAGCCGGCGTTTGTCCGATTCCGTTACCACCGGGACCCGGCGTAGGCCTAGCATAGTATCGATGCGCCGATATCTGTGTGTTCTTGCGTTCGCCCTGCCGGCCGCGGTCGGTTGGCTCTCCGCCGCCGCTCCGGCGACCGTCAAAGACCTCAAGGACTCTTTCCTGAAGCCTCCCGCCGATGCCCGCATCATGGTGCGGTGGTGGTGGTTCGGCCCTTCCGTGACCAAGCCGGAACTGGAACGCGAAATGCGATCCATGAAACAGGGCGGCATCGGCGGCTTCGAGGTGCAGCCTACCTACCCGCTGGCCTTGGACGACGCCGCGACCGGCTTTCACAATTTCAAGTACCTGTCGCCCGAGTTTCTGGGCGATCTGACGTTTACCGGCGCCAAGGCCAAAGAACTCGGGCTGCGCATGGATCTGACTCTGGGCAGCGGATGGCCCTTTGGCGGGCCGCATATCCCCATCTCGGAAGCGGCCGGCAGGCTGGTGGTGAGCCGCGTGCCGGTGCCGCCGGCCGCGAGTACGCTGCCCTTTCCGAGAATGGCGGAAGGCGATAAGCTGATTGCCGCGTTCCTGGCGACCGGGGACACCACGCGTCAACTGACCGATCTGGAGGCCAACGCGGTGCGCCTTCCCCCCGCCGAGGGTGGCGCGCGCACCGTCCTCTACTTCGTGGCAGGGCACACCCGGCAGCAGGTAAAGCGGCCGGCGGTGGGCGCCGAAGGGTACGTGCTGGATCACTATGACCCGGCGGCCGTCGCGACCCACCTGGCGAAAGTCGGGACGCCGCTGCTGGACGCGCTCAAAAAGGATCCGCCGCACGCCATTTTCAGCGACAGCCTGGAGGTGTACGGCTCCGACTGGACCGGCAATTTTCTGGAGGAGTTTCGCCAGCGGCGCGGTTACGATCTGCTGCCGGATTTGCCGGCGCTGGCGGGCGGTGAGGGCGAGAGGGTGCTGGCCATCCGCCACGATTGGGGCAAGACGCTCTCCGAATTGTGCGATGACAACTACCTGAAACCCATCACGCGGTGGGCCCACGAGCATGGCACGCTCTTCCGCTCGCAGACGTACGGCATTCCGCCGGTGACCCTATCGAGTTACTCCTACGTGGACCTGCCGGAAGGCGAGGGCACCCAGTGGCGGCACTTTTCCACTACGCGGTGGGCCTCTTCGGCCAGCCACCTGTTGGGCAAGCCGGTGACATCGTCGGAGACGTGGACCTGGCTGCATTCGCCGGTGTTCCGCGCCACGCCGCTGGATATGAAAGCCGAGGCGGATATCCACTTTCTGCAGGGTATCAATCAACTGGTGGCGCATGGCTTCCCCTATTCCCCTCCGGAGGCGGGCGAGCCGGGCTGGCGTTTTTATGCCGCCGCGGTGTTTAACGATCACAATCCCTGGTGGATGGCGATGCCGGATATTACTACCTACATGGCGCGCGTGAGTTTCCTGCTGCGGCAGGGCCAGCCGGATAACGACGTGGCGCTGTATCTGCCCACCGACGACGCCTTCGCGCACTTCACGCTGGGCCGGGATTCGGTGAACCAGGCCATCGACGGTCTGATCGGCAATACCGTGATTCCGCAGATCCTGGACGCCGGGTACAATTTCGACTTCATCGACGACGGCTTCATCGCCAAAGGCGGCGTGCCGTACCGCATTTTGATTTTGCCGAACGTGGAGCGGATGCCTCTGGCCACCCTGCAACGGATTCTGGATTTCGCCAAAAAAGGCGGCACGGTGATTGCGACCCGGCGGGCTCCTTCGCTGGCGCCGGGATTGATGGATGCCGGCGACACGCCAAAGATCCGCAGCCTGGCTTCGGCTCTGCCCGTGCTGGCCGACGAGAACGAATTGGGCGCCACCATGCACAAGGCGCTGGCCGCGGATGTGGCAACCGCGCCGGAGATCGGCTTCGTGCATCGCAAACTGCCGTTCGCGGAGGTGTACTTTTTGGCCAACACCAGCAATCGCGAGATCCACCACGAGGCCGTGTTTCGCGTACAGGGGCTCACCGGCGAGTGGTGGGACCCGGTCACGGGAAAGATCGCCAGGGCCGGCGGGGCGCGGCAGGACCTCACACTGGCGCCCTACGAATCGCGGGTGCTGGTGTTTTCGAAGGATCGCGCGAGCGAACCGGACGCGCCAACCGGACCCGAGACCACGGTGCTGGATCTGAGTTCCGGCTGGAAGGTGACCTTCCCGGGCAGTGCGCCGGTGGAGATGCAGAAGCTGGAGACCTGGACCGACGTGCCCGACCGCAAGTTCTTCTCGGGCCGCGTGACGTATGAGAAGAGCTTCGCTTGGAGCGCGGCGCCCGGAAGGCCGGTGTATGTGAATTTCGGCGAGGGCACTCCGGTGACGGCCGAAACGCGGCGGCCGGCCAACGGCATGCGGGCCATGATGGAGAGCCCGGTGCGCGAGGCCGCGGAGGTGTTCGTGAACGGGCAGCGTGCCGGGTCGGTGTGGTGCCCGCCGTACGAGGTCGAAGTTACGAAACTGCTGCACGCGGGACAGAATTCGATCCGGGTGGTGGTGGCCAATCTGGCGCTCAATGAAATGGCGAAAGGGCCGCTTCCGGATTACAAGGCCCTGAACGCAAAGTACGGAGAACGCTTCCAGGCGCAGGATATGAATGCCGTGCAGCCGCAGGCTTCCGGACTGCTGGGTGGCGTGCGCCTGGTGACGAAGTAGGACAGGCCTCCTGGCCTGTCCACCAGATAACCATGGCAAACTCCGCACTCTCTCCGGTGGGCCTGCTGATGGCAGCGTCCATGTCGGTCACGAACGTGTTAACGGACGTGGCTCGCAAGCGGGCGTTAGAGAAACGCGACCTGATTCCAGCCACCCTGTGGATTCGCATCGCAGTCACCATAGTGTTCGCCGCCGCGCTGCTCTGGCAGATCGCCGCCGGGTCGCCCGTGGTGATTCGGGATGGCGGGGCGCTATTCGGAATCGCGGCCCTGCACCTGGCTCCGGTGCCGACATTCCTGATCTACCTGACGCTCGACGTAGCCCTGATCACCTGCGTGATGTGGCTGTATTTTCGCGCGTTGCAGATCTCCCCGCTCTCCATGTCGGTTCCGTTCCTGGCGTTCACGCCGGTATTCCTGATTCCTTCGGGGTTCGTGATGTTGGGCGAACTGCCGCCGCCGTTGAAGTTGCTGGGCGTGGTGCTGATCGTGGCCGGGTCCCTGGCGATGCACCGGAAGCTGTTCGCCGTGGGCTGGCTGGCTCCGGTGAAAGCGGTGATTCAGGAAAAGGGCAGCCGCTACATGCTGATGGTGTCGTTCATCTTTTCCATCACCAATCCGCTGGATAAGAAGCTGGTGGTGATGAGCGACGTGTTCACCGAAGCCTTCTCCTATGGCCTGGGTCTGTGCATCGCGTTCTTCGTTTGGGGCAAGTGGCAAGGCGCGGATTTCCGTGCGGCGGCGCGCGGCAACGGGAAGTGGATTTCGCTGGCGGGCCTGCTGGACGCGGTTTCGCTGCTGTTTCAATTGGGATCGTACGCGTATATCGCGGTGGTGATCACGGTGAGCATCAAGCGGGCCGGGATCATTCTTTCGGTGCTGGCGGGATGGCTGTTTTTCCGCGAACGCGAGATCACCGACAAGGTGATTGCGGCATCGGTGATGTTCTGCGGCGTGCTGATTCTCTATCTCCCGTTGACTGCCGGAGAGGCGTTCGCGGTCACGGGACTCACGCTGGCGGGCATGGCGCTGGCGCTTTTTCTGACGCGAAACCAGGGAGGGGAGGCGGCGAATGGCCGGTAAAATCAATGTGGCGTTTGTCGGCTGCGGCGGCATGGCGGCGCATTATCTGAGCGTGTACCGGGACCTGGAGTGGGTTCGTGTGGTCTGCTGTGTGGATGTGGACGCCGCCGCCGCGGCGCGGGCGGCTGAAGCGTGCGGCAGCGTGCCCGCGACGGAATTTAGTGCCGCGCTGGCTCCCGAGGTGGACGCGGTCGTGATCAGTACTCCGAACTCGCAACACCGCCCGCAGGCGATCGCTGCGATCGAGGCGGGCAAGCACGTGCTGCTGCAGAAGCCGGTGGCGGCGAACCTGGCCGACGCCGAAGCCATCGCCGCGGCGGCGCAGGGTTCCAGCCGGACGGTGGGGCTCTACATGAGCTATTTCGATCAGCCGCTGATGCACGACCTGCGCGATATGGTGGCGCAGGGCCGGCTGGGCGACGTGGTCCACTGCTATGCGCGCCTGATGCATACCGGCGGCATGATGTGGTCGCGCGAGGCGCAGCAGGGCATTCGCACATGGCGCGGGTCGGTGGCGGAGACCGGCGGCGGCTGCTTTATCCAACTGGCGGTGCACTATATCCACATCTTTCAGTGGATCACCGGAGCGCGCGTGGTGAAGGCCACCGGGTTCACGCGGAATCTGCACTGTCCCGGACTGGAAGGCGAAGACCTGGCGGTGGCGGTGCTGGAACTGGATTCGGGCGCCATGATCACGCTGGATACGGCCTGGTGCGCCAACGGCGAAGAACTGGCGGTGCATGGCACCAAGGGGCGGTTCCAGTATCGCAACAGCCAGTGGCTGAGCGTGGCTTCATCGTGCGGTGCTTTCCGCGGGCGCGTGGTGGAATACTCGGGCGGGCTGGTGCCGGCGTTTGGCGGCGAGCAGGGGGCCGAGCAGCAGATGGAGATCCGCCCTCCGGCATTCGGCGATATCGCCAATCCGCTGAATCAGCATCGCGCGTTTCTGGAAGCGGTGCGCGACGGGCGGCCGGCGCCGGTGTCGATTGCCTCGGGCGTGGAGGATATGCGGGTAGTGTTTGCGGTTTACGATGCTGCCAAAGAATTGGGCCGCAGATGAACCCGGATAAACGCCGATAAGCCCAGTGGGGACCATGCCGTATGGGACACAGTGTGGCTACAAGACTGCACCGCGTATCTTTACCGGAAGCCGAAGAATAACGCGACGGGCCGTTCGACTCATAGCGTGCCGCAAGGGTGTCTGGAGGCAATTGAAGTGCTGGAGATGTGTGGAGACGCATGGTTTGAAGCCGGGCACGCGATAATCAAAAGGGTGAGGGTGAAGTCTACCAGAAGAGAATGGATACAGGCTGCCGGAGCGGCTGCATTGCTGCGCCCGCTGGCGGCGCAGGAGAGTCCTGCCGCCGGCAAGCCGCTGGCTCTATGGTATCGGGAGCCGGCGAAGCAGTGGACCGAAGCGCTTCCGGTGGGCAATGGCTACATGGGCGCGATGGTGTTTGGTGGCGCGCCCCAGGAGCGCATCCAGCTCAACGAGCACACACTGTGGAGCGGGCGCCACCTGGAGGAGGACAACGCCGCGGCCCGCCAGCAGATCCAGAAGATCCGCGAGTTGCTGTTCGCGGGCAAGTACGCCGAGGCCAACTCCGTGGCGCCTCAGGGTGGCAGGTTCGTGGGACCGGCGAGCGCCAGATACACCTACCAGACGCTGGGCGACCTGGTTCTGGACATGCATCACGAAGGCGCGGTGCAGGAATACCGGCGCGAGCTGGACCTGGATACCGGCATCGCCCGCGTGGAATATCGCGTGGGCAAGGCCCGGTTCACGCGCGAAGTGTTTGCGTCCTATCCCGACCAGGCCATCTTCGTCCGGCTGGAGTGCGACAAGCCCGGCCAGCTTTCCTTTGCGGCGCGCCTGACGCGGGAAGCGGATGTGAAGATCGAGAGCGGCGGACCTAACCGGCTGGCGATGCGCGGACAGGCGCCGGACGAGGGCGTCCACTTCGAAAGCCATCTCGAGGTGCGGGCGGAAGGCGGCTCGGTGGCGGCATCGGCCGGCGGCATCGGCGTCGAAAAAGCGCGCGCGGTCACGCTCGTACTGTATGCCGCTACCAGTTACGGCGGCAAGGATCAGGCGGCGGAATGCGCGGCACGGCGCAAGGCGCTCGATGCGGTGAAATACGAAGACGCGCGGCAGACGCACATCGCCGACTATCACCGCCTGTTCCTGCGGGTGGCCCTGGACTTGGGCGGACCCGACCGGTCCACTGTCCCCACCGGCGAACGGCTTGCGGCCATGAAGAGCGGCGGGACGGACCCGCAACTGATCGCCCTGTATTTTCAGTATGGGCGGTACCTGCTGCTTTCCAGTTCGCGCCCGGGGACGCTGCCGGCCAATCTGCAGGGTATCTGGGCGGAAGGCATGCATCCGCCGTGGGAAGCGGATTACCACGTCAACATCAACATCCAGATGAACTACTGGCCCGCGGAAGTGTGCAATCTTTCGGAGTGCGCGGAGCCTCTGTTCGACTTCACGGAAAAGCTGGTCGAGCCGGGGCGCAAGACGGCGCAAATCTCCTACGGCTGCAAGGGATTCGTGGTTCACTTCACCACCAATGCGTGGCATCAGACCGAGCTGGGCTCGCCGCAAGGGATCGATTTGTGGCAGGGCGCCGGCGGGTGGCTGGCGCGGCATTTCTGGGATCATTACCGGTTTACGGGCGACGAGAATTTCCTGAGAAACCGGGCTTGGCCGGTACTGAAAGCAGCGTCGGAATTCTACCTGGACTACATGGTGGCCGATCCCGAATCGGGACAGCTCATGGCGGGTCCCGCGTCCTCTCCCGAGAACAGTTACAAGACGCCGGAAGGCGGGCGCGCCGCGGTGGATATCAATCCCACGATGAGCGTGGAGATCATTCGCGATACGCTGATGAGCCTGGCGCGCGCGGGAGAGATTCTGCGCCTCGAGCCGGACTTTTGCGACCGGGCGAACTTCGCACTGAACCGCATGACGCCGCTGAAGGTTGGGAAGTACGGGCAGATTCAGGAATGGTCGCAGGATTTCGACGAGGTGGAGCCGGGGCATCGTCACATGTCACAGCTTTATGCGCTGCATCCGGCCAATCAGATCACGCCGCAGCGCACGCCGGACCTGGCCGGGGCGGCCCGCGCGACCATCGAGCGGCGGTTGGCGAACGGCGGCGGCCATACCGGATGGAGCCGGGCGTGGATCGTCAATTTTTGGGCGCGGTTGGAGGATGGCGATACCGCGTACGAGCATGTGCTGGCGCTGATTCGCAATTCCACTCTGTCGAACCTGTTCGATACGCATCCGCCGTTTCAGATTGACGGCAATTTCGGCGGCACGGCCGGAATTGCGGAGATGCTGCTGCAGAGCCACGCCGGGGAAATCAGCCTGCTGCCGGCGCTGCCCAAAGCATGGGCCGAAGGGCGGGTCCGGGGTCTGAGAGCGCGCGGCGGCGTGCAGGTGGGAATCGTCTGGAGCGGCAGCAAGCCGGTCGAGGCGTCGCTGGATGCCTCGATCGATGGCGATCACCGGATACGCTCTCCGCGCGGCACGCGGGTGGTGAAGATTCGCGCCGGCGGAAAGAACATGACGCCTTCCCTGGACCCCGACGGTGTGTTGAAATTGACGGTGAAGCCGGGCGTGGGGTATCGTCTCACCTTCGCTTCGTGAGGAGTTTCCATGTCTCGCAAAACTGTCTTCTGCCTGCTCGGCGCCGCCGGCGCCCTGGCGGCCGTGCTGGCCCTGGCGCAACAGCCGCAACCGAAACCGGGCGACCTGGGATTTACCGATACGCCCATGCTGCCCAATCTGCCGTGGCACGTACACGATCCGGCCCGGCCGCATCCCAAGGTAATCACGCCGGGATCCGCTCCGGGCGCTCCGCCCTCGGACGCCGTAGTGCTGTTCGATGGCAAGGACCTTTCCAGGTGGCAGCAGGAAGGGCGCGGGCCGAATCGCGGCAAGATGGTGGATGCGCAATGGAAAGTGGGCGACGGCTACTTTGAGGTGGTGGGCGGAACCGGCAGCCTGCTCACGCGGGAAAAATTCGGAGACTGCCAGCTTCACGTGGAGTGGTCGTCACCGGCGGTCATTAAGGGTACCAGCCAGGGGCGCGGCAACAGCGGCGTGCTGATTATGAGCCGCTATGAAATCCAGGTGCTGGACGCCTGGAACAATCCCACGTATGCGGACGGACAGGCGGGCGCCATCTATGGACAGTGGCCGCCGCTGGCCAATCCCGCGCGCCGGCCGGGGGAATGGAATACTTACGATATTCTCTTCGAAGCGCCCCGCTTCGAAGGCGACAAACTCGTCAAGCCGGCTTACGTCACGGTGCTCTACAACGGAGTCATGGTGCATCACCACAAGGAACTGATGGGACCGATGGTCTACCGCCAGGTGGCGCACTATACGCCGCACGCCCCGGAAGAGCCGCTGATGCTACAGGATCACAACGGCGATGCCGTGCGATACCGGAATATCTGGATCCGCCGGCCCGCGAGTTACGATTAGCCAACTATAGTGGCTGCCCTTCGCATTACTTATCGTCGTCGTCGTCGCCGCGGTATTTCCGGGCAGCTTTGACGAATGGCCCGGGCATCTCCACCTTGCTCTCCCCGGGATAGGGCCGTTTCCAACCCGTCGCCGAGTACCACGTCACGTGGTTAAGGAAGTTCGGGTCGACTGCGTCGGCTTTGTCGTACTTGCCTTTCATCACCTCCGCCGTAGCCCTCAGCCAGGCTTTCTGCATGGGGCTGTATCCCAGAGTATTGTCGCCGCCAAGTCCCGGTCCCTGGTCCAGAGGGATGACCGCAGACAGGTGGTCGTAGGGCGTCAGATCGGGCGTGTTCTGAAACGCGTCGAACATGGGGGATGCCACCAGATCGAACTGCGTCAGTGGCTGCATACCCAGGATGTTCTCGATCGTGCGATTGATGTTCTCGGCTGTGTACGTGGTATGAATCGCCTTGCCCTGGCCCGGAGCCTGCGGCGCCACGGTATACGGGCTGATAACAAAAACCGGCTGGCGGTGGCCATCCACGTGATCCACGCCGGCCTGGGAATCGTCTTCCTCTACGAAAATCGCCGATTGCGCCCAGATCTTGCTGTGGCTGATGGCTTCCACCATGCGGCCCAGGGCCAGATCGTTGTCGGCCTGGTAGTTGATCGGGTATGGTTGGCCCTTTACGGTCCCCGCGGTGTGATCGTCCGGAAGCCACACAATCGTCAAATTCGGCAACCTGATTGGCCGCATCCAGCCGCTGGAACTCGGGGATCCAGTAATCCATCCGGTATTGGTCGGGAATCGTGAGATTGAACGGCGGATAATGCGGGTCCATGATTTTGGCCGCCGAAGGGATATCGGAGCTCACGCTGATCGCGTCGTCCGGCACGACGCAACTGGATTGCGGCGCTTTGCCTTCCTTGCACATGGCGGTACGGTAGATAATCGCTCCAGCCGAACTTCGCGCCATCCGGCTTCTTGGCGATCTTGGCGCCATGACTCCATTCGCCGTAGAGCCTGGCGGAGAGCCCTTTGGCTTCGGCGGCGGTCCATAAAAAGCCCTTCGGAGTATAGGTCAGAGCATCGTCGGAATTGCCGCCCGGATAAGAACGAATCCAGTCCGGCGACAAAATGTCATTGGAGTAGAAGGACCCCGACATCCCGATCCAGGGATGGCCATCCGCCGACTGGCGGCTCGGAGCGTAGACATTATCGAGAAGCGGAAAGCGTTTGACGAGTGCGTGCTGATTGGGAACCGCCGACGCAAAGATCGCCAGCGCAGGGTCGCCGTCGCCCCATGGCACGTCTCCCAGCATCTGGTCGTACGTGCGGTTCTCTTTGATCACCAGAAACACGTGCTTGATGAGTGAGGGCTCGCCGATATGCCTGGGAACAGCCACCGGTGCGGCGTGCGCATCGATGTATTCCGGTCCCACTTCGATATTCGTGGTCAGGTTCCAGTGATTATTGTCGAAAACCTGTTTGCTGAACCGCGCCAACTGGTTCGCGTTCGGCAGCGGGATCAGGTTGACGGTTCCATTATCCTGATGCGTGCTAAAACCGGAGAGGCCCCCGGAACGCGTGGGAACATGCGCGCCCAGGCCCTTGTCGTCGGCCACCACCAGTTGCTTCTGGGTTTTGTCATAGGCGATGGAGGTCGGGAAATAGCCGGTCGGAATGTAACCGATCACCGGATGCGCATCCCGCCCCTGAAGGTTGATGACGGCCACGGCATTGGCTTGGCCCAGCGTGACGATAAGCCTGGCCATCGGTTACGGCGACGCCATTCGGTCCGGAGCCGAAGAAACCGCCGGCGATCGGAACGCTGAGACGAATCGTGCGCACGACCTGATCGGTATTCAGGTCGATCACCGAGAGGCTGTCGCTGTACGCATTGGCAACGTAAAGATAGGCGCCGGAGATGGTCATGCCGGCTGGGTGCAGGCCCACCTTGACCGTCTTCACCTCCTTGCCCGCCGCGAGATCGACGACAGACACAGTCCCAGTGATCGCAAAAGCATCTTTCCGGTCGGCGACGATCTGCGTTCCGTCGGAATAGTTCGTGAAGTCTTCGCTGGTGGCAGGACGTCCGCCTTCGTTGCTGACATAGCCATATTTGCCATGAATGACCACGCTATTAGGCGCATTGCCGACCGGAATCTGAGCGATGAGCTTGGCTGGAGAGGCCGTCAGGTCGATCACGCCGAGCGTGTTGGCTCACGTTCAGGGCCACATAGGCGCGCTTGCCGTCTCCGGAAACTGCGATGCCGCCCGGGTTGATGGATTTCGCATTATGATAGGGCCGGCCATCGGCCGGCGGACCAGGTAGTTCCACGCTCTGCCCGTTGGTCAAAAGACCCGTTTGCGGGTCCACTTTCGCGATCACGACGTGGTTGTTATCCTGGCTGAAGAACAGGCTTTTGCCGTCCGCCGAATAGGTGATGCCGGTGAAGGACCCCGCTTTACTGGAGTTGGATGCCGCCCCTTTCATAGGGGACGGAATGAAGCGCTGGAGAACCTCTCCGGTCGCAGTATTGAAAACGATAATCGGCTGGGGTGAGCCCATAAGCAGGACGGCGCCGCTCTTCGTCTTCCCATTCGGATTCAGTGCGATGGCTTTGGCGCGCACCGGCGAACCGAGTTCAATGATCTTGCCGGCAGGCGTCAGCGTCTGGTTGTCCGACACGACGACAGACCCATCCTTTTGCGGGCCAACGGTACGATTGGGATTGGCAGTTTGTGGAGCTTGAGCCTGACCCAAAACTATGGTTGAACCTGCTATTAGGAAAATCCGAAGAGCTCTCCCTAGCCTGCATACCTGCTTCGGCTTCTGCATCGTTGGTCGTCCCCTTTAGGCAAAATCGCGCCGGCCGTCTCTCGCGGGGCGGTCCATCTGCCGCGCGGGTACCAGCCATTCAATATGTAAACGAAAGCCAATTATAGCGGCTCACTGTGACAATAGCGTTATCGGGCCCTTGCGGACTTACCCTTTCCAGGCCCAATGCGCCATCTCCATCAACTTCGGCGGCTTGCCCTGCATCAGGATTGCGACGCGGAAGATGCGGGAGGCGGCCCAAACGGTGGCGGCCGCGAAGAGGGTTACGCCGGCCAGTCCCACCCAGGGTTGCCACGCCGGCACGCCTTCGGAGTTGGTCTGCCGCAGGAGCATCAGGATCGGGGTGAACGGCGGAACCAGCGACATCGCTGTAGCCATCAGGCTATTGGGCTGCCGCAGTACCGTGACCAGCATGAACATGGGGATGAGGCAGGGCATCAGCAGCACAATCGCCAGGTTCTGCGCATCCTGCGGGGTGCTGCAACAGGCTCCCAGCGCGGCGGCGAACGCGCAGAGCATCACCACGTCGGCCAGCAGGTAGGCATAGAACCAGGGAATAATACTCAGGGGCAGCAGACCGGCGATTCCCATGGCGTTCACCGCCAGCACACCCGCCACCACGTACAAAAGCGAACTGGTCACGGAAACGCCCACCGCGCCCAGCACTTTCCCGGACATCAGTTCTAACGGCGTGGCGGCGCCCAGCAAGGTCTCCACCACGCGCTGGCTCTTATCCTGGGTGACGTTCTGAAGCATGGGCGCCGAGCCCACCATCACGATCATGGCCAGGATCATGGCCACCGCAAAGGGCACAAAGAATCCCTCCAATTCGCTGCGTTTACGCGCCGCCTGGACTTCGCCGGTCTTTTCGTCGCGCTCCAGCAGGCTGAGTCCTTCCACCGGCACGGAGGCCATCAGGCCGGTATTGCTTTTGATATCGACTCCCAGCCGCGCCAGTCGCGCCAGGCGCACGCCATCGTTGATGGGACCGTTCAACCAGCCGCGCAGCTCATCGATCCCGCCCGCGTTGGTGTAATAAGAAACCCGCGTGGCCGGGTCGGTTTTGGCGGCGGCGCCAAAGGGCTGCTCCTGTTCCAAGGGCTTTTGCGGACGCAGCGCATCCTGGCCGATCTCGAGGAACGCCGCCACTTCCTTGCGCCGCACGCGGTCGGACAGGGCCAGCAACTGGTTTTTGGAATCGCCCTCCGGCACGATTACCTCAAACACGTACCGGGGCGCAATCTGCTGGCGGGTTTTCTTGTCGAACAGTGCCCGGTCGTTCTTTTCTTTGGCGGCGTTCACCAGGGCATCGGCCACCGCGCCGGTGCGATCGATGATGGCGATGTGCCGGTCCCTCAGATCCGGCTTGCTCTTGAAAAACGACATGGCGATCGATCCGCCGCCAAATATCACCGGGGCCACCACCAGCCCGAACAGGAATGCTTTGGTGCGGACCGTGGCGATGTAATCGCGTTTGGCGATGGTCAGCACCTTATGCATGCGCATGATTCACCTCCGCCGCCGGTCCCGCAATCCGCATGAAAATATCGTGCAGCGAGGGCTTGGTGAGTGAGAAGCCGGTCACGCGCGTCTGTGCCACCAGCGTCCGCAGCACCTCCTGCGGATCGGTTCCGCGCGCCAGGCGGAGTTCCTGTACCTGGCCCAGGTCGCGAATCTGTTCCACTCCGGGCAAGTGCTGCACTGCCGTAAATCCGCCGGGCGCGCTGACCCGGATGGTGTCGTCGCCGTACTGATCCTGAATGGAGCTCAGGGTGCCGTCCAGAACCTTCCGGCCGCGGAAGATCATGAAGATGTAGTCGCACATGGTTTCCGCCAGGTTCATGTCGTGGGTGCTCAGAATGACGGTCACGCCGCGCCGGCGCAGATCCAGAATGGCGGAGCGGATGGCCTCGGCGCTCACCGGGTCGAGCCCGCTAAAGGGCTCGTCCAGAATCAGAAGCTTCGGTTCCGGAATTACGGCGGCGATGAACTGCACCTTCTGGCTCATCCCCTTGCTGAAGGTCTCGACTTTATCCCCGGCGCGCGCCGCAAGGTCCAGTTTCCGCAGCCAGCTTTCGACTTCCCTTTTGACGTCCCTGCCCGAGCGCAGCTCCCCATAGAATTCCAGCAGCGCGCGGACCGTCATTTTCTGGTAAAGACCGCGTTCTTCGGGAAGGTATCCGATGAAATCGGTGCTGTTCTGCGGCGTGCATTCTCCGAACAGCCGGATCTCCCCGCGGTCGGGATAGAAGATGTTCACGATCATGCGCATCGTGGTGGTTTTGCCGGAGCCGTTCGGCCCGATAAACCCATAGATGGAACCTTCGGGAACCGTGAGAGACAGATCGTCCACCGCGGTCACATCCCCGAACGTCCTGGTGACATGCGAGATCTGTACAGCGTCCATTCGCTGGAATGGTATCAGATGGCGCCCGTCTATACGGTTTCGAGCGCGGCCTGCATCATGGCCCTGGCATAGGCGACGCTGTAAGTGATTCCGGTGTAGCCTCCGCCCCCAGGGTAGCCGGGCAGCCGGCCGCCGGGCGGCAGCCGGTCGCGGTCGGCATCGAAGGCGCGCGGATGTTCGGGGTAGATCGTGCCGGTGTACTTGTTCCGCACCAGGGCTTTCATGACGCCGAACATATCCACCATGCCCGCGTCGATGAATACCTCCTGGTATTTTTCCAGCGGCTTCACAACCTGCACGTTGCGGAAATGCACGTGGTTGACGCGTTTGCGGCCGGCGAAATAATCGGCCGTGACCACCGGATCGTCGCCCATCTCGCGCGTCACGCCGCAATCGAAGGTGATGCCGTTGGCCGGGCTGTTGACGATCTCGATGAGGTGCTTCCAGCCGGCCACGGTGCCCATGATCTGCTCGGACCCGCGGCTGACGGGCGCCGGCGGATCGTTGGGATGCAGCGCCATCCGCACGCCGGCCTTTTCGGCGGCGGGAATGGCGGCCTTCAGGAAGTAAGTAATGTTGGCCCACATCTCCGTCAGGTTATGGGCGCCCTCGTTGGCCAGCGGCGGCAGGTCCTTGAACTTCACCTTTTTGGCATTCGGGAAAGCCGCCAGGGTTTCGGGCGTGATGTGGCCGTTCTCGTCGCGATAGATGGGCTGCACCACGCGGCCGTCCTGGTCGATCAGTAATTCCAGATCATAGTCGAAGCCCGTGTATCCCGCCCTTGCGCGGCCCACCGTTTCGTAATATCCTTCAACGCCGCGATGCGCGTAGAAGTTGTACTCCATCACCGGGAGGCCGGCTTTTCCGGCGGCCTCGATGGAAGCGATGAAGGGCTCCATGTCCTTACCGCGCGTTTCCTTGCCGTAGATGACGCTGGACGGGACGTTGATCATGGCATTGTAAGCCACCAGCCCGGATGCTTTGGCCGTGTCGATGGTGTGGCGAATGTTTTGTTCGGTCCAGGGCATCCCCCCGCTCACGCCGACGCCCAGCAGATGGGTCACACCAAGCTGCCGGATGCGCTCGTACGCGGCCGTCAGATTGCGCACCTGGCCGCCCGGCGCAGTCTCGGTTGCCGGAGCCGGAACTGGTTCCATTTTGGCCGCCAGGTAGCCACCGTAGCCGCCTCCGCCTCGTCCGCCGCGTCCCCCGGGCGCAGCGGCGGCAGCCGGTTGCATGCCGGCGGGCAGCGGTCCGCCGCCATCCCCGGGCGCCAGACAGAGCTTGGGAGTGTCCGGACCCTCCTCAATGGGCCACTTGCGTGCGACCGGCGCGGCGTCCGCAGTCGACAAAGACTGCGCCAGGGCTCCGCCCCCAACCCCTTGCATCAATCGCCTTCGTGAAATTCGCGTACCACAGGCCTCCTGGCCT
The DNA here is from genome assembly GCA_963835555.1 of uncultured Solibacteraceae bacterium. Taxonomy (GTDB): domain Bacteria; phylum Acidobacteriota; class Terriglobia; order Bryobacterales; family Bryobacteraceae; genus Sulfopaludibacter. The sequence goes on along the minus strand of CAWIGC010000039.1, from coordinate 361,158 downwards.
GTTCTGTAGCTTACACCACGGCGGCGAGCGCGTGAACCACCGACGCGATGCGGATGGCTGCCAGTACCGTCTCCTCGCTGACGCCTTTTTCCCGCAGCACCTGCTCGTGCGAATCCACGCAAGCGCCGCAGCCGTTGATGGCTGAAACGGCCAGACACCACAGTTCGAAATCCACCGGATCGCTCGCGTGCGTGCGAATCACGTTCATGCGCAATCGCGCGGGCATCTCGCCGTATTTCGGATTGCTGCTGAGATGGCGAAAGCGGTAGAAGATGTTGTTCATCCCCATCATCGCCGCGGCCGCTTTGGCCGCAAAGAGGGCCTGCTCGCCAAGGTGTTTGCCGGCTTCGGCCAGCAGCACTTCCTGTAACTTGGGGCTGCGCACGGCAAGCACCGTGCACACGACAGTGCCCCAAGCCTGCTGCGCGGTCAGTTCCGGTTGCCGCAGAACACTCCCTAAATTGAGCTTCAGATCTTTGGCATACTCCGGAAGGGTCTCCAGAAATTGTTCCATGTTTAAGAGTTTCTGTGGCGGGTTGGGGCAGCGTAGGCCTCCGCGTGGAAGCCTACGCCGGCGCTTCAGATAGCGGGCTTCAGGACTTCCTGGCCCTTCTGCCAGTTGCAGGGGCAGAGTTCGTCGGTCTGCAGGGCATCCAGCACGCGCAGCACTTCGTGGGGATTGCGTCCCACGGAAAGATCGTTCACCGATACGAAGCGGATCAGGTTGTGCGGGTCCACTACGAAAGTGGCGCGCTGCGCCACACCTTCCTGCGGGTCCAGGATCCCCAGAGCGGTACACAGTTCGCGCTTGATGTCGGCGAGCATGGGGAAGGGCAGATCCTTCAGGTCTTCGTGATTCTGTCGCCACGCCAGATGCACAAATTCCGAATCCGTGCTGCCGCCGATCACTTGCGCCTCGCGATCGCGGAACTCGGTATTCAACTTACCGAAGGCCGCGATTTCGGTGGGGCACACAAACGTGAAATCCTTGGGCCAGAAGAAATACACCTTCCACTTGCCGCTGTATTCGCGGTCTGTGATTGTCTGGAAGGCCTTACCTTTATCGGTGCTCACTGTCGCCTGCAGAGAGAAGGGGGGAAACTTATGTCCAACGCCTAACATCGGGAATGCTCCTTTTCAGTTTTGATACAGTCGTTCAATCTTGGCCGCCAGAATAAAATCGCTCTCGGTCAGGCCGTCAATCTTGTGGGTCCAGCTTTTGACATCCACTTTTCCCCACGCGAGGTACAAATCGGGATGGTGCCCTTCCTGTTCGGCAACGGCGCCCACCCGGTTGACAAAATCCAGCGCGCTCTTGAAATCGGGAAACGTGTAACTGCGTGTCAGGTGGTGACCTTCGGCCACCTGCCAGTTGGGGACCTCGGCTTTCATCTTTTCCAACTCTTCGCCTTGCAGGGGAGGGACGCCTCCACGGCAGGGAACACAGTGCTTCTCGACTAAACTCATTGCCGCTCTCCTTATTATAAGATTTTAAGGCCTGCAGTTCCGGCAGACGCCGCGGAACAGGATTTCGTAGTTCCGCACGGCCCGGCCCCTCAGCGCGCCTCTCCCGGCGCCGGCCGGAAGATCGAACCAGGCGATGTCTTCCACCGCGCCGCACTGTTCGCACAGAAAATGATGGTGGCGGTGAAGGCTGGCATCGAACCGCGCGGCCTTGCCGTCCGAAACAACTTCGCGGACCAGACCGGCGCGAGCCAGAGAACGCAGGCTGTTATACACCGTGGCGCGCGAAGCTCGCGGGTCGCTGCGATTCACGGCGTGAAAAATATCCCCGGCAGTGGCATGCGCGGGATGGCGCACCAGGAACTCCAGCACCGCGTAACGCTGGGCGGTGGGCCGCAGCGCGGCGGCGCGAAAAGCCTCTTCGAGTTCCAGGCTCAATTTAGACACGTTATAAATCCAGACTAAGTCTAAATAGGGCGCTCTGTCAAGCCTGGTATATAGTGAACACGAGACACCGCTCCCATGAAGACCCGCATGAAGAGTGACCAGCGCCGCGCCGCGATCGTCCGTACGGCCATTCACCTGTTCGCGGAAAAAGGGTTTCGCGGCGCTACCACGCGCGAGCTGGCCGCTGCCGCGGGAGTCACCGAACCCGTTCTGTATCGCCATTTCCGCACCAAGCGCGACCTGTACACTGCCATCATTGAAGCCCAGGCCGGCGAAGCTTCTTTGCATGCGGCCGACCTGGCGCAACTGGCCCGCCGCGGCGACGATCGCCAGTTTTTTCTCTCCGTGGGAGAGCTGGTCCTGCGGCGGTACGAAAGCGACCCCGATATCTCCCGCCTGCTGCTGTTCAGTTGCCTGGAGCGCCACGAACTCGCGGAGATGTTCATGGACCGGCTCTTTCTGGATTTCTACAAACTGGTGGCCGCTTATATCCGCCGCCGCGTCCGTGCCGGCGTTTTTCGCAAAGTGACTCCCGAAATCGCCGCCCGCGGCTTCATCGGCATGGTAGCGTACCACGGCCTGTTCGGCCTGCTGTATCCGAAGCGCTTTGCAACTGCCAACCGCGCGCGCGTGGTGGATCAGATGGTGACGGTATTTTTATCGGGCATTCAGGTCTGAGGACGAATTCGTACGTCCACCGGAGCTGTTGTGCGGTTCAGACCTGTGAGAAACAGCGGCTGCGGGCTACCCTGACCTTATGGCTAACGATCAGCGATTCGAGCAATTGAAACAGAAATATCAACCCGCCATCAACCTGATGCAGCAGCTTCAAGTCCATTTGACCCATATCCACATGGAGGGCGACAAGCTCTTCATCCAGGGGGACGCGCCGTCCGCGGACGCGAAGAACAAAGTTTGGGACCAGATTAAACTGATCGATTCCAGTTACTCCGACCTGACCTGCGATCTTCGCGCCGAGAACGCTCAGGCGCAGCCGCAGACCATGACGGCGGGAGCTTCGGTCGCCGGCGGCCAGTCCGCGCGGCGATACACCGTCAAAGCAGGCGATTCGCTCTCCAAGATCAGCAAGCAGTTTTATGGCAACGCCAATGACTACAAAAAGATTTTCGATGCGAACCGCAACGTCCTCACCAATCCCGACCGGATTCAACCCGGCCAGGAACTGGTGATCCCCGAGTAGCACCGGGCTTACTTTCGCGATTGTCTCCGCCGGCCCTCTGCGAGAGAATCGGAGTGTGGCCGGCGCGGCGAACACCGAAACTCTCAGACAGTTTGTAGCGGCAATCAACAACCACGATGTAGACGTTCTGACCGGGCTGATGGCGCCCGGCCATGTGTTCGTAGACTCGCTGGGAAATGCTGTGCGGGGGGCCGCGTCCCTGGCGACGGCTTGGCGCAGTTACTTCAAGCTATGTCCGGATTACTGGATTCGCACAGACTGTATAATCGCCGAGGGTAACGTCTCATTAGCGGCAGGCGAAGCGGGCGGAACAATCGACGGAATCGCCTGGAGTACGCCGGCCGCGTGGAAGACCGTGGTTTGCGATGGCACGGTGCTGGAGTGGCGGGTGTTCGCGGAAAGCAAACCGGTCTACGATATTCTGGCGAGACGGCAGTAGTAGCAGGCGCCCCAATATCTCCTACCGCCCGGACGAGCCGAACCCGCCGCTGCCCCTCGCCGAATCCGCCAGGCTCTCTTCGACCCACTCCACGGGCTCGTACCGGGCGACGATCATTTGCGCGATGCGGTCGCCGGCATGGACGGTGTAGGGCTCGCGCCCCAGGTTCAAGAGGATCACCCGCACCTCGCCGCGATAGCCGGGGTCGATGGTGCCGGGCGCGTTGGGCATGGTGATGGCATGCTTCAGCGCCAGTCCGCTGCGCGGCCGCACCTGCGCCTCATAGCCCGGCGGCAATTCGATGGTCAGGCCCGGTGGGCACCAGGAGCGGCACGCCCGGCTCCAGCGTGACGGTCTCCACGGCGCGCAGGTCCATGCCGGCATCCTCGGCGGGGCCGTGGGCGTACTCGGGAAGGACGGCCGCGGGATGGATCCGTTGGATTCGCATCTGCATTCCTCGTTATCATAGCCTCTTGACCTCCACCAAACGCGTCATCACTGTGGCGCCCATGCCGCCGGAGAAGAGCGCCTACGCGCTGGCTCGCTACAGCCGGTCGCCCGATTCCATTCGCGATTCCATCGAGTGGGTGCGCGCGCACGATTCGCAGAAGTTCCTGGAGAGCTTCTATTTCCAGTACGGCCACGCCTCCATCGCCGACCTCGGGCCACACCGTGCTGTGCTTCGAAGGCATCTCGGAACTGGCCGCCACCGAGATCGAAGAGGAGCCGCTGTGGGACGGCCAGGCGAAATCGTCGCGCTACCAGGATTTTTCGCGCTCCGGATTCATCACGCCGCCGGAACTTCCGGCGGACGCCGCGGCCACGTACCAGCAGCGCCGGCGAAGCGCTGCTGGCGGCCTACGCCAAGGTCAACCAGCCGGCCTTCGAGTGTCTGTGCGGAGCGCCTGCCGCGCCCGGCGGACATGAAGCCCGATGCCTACCAGCGCAACATCGCGGCGCGGGCTTTCGACGTGGCGCGCTACCTGCTGTTCTGGGGCGTCCCGACCAATGTCGGCCAGGTGACCAGCATCCGCACGCTGGAGAAGCAGATCCGGCGGCTGAAGGCGTCCGAGTACGCAGGAACTGCGCGAGCTGGGCGACGAGATCGCCCAGGCCTGCGCCGCCGAGCCGGATTGCCGCTGGGACCTGAACGGCGCCGGCGAAGCCGCTCGCGCCCACGCTGGCGCGCCATGCCGAGCCCGACGAGCACGCCGCGCGCTGCGCGCCGGACCTCAAGGTCTGGGCGGAGCAGAACCTGCCGCGCCGGCGCGGCGGAACCGGCGCCGGAGCGCGTGGATCTGCTGCAGCCCGCCGATGTGCCGGCCGATATCGCCGCCACGCTGCTCTACCCGGTAACCGACCGCCCGTTCCGCGAACTGTACGAATGGCGCGCGGCTGGAGCGCCGCGCGGCGCGCCGAAGTGATCGATGTGGCGCTCCGTTCGCGCACCCGCCGCGACGAGATCGCTGGCGGGCTTTCGCGGCGGGCTCTATGCCTACGATTTCGTGATCGACATCGGCGCCTATCGCGACCTGCACCGCCACCGCCGCTGCCAGAAGTTCCGCCAGGAGTACTCGGGCAACCTGGGATATGACACGCCGCAGCTGGTGGACGAAGCGGGCGCGGGCGAGATCTATCGGCTCCGCCATGCGAGCCGCCTGGGAGAGCCATGCGCGCGCTGCCCGCGCCGGGCGCGCATTACCTGCTGCCGTTCGGCGCGCGCTCGCGATTCCTCTTCAAGATGGATTTCGCGGAAGCCGAGTACATTTCGCGGCTCCGCAGCGGCGTGAAAGGCCACTTCAGCTACCGCGAGATCGCCTGGGAGATGAAGTGCAAGATGGAGCAGCTGGAGCCGGAGCTGGGGCGGCTGATCGAAGCCACGCCGCCCTGGGTGGAAGATCCGCTGCGACGGTAGATGCCGGAGAGACACGGAGAACCTTGATGGCTCTCCGTGTCGCCCGGCGGGGTTTGCGGTGGTTACGATTTGACCGCGTGGAACTCCCAGCCCTTGCGGAACGTGGGCTTCAGGAGCTTGTTGGCCTCGGCGTTGTTGGTGATGCGCATCTTGTCGGGGTCGTACTCGAGTTTGCCCTCGTGGCGCAGCGCGATCACGCCCAGCAGCATCCATTCGACGAACGGCGCGGCGACGTCGAAGTTCGAGCAGGCCGGGTCGCCGCCCTTGCAGGCGCGAATGAAGTCGCGCATGTGGCCGGGCGAGCGGGTCAGCAGCGGAGGCGGCATCCGGTAGTCCTTCATCTTCTCGACCGGGATCAGGCGCGTCACGTCGCCGTAGGTGCCGGTGGTCAGCATGCCCTTGTCGCCGATGAAAAGGCTGCCGTCGGGCGTCGGGAAGCGCAGCTGGTCGTCGTGGCCGCCTTCAGCGCCTCGAAATCCGTCCCAGTTGAAGACGCGGCCGGGCGAATGGAACTCGTTGCCGCCGGACCATCGGCGCCGCGGCCCCTGGCCGCCGCCCGGACCGCCTGGTGCCGCGACCGCCTGCCGCCGGCGACCGCCAGCGCCCATCAGGCATCGGCGGATCGCCGATCCACTCGCCTTCGGGAACGCCGGGGATCGTGGGAGCTCTCCTTCAGCCCGTCGTACCAGAAGATCTTCAGCGCGGGCATGTCGCCGTAGGCCGCGAAATCGAAGCGGATCACCGACGCCTTCGGGAACATGAAGGGGCTGACGCCTTCCTTCTTGATGCACTCCACGCCGACGATCTTGCGCTTGGAGAGGTGCAGCGCCATGTTCGGCGCGCCCAGGATGTGGCAGGCCATGTCGCCCAGCGCGCCGCAGCCGAAATCGTAGAAGCCGCGCCAGTTGAACGGCTGGTAGAAGAAGCCGCCGTTCGCGGTCGGGTTCGGTCTTGCCGCCGGCGGTGAACGGCCGCTTCTCGGCGACGCCGAGCCACAGGTCCCAATCGAGCGTGGACGGGATCGGGTCCTCCTTGCGGAATCTCGGTGAGGCCCTGCGGCCACATCGGCCGGTCGCTCCAGGCGTGCACTTCGGTGACGTTGCCGATCTCGCCGTTCCAGACGATCTCGGCGCACTGCCGGGTGCCTTCGTTGGAGTAGCCCTGGTTGCCCATCTGCGTGGCGACTTTGTACTTGGCGGCGGCCTCGCGCAACTGGCGGGCTTCCCAGATGGTGCGCACCAGCGGCTTCTGCACGTAGACGTGCTTGCCGCGCTCCATGCACCACATGGCCGCGGTGGCGTGCATGTGGTCCGGAATGGCGACGATCACGGCATCGATGTTCTTGCCTTCCTTGTCCAGCATCTGCCGGAAGTCCTTGTACTTGGGCGCCTTTCGGAAGCGCGTGAACGTGTCGGCCGGCGCGCCGGTCGTCCACGTCGCACAGCGCGACGATGTTCTCCGTGGGCGCGGCCGCCGAATGTTGCTGGCGCCCTGCCCGCCGGACCCGATCGCGGCGAAATTCAGCTTCTCGTTGGGGGATTTGTATCCCAGCGACTTTCAGCGACGGCGTGCTGCCGAATCCCGCCGCCGGGACAGCCCCGGCCAGCAGGCTTCCGTAAGAAAAATAACGCCTCGTAATTGCCATGATCCCCAAAACTCGTCTTCCGCGCGAATCAGCCAGACAGCTCTTGACGTAGGCGAGGCACTTCTTGGCCTCGGCAATGATATCCGAACCCTCAGGAATCGGATACTCCAGTTCCAGGTTGCCCGGGAAGGGGTACTTCTCCTTCTTCACGAGTTGCAGCACTTCCTTCATGGGCGTGTCGCCCGTGCCCCAGACGGCCACGTTGGGGCCATGGTCCTTCTTGCGGTCCTTCAGGTGCAGGTTGGTGATCTTGTCGTGGTGCTGCTTGATGAACGCCACCGCGTCGTATCCGGCGGCTGTGAAGTGGCCGATATCCAGGTTGATGCCGTTGTACTTGCCGTAGCCCATCAGGGTGGCGTAGCTCTCCAGCGTGGCGGTCTGGTTGGGGTCGTTGGTGGCGTCGTGGCCGTGGTAGCCCACCAGCATCTTGTGCTTGTCCGCCAGCGGCGCGATGCGCTTGGCCATCGTCAGGGTGGTGCTGGTGGTGATGGCTTTGACGCCGAGACCCTTGGCCATGGTGAAACCGAACTCGATGTCGTCATCCTTCATGGAATCCTGCATGTTGTAGCAGAGCAGGGCGACGTCGATGCCGGCGTCGTTGAATTTCTTGGTCACCGCCTTCCATGTGGCGGGGGTAGCAGAGGCGCGCCAATCTTTGAGTTTGGCCATGGCAGCGTCCCGCTCGGCGATCTGTTCGGGGGTCAACTGCATACGGCCGCCGCCTTTCCGTCCCGCGGGGGGCGCTCCTCCGGCGGGGGGTTGGCCGGCTGCTGCCTCGCCCGGCGCCCTGCCGGCGGCCATCGGGCCCGGTCCGCGACCCATGCCGCCTCCGCGGCCGAAACTCGGCATCGCCGGGGCTCCCGCCAGCGACTCGCAGTGATTCGACATCAGTTCGCACTCGCCCAAGCCGATTTCGACGTACGCCTTGACGATCGCTTCCGGATCGGGTGCGGCGATCCGATTGAAGCTGTAGGTGATGGCGCCGATCTGAACGCCTCCGAACTTGGAGTCGATCCTCTTGGCGGCAAGCGCCTTGGCCAGCGGCATGGAGGCCAGCGCAATCCTTCCTAAATCTCGTCTCGTGAATTCCATTCTGTTCCTTTCAGTCCAGTCTTTCGCCTAGCGGGGAAAAGGAGGTGACATTCTGAAAATACACCCGCGCAGACCTCCAACACCAGTGCTCTTTCAGTCTGTACCATCTGGAATTGGCGTTATTGGCGTCCCGCCGGTTACCGGAAACGGCATTTGCACGGTGTATCACCGTGTAAGATCAGTAAAGCGGCCGCTGACCGGGCTGTGCAGGCGAGATGCCAAACGGCTCCAGCAGTTGCCGCGCGCCCAGTTCCATCAGCCCGATCTCGGTGGGCATCTGGAACAGCAGGAATCCCTGCTCCATGTGACGCCGCGCCAGCTCGGGAGTTCCGGCCGGCCGCCCCAGATATTTGCCGTGGCGCTGTGCCGCCTCTACAATCCGGGCGATGGCCCGGTCCAGTTCCGGCTCGTTCTGCCTGCCGCGCAGCCCCAGCGAAAACGAAAGGTCGCTGGTGCCGATGAAAAGGACGTCGATCCCCGGGGTGGCGGCAATGGCATCGATCTGCTCGACTGCCGAAGCCTCTTCCACCACGCAGATGGTCATCACTTCGCGGTCGGCGGAATCGGCATAGCTGCCCGGCGCCGGCCAGGTCCGGATCGCCGCCGCCGCGCCCGACCCGCGCTTTCCGGTGGGCGGATACCGGCAGGCTGCCGCGGCTGTCGCGGCCTTTTCGCCATTGCTGGTGAAGGGAAAAATAACGCCGTGAACGCCCTGGTCCAAAACCCGCTTTGCGGTCCACAATTCGATTGCCGGAACGCGCGCAAATACGGCGGCCGGCAATCCGCGGGCGGCCAGCACGATCACGCGCAGCGTCTCCAGAGTGACCGGCGAGTGCTCCATCTCCACCCACAGGAAGTGGAAACCCAGGCAGGCGGCGCGCGCGGCCGCCTCCACCGAGGGAGTGGTGATGGTTACACCGAAAACAGGCTGCCCCGCCTCCAGACGCGCGCGCACGGGGTTACTCCAGGTTATTGGTTCGCTCATGTCTATCGATTCTGGCGCATCGCGGGGCCGGAAGGAAGCGATGGTAAGGGGTAGAATGAAAAGGAAGAGATGACCCTCGATGATTATAAGGTCGTGCTCTACCGCAATCAGCCGGATGGCTGGGTAGCAGAGGTACCTTCCATTGCGGGGTGCTTCGCGTTGATGCCGACCCGAGCGCAGGCCTTAGCGGAGTTGGAACTCGTTTTCGGGATGATCGCAGCAGAGTACCGTGACGAGGGTAGGTCCTTGCCAACGGACACCACCGAAATCGTTCATGCCTAGCGCGCGGTGCAGAGGAATTCTGCCGTGTTGCGGCGCGCCTCGGATTTCGACTTGTGCGTCAAACTGGAAGCCACCAACGGTGGATGCACCCGGATGGACGCGCAGTGACCATCCCGATTCACGGCGGCAGGCAAATTGGGCCGCCGCTGTTTCATAAGATTCTCGGTCAACTCGGAATCAGCATCGAAGATTTCAACCGGCTGAAGTAAACGCTTCGGAGGCTCCTCTCTCCAGGTTGCCTATTACAATATCCATGTATGCGAATCCTGATTGCTTTGGCCCTGGTGTGTTCCGCCGCCGCGCAGACGCCGGCGCCGGCCAGCAGATCCTTAAGCGACGTCGCCAATTTGCGGCGCTATGCGGCGGAGGATGCCAAACTCGCGCCTCCCGCGGCGGGCGAAAGGCGCGTCGTCTTCCTGGGCGATTCCATCACCGATTTCTGGGGCCGCCGCTATGGCAAGTTTTTTCCTGACAAGCCGTACGTCAATCGCGGAATCAGCGGCCAGGTGACCCCTCAATTGCTGCTCCGCTTCCGCCAGGACGTGATTGCGCTCGCCCCGCGCGTGGTGGTGATCCTGGGCGGCACCAACGATATCGGCGGCTCTCTCGGCCCCATCGATTCCGAAGCCACCCGCAATAACATCATGTCCATGGTGGACCTGGCGCGCGCGCATCACATCGCCATCGTTCTGTCCTCCCTCACGCCCGTCTGCGACTATATCGGCCCCCAGACGGGAAAGCGGCCCATGGATAAGCTCCGGGCCATGAACGACTGGATCAAGCAATATGCCTCGGAAAACGGAATTGTCTATCTGGATTACTGGACCGCCATGCTCGACGAGCACGGCATGTTACGCAAGGAACTCACCTGGGACGGGCTGCATCCGAACGATGCCGGATACGACGTGATGGGTCCGCTTGCGGAGAAGGCCATCGTCTCCGCGCTCGGCAATTGATCCGCCATCGCGTAGCTCACCGACGGGGCGCGCAGCGCCGGGGCGCTCTCTACCGGCAGCGTCAACGACTGCATGGCGACCCTGCCATCGTAGCCTTCGGCCAGAATGGTGTAATGCGTGGTATGTTCCGGCACAACCTGCAGGCAACGGCGGGCCGAGGGATAAACGCCCGGAAGCGGCGGAGAGATACGCACCGATTTCGCGTTTTCGACGCCATAGCAGAGTTGCGCCGATTCGCCGGTTACGACCAGACCCACGCTGGCGTAAAACCGTAGGATTCGAACCGGGCCCGGAGGAGTACCCGCGGGGCGCAGCCACGCGCGCGTTTCCGGGCGATCGACACAGTTCAGGCCCCACATTGCCGCCAGCAGCGCCACGGCGCCGAGAATCTTGGCCGAAAAGGACAACATCGCGCTGTCTAATAGACTCCGGCTCCCCGGCAAAGGTTTCATGTCTGTGAACCGAACCTGTCGGTTTACACTGGGTTATGGCAATCCGAATCGTTCAGGTGGATGCGTTTACCAGTCAGCCCTTTGCCGGAAATCCGGCCGCTGTGTGCGTCCTCGCCGAACCCCGGCCAGACCAGTGGATGCGCGATGTGGCACGCGAGATGAACCTTTCCGAAACGGCTTTCCTGACGCCCCAAAATGGGGGCTACAACCTGCGCTGGCTTACCCCGGCGGTGGAAGTGGACCTCTGCGGGCACGCTACCGTAGCCAGTGCTCACGTGCTGTGGCAGGACGGCCATCTGCCCGAGGGACAGCAGGCACGCTTCCATACGCGCAGCGGTCTATTGACGGCGGACCGCCGGGGCGAATGGATCGAACTGGATTTTCCCGCGAAGGTCGCTGTGCCGGCCCAGGCTCCGCCTGAGATGCTGCGCGCCCTGGGCGTGAACAGCGCCAGCTATGTGGGACGCAATGCCTTCGATTACCTGGTGGAAGTGGATTCCGAGGAGACTTTGCGGAACCTTTCGCCCGACCACGGCACGCTGCGCAAAGAACCCGTCCGCGGCGTCATTGTAACCGCTCGCGGCGCCGGCCAGTTCGATTTCGTTTCGCGTTTCTTCGCCCCCGGCTCCGGAATCGATGAAGACCCCGTGACCGGCTCCGCCCACACCGCACTGGGACCGTATTGGGCGGAGAAACTGGGCAAGACGGAGATGACCGCGTTTCAGGCATCCTCTCGCGGAGGCGTGGTGCGCGTGCGGGTGGAAGGCGAACGCGTTAAACTCGGAGGCCAGGCCGTCACCGTAATGACAGGTGAGTTGCTGGCCTGACAAGCTGTAAGCTTGAACCTGTGATCCATAAGCTGATTCCCCCGGACGAACCGCCGCCGTTCCTTGGCACGTGGACACGAGTCTACCGGGCCGTCGTGATCTATCTGGTGCTGCTCATTCTCGCTTTCTACGTGTTTACGCGGATCTATCAATGAGAACTCTGGACTGGATTGTTCTGGTCGCGTCCCTGGTCTCCATCGTGGCCTATGGACTCTACCGCAGCCGCGGCAGCAACACCGTGGATCGCTATCTGCTGGCCGGCAGGTCCATGCCGTGGTACGCCATGGCGCTCTCCATCATGGCCACCCAGGCCAGTGCCATCACGTTCATTTCCACCACCGGCCAAAGCTACGTGGACGGCATGCGCTTCGTGCAGTTCTATTTCGGACTGCCGCTGGCCATGGTGGTGATCTGCGCCACCGTAGTTCCGATCTTCCACAACACCAAGGTCTACACCGCATACGAATACCTGGAGAGCCGCTTCGACGCCAAAACCCGCGCCTTGGCCAGCGTCATTTTTCTGGCCCAGCGGGGTCTGTCCGCCGGGCTCACGATCTACGCGCCGGCGTTGGTGCTCTCGGTCATCCTGGGATGGCCGGAGCGCATGACCACCTCACTGATGGGCGCGGTGGTGATCACCTATACGGTGCTCGGCGGCATCAAGGCGGTGACCTGGTCGGACGTGCAGCAAATGTGCGTGATCTTCGTCGGATTGATCGCCGCGCTGGTGACCACTATCGTGCTGCTTCCGCATACGGTCAGTTTCGGCGATGCGGTATTCCTGGCCGGAGCGGCGGGCCGGTTGAATGCCGTGACCACCCACTTCGACTGGAACGATCGCTTCAACATGTGGAGCGGGCTGATCGGCGGCACGTTCCTGTTCCTCTCCTATTTCGGCTGCGACCAGTCGCAGGTGCAGCGGTACCTGACCGGGAAATCGATCTCCCAAAGCCGCCTCAGTCTGCTATTCAATGCGGTCGCCAAAATCCCCATGCAGTTCTTCATCCTGTTCATCGGGGCCATGGTGTTCGTGTTTTACATTTTCGTGCAGCCTCCCATGCTGTTCCAGCATGCCGAACTGGCGCGCATCCAGCGCAGCGGCGCATATACGCAGGTGGCCGCGCAATACGACCAGGCATTCGAACGGCGGCGCGTGGCGGCGTTGAGCCTGGTGCAGGCCCACCACGATGGCGACCCCGGGGCCGAAGCCCGCGCGCGCATCGATTATCGCGGCGCGCAAGCGCAACTGGACGGCGCGCGCGCGCAGGCATCCAGGCTGGTCGAACAGAACGGCGGAGAGAAAGGCTTCACCGACACCAATTACATCTTTCTTTCCTTTGTGACGCGCTTTCTGCCGGTGGGACTGGTCGGGCTGGTGATCGCGGTAATTTTCGCCGCTACCATGTCCGCCAGTTCCGGGGAGATCAACTCGCTCGCCACTGTGACCATCGTAGACATCTACAAGCGCCACTTCCGGCCGGGCCAAAGCGACCATCATTATGTGACCGCTTCGCGCTGGGCTACGCTGTTCTGGGGTGTTTACGCGGTGATGTTCGCCGGCTGGGCCGGACGCCTGGGCGCCCTGATCGTGGCCGTGAACAAGGTGGGGTCGCTGTTTTACGGATCGCTGCTGGGATGCTTCGTGCTGGCATTTGCGTTCCGCCGCGTTCGCGGGACGGCGGCATTCCTGGGCATGATCGCGGGTGAATCGGCGATCCTGGCCACTTCCTGGTTCACCGATGTTTCCTGGCTTTGGTACAACGTGATCGGGTGCGCGGTGGTGGTGGCAGTGGCCCTGACGGTTACTTACCTTGCGCCGGGCGGAGCTTCCGCCACGCCAGATACCCAGCCAGCACAATAGCGCCGGCTACGGTGATCCAAACCAGATACTGGTGGATATTTTGTTCCACCGCCTTCCATCGCTCGCCCAGAAAATATCCCAGGGATAGAAACGTGCCCACCCACAGCAGCCCTCCACTGTATGCGAAGAGCGCGAATGGCGGGTATTCCACTTCGCTCATGCCTGCCGCATACGCTGTGAAATGGCGGATGCCCGGAATGAAGTAGCCGAAGGTCAGCCCCCAATGTCCCACCCGCGCGAACCAGGCATGCGCTTTGGTGACGTGGGTTTCGGTGATGCGCACATAACGGCCGTACCGGTGAATCAACGCCAGGCCGAAGGTGCGTCCCAGGAAATAGCTGAGGGTGATGCCGCAGGCGCTGCCGGCGAATGCCGCGCCGAATGCCGCCACAGGCGCCAGACGGCCCTGGTACATCAGAAATCCGCAGAAGGTCAGCAGCGTTTCATCGGGCACCGGAAGCCCCACGATGCCGAACATGAGCAGGCCGAAAATCGCGAAGTAGCCGTACTGCGTAATCCAGCCGAGAACCTGCTGTTCCATGTGGTAAGACGCTCGCCCGCCGCGTCAGACCACCACTTCGGTGACGCCCACCGGCGTCCGCGGCCCGCCCACCACTACGATGCCCGTCTCGGTGACGTGATGATGCAGGCGGTCGCGCTCCAGATCGTAGCCAATCACGGCATCCTCCGGAATGCGCACATTCTTGTCCAGAATCACGCGTTTCAATTTCGCGCGGCGGCCGATGTCGCAATTGTCCAGAATGACGCAGTCGTCCACCAGTGCGCCGGCGTGGACCCTCACTCCGCGCCCTAATACGCTGTTGCGCACCATGCCGCCGGAGAGGATGCAGCCGCCTGAGACGATACTGTCGATGGCCTGCCCGCGGCGATTTTCGTCGTCGAATGTGAATTTGGCGGGCGGATCGGGGTAGCTGGCGCTGCGCAGGGGCCATTCCCGGTTGTACAGGTTGAGCGCCGGCTTGACGGCGCGCAGATCCATGTTGGCTTCGTAGTAGGCGTCGATGGTTCCCACGTCGCGCCAGTAAGGGGCGCCGTCGGCAGGCTCGCCGGGAATCCGGTTGGTCTGGAAATCGTAGGCGTAGATCTCCGACTTACCCGCCAGTTTCGGCAGGATATCCCGGCCGAAATCGTGATTGCTGCTTTCGTCGGCGGCATCGTCGTGCAGCAGACGCAGCAGCGTGCGGGTGGAGAAAACGTAGTTGCCCATGGACGCGTAGACCCGCTGGTCGTCGCCAGGCATGGTGGGCGCGTCGGGGTTCTTTTCGTGGAAGGCCAGAATGTGGCCGTCTTCGGCCGTTTCAATCACGCCGAATTCGGCGGCATGCTTCCGGTCTACCGGAATCGCGGCCACGCTCACCTCGGCGCTCCGCTGCACGTGGAATTCGATCATATTCATGACATTCATGCGGTAAATATGATCGCCGCCGAAAATTGCCACTACGTGCGGGTCCGACTGTTCCACCAGGTTGATGTTCTGGTAAATCGCGTCGGCGGTGCCCTGATACCAGGTCTCGCCGGCGCTTCGCATCTGGGCCGGCACCGGAATCACGAACTGCGATTTGAGCAGGCTGCCGAACTGCCACCCTTCAGCCAGGTGCTGCAGCAGCGACTGGCTGCGGAACTGTGTCAGCACATACAGCGAGTAGATCCCGGAGTTGATGAAATTACTTAAGACGAAATCGATGATGCGATACTTGCCGCCGAAGGGTACGGCCGGTTTGGCCCGCTCCTTCGTAAGTGGATAAAGCCGGGTTCCCTTACCTCCCGCCAGTACAATGCCCAATACCCGTATTCGCATAGGTTTCGACCAAGCACCTATTGTTCCAGCACAATCGCGGAATTGGCAAGAGCAAATTGCAGTGGCCCGAACTGTCCAGGCGCCGGACCCTAAAGTACCCGCCCCCCCAGACCGATAAGTAAGGGGAGCACAACGTAGCCGAAAAATGATCTCCATTATTGGAATTGTTATCGTTCTGGGCGCCATTGTCGGTGGCTACCTGATGGAACACGGAAAGCTCCAGGTGCTGTTTCAACCGGCGGAGCTGCTCATTATCTTTGGTTCCGCAGTGGGGACGGTCGTGGTTGCCAACCCGCTGCCGACGCTGATTCGCATCGGAAAAGGGCTGGCCGGTATCCTTGCGGGTAGCCCCTATACCAAGGCTTTTTATGCAGACAACCTCAAGATGATGTACGAATTGTTTAATTATGTCCGCAAGGCGGGCACCGCGAAATTGGAGGAGGACGTAGATAATCCCGAAAAGAGCCCGGTGTTCTCGAAGTATCCGAAATTTCTGAAATCGCATCATGCCCTGTATTTTTTATGTGACACGCTGCGCATGGCGGTGTCGGGAGGTGTGGATCCCATGGACATCGACAACATGATGGAGGTGGATCTGGAAGTCCACCACCGGGAAGCGGCGGAGCCGATCGCCGCCCTCTCGACCATGGCGGACGCCTTGCCCGGGTTGGGAATCGTGGCGGCGGTGCTTGGCATTGTGATCACCATGGGAGCTCTCGGCGGTCCCAAAGAGGAGATCGGGCACCGCGTGGCGGCGGCCCTGGTGGGAACGTTTCTCGGCATTTTGTTGTGCTATGGGATCTTCAGCCCGCTGGCCTCGGCCATGGGAAAGCAGAACGACGCAGAGGCTAACTATTTCGGGTTTCTGCGAATGTCCGCCCTGGCATTTATCAAAGGGTTGAGCCCCATGATGGCGGTGGAACTGGCGCGGCGGTCCATACCCACCACCGTGCGGCCCACCTTCCAGGAGATGGAAGCGGCATGCCGCGGCAGTGCTAAAGTGGCGAGTCAGGCGGCATAGGTATGGCGGAAGAACCGGAATCTCCAAAACCCGCCTTAGCCGAGGCGCCAAAGATCATCATCATCAAGCGGAAGAAGGCCGGCCATGCCGGCCACCATGGCGGCGCCTGGAAGGTAGCCTACGCGGATTTTGTCACTGCCATGATGGCCCTCTTTATCGTCCTGTGGCTGATGAGTGCGGATAAGGAAGTTCAGCAGGCTGTCAGCGCTTACTTCAACAATCCATCGGGCCCGGGAAAACAGACCGGCACGGCGGCGGCCGGGTTGGGCAACGCCATGGAACTGCCCAAGGACGATATGGCGAAACTGGCCGACAAGATCCAGCAGGCCCTCATGACCATTCCGAATTTTCGCGTCCTCAAAGATCATGTGGAGATCACCATTACATCGGATGGTCTGCGCATCGAGCTGTTGGAGACGGACGCCGGCATGTTCTTTGAGTCGGGCCGCGCGATTCCGACCGAGGGAGGCGCGGCATTGCTCCAGCGGCTGGCGTCGGAACTGGGCAAGCTACAGAACGCGGTACTGATCGAAGGCCATACCGATTCCAAACCGTTCTCCAGCGATGGTCTGTATTCGAACTGGGAACTTTCCACGGACCGCGCCAACTCGGCGCGAAAGCTGATGGAATCCAGCGGCCTCCGGCCCGCACAGGTGGCGCAGGTGCGAGGTTTCGCCGACCGCCAATTGCGCCATCCGGACACTCCGGAGGCATCTTCCAATCGGCGAATTTCAGTGATCGTTCAGTATTTACCTCCGCCCCCGGGAGCGGAAAAACCCGAGGAAAAACCCGAGGAAAAACCCGCCGGGGAGAAAAAGGCGGAGCCGAAGAAATAACTACCGGAGCGGCGAGAAGGCCAGCGGCCTGAGAATCGCGTTCGTGATGTTGGAGACGATCTCCGGATCGGTGAGCCCGGGCGTGACCCGGAGTTTCTGCCACTCGGGATCCTTGCCGAAGGCGCTCCAGGCTTTGTCGCGGGCCGCGAGGTCATCGAACGCCAGCATGTAGGTGAGGCTGGGCTGGCCCGCGCCGATAATGGTCTGGCCGAAGAAGACCGGGGTCATTCCGCTGCGGCGGAAGACGGCGATTTCAGCGTCATCGAACATCTTCACCTTCCGGTTGGACGCTTTTTCATTGGGCGACTCGTAGGTGCGGATTTCGAAGATGTGGGCCGCGCGGTTTTCGCGGGCCGGCGGTGGCTCGATCGCCGGCATCGCTGGAAAGGCGTAGAGCAGGGAACTCTCCATGCGGATGTAGCTCAGTTCGGTGGGGGAATTGTACTCGTCGAAGGCGGCCTGGAATTCCTTGTCGGCAGCCAGTTTTTCGTGTGCGGTTTCCATGGCGGCCAGGGAAGGGAAACTGGCCAGGCTGAGGATGAAGGGACTCTGCGGGCCGATCACGCAATTGAAGAAGCCGAGCGGTCCCACGCCGGCGCGCTGGGCGGCGGGCAGCCATCCATGCTGCAGGTAGCGGGTGGTGCGGTCGCCCTGGGGCCCGGTTCGCATGCGATAGTAGCGAAGCTCGAAGAAGGCGCGCTTAGCGGCGGGGGCCGGTTGGGCCAGCAACGCTGCTCCCGCCGGCACTGTCAAAAAGGATCTGCGTTTCATAAGGGTTGAAGCTCGAAGCCGTTCTCGGCGATTTCGGCCAGCAGCACCTCGGCGCCGTGCCCGTGCATGGCGAAGATCTGGCGGACCAGGTGGCATACCGCATCGTAGCCCTGCTCGAAGAAGACCAGAATGGAAGGACCGGCGCCGCTCAGGGCGCAGCCCAGCAGTCCGGGGGCGCGCAACTTGAGAATGGCGTCGAGGCCGGGGACCAGGGGAACGCGGTAGGGTTGATGGAAGCGATCTTCCAGCGCCACGGGGAATGCCCAGGTGGAACCGGTGGCCAGCGCTGCGATCAACAGGGAGGCGCGCTGCAGGTTGAAGATGGCGTCCTCCTTGGTGTAGCAGGTGGGCAGCACGGCGCGGGCTTTCACGGTGGGCAGGTCGAAATCCGGCACCACGATGCCGACGCCGAAGCCGCTGGGCAGATGGAGGCGCACGGAGCGCACCACGCCGCCCGAATCGATGGCGCTGGCGACGATGGAGCCCAGGGTGCAAGGCGCGACGTTGTCGGGATGCCCCTCCAGACGGGCGGCCTCGTCGAGGATGCGGAGGGGTTTCCAGCCCAGGTCGAGCAACTTGTCGGCGATCACCACTCCGGCGGTGAGGGCGGCGGCGCTGGAACCCATACCTTTGCCAATGGGAATGTCATTCCGGACCTCCAGTTCGATAGGCGGCATGGTTACGCCCTGAGCCTGGGCTACGGATTCGGCGGTTTGCCAGATGAGGTTGTCGGGGCCGGTGGAAATGGTGTGGGCATCGCGACCCTGAACGGTGATGCGGAGAGACTCGCTCTGCCGGAAGCGGCAGGTCAGGTAGACACTCAGTGCCAGTCCGAGGGCATCGAAGCCGGGACCGAGATTAGCGCTCGAAGCGGGCACACGGAGCGTGAACCAGGACATATTCGAAGTTAACACAGGGGTCAGGCAGGATTACGGACGAACAGCACGCGGGACAGGTCGGCACACAGCCAGTACATTTCGGCGATTGCCAGGCCCGTGAGAGAGAAAGGGTAGAGAAGCAGGTAGAGGCGGCAGACACAGAAATTGATCACCAGGGAATCCAGCGCGATCTCGAGAGTGCCGCGCGCGGCTCGCGACGGGGAGCCGAAAACCAGGCGGGACGCGGCGCCGTGGATAGCCGCGACCAGCAGCATCAGCAACCCTTGGGCGACTCGCGGGAGGATGCCGGGCGACGAGGCGCCAGATGGTAATACTGGATGGCCGCGGTCACAGCGCACTGAACCGCCAACCAGCGGCGACCGCGAGGAGGCGGCGCGGGTGCACGCGGGCGCTGCGAGCCGCCGGCAAGAGGGGGAGCGATGCCCGGGCGATCAAGCAACCAAATGGCCGGTTGGGGAGGCGTCATGCGCACCCGGCCTCCAATCCCGGCAGGCCCTCCCAGAAATTCACCAGCGCTCTCCGGGTTTCGCGGACCTGGCGGCGGCCTCGTGAGGTCGCCTGAAAGTACCGCTTGGCGCGGCCGCCGCGCGCGGCGGTGGGATCGCCCAGTCTGGAGCTGACGAGCCCCTTTTCCGGCAGGCGTTCCAGGGCGCGTCCTACTTGATCTCCATGATCTCTTTTTCTTTGGTCTTGGAGGCCTGGTCGATCTTCTGCATGTAGGCGTCGGTCAGCTTCTGGATCTCGTCGTGGGCCCTCTTGTCTTCGTCCTCGGTGATCTTCTTGTCCTTGAGCAGCTTCTTCACGGCTTCGTTGCCGTCGCGGCGGATGTTGCGCACCGAGACGCGATGGTGTTCGGCGACCGCGTGCAGTTTCTTGACCAGTTCCTTGCGGCGCTCCTCGGTGAGCGGCGGGATGGGCAGGCGGATGATCTTGCCGTCGTTGGCAGGGTTCAGCCCCAGGTCGGAGATGCGGATGGCCTTTTCGATGGGGCCGATCTGCGAAACGTCCCACGGCTGGATGGTGATCAGGGCAGGCTCGGGAACGTGCAGGTTGGCGACCTGGTTGAGGGGCGTGGGAGTCCCGTAATAGTCCACGCGGATGTGATCCAGGATGCCGAGCGAAGCGCGCCCGGTGCGGATGTGCGCCATTTCGTGCTGCAGATCCGAGATGGCCTTCTCCATGCGGGTCTTGACGTTCGCCTTCGACGTCTTTGATGGAGTTGAACGTGGGACCGCTGGGTGCTGCTTGCTGTTCTGTTTTCATAGCGCAGTATCTCCGAAACGCGGCTAATGAATCACGGTGCCGACGGGCTCACCCATCGACATACGCATTATATTGCCTGTCGTGTTCAGATTGAAAACGATAATCGGCAGCTTGTTGTCCCGGCACATGGCGATAGAGGTGGCGTCCATCACCCCAAGAGCCTGGGACAGCACTTCCAGGTAGGTGATTTCCTGATACTTGACGGCATCGGGGAACTTCAGGGGGTCCTTGTCGTAAACGCCGTCCACGCGGGTAGCCTTGGCGATGACGTCGGCCTTGATTTCGAGGGCGCGCAGGGTGGCGGCGGTATCGGTGGAGAAGTAGGGATTGGAGGTGCCGGCGGCGAAAATGACGATGCGGCCCTTTTCCAGGTGGCGGATGGCGCGGCGGCGGATGTACGGCTCGGCCACCTGGTGCATCTCGATGGCGCTCATCACGCGGGTGGGAATGCCCATCTGCTCCAGCGCGTCGGAGAGGGCCAGGGAATTGATGACGGTGGCCAGCATGCCCATATGGTCGGCGGTGACGCGGTCCATTTTCTGGGCCGCGGCGGCCACGCCGCGGAAGATGTTGCCGCCGCCGACCACCACGCCGATCTGCACGCCGGCGGCGGCGACGTCGGCCACTTCGCGGGCCAGTTCTTTGACCCGGTCGGCGTCGATGCCGAAAGAGGCGCCGCCGGCCAGGACTTCGCCGCTCAATTTCAACAGGATGCGCTTATAGGCGGGCATTATCCGGCGACCGCGGGGTTCTCGTTGCCGGCTTCCACGGCGGCCACATCGCCCACTTTGAAGCGGACGAAACGCGGACACGCTGATGTTCTCGCCGAGTTTGGCGATCTTGGTTTTGACCAGCTGGCCGACGGTGAGGGTGGCTTCCTTGACGAAGGGCTGTTCCAGCAGGCAGACCTCCTCGTAAAACTTGCTCATGCGGCCTTCGATGATCTTGTCGAGCATCTTCTCGGGCTTGCCTTCGAGCAGGGCGCGGGCGCGCTGAATGTCTTTCTCCTTTTCGAGGACCTCGGCGGTCACGTCCTCTTTGCGGATGAAACGCGGGTCGGCCGCCGCGATGTGCATGGCGATGTCGTGCACCAGTTCCTGGAAATCGTCGGTGCGGGCCACGAAATCCGACTCGCAGTTGACTTCCACCATCACGCCGAGTTGGCCGCCGTGGTGAATGTAGCTGCCGATCAGGCCCTGCTTGGTGGCGCGGGACGCCTTCTTGCCGGCCGATGCGATGCCGTGCTTGCGCAGTACCACTTCCGCTTCGGCCAAATCGCCCTTGGCCTCCACCAGGGCCTTCTTGCATTCCATCATCCCCGCGCCGGTGCGTTCGCGGAGGTCTTTCACTAATGCCGCGGTAATTTCCGCCATAGAATTCGGTTGGTTCCTTCAGTTATTGCCGGTGAGAGGCCGGCGAAAACCGCCTGCCTCTCACCGGTGGGACTTAGTGGCCGCTCTCGGTCGCGGCCGGCTCGGCAGCCGGCTCGGCGGTTTCCGAAGCGGGGCCCTTACGCGGCGCGTCTGAGCCGGCTCGTCTTCCATGCTCAGGCTCTCCGCCATGATCTTTTCGGCATACTTGGGATCCACGTATTCGGTGTATTCCAGCATGCCTTCTTCGGCCGGGGGTCTCGTCGGTCACGATCTTGTCGGCGGTGAAATCCTGCTCGGTGGCCAGGGCGCGGCCTTCCACGACGGCATCGGCGATCTTGCTGGCGAACAGGCGGATGGCGCGCAGCGCGTCGTCGTTGCCGGGAATCACGTAATCGACTTCGTCGGGATCGCAGTTGGTGTCCACGATGGCGACCACCGGGATGCCCAGGCGGCGGGCTTCCTTGACGGCGATGGCTTCCTTGTTGGAATCGATCACGAACAGCACATCGGGCAGACCGGGCATATCCTTGATGCCGGCGAGGTTCTGGTCCAGGTGCTTGCGCTCGCGTTCCAGGCGGATGACTTCCTTCTTCGGACGGCCGGCATAGCCGCCTTCCACATACGCCATGCCTTCCAGTTCCTTGAGCCGCTTGATGGACTTCTGCACCGTGAGCATGTTGGTGAGCAATCCGCCCAGCCAGCGCTGGTTCACGTAATACATCGCGCAGCGGGTAGCCTCTTCGGCGATGGCTTCCTGGGCCTGGCGCTTGGTGCCGACGAAGAGCACATTCTTGCCCTGCGCAGCCATTTCGCCGACAAACCGGGCAGCGTCCTTGAACATCTTCAGGGTCTTCTGCAGATCGATAATGTAAATGCCGTTACGTTCGCCGAAGATGTATTCTTTCATCTTCGGATTCCAGCGCTTGGTCTGGTGCCCGAAGTGAACGCCAGCTTCGAGCAATTCCTTCATGGATATTGCGGGCAAACTACCTCCTAATCAGATTGTGGGAGCCGAAACCCCCGGTACCGAACAGCCCTTCTTCATGGTTCCCAAGCCGCTGCGCGGCCCAAAGCGAGATTTTGCGCCGTGGCAGGGAACGAAAGGCTTCCAAATATGGACCGGACCACCCGGTCCAAAGAATAAATGCGGCAAAGCCCGAAGGGTGAAACCGCAGTGCTGCACCCTTCCGGCTTCGCGGGGATCCTAACGTTTGGAGAACTGGAACCGCTTGCGGGCGCCCTTTTGGCCGTACTTCTTTCGCTCGTGGGCGCGGGGATCGCGGGTGAGAAAACCGAGCTTCTTGAGCCGGGACCGCAATTCGGCGTTGAACTCCACCAATGCGCGGGAAATGCCCAGACGGGCCGCGCCCGCCTGGCCGGTCACGCCGCCGCCATCGGCGAGAATCAGAAGATCGAACTTTTCCATGGTTTCGGTGGCCGCAAGCGGCTGCCGCACCATGGCGCGCGAACTTTCCGTGGGGAAATAATTCTCGAATGAGCGGTTGTTGACCTTGATCTCGCCCTTGCCGGGCCGCAAAAACACGCGAGCCACCGAACGTTTGCGGCGGCCCGTACCCAAATATTGAACAATCGTCGCTGCCACTACACTACCTTCCGTGAGATTATCCAGCGCGGCTGGTTTCTGAGCCGCGTGCGGATGCTTGTCACCCGCATATACCTTTAGTTTGCGATACATCTGTTTGCCGAGCTTGGTTTTGGGAAGCATGCCGAATATGGCGTCTTCGATCAGGCGCACCGGACGCTCTTCACGCACCCGCTTCAAGCTCTTCTCCACCAGTCCGCCGGGATATCCGGTGAAATGGCGATACATCTTGTCAGTCTTCTTTCCGGCCGGTGACCCGGACTTTATCGGCGTTGATGACGACCACATGATCGCCGGTATCGATAAATGGCGTATAGATGGGTTTCGTCTTGCCCATCAGCAGCATAGCCGCCTTGCTGGCAAGCTTGCCCAACACCAGGTCCTGGGCATCGATCACATGCCACTGGCGCTCAATGCCATTCTTGGAGGGGAACTCGGTACTCATTGACACACGTCTCCAGCTCTTCGTTTACAAAGTTTTAGCGTACCGGGAAAAGGCATGCATTGTCAAATGCGGAAGTTGGGTTGTGCGGAAGTTGGGGGATAAGGCCGCCTCGATAGCGTTGCTTTTGGACCGCGCGACGGCGGGGGATAGAGGAATCGAATCACCCTACTGCTAACCGCTTTCCGCGCCGATAGATGGTACAGGTCAATGTAACGATGCTCCCCGACGATCATTTTCAAGACCTGGAGCAACTCCCGCAGTTTCCCGGGATTGCCACCAAGGTACTGCGC
This sequence comes from uncultured Solibacteraceae bacterium, assembly GCA_963835555.1. Taxonomy (GTDB): domain Bacteria; phylum Acidobacteriota; class Terriglobia; order Bryobacterales; family Bryobacteraceae; genus Sulfopaludibacter. The sequence goes on along the minus strand of CAWIGC010000039.1, from coordinate 337,272 downwards.
GTGTTGTCGCGCGACGACGCCCGCATGGCCGAGATCGCGGGACTGATCCGTGCCGATGCCGCACTTTCGTCCGAATTGCTCCGCATCGTAAATTCGCCGCTTTATGCGGTGCCCACGCGCATCAGCGGTATTCAGCAGGCGCTGGTATTTCTAGGATTCGACGAAACCCGCCGTTTTGTTCTCGCGGCGTCCATGAAGTCCTTCTTCCGCACCGCCATGCGGATGGATCTGCTACGTGAAATCTGGCGTCACAGCCTGGCCTGCGCCATCGTTTGTGAAGAGCTTTCCATTGCGTGTTCCGCGTCGGAAGGCCGTGACGACCGCGCCTATACTGCGGGCCTGCTCGCCGATATCGGGCGCCTGGCCCTCTTTGTGGTTCACCCGCGCCGGTACTCGGAACTTATCACCAAGCCTGTGGCCGGTGCTGACCCGCTGGAGCAGGAGCGGCAGGTGTTTGGGATCGATCACTGCCAGGCGGGCGCGTGGCTGGCCGTCAAATGGGGACTCCCCGAGGAAGTAAAACGTGTGGCCGCCACCCATCACAACCCGCCGTGCGCCGCTGCTGTCGATTTGGAAAAACTGGTCCAGACCGGCGTGCTGCTCACCGGGGTTCTGGGCTTCGATGTGACCGCTCCTCCTCATACCATGCAGGCGATCCGGGCACTGCTCCCCCACGAGGCGCAATATCGCTTCGATCCCGACCCGGTCACGATGAAAGCGCGAATCGCCGACAGACTGGACGCTTTCGATTAGCGATGAACAGTCCGGTATCGCAGACTTCGGATAAGCAGCATGTCGCTGGTCTCAGAGCGGTATGTTGCCATGCTTCTTGCGCGGCATGGTGTCTACCTTGTTCTCCAGCATGCGCAGGGCGCGAATCACGCGGGGGCGCGTCTCGTGCGGTTCGATCACGTCATCCACATAGCCGCGCTCGGCAGCCACGAACGGGTTGGCGAACCGCTCGCGAAACTCATCTACTTTTTGCTGCCGGGCGGCGGCAGTGTCCGCGGCGGCTGCCAGTTCGCGGCGATATACGATATTCACCGCGCCTTCCGGCCCCATGACGGCGATCTCCGCCGAGGGCCATGCCAGGTTGATATCCGTGCGGATGTGCTTCGAGCCCATCACGCAATACGCGCCGCCATAAGCCTTCCGCGTAATCACCGTGATTTTCGGCACGGTGGCTTCGGCATACGCGAACAGCAGCTTGGCGCCATGCCGGATGATGCCGCCGAACTCCTGTTCCGTGCCCGGCAGGAACCCCGGCACGTCTTCGAATGTGAGGATGGGAATGTTGAAGGCGTCGCAGAATCGTACGAAACGCGCGCCCTTGGTGGATGACGCAATATCCAGGCAGCCCGCCAAAAACGCCGGCTGATTGGCCACGATCCCGATGGACCGGCCATCCATATGGGCGAAACCCACCACGATGTTTCTGGCCCAGTGCTCGTGGACTTCGAAAAATTCGCCGTCATCCACCACGCGGTGGATCACGTCTTTGATGTCGTAGGGGAGCGAAGATTCCCGCGGCACCACTGTGTCCAGCGCCGCATCCATGCGGTCCGCCGGGTCGGACGTGGCGCGCCGTGGCGCGTCTTCGCGGTTGTTCTGCGGCAGGTAGCTGAGCAGTTCGCGGATCATGCGCAGACAGTCGCCGTCATCGGCCGCGGTGAAATGGCCCACGCCGCTGACGGAATTGTGAGTTGCGGCGCCGCCCAGTTTTTCCTTGGTCACATCCTCATGCGTTACCGTCTTGATGACGTCCGGGCCGGTGACAAACATGTAACTGGTGTGATCCACCATGAAGACGAAATCGGTGATGGCGGGCGAGTAGACCGCCCCTCCCGCGCACGGTCCCATAATGGCGGAAATCTGCGGCACCACGCCGCTAGCCAGCGTATTGCGCAGGAAAATATCGGCATACCCGGCCAGCGACACCACGCCTTCCTGAATCCGCGCGCCGCCGGAATCGTTCAGGCCGATCACAGGCGCGCCGGTCTTCAGGGCGAGATCCATGATCTTGCAGATCTTCTGAGCGTTGGTCTCGGAAAGGGAGCCGCCGAATACCGTGAAATCCTGGGCGAAGACGTAGACCAGGCGGCCCTCGATGCGCCCATAGCCCGTGACGAAGCCGTCGCCCGGCACGTTCTGGTCGTCCATGCCGAAGTCGCGGCAGCGGTGCGTGACCAGCTTGTCGAGCTCTTCAAATGTATTTTCGTCGAGCAGGAGTTCGATGCGTTCGCGGGCGGATAGCTTGCCCTCTTTGTGCTGGCGCTCGCGGCGCTCGGGTCCTCCGCCCTGCTCGGCGGCGGCATGGCGGCGGCGCAATTCATCAAGCCGGTTCATCGGGACTATTGTAACGGCCCGCCTCTGCCGCTCCGCAATGTCGCGCTATCCCTTGCGGCGGTTGGACGCGGAAGGAGCACGCAGGCTGACGACGGGAAGCAGCGCGTTGTGCTCTTCCGGGATGGGGGCTCGCGCGGTGCGAGCCGCCAGTTCGCGGTTCAAAGTGGCGATGAATTCTTGAATCTGCAATTGCATCTCGCCCATCTTCTCGCGCATGTTCAGGATAATCTCGACGCCGGCGAGGTTCACTCCCAAATCGCGCGTCAGGTGCAGGATCACCTCCAGGCGCTCCAGGTCGTCATCGGTATAGAGCCTCGTGTTCCCGTCGCTGCGGGAAGGTTTCAGCAAGCCTTCGCGCTCATAGAGCCGCAGCGTCTGCGGATGAATGGCATACTGCTCGGCGACGGCAGAGATCATGTATGCAGCTTTGGATTTCTTGGCCATGAGTCGGATCTCTCCCTTAGACCTGCTCCCAGATCTTCGCTCTTGGATCTTCCGGATGCAGCTTGGACATTTCCCGCAGCAGTTCGCGGGTCTTCTCGTCGCGGGGATCGGGAGCTTCCATGCTCACTTCCACAATCTGATCGCCGCGCACATTGGTGCGCGAATTCATCACGCCCTTTTCGCGCAGACGGAAGCGCTGGCCGTTCTGTGTGCCCTGGGGGATCTTGAGCAGCGTGCGGCCATCGATGGTCGGCACTTCGATCTTGGCGCCCAGAGCCGCTTCCCAGATAGCGATGGGCACGCTGATTTCGATGTTGTCGCCATCGCGTTTGAAGAAGGGGTGCTCGACCACCTGGGTAGTGATGTACAGGTCGCCAGGAGGCGCCCCCTGCGTGCCGGCGTTGCCCTTGCCGGGGACGCGCAGACGCGATCCGGAGCGCGCACCGGGAGGAATCCGCACCTCCACCGACTCGTTATATGGCACTCTGCCTTCGCCCCCGCAGGTGGGACAGGCGTTGCGTAGCTTGCCGGAGCCGCCGCAGCGCGGACAGGTGAGGTTGAATTTCATGGCCCCGGCCATCTGAGTCACATTACCGGTGCCCTTACATTGCGGACAGGTGACCTCTCCGGCGCCGCTGGCGCCCGAGCCATGACAGGTTCCGCAGACCTCGTAACGGGTGATTTCCAGGCGCGTCTGAGTGCCTTTGATAGCTTGCCAGAAATCGATCTGCATCACATATTCGAGATCGCCGCCCTTTTCGGGCTCCGGTTGCCGCGCTTCGCCCCGCCCGCCGAAAAACTGCGAAAAGATGTCGCGGAATCCGCCGCCGGTCTCTGTGCCGCCGCGCCCGGCGCGCCGCCCGCCTTGCCCCGAGCCAGCCATAAAGTCGCTAAAATCGAAGCCGCTGAAATCCATGCCGGGGTGCGGACCCTGCTGCCCCGCGCCGCCCGCTCCCGGGCCGGGGAAGCCGTTCTCCGAGTAGAACCCGAACTGGTCGTACATCTGCCGCTTTTTAGCATCGCTCAGCACGTCGTAGGCTTCCTGCACGTTCTTGAAGCGCTCTTCCGACGATTTGTCGCCAGGGTTGAGATCGGGGTGAAATTTGCGCGCGAGTTTCCTGTAGGCCTTGCGGATATCGTCCGAGGACGCCTTTTTGGGGACGCCCAGCGTCTCGTAATACTCGTGCTTGGGAGGAGACATATGTGGGTACCGGGGTAGAGAATGGGGGCGCGGTTGGAGAACCCGTCACCCCCATCCGGACTGTTGATTATTTTTTATCGTCTACGTCTACGAATTCGGCATCGACTACGTTGTCTTTGCCGTCCTTCTTGCCGGAATCGCCGCCGGAGGCTGCGCCGCCATCGCCGCTGCCCGGAGTGGGACCCGTCTGCGCCGTGGATTTGTACATGGCTTCCGCCAGCTTATGGCTGGCTGTGGTGAGCCGGTCTACCGCCGAGTTGATGCGGTCGGGTTCATTTTCCGCCATAGCCTTCTTGGTTTCTTCGAGAGCGGCCTCGATTTCCTTGGCTTCGGCATCGCTTACCTTGGCGCGATGCTCTTTCAGGGTCTTTTCCACGTTATAGACCATGGCGTCGGCGCGATTGCGGGCTTCGATGGTATCGCGCTGCTTGCGGTCGTCGGCCGCGTGAGACTCCGCGTCCTTGGCCATCTTATCGACTTCTTCCTTGGAAAGGCCGGAAGACGAGGTGATGGTGATCTTCTGTTCGTTATTGGTGCCGCGATCCTTGGCGGTTACGTTGAGAATGCCGTTGGCATCGATATCGAAGGTGACTTCGATCTGCGGGATGCCGCGGGGCGCCGGCGGGATGTTGCCCAGTTGGAATACGCCCAGCAGGCGGTTGTCGCGCGCCATGGAGCGCTCGCCCTGGTAGACCTTGATCTCTACCGAGTTCTGGTTGTCCGCCGCGGTGGAGAAGACTTCGCTCTTTCGCGTGGGGATGGTGGTGTTACGCTCGATCAGTTTGGTGAACACGCCGCCCATGGTCTCGATGCCCAGGGAAAGCGGGGTCACATCCAGCAGCAGCACGTCCTTGACTTCGCCGCCCAGAACGCCGCCCTGCACCGCCGCGCCGACCGCCACGACTTCATCCGGGTTCACGCCCTTGTGCGGTTCGCGGTTGAATAGCTCGCGAACCAGAGCCTGAATCCGCGGCATACGGGTCTGTCCGCCCACCAGCACGACTTCGTTGATCTGCGACGGCGTCACGCCGGCATCCGTCATGGCCTGCTTACAGGGACCCATGGAACGCTGCAGAATGTCTTCCACCATCTGTTCAAAACGCGCCCGCGTGAGCTTCATCTGCAGGTGTTTGGGACCGGTGGCGTCGGCGGTCACAAAGGGCAGGTTGATCTCGGTTTCGAGCAGCGTGGAAAGCTCCATCTTGGCTTTCTCGGCGGCTTCCTTCAACCGCTGCAGGGCCATCTGGTCCTTGGAAAGATCGATGCCGTTCTCCCGCTTGAATTCACTCACGATCCAGTCGATGATGCGCTGGTCGATGTTGTCGCCGCCCAGGTGGGTGTCCCCGTTAGTGGACTTCACTTCCACCACGCCATCGCCCACTTCCAGAATCGAAATATCGAACGTGCCGCCGCCGAAATCGTATACGGCGATGGTTTCATTGGTCTTTTTGTCCAGACCGTAGGCCAGGGCGGCCGCGGTGGGCTCGTTGATGATGCGCATTACTTCCAGGCCGGCAATCTTCCCTGCATCCTTGGTGGCCTGGCGCTGGGCATCGTTGAAATATGCAGGAACGGTGATTACCGCCTGGCTCACTTTTTCGCCCAGATAGGATTCGGCGGCCTCCTTCAGCTTGGTGAGGATCATAGCCGAAATCTCGGGCGGAGAGTACTTTTTGCCCTGGATATCCACACGGGCATCGCCGTTCTCCCCGCGGGCCACCTTATAAGGGACCATTTTCATCTCTTCGTTGACTTCGTCATAGCGGCGTCCCATAAACCGCTTGATCGAAAAAACAGTGTTTTCGGGGTTGGTGATGGCCTGCCGTTTCGCCACCTGGCCCGCCAGTCGCTCGCCGCTCTTGGTAAATGCCACTACGGACGGCGTGGTGCGGGCGCCTTCCTGATTCGCGATGACGGTCGGCTGTCCGGCCTCCATCACCGCGACGCAGGAATTGGTCGTCCCCAAGTCGATACCGATAATCTTTCCCATTGTCTGAAAGCCTCCCTCAGTGTTTGTGAAATTGAATAATGGCGTGCCGCCGGGGGCGGCCATTTAGTACAAGACCATTATCAAGGTTTAGTGTGATCTTGTCAAGTATTATCTGAGTGGGACGGGCTCAATCTTTGGCGCGGTCCAGAAGCGCAGCTACCAGCCCCGGATGGCCATCCAAGGGAGCCGTTACCTCAATCTCTAACCTGTTGTGAGAGCGGGAAATAGCGGCCACGATACGCGGCAGGTCGCGTTCCAGGTGGGTACCCAGGGTCAGGAAATAGGGGATCACGCGAATGCGCCGGACGCCCTGAGCCAGCAGGCGTGCTACCGCCCCCTCCAGATCCGGTTGACCCAATTCCAGAAAGGCCGGCTCGACGTGTTCCAAGCCGCCGGCGCGCGCTAACTCCCGCGCGGCATCGCGCACCGACTCATTGGCGGATTCGATCCGCGAGCCGTGTCCGAAGATGATGATCCCGACGCTCACGTGCCGTGAATATAAGCCCGCATGTGGTGAAGTTCCTCAGTTTTGCGCGCCAGTTCGAAATTCATCAGGTCGCGCATGGAAAGAAAGCCGACCACGCGCGAGCCCCGCGTCACGGGCAGATGGCGGCAATTGTGACTCTGCATCAATTCCATGGCTTCTTCGAGGCTGGCCAGTTCATCGACCGCCACGACGTTCGTGCTCATAACGGCGCGCACCGGCGTCGTTTCCGGATCCAAATGCTCCAGAACAACACGCTTCATGAGATCGCGCTCGCTGAAGATTCCGCGCAGGCTGTCCCCATTTAGCACCAGAATTGCCCCAACGTGCAACTCCGCCATTTGTCGCGCCACCTGGGCGACGGTATCGAATTCACCAACCTGAAACAGGTTGCGATCATGAACAATATCACGCACCGTGGACATAAGGTCACCCTCCCTAGGTCAGGGCAAAACTATATCACAGCAGATGCCTGTTGAAAACCAAAGTTTCACTAAAGTTTCATGCCTGGGGAGGAAGCTACCGCGCGGAAACCAGGCGGCCCTTGACGATCAGGCGATCGGGAGCCGCGCCGACGTAACGGAAAGGATAGCAGGTCACCAGGGTCAGGGCGGAGTAGGAGCCTGGCGCCAGCACGCCCACGTCGCGCGGTGTGACGACTCCGATTCTGTCCACTTGATAAGTATACGTGCCATGGGTGGTCTGGAGCACGATCCGGTCGCCCTTGGCGACGTTACGCAGGCACTGAAACAGGGTATCGCGATGTCCGGCGATGGCGATGTTTCCGGTCTCCCCGGGCAAAGCCGTCCCGGCCACATGGCCCAGCGCTACGTCCAGCGTGGGGGCATCCGTCCCTTCCCTGACCATGGCGCGCAGATGCAGCCGTGGGATCAGCAGGCGGCCAATCACGCTTTGCGGCGCCGGCTGTTTGACCGGCGAACGCGCTTCGACCGGCAGCGACGCCGCCCGGGAATCGCGAAGTTGTTGGTCGAAAACCTGGTTTTCCCGGTCCTCATAGGCCAACCGGTGGACCACGGACCAGCCCCAGACTCCCACGCAAAAGAAGCCGGCCAGGATCGCGACATTACTGATGGTTCGAATCGCCGTGTTGGTCATAACGGTACCGGGTGCGTGTGCGGGCGCTGAATGCGGGTCGGCCGGGCGCTGAGACCCGCACCTGAATATGCCGCAGGGCGCCATGATTTTCGGGCGAAGGGGCGTAACCGAGGGTGTAGCGCTGCCGGATCTCTTTGGCAATCCGCTGGCAAACCGCGGTCATCCCGGATGGCTGTTCGGGGAAGAATGATTCGCCGCCCGTGACGCCGGCCAGACGCCGCAAAATCCCGGGGTCGCTGTCGCCCTCGCTGGGGTCGAATAACCCGACGGTGAAAATAGTGGCGAGACTGTCTTCCACCGCGGCCATCATCTGAACGCGCGAATGCAGGCTGATCGTATCGCGGCCATCGCTGATTACCACCAGGGCCTTTCTGCCACGGCGGCCCAGGTCAAGCTGTTTCAAACCGTCCATCACCGCGTCGTGCAAGGCGGTCCGGCCGGTGGGCACGCCGCGATACAGGGCCGCGCGGAGTTGCGCGGCATTATCGGAGAATAGGGTACCTGCGGGCAGACCCGGTTTTACGGAGTCATTGAAGTTCAGCACGAAAATTTCATCCCGTGGATTTGAGGTCCCGATGAGCGCGCCCGCCGCGGCAAGCACCTCGTTGCGCTTGGGGGTCATGCTGCCGCTTTCATCTATCAGCAATCCCAGAGTGACCGGCGCATCTTCCTTGTCGAAGACAGTGATACGCTGAGGGACGCCGTTTTCCAGGATCCGGAAGTTCTCCCGAGTGAGGTTATCGACAAAGGCTCCATGCGGATCCTTGACGCTGACATCCAGAAGGACCAGGCGCACGTCGCTGCGCAATACGAAATCCTGTGACGCGAAAAGACGCGAAAAATAAGAAACGGCGCCAGTAACTAATAAGTATCGAGTTACCGTACGCCGTGTCATTTCATTTATTTTATCGGTCCGGATGACTTACTTCGCTCCTGCGCGTTTCAGACGGAGCATGCCGGCGAAGCCTAGCAGTAGTGCACCGGAAATTCCTACCAACGGATAAGGGCTTGCCGTTTTCGGCAGCTCCCTCGGGGCTGGTTTAGTCTGGGCCGGGGGCGGCGTCTGGTCACTGGCAGCCGCCGGGGCCTGGGTCTGTTCGTTATCTGTTACCGGCGGCGCGGGCTGTGGCGGAGGCGGAGCCGTCTCGCTAGTATCCGTACCGGGGGCGGGCTGTTCCGCCGGAGTCGCCGGTTGAGCCGGCGGAGTTACAGCGGCACTCGTCGTGGTAGCCGGCTTCTCCAGCATCGCTAACTGTTGGGGATGTTTCGGGTAAGGAAACTCCTGGCCGAAGTTATCCCCTGGATAATACCAATCGCGCAACGCTTTGGCAGTTCCGGGAGGCGTTTCCCAGAAGGAAAACTGTGTATGTCCTCTTACTTGCAGACGTTCCGCAGGAACTGTGATCACGGTTTCAATCAGGTGGGTTTGATCGCCGTTATAGACCAATACCACGTGACGATCGCCGGTTCCATTAGGAAGCTGAAGGACGTACTTACCGGGTTGCAATACCGTGTCCGCCACCTCGATCGGTTGATTGACGGTGAGGACGGTTCTTTTATTCCATTCGCCCGCATTCGCACGCCAGGCGGCGGGGCCAGCCGCCATCGCCATAAGGGCAACGGCCGGGATGACTTGCCAATGGCTAAGAATGTTCCGCATTAATGATGTTTCCTTTCCTGACCACGTAAAGCTGCATCGCCCATTCAAGGGCAACTGGCCTGCCACCCCCGATAAACGCTTGATTCCAGCCACCTCACGCCGCGATGGCCGTCCGGCCGGCGGGCAGTTCTTACATGGCAGTAATGTCTATCCCCGCACGGTTACGGCGCGGTGCAGGGTAAAGGAAAGAGGCGTCTCTGCCGGAAGCCGGACATTCTTCTTGCCGGTGACATAAGCACCGGTAGTGCCTGCCGCCGCGCCCGCTCCCGCGCCGACCAGGGCGCCCACCCCGCCGCCCGCTATGGCGCCGATGGCCGCCCCCACGCCCGATCCGCCGCCGATGATCGCCAGGTTGCGCCTTTTGTGCGAGCGGCTGGAGCGCAGGTCGGCCGCAGTGGCAATTTGGTAGGTAGCCCCGTTCAGACGGAAGGAATCCAAAGTCACACCGAGGGAGGCCCGTCCTTTCAACCTGCCCGAGTTCCTGGCTTCTACCACGTGGCCCCGGAACTCCGTGCCTCTGGGCAGCACCACGCGATTTCCGGCAGCGATGGGAGCGTCCAGGTGAGCCACGAAGCGCTCTCCGGGACGGCTGTACTTTGTGTCCAGGGTCTGACCCAGGCGAACCCGAATCCGCGTTCCGGCGGGAATCGTTAATGCAGGTACCTCACGCGGCGGAGCATCGGCCGGTTCGCCGGTCACCGGCGGCTCCGATGGAGTAGTCGGATCGGACTGCAAGGCGGCCGAGGCTGCAGGCGCTTCCACCGGCGCGGCTTTGCCGGCAGCGGGGCTGGCATTGTGCTGCCGGTTGCAGGCGGCGCAGCCAACCAGCAGCGTGAGAATGCATACGTACTTCATATTTGCCTCCGGTGGCACAACGCAGCAAGCAGCGTGCCATCTGTCGCAGGCATATGGATGTGGCAAGCTGATCTCATGCGATTACTCGTGATCTTCTGCCTCTTGCTGCCGCTGGGATGGGCCCAGGAAACCCGCCACGAGGTGACCAATTCCACGGGCGCCGCGGACGCCCGGGAGAATAGCGCGGCGGTGCCGGACGTTTACGCCGTCCCTTCGCAGTTTGAGCGCGTGCTGATATTCCGTTTCAAATACCGGACCGATCTGCTGGCGGGGTTGCAGGAAATGGTGAAGCAGAACAAGATCAAAAACGCCGTCATCCTGTCCGGCGCAGGTTCGGTGCGCGGCTACCAGGTGCACCAGGTCAGTAACCGCACCTTCCCCTCGAAGAATATGTTCGTCAAGGATCCCACAGCGCCCGCGGACCTGATTGGGATGAACGGCTACATCATGAACGGTAAGATCCACGCGCACGTGACTCTGGCCAATCCGGACAAGGCATTCGGCGGACATCTGGAACCCGGCACCACTGTCTTCACCTTCGCCATCGTCACCGTGGGGATACTGCCGGACAGCCTGGACCTTACTAAACTCGACGACAAGAGCTACCGTTAGAACATGCGAGAATGAGACATGCGTTGCCGCATTTTGGCCCTGCTGTTTGCCATGTGCCTGACGGCGGCGGGCCAGACTTACACCGTTGCCAGGCTATCCGCCGCGCTCAAAAGCATCGCCACCGATCCGCAGCATAAAGCCGGCGATGCGGAACTGGCCGGGTTCCTGACGAAAGTGAAGCTCACCGAGCGGCTCGAGGACCGTCTGCTGGAGGAGTTGCAGGCGCAGTTAAGGCTGGGGCCGAAAACCATGGCGGTGCTGCGCAGGCTGCGCGATCAATCGCAAAACCTGCCGGCTGCGGCGGCGCCTGCTCCCCCGCCGGTGCTGCGTCCGATCCCCATTCCGTCGCCCGAAGAGCAAAAGGCCATTCTGGAAGATGTCCGCAAGTATGCCCTGAGCTACAGCCAGAATCTGCCGGACTTCATCTGCCTGGAAGTAGAGCGCCGCTACGACGCGCCGCCTGTCACGGTGGGATCGCCCGACTGGCGGAAGCGCGACGAACTCACCAAGCGCCTGAGCTACTTCGAACAGAAGGAAGACTACAAACTGGTGATGGTCAACAACTCCGTCTCCACCAATCAGGACGTGAAAAGCGCGGGCGGTTCGCAGAGCTTCGGCGATTTCGGCAGCATGATGCGCCAGGTGTTCGAACCGGTCACCGCGGCTTCGTTCGAATGGGGCGCCTGGCATACCTGGCACGGCCAGCGCGTGATGACTTTCAACTATCGCGTGGCGCTGGAGAATTCCCGCTATCACCTGATGTGGGAAAAAAGCCGCGATATCGTGACGGCTTACCATGGCTGGTTCGAAGTGGACCCTACGACTCACGTGGTGATGCGCATTGCCGTGATCGCCGAGAACATTCCGGCCGATTTTCCCTTAAAGGGCGCGTCCGACATCCTGGAGTACGATTACGAGGATCTTTCGGGCCAGACGTTTCTGCTGCCGGTGAAGGCCGAGATCCTCATGAATGCGGGCGACCGGTTGACCAAAAACAACAAGGAATTCCGCGTCTACCGGAAATATTCGGCGGACGCTCTCATCAAATACGACGGCGACCTGACGGCGACCCCACCCGTGAAGCATTGATTCCAGCCGTGCGAAAATAAAAACGTATGCGTTCCCGCCTTCTGGCTGCTTTTCTCGCGGTCTGCCTGGCTGCGATGGGTCAGACCATGTCAGTTCAGAAACTGATCCTATTCCTGCGCAATGCCTACAGCGATCAGAGCCGGCAATATTCCGATCAGGAGATCGCCAAATTTCTTGCCAAGGTGAAGCTCACCGACAAGCTGGAAGATCGCACGATCGAGAATCTGCAGGGGGAGTTGCGAATCGGGCCGTTGACGATGGCAAAGTTGGAGGCGCTGCGGGACCAGTCGCACAGCATGAGCGAAGCCCGGATCGTGGAACCGGAAAAGCCGAAACCGATTCCGCCTCCTTCGGCCGAAGAACAGGCCGCCGCACTCGACGCGGCGCGCGAGTATGCCCTGGCTTATAGCCGGAACCTGCCCGACTTCATCTGTACGGAGGTCACCCGGCGCTACGGCGCGCTGCCTCCCGGCCGGCGCGGATGGGGCGTAGCGGGCGAAGCGCCCCGGTGGCAGGCCATCGACACGGTCACTAAGCGGCTCAGCTATTTCGACCAGAAGGAAGACTACAAGACGATTCTGCACAACAGCACACCCGTAGGGGACAGCGGGAAGAGCGTGGGCGGGTCGGAATCCTTCGGCGATTTCGGCAGCATGCTCCGCGAGTTGTTCGAGCCCGCCACGCAGGCGCACTTCGAATGGGACCACTGGGGCACGCTGCGCGGACAGCGCGTCATGGAGTTCAATTTCCACGTGCGGCAGGAGCGCTCGCAGTACCGGATCACGGTAGACAACAATCAGAGCATCATTGCCGCTTACCGTGGCCTGGTCGCGGTAGACCCGACCACTCATGCCGTGATGCGCCTCATTGTGGAGGCCGAGGATATGCCGGCCGATTTCCCGGTGAAGAGCACCCAGGACATTCTGGACTATGACTATCAGGACATTTCCGGCCAGACTTTCCTGCTGCCGCTGAAGGCCACCATGACGGGCAATATGGGCGACTACTGGTCGAAGAACGACAAGGAGTTTCGCATCTACCGCAAGTACTCCGCCGACGCCGTCATCAAGTACGACACCAACGTCGATACGCCGGCGCCGCTGGACGAGAGCAAGACGAAGGAAGGCGCGCCTCCTCCGCCTCCGGCGAAGAAGAAGTAAGACAGGCCTCCTGGCCGGTCCCCTCTTACTTCTTCACATACGTCTTCTGGAACTGGTCGCGGCTGTTCACCACGTGGAAGGTGCCGTTCTTTTCGGCCGTGACTTTGATCCATTTGGCCTGGCAGACTGTGTCCACGTTGGCGATGAAGGCGTCGGGGGAGTTGTGGGCTTTGTCGCTGTTCACGGCGTAATGGAGTTGCCACAGGTCGAGCAGGCCGCGGGTATCCCGCAAGGTCTGCCAGACTTCCGGATCGCCGCCCTTCTGGGGGCCGTTGTTCATGAGGGCCACGCGCGGCACAATGGCACGGATGAAGGGCAGGGAGTTGGAGGGATTGGTGCCGTGGTGCGAGACCAGAAACAGGTCAACGAGCCGATCTTGTTATTGGGGCACACCAGGTCGTATTCGCGGTCTTTAGTGAGGTCGCCCATGTCCAGCATGCGGAAGGCGCCGAAGGTGATGAGGACGCCGACCGATTGGCCGTTTTCTGTGCGGTCCGCCGGGGGCCGGGCGTAACCGGCGCACTCCGGGGTCGGCTGGCCGGCGCCGGGCAGCGGCGAGGCGATCACCTCGCCGGCGGCAGAGAGCACTTCCACGTCGATGCCCTTGATGGGAATGGTGTCGCCGGGCTTGACCACGATGTGGTTGCCTTTGTCGCGAAAGGAGGTGTATTCGTTGAACAGAATCCCGGCGTCTTTGCCGGTTTCGGTCTGCGGGCCGTGGTCCACAAAATTCAGAATAGGCATGCGCTTGGCCAGTCCCTGCACGCCGCCCACGTGGTCGGTGTGGTAGTGGGTGATCAGCAGGTAGTCGATCTTGTGGACGCCTGCCGCCTTGGCCGCGGCGGCGATCCGGCCGGCATCGCGGTGGTTCATCCCCGGCCATCCGGCGTCGATCAGCAGGGATTGCCCGGTGGGAGAGACCAGCAGGGTGGACTGGCCGCCCTCCACGTCGATTGAATAGATTTCCAGCACCTTCGCGGCGGGAAGGGTGGTTGCGATTGCCAGGAGCAGGATGCCTGGTAGCAGCGCTCTCATTTGCCAAAATGGTAGCATGGCGGAGTTGCCGGAACAGATTGAGCCTTGGAAGCGTATCAGATAGCGGATGCCTTTTTGCAGCCAGTGCGGAAACTCGGTCGGGGACCACGATATCTATTGCGGCCGCTGCGGCAGGCGTCAGCCCGGGGGAGGCGCCGCGGGTCCGCCAACCGGCTCGGTACAGCACGATCCGCTGTCCGGGATGTCGCCGCGGACGGCGTCGATCCTCTGCTATGTTCCCGCCATCGGCTGGATCTGTGCCGTGATCGCGCTGGCCTCCGTGAAGTTCCGCAACGATCGTGCGGTCCGGTTCCACGCCTTTCAGGGGATCTACCTGTTTGTGGCGACGCTGATTGCCGATTTTGTGATCCGCCCCATGTTCTGGCTGGTGCCCAACGATCTTCACCTGTATCGCCTGGTGCAGCTTGTGCTGATCGGGGCGTCCATTTTCATGATGGTGAAAGCATCGCACGACGAGGCCTATTCGCTTCCTTTGTTCGGCGAACTGGCGCAGCGCTCGGTAGCGGAGCGGTAGGCGAAGCGACAGGCTAACCAGCAGGGGAGCCACACACCAAACCCGCTATCAGCGCTGGATTGGATAAGCGGCATTGATCCGCAGGCGGTGTGAATCGTGCAGCGACCAGAATTCGTCGAGGGTCACGAGGGGTGAACGGAAGGGTCGCCGCGGTCCGAACTGCCAATCGCTGGTGAACAGCAGCCGATGAACTGGCGAGGACTCCATGAGGGACGCAAGCAGATCATGCGTGGCCGGTATGAACTCCGGGCGGAATTCCAGAAACTCGACTGCGGAACGGGATCGATCGCTGAGAAGGCCGTAGGCGAAGAAGACTCTGCCGCTCCTTCGAGTCTTCAGGTCAGGATTGCCGAGGTGGTAAATGCACCCTTTCGGAGCTGCGAAATCTCTCTGAAACAGCGCCTTCGGAATGCGATGCGACTTCAGGTCGGTTCCACTCTCGACGGCAATCGACAGATCGTCGAAAGTGAGCGGGGCGAGCTGGGCAACGCAGATAATCTCAATTGACGGCACAGCTATTCGATCTCTTCGCCCTGGACGGCCATACCGCGGGCCAGAAAGGTCAAAGGCCTTTCGCCGGTTCCAGCCAGCGTGCCGGTCTTGAACCGCTTGTACCACTTGCCTTGCGGGACGTCAGGGTCGGATTCCAACCAGTGCTTCAATTCGAGAAAATCAGACTCTTGGATCCGACCCTCGCGGAAGCGCTTAATCAGGTGATTCAGGATTCCGGGGGGTGGCGGCTTTTTGATTTTCGGCATTATACGTGACCGCTCACGTAATTGTAATCTCGTGACCGCTCACGTATAGTAGAGGTGTGCCGGCAAAGACTGCAAGAAAGAATGCGGCCGCCGTAGCTCTCGGGCGGAAGGGCGGAAAGAGAGGCGGTCCTGCACGCGCCGCTAAGCTGACCCCTGAGCAGAGGAGCGAGAGCGCACGGAAGGCGGTACAGGCGCGGTGGGCGAAGCGGAAGGCGGGCAGTGGCATCCCCGTCATGGACACTTCCGACAGCGCACTGTTGGCCTTGCTCCAGCAACTCAAGACGGCAAAAAGCCCTGCCGAAATCCGACAGCTTTCCGGTCAGATCGAACGAATTATCTTCCATAAGCAATTCAAAAGCACTTAGCTCTTGACTCTCAATTTAAACTCTTCGTCTCCATCCAACGTTGCCCCTAACTTGATGGTAGCGAGGGCAATGACCTCGTCACAATGATGAACCGAAAAACCGCAGTTGGATTCCGCGCATAAGAGCACAAGTCTTTGTTAAAAAGGGACATGTCGTTCGACAAGTCGGTGGAAACAACTCACCCAATGGGTGAGCTTGAAAAAGCTGGTGAGGTAGCGGAAGCGGAGAACTGCACGGTGGAAACCTACGCCGGCAAGGTGCGGATCCGCTGGGACGACTCGGCGGCAGTGACGGCCATGGGCCAGATGCCGGTCTTCATCGATTTCCTAAAGACCTCCGGCCGCTGGGATGCATTGGTGGCGGATTGTCCGTTACGATATACGAGCCCCAACGCGCCGGGCCTGGTGGACGTTCTGGGCACGTTGCTGATGAGTGTACTGGCGGGACAGTCGCGCTATGCGCACATCACCGGTCTGCGCGGGGACGGGGTCAATCCAGAATTGCTGGGGATGCGCAAGGTGATGAGCGAAGACTCGGCCCGAGGCGCGTTTAAGCAGGCCCCGCCAGAGGACACGCTGCAATGGTTAAGGCGGCATCTCCGGCAAACCTATGAACCCCTGTTGGAACATGCCTGGGTGATGGATCTGGACAGTACGGTAAAGCCGTTGTATGGCAAACAAGAGAAGGCTGTGAAGGGCTACAACCCTACCAAGCCAGGACGGCCGTCGCATGTGGTACACACCTACCTGATCGCCCAGTTGCGTTTGGTTTTAGGGGCGGAAGTGCAAGCGGGCAATGAAGCCGCGTCCAGCCACGCGCAGCCGGGTTTCTGGGCCTATTTCGATACCTTGCCACAGGCGTGTCGACCAGTCTTTGTGCGAGGCGATATCGGTTGGGGCAGCGAGCGGATGATGCAGGAGGCCGAACAGCGCGACCAGCCGTATTTATTCAAGATTCGCCAAAGCGCCAAGATCAAGGAACTCCTGGCAGGCAGCTTCGCCATGGACCAATGGGAATCTGCCGGCCAAGGCTGGGAGGGGACTTGGAGCGAAGTGCGGTTGGCCGGCTGGACGAAGAAGCGCCGGATAATTATCTTGCGCCGGCCCTTGCCGGAAGACCTGGTGGTGGCGAGGCGGAAGGGGAAAGGCCGACGCCGTAAGGCGCAGTTGGAACTGGAAATGGGTTGGATGCAAGGAGGCACGGTGCTCTATGAATACGCCGTGCTGGTGACGACCCTGGAAGACGAGATCTTCACGTTGGCCCAACATTACCGGGACCGGGGCGACGCGGAGAACAATTTTGACGAGTTGAAGAACCAGTGGGGCTGGCTGGGCTTCACGACGCACGATCACGCGCGCAGCGAGATGATGACCTTGTTCGTCGCGTTGGTTTACAACTGGTGGAGTTTGTTCACACGCCTGTCGAATCCCAACAAACGTGCCGAAGCGATTACCACACGACCGCTATTGCTGCACGCCATCGGACGCAAAACCAGCCACAGCAATCAATCCACGGTGACGTTGACCAGCCTGCACGCCGAGGCCACCAAGATCCAGGCGGCGGTGAAGGCCGTGGCCGGCTTCCTGAGTTATATTCGATCAATCACGGAGCAGTTGAAGTCTGTGGAGCGATGGCGTCTTATCCTGCTCGCCGTCGTCCGAGCCTTTCCGCTAACGCCAGCGGTAGACAGTCCGCCCCTCGGATTCAACACGGCATAATCGACGACGGCAACCGCTCTTTTTAGGATGAATGCTTGACCAACACTACCCATCCGGTCGGTAGTGTTCACTTGCCTGTGGACACTACCATCCAGTCCTTGTGGTATATTTATTCATAGCGGCGAATAAATACACATGGCACTCAAAGTGGGAGTCGTCGGATATCGCGGGTATAGCGGGGCGGAGCTGGTGCGCATTCTGGTGCGCCACCCCGAGGTGGAACCGGTGCTACTGGAGCACCGCGCGGACACCGGGGGACATTCCGGCCTGCTCCATCCCTCCGGGCCGGCCGTCATCCCCTGCGACCCGCAAATCATTAAAGCGGAAGGGATTGCTCTGGTCTTCCTGGCCACTCCGCCGGAAGTTTCCATGGAACTGGCGCCGGAGCTTCTGGCTTTGGACCGCCGGGTGGTGGATCTGAGCGGCGCTTTCCGGCTTCGGACTGTCGAAAACTACGCCGCGTGGTATAAAGCCGCGCACACGCAGCCGGAACTGCTGGCGGAGGCGGCCTATGGGCTTCCGGAATTCTGCCGCGAGCGCATTCCCGCGGCCCGCTTGGTTTCCAACCCGGGCTGCTATCCGACCGCCGCTAATCTGGCCATCCGGCCGCTGATCGAAGCCGGCGTGGTGGATCGCGCTGCGGGGATTGTGTGCGATGCCAAATCCGGCGTCAGCGGGGCGGGGCGCAAGGCCAGTCTCACCACCAGCTTCTGCGAAGTGACGGGGAACTTCTCGGCCTACTCGATCCTCAAGCACCGGCACGTCCCCGAGGTCCTGCTGACCTCCGGTCTGGAGGAGCGCGAATTCAGCTTTACGGCGCATCTGATCCCGGTGGACCGCGGAATTCTGGAGACGATCTACTTTCGCACCCTAGGCGTGCATGCCGCCGAAGACCTGCTGGCCATCTACGAGCAGCGGTACCGGGGCGAGCCGTTCGTGCGGTTGTACCGCGCGGGGCGGGTGCCGGACCTGCACGCCGTGGCGCACACCAATTTCTGCGATATCGGCCTGACCTTCGACGCTGCCACGGGCCGCGCCGTGGTGGTGAGCGCCATCGATAACCTGGTGAAGGGCGCCGCCGGGCAGGCGGTACAGAACATGAACCTGATGTTGGGATTTGCCGAAACCGGGGGGCTGCTGTGAAGGTGCTGGTAAAGTTGGGCGGGACGTTGCTGGATGCGCCGGAATCGCGCGCGCGGCTGGCGCGGGAGATCGCGCAGGCGCAGCGGCAGGGCGTCGAAATGGTGGTGGTCCACGGCGGCGGAAAGCAAATGACCCGCTACCTGGCGGAACGCGGCGTCGAGAGCCTGTTCGTGAACGGGCTGCGGGTCACCGGGCCGGAAACGATCGATGCGGTGCTGAAGGTGTTCGCCGGCACGGTGAATCACGAACTGGTGGCCAGCCTTAACCGCGCCGGCGCGTTGGCCGTGGGGCTCACCGGGATCGACGCCTGCCTGGTGGAGGCGGAGCAGATGGATCCGGCGCTGGGCGCAGTAGGCCGCGTCACAAAGTCCAACCCGGCGCTGCTGCACCTGCTTGTGGGCAATGGATTCGTCCCGGTGGTGGCGTGCGTGGCGGGCGACCGGCAGGGCGCCATCTACAACGTGAATGCGGACCAGATGGCGGTAGCCTGCGCCGCGGCTTTCGGCGCGGGGCAACTCATCTTTTTGACGGATGTGGAAGGCGTGATGGATGGCTCGAAACAGGTGCGCCGGTTGTTGACGGCGCGGGAAAGCGAAGAGCTGATTGCCGCGGGTATCGCCACCGGGGGTATGCAGGCCAAGTTGAACGCCGCGCTGGACGCGCTGCGGGCCGGGGTGGGCGAGGTGCGGATTGCGCCCGGCGCCGCGGAGAACATTTTGGGCCGGCTGCTGGCCGGCGAGGCGGCCGGCACCCGCATCGTTTTGCAGGAGGGTCAAGCGGCATGATCAGCGCACTGTTTGCGGATTCCTTCGTGGATGCGCCTGCGGGCGGGCAGCCGCTCACCGTGCGGAAGGCGGTGATGCGCGACATCCCGCTGATTCTAGACCTGATCAACTCCTACGCTGCCAGGGGGATCATGCTGCCGCGCACGGAATTCGAAATGTCCGAAGCCATCCGCGACTTCATTGTAGTGATGCAGGGCGCGGAATTGCTGGGGTGCGGGGCGCTGCATTTTTACAGTCCCACGGTGGGCGAGATCCGCTCGCTGGCTGTGCGTGAACATGCCAAGACTAAGGGTGTGGGGCGCATTCTGGTGGAATCGCTGGTGCGCGAAGCGGGCACATACGAACTGGATGTGGTGTTTGCATTCACTTATGTTGTTGAATTTTTCAACAGGGTAGGTTTCCATGTCGTCGAACGAGGCGTGCTTCCGCTCAAGGCCTGGAAGGATTGCCTGCGGTGTCCGAAATTCTCGGCGTGCGACGAAGTAGCTGTTTTGCAGGTGTTACGGCCGGACCATTGGTCCGAATCGCAGCCGCAGCAGTGGGTGCATACGGCATCGGCGGACGATCGGTTCATCCAGATTCCTACCCCCTTATCCCTGAAGTAAATACCCTCAAAGTAGGGATTCCCATCACTCCCCACAAAAGACCGCAGAATTAGACCGTGTTTTCAACAGGTACCGGATGTATGATTCTGTTTAAGGATAAACAAGCCTTAAATTGATCCATCCGGGTAACGAGGGCGCCAAAAATGAAAGCACAAACCGTTGACGTGAAAGCTTCCACCGGCAGAGTACTCTGCTGTACCGTATTCCGGCCAGGCGGCAAAAAACTGCTCGCCAAAGGCCATGTAATCAGCGACGAAGACGTCCGCGTACTGGAATCTGAAGGCATGGAGACCATTTGGGTCACCGAGTTGGAAGACGGCGAAATCGGCGAAGACGATGCAGTTTGCCAGGTGGCTAGCGAAATGGGCTGCGGGAGCTTTGAAATCCGCCTGGCAGCCGGAGGCCGCGCCAATCTGCTGGCTACCGAAAACTGCTGCCTGCTGGTGGACGATGAGCTTCTGAAGGCCATCAACAGTACCGCTAGCGTGGTCATCGCCACGGCGCTGAACTTCAGCTATGCCGTTGCTGGACAACGCATTGCAACCGTAAAGAGCGCTCCGTTCGCGGTAGCCAAAGAGCAACTCGAAGCGGTCATCGGAATTCTGAAAGAGCGAGGCCCGATTCTGCAGGCCCGGCCCGTCCGCACCCCGAGTGTTGGTGTTCTCTACACTGATCCGATTAGTGGGGAGCGTGCCCGGCAGTTGTTCGAGAACATCATGCGCCAGAGGCTGGAACGCTTCGGCGTGAATGCGAATTTCGTTTTAGCATGCACAGAGGATGAGAACTCCGTCGCCCGTTGTATGCAACACCTCCTCCGGTCGAAGCCGTGCGTGATTCTGGTGGCATCCACCACCGCGCCGGCGGGTCCGGAAGACGTGATCGGTCAGGCCATGCTGCGGGTGGGAGGAACGGTGGAACGTTTCCTGGCGCCCGTGGAACCGGGGAATCTCCTGTTGCTCTCCTACAAAGACGAGGTACCGATCATCTCCGCTCCCGGATGCTTCCGGTCCGCCAAGCCGAACGTAGTGGATCTGGTTCTGCCTCCACTGCTGGCACGCTATCACGTCACGGGTTGGGAAGTAGCGTGCTTGGGACACGGCGGTTTGCTGGCGTAACAAGCCCCCTCCACCCTGAAGCCTGCTACCTCCGAGGTGGGCTTCAGGTGCCCTCGCCGGGTCCTTTATGGGCCCGGCTTTTTTATTTCCATTGAATGTTGCGGGCGGCCAGTTCGCGCTTGATCTGGTCTGCCGATTGGAACACCACGGCGTCGATTCCCAAGGCGCGCGCGCCGGCCACATAGGCGGGAATGTCATCGGTATAGAAGCACTCTTCGGGCTGGCAACGGGCCGCCTCGATGGCGGCCCGGAAGATGGCCGGATCGGGCTTCATAGCCTTCACTTCGTAGGACAGAACCAGTTGGTGGAAGTGCTGCAGAAGCGGTGCGTAATGGCTGCGGATGGAGTCGAAATGGATGGCGTTGGTGTTGGAGAGCAACACCAGGCGATAGCGTGCCGCGAGTCCCTCCAGCATGGCCTCGGGGATGAGCGTTTCGGTGAAGATACTACTCCAGATTCCGCAGAACTGCTCGTAGCCCATCTGCACACCCAGGATGGCGGAGAGTTGGGCAACAAAGTCCCGTGGCTCCACCAGGCCGGTTTCGAACCGTTCCACCAGGTCAGTAGTGCCGATGCGTTTGGGGATCTCGGCGGCGGTGTAGGGACAGAGCCCTTCCAGGGCGCGGAATCCGCGCTTGAAATCGAAGTGAACCAGCACCTTGCCGAGATCGAAGATGACGGCGCGATACATCGGCGGGCTCAGAACCGGCGGTCCGCGCGGCGAAACATCTGGAACCAGCCGCCCAGCACACTCAGCAGCGCGGCCAGCAGCAGATAGCCCGCGGTCTTCGCGCTGGCCGGATCGAAGCGGTACCCGCCAAAAATGTACCCCTTGATCATGAAAAACACGACCACCAGGGTCCAGACAAAGAACAGCGGCCGGAGTTTGCCCAGAACGGCGAGAATCACGGCGGTGATGCCGCACAGGCCGCCGAAGAGCAGAACATAATCGAGCGTGGAACCAGTCCACGGCAGCATCCCCAGATGCAGTGGGGCGCCGGATGCCAGGGCCAAACCGGCGATGGCCGTCAGGAAAAGGGCCAGCAGGCCCTCGAACAGGTAGCTGAATGCACTCACAAGGAACTTGACCGCGGCCACTGCGCCGACCTCCTCATCAAATGGAATGGCTATTCTACCAGCTATCCGGGTTTATGGGGCCGATTCACAATTCTTCGTTGACCTCTTTACTTTCAAGCCGTTAGAATTGTTGTAGGGGACTTGTAATCTTACGCCATGCGAACGGACGCGCCGCTCCAGACCAGGCACCAGGAGGTTCTCACTTCTATTGTGCGGGCCTACATTGAAACCGGTGAACCTGTGGGTTCGCGGACAATCTCCAGGCGCCGCAATAGCGAACTGAGTCCGGCGTCCATCCGGAACGTGATGGCCGATCTGGCTGAAGAGGGCTTTCTATCGCAACCGCACACCTCCGCGGGGCGGATTCCCACGGAAAAGGCTTTTCGTTTCTATGTCCGGTCGCTGGTCGCCGGGCGGATCTCGCCCCTGGATGCGGAACGGCTACGCACCGAATTCGTGGGCCTGCACACCCTGGGCGCACGGGTGGAGCGTTCCAGCTTTCTGCTCATGGAATTGACGCGCAATGTGGGAATCGCGGCGGTGATTCCGGCTCTGGCTCAGGAACTGGATCAGATTGAACTGGTGCCGCTGGCCGAAAGCCGCGTGCTGATCATTCTGGTGACGCGCGATCAGACGGTGCGCAATCGCGTGGTGATGCTGGACGAACCCATGCCGCCGGATGAGCTGCTTTCGATTCGCAACTACGTGAATCGGAATTTCACCGGCTGGCGCCTGGGCGACGCGCGGCGCGAACTGCTGCGGCGCATGCTGGAAGAGCGCGCCCTCTACGATGCGGTAATGCGCAAGTTGCAGGTGCTGTACCAGAAAGGGCTTCTGGAGGTGGACATTTCTCCGGAAGTACACATGGAAGGCGCGTCCAACCTGCTGGGTCTGGACCTGCACCTGACCCGCGAGAAATTGCGTGAACTGCTGCGCGCGCTGGAAGAAAAATCGCGCGTGATGGAACTGCTGGATCGTTTCCTGGAACAGCCGGCCGGCGAGCTCGCCGTGCACGTGGGTCTGGAAGAAGCGCATCCAGCCATGAAAGACCTGGCGCTGATCGGGATGAATGTGCAGATGGCCAGCGGGCTGCCGGCGAAGGTGGCGGTGCTCGGTCCCATGCGCATGCATTACGAGAGGGTCATGGCCGCGGTGCTGCAGACCAGCCGGGCCCTGGCTAACGCGCAATTCTGAAGTCTGCTACCGCTCAAAACGCAGGCAGGCGCGTCCTAAGTAAATCTCGTCGCCGGCACGCAGCTTTTCGCCACGGCGATTGCCGGCAGGCACTTCGATAGACCTTCCGTCGCGGAAGACGCGCGTACCGAACTCGCTGCCATCGTCGCAGATGCGGTAGTCGCCTTCTTCGCGGCGGATGTGGGCATGCTTGCGCGATACCGTGCCGGCGGCTTCATCGGCGCCTTCTTCAAACACCACATCGTTACGGCGCACCACGCGCTGTTCGGAATCGGTCAACTCCGCCAGCCTGCCGATGTTAACGCGATTCTTCTCCAGGGGGTATTCGGTTTGCGCCGTCTTTCCCTTCACCACGACCAGGCGGCCGGCGCCAGCCGGCGATGCTACCGGCGTCTCCCGGGCTGCCACGCCGTATGCAATCTGGAAATTCCCGTCGCCGCTTTCCGATGTTTCGATTTCGACGCTGAAGTTCCGGGGCACTTCGCAGGCGGCGCCTTCCAAACACTCGCGGACATCCTTCTCCAGCCGGTCTTCCCCGCCGAACGCGGCCTGATACAGGGCGCGGCGCTCCGCATCGGCCGAGATCAACGTGACGGTAATGCGCGGAAACGGAAATATCCGCCTCCCATGAGAGACCACCTGCACTTTGCCTTCGATCTGCTCAAGGATGGCGCGATGTACCAGCAGAAGCTGGTCCGATTCCGCGGGGCCGAACATCTTTTCGGTCCACCGGCGGAAGCCGCGATCAATGGTTTTTTCGAATTCGGAGAACAGGCTCATGGCTGGATCAAACCCAATTTCACGGCCGCGTTGACGATCTCCGCGGCGGCCGGGGCCGCGGCTGTGCCGCCGTACACTCCATTTTCCACCAGCACGGAGACGGCGATCTTGCGCGAGGCGCCGCCATAGGGGGCGAAGCCGATAAACCAGGCGTGCGAGGGCGCGTCGGCCAGCTCAGCGGTGCCGGTCTTGCCGGCCATCGGGACCGTGGCGGCGGCGCGCCGGCCCGTGCCGCCGGTCACTACTTCACGCATGAATTTGCCCAGCGTCCGGGCCGCGTCCGCTCCCAGCACCTGTTGCGCGGGCTGGATGCGGGCATTGGTCTCATCGGTAATCCACCGCCCTTCCGGCATGGCGCCGCCGTTAGCCACGGTAGCAGCCACACGCGCCATCTGGAAGGGGGACGCCACTACCTGCCCCTGCCCGTACGAAGACTGCGGCAGCGACTTCTTCAATTGCGCTTCCGTATTGGGCGATGCCGCTGCAATGCCCAGCAGGTTGGTGGTGTCCCACAGGGCCTTGGCGCCGACGTCGTAGGTTCCCAACTGCGCGAAGTAGGCGTTGCAGGAGACCACCAGGCCGCGCTCCATATCCTCGGTGCCGTGCGGGGCGGTATCCTGCACGTCGTCGCGGATGGGCCGCTTCGAGCCCTTGATATAGTTACCCACGCGCCCGTCCGGCAGGCGGATGCACTCGTAGGTTTTGTGGGTAAGGGCGGGATCCTTACGCAGTGCCGCCATGGCGGTGACCACTTTGAAAGTGGAGCCCGGCGGGTAGAGGCCGTAGCGGGCGCGATCCAGGTAGGGATTGGATTCCTGCTCCGGCGCGGGAGCGTCCGCGGCGTTAGGGTCCAGCGGCGGCAGCGGATAACTCACGGCGGCGAGAAGATCGCCCGTCGCCGGATCCATGACGACGGCCGCGCCTTTGTCCTGGTGCGCCTGCTGCAATTGATTTTTCAGGATCTCACTCACGCGCACCAGCAGGCGCGCATCGAGCGACATGTGCACATCGCGGGGACGGTCCAGGATTTTGCGCACGGCGGGATTCTGCGGATCGTCCCGGTGGCGCAGGAGCGGGACGAGTTCGCGGTAGTCGTAGCGCACCACGCGCTCGATCTTGCCGGTCTTGGGATTCTTCACCTCCACCAGGCTGGGCCGGTCGTCATAGCCGCGCAGGCGGCGGGAGGAATCGCGCTCCACAAACGATGTGTTGCTGGCGGCCCAGCGGAGGCGCGTACGCAGGTCGCCCAACAGGTCGAAAGTCAGGCCGCCGAAGGGGTAATGGCGGCTTTCGCTGCGCGGACAGGCCTGATCGATATTGACGCCTAGCTGCTGGTAATCCGCGCGATGTTTCTCCAGTTCCGCCCAATCGCTGGTTGCCAGAGGCAGGCCGTTGCGATCGTAAATGACGCCCATGGGGATGCTGCGCATCACCTCCTGGAAGCGCGGATTGTATTGGTAGCGGCGTGCGCCATCGGCTTGCACCACCAGGGTGCCTTCGCCCATTACGGCGGCACTGTGGAGCACCTGCACGTAGGCCGCTTTGGCAAGCACGACGGCCCCGGCCGCGGCAAACAGGATGCCGGCGACGCGGGACGGCATGGCGAAGCGGGTCACGCTTTTATCGGTGCGGCCCGAGATGCCCACCAGGATTCCGATCACCAGGAAATTGGTGATGAGCGCGGTGCGGCCATAGCTGAGGAAGGGCGTCACCACGCCGGAAAGCGGCAGGACGCCGAGCGCGCCGCCGGAGATCAACAATACCTGGAGCACGGTGGCGGCGGCCAGGCCGGCGGCCAAAAAGAATTCGTAATCCGTGGCTGCGCGCCGCGCGATGGCCAGGGCGCGCCAGACGATGACGCCGTACAGTGCGAACACCGCGGCCAGGCCCGCAAAGCCCCACTGTTCGCCCAGCGCGGAAAGAATCAGGTCCGTGTGGGCGGCCGGGACCAGTTGCGGATCGCCCTTGCCGATGCCCATGCCGGTAGTGCCGCCGGTGGCGAAGGCCCAGAGCGAATCCGCCAGTTGATCGCCGCCGTGCACCAGGTTATTCCACGGCGAAAGCCACATGGACACGCGTTCGCCCACGGTATGCGGCACGCCGATGAAGTATCCAAACAGAAATCCGGCGAACACCATGGACAGCCCGATCACCGGGACGAAGGCGCTGCCGCGCGCCATGCCGTAGAGCACCAGGAACAGGCAGGCGAACACCAGTGCCGGCCCCATATCTCTTTGCAGGAAGAAAAATACCAGCGAGAGGGCCACACATACCGCCGCGGGAAGCGTGTATTCGACGGGCGGAACATCGAAATATTTTGTGAGCGGCGCGAGCGAGGCGCGCGTTTCCCGGGCATGGCGCAGCACGTCCCAACGTTTGGCGAAGTAGCCTGCCAGGAAAAACACCAGCAGGATGCGGATGATCTCCACCGGTTGGAAGCCGAACAGGTTGACCTTGGCATCGCTGGTCCCCGGACCGGTGCCGAAGAGAATCAGCAGCGCGGAAAGGGCGAAGCTGGCCAGCAGCGGCACAAAGGTGAGGCTGCCGAAGAGGCGTTCGTAGTTCAGTTCCGGCGCCAGCGCCATGAGGATACAACCGGCCAATACGCCCTGGGCGAAATCCACGAACAGCAGATTATCGCGCACCGGATCGCGCAGGCTGATCATGAGGATCAGTCCTACGCCGCTCAGCACCAGGACGGCGGGCAGGAGCCATTGATCGCCGGCGCGCCCGCGGAAACTCCAGAACAGGTGGGCCAGCAGGAAGCCGGCGAAGAAGAGCGCGGTCCAGCGATAAAACGCGCTGCGAAATGCCGCCGGACGGCGCACCACGAACAGGGGCTTCAGGGTGCGCAACTGATCGCCGGTGAGCAGCGGGATGGACTCGCGAGCACCCAGGCGCGCGCGAAAGGTGGTGAGTCCGCGCTCGCGGGACAGTTCCTCCGCGGTCACGCGAATGCGCGCGATTGCGCCGACATTCGGCAGGCCGCCCACAATGTAATAGATTTTGCGCGCGACGAAATTGCGCTCGGCGGTCTGGGGGAACATCTGGGAGAGCGCAGGCAGCAGATCTTCGCGGGCGCTCAGGTCATTCAGGTTGAGAAGCTGCTTCGCGGCGAGGCCCGCATCGATCTCCGCCAGCCCCTGCGATTTGGCCTGATAAACGAAGTGTAGGCCGAGAGCCACGGCCGCACTTGCGGCCAGCAGCGCCAGCAGTTCCTGAATGCGCCAGCGAAAAGTGCGCGCGCCACTACGCGGGCCGCGCCGCACATCCGAACGATCTAATGATGTACTCCGCGTAACCGCCATAGCAAAGGTCGCAGGAAGCCTAAAGGAGAACTGTTGCCCGTTTCGATCTCTTTCAACCGGTACTCCGCACTCTCCAGGCTGGTCTGCACACGGCTGATCTTGGCGCCGGCGTTGCCGTAGGGAGCAATTTCCTGATACAGAGCCAGGGCCCGCTTGTAATCATCCACCGATCGCTGGACCTGGTCTTTTTCCTGCGGCAGACCCTTGACGTTGCGCGAATCCCAGAAAGTGCGGTCGGCGCGTTCCAGGTAGCCATCCGCCAGAAACAGCTTTTCGCGATTCCCCAATTGATACCCGCGCTTCTGGGCTTCCTGAAACGCCTGGGAAGCCTTGTCCATATCCTTCAACCCGTAGATGTAGACGCGCGCCAGACCCAACTCCGGGTCGGGCGAATTGGGCAGCAGGCGCTGCGCTTCGGTGAAGTCTTCCACGGCATCTGCGAGCGCTTTAGGGTCGCGATGGCTGGTGCCGTTGATACGCGCCAGGTGGCCATCGGCGATGCGCAACTCGCCGCGCACGGTATCGTCGGGATCCAACTGCAGGGCTTCGGCCAGCAAGGTGCGGGCATGCTCCCACTCCTTTTGATAGACCGGCTGCGCCTCGCTATTGCGGTATGTGGCGATAGTGCGGCCGGCAGCCTGTATCAGTTTCTGCTTCACGGCCTTACGGGGTCCATACAACAGCAGAGACGAAGGATTGCCGTTGGAAAGTTCCGTCCAGCGGGTATAGATCTGGTCGGGGTCGGTCAACTGCTCGGCGGAGATCTGGCGAGCCAGTTCGCGGCCGCGCTGATAGAGCAGATAATCGGTGACGCCCGCGTAGGTGCCGTAGACCACGCTGGCCAGGGCCAACACGCCCACCACCTTCGCGAATTTACCGAAGACCCTGGGCTTGCGCGCGGCAGGGGCGGCCGGCGGAGTGCTGCGACGGGTCTCGTCATCGACGCCCTCGGCCAGGGGCGTGGTGCGGCGCGTTTCGTCATCGACGCGCGGAGAAGTGCGCCGGGTGGCGTCCAGATCCTCGGTCATCGCGAGGACCGGCAGTCCGCGGCGAAACGCCGAAAGATCATTGGCGAAGGCGCGGGCGCTCTGATAGCGGGCTTCCGGATCGGGCGCGATGGCCTTGATCATGATCCGGCGCAGGGGCTCGGGGCACGGGTCCGGCGCCGGCGGAGGAGCGATCTTCGAGCGGATCATGCGCTCCAGCGTCTCGGTGGAACCGGCCTGGTACGGTTGCATCCCCGTGACCATCTCATAAAGCATGACGGCCAGGGACCACAGGTCGGAGAGCGCGTTCACTTCTCCGGTTTCCAGCCGTTCGGGCGAAGCATAGGGCACGCTGCCGAATTCGTTGCGGGTGAGTTTGCGGGAAAGCGACAGCGCCTTGGCGATGCCGAAATCCAGAACGCGCACTTCGCCGCGGGCATCGACGCGAATGTTCTTGGGCTTGATATCCCCGTGGACAATGCCGCAGCACTCGCGCCCGTCCAATTCGACGCGCAGGGTGTGGGCGTGCTCCAGCGTTTCGGCCACGGCGATGGCGACATCGGCGGCGAACTCGACGGTGAGCGGGCCGCGGTCCATGAGCCCGGCCAGGTCCTGCCCGTCGATGTACTCCATGGCCACGAAGAAGTAGCCGTCGGTATCGCTGCAATCGTAGACGCGCACCACGCGCGGATCGATCTCGGCCAGGCGCGCCTGCAACTGGGCGCCGCGGCGTTCGGCCACGATGGCGTCGCGCGTATCGATATCGGGGCTGTGTTCAATCAGCTTGAGCGCCACCTGGTGCCCCAGTTCGGTATCCTGAGCGAGGTAGACGTCGGCCATTCCGCCGCGCCCCAGTTTCTGGCGGATCAGATACTTTCCGACATTCCGGCTGGCCGAAAGGATCATTCCTTTTTCCTCGCGGGCGCCGGGCGGCGCGCCGGACCGGCTTCCAGAAACTGATTGTTCGCTTTGGCGGCGTCCATCATGTCGGGCGGCAATTCCACACTATTCTTTTCGAATATGTTGTCGCGCAGGACGGGCTTCGCTCCATCGCGCGCGGCCAGGCCGGCGCCCTTGTTCCGCCGGAAGATGCTGTGCGAGATCCAGGGTTCGGCGTCGCCGGTGATCAGGATGCCTTCGGCCAGGCAGTCCTCGACAACGCTGGCGCTCAGGGACACGGCATGACCGCCGCGCACCTGTACGCCGATGCCGGCGCCGTGCACCTCTACGTTATCGATCTCCACTCCTGAGTTGATAAGCACGATGCCTTCCGAAAGCGGCAATTGCGCGTCGCCGGCCACGCGAAACCCGCTAAGGCGCGCATTTTGAATGTTTTCCGCGATCACCGCCGGCCCGCTGCTGAGTGCCGGTGCGCGTAAAACTGCGTCTAACGGGACACGGCTGCGGAGCGTAACGCCTCCTTTGAGACGCACCTGCTCATGGTACTCGCCGGGCTGCACCACTACGGTATCACCAGTGCGCGCCTCGGTGAGGGCCGCGGTGATGCTGCTGAACGAGGTGCCTGCGCCGGCCACGAGCACGCGCGGCGCGGTGGGAGCGTCTACCGGGTGCGGCGCCGTTATCCGTCCGGCCAGAAACCCCGCGGCCGCAGCCAGGATTACCGTCGCGGCGAAAAACAGCCACCGGAGTGCGCCGCCGGATTTTTCGGGTGCGGGCGGAAGTTGCGGCGCGAAATCCTCGCCTTCTACCAGAACGATTGTTACGTTGTCCTTACCGCCCGCCTGATTGGCTGCGGCGATCAGTTCCCGCACGGCCGATTCGGGGTCGCCGGCATGGCGCTCCACGCTTTTGAGAATCTCGGCCGAGGCCACCAGGTCGCTGAGACCGTCGCTGCACAGGAGCAGGGCGCAATCGGAATCGAAGGGGACACGGCGGATCTCGACGAAATCGGGGTCGTCCGGAGCGTGCTTTTCCGAGCCCTACGTCGCGGAACACTTCGTTGCGGCGCGGATGGCGCATGGCTTCGGCTTCGGTGAACTCGCCTTTATCCTCGCGCTCGCCCACGGGCGAATGATCGTGCGTGACTTTGGTGATTTTGCCGCGGCGCATCTGGTACAGCCGCGAATCGCCCACGTGCCCCACGACGGCCGTATTCTCTTCCAAAACCGCCACGGTGAGCACGCAGGCCATGCCCGGCCCATTCGGGATTTTCACCGGCGGCGCGCAGAATTTCGTTATTGGCCATGGTGATGGCCTCGCGGATGCGCTGCTCGGTGGTGCCGGTCTGGCGCTCCAGGCGCGCGCGCAAACGGGCGACGGCGATTTCGGCGGCCTTCTCGCCGGCGGCCTGCCCGCCAATCCCATCCACCACGCAGAAGATGCCGCGGTCGGCGTCCAGGTAGAGGGCGTCTTCGTTATTGTGGCGAACCCGCCCGGGGTCGCTCGCGCCCGCGCTCCTGAGCCTCACTTTAACCATTCTGCGTGCTTTTGAATTCCAGGTACAGCACGTCGGCGAGCCCAATGCGCGCCTGCGGCGGCACGGGAGCCTCCACATTGAGGTCGCGCTTTTCGACGCCGGAAAAATCCATGCTGCACGGCGCTTTTTCGCCGTTGATGGTGGTGCCCAGACGGCTCAAATCCTTCAGAAAAAACTGGCCGGATTCGGGATCGCGGCGCAGGCGGAAGTGCTCGCGGGAAACGTCGGGGCGAGTGTCCAGTTTCAAGTCGGTCCAATAATCACGGCCGCCGCGCCCCACCACAATCTGGTCCCTGGTCATGCGAAACGTCTTTCGTCCGCCATTATCTTCATACTCGATTATGGCCAGGGTAGTTCCATCATTTTGGGGATCGGGTGCGGCTTCGGGGGCCTTTTCGTACCGTGGGGACGCGGTGGTCTCGACGCCGCTCAGGCGGCGCGTCGCGATCCGCTTGGTCATAGACCCGGCGCCGAGTTCGGCCTTGGCGGGCAGCGAGAGGTCGGAGTAGATGACGATATCGCCGGGGCCGACGTCGTCGTCGGTGTTTTCCAGAATGCGGATCTGCCAGCCGCCCTCGGGCACGGCGATTTTCGGCTCGCTGCGGCGCGCAACCTTGAGACGCTCGCCCAGGGAGGCCTTGTTGAGGCGCTCCAGTTCCTCATCGAGCGCGCGCCGCGCCTCGTCAATAATGCGCGGCACGATGCCGCGCAGGCGCTCCATATCTTCAGACTGCAGGTAGACGTGATAGATGGCGGGCGCCAGGGTGGAGTAGTGCAGGGGTTCGAGCCCCTCCCGCATATTACGAACGATTTCGAGAATGATTTCCCGTGCGGTGGCGGGATGAGCGGCGGCAGGACGGTCCATAGAGAGAACCCATCAACGATTCTACCAGGGACGTACTTCGAGGTTCGCCGTCAGGCTGACTTTCGTTCCAGACGAAGGAGGCGTTCGCGAAGCTCGGCGATTTCGCGATCCTTGGCTACGAGCGAGCCATCCACTTTCTCGGCCCAGGCATCCATGCGGGCGCTCCAGCGGGAACCGGTCTGCCACAATCCGGCATGACGATCGAGGCGGGCGGCCTGATCGTCGAGGCGGGCGGTCACCGCCGAAAAGCCGTCGCGCATTTCCTGTCTCAAGTCCTGTTTTAAGCTTGCGATCTCTCGCTCCAGGCTCTCTTTGAGATCGATAATCAGTTGTTCGATGTGCTCCACGTTACTCTCATTATCCTCTATTCACTGTGCGTCCTTCACGCAGCGGAAGCCTATGTTGGAGTTCTTCCAGCGCGCCGGGACGGTGGTGGCATCCCAGATCAGCTCTTTGACCAGGGGGTCGCTGAAGGAACCGCCGCGGATGGTGTACCAGGGCTCGTCCGGCGTGGCTGGAGGTTTCAACTGCTTGCCGAAATCCAGGGCATGCGGACCGGGAGTGCGGAACTCGTCCACCAGTTCCCAGACGTTGCCGATCATCTGCAGGGCGCCGTAGGGGCTGGCGCCCTGGGCGTAGGCGGTCACGGGCTGAATCTGTTTGGTGTTGATATTTGCCTTGGACGAATCGGCCTCATTGCCCCAGGGGAAATCGCGCCCGTCGGTACCGCGCGCCGCTTTCTCCCACTCGCGAGCCGTAGGCAGGCGTTTGCCGGCCCATTTCACGAATAATTGCGCATCCAGAATCGACACGTTCACCACCGGAAAGTTCGGCTGATTTTCCGGGAAGGCCGGAGGCAGGGGACGGTTGGCTGGCCCGGCAGAAATCGGCATAGGCGGCGTTGGTGACTTCCGTCTTGTCGATGTAAAACGCGGGCAGAGCGACCTGTTCCTTCTTTTCGCCGAAGAGAAAATTGCCGGCCGGCACCAGCACCATTTCGCCGGTGGGCGTGGAGATGGTGGCGGGCAGAGATTTCACTACCGGAGCCGGCGGCGCGGGCTTCGGACGCGTCGCGAAGAACACTCCAACCACGATTGCCAGCACCAGAGCGGCGACAGCGGGAATGAGCCACGCGGGCCGTTTGGAAACCGGCACTTCAGGCGGCGCCGGAGGCACGGGCAGCACCGTGGTCGGCGCCTCGATGTCCGCGAGCACACGCTCGATCTCCGCGACCACGGGGGCGAATCCCAGGGGCCGGTCATTGGGCGCCTTGGCCGTGCAGCGCGCCACCAGGTCGCAGATGGCTTGCGGCGCACCGGCCTGGCGCAGCGGTTCCAGGTTGAGCGGCTCGTTCAGAATGCTGTAGAAGATGCGCTCGACGGTGTCGCCCTCGATGGGCTTGGCGCCGGTGAGCAACTCGAACAGCAGAACGCCGAAGGCATAGACATCCACCTGTTCGGTGACGTTGTGCCCCATCACCTGCTCGGGGGCCATGTAATAGGGCGTGCCCAGCACGTAGCCGGCGCGCGTCATGGAGAGGCCTTCGGTCTTGGCGATGCCGAAATCCATCAGCTTCACCACGCCCGCCTGGCTGATGTGCACGTTCTCGGGCTTGATGTCGCGGTGGACGATCTTCTGCGAATGGATGTAGAACAGCGCGCGGGCCACCTGCAGGGCGATCTTCAGCTTGCCGCGCAGATCGCCGGTGTGGCCGTTTTTGATGGCGTGGCGCAGGTCCTCGCCGCGCAGAAACTCCATCACCATGAAGGGGTGATGCTGGTCATCCTCGCCGAAATCGTAAATGCTCAGAACGTTTTCGTGCGAGATGTTTCCGGCCATGCGCGCTTCGGCCAGAAAACGCGCTTTGGCTTCCGCGTCCTCGCAGCCGGCCTCGGTGAGGATCTTCACCGCCACGGTGCGGCCGATCACGGTGTCGCGCGCGCGGTAGACGTGCGACATGCCGCCGCCGAGAAATTCTTCCAGTTCGTACTTGCCGATCTTCGCGGGCAGTTGCATCTAGGGTTTGGCCACCTCTGCCACGCAGCTCATGCCCGAGAAATAGCCCTTGTCGAAAATCGGCGGCGTGGCTGAGATATCGAAGGTCACGGTAATGGGCTGCCCGTTGGCCGCGTTCAGAGCCGGACGTCCGCGGCTATCCACCAGGGGTTCTTCCACCAGGGTGCCCTGGCGCTTTCCGACGGCAACGAACTGGAAGATGCCCCACAGGCCATCGTACGCGGGGTACGCGATAGTCGAGCCGCTCTTGAATTTCAGCGTCATCATCACGCCCTGCGCCGTGCCCGGCCAGTTGTATTTCTTCGCGCCGGAGTTAGCCGCGTTGAAATCGTTGGGCTGCCCGTCGATGGCCAGGTGAATGGTATCGATATCGCTGGTCAGTACGGGCTTCACCGAGTAAGTGAAGTGCACGTCCGGCGAGTTGCCTTCGAAGGCCGCGCTGCTGAACGCCGCGGACCGGTTCAGGAACGCCAGGAACGCCGGGTTGATGGTGATGCCGCCGGACGAGGTGGGCACGAACTGCGCGCCCTGGCGGGTGAGCGCCTTCTGCAGGTTGGCGTCCACGAATTGCCACAGCAGGCCGCCCTGCGGCTTGAACACGGAATCGATATCCGCCACCGTGGCCATCGCGGTGGCATTGGGACTGAAGGGATACTTGCTCAACAGGGGCCGCATCTGGCCGCATAGATCCTTGCCCTTGGCATTCAGTTCGGCGGGGCCCAGCGTGCGCAGAAGCCCCTGCGCGTAAGTGATGGGATCTTCCAGCAACTTCTGCGTGGTGGATTCCACGTGCCCCTCCGGATCGATGCGGAAGGCCTGCGCCATTTGTCGCGTATTGAGGATGGCCTGTTGGGCGGCGGCCAGCGTGCCCGCGGCCGCTGTGTCGTTGGGAATGCCGGGTTGACCGGCGATCTGTTCGAGCGAGGTCTGGAGGGCCACCAGGGCGTTCATATAATTCTGATTGGCTCCCGCGATATAGCGGTCTGTGCTGGTCGGCGGCACCACGGTTTGGACGGGTTGAAATGCCTGCCCGATGCCGGTGTCATCGACGGCGGTATTTTGCGAAGCCAGGGACATCAACTCCAGCAGGGGCGACTGATTGCCGGAAAGCTGCGTAAGTTTATCCGAGGCGTCCTTCAACCCGGTGTAGCGGACCACCGAAGCGCCCTTCATGTAGGCGCGCCATTCCTTGACGAAATCGCCGGAATAGCGCGCGCGTAACTGATCCAGTTGCGCGGGGGTGATGCTGGTGGCGCCCTGATCGCCGAGCACCCACTGCTCGCCCTTGTAGAAGCGGTCCGGGTGCTGCAGGGCGTCTTTCATCACGGCATATCCGGCCTTGGAAAAAGCGCCCGGAACCTCGTGAGATTCCACCACGACGGCGGCCGAGCCGGGAAACTGCTTGTTGAAATTGATGGGCGGATTCTTTCCGGCTTCCGCCAGCATGGCCGTGTAAACGCGTTCCATGCCGCCGAACTGCGCCAGATAATGGCGCGCCTTTCCCACCGCGCCCATGTCGCTGTCTTTGGAGTAAGGGTTATCTTCCTTCAACTCTCCGGCGTAAAAATCGAACTGCTTCTGGGCCAGTTGCAGGCGATCGGGATCCACGCCGCGCGCATTCAGCCACCACTTCGTCAGGACCGGGAGTCAGGAAGCCCGCGGTGCTTTTTTCGTGGAACGAGGTGGTGATCAGGTAGGCCTTCAACGCGTCGTAGGTGGGCGCGTAGTCGGGGCCCGGCGTCACCGGGAGATTTTGCAAAAACGCCAGCATGCCGGCCTGCGTCTGGCCGAAGAGAAGCTGTTTGAAGCGCTCGAAGTAGACGCGGCGGGCTTCGGGGTAGAGGTCGTTGCCTACGTAGAGCAGCCAGCGATAGCTCCACGGCGCGCCATCGCGGCGATACTGCACCAGGCGTCCGAGAGCCTGCCGCAGGGTGTCGAGCTTACGCAGCGAATCCACGGAGGCCAGGTCGCCGCCCACCGATTCGGTGGATGAGATTCCGCGCGCGGCGTCGCGTACCTGTGTTTCCAGGCCGCGGTTCTTGAAGAACGAGACAGTGAAGCCGGTGATGAAGACGAAGCAAAGCACTGCGGCCGCAATCAGCAGCAGCCGCCGCGCGAAACTGGTCTTGGTGCTGGATCCGCTGGCGCCCATGGCCGCGCGGTCCGCCAGCAACACATGGTTGAAAAACTGACCCAGAAAGACCCACTGCGGCACTTTCCGGGAACCGGCAACCGGGGCGGCAGCGGCGTACTGCGGTTGTGACGCGCGTGCGCCCACGCTGAATATACCGGTGGCGCCCGAGGCCGAGCCGTAGCCGCCCGGCGTCTGCTCCTGCGCCGAGGGAGCTACCGGCGCTGCTTCGTTGATAATCACCGGACGCACCCCGGTGAAATAAAACCCGCGCAGGAACGGGCCCGTGCTCAACTGGCTGGGCCGGCACAAGTCCACCAGGAACTGCACGGCGGTCTGCCGCAATTTGCGGAACTCGCGGGGAAATTCGTAGCAGGCGGGCAGCTTGGAGGCGTCGGTCTCGCGTGACAAAAACTCCGGCCGCGCGTTCGCCAGAGACCGGAAGAGCCACTCGAAATGGCCGCCCAGCCGGGCCGATTCCTCGTCGGCATAAACGCCTTCGCCGCGCGCCTTGGTCATGGGAAGCGTGGCGCCTACCACCTGGCTGGCCTCCTCGTTGCTCAGGTTGCGCACGAATTCGGTGAAGAAGGGCAGGCGGTCCATCTTGGTGAAGAGGACGTAAACCGGCAGATTGATACCCAGCGTTTGAGAAATCTCGCCCAGGCGGGCGCGCAGATTGCGCGCCGCGGCCACCGCCGCTTCCAGGGCTCCCTGGCGCGTGAAGTTTTCGCAGTCGTAGCACACGACGGCGGCCCGCGGCGCCTGTTCTCCCTTGCCGACCACGGAGCCGCGCGGCGCGAGTTTGCGGATGAGGCGGTGCCACTTGCCGGAATCGCCCGGCAGGGCGCCGCCGGCTTCCACAAAGACAGACCGGCGCGCAAACCAGAAATTGGCCGCGCGTGTGGGTACCACAGCGTTGTTCTGGTACACCTGGCCGGCCAGCAGTTCCGCTTCCAGCCCCGAGTTCATCATCACGCTGGTCTTGGCGGTGCCGGATTCGCCCATCAGAACGTACACCGGCAGGTTGGCGACGCGCGCGCCCTGCTCCAGCTTAGCGGCCGCTAACCGGCCTTCCGCCTCTTTGACCAGCGTGGAGATTTCGTCGCCGCCGGGACCGGCAGGCTCGCCGCCTTCCGCCAGGGCCGCTGCTTTTTTCTTTTTCTTCTGCTGCACCAGGTAGACCACGAGCAGCGCGATCAGCAGCAGCACGGCCACGCCGATGACGATGTACAACGTGCTCATACGCGCACCCCGCTGCCCAGGACGATCTTATAAACCACGAACAGCACCACCATGAGCGCCGCGCACCCGATGGCCAGATAGCCGAGTTTGCGAACCAGTGGGTCGGCGGACCCGGAGCGAAGCGATTCGTTCGGCAACGCGCCCGCCGGCGAAAGCGGTCCCAGGTTTCCGCGGATGCGGTGGATCTTCTCCGCGGTCATGTTCATCACCTGGCTCAACTCTCCGCGATTGCCGGCGCTGTACCGGCCGCCGAATCCCAGAAGCATGCACAGGTAGTGAACTTCCAGCAGGTCGGCCAGATCGGCGGAATCCTGCCGGCCCAGCAGCACCTGCAGATTTTGAAAGAACGTTTCTCCGGCGATATGCGTGCCGAACAGTTCCTCCTGCAAGGGCTTTCGCAGCCAGTCCCCGAAGATCGGGTTCTGCGAATTCAGGATGGACTCATCCAGGAACGCGACGGAAGCGAAGGTGGCATACTTCACGTCGTCGGCCGGATAGCCTGCCTGCATGGCCAGGGCGGAGGCGTTCTTGAGCGCCTCGCGCGTATGGTGGCGAAAGGCGTTGGCGTCGCTGACGCCCTGGCGGTTGGCGCGCAGGCGTTCGATCGCGGTGAGCACTTCCTGGTAGATGAGGGCCAGGTTCTCCGGCCTTCGGTGATCGGCGGAAGGAGTCATAACTAGCTATCCAGCACCACAAGAATTTCCACTTCCGGGCTGGGCAATTCGCCCGGAATGTACACCCCGATCTGGCGCGTCTGGACCATGTGGTCCCAGCACGGGCCAGTCCGGCTGATTCCGAAATACTGTGTTTCCACGCGGGTGGAGATGGCCTGCGGCGGCACGGAAAGGTGGGTCAGGGCAAGCCCCGGAAGCGCGCGCTTCACCAGTTCCCGCACGAAGGGAGGAGTGCAGACCTTGACCAGTTGCGGCGTTTTGGCCATCAATTCGGCTTCCCCCACGTTGACGCGAATGGCCAGCACCCAGCGGGAACGGCCGAGACAGCGCTGGTCGGTAATCTCGCCTTCCCAGAAGTAATCGCCGGCCGAGTGCAGCGGAATCGAAAGGCAATTGGTGGGGATGATGGTTTCCAGGTGGGCGCGGATGTGCGCATCCAGCAGGCCGAAACATTCGCTGAGATTCTCGTGATCGTACAACGGTAGTTCGCGGGGATGCGAATCCAGCGCGAAGGTGCAGAGGGCTCCGGCGAGCCGCGACAGTTCCAGAAAAAGTTCCTCCGGATGGCCGCGTTTGGAAGTGACCAGATGCCGGAGCGGGGCCAGGGCCGAATTGATGGCGTGCAGCAGCCAGAAGTTGGCAATCTCGCGCGTGGAGAATTCCAGGCCGCCCTTCCCGGCGCTGCGCGTGATGGAGGCGCTCTTTTCGTCGAGAATCTCGATCAGCCGGCGCACCAGCACCATAAGCCGCACGCTGGCGCCGGTCTGCACCACGGGCGGCACGAAATTGGCGTCGTAGGCGAAATGGCCGGAGCCGTCGCGAACCACGCGCGCAACGGGCAAAGTCAGCAGGTCGCCGGCGGGCTCGGTGTCCAGGAGCAGGCGCAGATTCTTACGGCCCAGGCGAACGCTGCGCTCGTCGGCTCCGGTGTTCTCGTCGTGCAGCACCCGGGCTTCGGCGAGGAATCGCGCATCGGTCCCGTTATCGGGCTCCAGAGCGCAGTTGAAGCCGTTTGGCTTGCGTGGCGGAATCGCCAGCAGGACGGTGACGCCGTCGCGCGTGGGAGGGAACAAATCCGCGACGGCACGCGGTTCCGGCAGGACATCGCTCTCCGGCATGTTGAAGATCAGGCCGTCGGCAAAAATCCCCCGGGCGTGCAGCAGGTTGACCGTTCCGTTGTGGAGCGCGTCCTCGTCCAGTTGCAGCCCGGCCAAGCCGTAGCCGGCGAACCACAGCGACGAAGTGGCGAATTGTATCGAGTCCTCGAAATACCGGCTCTGTACCTGGAAATGGTGCGGCCCCAGGTACATACCTTCCGACCAGACCACTCTAGACAGGAGCTTCATAAGGCCCGTGCGATCAAATGTAGCATAGGCCGAACAAGCGGGGACGATTTTCGCCCTTCCGCGGTACCATGATTGTGAAACAGCAGGGGTGAGTCATGGACTTCTACCAGAAATACGAACTGATCGAACCGCTGGCGGGAGAGGGTTCCAGGAGTTTTCGCGCCAGGGAGAACGCTACCGGCAGAGAGGTGACGGTCCACTTGCTGACGGGCGGGAAGCCGGCGGAGAACGACGCACTGCTGGCAAGAGTGCGCGGCCTGCCTTCGGCATCCCTGGGAAAAGTGATCGAAGTGGGTGACAACCAGGGCACGCCTTTCGTGGCGACGGCCGCGCCCCCGTTCCAACACCTGGAAGAATGGCTGGCCGATCAGGCGCGCCCGGCTTCACCGGATGTTCTTTCCACGCGCGCGGGGATGTGGAAGGTTCCGGCTGCGCCGGTAGCGGGCGAGCCCGGGGAATTTACGCGGATGTTCCAAACGGCGCCACCGGCGGAAGTGATCCCGCCTCCGCCCGCACCGGAAACAGCCGCGCCGCCCCCTGCGCCCGCGGCTACTTCCG
The DNA here is from genome assembly GCA_963835555.1 of uncultured Solibacteraceae bacterium. Lineage (GTDB taxonomy): Bacteria > Acidobacteriota > Terriglobia > Bryobacterales > Bryobacteraceae > Sulfopaludibacter. The sequence goes on along the minus strand of CAWIGC010000039.1, from coordinate 297,642 downwards.
GCCCCGGCGAGTTCACGCGCATGTTTCAGGCAGCGCCACCGGCAGCGGCGAAACCGGCGGAAGCAGTCGCGCCTCCGCCTGTACCGGAAGCAGTCGCGCCGCCTCCCGCGCCCGCGGCCACTTCCGGCCCCGGCGAATTCACGCGCATGTTTCAGGCAGCGCCACCGGCAGCGGCGAAACCGGCGGAAGCAGTCGCGCCTCCGCCTGTACCGGAAGCAGCGGCGCCGCCCCCCGCGCCCACTTCCGTGTCCGGCGTGTTCACGCAGATGTTCCAGGCAGGGCCACCGGCAGCAGAGAAACCGGCGGAAGTAGTAGTCGCGCCTCCGCCTGTACCGGAAGCAGCGGCGCCGCCCCCCGCGCCCACTTCCGTGTCCGGCGCATTCACGCAGATGTTCCAGGCAGGGCCACCGGCTGAGAAGCCTGAGAGTGAGGCCGTGCCGCCCGCGCCGCCGGCAGAGGCGAAGTCCCAACCCGGCGAGTTCACGCGCATGTTCCAGGCAGCGCCACCGGCTGAAAGCGGGCAAGCGCAGGCGCCACCCGTGGGGCCGGCTCCCGAGCCGGGCGAATCCACCCTGATGCTGCGCGGTGGGCCGAAGGCTGCGCCCTCGCCGGAGGAGTCGCGCGTCAGCGGCCCCGGCGAATTCACCCGATTGTTCAAAGCTTCGCATCCAGCGCCGCCCCCGGCCGCGCCCCCGCCCCCGGCCGCGCCCCCACCGGCGGCCGCGCCCCCTCCGCCTTCCGGCGGCCCGGGTGAGTTCACGCGCATGTTCAACTCGCCGCTGCCGCCTGCGCCACAGCAGAGCGACTGGCCTTCGCAGGCTCCGAAAGCGGCCGAGCCGGGCGAGTTCACGCGCATGTTTCAAACACCCGCGCAAGCGCCGAAGGCCGCGGAACCCGAGCCGGAAGCCAGCGAGTTTTCCCGCTTCTTCGCGCGTCCGGGGCAAGGGCAGGCGCCGCCATCGGCGCCGCCGTCCGGATTCCCGCAGGCGCCGCCGTCACCGCCTTCCGATCAGCCCGGCGGTTTCACGCAGATGTTCGGAATTCCGGGCTCGTCATCTCCGCCGCAAACGCATAGCGCGCCGCGCCCCGGAGCAGGGGCAACGCAGGCATTTTCCATTCCGCAGACGCCCACCGCACCCCCGGCGTCTCAGGGCCCCAGCGAATACACCCGCATGATGCAGGCGCAGGCGCCCCCGGCGGCGGCCCCGCAGGCGCCGGGTGCGCCAGGCGCTCCGGGTGCTCCGGGCGGCGCGGGGATGGGTCAGTTCGGCGTGCAGGTAACTCCGCCGCAGGCGCCGCACATGCAGTTCCAGGCTCCCCAGGCGCCGCACATGCAGTTCCAGCCTCCGCAGGCGCCGCACATGCAATTCACGCCGCCGATGGCGCACTATACCCCGCCGCAGGCGCCGCATGTCTCGGTGACTCCGCCCAAGGCTCCTCAACTCTCGGTGCCGGCTCCGGCATTACCGGCCAAAGCGCCGGTCAACTGGCTGCTCATTGCCATCATCGGCCTGGCGATGTTCATCGCCGGGGCGTTGATCGTGCTGCTGCTGGCGAAGAAGTAGCGCGCCTCAGCCCGCTTGCGGAAGCAGAACGATCAGTTCCATCTGGGGATTGGGCAGATCGCCCGGCACATAGGCCGCCAGATTCCGGGCACGCTGCACGGCCTCCCACGCGACGCCCGCCTGGTTCAAACTGAAGTACTGGTAGTTCAGTTTGATGGGGATCGCGCCGGGGGGCGCGGCCACGTAGGTGAGCGGCACGCCCGGCAGCGCATTGCGCACCAGGTGTTCGATGTGGTTGACCGAGCACACCTTCACCAGTTGAGGCGTTTTGCTGACGATTTCGGCCTGGCTCACTTCGGCATTCACCGCCAGGTACATCTTGGTGTTGACCAGGTACTTGTCGTTGTCGATGGCGGTGGCGTAGATGGACGGCTGCACCAGTTTCAAAGGCAGCGAGACGAAATTGCTGGGTACGACGGTGTCCAACAGCAGGCGCAGTTTCTCGTCCAACTCCGTGAAGCAGGCGCCCAGATCCTCGTGGTCGTAAGGGGGCAGGTCGCGGGGGTGAATCGTTGACGAAAATGTAGTCAGGGCTCCGGCCAGCGACAGCATGGCGGAATAGAGCGCCTCGGGATGGCCGCCGCGCGTTTCAAACAGGTGACGGAAGGTCGGAAACGCCGTGTTGATGGTGTAGAGCAGCCAGAAATTGGCGATGTCCGCGGCGGTGAAATCGGCCAGGCTTTGGTTTTTCTGGCGGCGCATTCCGGAGATGGAACTCGAGCGGGCGGACAGGATCTCCACCAGCCGGCGCGCGATAGAGACCAGGTAGTCGCTGGCGTTGAAGTTCAGGAGCGCCGGCACGAAGCGCGGGTCCAGCTGAAATGTCCCGGCCTCGGTTTTGCGAATGCGCGCCAGACGCAGGGTCGAGTAGCCGTTGAGCGACTCGCCTTCGGCGAGCAGGCGCAGATTCTTGCGGGCCACTTGCACGGCCTTTTCGGAAAGGCCGTTGTTTTCGTCGCGGAACAGCTCGAATTCGGCGCGATAGCGAGCGCCGCTTTCCCGGCCGGTCGTCGCTACGTTGAGGCCCCGCTCGCGGTACTGCGGCACCGCCAGGTACAGATCCAGCGACGTCTGGTCCGGCTCGAAGCAGTCCGCCAGTTGCCGCAGCGGCGGCGCGGCGTCGGAGGCCGGAATATCGAAGAGCAAACCGTCGGGCAGAATGCCGGACGCCGAAGAGATGGCCAGCGCTCCTGCCGCCAGACCCTCCTGGCTGATGGAAAGCGAAGCGAACCCCCAGGGGCGGAATGACAGGCTTTCCAGGTGAAACTGCAGCAGGTTTTCGAGGAACCGGTCCTGGATTTGCAGGTGCTGCGGGCTGAGAAAAGTTCCCTTGGTCCAGATCACCGGTTGCAGACGCTTCATTTGCAATCACAGTACCAGAACTCGCAAGCTAAGCCAACTGATTCTGCATCGCTTTCTGCATCGCCGGGCTCGTCCCGCTGCGCTACAGTGTCAGGAAGGTATTTCGATGCTCACTCCTTTAGCCGCGAGTCCCCGGCCGCTGCGCGAGTTCCTCGCCGGGGCCGGTTTCACTTTCGAACGGTTCATGAACGACCCGATACTGCGGGACCTGCCTTCGTCCCGCCTCGGGAATCTGCCCGCCTTGATGGAGCTCATCGCCGAACCCACGGCTCTGAACGTCCTCCTGCGCTGGTTCTTCCTGGGGCAGCCGCAGGACATCGAGTCCATTGCAAGTCTCATCCCGGCTCCGGTGCTTACCGCACTACTGGAAACCGGGACGCTGAGTCGCGAGGGCAACCGGTTGACTCCGGAGGTCATGCTGACGCCCTGCGAAGAGTTTCTCTTCGCTGCCGATCCGGCCCGCAGGCTGGAATCGGCGGAATCTTCCAGCATGGTTCTATGGCCCAACCCCTCGACGCGAATGCTCCAGATGTTTACCATCCGCCGGCCGGCAGGTACCACTCTGGACCTTGGCGCCGGCTGCGGAGTTCTGGCCGTCCTGGCCTCGGCTCACAGCGGCCACGTGGTGGCGACCGACTTGAACCCGCGCGCCGCCGAATTTGTCCGGTTCAATGCCTGGCTCAACGGCGTGACTAACCTGGAGTGGCTGACGGGCGACACCTTTGAGCCGGTCCGCGGCCGTACCTTCGACCTGATCGTCAGCAATCCGCCGTTTTTCGTGACGCCGTCCACGGGGCAGATGTACTGCGAGAACAGCATGGAATTGGACGGCTATTGCAGGGAGCTGGTGCGGGCCGCGCCGGCCTATCTGAACGAAGGCGGGTATCTGCAGATCACCTTCGAATGGGTGCAGGTGCGCGGCCAATCCTGGCAGGACCGGCTGGCAGAGTGGCTGAAAGATAGTTGTTGCGATGCATGGGTGCTGCGCAGCTACGTGCGAAAAGCCGCGGACTATGCCGCCGAGCGCATCGGCAGAATGATGCCGTTCTCCACGCTGACCGCCAGCCGGAGGCTCGACGAATGGATGGCGTACTACCGCGCCCGCGAAGTCGAAGAAGTCCACGGCGGGATCCTGGCCCTGCGGCGGAGGAGCGGCAGGAACTGGTTACGCATCGAGGATATACCCGGCATGGACTGTGCCGAGCCTTTCGGCGAATCGATTGAAGAATTATTTGCCAACCAGAACCGGCTGGAGGCGGACCGGTCCACCGCGGAAATGCTGACCTGGAGACCGCGCGTTGCGGCGGATACGCGGATCGACCAGCAATTACGCCTCGTGGAGGGCGAGTGGAAGCCTGCGTCGATGCAGATCAGCCGGGGCGGCGGGCTGCCTAGTACTCTTTCTGCGGATCCGCAGGTGGTCGAATTCCTGCGCCAGTGCGACGGGACGCGGACGCTGTCCGACCTGGCGGACCATCTCGCGCCAATGGTCCATGTCAATGCGGAGACCGTGCGGGAGCAGTGCTGCGCGGTAATGCGGAAGCTGGTGCAGCGGCGTTTGGTTCTCCTGTGAGGCATCTTCCCATGCATCCGGATGGGGGGTGGTACTCTACTTCGATGCAAAGCTTGACGTCCCAACTCGTGAGGCTTATATTGGACCAGACGTTCCTTGGAGGGTTCCATGGCGAGAGAAAGCACACAGCATAAGTTAGATCGAGTACGATCCCCGCGCGTTCAAATCACCTACGACGTTGAAGTAGGCGGCGCCATTGAGTTGAAAGAGCTTCCATTCGTAATTGGAGTGCTCGGCGATTTTACGGGTCAACCAGAGCAGCCGTTGCCCAGACTGAAAGACCGCAAGTTCGTCGAGGTGAACCCCGACAACTTCGATACGGTCCTGGAAGGTATGAAACCGCACTTAAGCTTTGCGGTGGAAAACAAACTGAGTGAAGAACCCGATGCAGCAAACCTCAAAGTGGACCTGAAGTTCAGCAAGATGGAGGACTTCGAGCCGCAGAATGTGGCTCGCCAGGTAAAGCCACTCAAGGAATTGCTGGATCTGCGGACCAGACTATCCGACCTCCGCGGCAGCTTGCAGGGTAACGACAAACTGGAGGAGTTGCTGCTGGAGAGCGTAGGCAACACCGAAAAACTGGAAAAACTGAAGGGCGAAATGGGCAAGGGAGGGGAGTCCAATGGCTGATGCAAAGAGCGCACAGGCTTCCTTGGCGGCGAGCGAACAGGTTCAGGAAAAGAGCCTGCTCGATCAGATCGTCGAGGAGGGCCGTTTCGGCGTAGAGCCCGCTTCAAAGGAGCGGGGCAAAAATCTCATTAAAGAGTTTGTAGCGCAGGTACTGGAAGGTTCCATGACCATTGCGCGCGATGCGGAGATGATGATCAACGCCCGCATTGCGCAACTGGACCATCTGGTTTCCATTCAGTTGAACGAGATCATGCACCACCCCTCGTTCCAGAAACTGGAAGGCACCTGGCGGGGCGTGAAGTACCTGATGGATCAAAGCGAAACCGGCGTGATGCTGAAGATCCGCGTCCTGAACTGCAGCAAGAAGGAACTGTTAAAAGACCTGCAGCGGGCTCCGGAGTTCGACCAGAGCGCGTTGTTCAAGAAAGTGTACGAAGAAGAGTATGGCGTCTTCGGCGGCGCTCCGTTCGGGGCGCTGGTGGGCGATTACGACTTCGGCAAGCATCCGGAAGACATCGAACTGCTGGAACAGGTGTCACACGTTGCCGCGGCCGCTCACGCTCCATTCTGCACGGCAGCGAATGCCGATATGCTGAACCTGCCGAGTTGGACCAGCCTGGACGCGCCCCGCGACCTGGCAAAAATCCTGGACACCACCGAGTACGCCAAGTGGAAGAGCTTCCGGCAATCGGAAGATTCGCGGTACGTGGCCATGTGTCTCCCGCGCGTTCTGGGCCGCTTGCCTTACGGTAAGGACACCAAGCCGGTGGAAGATTTCAGCTACGAGGAGCACGTGGACGGCAGCGATCATAGCAAGTACTTGTGGATGAACGCGGCGTTCGCTCTGGCCTCCCGGATGACGAATTCGTTCTCGCACTATGGTATGTGCGTGGCGATGCGCGGTGTGGAAGGCGGCGGCCTGGTCGAGGGCCTGCCGGTACATAACTTCTATACCGACGACGGCGATGTGGCTATGAAATGTCCTACCGAAGTTCCGATCACCGACCGGCGTGAGAAAGAACTCGCGGACCTCGGGTTTGTGCCGCTGGTGCACTGCAAAGATACCGATTACGCTGCGTTCTTCAGCGTGCAGTCGTGCCAGAAGCCCAAGTTGTACGATACCGATGCCGCCAATGCCAATGCGCGCCTCTCGACGCAGATCCCCTATCTGATGGCCGTCTCGCGCTTTGCGCACTACCTCAAGGCCATGATGCGCGATAAGATCGGCAGCTTCATGTCGCGCACCGACGCCGAAATTTTCCTGAATCGATGGATTACCAAGTACGTCATTCCGGACGACACTGCGTCGCCCCAGATGAAGGCACGGTGTCCGTTGCGGGAAGCGCGCGTCGATGTCAGTGAAGTCCCCGGGAAACCGGGCTGCTATCGCGCCGTCGCCTTCCTCAGGCCGCACTTCCAGCTTGAGGAACTGACGGTTTCCCTGCGGCTGGTTGCTGACCTGCCGGCTCCGGCGAAGTAAAAAGGGTCCCAATTTCGTTTGAAGAGTTCTTATCCGCTAGCGGAGGAGGAAGGAGAGTACTGTGGCTGTAAACGCATATTTGTTCATTGATGGAGTGGAAGGGCCCAGCACCAGCCGGACGGGTTGTATCGATTGCCTGTCTTTCAGTTGGGGTGTGAGCCAGACGGCCGTATACGGCGCCGGAGCATCGGGGAAGGAAGCCAAAGCCGGCCGGGCCGATTTTTCGAACCTTAGTATTATGAAGGTTCTTGACAAAACGACACCGCTGTTGGCCGACCATTGTGCCAGCGGCAACATTTTGGACAAGGTGTACATCCTTTATGACAAGCCGGTGGGCGACAAGCAGCAGGCCTATTTCCGGATTTGGATCAAGGACGCTCTGATCACGTCCGTTCAGTTGTCCGGCAGCAACGAGAATCCCAGCGAGTCGGTCAGCTTTGCATTCCAGGCCGTCGAGGTCGCCTACTCGCCCGAGAAAGACGACGGGAGTCTGGACGCCGCCATTCGTAAGGGTTACAACCTGGAGACTTTGACTGCCGACTTCGCCGCGGACGATCCTCTTCCGACATAACCTGAGGCCATGATGAAAGCCAAGGAACTTCTCGATGCCGGGAAGGTCCGGGAAGCGGAGAAAGCGCTCAGTACGTTTCTCCGCGATAACCCTGCGGATACCACGCAGCGAACATTTCTTTTCGAGCTCCTCTGCTTCTCCGGGCAGTATGACCGCGCGGAGAAGCAGTTGAGCGTTTTGGCGAAGGGTAGCCACGAAGCGGAAATGGGCGCGGTGCTGTACTACTCCGCCCTGCACGGCGAAAAAACACGGAATTCCATGTTTCAAAAGCAGGAATTCCCCAAAGCCCCGGCGGCTCCGTCTCCGCCGGGGAAAGCTGAATGGTAAGCCGTTTCAATCCATCAGCGACGCTGACCCGGCAATCGGCCCGCGTCTGGAAATGTACGCGGCCGGAGCCTATCTCTGGATCCCGTTCGAACACATCGCTTCAGTCGAGATCGCGCCGCCTCGCGTCCTGCGCGATACTTTGTGGACTTCCGCGTTTGTGCTTACGGGTCCAAGCTTCAAAGGAACCGACATCGGGCAGGTAATCATACCCGCCATCTATCCGTTTTCCTTCAAGTCCGACGACGAGTCCATCTGGCTGGGGCGCGCCACCGAATGGGTCGCGGACGACGAGGGCCACGAATTTCCCGTCGGACAGAAGATATTCATCGTGGATGGCGAGGAAGTGCCGCTGCTTGAAATCCGGTCGCTGGAGTTCACTTCCGATGCCGCTTCGTGAGGATATTCTTAACCCCATCCCCGGCGACAACCCGGGAGGACAGAACCTCCGCTACGCTCCCATTTACGACCAGATCAAGGAAGCGCGCCGCGAGGACGACGAACTAAGCCAGGGCGCCTGGCAGCGCGAGCGCAAGGTTGCGGACTGGATTCTGGTTTCCAAGCTTTGTCAGGACGCTATCGCCAAGCAGAGTAAGGATCTGCAATTGGCCGCATGGCTGTGCGAATCGCTGCTCAAACGCGAGTCCATTGGCGGCCTGCGGGAAGGCTTGGGTTTGTGCCGTGGTCTGATCGAGAAATTCTGGGACAACCTGTACCCGGAGTTGGACGAAGGCGACGCGGAGCAGCGCGCGGCTCCGCTCGATTGGATCACCACCAAACTGTTGGTTTCGGTAAGGACTGTGCCCCTTTGCCGGGGCGGTTACCATTTACTGCAATACAAGGAATCCCGGACCGTCCCCGATGAGGCCTCCACCGGCAAGGACGCGAAGGCGGCCCGCGACAAAGCCTTGAAAGAGGGCAAACTCGCGCCCGAGGTGTTCGACCGGTCCTTTGCCGAGACCCCCAAGGCATTTTACTCCGGCCTCGAAAAGAATATCGACGGGACCGTGGCGGAGGTGAAAGAGCTTAACGAACTTTGCCAGGAAAAATTCACCGACGTGGCGCCCGGCTTCAGCAGATTGACTGAGACGCTGGCTGAAATTCGCCAGGTGGTCCACACCCTGCTGCAAAAAAAGCGCGAGACCGAACCGGACCCGGTGGAGGAGGCGCCGCCGGAAGCCATCGCCGAAGCGCCGCTGGAAGCGGAAGGGGAAGCCGCGGCAGCGCCGGTGGGTACCTATCGTACGGAAATCGGACTCGGCGGGCGAGTCTCCAGTGAGCCGGAGGACAAACGGGCGGCTATTGCGGCGGTAGTCGCGGCGGCGGCCGCCCTTCGCAAACGCGACCCTGCAAGCCCGGCATCCTACCTGATGCTGCGGGGTCTCCGCTGGGGCGAATTGCGCGGCTCCTGCGACCCCATCGTGCTCGAAGCGCCGCCCAGCGACCTGCGCCAGCAGGTGAAGGCGCTGGCCATGCGCGACCGCTGGTCCGAGCTTTTGGAACTGGCCGAGCAGATTATGGCCCTGCCGTGCAGCCGTGCCTGGCTGGACCTGCAGCGCTACGTAGTGGAGGCATGCACCGCGCTGGGCGACCAGTACAACGCTATCGCCATAGCCATCCGCTCGGAACTGCGAACCCTGTTGCGCGACCTGCCGCAACTGCTGGACACGGCGCTGACCGACGACACGCCCGCGGCCAACTCCGAAACGCAGCAGTGGCTGCGGGAACTCCTCGCGGAACCTTCCGGCGCGCCTCCTCTGCCGAATGCCCCGCACGGCCCCGCCCTCGACGATTCGCGCGCGCCGGGCTGGCAAAAGCGGTTCGTGGATCCGCAGGCCCTGGCCCAGGAGGCCATGCGCATCGGCCAGCAGCCGAAGGCCGTCGAAATTTTACAGCGCGAAGTAGAGCGTGCTCCCAGCGGCCGTATCCGCTTCCTCCGCAAAATGCAACTGGCGCGAGTGTGTCTGGCGGCCGGCAAGGATGCCATTGCCCAAATCCTGCTGGACGATGTGGCCGCAGCCATCGACGCGCACAAACTGGACGATTGGGAGGATCGCGAGATAATCGCGGGAGCCCTGGTTTTCCTGGTCCAGAGCAGCAAGAAGATCCAGGCGGATGCCAAGGCCAAGCAGGCCTTGTTCGAGCGGATCTGCCGCCTGGATCCCGTTCAGGCACTATCGGTATAATCTATGGCCCGACCCGGTTCCGATGCTTCCGTCAGTTTGTCGGTGCTCGATCGCCTGATCAACGACGACCCGCAGAACTCAAGCGAGGCGCCACTGACCCGCGCGCAGTCCGTGCGGCTGCTCCGCGATGGTGTGCGGCGTGACCTGGAATGGCTTTTGAATACGCGGCAGGTGGCCTTTCCCCCCTCGGAGAGTCTGCGCGAACTCAATCGCTCGGCGTACGTCTTCGGCTTGCCGGATTTCAGCGGCTACAACCTGGGAGCGGTCGCCGCCGAAGCCAGGATCACCCGCCAGCTTCAGTCCACCTTAAAATTGTTCGAGCCGCGGCTGGCCAGGGTGCGCCTGGTGCCGCTCGAAACACTGGCCGTCAGGAGCCGCACTTTCCGTTTCCGCATTGAAGCGCTTCTGCTCATGGACCCGGCCCCCGAGCACATCTCTTTCGACACCGTCCTGCAACTGACCACCAATCAATACGAGGTTCAGAATGCGGGATGACCTGCTGCTGTACTACGAACGGGAATTGACCTACCTCCGCGAGATGGGCTCGCAGTTCGCCGAAAAGTACCCGAAAATCGCCGCGCGGCTGATGCTCGAAGAGTCCAAGGAATCCCAGGACCCGCACGTGGAGCGTCTGCTGGAAGCCTTTGCATTCCTCGCAGCGCGCGTGCATTTGAAGCTCGACGATGATTTCCCCGAGATCACCGAGTCGTTCCTCGGCATCGTCTATCCGCATTTCATCCGGCCCATTCCTTCCATGTCGATTGTGGAACTGCGCCTCGACCTGGAAGGCGGGAAGCTGACCACCGGCCTGAAAATCGACCGCAACACGGTGCTCTATTCCCGCCCTGTCGCCGGCGTGCCCTGTAAATTCCGCACCTGTTACGACACTACCCTGTGGCCGGTCACCGTGACCGCCGCCGAATGGAAGAGTCCCGACCAGTTGCGTCCGCCGCTGCGCGCGCTGGACGCGGCATACGCGCTGCGGTTGGTGGTGGACTCCCCGCCGGACGTCCCACTGGCGAAACTGGGGCTCGACCACCTGCGCTTTCACCTCACCGGCGAGAACAATCTGGTGCACGCGCTGTACGAGTTGCTGTGTTCCCGGCTGGCCCGCATCGTGGTGCGCGACCCCAACAATCCGAAAGTTGCCCCCGTCACGCTGCCCCCCGCCGCCGTGAGGCCCGTGGGATTTGCCGAAGACGAGGGGATGACGCCGTATCCGCTCCGCTCGCATATCGGCTATCGCATCCTGCAGGAGTTTTTCGCGCTCCCCAGCAAGTTTCTCTTCCTCGACCTGACGGGCCTCGATGCCGTCTGGAGCCAGGGTTTCAAAAACAGCGCGGAACTGATATTCCTGTTTTCCAATGCCGGCGACGATGAACGCATACACCGCCTGGAGACCGGAGTTTCGCCCAAAACATTCCGCCTCGGCTGTGTGCCCATCGTCAACCTGTTCCCCCAGACCGCCGAACCCCTGCTGCTGGACCAGCATAAGTATGAGTACCAGATCAGGCCCGACATCCGGCGCCCCGCCGCCGTGGAGGTCTTCTCCATCGACGAGGTCAGTTCCATCGACGCGGACACCCGGCAAGTGGTGACCTACCGGCCGTTTTACTCTTACCGCCAGGAAAGCACGGGCACCCGGAACGAGTGCTACTGGATCGCCAACCGCCGCTCTTCCAACCGCCTGAATGACGATGCCTCAGACCTGTTTATCACGCTGGTGGACCGCTCCGGCCGTACCGTGTTCCCCGAGATCGACACCCTGACCGTGCGCACCACCTGTACCAACCGGAACCTGCCGGCGCGCCTGCCTTTCGGCGGCGAGGACGGCGATTTCGAACTGGAAGGCAGCACGCCCATCAAACGCATCGTGACGCTGACCAAGCCCTCTCTGCCTTTGCGGCCACCCACTTCCAAGATGGCGCTCTGGCATCTGGTTTCGCATCTGTCGCTCAATCACCTGTCCCTGGTGGATAGCGGCCGCGAGGCCCTGCAACAGATCCTTCGCCTCTACGATTTCACCGACTCGCCGTTTGCCCAAAAAATGATCGAAGGGATTACGGATTTGAAAAGCCGGCGGCATTTCGCCCCCATCATCTCCGACAATGGCGTGACTTTCGCCGCCGGAACCCGCGTGGAAATCGAACTCGACGAGGAGCAGTTCGTGGGCGGCGGCGTGTATCTGTTTGCCAGCGTGATCGAACAATTCCTGGCGCTTTACGCCACGCTGAACAGCTTCACCCAAGTGACTGCCAGAAGCCGCCAGAGAAAGGAGGTGATCCGGGAATGGCCCCCGAGAGCCGGACAGAAAATCCTGGTGTGACGCCGCCGGACGCCTCCGCCGAATCGTTCGCCGAAGTGCGGAACGATATGCGGCAACACCCCGGCCGCTTCGAATTCTTCCAGGCGGTGCGCCTGTTGCTGCGGATTTTTGGCGATCGCGAGTTGCCCGGTTCGGCCACTTCCGTCGCCCGCGAAGCCGTTCGCTTCCGGGTCAACAACTCCCTGGCGTTTCCACCCAGCCAGATCTCCTCCATCGATTGGGATGGCCCGGCGCCCGCGATGGCGGTGAATTTCATGGGAGTGACCGGCCCCATGGGAGTGTTGCCGCGGGTCTATTCGGAATTCGTCATCTCGCGCCTGCGTGTTCGCGACCGCACGCTGGCCGACTTCTTCGACATTTTCAATCACCGCATGATTTCCCTGTTTTACCAGGCATGGGAAAAATACCGGTCCGCGGTGGCCTACGAACGCGATGGAGAGGATCGCTTCTCCAAGTACCTGATGTGCCTCATCGGTCTGGGCACCGATGGCTTGCAGAACCGCATGCAGGTGAACGACGATTCCCTGCTCTTTTATTCCGGGCTGCTCTCGCTCCAACCGCGCTCTGCCGCGGCGTTGCGGGGAGCGCTTCAGGACTATTTCGGCGTGCCCGTGGAAGTAGAGCAGTTCGTGGGCGCCTGGCAACCTCTCGATCCGGCCGACCAGTGCGACCTGGGCAACGGTTTCTCGTTCGGTTCGCAGCTCGGAGTCGGCACCGTGGTGGGAGACGAAATCTGGAATCAACAGTCGCGGGTCCGCCTGAAAATGGGTCCGCTGACGCAAGAGCAGTATTTGGGATTTTTACCCGGGGGGACCGCCAATCAACCCTTGCGCGACCTGGCGCGGTTCTTTTGCGGCACCCACCTGGAAATCGAGGTTCAGCTCATCCTGCAGCGTGCGGTAGTGCCACGCTGCGATTTGGGCGAAGATAGTTTGGCGGGACCGCGGCTGGGTTGGTTTACCTGGATGAAATCCGGACCCGATTTCGACCGCTCCCCTGCCGATACTGTGTTGTTGCTGGCATAAAAAAGAGGGAAGAAATGGGATTGAATATACGGTCACTCGTAGCAAAACTGAACGAATCGGCGCGTCTGGCGTTGGAGGCCTCTTTGGGGCTCGCTTTGTCGCAGACCCACTATGACGTCGAAATCGAGCATTACCTGATGAAGCTCCTCGATTCCAGCGACGCAGACTTCGCCTTCATCCTGAAACATTTTGGCGTGGACAAATCACGTCTTTCGGCGGAACTGACGCGCAGCCTCGATAAGCTCAAGCGCGGCAACGCGCGCACTCCGTCCGTTAGTCCTTCGGTGCGAAAGATGCTCACCGACGCCTGGACCCTGGGCTCCATCGACTTCGGCGCCTCGCGCATCCGTACCGGCTTCGCCGTGCTGGCCGTGCTCTCCGACGACGAACTGTCGCGCATGGTCCGCGAAGTCAGTAGAGAGCTGCAGAAGATTCAGGTGGACGCTCTTCATAAGGATTTGATGACCATCGTTGCCCCTTCCGTGGAAAGCGCGGAAATGGCCGAGGCCGATTCTGCCGCGCCGGAAGGTGCGCCCCGTCCCGTGGGCGGCAAGACTCCCAATCTCGATCAGTACACCGTCAACCTGACCGAAAACGCCCGCCTGGGCAAAGTGGACCCGGTGCTGGCGCGCGATTTCGAGATCCGCCAGGTGGTCGATATCCTGACCCGCCGCCGCCAGAATAATCCCATTCTGGTCGGAGAAGCGGGTGTCGGCAAAACCGCGGTAGTCGAAGGCTTCGCCTTGCGCATCGCCCAGGGCGACGTGCCGCCGGTGCTGAAGAACGTCACGCTGCGGACTCTGGACCTGGCGCTGCTGCAGGCCGGGGCGGGCGTCAAAGGCGAATTCGAAAACCGCCTGAAGAGCCTGATCAACGAGGTGAAATCTTCACCCACGCCGATCATCCTGTTTATCGACGAGGCCCACACCATGATCGGCGCCGGCGGACAGGCGGGCCAGAATGACGCCGCCAACCTGCTCAAACCGGCCCTGGCCCGCGGCGAATTGCGCACCATCGCGGCCACCACGTGGTCGGAGTATAAGAAGTACTTCGAAAAGGACCCCGCCCTGGCGCGCCGCTTCCAGTTGGTCAAGGTGGATGAGCCCACCGAAACCCAGTGCGCCCTCATGCTGCGCGGCGTGGTTCCCACGCTCGAGAAACATCACAACGTCCGCATTCTGGACGAAGGGCTGCTCGCCGGCGTGAAGCTCTCGCACCGCTACCTGCCCGACCGCCAGTTGCCGGACAAGGCCGTCAGCGTGCTCGATACGGCTTGCGCGCGCCTGGCGCTGGGCCAGAACTCCACGCCCCCGGCCATCGAGGATGCCACCCGCACGCTCGAAGATCTGGCCGTGCAGGCACGCATCCTGGAACGGGAAGTCGCCGCCGGCGCCGATCACTCGGAACGGCTGACGGAAATCGCCGCTAAGAGGACTACCACCGAAGCCCATCTGCAGGGACTGTCCGGCCGGTGGGAGAAAGAGCGCGACCTGGTCAACCGCATTCGCGAAATCCGCGGGCAACTGGAAACCGGCAACGCTCCCGCGCCTCCGCCGCCCCCCGAAGCAACCGCATCGGCCCCCGCCGCTGCCGCCGGGACGGCAACCGGCGTGGCCGTCGAGCCGCCCCCTACGCCCGATCAGCTCCGCTCGACGCTCGCCGAGCTGAACCTGGAACTGGATACCATGCAGGGCGAAACTCCCCTGCTGCGCGTCTGCGTGGATGCCCAGATCATTGGCGAGGTAGTCTCCGGCTGGACCGGCATACCCGTCGGCAAAATGCTCAAGGACGAAATCGCCACGGTACTCACCCTGGAACAGCACCTGGGCTCTCGTGTCATCGGGCAGGATCACGCCCTCGCCGGAATCAGCCAGCGCGTGCGCACCGCGCGTGCCGGACTGGACGATCCCGGCAAGCCCGTCGGCGTGTTTCTGCTGGTCGGGCCCAGCGGCGTCGGCAAAACCGAGACCGCCCTGGCCCTTTCCGATCTGCTGTTCGGCGGTGAGCGCAACCTGATCAGTATTAATATGTCCGAGTTTCAGGAAGCGCACACCGTCTCCACTCTCAAAGGATCGCCTCCCGGCTATGTGGGTTATGGCGAAGGCGGCGTGCTCACCGAAGCCGTGCGGCGGCGTCCCTATTCGGTGGTGCTGCTGGATGAGGTGGAAAAGGCCCACCCCGACGTGCTGGAACTCTTCTTCCAGGTGTTCGACAAGGGCCAGATGGAGGATGGCGAGGGCCGCCAGATCGATTTCAAAAACACCATCATCATCCTGACCTCCAATGCCGGCACCGACACTATCATGAAGCTCACCGCCGATCCCGAAACCATGCCGTCGTCGTCCGGGCTGGTCAAGACCTTGAAACCCGAACTGGACAAGGTCTTCAAACCGGCCTTCCTGGGGCGCCTGGTGATCATTCCCTACTTCCCCATTCGGGACGAGGCCATGAAGAAGATCATCCGGCTCAAACTCGGCAAGATCCAGCGCCGCCTGATGGAGAGTCACCGGGTCGTGCTGACCTGCGACGATGCCCTGGTGGATGAAGTGGGCCGCCGCTGCACGGAAGTCGAGAGCGGCGCTCGCAACGTGGATAATATCCTGACCAATACCATGCTGCCCGAAATCTCCAAGCAGATTCTGGGCAAGATCGCCGAAGGGCTGAAACCCGATGCCGTGCATGTGGGCGTCGGCGAAGACGGCGAGTTTACCTATTCCTAGACAGCATCCGGCGCCGGCCCGGTTCGCCGGGCCGGCTGGAGGGCGATAGATTGCCAGCAACGCAGATTAACCGTCCATTTCGCATCAAAACGCCGCTGGGCGACGATGCCCTGCTGCTCAACAGCTTCGTGGGCTACGAGCGCGTCTCCACGCCGTATCGATACGTCATGGAACTGCTGGCGGACGATCCCAACATCGACCTGAAGGGCCTGTTGACCAAGCCGGCGGTCCTCTCCATCAAGCTGGAGGACGAGACCGAACGGCATATCCACGGCATCATCAACCGCATCAAACTGGTGCAGTACGGCGACGATGGCATGGCCCAATACCAGGCCGAAATGGTTCCCTGGCTCTGGTTTCTCACGCTCTTCTCCAATTGCCGGATCTTCCAGAACAAAAAGGTCCCCGACATTATTGAGCAGGTCTTCAAGGACCGCGGTTTCAGCAACTATAATCTGAAACTCGGCTCCTATGAGCCGCGCGAATACTGCGTACAATACCGCGAAACCGATTTCAACTTCGTCTCCCGGCTGATGGAGGAAGAGGGCATCTTCTATTTCTTCGAGCAGACCGAGGACAAGCACACCATGGTGCTGGCCGATGCGAAGTCCGCATTTGCCCCGTGCCCCAAGAAGCCGGCCGCGCGCTACACGCCCGCCACCGGCGGCCGCCTGGATGAAGACACCGTGCTCAGTATCGAAGAGGAGCATCGCGTCAACACCGGGAAGACGTACCTGATCGATTACGACTTCGAAAAGCCGAAAACCAAACTCGACGCGACCCTCTCCGGCAGCGATGAGGGATCGAGCGATGAGGCCGGCGAGTATTACGACTACCCCGGAAAATACAAAACCAAAGGCGAGGGCGACAACTACGCCAAGGTTCGCCTGGAGGAATGCGAAGTCGCCCTGGTGACCCTCCGTGGCCGCAGTAACTGCATGGGTTTTGAGTGCGGCTACAAATTCACCCTCTCGGAGCATTTCCGGGACGCCGCCAACCAGGACTATACCCTGATCGCGCTCCATCAAACCGGGCAGAACACCAGCTACCGCTCCGGCACTCCCGATCCTTTCGAGTACTCCAACGAGTTCGAAGCGATTCCCAACTCGGTTCCCTTCCGTCCGCCCCGTCTGGCCCGCAAGCCGTTCATCCCCAGCACCCAGACCGCGGTGGTAGTCGGTAAGTCCGGCGAAGAGATCTGGACCGATCAGTACGGCCGGATCAAGGTGCAGTTCTTCTGGGACCGCGAAGGCAAAGCCGACGAAAACAGCTCGTGCTGGATTCGCGTGGCCCAGGGCTGGGCCGGGAAAGGCTGGGGCTCCATTTTCATACCCCGCATCGGCCAGGAAGTAGTGGTCAGCTTCCTCGAAGGCGATCCCGATCGCCCGCTCATCACGGGTTCGGTTTACAATGCCGACCAGATCGTGCCCTATACGCTGCCGGACGAGCAAACCAAGAGCACCATTAAATCCAACAGCTCGAAAGGCAGCGGCGGCTTCAACGAGATTCGCATCGAAGATAAAAAGGGCAGCGAGGACCTCTTCATCCACGCGCAGAAAGACATGAATATCCGCGTGGAGAACGATCGCCTGGAATGGATCGGCGAAGACCGCCACCTGATGGTGCAGCGCGACAAGCTGGAATCCATCCAGCGCGATGTGCATTCCACCATCAACCGCGATCTTCTGGAACAGTACAACCGCGATCACCATCTCACCATTAAAGGCAAGGAGTGCATTGCCATCACCGGCAACCAATCGATCGCGGTAACGGGCAATGTGGACGTGAAGTATTCCCAGAATCACTCCGAGTCCACCACAATGAATATTTCGATCGATGCCATGCAGGTGGTGATCGAAGCCAAAATGGGAATTACCCTGGCGGTAGGCGGGTCGTTCATCACCCTCAACGCCTCGGGGGTTCAGATTGTGGGGCCCATGGTCATGATCAACAGCGGCGGCTCGCCGCTTACCGGCACTCCGGCCAACCCCATCAGCCCGACGGCGCCCACGGCCCCGAAGGAAGCCGAAAAGGCCGAAGCCGGAAGTATGGGCACCGCGGATCCTAAGGGCCACACCCAGGACAGCATGACATTGACCGATCTCAACCCGGCCAAGGCCGGCCCTCCGCCGCGCAATACCGACACGCCGAGCCACAATCCAAATTCCCCCGAGAACCAGGAGAAGAAGCACTGGATCGAAATCAATCTGAAGGATGAGATGGGACAACCGGTAGCCGGCGAGCGCTATAAGGTCAAGCTCCCGGATGGCACCGTGGACGAAGGCACCCTGGACGATAAGGGCCACGCGCGAGTCGCCGGCATCGATCCCGGCGCCTGTGAGATCACTTTCCCGGATCGCGACAAGGACGCGTTCAAATAGGCCCGCGGGTGAGAGCTTAGAAGATGCCGACTTATATCGTTCAAGACGGAGATTGCCTGGCGAGTATCGCCAAACAGGCCGGGTTTGCCGACTGGCATACCATTTACAACGACCCGCATAACGCCGATTTCCGCCAGCTTCGTCCCGACCCTAACGTCATCTTTGCCGGGGATCAACTCTTCATCCCCGATAAGGCACCCAAGACCGAATCCAAAGGCACCGATAATGCTCATGCCTTCCAGTTGGCCGCCAAAAAGACCTTCCTGAAGATCCGGCTCAAAGATGAAAAGGGCGCGGCCTTTTCCGGTAAGAAATTCAGTTTGAAAGTCGGCGGCAAGATCACCGAGGGCGTTACCGGAGACGATGGCATGGTGCAACAGGAGATCGCCGCCGACACCAAAACCGGCCAGTTGACCGTATTCCTGGACGACGATACAACCAAGCCCGGTTTCATCTGGGACCTCAAGGTGGGCGGCCTCGACCCCGTGGACACCGACAAGGGCGTGCAGGCCCGGCTCAATAACCTGGGCTTTTTCTGCGGGACGGTGGACGGAATCATCGGCCCCAAGACCAAAGCCGCGCTCAGCGGCTTCCAATCCAAGAACGGACTCACGGTAAGCGGGGATGCCGACAGCGCCACTCGCGACAAACTCCGCCAGCTTCACGATTTACCCTGAGGACATAAGGACTGACGCATGCTTGAAGCTCGTGTAACCCGAACCTCCGAAGGCCTGGCGATTCTCAACACGTTAGTCATGCCCACCGTACGCCTGCGTTTCCAGATTTGTCCCGGAACCGACGCCGGCCTGGGCATCGCCGGCGCTCCGTACCAGGTGCTGCTCAACGGGACAAAGCTGAAGGACGACACCACCGACGCCAACGGGGAAGCCACCGTGGAGATCCTGGTCATCATCCAGGGCGGAGCCGTCCTCCACATTTTCGATACCGATTACAACCTCTCGTTCAGCCTGCTGCAGGCGCTCACCACCACGCCGGGACAGCAGAAGCGGCTGGAGGTGATGGGCTACTTCACGGGCTATCAACTCGCCCCGCTGCTGAACAACGCAGTGGACGACGGCAACGATACGCCGGGCTTCCAGCAGGCCATCATGAATTTTCAGACCGACCAGGTGATTGCCATGGACGGCACTATTGGTCCGGTGACGCGCGGGAAAATGCAAACGGCGGCGGGGGAATAGGTCATGGCATCTTTCAATATCGGCCTGATCAATCCGCAGTTAAACACCAAGCTCACGCCGCACCGCATTGTTCCCATCCGCTTTGCGCGCGCCGTGGAGAATTTTTCCGACGATACCGCGCCGGATCTGGACGACCACGGGTTCACGATCCCGGCCCAGTTCTGCAACTCGCACGGACCGGTCGTGGGACTCATGGGTCCGGCGGCGGGGCAATCCACCGGGCCGGTGGTGCGAATCAAGGTGATGCGCGACCGCCTCAGCAATACCGCCCAACTGTTTCCCACGGTGGATGACGCGTCCGTCGCCAAGATCGAATTCCCGCTGAACGCCGCCCTGAATCCGAGCGATGCCCCCGGCCGCCCCGGCGATTGCGTCTTCCTGCAGGCGGCCACCACCAGCGAATCGGAAACCAAGTTGAAGATCCACCACGGCAGCGCCGGCGGTCCGGTCATCGCCGAATGTGCCGTGCGGGCCTATCCGCGGCTGGTGATCAATGTGCAAGTTCACCTGGTCAGCATCAACGGTGTCGCCCCCACCACGACCTTCGCGGCCGCCCAGACGTTATTCCAGAATGTTGCCAAGGTCTACGCCCAGGCGGGCGTGGCTTTCGAACTGGCCGGCAGCGCCATGAGTGAGGCCGTGACGGGTTATGCGCGAGACGGCACCGTGACCTTGAGCAATGTGGCGGACCAGGAGAATACCGAGCTACAGACCATCCTGAACCAGAATCAAGTGGCCGGCTCGCTCAACGCTTATATCTTCGGCCACTACTTCGATAGCAGCGCGACTTCGAATCAACTCGACAATGTGCTCGGAATCGCATTCAGTTCCGACGATGCCAACGCTCATCCCGCGCATGGCACCTTTCCGGGATGCCAGCCTGGAATCACCCTGCGGGATTCCGACGATCCCATCAAAGCGGCCCACACCGCGGCGCATGAGATCGGCCATTCGTTGCGCCTGATTCATTATGCCAACGTCAACAGTCCCGGACGGCCGGATATCTGGGCGCACCGCTGCCTGATGTTCCCGGTGGTGACCCTCAACAGCCGTCCCCCTTCGTCGGACGCCCGCATCGATGTGGGCTACGGCACGTTTGCCAATGGCCGCACCTCCGCCGGGCAGTTGCTCATGACCAAACCCCGGGCGGGAGTACAACAGAGCGATGAGATCAATGTTTTGCGGGCCGCTCAAATCGCCAATACGTTCGCGCCGGTCTGAGGCAGCCCATGCCGGAGCGATACTGGAAACGGCCATTCTGGCGGCGCTGCTGGGGTGCACAGCCCCGGCGCGTCCCGCTCAGGAGCCCACTATGACGGATGAAACGGTAATTTCGATCCTGCGCAATAACGATCGCAGAATTCTCCAGGCGCCCGCGCCGCCGACGTCGAATTTCGTGCCGGCCCTGGAACGCACCTTGTCGGGCTTCGGCGATAGCGCCCGCGAACTGGCGGTGTTGTACCTGGCGAAATTCAACCCGCCCGGGTCCGGCACGCTCCTGCTCCGCCTGACTATCGACTCCAGCCTGCAGACGGCCGCCGCCGCCGCCCGGTCCCTGGCCGGCGGCGACTATTCCGTGGCCGGCAGTGAGATCGTTGCCGCCATCCCCTCCCGCCGCGACCGCCATGTCCGCGGCTATTTGTACCTGGCCGCCGGCAACAGCAAGAACCCTCCCGCGCTCTCCGCTTTCCGCGATGTGGCCAAGCTGGAAAAAGACCCCGATGCCGCCGAGAGCGCCGAAGTCGCCGCCGTCAAACTGGGCGGCGATGCCGAACGCAAGTCCTTCCTGAAGCGCATCGAGGAGGCGCCGCCGGAGAAGGCCCTCACCATTCAGGACCAGATGCTCTACGTCGGCGACCCCAAGCTGGCCAAGGCGCTGCTGCCCTGGTTCGATAACACCGCCGGGGTCATGCGCCTGGGCAGCGACCGGCAGGGCGGCGGCTCCGTCCGCATGTGCGATCTGGCCGCCTGGATTGCTTTCCGGCTCGGCGTGAAATTCGATCTTCAGCCGCCCTACCTGGACAATTTCGCGCCCGGCGTGCTGGCCGCCGCCAAGGCTGCGTGCGCGGCCCTTCCGGACTAAGCTATGGCGCCGAAGTTGCCCCCGCTGCCGGCATTGCCCCCGCTACCGCCCGTTACCGCGGAATACACCAGCGCAACGAAGCTGCCCCAGCCCAACGTTCCGCCGGTGCAATCGTCCTATCGATTCACCCGCGCCACGTCCGGCCAAACGCGCACGGATTCCGGCAACACGTCGGTGATCTCCAACCCCGCCGCCGGGCAAACCATCGTGCTGGACCATCTGAAAAAAACGGCGACGATTCAAACCGCGCCCCCGCCTATGCCAACCGTGCCCGGCATGCCCGCGATGCCGCACTTCGCTCCGCCCGGGCTCCCTCAGGCCCCCCAGGCGCCGCACATCCAGATGCAGGATCTGGGTAAGGGCGTCCTCCAGGGCCACGAAGTCGAAGGCAAAAAGTACCTGATTCCACCGCAACCGCCGCAGCGCGCCCACGATGCCGAAACCGCCCGGCCTACAACTGCCGGGCGCGCCAAACTCCCGCAGGCCCCGGCGTTGCCCAAGATGCCGCAAGTGCCCGGCATGCCGAAACTCCCGCAGGCGCCGGCCCCGCCCCAAATGGTGCAAGCGCCCAAGGTTCCGGGAGCGCCGCCGCCTCCTGCGCCGCCGGGTATGCCTCAACCGCCCAAACCGCCTACCGTGGCGGAGGTCTGGACCGCGCCCAAGATCGGTCTCCCCATGCTCACCAAGGCGAGCGGCAGCTTCGGGCAGTTGACGCAGGTCTGCCACAGCGCGGTTCCGGGCGAGCCTCATCCCGCGGCCTTTCAAATTCCGCCGGGCTATAAAGTGATTATGCTGCCGCCGCCCAAGCCTCCCGCCCTGACGCCGCCCAAAGCCGCCCGCGTTCACGCCGCCCAAGCCGCCCGCGTTGCCGAAGTTGTGACCGAGAGCCGAGAGCCGGCGCCTACGGAACCTCTACGGTAAACTCTCCCGGCGTGACGAACGTGATCACCCCGCCCCAGACGCATATCAACTTTGAGATGTTGTCCAACGTCGGGGCGTTACCCAGCAAGACCGTCGGCGCGCCTATCAGCCACGGCGCCGGAGTATTCGGAACGCAAGGCATAGGAGTCAGCACGCCAAGCGCGGCGGCGGTGGCGGCGGCTACCGTGGGGTTCGCCGGTGACATGCACACTCCGAACGGCAGGATGTTGACAAGGGGAATGTGATCCATAATATTGGCGTCGGGCACCATATCGGTCTGAACGCGGTTGGTCGGCAGCACCGCCAGATTACTGGGCGCCGCCCCGAAGGTGCACATCATCTGAGCTCCCATGCAACACTGCATCGGCATTCGAAAACCCTCCTCGTCTTCTCGCGCTCTATATTCTATCCAACCCGAGATGGCCGAGTTTCAATAAAAATTTTGCCGGGTCGCGGCACGCCTGGGGTACAATGCCGAAATCCGGCGATCGGTCGAACGACATTCCCGGCCATCGACCTTCTGGAGGGCTTCCGCAGGTGAGAACCGACATTTTGACGCAAGGATCGGGCAGTGAGGCATTCGAATACTGCCTGCGCAAATTTAAGAGGATGGACTCGCCTTTCTATCCGAAAAAGGCGCGGGATAAAAAGTGCATCCTGTATTTCATTGCCGCCTCGATGAGCAATCGCGAAGAGGTGGAGCGGGCCTACCAGGTGGCTTTCAAGCAGTTCTTCCCCGATGGGGCGGATCTGGTGGAAAAGCAGATGCAGCTTAAAGCCGACAAGCAGCATAAAAAGTCCAGCGTCGAATGGCGGGAAGAGACCATGGACAAGATTGGCGACGGCCAACAACTGCTGGAGCTGCTCCGCGGATGGAAGGAAGGGCAGAAATACCAGGAGGGCGAAGCGTTTTTCCTGGAACTCCGGTCGAAGGTCCGGGACTTCGATTCCAGTCTGTGCGATCCCACCGAGTTCCGGTCGGAGGCGGAGATACTCCGCGTTGCGAAACTGACCGGAAAGATGAACAAAACCGCCAAAGAGGTGTCGGTGGAATTTGAGGGCATGATCGGCATTCGTCAGACTGCTTCGATCAAGTTCGAGCATTTCAACGAAAACTGGGGAGTCATCAACGCGGCGCTGGAGCAGGAGTTCAAACTCGGCGCGTGGACCAGCGGATCGGCCAAGGCGAAGATGGAAAAGTTGGGCTTCAGTCTGGAAGCCCAGGCCGCCCTCGCGATCGGCGCGCAACTGAATATCGACGGCACCCTCACCTGGCGCAAAGGGAAGTCGGGCCTCGATCTCAAGGGCAGCGGCGAACTGTTCGCCGGGGCCGAAGGGTCGCTGAGCGGCAGACTGAGCGCTAACGTGCGCAAAGGGTTGGAAGCGTCGTTCGAAGCCAAAGCGTTTGCCGGATTCCGCGCGAAGGTGTCGGGAGAGGCGTCTTTCGTGTACGGCGAAAAATCCCTGGTGGGAATCAAGGCCGAAGCCGAAGTCAGTTTCGGCGTTGGCGGCGAATTGAGCGCTTCGTTCAAAGCCCCGATCTTCGGCCCCACACAGGTCAGCTTCACCACCTCCGCGGCCATTGGGCTCGGTACCGGTGTGTCCGTGGAGACCTCGGTCAACTGCGGGGAGATCTACCTGGCCGGAGCCGAAAAATTCCGCGAGATCGTCTATTGGCAAATGATCGCCAGGGGATATTCCCAGGAACTCATGACCCAGGACTTCAAGAATCTCTATTACCTCAACAAATGTATCAATCGCATCGCTCTGGAAGTGGAAGGCATGGAAGAGCGCGTGCGGAGCTTCGACAAGACCAAGCCCGAAAAGCAGCGCCTTCTGATGTAAAGGCGGAATGCACCGGGGCGTTACAATGGGAGAACTCCCATGAAGACAGCCTTTCGGCCTTCCGTTCTCCGCATTCTTCTGGTGGCAGGATGCATTGCCCTGGGCGCGCTCTTGAGTTCGCAGCCCGCGCCGCGCGAACGGGTGGGACCGCTGCCTGACGGCGGATTCCTCCTCAATAGCTTTTG
Organism: uncultured Solibacteraceae bacterium; assembly: GCA_963835555.1. Classification (GTDB taxonomy): domain Bacteria; phylum Acidobacteriota; class Terriglobia; order Bryobacterales; family Bryobacteraceae; genus Sulfopaludibacter. The sequence continues at coordinate 273,266 of CAWIGC010000039.1, read as the reverse complement.
GAAGCTCGACCCCGTCGGCAAACAGATTCCGCTGGACACCTTTCCCATGGCCTCCGCGCTTTCGCCCGATGGCAAGTACCTGGTGGTGCTCAATGGCGGATACAAGCCGCCCTCGCTTTCCGTGATCGATGCCGCCGCCGGCAATGTGGTCAGCACCACGCCGGTGGCCGATGGCTGGCTGGGGCTGGCCTTCGCGCCGGGGACCAATCGTCTCTATGTGGGCGGCGGCTCGCGCGCCTCGGTGTTCGAATTTTCTTTGACCGGTGGCAAACTCACGCCGGGCGCGCACCTTCGAGACGGTGCCGCAGGCCAGCCGCGCGCAGCACGATTTCGTAGGCGATGTCGCCGTCTCGCCGGACGGGCGCATGATCTACGCGGCGGAGCTGTATAACGATTCGGTCGCCGTGGTGAATCCGCAATCGGGCATGGTCGTCTCGCATTTCAAGACCGGCCGGCGGCCCTATCGGATTCTGTTCCATCCGGATGGAAAATCGTTCTTCGTCAGCCACTGGGCGGATGGCAACATCGGACACTACGACACCGCCAGCGGCAAGCTGATCGTGAAAGTGCCCATCGGCCAGCATCCCACCGATATGGTGTGGCGCAGCGGCGCCAGCGATGGCGCCCCCGGTGAGCCGCAATGGATCGCCCGCCTGTTCGTGGCCGCGGCCAATACCAATAACGTCTACACCGTGGGCGTGAACGAAGCCGGCACCCTGAATGTCATCGAGACCATCAACCTTTCCATGACCGCCCAGCAGCCGCTTGGCATGACGCCTTCGGCTCTGGCGCTGTCTCCCGACGGCAAGCGTATGTACGTGGCCTGCTCCGACGGCAACGTGGCCGGTGTGGTGGATGTGTCCGGCACGCGCAGCCGGGTCGAGGGCTTCATTCCCACCGGCTGGTATCCCACCGCCGTGCGCGTACTGCCCTCCGGCACGCTGGTGGTTCTGAACGGAAAAGGCCTGGGCTCCCACGCCAACCCCAACGGTCCCAACCCGCTCAAGAAAGCCGCCCCGCTACATGAAGGCAACCGTCAGGACGAGTATGTGGGACAGATCCAGACCGGCACGGCTTCCTGGATTGAGCCCTTCCGCCTCTCTCAGCTCGAAGCGCTGGACCGCACAAAGCCATGGCCGATTCCGCCTACAGTGACGACAAGCTGGAACAGCCGTCCGCGCTGCCGCCCATCCAGCATGTGCTGTACATCGTGCGCGAAAATCGTACCTATGACCAGGTGCTGGGCGATCTCAAAGAAGGCAATGGCGATCCCAACCTGGTGCTGTTCGGCGAAAACGTCACCCCGAATCTGCACAAACTGGCCCGCGAGTTCGTCCTGCTGGACAATTTCTACGTCAATGCCGACGTCAGCGCCGATGGCCATAACTGGTCCACCGCCGCCATCGCGCCCGACTACGTTGAAGATGTGGCCCAACGAATACGCCCACCGCCGGACCACCTATGACTTCGAAGAGCAGGATCCGGCGTCCCTCCCCCCGCCGGTTATCTGTGGACCGCCGCCGGGCAGTCCGGCCTCAGCATCCGCAACTTCGGCTACATGGTCAATAACGATCCGAAGAATCCGCCGCCCGGAGCCGAGCAGATCACCAAGGTGCGCGACCCCGTGCTGGCCAAGGTCACCAACCATTTCTATCGCGGTTTCGATCTGGCCTATCCCGACCGGGAACGCGCCAAGACGTTTATCGCCGAATTGCAGGACTACGAACAGAAAGGCGTCATGCCGCAGCTCATGCTGATGCGCCTGGGCAACGATCACACCTATGGCGTGGAGGCCGGAAGGTTGACGCCGCTGGCTCTGGCGGCCGACAACGATTACGCCCTCGGCATGATCGTGGAAGCGATTTCCAAATCCAAATTCTGGGGCAGTACCCTGATCTGCGTCCTGGAGGACGATGCGCAGAACGGAGCCGATCACGTGGATTCGCACCGCTCGCCGGCGTTCCTCATCTCCTCTTTCGTCAAACGGCACGCGGTGGATGGCACCATGTACAACACCACCTCCATGCTGCACACCATCGAACTCATTCTTGGTCTGCGCCCCATGACCCAGTTCGATGCGGCATCCCGCCCCATGACCGCATCGTTCCAGAAAACCGCCGACCTCGCGCCCGTACACCGCCGAGCAGCCTCGCGTCTCCCTGACCGACAAAAACCCCGCCGGCACTCCCGCTGCCAGGGAAATGGCCGATATGAAATTTGACGAGGCCGACGAGAACGACGACGATAAATTGAACGATATTCTCTGGCGGGCGATCCGCAAGAATTCGCCGCCGCCGCCCGTGCGCAGCTATTTTGGAAAATAATCCGGCAGACCATGCCGTCTGCACATATATGAAAATCTGATGGCTCAAATTCGATTGTGCTTTCTTTGGCACATGCACCAACCGTTCTACAAAGACCTGGTCTCCGGTGAGTACAAGCTGCCGTGGACGCGCATGCACGCGTTGAAAGATTATTACGGCATGGTGCGCATTCTGGAGGAGTTCCCCCGGATTCGCCAGACCTTCAATCTGGTGCCTTCCATGATGGCCCAGGTGGAGGAATACGCTTCCGGACAGGCGGCGGACCCATTTCTGCAACTGGCGCTCAAACCGGCCGAAAGCCTGAACGATGCCGAGAAGACCTTCCTGCTGCGGCACTCCTTCTATTCCGATCCCCAACGCATGATCTACCGCTACCCGCGCTACGGAGAGTTGTTCGATGCCTGGCATGCGCAGAAGAGCCTGGGATCGCGGGTCATGTTCGGCGCGCAGGAATTTCGCGATCTGCAAATGTGGTCGCAACTGGCCTGGTTCGATGAGGATCTGCGGCAGGAAGACGGGGAAATTCGCGAATGGATGCAGCGCGGCCGCGGCTTCACTCTCTCTGACCAGGCCCGTATGGGCGAAAAACAGCGCGCCATCGTGAACCTGGTGATACCCGAATACCAGAAGATGGCGGTTTCGGGCCAGATCGAAATCTCCACCACGCCCTATTACCACCCCATTCTGCCGCTGGTGTGCGATTCCAACATTGCGTCGGTGGCGCATCCCGGCGTGCCTTTGCCGCCGCGATACCGCTATCCGCAGGATGCCCGCCGGCAACTTTCTCTGGCGCGGGAATACTGCAGCACGCATTTCGGCGTGGCCCCGGTGGGCCTGTGGCCATCGGAAGGCTCGGTCTCCGACGAAGTGTTCGGCCTCGCCGCTGAATTGGGCTTTCAGTGGGCCGCCACCGATAGCGGCGTGCTGAACCGGACCCTCTCGCGGCCGGTGGCCGTGGATGGGCTCTACCGTCCCTACCAGTGGCGTCAGGGCGGGCGAAACCTCGGAGTCATCTTCCGCGATCATTTCCTCAGCGACCTGATCGGCTTCGTTTATTCCAAAATGGATGCGCACGCGGCGGCGGAAGATTTTTTGCGGCGGATTCGCGAGAACTGCTCCGGCATCCTGCATTCCGGGCGCGACGCCACCGTCCCCATCATCCTGGACGGCGAAAACGCCTGGGAATACTACGACCAAAACGGGCGTCCCTTCCTTCGCGAGTTGTACCGCCGCATTTCGGACGACCCCGGAATGCGCGCCGTCACCGTGAAGGAAGCCCTCGATCTGGCCGCGCCGGAACCGCTCGACCATATCTTCCCGGGCTCCTGGATCAACGCCAATTTCGACGTGTGGATCGGCGCGGAGGAAGACAACCAGGCCTGGACCCAACTGTTGCGCGCCCGCCAGACGTTCGATTCCGCCGCCAACGTCAGCGAGGAGCAGACGACGCATGGCCTATGAGGAACTGCTGATCGCCGAGGGCAGCGACTGGTGCTGGTGGTACGGCCCCGAGCACGATTCCGCCAACCGCGAGGAGTTCGATCAGCTCTACCGGAGCCACCTGGCGAACGTCTACCGGTTCCTGGGTCTCATGCCTCCCGAAGAATTGTCGCGGCCCATTCTGCGCCTGGAAGTACCCGACGTGCGCATTGAACCCTCCGGACCCATTTCGCCTCTGATCGATGGCGAAGTCACTTCGTATTTCGAATGGATCGGCGCAGGAGTGTACCGCGTAGACGAGCGCAGCGGCTCCATGCATGGCAAAAAGTTCCTGGTGAAGGAAGTCCAATTCGGCAGCGATGGCGCCAATCTGTATTTACGAGTGGATTTTCACTCCGGCTATCAAGGAGAGTTGCCCGGTATGGAAGCCCGTCTGACCGCGCAGCCTTTCGACGAATGGCAGGGCAGTCATGTGGTCGTGGGCTTTTCTCCCGGATCGGCTCACGTGGTGGAAAGCAGACTCGCCGCGCCGCCCCCGCCCACCGAGCCTCCCGCCGTGGAATGCGCGTTCGCCCGCATCCTGGAGGTTCGCATTTCGCTGGCGGCCCTGGGAGTCAAAGATGGCCATGGGCTGCGGTTTCAGTTTTCGCTCTGGCAGGGCGGCCTGCCCATGGATGCCGTGCCGCAACAGGGCTGGCTGGAGATGCGCACCACCGAACCGGCGGAACTGGCCGGGTAACCGCCCCTCATGCTAAACTCTATAGAGTTATGGCAATTCCGAATGTGAAGCGGTTCCGGCCCTTCTGCCCGACCTGCAACGATAGTTTCACGGTGATGGCCGTGCTCCCGAACGGCGCCAATATCGATCAGTACCTCACGGACGCTGTGGCGCGTCACGATCATAAGGCGTTCCAGGATGCCAAGGTGCTGCACTTCAAGGTGCGCGTCGGCCAACAGAAGCAGAAGAAAGCGAAGTAGCTACCGGTTTCAGGGCAGGCCGGTCTGGCCTGCCTCTCTCACGCAGACTTCCTCTTACATCCTGGCTTGCAGATTCCGCACGGCCGTCAGCGCTGCCTGCGCCACCGCCGGGTCCGGGTCATTAGTCAGCTTCTGCAGCGGCGCCACGCTCCCGGCGTCTCCACTGCGCGCCAGCACTCCGGCCAGCCCTATTTTTTCCGCCTTGGTGCCGGATTGCATGGGCGCGTAGAGCATATTCCGAACCTTCGCGTCGCGCGCCAGCTCCACCAAAAACGGCTGGGCTTCCCCGTCGTACGCCGCTGAATTCAAATTGTTGATCAGAAACTGGAGCGGGCTGAACTCGCTCAGTTCCGTCTTCCCGTCCAGCACCATGGCAAACGCCAGCGATAGCCTGGGCTGCGGTTTGGCTTCATCCTGCCACGCCTTTTCCAGCATCGGCAGATCCGCCGGATTCTTCAGGCGGCCGATCCCTTCGGCGGCCCCCGCCCGCAAGCGATCGTCTTTATCGTTCATGTACTGCATATAGACCGGGCGGCTCTTTTCCACCGGCAGCATCGCCAGCGAGGTCAGCGCGGCGCGTTTCACCTTGGCATCCCTGGAGTGGGTCAGAACGTCGGTTAGGGCGGGCGTCGCATCCTTGTTGCGCAGCAGTCCCATGGTCTCGATAGCTGCAATCTGCACCTTGGAATCCAGGTCGTGCAGCAGGAAGCTCACGTGCGGCCCGGCCGATTCGTCGCGGATCTTCTGCAGCGCGATCAGCGCCTCATAGATCAATTCGGAATTCTTCGAGTGGGCCGCCTCTTCCAGGTCCGGCACCGCTGCCTTGCCGCGCAGAATGCCGATCGCCCGCGCCGCGTCTGCCCGCGAATCCATACTCGATCCCGAGCGCACCAGTTTGCCGATCGCCGCGATGGCATCGGGCCGCGGGGTCAGATATGCATCGATCGCCTGATCGTTGGTATCGGTGAATTTTCCTTTGATGCTCGATCCCACCTTGCGCAAAGGAGCCGTGACACCGGTCTTCACGTACCCCGGCATATAAAAATTGACAATGCCGTCGGTCGCCAGCATCTGTACGTCGGGGTCGTTGTCCTGCGTCGCCATAATTAGCGGATCCAGGCTGCGCGGAGGCCCGATTTCAATGATTTGTTTGACCGCCTCGATCCGCACGTCGCGGTCGGGGTTCTTCAGCAGTTCCTGAAGCTGGGGGAGAGCGCTGGATCCCGCTTTAGCGATCTCGCGCACATCCTTGGGGCGGGTTACCGTTTGTCCCGCCAGGAATGTCACCGCTATCGCACCGATCAGGGAGGCTCGCAAGCTGCGCATGATTCTTTTACTCTAGCAAGAGCAGGGGCGGGCAGGCGCCTTTCGATGCCGGAACGCTACCGGATGAACTCTACGTTCACGCGTTTGGAGATCAAGCCCGCTTCGTAGCCCAGGTCCAGGAGCTTTTGCACCGCTTTGGGAATCATTTCGCCCGCATCCAGGGTGTAATGATTCACGTACATGCCCACGAACTTCTCGGCCAGTCGCGGATCCATGTCGCGGGCGAACTGCATGGCGTAGGCCAGCGCTTCGTCGTGATTGTCCAGGGCGTACTGAATGCTTTCCCGCATCATCCGGCAGCACTCGGTTTGCAGTTCCTCGCCCAGCGACCGCAGCAGGACATTGCCGCCTAACGGCAGGGGAAGCCCGTACGTGTTCTTGAACCAACGGCCCAGGTCGGCCACGCGGTGAAAGCCTTCCCGATCGTACGTCAACTGTGCCTCGTGAATGATCAGCCCGGCATCCACCGTCCGCTCGCGAACGGCGCCGATGATCTTGTCGAACCGCGTTACCACCGGCTCGAATTCGGGCTGGTACAGTTTGCAGGCCAGATAAGCCGTGGTCATCGTACCGGGGATGGCAATGCGCTTGCCCTTCAGTTCCTCCGGTTCCATGGGACGGTTGGCAATCACCATGGGGCCGTAGCCGTCGCCAATACTCGAACCGCTGGCCATCAACACATATTTATCGGCCACGTACGGGTAGGCATGGTATGAGATGGCGCTCAGATCGTAAACGCCCTCCATGGCCTTGCGGTTCAGGGTTTCAATATCTTCCAGAACGTGACGAAACGACACTTTTGGCGAACGGACTTTTTTCGTCGCGAGCCCATAGAACATGAAGGCGTCGTCGGAGTCCGGACTATGCGCGCTAACAATTTCCCGGGGCAAGACAGATGTCATAAGTGGGAGAACTCATCTCAGTTTACACCACTGAGACTGGCGGACTTGGGGCGGGACATGAATTTGATGCGCGGGAGACGCTTTTTGCAAAGAGAAAGGGCGGTCACCCGCGGTTCGCGAACTAGAGGGCTCCTGGTTTACGGTCATCCAATTTGCGCTTCACGCGCCGTGCCTCATACCGCGAGACACCTGATCCGACCGTATCGAAACGCTCCGTACTGCCTGTTCACTCACCGCGGATGAGGCCGCCCTCAGCGTGGTCCGGCTCTATCTGTCACCTCCCGCCAGCCCGGGGTGGGCCGGCTGTTTCAGCGACTTTCGGAATCCCGAATCTGCCGGATTCCAACTTCACTATGCGCCTGCCTGCTATTCTTGTCAATAGCACTTCGGATAGCCTGTAGGTGAGGAGAAACAAATCGTGTTTCGGGGCTTTTTTTCACGCAAATCTACAGTACTCACCGGTGCCCCGCCGGTTCGCCGCATGAAGACCTACTCGGCTCAAAGCGGCTACGTTTACCAGTATTATTACGAGGGGCAGCGCCCCTTCCATGCCGGCTCCGACCAAGGCAGCGAGTTTGTCTTCAGCGTGTCCCACAACCGCAAAACCTGGCACTCTGCTTCCGTGATGGTCAGCCATTCCGTCATCGCCGAATGGGAGCGGACGCAGGCCCGGAACCTCTCCGCCACCGAGCGGTACGCTGTGGCCAAAATGGCATTGTTTCAGGCCTTCGACGAACGCTCCGCCCCGGAGCAGATGAACCAGCCTGTCCGCCTGCGCCCGGCCGATGTCCAGGGCATTATCGAATCGCTCGGCCTTTAAGCTGCCTCGGATGCTTGGCGTTGCCCGACCCCTTTATCGCACCCGCACGGACCGGCGCCGCGGCCGCACCGCCGGAACCACCGCCAATTGAAATCTGCGCCTCCGAAGTATACGCATCGGGTCCGGCGATATCCAGATAGTTGTCGCCCGCCGTCACTCCGGTGGGAATCGTGACATTGACCTGGTACAACCCGGCAAACCCCGGCGCCAGTCCTGCGAATGTCACTTTCGCCGTGATGCCGCCGATATCCGCCGTGATGGTGTTCGATGTATTCACCAGGCTGTCTGTAGGCGCCGCCGCTCCGTCACCCACCGTAGGCGTGACCGCACCCAGTCCTGTCAGATACACCTGCACCGTTTCGCCGATTTGCGCCGGGTTCTGCTGCGTGACCAGGGAGTAGTCGGCATGCAGAACCGCGCCATAGCCCAAACCGCCCGAAGGCACGGTAAAGACTCCCGGAGCCGTGGTGCCGGTCAACATCGTGACCGGATTCGATTTCGTTCCGTCGTTGGATACCTGGAACTGGGCAATCGAGCTGGCGATCCCATATGGCACGATGACAGAGACCTGCGTGGGGCTCACGTAATAGATCGGCGCAGCCACCCCATTCACCATCACCTGCACATTGTTCAATGTCGTGGGAAAAGGAATCGAGGCGACTTGCTCGGACGCAGCCAGGTTGCTCCCGTAAAGCGTCAAAAATTCGCCGGGCGCAATGCGCGCAGTGAACGGCGCCGAACTGGCCGCATTGACGATCCCCGTGGGGTTCAGATACACGCCCGTGGGGTTGAGTGTGGGCGCCGGCAGCGCCACGCTGATCCCAAGGTAGGGTCCAATGCCCGACCCGATGCGAATTCCGCCCGCACCCACCACATAGTTCATCCTCGGCGTGCTGTAAGCGCCCGCGGAGTTCAGAGAATAGCCGTCGGCATAAGTGTAATCGTATGCGGCGCCATAAGAGAGCAATTCCACTATGCGCTGATGGCCCGACGATTTGACCCGACTCGCCGTGCCGAACTTGGGCTGGCTTTTAGCGCGCCGTAGTATTTGTCCAATATGGCATATCCGGACGTCAGTAGCTGCGATTCGTCCTGATCGATCCCGGCCTGATAATACAGGCCATCGAGCGAAGGTGTCCCGGTCCCGGTACGAACCCCCACAAACATATCGAAACCGCCCGGCGACCCGCCCATCACGAAATTGCCGTCCGGCGAAATATACAGATAATATTGTCCCGCCACGAGGCTATTTAGATTGGAATTCGGGAACGTCAGCACCATCGCGCCATTGAGATTTCCGTAGTTGCCGGGAAGGGTTTGCGAATATTTGCTGGATCCCGCGCCGCCCTGATATCCGGTTACCGAAACATTCCCCAGATTGTTCACGCCGTTCGGGCTCATCTGCAGCATGGCGTTAAAGGTGTACTGAGGATAGAAATTGGAAAAATCGATGTACGCCAGCGAATAGTTGCCTTTGAAGGTCGCGGCCGTTGCCTGCGTGGCCCCTATCGGCACCGCGATGAACAGGTCGTTGTATCCATACGCCGATTCCGTATCGCCGCCAATAAAGATGCCCTGTTGATTCACCAGCCCATAAATCGTGTCTCCTTGGACAAACGGGTTGGATATAAAGCCGTATCCCGAAGCGGCAATCGAGTACACCCCCTGAATCGAGGTAGTCTGCTGGCCGAACTGCGAGTCCACGTAGGTAACCGCGGAAATCGGAGAGGCAAACGTGCCGGTGCCGCTGAATGTGACTGCGCCGTAGGCTGCGGCCGCATAGCCCAGAGTGCCGTCGTTAGCCCCAATCTGGTAAGTCACATGGCGGAAATAGTAGGTGCCTTTCAGCATCCCGTTTCCGCTGGTGTCCCACGTCTGAGTTTGAGCGAAGGCTGGGCAGGCAAGAAGAAGGAACAGAATGGCTTGGCGGTTCATGGCTCTATAACCCTTACGCATCGGGAAAGGCGCGCGTTACAGAGAGTCGCCCCAAAAAGAAAGCGGTCCGACCGCTCGGACCGCTGCGTGAAACCGATTTGTGATGTTGCTTATACCTTGCGGCGACGGCGAATGAACCCAAGGGCCACGAAGGCAGATCCGAACAAGCCCAGAGTGGCCGGTTCCGGTACGTCAGGCGGCGCCGCCGGCGGATCGGCGAAAGTGGCGGAATCGGAAATAGAACCCGTGTGTGACGGGGTCTGAGTGAAGCCCAGAGTGAACGACGAAGAATCGCCAGTGGCGCCCGGAGCATAGGTTCCGGACACGTAAGTCCCCAGGATGTAGAAGGTTGCCGATCCAGGAATGTTCACAATCCTAGTGATACTGGTGCTGGTGAATGTGCCGAAGACGGCATTGCCGAACGAAAGACTGGTCGGCGTTCCGGTATCGAAACTTATCGATCCGAAGTCCTGCGATGGAAGCCCGACGAATGCCCCGGTTTGGGATGCCGATGATCTCAGATCACCAAGGGTGAAAATTGTAGACGCGTTGATGTCGGTGTTATTGGCGATCGGCGAACCGGAATCAAAAAATCCGAGCGTACCGTTGACGGTGTTTGCCTGAATGACCCCGGAAGAAAGCGCCAGCAGTGCAATCCCGAAGACTGCACGTTGAAGTTCTTTCATGGTAGTTGAAGTTCCTCCTAACTTCAGTTCCTAATTTTTGTCCGGACCGGCAGAACCTTCAAGACAACCTGAATGTTCATCCACGTCGACAACGGTCCAGTGAAGCGAGTATAGTCCGCTTAGTACCGCGAGTTCAAGCGATTCCGAACTGCCGCACCTTCGTGACGTACTGATTCTAACAACAGAGCCTGCCAAGCGCTGGACCGAAGCCTAATGGGGAAATAGAGATGGGAATCTGGGAGGAAAGAACGAAATCTGTCGCAAGGAATCCGGGAAATAACAGGGGGCCCGATAATACGAGCCCCTTGTTTTGAAAAATACCTCGATTAGATCTTGCGACGGCGGCCGATAAATCCCAGGCCGACGAGAGCGGAGCCGAAAATCCCCATGGTCGCCGGTTCCGGGACGGAGGGCGGCGGCAGGGTTGGCGGATCGGCGAAGGTTCCCGAGTCGGAAATCGCCCCGGTCCCTGGCGGGGTTTGCGTGAAGCTGACAGTGAATGAAGCCGATTCAGTCGTTCCGGTATTCGCTCCGAAGAAGGTGCCGAGCGTGTAGTTACCTAAGACGTAAAAAGAAACTGTTCCCGGAACGTTCGAGGCTTGAGTGATAGAAGTGCTCGTGAAGCTGCCGAATACGCCATCACCGAAAGTGACCGAACCAGGGACGCCGATCGTCAGTGAGGCACTGCCCAAAATCTGGCTGGGCATACCAACGAAGGCGCCCGTTTGGCTGCCAGTCGTGACCAGGTCGCCGAAGTTGAACTGCGTCGCACTATTGATATTGGTTCCTGGGGATACACTTGGAGCGCCGATGTCGGCGATCCCGATTGAGCCATTGATCACGTTCGCCTGCAAAACGCCACAGGATAGAGCCAGCGTCAGCGCCAGCCCGAAAACAATCTGCGCGAAACTCCTCATACTTTGAAATATCCTCCTCCAAGGGTCCGTTTGTCGCCACCGAAACCGATCACAAATCTTTCAAAATGTTCGGTCTTCTTAGAATCGGTTCAGTTATGCGAGTATAGCGATTTACGATTATGGATTGCAATAAGCCGCACACTTTTTCGGAAGATTTCATAGGCCTACCGGTACTATCACATTAGATAACAGTGGATGTAGGTGATGTATTAATTTTCTTTTATTTACAGCCGATTAGCGCCCGATATCAACAGCCCGAAGTACAGGGAGGATGGTCAATACGGTATCGGCGGTACTGGAAGTAGTCGGAATCTCTTCGGGATGCACCTCACTGGCACCGGCCGGACCGTAAACCAGGGAAATCATTCCGGCTCGGGCGGCTACAGTTCCGTCCCCGAAATTGTCTGTGCAGTAGACCAGGTATCCACTGTCGAACAGATGGCGTTCCACATCGGCTGCCACATCGGCGGTGGACATGGAAGCAGGATTAGATATGGCCGGTGGCCAATGCGGGCGGCGCGGTCGCCGGCGGTCACCGGACCCGCCGGCGCCAGAGCCTCGGGACCCGAAATCATACCCGCGGCCAGCGTGTCATTACTGATGGGGTCGATTAGAATAAAACTGCCGGTCTGCCGGTTCCGTGTGTAAGAATCGCAGAATAATGGCCGCTGCGATTCCACTAAAACAAAGCCAATTTCATTCAAATGTAATTGATTTGCCGGAGCCTGAGCCAGCGAATGCACATCCACGCGGTGCCGGATTTCCGGAATTCTGGCCTGCACCACCCTGGTAGTATGCTTCAGGAGCAAGGGACGATGAGGCTCCAGCGGTTTGCCGCTCATCCACACCACGTTGGCTTCGAATCGCCGCGTCGTGTCGGGCAGATTGTCCGGATGCACCAGCATATCGCCCCGGCTGATATCGACTTCGTCCTCCAGGCAGACCGTCACGCTCATCGGCGCGAAGGCCTCTTCCAGGTCGCCGTCAAAGGTCACCAGCGACTTCACCCGGCTGGTCTCTCCGGAGGGAAGCACTTGTACCGTGTCCCCCCGGCGAATCACGCCGGACGCCACCTGACCGGCGAATCCGCGAAAGTCCAGATTCGGCCGGATGACGTATTGCACCGGGAACCGCAGGTCGTCCAGATTCCGGTCGCGGGCAATCGGGACCGTCTCCAGATGCTCCAGCAGGCTCGGCCCGTGATACCAGGGAGTCCTCAGGCTCCGCTTGACCACATTGTCGCCCTCGAGCGCACTCAGTGGAATGAATTGGGCCTCGTGCAAATTCAGCTTGGTGGCAAATTCGGTGAACTGCTCCCAAATGCCCAGAAAAGCCGCCTCCTGGAAGTCCACCAGGTCCATCTTGTTTACCGCCACCACCAGGTGCGGAATGCCCAGCAGGGCCGCGATGTAAGCGTGGAGCCGCGATTGCGGCAGCACCCCGTACCGGGCATCGATCAGGACAATCGCCAGGTCCGCCGTGGAAGCGCCGGTCGCCATATTGCGCGTGTACTGCTCGTGGCCGGGCGTATCGGCGATGATGAACTTGCGCCGCGGTGTGGCAAAGTAACGGTACGCCACGTCGATGGTGATGCCCTGCTCGCGCTCCGCCCGCAGTCCGTCGGTGAGCAGCGAAAGGTCCAGACCCTTGGTGGTCTGATTGGTGGTAGCCTTGCGGACCGAAGCGAGCTGGTCTTCGTAGACCGTCTTGGAATCGTAGAGCAGGCGGCCGATCAGCGTACTCTTGCCATCGTCCACACTGCCCGCCGTGGTAAACCGCAGGAGTTCCATCAGAAGTAGCCTTCGCGCTTTTTCAACTCCATGGAGCCTTCCTGATCGTGGTCGATCACGCGGTTTTCCCGCTCGCTGCGCCGTACCGCGATCATCTCCTCAATGATTTTCGGCAGCGTGTCGGCCTCCGAGCGAATAGCGCCGGTGCACGGCGAGCATCCCAGCGAGCGCATCCGGCACATCACCGTTTGCGGGCGCTCGCCGGGCAGCAGCGGGACTTCCTGCTCCACGGGAATCAGCGTGTCGCCCCGCACCACCATAGAGCGCGGCTTGGCGAAATATAGCGGAACAATGGGTATGTTCTCCGCATAAATGTAGTTCCACACGTCCAGTTCGGTCCAGTTGGACAGCGGAAAAATTCGAATGGTCTCGCCCTTATCGACGCGGCTGTTGTACAGGTTCCACAGTTCCGGACGCTGGTTCTTGGGGTCCCACTGCCCGAAGGAATCGCGGAACGAATAGACCCGCTCTTTGGCGCGCGACTTCTCCTCGTCGCGCCGCGCGCCACCGAATGCCGCGTCAAAGCCGCCTTCGGCCAGCGCATCCAGCAGGGACCGGGTCTTCAGCAGGTCGCAACATTTGCGCGTGCCCAGCCGGAACGGATTGGCGCCGTTCCCAATCGCCTCCCTGTTGGTATGGACAATCAGACGCGCCCCGATCTCCGCGCAGAAGCGATCGCGGAATTCGATCATCTCGCGAAATTTATAGGTGGTGTCGATATGCAGCAGCGGGAACGGGATCTTCCCCGGATAGAAGGCCTTCTGCGCCAGGCGCACCATCACCGAAGAATCCTTGCCGATCGAGTACAGCATCACCGGCTTTTCGAATTCCGCCACGACTTCGCGCAGGATATGAATGCTCTCGGCTTCCAACGCGCGCAGGTGAGTAAGGGTACGATCACTCATGGAGACTCTGAAGCGTACTTCTTGAGTTTATCATGTCAATCACCTATAAGTCCATCGGATTAGTCATGATTGCCTGCGCGCTGCTCCTCGCCGAAGACAGCTCGCTCTCCGCGGAGCGCATCCGCGAACATACCCGCTTCCTTGCCAGCGACCTTTTGGAAGGGCGCGGCGTAGGCCAGAGGGGCGGCGACCTGGCTACTGAATATATCGCCACCCAGTTCGCCCTGGCCGGGGCCAAACCCGCCGGCGACGGGCAGACTTACTTCCAGACGGTGCCGCTGATCGGCTTGGACCCGCAGCCGGCGTCGCAACTCTCGGCCACCGCAGCGGGCAAAAGCCTCGACTTTCACTGGGGCGACGATTTCGTGGGCGCCGGCCTCACCGAGCGGCCGTCCGAGACCTTCGAGGGCGATCTGGTTTTCGTGGGCCATGGCATCACGGCGCCGGAATATCACTGGGACGATTATAAAGGCGTCGATGTCAGCGGGAAAATCCTCCTCATGTTCACCAATGAGCCACCCTCGGAGGATGCCGGTTTCTTCGATGGCCCTGCCCTCACCTACTATGGCCGCTGGACCTACAAATACGAAGAGGGCCTGCGCCGGGGAGCCCGCGCCGTCATCCTGATCCACACCACGCCGACCGCGGGTTATGGCTGGGACGTAGTGCGCGGTTCCTGGGGCCGCGAAACGCCTTACGTGAAACGCGCGCCGGGCGTCGGCGCCCTTTCGCTGGCAGGTTGGATGACCCGCGAGGCCGCTCAGCGCCTTGTCGCGCTCGCCGGGAAGAACGTGGAAGACCTGCTGGCCGCCGCCGAAAAGCCCGGATTCCAGCCGGTGGACCTGAACATTCCCCTGCGCGGCGCCATGGTCCAGAAGGTGCGCCGGATCGACAGCCGCAACGTCGCCGCCCTGGTGCCGGGAAGCGATCCGAAGGTGAGCGATCAGGTAGTGGTCTTCAGCGCGCACTGGGACCATCTGGGCATCGGCACGCCGGTGAATGGCGACGCTATCTATAACGGCGCCATCGACAATGCCACCGGATGCGCCATCCTTATCGAATTAGCCAGGGCATGGGCGGATCTGCGGCAGAAGCCCCGGCGCTCGGCCCTTTTCCTCGGCGTCACGGCCGAAGAGGGCGGCTTGAAAGGCTCCGAATATTACGCCGCGCATCCCCTCATTCCCAGGGAAAAGACGTTGATCGACTTGAATTATGACGGCCTTTACCCTTTCGGCCGCGCCCGGGACGTGGTGATTACCGGCGCTGAGAAGACGCCGTTCTGGCCGCTCGCCCAACAGGTCGCCGCCCGCCTGAATCTGGCGATTTCGCCGGACAGCCAGCCTGGCCAGGGACATTATTTCCGCTCCGATCATTACTCCTTCGCTCACGTGGGAATCCCGGCCTTTACCATCGAGCACGCCACCGGGTTCGCCGGCAAACCCGCCGGGTACGGCCAGACCATGGCGCTGGAGTATAGCGCCAGCCACTACCATCAGCCGTCCGACGAATTCCGGCCCGATTGGGATTTCACGGCGCTTCAGCAGGCGGCCCGGTTCGGGTTCCTGCTGGGCCAGGAAATCGCTAATCGGTGATCCGATGCGCGCCGCCGATTGGTACCCTGTCGCATCGTACCCTTGCCCTTCGACAAGGGTTACGCTATGCTTCCCTCTGTAGAAGCGCACAGGGAACAACATGCCTGACGAACGCGTGGACCTGCCGCAGGGCACACTCGATCTGCTGATCCTGAAAACGCTGGCGCTTCAGCCCATGCATGGCTGGGCGATTTCCGAGAGGATTCAGCAGATCTCGCGCGATGCCCTCCGGGTGCAGCAGGGCTCGCTGTATCCCGCGCTGCACCGCCTGGAGCGCAAGGGTTGGATCAAGGCTCACTGGGGTGTTTCGGAGAATAACCGGCGAGCCAAGTTCTACGAGTTGACGCGGGCCGGCGTGAAACAGTTGCAGCAGGATGAACTGGCATGGCGCAGGCTCTCCGCGGCCGTCGGACTCCTGCTCGATACGGCTTAACCGTCCCGGCTTCCCTCTCCGCCCGTTTGGAAGAGGCCGGGCCGGTCAAGCGCGAGCCCAATCCAAACGGGCGGCAGTTTGTGGATGCTTAGCTTTTTGCCGCCGCGGCCGCGGCAAAACGGGCCTGCATTTCGCGCGTGAGGTGCGGCACTACGCCCACCATGCGCTCCATCAGCATGAGTTGGCCGCGATGGTGCATTTCATGTTCCTTGACCCCCAGAAGCAATTCGAAGCGTGACTTGGCAGCCGGAGTCCCGCCGTGCGGCATAGCCACGGATTCCCCCAGAAACTCGTCGGAAAGGCCTTCCAGCCAGCCCGAAAAACGGTCGCCGGCTTCGCGCAGCAGGGCCAGAATCTGCGCTTTGGTGCGCGCCTTCTGCTCATCGGCGATCCGCGGACCGATGAACCCCATGAAATCGAAACCCTCCAATGCGGTCACACGCAAGACGCCGTTTAACTGCTCGTGTAACTCGCACGCATGGGCAATATGCACCAGCGTCTGCCCAATCGTCCGGCAGTCCGGCACGGCCCGAAAGCCATAATGCTCCTCGCCGATCTCCTCCGCGATAGTAAGTGTGTTCTTACGAACCGTACGAAAACTTCTGGCAAGTTCTTTTGCGCCGTAATAAGTCATAGGAATAGTCTACTATCTGCCTACCGAAAGCCGGTCGGCCAGTATGTCGGGCAGCCCGGCATGACGAATGGCCTTCTGCGCGCCTGCTACGTCGTATGCCACGCGATAGTAGGTAAGCATGGCCGCCTCGGAATCGTAGAGCACATAGGCGGCGCGCGGATCGCCGTCGCGGGGTTGTCCGGTGGACCCGGGATTCACCAGGTAAGCGCAGTCCATATCGATTTCGATCGCCTGGCTGTCGCACCGCAGCGACGTTCGCGCGATCGTTTCCACCCGCGAATGGTTCCAGATGAAACCGCCCTGCACGTGCGTATGGCCGAAGAAGGTGAGACGCCGCTCCAGGTAGTTGAAAGCCTGGGTGGCCTCGTCCGCCGCCAGCACGTACTCGTCTTCGTCGTAGGGCGACCCGTGCACCAGCTCGAAACTCTCGATCGGCAGCGGCCCTTTCGGCAGCTTGCGCGCGAATTCCGCATTCTCCGGACTTAACGCGCGCTGGGTCCAGATGGCGGCGTGACGAGCCACCGGATTGAACCATTCCAGGTCGTCCAGACCGGTGCAGGCTTTGTCGTGATTGCCGCGCACGACGTGGGAACAATGGGCGCGCACCCATTCCACGACGGGGTTGGGATTGGCGCCGTAACCGATCAGGTCCCCGCAGCACAAAGCCTGGTCGTAGTGACCCGTGGCGGCGGCCACAACAGCGTCCAATGCCTGCAGATTCGCGTGAAGATCGCTCAGTATCAGATAGCGCACGGAAAAAGGGGATTATGCCTTTCTGAGCCGCAACACGGAAATCTCCGGAGGCGCGCCAATGCGGGCTGGAATGCCAATGGTCCCGATACCGCGCGTGACGTACGCCGAAGCGGCGCCGCTGCGGTACAGCCCGTATACATAGGGCGTGAGGAAACGGGCCGGGTTGATCGATTGGTCCAGTATTTCGACAGTAACCTGTCCTCCGTGAGTGTGTCCCGCAAGCATGAGATTATAGCCCTGCCGGGCTGCTACCGGAAATACGTCCGGATTGTGGGAGAGCAAAACGTTGACCGCGCCGGGACGCACGAACTGCTCCGCCCCCACCAGATACCGCTTCCCGCCGGCTTTGGACTGGTGGTCCACGCCTGCCAGGTTTAGAACCGAATCGCCGATACGAAGCGGCGTAGCCTCGCTGCGTAGGAAACGTATCCCCACGCGGGCGGAGGCGTGCTGAACATAATCTTCCAGGCGCGAATACCGCTCATGATTGCCCATGCAGCCGAACACTCCGGCATCGGCCTTCACGCGCGCCAGTTGGCGGATGCAGGCATCCACGGGGTCGCCGTGGGAGGAAATCAGGTCGCCCGTAATCACCGCCAGGTGCGGGCGCGTTTCTATGGCGGCATCGATCACGCGGGTGAGGTCGTTCTCATTGAGAAAGGGGCCCAGGTGGATATCGCTGAGTTGCAGGATGCGGAACCCCTCCAGGTCGCGCGGCAGGTTCGCAACCGGCATATCGATTTCGCGCACCCGGAAGTCCGTGCGGCGCACATAGCCGAACCCCAGCACCGCCACGGGAGCCGCCAGCAGCGCGTTGCCGGCCGCATGAAGCAGGCGGCGCCGGTCAGGATCGACGTGCGGGGCCAGGTGCTTGTGGGCGAACTGCACGATAGTGCGCAGCACTAACACTCCAGTGGCGACCATCAGGTAGAACAGCGCGGTGGCGCCCATCACCGCGGAGAGGTGGCCCGGCGTGCGCAAGCGGGACACCAGGTCGGAGTAGCTCAGAATGTATCCGCAGATCACCAGCAGATTGAAGACAACCACGGCAGCGCGAGCGGCAGTAAGCGCCCCGCCGGTCAGCTTCCGGCGCGCCGCGCCCAGCAGCATGTGGGTGATGCGAAACTGCGTCAAGGAAAAAATGGCGATTAAGACAATATCGAAGCTGTTGGCCACGCGCACCCTATCGTACTGACTTCATTCTAATGAATTCACCGGCTCCACGCGCTAACTACGACTGCCAGCGCCGCCACAGTGGCTGTTTCCGCACGTAAAATCTGCGGGCACAGTGATGCCGGTTGCCAACCGGCTCGCAAAGCGGCGGCGCGCTCGGAGTCCGTCCAGCCGCCTTCCGGGCCAATCAGCAAGGCGACCTTCGCCGGGGTAGCCGGCGTCGCGGGCAGTACACTCAGGAAGGCGGGCGCGGTCCCTTCCTCCAGAAAATAGCGGTGGTCCGCTTCCACCCCCAGAGCCGCTTCGAAGCGGAGGGCGGGCCGAATCTCCGGGACGCGCGCGCGGCGCGACTGCTGACTGCTCTCGCGGGCGATCCGAACCCAACGTTCACTGCGCTTGCGGGAAGCTTCGAAGAGCCCTTTCTCCGTGCGCGCGGCGTCCACCGGCTGGATCCTCTCTACGCCCAGTTCCGTGGCCTTTTCGACCAGCCACTCGAAGCGGTCGAACTTGATCAGCGCCGCGCACAACGTGATCTGCACCGGGAGTTCTGCTACGGCCACCGGCTCCACCGTACGGAAGACCACGCGGTCGCCCTGCGCTTCGGAGATTTCCGCCAGCCATACCGACTGGTTATCGGAGATTTCGTAAAGCTGCCCCGGCTCGGCGCGGAGCACGCGCGCCAGATGCCGTGCCTCCTCGCCGCGCAGTTCGGCGGCGCCGGCGTGGATGGCGGATACGAAGAAGCGGCGTCGGGCCAAGCCATAGTGTAGCTGGCGGCACGCCGCACTCGAACTACAATCAAGGGTTATGATCGCTTTGTTGCGCGGGGTGCTCGTGGAGAAGCATCCGAATCAGGCCATCGTGGAAGCCGGCGGTGTGGGCTACGACGTTACTATTCCCGTCTCCACCTTTACCCACCTGCCGGAAACCGGAACGGAGGTGCGGCTGCGCATCCATACCCACGTGCGGGAGGATGCCCTGGCGCTGTATGGCTTTCTGACGCAGGACGAAAAGGCGCTCTTCGAAAAACTGATCGGCGTCAGCGGAATCGGGCCTACAGCGGCAGTCAAGATTCTCTCCGGGCTGGCGGCGCCGGAGCTCATCCATGCCATCCAGCGCGGCGAAGTGGCCAAGCTCGTGCGCATTCCCGGAGTCGGCAAGAAGACCGCCGAGCGGATGGTGCTGGAGTTGCGCGACAAAATGCCGGCAATCACCGGTGAGGAGCCGCCGGCGCAGGCGGATGCCGCCCTGTCCGGGGTGGACCAGGACGTCCTGTCGGCCTTGCTGAATCTGGGTTGCGCGCGCCCCCAGGCGGAAAACGCCGTGCGTAAAGCCAAAGCCGGCGGCGCGCCGCAGGATTTCGAGCCGCTCTTCCGCAAGGCTTTGGAACTGGTAAGGTAAGCTGGTAGCACATGCCCGACCGGGAACTGATTTCCGGCGATCGCCAGGTGGAAGACCTGCAGTTTGAGACCGGCCTCCGCCCGCGCCGCCTGGCCGATTTCACCGGACAGAATAAGCTGAAGGAGAATCTCTCCATCGCCATCGAAGCTGCGCGTCTGCGCGGCGAGGCCATGGATCACGTGCTCTTGTACGGGCCGCCGGGACTGGGCAAGACCACGCTCGCCGCCATCATCGCCGAGGAACTGGAAGTTCTTTTCACCACCACCAGCGGGCCGGTGCTCCAGAAGAAGCTGGATCTCACCGGCATCCTCACCAATATCCGCGCGCGCCAGGTCTTCTTCATCGATGAAGTCCACCGCCTGCTGCCCGACGTGGAAGAGATGCTGTACTCGGCGCTGGAAGATTTCCGCGTGGACATCCTGGTGGGCGTGGGTCCCGGCGCGCGCACCCATTCCATACCCATGCCCCGGTTCACCGCCATCGGCGCCACCACGCGGCAGGGCCTGGTCAGCGCGCCCTTGCGCGGCCGCTTCGGCCTGGTGCTGCGGCTGGACCCCTACGGCGTGGCGGAACTGAAGGCCATCGTGCTGCGCAGCGCCCGCCTGCTCGGGGTGACCATCGAAGATGGCGCGGCCGAAGAGATTGCGCGCCGCTGCCGGGGCACGCCGCGCATCGCCAACCGCCTGCTGCGGCGCGTTCGCGATTACGCCCAGGTGCGCGCCGACGGAATCATCACGCAGGCCGTGGCGCAAACAGCGCTGAATCTCCTGGATGTGGATCGCTACGGGCTGGACGAGATCGACCAGAAAATCATGATGACCATTCTGGAGAAATATCGCGGCGGTCCGGTGGGCGTCAACACCATCGCGGCCTCCATCTCCGAAGAAGCCGAGACCATCGAGGAAGTCTACGAGCCTTACCTGATTCAGCTCGGCTTCCTCAATCGCACTCCGCGCGGCAGAGTGGCCACCGAACTGGCTTACGAGTATTTCAACGTGAAGCCCAGGCTGCGCCGCGACGATCAGCCGGCGTTGTTTTGAACGCGGTCTATCTCAGCCTCGGCTCTAACCTGGGTGACCGCGAGGCAAACCTGCGCGCTGCCATCGACGCCTTGCCGGCCGCCGGCGTAAAGGTGGTGCGCGTTTCCCCGGTCTATGAGACCGAGCCCGTGGATTACACCGCGCAGGCCTGGTTCCTAAACCTGGCGGTGCAGGCGGAGACGGACCTGTTCCCCCTGCAGTTGCTGGCGCGCACAGCGCGGATCGAGCGCGCCCTGAAGCGTGTGCGCACCGTCGCCAAGGGGCCGCGTACCATCGATATCGATATCCTGCTGTACGGCAGCGCGGTGGTCGGGACCGCCAAATTGCAGATTCCGCATCCGCGCATGACGGAACGGCGCTTCGTCTTGCAGCCCCTCGCGGACCTGTCGCCGGACCTGCGCCACCCCGTGCTGCAGAAGACAGTCCGCGAACTGCTGGCCGGGGCTCCGGCGCAGGTGGTGCGCTTGCGCGGTCCCCTCATCGAAACGAAAACGTAATGTCGGGTCCCACGGTCAGGAGCCGTGCGTTCCGGTACGCACTCACGGGCACGTAATAATAGCGCGCGGTGATGCCGGCGCGGAACCGGCCGGAACGCGTGATCGCGTAATCGGCGGCGGCTACGGCCTGTCCGCCCCAACCGGATGCGCCCCCTGAATAACAACACGCCTCGTTACCGATGGTGTGGTTCAGATATGCGCCGCCGCCGCCCACCGAAAGGCGAATCCGGCGGCCTTCCGGCTCCCAGACATAACGAGCGCCAAACGGCGCCAGGAACAGTTCGTCACCGGCGCTCGATACGTACCGGCAGCATACGCTGCCGCCGATGGGCCGCACGATCTGCTCCATGCCCGCTTCCAGCGCCAGCCAGCGTCGCGGCCGGTAAGCGTACTTCACGGCGTAGCCGGGTGCAGAGTCGCCCATATAGTAGGAGTTCTGCCCCAACTTCACCTCATATCGAAAGCCCGCACTCAGTTCGTTCCGGTGATAGTCTTGCGCCAGGCAGGCCGGCGCCGCCAAAAGAAGAAGCCACCATCGCATCACATTACTAAGAGCCGGAAGAAGGCCTTTTCAACTACAGGCCCACCCACCAGGCGAAACTCGCGCATCGCGGCCTCGCCGGTGTTGTCGGGAGGCACGGGTCTTCCAGCCACATCGGCTGCACATGCTCCAGTTCGCGGCCCAGGCGAATCACGTCCTGCGTATCGTAGCGCCAGCGGCATTCCACGGCGAAATCGGCGTCCGGACCGAGCGGTCTCGCGGACCGCTTCCCTGCTCGTCACGACGCGGCGGCGCCACGAGGCCGGATCACCGAAGAAGCCGACGGCGGATACTACCGCTGGTCGCGCGCCTCCAAGAGGTGGAGCGAAGCGATTGCTGCGAATGTCTTACGGATGCTAGCATGACATTCGGCCGTCCTTCGGTGAGGTCATCAGCAGTTGAATTCACGCCAAGCCACAACAGTTGGAAATTTCATTTTTTGGTTGACAGCCGCCGCGGTCACGTTGCTGGCTTATTGGGTCAGCCTCCGCTTCTTCTTCCCGGGGTATTTCGATCCGCTCTCGCCCTTTCACGTGGATTTCTATGACTACGTAGCCGCCGGCGAAATCGCCCCGCTCCGGCTTTTGGTGCAATTTCCCCGGCCGATTTCTTACATCGGAATGCACATCCTGGCCTACGGCGGCCTTATGGGACTGCTGTCAGGCGGTATCGCCATCGCCCTGTTCAATGTCCTCCTGACGCTGGCGCTGGTACGCCGGCTTGTGCGCCTCGATTCGCGGTGGCTGCTGGCTTGTTTTGCCGTTTATGCAGTCCTGCTCTTTGCGCAGCCCGATTTTTACGTGGAGCACCGGCACGATCTTCCGGCCGAATTGTCCTATCTGTTTCTGGCTCTCAGCCTGCTCGCCTGGATCTGGCGGCTGGAACACCGGCGCGGCGTGGCGGGAGCCCTGCTGCTCTGCGGAGCCGCCCTGTCCGCCGTCTTGTTCGCTTTCGCCAAGGAGACGTACTTTGTTTCCGCGTTGTGCCTTGTCGCCGGAATCGCCCTGGTGGATTGCGCGAACCGCCGGCGCCATGTCTGCTATGCGGGGTTCCTCTTGGCCGTGGAGTGTTGCAGCCTGGTGTGGACCCAGCGCCTCAACGGACCCTTCGTGGATCCCACCGCGAGGGCCAGCAGCGCATACCAGATGAGTCTCAATCCCGCCACCATCTGGAGTGATTTCCTTTTCTACCTTTCCCACCTGCTGAATCCCGCGCTCGCCGTGCTGGCCGTGCTGGCCGTCGTGAGCCTCTGGCGCGAACGGCAGAAGTTCATTTTGGCTTTGACATTCCTGGTCTCGGGACTCGCCGCCTTCGCTACACACTCCATGCTGCCCAATCACCTGCTGGCGGAGTATGCCTGGGTGGGCGCCCCGCTATTCCTGGCTCCCGTTCTGGCTTTGGGCGCGGTAGCCTCAGCGGCAAAATGGCGATGGGCGCAGTTCGGCCTGGCGGCCGTTCTTGCCGGGTTGGCCATCGCCGGGCCTGCCGGCTACCGGGAGAGTTACCAGACTGACGACGCCCGGTGGATCGTCTCCGAAGATCGCAAATGCTCGGAAATCGCGGCTTCGCTCCCGTCTCTCAAGGCCATTCCGCAGCCGGCGCGGGTGCTGGTGGTGGGGCTGGACGATTCGTCGCTGCCTTGGGAGTCTCAGGGCTTCGTCCGTTTGGAGTTTGGCCGCCGGCTTTCCTGGATTGTCGTCCTGCCGCGTGCCGTACAATACCGGCGGAACAGCCGGCTGGTGGAATTTGTGGACGCGGGCGATGTTCGCCCGGGCGGTTTCGATTATGTCGCCACCTATCGTCCCGGCGGTACTCTGGTAAGCATCCGCGCCGTGGCCGCGATCCCCAAATCGCAATCGCTCGCCGAAGTGCTGGTTCCCGGGTTATCTCCGCTCCTGGCAGCCACCCGGAGCACACAGCCCGATCCCATTCCGCTGGTGCGCGCCGCGTCGCTGGCGATCGAGTGGGGGCTCTGGACCGAGGCCGCGCAGTGGCTGGAGCAGGCACACCAGGCAGGAGCATCTGACGCCACCTACCAACGCCTTGTCTCCGAGTTGGGCAACCGGCCGGATTCCCGGTCCCCGGTGGTCGCCAAACTCACCGCGCAACCGGCGCGCATCGTGCAGCCCGATGGCAGCGGTAAGGGTGTCACGGAGCTGTTTTGGACCGTAGCGGACGGGTTGCCTTTCGAGATCCACGTAAACGCCCCGGACGGTCCGCTCTTTGTCGACGGTCAGAAATCGGGACACGCCCGCACCGCCAAATGGGTCACCAACGGCATGCAATTCTTCCTGCAGGATGTAGCCGGCGGAAAGCCGCTCACCCGGGAGAACACGCTCGCCAAGGTCACCGTGGAAGTGACGCGTTAGCTACGCGCCCTTCTGGCTGAAGACCGCGTATTGACCGCCCAGGGGAACCTTGGCCAGCCAGGGTTCGAGTCCTCCCAGAATGCCATAGAGGTTCTTGGGGAAGTACAAGAAGTACTCGGTCGTCTCCCTGGCGAAAGCCGTTTGCGATGCCAGACTGCGGCCTTCCCGGGAGTGCAGCAGGATGGCATTCGCATCCACGGGGGTGCGGCGGACGATGGCGCGCGTAACCGGATTCACCGGGTTATGCTCGATCATACAGAAAATGCCGCCGGGCCGCAGGACCCGGAAGATCTCCGCCGTCAGCGTTAACCGCGCCTCAACCGGCACGTGGTGATACACGCAGACCGCGGTTACGAAATCGAATTCGGAATCTGCGAACGGGATCCGCAGGGGATCTGTCTGCACGCGCGTCTCGATTCCCTCGATTGCCCCCATCATCTCCGCGGAAACGTCGCACCCCGCCGTTCGCCCAAAATCACCCCGCAGCAGAGAGACCAGTTCGCCCTTGCCGCATCCCACGTCCAGATAGCTCAATCCGGACATCTCCGCTTTTCGGCGGCGAAAGAATCTGCGAATCAATTCGCTCTTGCGCTGGTGAAAGAACAGCGACTCGTTTCCGGTGAAGCGATCGCGCAAGGGATCCTTCAGCAGATCGTCATAGGAAGAGGAAAACTGGTCGAATTCCGGCCGCATCTTTGGCTACACCTGACGCACGGCTTCCGCCAGAGTCTCGGGCTTGGGCCGTGCTTCCTCCATATTGAAAGTGCGCGCCACCAGGTACAGCGGACGCTCCTTGGACTGCTCGTACAGTTTGGCCACGTATTCGCCC
Source organism: uncultured Solibacteraceae bacterium (assembly GCA_963835555.1). GTDB lineage: Bacteria > Acidobacteriota > Terriglobia > Bryobacterales > Bryobacteraceae > Sulfopaludibacter. Next base: position 247,981 of record CAWIGC010000039.1, on the reverse strand, counting down.
AGGATGCCGATGCTGATCAGAATCGCGCTACCGATCAAGGACGTCAGCACAGTCAAAGAGGCCCAGCCGGGCACCGTGTACCAGCCAATCAGGTATGCCAGGATGGCGCGTGCCGCTTCTTCGAGTCCCACGGCTCCGATCAGCACACCGAGCAGGGCGCTGACGCGGAGGGGGACGGTGGAGAAAGAAGTCGCCGCAGTCCAGGAGAAGGACAGCATTTTCCGCAAGGGGTATTTAGTGGCGCCCGCCTTGCGCGGCTGCCGGTGGTATTTGACCGCGATTTGAGGAAAGCCTACCCACGACGTCATACCCCGCAGGAACCGGTGTGTCTCCCGCATCCGGATCAAGGCGTTCAGGCACTCCCGCGAGATGAGGCGAAAGTCACCCGTATCGACGGGCAAACGTTCATCCACAAATGTGCGCATGATCCGATAGAACAGCCAAGCCGTAAATCGCTTCTGCAGCGACTCTCCGGCGCGCGACTCCCTCTGGCCGTACACTACGTCATAGCCTTCGCAATACCGCGCGATCATCTGGTGAATCACGGGAAGCGGGTCTTGCAAATCGGCATCCAGAAGGACCACCGCATCGCCCCGCGCATGGTCCAGTCCCGCCGTGGCGGCGATCTGGTGGCCGAAGTTCCGCGACAGGTGGATTACGCGAATCCGTGGATCCGCCGCGGCCCACTCCACCAGTTGATGGAGGGTGCCATCCACGCTGCCGTCGTTCACCAGGAGAATTTCGACGGCACACGGCAGCGTGCTCGCGAACTCCTCGCAGGCGGATCGCAGATACGGGACGACCGCCTCTTCATTGTAGGTGGGAATCACCAGCGAGAGGAGATTGGGACTCGAGCGCGCTTGAAGAAGATGCCGGGTTGCTACTTCCGTTACGCTCATAGCGGCGTCAAAGGAACCGTCCCGTTTGCTAGATGAACATTTCTTCGTCCTGCGTGGCGGTATCCACGGAGGACTTGCGACCGCGTACCAGCGTGGAAACAACGGCGGATACGCCGGCGGCCAGGCCATTCAGTTCGCGAACGGGCTTCAGAGCGGCACGCTTAACGGCATCGCCGACCTGCTCCACCTGCTCGACGGTGTGCCCTACGGTGCTATCGATCTGATCCAACCGCTGGCGTGCCCGGTCGGTCACGCCGTTGAGCAGATCGCTGACACGATCCACCTGTTCGCGGCTGGTTCTGGCGATGCCTGCAACTTCACCGGCAATTTCCGAAACCCGCGGCCGGGTGTCTTCGACGATGCCGCCGGCCGTTTCCAGAATCGATTCCACTTTGGGGCCGTTCTCGCTGAGAATGCGTTGCACGCTTCCCAGGATCGCGTCGATCTTCACGCCGGCCTCGTCGATGGTCTGGTTCGCCGTGGTAAGGATGGCGCCCACTTTGGGCCGGCTCTCTTCCAGGGTGCGATTGGCGGAGGCCAGCAGCAGCGTTGCCTTTTCCGCCATCGGACCCACTTTTTCGAAGGTCGGGCCAGCTTTCGACAGTAACCTGGCGACGTCGTCCATCATCGGCTCGAGTTTGGCGACCAGCGGTCCCACACGTTCCAGCAGAGGGCCGGCTTGCCCCTGCACCTTTCGAGTCGAGCGATAAAACGCGACTACGACGAACGCCTGCACGATGAACGCCAGGCTGGCGAGAGCCACCGCGGCAGTGACGACGATTCGAAAGGTATCTTCAGACATAGCTGCGCGTCTCCGGAATGGCGGCTAGACGGAGCCTTCCGCCGGCGGTTGACCCACGGTATCGCGATAGGCACGCTTGCCGGCTTCCATGGCATCGGACAGGTTGTCTTTTTGACGGCCGACGGCCTCTTTGCCTTTGTCCACCCACTCCCCGGCGCTCTGCTTGAGATCGGCGCCGCGCTGCTTGATGAAATCCGTGCCTTCGCCGGCTTTATTCTTGATGATGTCGCGCGTTTCCTGCCCGGATTTCGGCGCGAACAGCATTCCAAGTCCCACGCCGACACCCAAACCCAACAGGAAGGCGGAAAGTCCATTTTTGTCCATGAATGATCTCCTCAACGTTTGTTATCGACTTTCAAATCAGCGAGAAAGCCTCACCCTTCGCCATTTCCAGTATACTCCGCATGAGATTCTGAATCATGGAGCAACGTAAGATTCGCCGCCTGGATGCAGAGGCTCTGTGGGGGTACGCACTGAAAGCATTAGGCGGCCGGGCCCACTCCTCCGGGGAACTCCGGGAGAAGCTCCGGCGGCGCGCCGAGCGCGAAGGCGACGTGGACGACGTGCTGCGCCGCCTGAAGGATTCCGGCTACCTGAACGATCAGCGCTTCGCGGAGGGCTTCGCCGGCGCGCGCCTGGCCAACGAGAAATTCGGCAGGACCCGAGTGATTCAGGATTTGCGCCAGCGGCGCGTGGCGCCTTCCCTGGCCGAAAGGACGGTGGAAAAAGTCTACCGGGACGTGGAGGAGTCCGCCCTGATCGAAGACTGGATCCGGCGCAAGTACCGGAATGCTCCGCGGGAGGCGCTCTTTCAAGAAGACAAGGACCTGGCGGCGGCCTATCGCAGGCTCCTGCGCGCGGGCTTCCGCACCGGCGAGATTGTGCGCGTACTGAAGCGATTCGCGAAGAATCCGGAGTTACTGGACAGCTTGGAAGAGTATGTACCGGGAGAACCCGGAGAAGACAGAACCGAGTAAGTGGGCCGCCGGAACAGGTAAGCTGGATATCTGTGAAACTCGCTCTGATCGGATATGGAAACGTAGGCCAGGCACTAGTCCCCATGCTGTGGCAGAAGTCCGCCGGGTTTCCGTTCACGGTGACCGGTATCCACACGCTGCGGCACGGCACGGCAATCGATCGCGCGGGGCTCACGGCGCGGCCGGAATTCGGACCGCACGCGGAATCCGTCGAAGCGTTTCTGGATGCGGCCGGCGCGGACATCGCGGTGGAGTTGACGACGCTGAATCCTTCCACCGGGGAACCCGCCATCGGCCACATTCGGGCGGCGTTCGACCGCGGCATGCACGTGGTGACTGCGAATAAGGGTCCGATCGCGCACGCCTATGCCGACCTGCGCGAACGCGCCTGCCGGGCGGGGCTGCTCTTCCGCTTCGAATCGGCAGTGATGGACGGCGCGCCGGTCTTCAACCTCTGGGAAAATGCGTTGCCGGGTCTTACGGTGCTGGGCTTCACGGGCGCGCTCAATTCCACATCGAAGGTGGTGATTGAGGCGATGGAACGGGGCGGCACATTCGAATCCGGGGTAGCCGCCGCGCGCTCCCTGGGGATCACGGAAGGCGATGGCGCTTTCGACGTAGATGGCTGGGATTCCGCGGCTAAGACCGCCGCGCTGGCCAATGTGCTCATGAACGCGCAGACGACGCCTCAACAGGTTTCCACGCGCGGCATCGGCAAGCTGACGCCCGGCCGGGTACAGGAAATCGCGCGGCAGGGGAAGACGGTCCGGCTGATCAGCCGGGCGCGCCGCACGCCATCCGGCATCACGCTGCGGGTCCGCGCGGAAGTTATCGACAAGACCGACATACTCGCCATGGTGCCGGGCACGAGTAACCTGATTCTCTTCCACACGGACCTGATGGGCACTTTCGGTACAATTTCGATCGAGCCCCTGGTGCAGCAGACAGCTTACGGAGTGTTCAGCGACCTGGTCAACGTGGCTCGCCTGCTGCGCCTCCGCAACTGAGTCACTATCAAGAGCGAGCCGGCGAGCAAACCCGATCCTTCGGTTACGCTGCAATCTGGCACGCGATATTTCGTGTATTCGGACGGCATCATCCCTACCGGCTCGCGCCGAATCGGCGAAGTAGTTGAACAAAATGTCATTGAAGGGGCCGCCGGACGGAGTGGTGAAAGACTCGCCGAAATAGTTGGCGACGTTGGGATCCGTACCCCCGACGACCTGCTGGAGTACGTCCGCGGAAGCGACCGCGGCGCATGCTATCGCGAGACGCTGCAAGAGAAGCATCGTTCGGTGTTTATGCATCAGATTTCCTCCTGAGTTTTGAACCAGTATCCCGGGCAGTCGATGGGTTCAAATACACGACGGTTTCGTTCCTTGAAAGGGATGGGCGTCGTGAAGGCATTTCCGGTGTGGAGATGAACACATGAGAGAGATGGCGGTATCCTTACTGCTGTGCGCCGCGCCGCTTTTCTGCGGAGAGCTTCCCGTGACGCAGGTAACGTTATACAAGCACGGCGTCGGATATTTCGAGCGCTCGGGCAGGCTGGCCGCGGGTGAATCGGCACGGCTGGATTTCACGGCGGCGGAGATGAACGACGTTTTGAAATCGTTGACCATCGAGGAGCGCGGCGGCGGGAAGATCACCGGGCTGCGGTACGATTCCATGGACCTGTTAACCCACACGCTCTCCGCCTTTCCCTTTCAAATCGGCAAATCCGAGCCTCTGAGCGGGATGCTGGACCGGCTCAAGGGCGAGCGACTGGAGCTGAAGTTCGGCAACGACACGGTGGCCGGCGTGGTGGTGAACGGCCGCACCGTTCCGGGGCCCGCGGAACACGAGCAACTCACGCTGCTGCTGGATTCCGGCGACCTGCGCAACGTAGACCTGGGGGCGGCCAGCAGCATTCGTTTCAGCGACGCGCGATTGCAACTGCAGTTTCGGGAGTATCTGACGGCCGTGGCCGCGGCGCGGTCGCAGGAGAAGCGCAGCGTGTATATCGACTCGACCGACGCCAAAGAGCGCGAGGTAAAGGCCAGTTACATAGTGCCCGCGCCGGTGTGGAAATCGAGCTACCGGCTGATCTTCGGCGGCGCGGGACAGCCCGTTCTGGAAGGCTGGGCGATAGTGGACAACACCACCAGCGAAGACTGGAGCAAGGTGCGGCTTTCGCTGGTATCGGGCCGCCCGATTTCCTTCGTCAGCCAGCTTTATGCGCCGAAGTACGTGGATCGTCCGGGCGCGGAACTGGCCGACGATCGCGCGGCGCGACCGGTGGTACACTCCGGCACGCTCGACGCCAAAGACGCGGCGGTATTGGCGCTGCGAGCGCAAAGCGGCGCGCAGCAGCAGTTTCTGCGGACGGCAAAATCGATGGCGGGGCTGGCCGAAGCGAACATGCCGGCCGCGCCCGCGCCGGCGGCAGCTCCCAGTTCGATTGTGGCCGATGCCATGGCGCAGGAATTGGGCGAGCTGTTCGAATACCGCATCGCGCAGCAGGTCACCATCCGCAAGAACGAGTCGGCGATGCTGCCCTTTCTGCAACAGGCCATTGAAGCGCGCAAACTCCTGATCTATTCCGACCACAGCTCGACACATCCCACCGATGCCGCCGAACTGGTGAACGCGACCGGCAAGACTCTGGACGGCGGTCCCATCACGATCTACGACGGCGGCGCTTACGGCGGAGAGGCGCTGATGGAGACGTTGAAGTCCGGGGACCGCCGGCTGATCAGCTATGCCGTCGATCTGGGAACGCGCATCAGCGAAGCTTTCGGCAGTAAGCAGGCGGTGGTGCGGGAGATTCACTTGAACCGCGGCATCCTGACCACCCGGGCGGCTGTTGAAGAGACCCGCACTTACACGGTGCACAACGTGGATGCGAAAACCAAATCGCTGATCATCGAGCATCCGGTGAGGCCGGGGTATGAACTGCTCAATCAGAAGGCCACACGGAAAACCGCGGACGCCTACCGTTTCGAGATGCAACTGGCTCCCGGCGCCACGCAGGAATTTCCGGTGCAGGAGGAGCGCGTGTACAGCGAGTCCACTTCCGTATCCAACCTGACGCCCGACGTGCTGTTGAGCTACGTTGCGAACCGCAGCCTGAGCGAGACCGACCGCCGCCAGTTGAAGCAGATCTCCGACCAGAAGAAGCTGGTTGCGGAGAACGCCCAGGCGATACAGGACACCGGGCGGCAGATTCAGGAGGCCAGCAGCGACGAGAGCCGCATCCGGCAGAACATCGGCAGCCTGAACAGCGTGAGCGGCCAGCAGCAACTGGTACAGACTTATGCCCGCCAACTGGATGCCAGCGAACAGCAACTGGCCGGCCTTCGCGACCGGCAGGCCGAGTTGCAGAGACGGAAGGCCACGCTGGAGAGCGGCCTGAACAGAATGATCGAAAGCCTTTCGTTCTGACGGCGGCGCGCAATTGACAGGCGGTCCGGCACGTGCTAGTTTTTTAGCATGTTCCGCAAGGCACGGTTTTGGGCCAGCGCCGGGGCGCTGGCGGCGATCATGGGCGCGATGCATGCAAGGGCTCAAACGACGCCGGCGAGGCTGGAATTCGAAGTAGCCTCCGTAAAGCCGAACAAGTCAGCCGACCGGCCAGCCTCCAATTTTCCCTTGGGGCCTGGGGATGTGTATGTCCGCAATGGCGGATTCTTCTCGGCGACCGGATTTCCGTTGATCGCCTACATTGCTTTCGCATACAAAATCATCGGTAACCAGTCACAGTACCTGCAGCCGCAACTGCCGGATTGGGCGATGACGGAACGTTTTGACATTCAGGCGCGAGCGGCAGGCGACGCAGGCAAAGATGACATGCGGCTGATGATGCGGCAGTTGCTTGCGGATCGTTTCAAGCTGGCGATGCACTACGAGGACCGGGAGGTTCCGGTGCTGGCGTTCGTGCTGGCGAAGAGCGGAAAGACGGGACCGGAATTGCGGCTGCACGCGGACAGCGCACCTTGCCCGACCGAACAGCCGGCGGCATCCGCGCCGGCCATCGTGGATGGGTTGCCGGCTTTCTGCAACGGCATTTATCCGCTGCCTCCCAGCGTTCCTGGCCGTTTACGCTTCGGCGGACGGAATGTGAGCGTGGGATTCATCGCGGATACGTTGAGCGCGGCAACGAACTCGGGACGTCCTGCGATCGATGGAACAGGGCTTGGCGGAAAAGTCGATTTCACGCTGGAGTGGATGCCGGAGCGGCGCCAAGCGGAACTTCCGGGCGCCGAGGCGCAAGCGGATTCGCCGGGTCCTTCATTCGAAGAAGCGCTGCGGGAGCAGTTAGGGATCAAGTTACAGCCGCAGAAGGGTACCGTGAGTGTTCTGACGGTGGACCATGTGGAGCGTCCGTCGGCGAATTAGGAGCCGAACCTGACGGCACGAGTGGTCATGCGGCCACGCGGAGAGCTTTTGGGGCCTTCTGGAAGAGCTTGCGGGCTTGGGCGAGGCGCTGGGCGTGGAGGACCAAGCGGCCGATTTCGGGGCTCGAAAAATCAAATTGCGGATAGTGGGTGAGGCGGGGGAGGTCGCGGGCGATGTCGAAGGATTCTCCTTTGCTTGCGGCGAGTTGAGCTAGTAAGGCGGCTTCTTCCACGGCTTGCTTCAGGGCTTCGCGGCGTTCCTGCTGCAACTGGCGCAGGAGGGCGATGGTTTGTAGTTCCTTGCGCTTGATGCGCTGTTCGTAGAGGCTCAGCAGAGTGCGGTTCTTTGGGTCGCCGAGCCAGATACGGGCTTTGGCGAAAGCGGCGTCGATTTCCGGGTGGTGGGCGGTGATGGTGTCTGGTTCGGTGAGGCCGAGGGAGTTGATGTTGTTGTCGAGGGCGGAGGCGTGCTTGAGACGCCAACGGTCGTCGGCGATCTCCTGAACGAGTTCGATTTCCATGCCTCCTACGGGGGCAAGGGATTCGTGAATGTTCTGGCAGTGGGCCTTGTAGGCTACCTCGTCCTCAGGCGTGAGGATCAGGACTTGGCCTGTGAGTCCGTGGCGGTATGCGTTCAAGGCGCGGGGATCGCGCGGTTTGGGTGCTGTAAGTTGATCTTCCATCGATCTACCTCCAGTTTCATTGGATCACGCGAAGTTATGGATACCCGGGGTGGAGGCGTGTAAGTGGCTCATTGTAAGTGGAAAAGAAATGGTGAAACGGCGTGACTGTGTCGCGGCCGATTCCGATTCACCACGGAGTCACGAAGAACACGGAGGAAGCACGGAGAAGAAAGCTGCATCTGGAACGGACGCGCGCTAGAATGGCGGGCGCGCGGGCCATCCCTTTGGCCGCACGAAACGTTCCAGGACTTTGCTCAGGCTTCAGTGCGCTCCTTCGTGAGGCAGGTTGAGGAATTCAAAATGGCTGAGAATTCAAACGGCTGGCAGTTTAAACGTGGATTGGATGCGGACTTCATGGACAAATTGGAGTGCGCGGCGCAGCAGGGCGGCTGGTTTGCCGAGGTGCTTGCCGATGCGGACCTGATACTGGGGATCCGAAAGAATTACGTGAATGTATACCGGCACGGCCAGTCGTTGTTCAAGATCGGGCGGAAAGGGAAGAACGGCGAGTTGCAAGTGAGCACGCATCCAAAGTATCTCGTGGATCCGGACATGTCTCATGCGGTTGCGTTCGACGGTAAGGTTTTCCATGTGGGCGGCCATAAGGCGCTTGCAACCGATTACGGCCCAAAGACGCTGGCGCGGATGAAACGGGCAGCCGAACTGTACAGCGGAAGCGAGAAATGCGGAGTCCACGCGATTGTGCGCGCGAATGCGAATGTGATCGACACGGAAGTGGCATTCAACTGCAAGGGGGACGAGGAGACGGACCTTGTCACACCGCGCATTGACCTGGCATGTCTGGGGGAGGCGGAGGGCAAGATCCGGCTGAGTTTTTGGGAGGCCAAGCTGTATGGGAACGCGGAACTGCGTGCCGCCGGGGACAAGGATGCGCGGGTTGTCAAGCAAGTCAAGGGATACCGCAGGCTAATCGAAAAGCACCGGGATCAGATTATCGAAAGCTACTGTGCGATTGCCGGCAATCTTGTCCGGATCGCCTCCTGGGACGCGCCCCATAGAAAGGTTGGCAAACTGGTCGAACAGGCCGCCAATGGAAAAGCGGTCGCGATGGGCGACGTGGGCCTGATCATCTATGACTACACCGAGGCCGACAAGGGAAGCAAGAGCTGGAATACCCACATCGAGAAGCTTAAGGAGGGCGGCATAGTCGTCCGATGTGCGGGCGCTGCGAAGGACATACGGCTATAGGATGAACAGGTGGAATCGTGACCGGCATTCAACTGACGGTTCACCGGCACGGCTACGGGATCATGAAACAGGTGGAGGCGGACTCGGAGGGCAAGGTGAAGATGGGCCCGGGGACGCTGTATGGCTCGGTGGGGCGGATGTTGGAGGCTGGGCTGATCCGGGAAAGCGATAAGCGGGTCGATCCGGAGATGGCCGACGAGCGGCGGATCTATTACGAGCTCACAGTCGCGGGGCGGGCGGCGCTGGCAGCGGAGCTGAAGCGGTATCGCAGCGTGGTGGCGGTGGCGGAAGGACGTTTTGCGTATGGCCACTGAGGTTCCGGGCCGGCGCTACCGGGCGTGGTATGCGATGCTGCTGCGGCTGTATCCGCGGCCATTCCAGGAGCGGTTCGGCGAGGGCATGGCGCAGACGTTTCGCGACCTGTGCCGGGAGCGCCGGGACGCCAGGCGGGGACTGGCAGGGTTGGCGCTGCCGTCTGGTCTTCCGCGAAATGTGGCGGTCATGCATGGTGTGCTCGTGGCATTGTTCACGGCGTCGGGGGTGCTGTTCCGGCACGCAAGTTTGGCGGGAGCAGCCTTGCGGACCAACAGGCCCATGCCGAGCGCGACGCCAATCAGCAGGAGCGTCGCCGGTTCGGGAGTCTCGACGAGTTGAATACCCGCCAAACCTCTATATCCGTTTGTGTTGGTCGACAGAAGCGTTAAGGTTCCGTTGGTCACCTGGACGCCACTCCGGACCTCCCAGTCCGAACCCTTGTTCAACGTGGCAGTGGAGTTTCCCTGGATGTTGGACGCCAGAAGGCCGTTGGCGGTGAAACTGCCCGTGCTCACGACGGTGTTGGTGGGCGCGTAGTAGTAGAGGCTGTAGGTTCCGTTGTCCAGGTTGCTCAGCGTGACCGACCACGGATCGCCATCCACCGAAAAGAAATTGTAGCCGCGCAGCGCGCCGGTGTTTCCCGTTCCGCCGAAAGCTCCCAAGTCGGAATCCGCGTTGAGATTGAGGGAAATGGCGGTGGGGACGCCGCTGAGGTTGAGAAGGCTGCCGGTGACGCCCAAACCGGTAATCAGGTTCCAGGCTCCAGGCTGGCCGGCGGCAGCGCCATAGGTGCTGTCAGGGACGCCGGATCCGCCGAAGTGAATGTTCAGGTTGGATGCGTGTAGTTCAGGCGCCGCGCAGACGAAGATCAGCGACAGCAGGCCGGTTGAAATCATTCGGTCCGTCATGGGGCACATCTCCTGGCGATCGGGTGTTGGCCTGGGATGTCCGTTTAGGAACCCCAGGGTTCTGATCAGTGTACACTGATTGCCTGTTCGAGCAAGAGCATGATTCCGCAGGTTGGGCGCAGGGGCCCAGCGGAAAGGGCGAGCCCCATAGGGAAGCACCACAAGGTCGGGCTTGCCGTCGCGATTGAAACCGGCAATGGCGAAATCATTGGGTTGCGAACCGCACGGGAAGGGAGACCGCGGCGCGCGACGAAGGCTCCCGCCGGCGACCGTTAACCGGTTGAGGGGCCGGACTTGGCCGGAGACCTACACTTCTTCGCCGTGTTCGGGTTCCGGCAGGACGTCGGTTTCGCCGGCCAGCCAGACGTACAGAACCGGCAAGAGGAATACGCCGAGGATCAGTGCCGCCACCAGACCGCCGACGATGACGATGGCGAAGGGGCGCTGGGAATCCGAGCCGATGGCCTTGGAGAGCGCCGCCGGCAGAAGGCCCACGCTGGCCACCAGCATGGTCATCATGATGGGGCGGAGGCGCTGGACCGAGCCGTTGATTGCGGCATCCACAATGGATTCGCCGCGCGCGCGCAACTGGTTGATGTATTCCAGCATGATCACGCCGGTTTGCACCGCCACACCGAACAGCGCCAGGAAACCGATGCCGGAAGAGACGCTGAAGTGGGTATGGGTCAGGAGCAGCGCCAGCAGGCCGCCGATGGGCGCCATGGCCACGTTGCCGAGAATCAGAATCACCCATTTGGCCGATTTGAACATGGTGTACAGGATCATGCAGATGACCAGCAGGGTAATGGGCACCACGATGGCCAATCGCTTTTGCGAGCGTTTCTGGCTTTCGTATTCGCCGGCCCATTGCAGGTGATAACCCACGGGGAGTTTCACCTTTTGATTGACCTTGGCCATGGCTTCCTCCACGGTGCTGCCGAGGTCGCGGACGGGAACGCTGTACTTGAGGGCCACGTAGCGCGAATTGCCCTCGCGATAGATTTCGGATGCGCCGTCGAGCACCTCGACGCGGCACAGTTGCGAGAGCGCCACGCGCTCACCGGTGGGGGCCACGAGGCGAATGTTTTCGATGGCATCTTTGGTATCGCGGTAAGGCGCCTGGTAGCGGACCACGAGGTCGTAGCGCTGCTCGCCCTGGAGCACCTGGCTCACGGCCTTTCCGCCGACGGCGGTTTCGATGGCGTCCTGCACATCGGTCACGTTGATGCCATAGCGGGCGGCGGCGTCGCGGTCCACGTGGAATTCCAGGTTGGGCTGGCCGATGACGCGGAACAGGCCGAGGTCGGCGATTCCCGGCACGGTGCGCAGTACGCCCACGATCTCGTCGCCCTTGGCTTCGAGCGTGCGCAGATCGTCGCCGTAGATCTTGATGGCCAGTTCGCCTTTGACTCCGCTGACGGCCTCTTCCATGTTGTCGGCGATGGGTTGGGAGAAATTCCAGAGGGCTCCGGGGATCACGCTGAGCGAGCGATCCATGGCGGTGATGAGCGCTTCCTTGTTCTGGCGGAAGACGGGACGCCAGTCCTTTTTGTCCTTCAGGTCAACGAAGTATTCGGTATTGAAGAAGCCGGTGGTGTCGGTGCCGTCATCGGGGCGGCCCAACTGGCTGATGACCTGGTTGACTTCGGGGAAGGAGGCCAGAATCACGCGGGCTTTGTCCATGACTCGCTCGCCTTCGTCGGGTCCGGTGCTGGGGGCGAGGGTGGCGCGGGCCCAGATGGCGCCTTCGTCGAGGTGGGGCAGGAATTCGGAGCCGATCGCGCCGCTGCCCATGAGGTAGGCGGATGCCGCCAGGGCGCAGGCGGCTACGGCCACGGTGACCCAGCGGAAGCGAATGGCCGCGCCGAGAGCCTGGCGATAGCCATTGGTGATCCAGACCATCAACGGGTTGTGCCATTCCCTGACATTTTTGCCGAAGAAGAAGCTGGACAGCACTGGGGCGATCAACAGGGAAAACAGCAGGGAGCCCAGCAGGGCGAAAGACACGGTCCAGGCCATGGGCTTAAAGAGGCGCCCTTCCACGCGCTGCAGCGTGAAGATGGGCAGATAGGCCGTGATGATAATGCCGATGGAGTAGAAGACCGGGCGCTGGACTTCGTGGGCGGCGTCCTTGATGGGGATGAGGTTGGATGCGGCTTCGCGCTCGCGTCCCAGGTACCCCACGATATTTTCCACCATGACCACCGCGCCTTCCACCACCATGCCGAAATCCAGGGCGCCCAGGGAAAGCAGATTGGCGGGGATATGTTCCAGGCTGAGGCAGATGGCGGCGAACAGGAGGGAGAAGGGGATGGTGAGGGCGACGATCAACGCGCCGCGGGCGTTGCCGAGGAACAGGAACAGAATGAGCGCCACCAGGATGATGCCCTCGGTGAGGTTGTGCATCACGGTGTGGGTGGTGAAGTGGACCAGGACGCTGCGGTCGAGGAAGGGCTCGATTTTCACGCCGGGCGGCAGAATCTGCTCATTCAGTTCTTTGACTTTGTTCATGGATGGCGTCGAGGGTCTCATCGGAATTAGCGCCTTTACGCAGCAGGACGATGCCTTCGACGACGTCGCCGTTATCGATGATTTTGCCGTTGACTTTGTGAATGGCGCGGCCGATCTGCCCCAGGCGAATGCGGGGGCCCTGGCGCACCTCGCCCAGATCGCGGACGCGGATGGGAGTGCCGCCCTGCGTCTTGATGACGGTCTGTTCGATATCGTGGACGTTTTTCAACAGGCCGATGGCGCGGACGTTGATCTGCTGGAGGCCGGCCTGCACGAAGCTGCCGCCGGCATTGACGTTGTTATTGGCCAGTTGTTGTTCCACCTGGCTGATATTCAAGCCGTATGCCACGAGTTTCCGCGGATCGATGGCCACCTGGTACTCGCGCGTAGTGCCGCCGAAGCTCACCACATCCACCACGTTGGGCACGCTTTTGAACTGCTTCTCGAGGGTCCAGTCTTCGATGGATTTCAGATCCATCAGGTCGATGCGCGGGTTGGTGTTCTTCAGGGTGTACCAGTAGATCTGCCCGACCGGGCTGTAGTCGGAGCCGATCTGCGGCGCGAGGCCGTTGGGCAGGTTCAACTGGGAGAGCCGCTCGAGCACTTTCTGGCGGTTCCAATCGTTGCTGGAATCGTCGTTGAAGATGAGCATCAGGCTGGAGAGTCCGAACAGGGAAGTAGAGCGCAGATACTCCAGGTTGGGGATGCCGTTCATCACGATTTCGATGGGGATGGTGACCTGCTGTTCGACCTCTTCGGCGGCGCGGCCGGGCCACTGGGTGATGATCTGAACGTAGTTGTTGGCTACGTCGGGATAGGCTTCCACGGGCAGATTGTGAAAGGAAATGGCGCCCCACACGAGCAGCAGGAGGGCCGCCAGGGTCACCAGGAAACGATTGTTGAGAGCAAAATCGATGAGGCCGCGAATCATCTACTGCTCCGCCGTATTCTGGAGCACGAGCGCATTGGCGACGACGCGATCTCCGGGGTTAATTCCCGTGACTTCCTGCAAATTCGGAGGGACCATGAGGCCGCCGACTACGGCAACGCGGCGGAAGGTATTGTCGGCGTTCGGCATGTAGACCCAGTCGCGGTCGTGCAGATGAAGCACAGCCGATGCCGGGACCACGGCGCGCACCTGTTTGGTTTGGCCGTGGAAGGTGGCGGTCACGAACATGCCCAGGCGCATGAGACCGGGATTCTGCACTTGCAGGCGCACTTTGGCGGTGCGGAGGTTGGGGTCGAGGATGGGGCCGATGTTGTCGATGCGGCCTTTGAATACACGGTCGGGATAGGCGTTCAAGCGGATGTCGGCCTGTTCGCCGACGCGCACATCGGGCAGGTCGTTTTCGTAGACATCGCACATGATCCAGACGCTGGAGAGGTCGGCGATGGTGAACAGGTTGGGCGAATTGTCGAGGGTTTTGACGCCTGCGGCGTTGGTCACATTCTGTTCCACGATGACGCCGGAGATGGGGGCCGCGATATCGACGATGGCGGTGGGCCGATTCATGTCCGCGCCCAGGACGCGGAGGTGTTCCTGGGCAGTTTCCACGTCGATTTTGGCTTTGGCTTCGGCATCCTGCGCGACTTCCACTTCCTTGCGGGCGATGGCGCCTTTGTCGAGGAGCAACTGGGCGCGGTCGAGTTGGGCGTGGGCGAGCACTTCGTCGGCCATGGCGTGGCGGTAATCGGCGAACGCGCCGGAGATATCGGAACTCTGGACGCGCATAAGAAGCTGCCCTTTGGTGACGGTATCGCCGAGTTTGGCGCGAATTTCGACCACGCGGCCGGAGGCCAGCGAGATCACCGGGACATTGCGGGACACGTCCACACTGACTACGCCGGTGACGTTCAGTTCGGGCGCCACGGATCGCGCGGCGGCGGTGACGATGGCAAACTGGTCGGGATGGTCCACCTTCACCAGGTCGGAATTGGGCTCCTGCTCGACTTGCGCGGGCGGGGGCGCTCCGGCTTTGGGATCGGGCTCACCGCCCTTGGCGCCGCATCCGGCCGATAGCAGGGCCAGGGCAGCAACGGAACCGGCACCGATAGAAGCCCAGAAAGACAGACGACTCAAACCGATCGCCGGTCCTACACGTTTCGATTTCATGGAATGACCTCGCGGCCTACCGCCAGATTCAACTGTCCCGCGGCGGTCAGATAGGAACCAACCAGACTGACGTAGGCCGTTTGCGTGGCCCGGTAGTCTCTTTGCGCGTCGAGGTAATCGACGAGTGCGGCCTGGCCCTGCTGAAAGGAAAAGGAGATGGTGTCGCGGATACGGGCGGCGGTCTCCAGATAGCCGTCGCTTCCTTTATAGGAGCGAAGCTGGTTCAAGGCGGCCACGACGGTGAAATAGGCCGAATCGACGTCGCTGAAGACCTGGGCTTCGGCCGCATCTTTCTGCCGTTCGGCGTGGGCGATATCGATCTGGGTACGGGCCTTTTCGCCCTGGTTGCGGTCGAAGATGCGCAGCGGGATGTTGACGCTGACGCCCATGTAGACCTGGATGGGCGGATTGCGTCCGAAGTCGGCACCGAAGGTGGGATCGGTGGAGCCATTGGCGACCGCGAGTTTGTGGTCGGTCTGGGCTTTCTGGACGGCCAGGGCGGCGGCCTTCAGATCCGGGCGGGCCGCCAGGGCTTCGACGTGAAATTGTTCCAGGGGGAGCAGGCTGCCGTTGAAATCGAAGCGGCCGGCGAGGTCGAAGCGATCGACGGGGGTGCGGTCGTTGAGGAGGGCGAGGAGCGTGATTTTGGCGGTCCGCAGATTCACCTGGGCGGTCTGAAGGTCGGATTCGTACTGCGACGCGCTGGAGGGCCACGCGGTCCAGGTCCACGCGGGCGATATCGCCGGCCTGATAGCGGTTCTGGTTGATGGCCAACTGTTTTTGAAAATAGTCGAGGTTGTCTTTGGCGTTGTCGAGGAGGGCCTTGGCCTGGAGCGCCTGGACGAAAGCGCTGCGCAGGGTGAACAAGAGAGTACGTTCCAGGTCCTGCTGCTGCGCCGCATCGATGGCGGTGTTGTTGCGGGCGCTTTCGAGGCGCAGTTCGCGCTTATGCTGGCGCTCGTGGAGATAGCTGAAGGCGACCAGGGGAAAGGCATACTGAAAGGGACGGTAGGGATTGGCGGAGAAGAAATCAAGCTGGTCGATGGATAGCGTGACATCGGGATTGGGGCGGAGGTAGGCGGTGATCTCCTGCGCCTTGGATTCCTGGATGTTCAACTCGCCGGCTTTCAGGTTAGGGTTCGAGGCAATGAAGCGGGCCTTGATTTGGTCCCAGGTCAAAGGCGGGGCGGGCGTTTGGGACAGAGCAGGGGCACAGAGACAAATCACCGCCAGAATTTCGCTCCAAACACGCCTTGAATGGCGCTGCATCTCTCCTCCAAGAAAGAATGGGTGTTCCGGATCGCAAACGCCGCGAGAACAAGTGGACATCGGTCACTCCGGTGCGGAGATGGCTGCTGACTGGAATGTCCTGCTATTCTGAATGTAGCGAGAGCAGGGGTCCAGCCTCCACCTATCTTTCAGGCGCAGTCAACCTATCTTTCGGTCAAGAGGTTGGCGGCAAATGCCATTTCTCCTTAAGATTTAAGCAGGGACGCCGGCGCATGACATATGGACATATCGACGGGAGCTTGCGGGTGTGGGCGGCTTTCGTCCTGATAGCGGTTACGGCGGTGATCGACTGGCGGGTGGATGCGCCCATCGCTTTTGGGTTTCTGTACCTGTTTCCGGTGCTGCTGGTGGGGAGCGTGCGGCCTCGCTGGCAGGTGCTGGTGACGGCTCTGCTTTGCACGCTGCTGGCGGACCTGTTCGACCCGTTCCGGTTTTCGCTGGCGGTAGCCCTGCCGCAGGACGTATTGGTATTCACGTCGCTGGCGGGCACGGGACTGTTCGCGTTCGAGGTGATGCGGAGCCGGCGCCGCGAGATGGAGACGCTGCGGCGGGTGGAAAGCGAAGCGGCGGCGCGGCGGGAAGCCGAAGAGCAGCTCGAATTCCTGATCGACAGCAGCCCGGTGGCGATACTGACGATGACGGCGGATTCGCTGATCAGCAGAGCGAACCTGGCGGCTCACCGGCTGTTCGGGGTGGAGCCGGGGACGTTGCCCGGATGCAACATCCGGCGGTATGTGCCGGCGTTGGGACGGGTGCCGTTTATCGGCGAGACACCGCAGGCGTTCCGCACCGAAATGCAATGCCGGGGGGAGCGGGAGCACGGCGACGTGTTTCTGGCTAATGTCTTCTTCTCCACGTACCAGACGGCGGCCGGACCACGGCTGGCGGCGCTGGTGGTGGACGCTTCGGAGGAATTGCGGGAGCGTGAAGAGGAGAGCCTGGAGCAGCTCATGGCCGGTTCGCGGATTCTGGTGAGCGCCGTTTCTCACGAAGTTCGCAACGTGTGCGGGGCCATCGGAATCATTCACGAAAACCTGGTGCGCCACGGGGCGCTGAACGGCAACAAGGATTTCGAAGCGCTGGGTTCGCTGGTGGAAACCCTCAACAAGATTGCGTCGCTGGAACTGAAACAGAGTACCAGCCAGTCGCAGGTGGACGGTATCGATCTGACCGAGACACTGGACGATCTGCGCATCGTACTCGACCCGGTATGCCAGGAGGCCGATATTGCGGTGAACTGGTACGTTCCGGACGATCTGCCGCCGGTTTGGGCAGATCGCCATACGTTGCTGCAGACGCTGCTGAACCTGACCAAGAACAGCCGGCGCGCGCTGGAAGGCGCGGCGGTCAAGAAGATCGACATCACGGTGGCAATGAAAGGTCCGCTGGTTTCCATCCGGATCACCGATTCGGGGCCGGGCATCCGTTCGTCGGAAAAGTTATTCCAGCCTTTCCAGAAAGGGGCGGAATCGACGGGTCTGGGGCTGTTTCTCTCGCGGGCTTTTGTGCGGTCTTTTCACGGGGATCTGAGACACGACCCATCTCTTCCAGGCTGCTCGTTTATCATTGAACTGGCGGTGGCCGGGCTCTCGGAGCCGTCGTTCGGGCAGGCAGGCGCGTATGGAACGCATCAGACTCTTATTGCTTGACGATCACGTTCTGTTTCGCGAAAGCCTGAGCCGGCTGCTCACTTCCGAAACCGATTTCGAAATGGCCGGGCACTGCGGCACGGCGGCGGAAGCTCTGGAGATTCTGAGCGCGAAACCGGTGGACGTGGTGCTGCTGGATTTCGACCTGGGCGAAGATCAGGGGGCGCAATTCCTGTCGCGGGCGCGGGAGGCCGGGTATACAGGTAAGATCCTGATGGTGACGGCGGGGATGAATGCCGCGGAATGCTCGGCCGCGCTACGCACGGGCGCATCGGGGATTTTTCTCAAGCACAATTCGCCGGGCAGCCTGGCGCAGGCAATCCGGCTGGTAGCCGGCGGGGAGATGTGGGTGGACCAGCGGGTGATTCAGATGCTGGCGAACCTGGTTCCGCAGCGGCAGGAGTCCAGTTTCCGCAAACTGTTGACGGAAAGGGAGCAGGAGGTTCTGCGGGGACTTTTCGAGGGGCTGACGAATAAGGAGATCGCGGCACAACTGGGGGTGTCGGAAAGCGCCATTAAAGCCACCTTGCAACAGTTGTTCCAGAAGACCAGGGTACGCACGCGAAGCCAATTGGTGCGTATCGCGCTGGAAAGTTCGCTGGCCAGTTCGCGAAAGAGCTGAAGGCGACTAACGGCGGGGGCTGCCGTAGTGCGGGTGTGTCCAGTTATAAATCGCCCAGGCGATGCCGGCCACAATGCCTAACAGGATCAGCACTTCGGGAATGTCCAACGTTGACATATAAGCTCTCTCCACTCTGATTATAAAGCGGATTATCGAAAGATTGGATCAAAAGATAGGGCCAAAGGATAGGGTACCTGCCGGAGCCGATGCGGGAAGGGTACCGAAAGCATCTAAATTAAGGTTTATCAATGATATAGGTCTGAGGGGCCGGTAACTTGCATAAGCATCTCAACGTATAATGTAGTGGATTTGGAAGTAGTGGCAGCAGGTTGAAGGAGGTTCAACATGCGACACAATTTGTTTTCAGCTGTGGTTGGCGTCTGGCTGCTGGGAGCGGGGACTCTCCTGGCGCAGGACGCCCCGGCTGCGCCACCCCCGGATCAGATGCTCAGTCCGGATCAATTGAACGATCTGGTAGCGCCGGTGGCGCTTTATCCGGATCCGTTGTTGAGCCAGGTGCTGGTGGCGACGACTTACCCGCTGGAGGTGGTGCAGGCGTATCAATGGCTGCAAAAGAATCCGGGTTTGACGGGACCGGCTCTCACGCAGGCGGCGCAGGATCAGAACTGGGACGCCAGCGTGCAGGCGCTGGTGATTTATCCGGACGTTCTGAAACGGTTAAATGACGACGTAGCCTGGACGACGAACCTGGGGAATGCCTTTTTGGCGCAGCAGCAGGATGTGATGGCGGCGGTACAGCGCATGCGCGAGTCGGCGCAGCAATCGGGCAAGCTGCAGTCCACGCCGCAGGAGACGGTGCAGACCAACACCGATTCCGGGGCGCCCTATATCGAAATCGAGCCGGCGAGTCCGGATGTGATGTACGTGCCGGTGTACGATCCGGCGTGGATCTGGGGGCCGCCGATGTGGTACCCGTATCCTCACTGGTGGTGGCCGCCGCAGTCGTTCCTGACCGGCGGGATGTACTTTGGATTCGGCGGACCTGTCAACGTGGGCTTCTACTTCGGAGCCGGCTGGCACGGTTGGGGCGGATGGGGTTGGCATCCGGGATGGGGGAACCGGACGGTGATCGTGAACAACACGTTCATCCACCGGTACAACTTCAACACACACGTCCGCGACGTCCGCGGGAATAGCGTATGGTCGCACGATGTGGCGCACCGGCAGGGGGTGCCGTATGCCAATCAGGCGCTGCGGTCTCAGTACCGGTCCGATGTGCGGCAGAATATTTCGCGGCCGAGTCCGGAACAGGTCCGTCCGCAGTTTCAGCAGGGCGGGGAACGCTTCGGTAATCGCGAGGTGCCCAGGAACACGCCTGCGGCGCAGAATCGCGGCGTGTTCGGCGGGATGAATAGCGGCTCCGGCGCGCGGCAGAATGCCGATCATGGCTATTCCAGCATGGGGCCGGCGCGTAGCGCTCCGTCCGGCCGGACGTTCGGCGGCGGCGGTGGCGGACGGCCCTCAGGCGGTGGTGGTGGCGGACGGCCTTCCGGCGGCGGTGGTGGCGGACGGCCTTCGGGCGGCGGTGGCGGCGGAAGAGGTGGCAGGTAATGATCGCTCGAATTTCCTTCGCGATCGTGGCATTGACGGCGGGGGCCGCAGGGGTTCCCGCCTTGGCGCAAGCGGGCCCGAAGACGTTCGAATCGGCACAGCAGGCGGCTGAGGCATTGATTGCCGCCGCTGCCGCCAACAACACCGCTGCCATGCTGCAGATTTTCGGACCGGGCGGTAAAGACATCGTCGCATCCGGCGATGCGGCGGCGGATAAAGAAGGCCGCGCGCATTTTGTGGAGCTGGCTCACGAGAAGATGGATGTGCAACTGGACCAGGAGAAGGACCGCGCCACGCTGGTGGTGGGGGCCGACAATTGGCCCATGCCGGTGCCCATCGTTCTGGAAAAAGGGAAGTGGCGCTTCGACACGGCAACGGGCCGGGTGGAGGTTCTGGCCCGGCGCATCGGGCGCAACGAGTTGACCTCGCTGGAGGTGTGCCGGGCTTACGTGGAGGCGCAAATGGAATACGCTTCGCGTGACCGCACCGCAACGGGCGTTCTGCAGTACGCGCAGAAGATCGTCAGCACCCCGGGCAAGAAGGACGGGCTGTATTGGGAAGGCGCGCCCGAGAACCTGGCGCCCAAAGCTTTTGCGGACGCTTCGGCGGCGATGCCGGCGGAAGGCAAAAAGCCGGAGCCTTACCACGGGTACTACTTCCGCATTCTGAAGGCGCAGGGTCCGGACGCGGAAGGCGGCGCCATGGATTACGTGGTCAAAGGCAAGATGATCGGCGGCTTCGCGCTGATCGCGTACCCCGCGGAATACGGGGTTTCGGGCATCAAGACCTTCCTGGTGAGCCACACCGGCAAGGTGTATCAGAGGGACCTGGGCGCCGCCACCGGCACGCTGGCCCGGCAGGTTACGCGCTACAACCCGGACAAGAGCTGGAAGCTGGTGACGGAAGAGTAGCGCTCTTCCAAGCGGCCGCTCTCCAACCCCCGTTTGCTGCCGATAAGGGTGGTATGAGCTGCCCAAATGGGCCGATCCACAACATGGCGCGACGCCTTGGGCGCGTTTTGGTCGCCGCGGCGGCACTGACAGCTCCTTTGCGGGGGTTGGACCCGCGCAAGCCCATTGCACACTACAGTCATCAGGTCTGGCATACAGCCGAGGGACTGCCGCAGGATTCCGTCCGGGCGATCGCGCAAACACGAGACGGGTATCTGTGGGTGGGCACTCAGGCGGGGCTGGCTCGCTTCGACGGGGAGCACTTCACGGTATTCGACCCCTCGAACAGCCCGTTGAAGCACGGCCATGTTCTGGTGCTCTGCGCGGCGAGCGACGGTTCGCTATGGATCGGGATGGGCGATTCGGACGGGCTCTACCGGTGGACGGCGGAAACGGGCATCCGGGCGGTGTGGTCGGGTTCGAATGTGCGGGCGCTGTTTGAGGATCGGGACGGCGTCTTGTGGGTGGGGACGCAGGAGAGAGGGGTGCTCAGACTGAGCGGCGCAGGAGCGCGCCGGTTCGAAACCGTGCAGAGCGTATACCGAGGCGACGTGCGGGCGATCGCCCAGGACAGGTCCGGCGTTTTGTGGTTTGGCAGCCAAGGCAACGGGTTGCTCCGTTACGACGGAAAGGCCTTCGAGCGATTTGCGGCCACGGAAGGTTTCCCGAGCCGGATATGGGCATTATGGCCGGATCCCGACGGGTCGCTATGGGCGGGCACCAAAGACAACGGAATGATCCACGTTTCCGGCCGAAAATGGCAACATCTGGCGATATGCAATGGCCTTGTGGGAGACGTGATCCTGGCGCTCCACGGAGATCGCGACGGAAATATCTGGATCGGCACAGACGGTGGAGGCCTCAGCCGCTACCGGGCCGGACACCTCGAGTCGTACGATACGACGTCGGGCCTGAGTGGAGACATTGTCCGCGCCATTCTTGAAGACAGTGAAGGAAATATCTGGCTCGGTACAGCGGGAGCCGGATTGAACATGCTGAAGGACGATCCGTTCGTCGCTTACGGCAACCGCGATGGCCTTTCCAACGGCCTGATCTGGTCGATGGCGGAGGATCGGGAAGGGGCCGTGTGGATCGGTACCGCCGAGGGATGGCTGAACCGCTGGAAAGATGGCCGGATCACCCGCCGTCACTTGCCGGGAGGCGAACACTCGATGGTGTTCCCCTTGTACCAGGATCGCGCGGGGAGTCTGTGGGCCGGCCTCCGGTCGCCGGTCACCAAGCAGATGCGGTGGCTTCAGGCAACCGGGCAGAATCGGGCATCTCCTGAGGAATCCACGCTTCCGGGCTCCATCCGGGCGGCCGCGACGGCGCCGGACGGCTCCCTCTGGCTGGGCCACGATCAGGGACTGACGGAGGTTGCATCCGGGTCCGTCCGACGAACCTACACAACGGGAGACGGTTTGCCATCGGACGCCGTACTGGCAATCGCGTTCGATGGCGGCGGCGCGATGTGGGTGGCCACCGCTAAGGGACTGGCGGAGCGGGTGGGGAACCGTTTCCGGCAGCTCAAGAGCAGTTTGTGGATGAACGACGACACCGTGCTGGCCCTGTGGGTAGACGAACGCCGGCAATTGTGGCTAGGGTCGCGGACCGAAGGATTGTACCGGTTCAGTGAGGGACGTGTGGCGCATTACACCCGCAAGGAGGGATTGCCCGACTCGCAGGTTTTTTCCATTCTCGAGGATGGAAGTCACAACCTCTGGATGACTTGCCGCAAGGGCATTTACCGCGTCTCAATTCAGGACATTGACCGCTTCGACGAGCACAAGTCCCGCAGTATTCCGGCGGTCATGTATGAGAGCCTGGACGGCCTGCAAAGCAGCGAAGTCAACTATAGCGCCGTGCCAGCGGCGATGCGCACTCGTGACGGCCGCTTCTGGTTTGCGACATACGGCGGCGTGGCTATGGTGGACCCGGAACATCTTGCCGTCAACCGCAACCCCCCGCCGGTCTACGTGGAATCGGTGACCGCGGATGGACTGGGATACCAGCCGGGGAGCAGTCTGAGCCTGGGCCCGGGACTGCGGAATCTGGAGATCCACTACACCGCTCTGAATTTCCGCTCGCCCCAACGCGCGAGATTCCGGTATCGCATGGAAGGCTTCGATACCGATTGGGTGGATGCCGAGACGCGCCGTGTGGCGTACTATACGAACCTGCCTCCGGGCCGGTATCGATTTCAAATCGTCGCGGGCAATAGCGACGGAGTCTGGAACAGGGAGGGCGCCAGCGTCGGACTGGTGCTTCGGCCGTATCTCTATCAACTGTGGTGGTTCTGGCCGGTTTTGGGGGCGGGTGGGATCGGCCTGGCCCTGTATGCACTCCACGGGAGAGCCCAAGAGTTCCGCGCCCGCCAGGCAGAGTTGGCCCGGCACGTGGATGAACGCACGAAGGAACTGCAGGCGGAGATTCAGGTTCGGCGGAAAGCGGAGGAAGCGGCCGCGACGGCCAGCCGCACCAAAGGTGAGTTTCTCGCCAACATGAGCCACGAGATTCGCACGCCGATGAACGGCATCATCGGAATGACGCAGTTGGCTCTCGCGTTGACACGGGAACCGGAACAGGAGGAGTACCTGAAGATCGTGCAGAACTCCGCAGACTCATTGATGGTGCTGCTGAACGACATTCTCGACTTGTCCCGCATCGAGGCCGGCAAACTGAGCATCGAGCCCGTACCTTTCGAGCCGCGCTCCCTGATCCGGGAGACGGTTCAGTTGCTTGAGGTAAATGCGCACGCCAAAGGCTTACGCATTCTCACCGAGTGCGCTCCCGCCATTCCAGAGAGGGTGGTGGCAGATCCGCTCCGGCTGAAGCAGGTGCTCCTGAATCTACTGGCGAACGCGATCAAATTTACCGCGGCCGGACAGATTGTAGTTAGTCTTACGCCGGAAGCGAGCCCGGACGCCATGCGCTTCAGCGTCCGCGACACCGGGATTGGAATTGCACGCGAGAAGCAGGAAGAGGTATTCAGAGCCTTCACGCAGGCAGACAATTCCATCACCCGAAAATATGGGGGGACAGGTCTGGGGCTGACCATCTCTTCGAAACTGATTCAGTTGATGGGAGGAAGCATCCGGGTGGAGAGCGAATTGGGGGTGGGCACGGTTTTCGATATTGTGGTGCCCTATCGGGCGGCCGTTACCGGGGAGGCAGGCGGTGCCGTGTCAGCCGTGGACTGGGCAGCGAGGCTGCCTGCAATGCGCATTCTGCTGGCCGAGGACAATGCCGTCAATCAGAAGGTCGCATCGCGGTACCTGGAGAAGAATGGACACTCAATTTGCATGGCTTCGAATGGCCATGCCGCGGTGGAGGCGGCGAGCAGGGAAGCGTTCGATTTGATTCTGATGGACGTGCAGATGCCGGGAATGGACGGCCTTCAGGCTACGGCCGCGATTCGGGCAAGTGAACGAGGAAGTACCCGTCACGTACCGATCATCGCGATGACGGCTCATGCCATGAGCGGCGATCGCGAACGCTGTTTGGCAGCAGGAATGGATGGCTACGTGCCAAAGCCGCTTCGGCTCAAGGAACTGCTCCAGGCAATTGCGGAAACCACCCGCACGAAAGAAGTCCTGCAAACGGTTTCGACATCGAAGCTCTGATCCGGCGAGCCAAGGGCTCCGCCCTTGATATCCTTGCGGGATATGGGAGTCGAGGAAGTCAGTAGCCAGAAGCCAGAATGGCGGCGGCGCAGGCTCCGAGGAGACGGCTGACGGCTACTGGAGTTTGCCTCGTCCGTCCACCTGCCAGACGGATTCGACCGTATCGCCGCGGAGACCGTAGACCTGCTCGTGAAGGTTGACGGCGACGCAGATGTGGTTGGGAATCACGTGGACCCGGTCGCCGACCTGAAATTCGCGTTCCGCGTGTGCGAGGTCCACGTAGCCGTGCTCTTCATTCATCTTGTGGAACTTCGCTCCGGGAGCCTCCACGATATGACCGAAGGTTACCTCGTTCGAGTTGGCCAGCCGGTCCGAGGAGAACGTTTTGGATCCGCCATCGATGATCATGTGGCCGGGGCGCGCAGTGGAAACCACGGTGGTCAGAATGGACGCCGCGCAATCCTGGAGGGTGCAGCCGCCGCTGCGAATGGTGTTGATGTCGTTGAACACATAGGTGCCGGGACGGATTTCGGTGAGCCCCGGGATTTCATGGGAGTGAAACAGGGTGGGGGTGGAGCCGCCGCTGACGATGCGCGTCTGGATGCCGGCCTTGCGGAAACCGGCGAGGATGCCGGCCAGCAATTCGGAGAGCTGGGCGAGCGCGGCCAGTCCGGTTGCTTCAAGGTCCTTGATGTGGCCGGGATAAAAGGCGATGCCTTCCAGGGTGAGGTGCGGCAAGGTTTCGATGCAGCGCGCGAGTTCGAGCAGGGGCGCGCCGGGCGCCACGCCCACACGGCCCAAGCCCACGTCCACCTCGGCCAGGACTCCCAAGTTGACCTTGGCGGCGGCGGCTGCATCGCTCAATTGGGTGGCGGCGACGATACTGTCGAGCGCCACGGTGACGCGCGTGCGCCGGGCGACTGCCATGAGCCGGTCCAGCTTGGCAGGGCCAATGATGGGATAGGCCAGCAGCAGGTCGGCGGGGCCGGCGCCCAACATGACTTCGGCTTCCGAGACTTTCGCCACGGTCAGGCCGGCGGCGCCGGAAGCGAGTTGCAGTTTACCGATGCGCACGCTCTTGTGCGTTTTCGTGTGGGGACGCAGGCGGAGGCCGTGCTGCGCGGCGTAACCGGCGACGCGGCGCAGATTGCGCTCCATGATGTCGAGGTCGACTACGAGGCGGGGCGTATCGATTTCGGAAACGTGCATGTATTCAGGATATCCTCCTGATATGAGATGTCTGCCCGGAGTTCTGATCTGGCTGTCGCTTTCGGCCCAGGCACAGCCGGCCCGGCCGAAGGTTCTGGGGGTGGCGCACTACTCCATCTTCGTGAGCGATCTGGCGAAGGCGCGCACGTTTTATGAGGATTTTCTGGGGTACGAAGAAGCGTTTACGCTGCCGAAACCAGACGGCACGGTGCAGATGGCCTTTGTGAAAATCAACGATCATCAATACCTGGAACTGGTCAATTCGCCCAGTAAGGGGGAGGGCCAGTTGAATCACCTGGGCCTTTACACCGACGACGTAGAGCGGATGCGCGAGTACCTGGGGGCGCGCGGCGTCAAAGCGCCGGAGCAGGTGACCACGAACCGGATCGGGAATCGCAAGATTTCGGTGGTGGATCCGGACGGGCACACGGTGGAGATCGTGCAATATATGGCCGATAGCCGGACCGGGAAGGACGCGGGTAAACACATGCCCGCCACGCGTATTTCGGGCAGCATGATGCACGCCGGAATTCTGGTGGGCAACCTGGAAGCCGCGGCGCGATTCTATGGCGGAATCCTGGGGTGTCGCGAGACCTGGCGCGGCAACAGCCTCACCAGCACGACGCTGAACTGGGTCAACATGCGCGTGCCGGACGGCGATAACCACGTGGAGTTCATGCTCTATAAAGAGCTGCCGGCGCCGGACCGGCGCGGCAGCGCGCATCACATCTGCCTGGTGGTACCGGATATTCAAAAGGCCGTGGCGACGTTGGAGGCGCGTCCGGCGCGCAAGAACTACGGGCGCGAGATGAAGATCAACCTGGGGGTGGACAACAAGCGCCAGGTGGGACTGTTCGATCCCGACGGGACGCGCGTAGAGATGATGGAGATCAATCCGGTGGATGGCAAGGCCGCGCGCATCTTCCACGCTGCCGCCTCCGCGTTGAAGAAGGCTGTAGACAACCTACATCCACCGGATGTAGACTTTCTACATCATGGGACGCCGCCGGAAGAACCGCGAGTTAGAGCAGGAAATCGAAGCCCATCTGCGGATGGCTATCCAGGACCGTGTGGAGCGGGGCGAAGGTCCGGAGGAGGCGCGCGTGGCGGCGCTGCGGGAATTCGGCAACGGGGCGCTGATCCGGCAAACGACGCGCGAGGTGTGGGGCTGGGCAGCGGCGGAGCAGGCATGGCAGGAGTTGCGGGGAGCGGCGCGGGTATTGACGAAGACGCCGGCGTTCAGTGCCGCGGCGATCACGCTGGTGGCGCTGGGTATTGGCGTCAATACCACGATCTACTCGAGTATCCACGGCATTCTGACGCGCCCGAGGCCGGGCGTGCGGGCCGAAGGCCTGGTCTCGATGGGGGTAACGCTGAACGGGCGCAGCGACGACCCGGGCAACAGCTATCCCAACTACCAGGATTATGTAGCGCAGTCGCAGAGCGTACGCCCCATGCTGGCTCGCGGATTCGATCGCTTCACCCTGGCGCTGCCGGACGGCAGCTACGGATTGCGGGGCTGCCGGGTGACGGCGAACTATTTTGAGACGGTGGGGGTACGGATGGCGCGGGGCCGCGCCTTCACGGACGACGAAGCGCGCAGCGACACTGCCGGACTGACGGCGGTGATCAGCTACCGGCTATGGCAGGAGCGATTTCAGGGAGCGGCTGACATTCCGGGGCGGACCATCGAACTGAACGGGCATCCGGCTACAGTGGTGGGTGTGGCTCCGCAGGAATTCCGAGGGGTACAGATTGCCGAGGACATGGACGTGTGGGTCCCGATCCAAGCGTACGCGCGAGTGACCGGCACGGAGGGCAGGCTATTGGACCGCACGGACCGCGGAGTCGAACTGATCGGGCGGCTGACGCCGGGGTCCACGCTGGCGCAGGCGCGGGCGGAATTCGCCACCATCTCGCGACGGCTGCAAACGGCCTATCCCAAAAGCAATCTGGCGATGGCGGCGGAACTGGAGCCGTATTCGGCAATCGGTCCGGGCGTGCAGCGAATCCGCATTTTCGCGGGGATCCTGATGGCGGTCGCGGTACTATCGCTGCTGATTGTGTGCGCCAATGTGGCGAATCTGATGCTGGCGCGCAGCGCGGCGCGGCAGAGGGAACTGGCGGTGCGCCAATCGCTGGGAGCTTCCCGGACGCAGATCCTGCGGCTGCTGCTTTCGGAAGGGCTGGTGCTTTCGGCGGTGGCGTGGGGGGCGGCATGGCTGATGGCGACATGGGCGTCGCGGGCGCTGCCGCGGGTATTGCATACCAGGTTCGGCGCGCCCGGGGCGGCGGGCAGTTTCGATCTCTCGCCGGACTGGCGGGTGGCGCTTTTCGCCATGGGGCTGGCGGTTTTGAGCACGCTGGCGTTCACGCTGGCGCCGGCAATCTACGCATGGCGCCAGGAACTGCTGCCCTGGCTCAAGGCGGGGGAACACAGCGTGGCGCAAGGCCGTTCGCGGCTGGCGAACTGCCTGGTGGTGCTGCAACTGGCGCTGTGCGTGGTGCTGCTGACCGGAGCCGGCCTGGCGTATCGTTCGCTGCATTGGATCGACGCCATCAACCTGCCCGAGCGGGGCGGACTGCTGCTGGTGAACGTCGAGACTACCGGAGCGGCCGCGACCAGGGAGCAGGAGCAGGCGCTGATCGAGAAGCTGCAAACGCGCCTGAACGCGACGCCGGGAATCACGGCAGCGTCCTATGCTCGGGCGGTGCCGCCGGGCTGGTGGTCGCGCGTGCGGGTGCAGGCTATGGGCGGGCATGCGAACATGCAGGCGGAGACCAATCTAGCGGGGCCGGGCTTCCTGCGGGCGTTCGGCATCGCGCCACTATTGGGAAGAGATTTCTCGGTGGAAGACCGTAGGGGATCGAGACGGGTGGCGATTGTTAATCAGGATGTGGCGGCGAGTCTTTGGCCGGGGCAATCGCCGGTGGGGCAGACACTGGCGATCGGCGGGGCGGAACGGCAGGAAGCGGAAGTGGTGGGGGTGGTGGCGAACAGCTTCTTCACCAATTCCCACCCGCCGAAGCCGAACAACTACGTGTTCCTGGCTGAGCCGCAATCCGCGGCGGGTCCCGGCGAAATTTCCCTGGTGGTGCGTCACGTCCTGCCGGTAGATGCGGTGGCCCCTTCGATCCGCGCGGCGGTGCGAGACATCGATTCGCGGATTCCGATCTTCACAGTGCGCACGTTGCAGTCCCAACTGGAGAATTTCACGGGCCCGGTGGCGGCGATTGCCAACCTGCTGGGGATGTTTGCGGCGGGAGCGCTGCTGCTGGCCACTATCGGACTGTATGCGGTAATCGCCTTCCACCTATCGAGGCGCACGCGCGATTTCGGAATTCGGATGGCGCTGGGGGCGTCTTCGCGGCAGATTCTGCGGACGGTGTTGCGCGAGGGTCTGCAGTTGACGGCGGTGGGACTGCTTTTGGGATTTTTCCTCAGCGCGGCTACGGGACGGGCCCTGGGAGGCATTCTGTTTGGGGTGACCCCGACGGATGCGGCAACGTATCTGGGGGTGTTGGTCCTGCTGGCTGGAGTGTCCGTGCTGGCGTGCTATCTGCCGGCCCGCCATGCTGCCGCGATCGATCCAACGGTGGCTCTGCGGCAGGAGTGAGTGAGTCTTCATCCTGCCGCTGGAGCCGGCGGCGGCTTTTTACTTCAACACGTCTTCGAAGAAGGCCAGGGCCCTGGGGTCCTGGGAATTCTTGAGCGAATTCATGGCCTGTCGGCGAAGCGGATCGCTCTTTGTTGTTTTCACGACTTGAATCAGAAGAGGAACGCCCTGGCCATCGGGGAGCTGCTGGAGGGCCGAGACGGCGCGGCGCTGGACCTGTTCATCGGGATCGGCGAGAGCGCCGCTGAGCGTATTGAGGATTTTCGGTCCGGGTTTCCGAGCCAATTCGCCGACGGCCTGGGAGCGGATGCGGGCGTCTTTATCGGTGCGGGCGAGGGAGATGAGCAGGTCCACGGCTTCCGGCTCTTTGCTGTTGGCCAGGGTCTGCACGGCGCGCTCGCGCACTTTCATATCTTTATCGTTGGCGATGAGGTTCTTGACCACGTCAAAGCCGTGGCGGCCGCGCGAATTCGCCAGCGAAGAGAGGGCGCGGAGGCGCAGGGACTGAAGCTGATCGGGCGCGAGATAGCGATCCAGAAGACGGTCGGCCGCGGGATCGGCGTGCATGGCGATGGCGCTCATGGCGCTGTTGTAGTTGTTGACGTGCTGATCCACGAAGGTGGCGAGCAGGGCCACGCTTTGCGGGGGCTGCACGTCGCTGAGCCAGTGCATGGGGACGCCGCCGGCATCGATTTCGCAATCGGGAGAGACGGCGCGGATGCGATCCACGGCGCCTGCCTCGACGCGGAACAGGACCACCACCTGATCGGGCGGCTCGAGGTGAACCACGCCGGCCTGGTTAAAATCGGAGCGGTTGACGTAATCGCACCCCATATTATAGGTGCGGGTGGAGGGGACGGCGTAACCGATCCACGCGGGCTGCGGCTGCGCGGCGAGGGCGGCCCGGAAGGTTGGTTCCAGGCCGGCCGACGCGGAGCGCGTATCCACTTTGGCGTTGGTGAGCAGTTTGGGCTGCGCGCAGAGCGGCAGCGCAGCCGCCATCAACCAGAGAGCGCGTTTCATTTGTTCAGAATCTCCTCGAGAAACTGGGTGGCTTCGGGGGATTTCATATCCACCAGGCGGCGAATGATGTTCTTCTTGCTTTCCAGGTCGTTTTCCTTGCGGGCGAGTTGGACCAGGGCCGTGACGTTCCTCTGATCGGCGAGGGAATTGACGATGGCCCGTTTCACCTGCGGGTCCTGTTCGGAACCGTAGATGGAGATCAGGGCATCGCTGGTGTTGGCGGCCTTCACCGAACCCAGGCTCTGAACGGCGGCGCGGCGCAGGCGGGGGTCTTTATCGGTGCGCGCGACTTCGATGAGTTTCTCGCTATTGCCGCCGAGCAGGCGAAGCACTTCGGCTTTCACGGAGGGGTCCGTTTCGGCCTGATAGAACTGCCACATCTCGGCCTGATCGGCGGTGGAGCCGACCATGCGGATGGCATCGAGCCGCAGGTCCACGTTTTTCTCGTTCTTGGCGATCTGGATCAGACGGTCCTTATCCCGCGCGGAGACGAGGGCGTTGAGGACGGCGCGCTTCACCGCCTGGTCCTGGGTGGATCCGTAGATCTCGGTCAGAAGCTGCCCGCGATTGGTCTGCTTGCCGGCGCGGCCGAGATAGAGAATGGCCTGCAACTGCAGATCGGGATTGGCGTTGCCGCGGGCGATCTGTTCCAGCATCTGTTGGGCCTTAGGCGAACTGTTGGAGGCCAGCACATAGATGGCCTCTTTTTTGACTCTGGGAGCCTGTGCGCCTTTGAGGAGCCTGTCCAGGATGGGGAGGGCGCGGTCGGGGTCGCTCTGCACCAGGCCGTTGAGGGCGAGGAGCTTGAGTTCGTCATCGGACTGGCTTTCGGGGGTGACCTTCTGGCCGCCGGACTGCTTGATTTCCAGTTCGAGCGCCTTGGCATCGTCCAGCCAGCGGCTGCCGGCGAATTTGGAGTGGAGTTCGGTAAGGGCGGCGCTGGCTTCCTGGCGGCGGCCCAGCTTGTTGAGCGTGTAGGCCTTCCAGTAGAGGGCGGCATCGGCGCGCACGCCGCCGCGATTGGCCACTTCGGTGAAGGCGTCGAGGGCCTGATCGAAGGCGTGGTTATCGAGGGCCCGCTGGCCGCGATCGTAGAGCGAATCGACGCTCATGTTGCGGTTGATGCGGAATATCTTCTGGCCGTCGAAGGGCGCCGGCGAGGGCATGGGGGGCATGGGGGGCATGGGAGGCATAGGCGCTCTGGGCGCCTGCTGGGCGAAAGCCAGGCCTTTTAGGTTCTGAAGAGCCCGGCTGGCGTTTTCGCGAGCCATGTCGGCATTTGCCTTCATGCTTTGGAGGTTGTCGTCCTGGCTGAGGGCCATCTCGGCGGCGCGAGCGGCCTGCTCGTCGATGGCATCGAAATCGATGCGCGAGAGCGTCCGAATCGATCTTCTCCTGGATGGCGGCGGCATCGATATCGATGTTGAAATCGAAATCGTTGCGGCCTTCCAGGAACAATTTGGGCGCTGCTTGCGGAGCCGGCGCGGGAGCCACGGCGGGCGGAGCCGGTGGGGCAGGCGCGGCGGGCGGCGCGGGTGGCGTCTGCGCCAGGGCGGATGCCTGCCACAAGGCAGCAAACGGGTATCACGTTTCGAAATCGAATCATTTGGTTTGACCTTCTCTATAATTTCTGGCGAGCGTTCCGGTCCCGCCGGCTCCGCCGGTTCTTGCTGGTTCCGGACGTTAGAGCCCATTACCCGAATCTTGAACAAAATGCCTTTGGCCTCCAGCCGCTGGCGCATTCTTCCAATTCACCCGGAGTAATGCTGGAGGGCGCGTGGGTGATGTCCAGCAGCACGCGATCCAGTTCCTCCAATACCCCGCGATCGGCGCGTCTCCGGTGTGCTCGGCCGTCTGCCGGTAGAGGCGGCTTTCGCTCACCAGGTCGCCGCCCGTTCCTGCTCGGCGGAGATGTCCAACTTTCCTTTGGGATGGGCATTGGCCAGTTCGATGAGGACCATCTGCGACCGTTCCAGATAATCGCCGACGGCCACCAGCAGGACGCGTTCGCCGTGCTGGGGATCGGCGGCGCCGGCCAGAGCCCGCGGTTGATGACTCTGCGGATAGAAGCGTCCTGCCAGGAACGCCGCCACCATCAGGCCGCCAGGCCGCGCCGGCCGCCAGCCAGCGCCATGAAAAGACCGTCCGGAAGATACCGCCGCGACGCCGGCAGACGGCGCTCCAGGCGGGCCCAGACCTGCGACTCGAAGTCCGGGCCGGGATCCGCAACCGGCAGCGAATCCACCACGTTCAGAACGCGCTGGAGCGAGCCGAACAGATCCCTGCAGTCCGGGCATTCCTCGAGGTGCTGTTCGGCGGCGAGGGCATTGCCCTCTTCGCCGTAATAATGGAGGATCAGTTGTTCTTCGGTAAGGTGGTTCATTTTGCCGGACTCGCAATCGGCTCCAGGGCCCTTCGTAATTTCTGCACGGCGCGAAACACGCTGTGCTTGGCCGCGCCGGGCTGGCACTCCAGAACACGGCTGACCTCTTCCATGCACATGCCCTCAAAATGGCGGAGCACGAAAGCGGTGCGCTCCGTAGGGCTCAGTTCGCGCATGGCTTCGGCCACGCGCTCGCGGACTTCGGTGCTGAGCGCCATCCGTTCCGGCCCGGGCGCGGTGGAGGGAAGGGATACCACGGGATCCTCCGTCTCGCTGTCGGCGGGTGGCGCCAGGTGTTCGTTTCGCCGCTTGCGGGAGCGGACGAGGTCCAGGGAGCAGTTGGCGGCTATGCGATAGAGCCATGTCCCGAAACTGGCCCGCTCATCGAATTTGGCGAGTTGTTTGTAGGCGCGGAGGAAGCTCTCCTGCACTACATCTTCTGCGTCTTGTTGGTTCCCAGTCATACGAAAAGCCAGCCGGAACAGAGATCGGCTGTGGCGCTCGACCAGCACCCTGAAGGCGTCGGTGTCACCCGACCGCGCCTTACTGACGGCCAGTACATCGTTCCACTCCATCCGGCTGTTCTTTAGACTCTTCGGTTTCGGGGCGGTTAGCAAGTTGGGGCAGGGAGGGGGCCGATCGCGTTGCAGGCCCCCCCCGCCCCCTGGGGACGTTGACATAGGATATAATTCGCCTTTCCAACAAGTATGCCAATCGCACTGTTGCTCCAAACCCCTCCGGCTGTCTCGCATATCACGGCCCTCGACTGGATGATGATTGCGATGTACTTCGGAGTTCTACTCTGCGTTGCCTGGTGGGTGGTGCGGAAGAGTAAGAACAACGCGACGGACTATTTTCTAGCGGGGCGCAACCTGGGATGGTGGGTGATTGGCGCTTCGATCTTCGCTTCCAATATCGGTTCCGAGCACATCGTGGGACTGGCCGGCAGCGGAGCCACCAGCGGTGTGGCGATGGCGCATTACGAGTTGCACGCCTGGTGCCTGCTGGTGCTGGCGTGGGTATTCGTGCCTTTCTACATGCGCAGTCATGGTTTTTACGATGCCCGAGTTTCTGGAGCGCCGCTTCAACGAAAAGTCACGGTACGTGCTGTCCATTGTCAGCCTGATCACGTTTGTGATCTCGAAGATCGCGGTCGGCATTTTCGCGGGCGGCGTGGTATTCGCCACGCTCCTGCCGAATATGCAAATCACTCTGGGCGGAACCACCATCGATAGTTTCTGGATCGGGTCTGTGATGGTGATCGTGCTGACGGGGCTGTACACGACGTTGGGCGGGATGCGCGCGGTGGCGTACAACGACGCCGTGCAGGTGATTGTGCTGATCACCGGATCGTTCCTGCTGACGGCCTACGGGCTGGCCAAATTAGGCGGCTGGCACGAACTGCGCTACTGGTGCGGCAGCGACATGTTCAACTTGTGGAAGCCGCTGATTCCGGCGGGAGTGGCGAGTTCCTGGTCGCCCATTTTGCAGACGGACGCGGCCGGGAACGTGATTCGCGAGGCATGGTATTTCAACGGCAACTTCCCCTGGCTGGGGATGCTCTTCTGCGCCCCGATCATCGGGTTGTGGTATTGGTGTACCGACCAGTACATTGTGCAGCGCGCGCTGGGCGCTCCGAACGAAAAGGTGGCGCGCGAAGGCAGCATCTTCGCGGCGTTTCTGAAACTGTTCCCGGTGTACCTGTTCATCATTCCGGGCCTAATCTGCTACGCGCTGGCGCGCAGCGGCAAAGTGCCCGCCCTGGCCGACATGATCGGACCCGACGGAAAGGTGATTCCGGCAATTTCCAACGGGGCCTTTCCCAACATGGTGCAGTACCTGCTGCCGCCGGGCATCCGCGGCATCGTGGTGGCGGGCCTGCTCTCGGCGCTGATGGGGTCGCTGGCCGGGGTATTCAATGCCTGCTCCACCCTGTTCACGGTGGACCTTTACGAGAAATGGAACAAGGGCGCGTCGCAGGCAAAGCTGGTGAGGGTGGGACGCACCGCTACCATCGTGATGATTGTCATCGCCCTGGCCTGGATTCCGGTGATCAAGGGCGCTCAGGGACTGTACACCTATCTGCAATCGGTGCAGAGCTACCTGGCGCCGCCCATCTTCGTGGTCTTCTTTTTCGGTGTGTTCTGGAAGCGGCTGAACGGCCACGGCGCGCTATGGGCGATGATCGTAGGGTTCGCCCTGGGCATCTCCGGATGCTGGTGGATACGCCGGTGACGCTGGGCCTGGCAGGGTACGAGAAAGGCTATACGCAAGGTTCGTTCCTGTGGATTGTCAACAACACTTACTTCCAGTATTTCAGCGTGCTCATCACCGTCGTTTCGGCGGTGGTGATGGTGGTGGTGAGCTACATGACTTCGGAGCCGAACTACAAATCCATCGAGAGCCTGACGTTCGGCACCACCACCGGAGAAGACACTAAGAAGACGCGCGCCAGTTGGGGCAAGGGCGAAGTGATGGCATCGGCGCTGGTCCTGTTGTGCATCCTCGGCGGTTATCTGTACTTTCGGGGGTAGGTTCCCGAGGGTGATCCCCGGAGTGAGATTCCGTACGCAAACGATCTACGCTACGGCGACGGCGGGCTTAGGCGCGGACTGAAAGAATCGCGGCGCGTGAAAGGGCTGAAAGCGGTAGCCGATCCCGAAGATCGTCTCAATATATATATCGGCATAGGCTCCCAGTTTTTTGCGCAACCGCCGGACGTGGACGTCGAGCGTACGGGTCCGGATTTCGGCGCCGTATCCCCAAACGCGCAGCAGCAGGGCATCGCGCGGAATAATCTCGCCGGCGTGCTGCACCAGCAGCGCCAGCAGATCGTACTCCTTGCGGGTCAATGGCATACGAACCGAATCCAGAGTGGCATACTGCTGCGAAAAGTCAACAGCCAGATGTTCGTCACCATAAGCCGGGATTTGCATAGTATTGGTAGGTTCGGGTGCCATGAAGCCCTCCTTGCGTGTCTATGGTAATCCTACGGTTGAGGGCGAATTAGGTGATGGCGGAGTTGTAAAAAGTTTGTAAAAACCGTCGAAGGGGGCTTGCGATCCGGATTCCGGGCGGTTGCGCAGCCGGCGAGGGGGTTCTCCACGGGCCGGCGGCAGGCCGGTTGTCCGGGTGCGAAAGACCTCGCCGACGAGTGCCACGCGATGCGATTACACCCAGTGCTTTGTGCCAATTGCAGCGAAATAGCCATATCGGACTACGCTCTCCCGCTCGGGTTGTGACATAATGTGAAATCCTTCGCACGTGAACCCGATCCGGATCCTTCGGAAGGCGCGGTGGTGCGGCCGTCGAGCCGCTCTACGGAAAGGAGGACAGCTACATTCAGCGTATGAAATTCACTCGCAGATCCGCGCTTCTTGGCGCCGCAGCCCTCCCGATGATGCAGACAGCGGGAGCGCAGGCGAAGCCGAAGAATATTGTGGTCTCCAGCGGAAACACGACCGATAACGGCGGTGTGAATTGCTGCGCCAAGGCTTATGAAGTTGTCAAATCCGGCGGCGATACGCTGGACGCGGTCATTGCCGGAGTCAACATTGTGGAGTTGGATCCCAATGACACCAGCGTGGGCTACGGCGGTCTGCCGAATGAAGACGGCGTGGTGGAATTGGATGCCAGTTGCATTCACGGACCCACGCGGCGCGGCGGCGCGGTGGGGCCATTCGCGGCTGCAAGACGCCCTCCAAAATTGCCAAACTGGTATTGACCGAGACCGACCACATGATGCTGGTGGGCGACGGCGCGTCGCGTTTCGCGCGCATGTGGGGCTACCCGGAAGAGGACCTGCTGACGGACCGTTCGCGCCTGGCGTGGCGGATGTGGAAGCGCGAGATGCGTGACCGGAACGGGCATACGAACTGGGAATCGCAGACCGATGCGCCGCCGGCGTCGAAGAAGATCGGGTCATTGAAGAAAGAGTTTCCGGAATATGAGGAAGGCCTGCTGGCGTGGGCTTACGAAGTGGCGATTCATCCGCCGCACGGCACCATCAACTGCATTGCGTTGAACGAAAAAGGCGAGATGTCGGCGGTGACCACGACCAGCGGAATGGCCTGGAAGATTGCGGGGCGCCTGGGCGATTCCCCGATTCTGGGCGGCGGACTGTTCCTCGACCAGGATGTCGGAGGCGCCGGTTCTACCGGGCGCGGCGAGGAAAATATCAGAGTTTGCGGCGCCCACACCGTTGTGGAGAACATGCGGCACGGGATGTCGCCGAAGGAGTCCGTGCTGGACTGCCTCAAGCGGGTGGCGCGCAATTTCGACAACGATGAGAAGCGCCTTGCGGCGGTGGACTTGCAGTTTTACGCCTTGCGCAAGGATGGTGAGTATGCGGGCGGCTCGTTGTGGGGTCCGCCTCCGAATGGACGCGGTGGACCTCGCATGGCGGTATGCAGCGACGGTCAACCGAGTCGTCTGGTGGACACAGTTTTCTTACTGGAGCGAAAAGCGTAAGGAACCTGCTGTAGATTTCAACGCGCGCTGCGGCCACGTGGGGGGAAAACCGCAGTAGTGGGCGTTCATAGAAGTACAGAGGCGCGCGAAGTGGAGCATTTCGGTCGTTTAAAATGAAACAAAGTTCCGGATTTTGCATCATCTAAGTTGACGCTTGATTTCCGGGATGTAGTTTGAGGCACGTAGGATAAGAGGGTAGTTGTTTCACTGGGTAACTTGTCTGTCTGATGCATAACTACAAAAATTTTTCCGTAGAACTGGGACGCATCTGATATGCCCCAGATCTTTCATCACAGCACGAACACGTTTGCGCGTATCACGATTTTTGGTGCTGTTTTCATCCTGGCGTTTCTCGGGTGGGCGTTCGATACGCTGAACCGTTCCGCCTACTCGACGCGCGCCACTCAACCGCGGGAGCAACCCGTTCCGTTCAGCCATGCGCACCATGTGGGCGGCGATCGGGCATCGATTGCCGCTATTGCCACACCACGGTAGAGACATCCGGCTTCGCCAACATCCCGCCCACCAAGACCTGCATGAACTGCCATTCGCAGATCTGGCTCACCAGCCCCACGCTGGAACCGGTGCGCGCCAGTTTCCGCACCGGCAAATCCATCCGCTGGACGCGCGTCAACGATCTGCCGGACTTCGTCTATTTCAACCACAGCATTCACGTCAACAAGGGCGTGGGCTGCGAGACCTGCCACGGCCGGGTGGATCAGATGCCGCTGACCTGGCAGGAGAACTCGCTGCAGATGGAGTGGTGCCTCAACTGCCACCGCAACCCCGAAAAGTACGTGCAGGCCGCGCGAGTTCATCACCACCATGGGCTATCAGCCGGCCGGCGACCAGGAAACCATCGGCCGCCAGTTGGTGAAGGAATACGACATTCAGGACGTGCGCACGCTAACCAGTTGTTCCATGTGCCACCGATGAGCGATTAAGCAAAAAGTTGGACCTTGCCGCCGTACGCGCGCGGCTGGAGGGCGCTCGCGGGCGCGAATACTGGCGCAGTCTGGACGACCTGGCCTCGACGCCGGAGTTTCAGGACCTGCTGTCGCGCGAGTTCCCGCGGCAGGCGGTGGGCTGGAGCGAGGATGAAGAGCCGGTGGAAGGCCGCCGCAATTTCCTGAAGATGATGGGCGCGTCGCTGGCGCTGGCCGGCCTCACGGCCTGCACGCGGCAGCCCACCGAACACATCGTGCCCTACGTCCGGCAGCCGGAAGAATTGATTCCCGGCAAGCCGCTGTTCTACGCCACGGCGCACACGCTGAACGGCGTTGCCAGTGGCGTCCTGGTGGAGAGCCACGAAGGCCGGCCCACCAAGGTGGAAGGCAATCCCGAGCATCCGGCCACGCTGGGCGCGTGCGATGCCT
The DNA here is from genome assembly GCA_963835555.1 of uncultured Solibacteraceae bacterium. Taxonomy (GTDB): domain Bacteria; phylum Acidobacteriota; class Terriglobia; order Bryobacterales; family Bryobacteraceae; genus Sulfopaludibacter. Next base: position 209,404 of record CAWIGC010000039.1, on the reverse strand, counting down.
TTTCGCAGGCTTCGGTGCTGGGGCTGTACGATCCCGACCGCTCGCAGACGCTCACGTTCCAGGGCGAGATTCGCGGTCTGGGGCGATTTCCTCGGCAGTCTGCGGGAAGCGCTGGCGCAGCAGAAGCTGAAGAACGGCGCGGGCATTCGCATTCTCACCGAGACGGTGACGTCGCCCACCATGGCGCGACCAGTTCGCCACGATAAAAAAGCTGTATCCCGGCGCCAAGTGGCATCAATGGGAGCCGGCCGGGCCGCACAGCGCGCGCGCGGCGGCCATGCAAGCCTTCGGTCAGCCGGTCAACACGTACTACGACTTCAGCAAGGCCAACGTGGTGGTTTCGCTGGACGCGGATTTCCTGGCGTCGGGCGCGGGCTACCTGCGCTACGCGCGGCAGTTTTCGGCCGCGCCGCCGCGTGCAAGGCGGCAACACCGCCATGAACCGGCTCTACGTGGTAGAGCCTATGCCTACGCCCACGGGCAGCAAGGCGGACCATCGTTTGCCGCTGCGCGCCGGCGATATCGAAGAGTTTGCCTGGGCGCTGGCGACTGCCGCGCAAGTAGCCAATGGGCCCACCAAGGGCGATAACGAAGACATCTACAAGTGGATCGGTCCCATTGCCCGCGATCTGCTGCGCAATCCCGGCGCCAGCCTGGTAATCGCGGGCGACTACCAGCCGCCCGTCGTTCACGCTCTGGTCCACGCCATGAACGCCAAGCTGGGCAATGTTGGCAAGACGGTGTTCTACACCGATCCTATTGAAGCCAACCCGGTGGACCAACTCGCGTCTTTGCAGGACCTGGTGAAGGATCTTGACGCCGGCGCCGTGGACCTGCTGCTGATTCTGGGCGGCAACCCGGCCTTCAATGCGCCGGTGGAACTGGGCATGCGCGACCGGCTGCAAAAAGCCAAGGTGCGGGCTCATCTGAGCCTCTACGAAAACGAAACCAGCGAACTGTGCCAGTGGCACCTGCCGGAAGCGCACTACCTGGAAGCCTGGGGCGATGCGCGCGCCTTCGATGGCACCGTCACCATCCAGCAGCCGCTCATTCTGCCGCTGTACGATGGCCGGTCGGCCTGCCAGCTTGTCGAGATGCTGACCGAGCAGCCGGAGATGTCGTCGCGCGAGATCGTCAAAGGCTACTGGTCGGGGCAGCATAAGGGGACGGATTTCGAAGCCTGGTGGCGGCGTGCCGTGCACGACGGCTTGATTGCCGGTATCGGCGCTTCCCACCAAAACTCCCGCGCTGCAGGGCGCGGCGATTTCCACCCGCGCGCGAGAAGAAAAAGTTCAACGGCACGCTGGAGGTGGTGTTCCGGCCCGACCCCATGATCTACGACGGGCGCTACGCCAACAACGGCTGGCTGCAGGAGTGCCCCAAGCCGATCACCAAACTGACCTGGGACAACGCCGCCATTATGAGCCCGGCCACGGCCAGCCAGCTCGGCGTGCTGTATCAAACGCTGGACGTCGGTATGGATTCCCCGGCGCCCATGGTGCAACTCACCTATCAGGGCCGCACACTGAAGGCGCCGGTCTGGGTGCAGCCGGGGCACGCGGAAGGCTCCGTGACGCTCCACCTGGGCTATGGCCGCACGCGGGCGGGCCGCGCCGGCACCGGAATGGGCTTTAATCCGTATGGCCTGCGCACGGCCGCGGCGATGTGGAGCGACATCGGCATGAGCGTCAAAAAGACGTCCGGTGAATATCCCTTCGCTACCACCCAGAACGATCACGTGCTGGATCCGCGCCGCCACCTGCTGCACCACGGTGAGCTGGCGGAATATTTGAAAGAACCGGAGTCGGTGCACGGCGGAGCCGAAGCGCCGCCCCGCAGCCTGACGATTATTCCCGACTGGAAGTACGAAGGGTATGCCTGGGGCATGGCTATCGACCTGACCGCGTGCACCGGTTGCACGGCTTGCGTGGTAGCCTGCCAGGCGGAAAACAATATCGCGGTGATCGGCAAAGACCAGGTGCGGCGCGGCCGCGCCATGCACTGGCTGCGTGTGGATTCGCTGTACAGCGGCGAGCCGAACGATCCGGCGATCTACAACCAGCCGGTGCCTTGTATGCAGTGCGAGGATGCGCCGTGCGAACTGGTCTGCCCGGTGCAAGCCACCAGCCATAGTTCCGAAGGCCTGAACGATATGGTCTATAACCGCTGCGTGGGAACCCGGTACTGCTCCAACAACTGTCCATACAAGGTGCGGCGGTTCAATTACTACCTGTACAGCGACTTTGAGACGCCAAGTTTGAAGCTGCTCCACAATCCCGACGTCACGGTGCGCAGCCGCGGCGTGATGGAGAAGTGTACGTACTGCGTGCAGCGCATCAATTACGCCAAAATCGAAGCGGAAAAGCAGGGCCGCAAAGTAGCGGAGGGAGACATCCAGACGGCTTGCCAGGCTACCTGCCCGACGGAGGCGATCGTATTCGGCAACGTCAACGATCCCAACAGCCGGGTCAGTAAAATGAAGGCCGAAAAGCTGAATTACTCGATGCTGGCCGACCTGAACACGCGTCCGCGGACCACTTACCTGGCGTCGCTGCGCAATCCGAATCCGGAGATTGGGGCGTAGGACACGAAAATGGCAGAAGAACAAGACGTACTCGAAAGACCGGAAAGGCCCGAAATCATTGCCCCGGGCTATACCTTCGGCACGGTCACGGACCAGATCTCGGCGGTAGTCCTCACCAAGAAGACGCCGGTATTCTGGACGGCCTGTTTTGGCGTGGGCTTCGCACTGCTGTTGTTGTTTCTGTATGCCGTGGCTCTGCTGTTCGCCAAGGGTGTGGGAATCTGGGGCATCCGGCCTCCGGTGATGTGGGGCTTCGCCATTACCAATTTTGTGTGGTGGATTGGTATTGGCCACGCGGGCACGCTGATTTCGGCGATTCTGCTGCTGCTCAACCAGCGATGGCGGAATTCCATCAACCGCTTCGCGGAAGCCATGACGCTGTTCGCCGTGGCTTGCGCCGGCATGTTCCCCATCTTGCACCTGGGCCGCCCGTGGCTGGCATTCTGGCTCTTCCCGTATCCCAACACCATGGCCATCGAGCCGAATTTCCGCAGCCCGCTGGTGTGGGACGTGTTCGCGGTTTCCACCTACGCCACCATATCGGCGCTGTTCTGGTACGTGGGTCTGATGCCCGATTTAGCCACGCTGCGCGACCGCACTACCAGCCGCTTTGCGCGCTTCACGTACGGCATCATGGCCATGGGATGGCGCGGTTCCGCCCGCCACTGGAGCGTATACGAAACCGCCTCCCTGCTGCTGGCCGGACTGGCTACGCCTCTGGTGCTGTCGGTTCACACGGTGGTCAGCTTCGACTTCACCATTGCGATTGTTCCCGGCTGGCACAGCACCTTCTTCCCGCCATACTTCGTGGCCGGCGCCATCTACTGCGGCTTTGCCATGGTGCTGGCGCTGGCGATTCCGCTGCGCTCGGTGTACGGGTTACAGGGCCTGATTACCGACAAGCACCTGGACAATTGCGGCAAGATCATGCTGGCCACCGGGTTGATCGTAGCCTATTCCTATCTGATGGAAATCTTCACTGCCTGGTATACCGCCAACGTATACGAGCATGAGGCCATCTGGCACCGCATGCTCGGGCCGTATGCGAGTTCGTACTGGTCGCTGGTCATGTGCAACATCATTGCGCCGCAGGCCCTGTGGTTCAAGAAGATCCGCGGCAATCCGGTGCTCCTGTTCATCTGGGCCGTGATTGTGCTGGTGGGCATGTGGCTGGAGCGTTTCGTGATCATCGTGAGCAGCCTGGCGCAGGATTATATGCCTTCATCCTGGGGCTTGTTTCATGCCACGCGCTGGGATTGGGCCACCTATCTCGGCACCATCGGGCTATTCATGTTCCTCTTCTTCCTGTTCATCCGGGTACTGCCCATGATCTCGATTTTTGAAGTCCGCACGCTGCTGCCTCAGGCCAAAGTGGAAGGGGAGGAGGCGCAGCGGTGAGCAAGACCGATATTTACGGCGTGATGGCCGAATTCGATAACCCCACCGCGCTGGTGACTGCCGCCCGCGCGGCCCGCGAGAAGGGCTTTCGCAAACTGGACGCCTACTCGCCGTTTCCGATTGAGGAACTCACCGACGCGCTGCACCTGCACAAAAACAAACTGCCGCTCATCGTGCTCATCGGCGGCATCATCGGCGGCGCCCTCGGTTACCTGTTGCAGTATTACGTGACGGTCTGGCACTTTCCCCTGAACATCGACGGCAAGCCGCTGCATAGCTGGCCTTCGTATATCGTGATCACGTTCGAGATGACGGTGCTGTTCGCGGGACTGTCGGCGGTGTTCGGCCTGCTGGCGTTGTGCGGCCTGCCCATGCCGTATCATCCGACGTTCAATGTTCCGCGTTTCGCGCTGGCCTCGCGCAATCGCTTTTTCCTGTGCATCGAGGCTACCGATCCGCTGTTCGATCGCAAACATACCAGCGAATTTCTGGAGACTCTGGAGCCCAAAGAGGTGTCTGAAGTTGCGCACTAATTTCCTGTTCGGCGCGGTAGTGCTGGTGCTGGCTTCGGGCGTAGCCTGCCGCCAGGACATGCACGACCAGCCGAAGTATATTCCCCTCCGGCCGACCGATTTTTATGCCGACGGCCGTTCCGAAAGGCAGTTGATCGACGGCACGGTGGCGCGCGGTCATCTGAACGACGACACCGCTTACTATGCCGGCAAAACGGCGGACGGCAAGGCCGTGGAGCAGTTCCCCTTCCCGGTGACCAAGGACGTCATCCTGCGCGGCCAAAGCCGTTACAACGTCTATTGCGCCCCGTGTCACGACCGGTTGGGTGAAGGCAACGGCATGGTGGTGCGCCGCGGCTACCGGCATCCGCCTTCCTACCACATCGACCGGTTGCGGCAGGCGGCCGACGGTTACATCTTCGACGTGATCACCAACGGATTCGGCGCCATGCCGGACTACGCCGCGCAGATTCCGGTGCGCGACCGCTGGACCATCGTGGCGTACGTTCGCGCGCTGCAACTGAGTCATAACGCCGGCGTCAACGACGTTCCGGCGGATGCCCGCGGACAACTGGACAATCCCACCCCGGCTCCCGGAGGTGAAAAATGATGGCGCAGATGGTGAATTTCGAGATCCCGCAGGATCTCGCCCGCGATCTCAAACAGTGGCGCACGCGCACCGGCGCGGTAGGCGTCATCGCGCTGGCCCTGACTCTGCTGGGAGCGCTGATGGGACCGCCGGGCCAGTTCTTCCGCTCGTACCTGTGGTCTTACATGCTGTTTCTGGGTGTTTCGCTGGGCTGCCTGGCGTGGCTGATGGTGCAGTATTTGACCGGCGGCGCCTGGGGCGTAGCGATCCGGCGTCCCGCGGAAGCGGCCGTGCGGACATTGCCTCTGTTGGCGCTGCTGTTCATCCCCATCGCGATCGGCATTCCGACGCTGTATTCCTGGTCGCATGCCAACATCGTAGCGGCGGATCCGGTGCTGCAGCACAAGGCGATGTACCTGAATTTCCCCTTCTTCCTGGGCCGCGCGGTGTTTTATTTTCTGGGCTGGCTGTTCTGCTCGTGGTACCTGAACCGCTGGTCTGAGAATGAAGATCGCACGGCGAGTCCGGTGGCGCACCAGAAGATGGCCGCGCTGTCGGGGCCCGGCGTGCTGTTCTGGGGCGTCTCGGTCACGTTCATGTCCATCGATTGGGTGATGTCGCTGGAACCGCACTGGTTCTCGACCATGTATGGTCTGCTCTTCATTGCCGGCCAGGGGCTTTCGTCGATGGCCTTCCTGATCGCGCTGCTCGTGCTGCTTTCGCAATATGAACCCATGAGCCGCATTCTCACGCACCGGCACTTGCATGACCTGGGTAAACTGCTGCTGGCCGCCGTGATGGTGTGGGCGTACTTTTCGTTCTCGCAGTTCCTGATCATCTGGACCGGCAATCTTCCCGAGGAAATTCCGTTTTATATGAGGCGGCTCACGGGCGGCTGGTGGTGGCTGGCGCTGCTTTTGGTGGTGGGGCACTTTGCCCTGCCGTTCGCGCTGTTGCTCTCGCGCGATTTGAAGAGAAACTTCAAGCTGATTTCGTCGCATCGCAATTTTCATTCTGTTTATGCGGGCCGTGGATATTTACTGGCAGGCGGCGCCCGACACTACCAACGGCGTCTTCGCCCCGAGCTGGATGGATCTGACCGGGTTCGTCGGGATTGGCGGCATCTGGCTGGCCTATTTCCTGACCAACCTGGCCAAGCGTCCGCTGATGCCGCTGCACGATCCACACCTGGAGGAGGCTTTGGAACATGGCCGAGAATAAGCACGACCCCCACAGTCCTCACGATGTGCACGAGCCGGAGCGTCCGGAGGGAAAATTCGAAGAGCGCGACGTCAACGTATGGGCCGTCGGTAAGTTCGCGATTGGCCTGGCGCTGCTTTGCGTGGTGTGCCTGGCGCTGGTGCTGGGAGCTTTTAAGTATTTCGAAAGCATGACGGGCGGCACCAAGGCTCGTGTGAGCCAGGGGATAGGAGTGGACGCCGGCAAACTGCCTCCGGAACCGCGACTGGAAGTTACTCCGATCACCGACCTGCAGGAAATGAGGGCCGCCGAGGACAAGATCCTGGGCAGTTACGGATGGATCGACAAATCGCATGGAGTGGTCCGGATTCCGATCGATCGGGCCATGGATCTGCTGGCGCAGCGCGGGTTGCCCGCCCGGCAGCAGAATGAGCCGCAGAGCGCCGCCGCGGGTGTGAGCGTCCCCACCGAGGCGGGGCTTGGCGAGAAGGTGCAACAACTGGGGGGACCGCTGGCCGCAGAACCGGCCGTGCCCGCCCCGACGCAGGAAAAAGCAAAGTGAAAATACTATCGAAAGGGCTTGTATTCGCGTTCCTCAGCGTTGCCGCGATCGCGCAGCCGGGACAACCGGCGCCGGCACAGCAATCGCTGAGCATGCAGGACAGCAACCTGAAGCCGGCTCTGCCGGGTGGGTTGGAAGGCGTCGGCATCGATCAGAAGCTGGACGCGCAGATTCCGCTGAACCTGATTTTCAAGGACGAGGCCGGCCGCAGTGTGCCGCTATCGAGTTTCTTCCAGAGTCACAAGGCAGTGATTCTGGCGCCGGTTTATTACCGCTGCCCGATGTTGTGTACGCAGATCCTGAACGGTCTGGAGAGCGCGCTGAAGGTGGTCTCCTTCAATCCCGGCCGGGACTTCGAGGTGGTAGCGGTCAGCTTCGACCCCAAGGACACGCCGGAGATTGCGGCGGCTAAGAAGCAGCTTTACGTGAAGCGCTATGGCCGTCCGAACACTGCCAACGGCTGGCATTTTCTTACCGGCGAGGAGGCCAGCATCAAGCCGTTCATGGACAGTATCGGGTTCCACTATAAGTACGACCCGAAGACGGATCAATACGCGCACGCCAGCGCCATTATGGTGGTGACGCCGGACGGGCGGGTCTCGAAATATTTCTACGGCGTGGAGTATTCTCCGCGCGACATCCGGCTGGGCCTGGTGGAAGCGTCCACCAACAAAATCGGCACTCCGGTGGACGCGATTCTGCTGTTCTGTTACCACTACGATCCGGCCACGGGCAAGTACGGCGCCCTGGCGATGAACATGGTGCGGTTCGGCGGCGCGGTGTTCGTGGTGTTCGGCGGGTTGGTGCTGCTGATTGCATTCCGGCGCGACGCGCGCATACACAGGCACGAAGCAAGGCGGGTGAGTTAAGAGTTCGCGATGGGTAAACTACCTCTATTTCCGGAACAGGCTTCTACGTTCGCTCCCGACGTTGATCATTTGCTCTTTTTTCTGCTGGCGGTTTCCGTGTTTTTCACGGTGGTCATTTTCACCGCTATTTTCTATTTCGCCATTCGCTACCGGCGCCGCTCGGAACAGGAACTGCCTCGTCATGTGCATACCGGGATGGCGCTGGAGATAGTCTGGAGCGTAATTCCGTTCGGCCTCACCATGATCATGTTCACCTGGGGCGCGGCGATCTTTTTCAAGGAAAGCCGTCCGCCCGAAGACGCTCTGCCTATCTATGTGGTGGGTAAGCAGTGGATGTGGAAGATGCAGCACATGGAAGGGCAGCGCGAGATCAACGAACTGCACGTGCCGCTGGGACGCACCATTAAGTTGACCATGACCAGCGAAGACGTGATCCACAGCTTTTTCGTGCCGGCTTTCCGCACCAAACAGGACGTGGTGCCCGGCCGTTATTCCACGACCTGGTGGAAACCTACGAAGGCGGGCAAGTATCACCTGTTCTGCGCGGAGTATTGCGGCACCAAGCATTCCGGCATGATCGGCTGGATCTACGTGATGGAACCGCGGGACTACGAGAAGTGGCTGAGCGGCGGCGCGGCTTCCGGCTCGATGTCTGAAAACGGCGCCAAGCTGTTCCAGGATCTGGCGTGCAGCAACTGCCATAAAGTGGATGGATCGGGCCGCTGCCCCAGCCTGGCGGGGCTGTTCGGGCGGGATGTGAAACTGTCCGACGGCAAGGTGATAAAAGCGGACGAAGCTTACATTCGCGAATCCATTTTGCAACCCAACGCGAAAATCGTGGCCGGCTTCCAGCCGGTAATGCCGACCTTCCAGGGTCTGGTGACCGAGGAAGGCGTTTTGAGTTTGATCGAATACGTGAAGTCGCTGGGTGAGAAGCCGGGCGCCGGTGCGGCGACCGGTGCAGGCGCCATACCGGCGGCGAAATCCGGGACTGAAAAACGTTAGACATATGATTACCGCAGCGGTACAAGAACGCGAGCATTATTTAAACGCCAGCTACGGCATTAAATCGTGGCTCCTGACGAAGGACCATAAGCGCATCGGGCTGCTGTATCTCGCCACCATCACCCTGTTCTTTTTCCTGGGCGGGGCCTTTGCCACGCTGATCCGCATCGAGCTGTTGACTCCGCAAGGCGACCTGGTCTCCTCGGAAACTTATAACAAGCTGTTCACCATGCACGGGGTCACGATGATCTTCTTCTTCCTGATCCCGTCCATCCCGGCGGTTTTGGGCAATTTCTTTCTGCCCTTGATGATCGGGGCGCGCGACCTGGCATTTCCGCGCCTCAACCTGTTGAGCTGGTATCTGCTGGTTGTGGGCGGGTTGCTCAGCCTGTTCGCGATGCTGGCCGGCGGCGTGGATACGGGGTGGACCTTCTATACGCCGTACAGCACGTCGTACTCGAATACGTGGGTCATCGCCACGGCGCTGGGTATTTTCGTGGCGGGCTTCTCTTCGATCCTGACCGGGCTGAACTTCATTGTCACGATCCACAGGATGCGCGCGCCGGGGATGACGTGGTTCCGGATGCCGCTGTTCGTGTGGGCCCACTATGCCACCTCCTTGATTCAGGTGCTGGGCACGCCGGTGCTGGCGGTGACGCTGCTGCTGGTGTTCTGCGAGCGGGTATTCCACATCGGCATCTTCGACCCGGCGCTGGGCGGCGACCCGGTGTTGTTCCAACACCTGTTCTGGTTTTACTCCCACCCCGCGGTCTACATTATGATTCTGCCGGCCATGGGTGTGATCAGTGAAATCGTCTCGGTGTTCGCGCGCAAGCCGGTTTTCGGCTATGGCTTCGTGGCGTTTTCGAGCGTCTCCATCGCGGTGCTCGGCTTCCTGGTGTGGGGCCATCACATGTTTGTCAGCACGCAGTCGGTGTATGCCGGAATGGTGTTCTCGTTCCTGAGCTATTTCGTGGCGATCCCTTCGGCCATCAAGGTCTTCAACTGGACGGCCACGCTGTATAAGGGCTCCATCTCGTTCGCGACTCCGATGCTGTACGCGTTCGGTTTCATCGGCTTGTTCACCATGGGCGGATTGACCGGACTGTTCCTGGCATGCCTGGGAATCGATGTTCACGTGACGGACACCTACTTCGTGGTGGCGCACTTCCACTACATCATGGTGGGTGGCGCCATTATGGGATACCTGGGCGGTCTGCATTACTGGTGGCCGAAAATGACCGGCCGCATGTACCCGGAAGGGTGGGCCAAGCTTTCGGCGTTGATCATCTTCCTGGGCTTCAACCTGACGTTTTTCCCGCAGTTTATTTTGGGCTACCTGGGGATGCCGCGCCGGTATCACGTGTACCCCCCGGAGTTCCAGGTGTTGCACGTACTTTCCACGGCAGGCGCGAGCGTGCTGGCGGTAGGCTACCTGATTCCCATGATCTATTTCATCTGGTCGCTGCGCTACGGACCGGTCGCGGCGGTCAATCCGTGGGGCGCTACCGGGCTGGAGTGGAAGACGGCCTCGCCGCCGCCGCTTCACAATTTCGACGAAACTCCGATCGTTACGCACGAAGCCTATGACTACACCACGGTAATGGGAGAGGTGATCGAAGTTGGCTAATCACGCACACGAGGAAACGCTGGCGCTGCGCGAGCAATTCGATACCGAGGCCCAGCAGAAGGACGCCTCGACGCTGGGGATGTGGATCTTCCTGGTGACCGAAATCATGTTCTTCGGGGGCATGTTTCTGGCGTACACCATTTACCGTTCCACGTATCCGGAAATCTTTGCGGTTTGTTCCAGCAGCTTGAACGTGTACATCGGCGCGGCCAACACGGTGGTGCTGCTGTGCAGCAGCTTTACCATGGTGATGGCAGTGCGCTCGGCGCAACTGGGGCGGCAGGGGGCCATCATCTTTAACCTGATCCTCACGCTGGCGTTGGGCTTCGTGTTTCTGGGCGTGAAGGGCTACGAATGGCACGAAAAGTTTGTGGAGCATCACATTCCCGGGCCGGGATTCCACTTCGAAGGCATTGCGCAGCAGGGTCCGGCGCAGCTTTTCTTCTCCCTCTATTTCGCCATGACGGGCCTGCACGCGCTGCACATGGTGATCGGCGCGGGCCTTCTGACATGGCTGGTGATCAAGGCCAGGCAGGGCACCTTCACGGCCGAATACATGACGCCGGTGGATATCGCGGGCCTGTACTGGCACTTTGTCGATGTCATCTGGATCTTTCTGTTCCCGCTGCTTTACTTGATTGACAGGCATCTAAAATGAGCGAACACATCGATAGCGTCAAAACTTACGTCCTGGTCTTCGCCGCGCTGATTTGCGCCACCATCGCCACAACGGCGGTGGCGTTTGTGGACCTGGGACCCTTCAGCGTTGTGGTAGCTCTGGCCATCGCCGTGTGCAAGATGCTGCTGGTGGCGCTGTTCTTCATGCACGTGCGCCACAGCACCAAGCTCACACGCCTGGTGCTGGCGGGCGCGCTGATGTGGCTCGGCATTCTGATTCTGATGACCCTGACTGACTTCAGCACGCGCGGCGTCCTGGGCGTTCCCGGCAGGTAATGCGCACGCTGGATGTCGCACACCCAAATTGCTCTTGCACAAATCAAGATCGGCTATATACTCAGATAATAAGATTTCACCTCCCTCGCGCGAGGCGGCCCGTGGTTGTAACCGCCAAATGCCCATGGGGGAGACGCAAGCAAATACTCGCGAATCAGTGCTGACAGGATTTTAGATCCCGCGAGGTCATGAGGGAAGCGTACGAGCTGACTCCTGCGGGGGGGTTCGCGCACGTGCGTGGGGACTGTTGGCTGCCAAGTAGCAGCCGCACGACGTTGGCGACTTCTTACCGACCTTTCTCCCACCAGACACGTAGTTTTCTGTACAGGCAAGATTTCGATCAGGACAAGTGAGGGGGCTGGGAAATGAAGACGCTCCGTAGTCGAAAGCTCGACTGCCGCCGCTGGATGTTACCTTGGTTCGCATTCCTACCCGCAGTGCTGGCGCCATGGGCCGGAACCTGGACGGCTAACGCCCAGGGTGTGGTTGGGAATCCGACCGATGCGTACAGCATCATGACATTCAATGATGGCGCGTCCTGCGACCCCGAGAACGGACACGCGCATGCCAAAGACCTCGCCGGTTGCTGCGGCTCTCCCGGTCAGCGCGTGTGCTTTGGCGGCGTCATCACGTTGGGCTTTTCGGTCGCCTGCACGAATCCGTCGGACAACCTGAGCAGGATCGATCAGTTTGGAGGCGGTGTCTGGTGCAATCTGCCGGACCCCAGTTGCGACACGTCGCTGTCCAATATGATTTCGGCTCCCGGCAACCCCAACCAGGATTTCACCTTTTACGTCACCAGCGACTTGCACTTCTTCCGTCAGACGTACGTTGTTACTGACCAGATCAAGCACGTCGCGAACCTCAACAGCTTTGCCGTAGGCTTGCACACGTGGCCGAGAGCGGGCGGGTTGCCTATCGGCCCGATGCAGGTTCCGCGCGCCGTAATCATCGCCGGCGATATCACCACCGGCGGTTGGCGGGACAACCTTGGCAGCTTCCGGTTGGTTTGGGAGCACGACACACTAGACAATAACCAGTCCATTAATTATCCGGTCTTTTTCGGCTTGGGAAATCACGATTTCTCGCAGGTAGATTCTACCAACGACGCCGACCGCATGGATAACTACATCCGGAACCGCATGTGCAAGGTGAACTTAGACGTCAACTCGAACGGCAATGGCGGCCCCGACAACGGAGGTGGGAGTCTCAACTATTCCTGGGATTATCAGGGCGTCCATTTCATACAACTGAATACCTGGGCGGGCGACCAGCAGAGCGGCGGCTCGCATCCTACCAGCTCGAATGGCATTGGCTGGCTGGCGCGCGATCTAAACGTTAACGTGGGCCACACCGGCCGGCCGGTCGTCCTCATTCAGCATTACCCAATGTCTTCCATCTCAGGCATAACGGGGAATTGCAGTGGCACTAATATCCCTGGAAAGACCGACAATTGCTGGTGGACCAGTGACAACTACACGGCCTTCTGGAACACGATCCGCGACTATAACGTGATTGCCATGTTTGCCGGACACACTCATAGCCTATATATGGACACAAATACCTCCCTTGGTATTGCATCCACCAACAGCCATAGCGATACGAACAGGATCGACGAATTCGTCGACGGATCCGGTGGCTCCTGCCCCGATGGCAAGAGCGGCTGCACGGCGGGAGTGGGCAATTTTCTGGTCACGCACGTCGTGAACGATCCGGTGAACGCCTATCTGGATGTGGCAGCATATTCCTGGGCTGCGGCTCTGAATGGAGGGCAGCCGATTGAGGACCGCTACCAGGAGGGCACGGCGCAATATCCGGGGTACGACCTCACCAATTCGGTGCCTGTGCCTGCCGCTAGCGGCGCCACCAAGGCGAATTTGTTCTTTGGCGGGACGGCGGCGTGCCGAAAACGCATCAACACACGCTACATCGCGGTGCCGGCCGCAGCGGCCACCATCACCGAGGGCGCCAGCCAAGGCGGCGGTCTAGCGCAGTCCGTCAAGGTTGTTAACACGAGTACCTCAACCATACCGGGGCCGCTCGCGCTGAAGATTAGCGGCATTGCGAATACCAGCAGCACCACTCAGACCTGCACGACATCGCTGGACTCAAGCACTGCAAGCCCGGAGGGCGGGCTTTGCAACATAACGAATCGCGATTTCGTCGACAGCTGCTCGCCAACGGAAGGGAGCGCCTATCTCCTCATCAACGGGGGAAACGATTTATCGCCAGCCGCCAGCGCGTCCGTGAGTGTGAACCTCAGCGATGCCAATACCACCTTCAGCACTTCCCTGGTTCGCCTTGCGCCGCTCGGGGTGCAACTCACCCCGGCGCTTCAATCGTTCGACGTGGTCAGCGCCTGGGGCACGAATACCGCGGTGACGGTTCCTCCTACCCAGACCATCAAGGTGGCGGGCCCTCCCAATCAACAGTTCCACACGACCGTAATCTATAGCGGCGCCGCCAGCGGCTGGCTGCAAGTCGCCGGCAGCGGAAGCACGGACCAATATGGATTCGGGTCTTTCACCTATTCCTTCTCACAGCCGCAATTGGCATCGATCTTAATCGGTGTGGTAACCGGGGAAGTCACTGTGAGTTTTGCCAGTACCGGCGAGCAGGCCACTCTCACGACGAGCCTGACTTTCCGGGCGCCCGTAACCGTCACTACGACAGTGACTCCGGCTTCCTACGTTCCACAGGGAACGACGCCTGTGATCACCGCGTCCTTCGGCTACAACCACAACATCCCGAATGGTCCGGCCGAAGGCGGCAACCGCGTGCTGGGCGGAACCGTGACGGTGCGCAATGCGATTCCTTCCGCGACCGGCTATACCACGTCTGCGCCGCTGGCAACTGCGTTCGTAAACACTGCCGCGGACTGCACCCAAAACGGAAATACGTTTCCCGTCGACACGGTGATATTCGGCGATCCCGCTTATGGGTGCTCGCCCACGATCAACTTGAACGCACGAGGGGTGTGGAGTCTGGCTGTGTTCTACGAAGGCTCCGGGGTTGGCGACAGCGCTTTTGCGGCATCCAACTCCAGACCCTTCCAGTACGTGGTATACGGCGTGCCGGCACACGTTTCGCTGGTCTCGGGGCCCAATCAGTCCGCGCCCCCGAACAGTTCGTTCCCCTTACCGATCTCCCTCTTTGTCCAAGACAGCAATTTTGCGCCCCTTCAATATGTTCCAGTCACATTCCAAGTCGTGCCGGGGGCGGGCGGAGCCAGCGGGACACTGGGCGGCGCGACCAAGGTCACGATCTACTCGGACGTCTCCGGCCTTGTCAGCGTACCCGTGATCACTGCCAACAGTTTCTCCGGCACCTGGACAGTAGTCGCCTCCGTGGCAAGCGTGACTAACCCGATCAATATCCAGTTACAAAATCAGATTGGCGGTGTGCCATTTATACCGCCGACCCTCACCGCCGTAGTCTCGCAGAAGTCCGGGACGCTAACCAACCGGAAATGGACCGTGGAATTTGTAAACACCGGAGCTCCGGCCAGCAACCTCACAGTAACTTCCATCTCCTTCAAACAGGAGAGCGGCGCGGCCTGCGCCACGCCAGTCGCCAGCTTTGGCGGGACTAACGTTGTTGGGAACGACATAGGTTCGGCGAGTATACCGATTAATATCAATTTCGGACGTTGTGCTGCTGCAGCGCGCTTTACCGTGACGTTTGGGGTTACGGCCAACCAGGGCGCATATAAGGCGAGTCTCGTGGCCGGCCATCAGTATCCATAGAGTACTGGAAGAAATCGAAGAATCGTTCGGAGGAGAATATGAAACTGAGACTGTCTCGGTTGGTAGTGTTGTCGCTTGCAGTGGCGGGGTCGGCCCTTCACGCCGATTCCCTGACGTTGACCCCTCCTGACATTCAGGGAGCCCCGGGACAAACCGTGGGATGGGGCTTTACTTTTCTATCGACTCACGACTATGCGATTCTTACGGGCTCCAGTTTTGACCCTGCGGTTTCGTTTGGCACTTACACGGATTACTTGTCCGGCGCCAACTTTGTGGTCACCACTCCGGGTCTGGCCATGAGCCAGCCGTTCAATCCATTCAACCCTTACGGCGTGGGCGCGTTCTCGATCGATAGCGTTGCGACGCCGGGCTTCAGCGTGACCGGGTCAATCACCGTCTACTACGACTTGTACTCAGCAAGTCCGAACGATCCATCGTTCGATCCCATCGCCGACCTCGTCTCAAGCAACCAACGACTGACCACGAATGCCTCGCTGCTGGTGGTCGATACGCCCGTGCCGCTACCGACCGGACCGATCCCCGTGCCGCCGGGGCCCACGGCCGCTCCGGAGCCGGAGTTGTTCTACTTCACGGCGCTAAGTCTTGTCGGGATCGTGCTGCTACGACGCGTTAGAGACGATAGCGGCCACCGGCATTTCTGACCTGGCTGGCGATCAAGGCGAAGCAGGGCACCTTCGCGGCCGAATACATGACGCCGGTGGATATCGCGGGCCTGTACTGGCACTTAGTCGACATCTGGATCTTTCTGTTCCCGCTGCTCTACTTGATTGACAGGCACCTGAAATGAGCGAACACATCGATAGCGTCAAAACTTACGTCCTGGTCTTCGCCGCGCTGATATACGGCCACCATCGCCACGACGGCGGTGGCGTTTGTGGACCTGGGACCCTTCAGCGTTGTGGTAGCTCTGGCCATCGCCGTCTGCAAAATGCTGCTGGTGGCGCTGTTCTTCATGCACGTGCGCCACAGCACCAAGCTCACACGCCTGGTGCTGGCTGGGCGCGCTGATGTGGCTCGGCATTCTGATTCTGATGACTCTGACGGACTTCAGCACGCGCGGCGTCCTGGGCGTTCCCGGCAGATAGAGTTACAACCGGCGGTTATTTATCCTTGGCCGGGGCGGCCGCGCTTTCGGTAGTCAGGCGGTCCAGTTCGGCGAGCTGCGAGCGGACGCCGGCGGCTTCCGGGCCATCGGGAGCCAGCTTCAAAAAAGCGCGGAATTGTTCCGCCGCGCCGGTGTAGTCTTTGTGCAGCGCGAGCACCAGGCCCATCAAATGCTGGATGTCCGGAAAGCGGTGTTGGGTATCCAGCCGTATGGCCTGTTTCAGGCTGGTTTCGGCCGCGCCGAACTTACGCAGATTGTAGTTGGCGACCGCGTTGAACAGGAACAACTGCGGATAATCGAAGGAATCCAGGCGCATGGCGCGGTCGGTCAGCTCCGAGAGTTCCTGCCACTTTTTGGCCTGCATGGACAGGATGGAGAGTTGCACGTAGGGGCCGACGAATTTGGGGTCGGCTTTGATGGAGGCATTGAAAGACTCCCTTGCGGCATCGGCCTGTCCGTGCCGGGCCTGAATCCTGCCGAGTTCGAACCAGGCTTCGGCATGGTTCGGGTACAGGGCCACGGCTTTCTCGAAATCCTTGCCGGCATCGTCGGTTTTGTTTTTCTTGAGCGCCTGCAGTCCCCGGTCGTAGGCTTTCCGCGAATCCTTGGGAGCGGCGAGGCTGTTGGCGCTGACGATGGTCCCGGCGTCCTCGCCCTCTTTGTGCAGCAGGATGACGCCGAGGTTGGGATCGTCCATCGAGCGGCGGTTGGCCAGCATGACGGATTGGGATCGGTATCCGGGCAGCTTGGCGCGTATCTCACAGTTCTGATATCTCATGTACGTCCCGCCGGTAGCGGGGCTCGACGCCATGCCGCCCGCCCCCAGGTCATTCACGGACCCAGTGGTTTGCGGCATGCCGGGCATGGAACCGCGCGTGCTTCCTTCGCTGGCGTCCTGAAATACGCCGGACTCATTACCGAGTTGGATGCCGAAGCTGCCACTGGTGTCGGTGTATCCTACGGCGTGCGGGGTGCCGTTGCAGACGCGCTCCATGGTGACCGGTTCCGGCGGAGGACCGCCGCTTTCCAGCATCACGCGGCCAGTCAAGTAGAGGGGCGGCACATAGGTTGGTGAAGGCCTGGTGCCGCCCGGGGGATTCGTGGTGTTAGGGTTGGGGTTGGTGGGGATGTTGACGCTCCCCGTGCCCGGGCCGGCGGTGGGGGGCGCGCCGGTTCCGGCTGGCGGCGCGGGAGGTGCGGCGCCCCTGCCTTGCGCGAATCCCGCCGGTATCAGCAGCAGGAAGGCGCTCGAAATTGTGACTGCCCGTACGACGTTGTGAGGGGACATGGCCTCCTCCTTAACTGCCGTAATTATGGCACAGCGGAAATCGGACAGGATGTTAATGGTGCGGCTTATGGGATTTTTTCCAACCTGTTAGAATGGCGGCAGGTGCCTATGAGAAAGCTGCCGTTGCTGCTCGCCGGCCTGCTGCTTCTGACCGCCTGCTCGGAACAGCCTGCGACGACGCAAAAGAAAGAGCCGGAGAAACCGCCCGAACCGGTGACCGGCCTGAGCGCGCTGTACAAGATGTACCAGGTGGCGCGTACCTGGGATCCCCGAGCCGATGTCCTGAAGATGGAGAGCATGCACTCGCCCGACATTCCCGAAACTCCGGGGAAAGCCGGAATCTGGGGTGCGACCTTCGTATCTTCCACCCAGAGCCGTTCCCATAGCTATACCTTTTCGCTGATCGAGCAACTGCCGAGCCTGCACAAAGGCGTCTTCCAGGTGTCCGACGAGGTGTATACCGGCCGCAAGGGCGTTACCTCCTCGTTCCTCATTGCGGCAGTGAAGACGGATACCGATGCGGCGTATCAAACCGCGAAATCGCAGCCCAAGGCCATCGAATACGATAAGAAATTTCCGGGCAAGGTGATCACGATCCTGCTGGAAAAGAACAACCGCTTTCCCGATCCCGTCTGGCGCGTCATTTGGGGCGAATCGGCGGGTACCGCGAACTTTTCCATTTTCGTAGACGCCACCAGCGGCGGATTTCTGGAAATCATGCACTAGGAAGACGGGGGTTAGGGATGGGGGTTGGGGGTGGGGAAAGCGGCCATGGCGGCCGGCTGGAAACGCAGGTCTCCGGTTTCTTCGCCGTCGGCGACGACGGTTTGGCCGTCGCGGATTTCGCCTTTTAGCAGGAGCCGGCCGAGAGGCGTTTCCACCTTCTTCTGGATGGCGCGCTTCAGGGGGCGAGCGCCGTATTGCGGGTCGGCGAGCGTCCGCACCAGGTTGACGCGGGCTTGATCGGTGAGTTCGAGCGTGATGTGCCGCTCGGCCAGGCGGGCGCGGAGGCGGCTCAACTGAATGTCCACGATCTTCATGAGGTGTTCCTCGCTGAGCGAGTGGAACACGATGATCTCATCCACGCGATTCAGAAATTCCGGGCGGAAGAGGTGGCGCATCTCGTCCAGCACCGCCTCCTTCATGCGTTCGTAGCCGAGGCCGGCGAAGGAACCGCGGTATTCCAGAATCCGCTGGCTGCCCACGTTCGAGGTCATGATCACGATGGTGTTCTTGAAATCGATGGTGCGGCCCTGGCCGTCGGTGAGGCGGCCATCGTCGAGCACCTGGAGCAGCACGTTGAAGACGTCGTGGTGGGCCTTTTCGATTTCGTCGAACAGCACCACGGCATAGGGACGGCGGCGCACCGTTTCGGTCAACTGGCCGCCCTCTTCGTAGCCCACGTATCCAGGAGGAGCGCCGATCAGCCGGGCCACGGTATGTTTCTCCTGGTACTCCGACATGTCGATGCGAATCATGGCGCGTTCGTCATCGAAGAGGAATTCCGCCAGGGCGCGCGCCAGTTCCGTTTTTCCGACTCCGGTGGGCCCCAGGAAAATGAAGCTGCCGATGGGGCGGTTGGGGTCCTTCAATCCGCTGCGGGCGCGAATCACGGCTTCGGCCACGGCGGTGACGGCTTCGTCCTGACCGATGACGCGACGGTGCAGTTCGTCTTCGAGGCTGAGGAGCCTTTGCATCTCGCCTTCCAGCAGCTTGCTCACGGGGACGCCGGTCCAGCGGCTGACTATTTCGGCGATGTCCTCTTCGTCCACCTCCTCTTTGATGAGGCGGCTCTGCTGCTGCTGGCGGGCAAACTTCGCGGACTCCTCTTCCAGTTGACGTTCGAGGCCGGTGAGCTTGCCATATTTCAATTCGGCGGCGCGATTGAGGTCGTACTGGCGCTCGGCCTGGGCGATCTCGGCTTTGGTCTGCTCGACCTGCTCGCGAATCTGGCGGAGGCGCTGCACGGCGTCCTTTTCGGCCTGCCAGCGCGCAGTGAGGGCGTCGGATTCGGCGCGCAAATCGGCGAGTTCGCGCTCGAGTTTGGACAGGCGCTCTTTGGAGGCGGCGTCTTTCTCCTTGCGCAGCGCCTCGCGTTCGATTTCGAGCTGCATGATGCGTCGCCGCTTTTCGTCCAGCTCGGCGGGCATGGAATCGATTTCGGTGCGCAGGCGGGCGGCCGATTCATCCACGAGGTCGATGGCCTTATCGGGCAGAAAGCGGTCGGTGATATAGCGATTGGAGAATACGGCGGCGGCCACCAGGGCGGCGTCTTTGATGCGCACGCCGTGGTGCACTTCGTAGCGTTCCTTGAGGCCGCGCAGAATGGAAATGGTGTCTTCCACGGAAGGCTGTTCCACCAACACGGGCTGGAAGCGGCGTTCCAGGGCGGCATCCTTTTCAATGTACTTGCGGTACTCATCCAGGGTAGTGGCGCCGATGCAGTGCAGTTCGCCGCGCGCCAGCATGGGCTTCAGCAGATTGCCGGCGTCCATGGAGCCCTCGGTCTTGCCGGCTCCCACGACGGTGTGCAGTTCGTCGATGAACAGAATCACTTCACCGGCGGCTTCCTGCACTTCCTTCAGGACGGCCTTGAGGCGCTCCTCGAATTCACCGCGATACTTGGCGCCGGCGATCAGCGAGCCCATGTCCAGTGAGACGATGCGCTTGTCTTTGATCCCCTCCGGCACGTCGCCGCGCAGGATGCGCAGGGCCAGGCCTTCGACGATGGCGGTCTTGCCCACGCCGGGTTCGCCGATGAGTACGGGGTTGTTTTTGGTGCGGCGCGACAGGACCTGAATCACGCGGCGAATTTCTTCGTCGCGTCCGATCACGGGATCGAGCTTGTCCGCGGCGGCGAGCTTGGTCAGGTCGCGCCCGTAGCGCTCCAGCGCCTCGTAGGTGGCTTCGGGATTCTGCGAGGTCACGCGCTGGCTTCCGCGCACCTCCCGCAGGGCTTGCATCAGGCGGTCTTCGGCGAGGCCGAACTCCTTCAGCAAACGGCCGGCGGCGCCTTTGTCGTCCAGCGCGGCCAGGAGCACGTGCTCCACCGAGATGTACTCGTCCTTCAGTTTGGCGGCCTGGTCTTCGGCCCGGGCCAGCAACTGGTTGAGGCGTGAGGTTACGTACACGTGATCCGGGCTGCTGCCGCTTCCGGAGACTTTGGGCAGGCGGTCCAGTTCGGCTTCCAGGCGGCGGAGCAACGGATCGGTTAACACGCCGCTCTTGCTCAGAATGGATTGGGCGAGTCCGCCCTCCTGCTCCAGAAGGGCCGCCAGCAGGTGTTCCACATCAATCTGCTGGTGTCCGTAGCGCACGGCCTTGGTCTGCGCGGACCGGATCGCCTGCTGGAGTTTCTCCGTGAACCGATTGATGTCCATACCCTTATATCTTATCGAGCGGTGGCTGGTGCGGGCTGCATGTTAGGATGGAATTTGTCAGGTCTCGGGCTCCGTGCAACGGACGGCCGCAAACCCCGCCAGGTCCGGAAGGAAGCAACGGTAGTGGTGCGGTTCGTGTGCCGCGGATTACCCGGGGCCTGGCATTTTGTGCATTGCATAGCTGAACTGACCCCGCCCCCATGTACCAGGTAATTGCCCGAAAATACCGGCCGCAGACGTTCCAGGACGTCGTGAACCAGGAGCACGTCAAGACCACGCTGGAAAACGCCATTGCGCAGAATCGCATCGCGCACGGGTACATTTTTTCGGGTCAGCGAGGTACCGGAAAGACCACGGTGGCGCGGATTATGGCGCGCTGTGTGAATTGCGTCAACGGTCCCACCACATCGCCGTGCGGGGTGTGCGCGAACTGCGTGGAAGCTGCGAGCGGCGGAGGGATGAACGTCATCGAGATCGACGCGGCGTCCAATCGCGGCATCAACGAAATGCGCGAGTTGAACCAGAGCGTACGGCAGCGGCCGGCGAGCGCGCGTTTCAAAGTGTTCATCGTGGATGAAGCGCACCAGATTACGACCGACGCGTTCAACGCGCTGCTGAAGACCATCGAAGAGCCGCCGGAGTGGGTCATCTTTATTCTGTGCACGACGGAATCGCACAAGATTCCCGCCACCATTGCGTCGCGGTGCCAGCACTTCAGTTTTCGCTCCGTGGATTTCGAAGACCTCACGCGGCGTATGGCGTGGATTTGCGAGCAGGAAGGGATTGAGGCGGATCCCGAAGCACTGGCAGTGCTGGCCGCGGCCGGGGAAGGCAGCGTGCGCGACTCGCTTTCGGCGCTGGACCAGGCCATCGCGTGCTGCGGCAACAAACTGAATGCCGCCGAGGTGCGCGCGCTGCTGGGCACGTTTTCCGTCGAACTGCTGGAGAAGATCACCGGTGCGCTGCTGGCTAGCGATTCGCGCCGCATGCTGGAAGTAGTGGACGAACTGGAGCGCAACGGCCAGAACCTGCAGCATTTCAGCCGCGAACTGGCGCGCTATTTCCGCAATCTGCTGGTGGCGCGCATTTCGGGACCGGAGACGCGCCTGATTGCGGCATCGGCGGCGCAAAGGGAAAAGCTGGCGGCGATTGCGGGCGGTTTTTCCGAAGAGGATCTGACGCGCTACCTGCAGCTTTCGCTGGACCTGTTCCGCGATTTGCAATTTTCGCTGCAGCCGCGGTTTCATCTGGAGATCGGGCTGGTGCGGCTGGTTCATGCGGGACGGCTGTTGCCTATCGAAACGGCGCTGGCCCAACTGGAAACGGGCGTCCGCGAGAGTCCGCCCGCCGTGACGCCGAGGGTTGCGGAAGCCGCGCCGCCACCGCGGACGCCGGCCGCGCCGCCTCGTACGGGTCCCTCGCCATTCGAACTGGATCGCGCCAAGAAGGCCGGCGGAAGCTCCGCCTCGCGTCCGCCGGAGCCGCAATCGTCGGGCGCGAATGCGCTGGCGCCTCAGCCTTTGCGGGCGCCGGAGACGGTGGGGGCGGGGGACTGGCGCCGGAAATTGCATTCGGCGCTGATGGAGTTGGGAATGCCGTTCACGGCCGATGCGGTGGAAAATGCGCGCATCGCGGAGGTGAAAGGCGAACTGCAGGTGACCGCATCCAAGGGCGATTCCCTGGCGTTGCGGCCGGAGGATTTGAATAAAGCGGTTGCGCATCTTACGGGCCGCGAAATGCGCATTAAGCTTATCATTGGCGATCCGGGTGAGACGGTGCAGCCTCTGGAGAAGCCCGTGGCCGACGAGGATGCGGCTACGGGCCGCGCGCTGTCCAACCCCGAAGTGCAGCGGTTCCGTGAAGTGTTCGGCGGCGAAATTCGAAAAGTCCGCAATCTGAAGGAGTAGCTACATGAAACTACCCGGCAACATGCAGCAAATGATGCGCCAGGCGCAGCAGATGCAGGAAAAGATGCAGCAGGAGATAGCCGCCATCAAGGTGGAAGCGACGGCGGGCGGCGGCATGGTCACCGTTCAGATGGATGGCAAGAAGAATCTTCTGTCGGTGAAGATCGACCCCGAGGTAGCGGGCGACGTGGAGATGCTGCAGGACATGGTTCTGGCGGCGTGCAACGAAGCGTTCAATAAAGTGGAAAGCGAAATCCAGGGTAAGATGGGCGGCATGTTGGGCGGTATGGGCCTGCCGCCGGGCCTGTTCTAGCGCGGTCCGCCCCAGTATGCCCGATTTCGCAGAACCGCTGGCTCGCCTGATCAACGAATTCAAACGCCTTCCCGGCATCGGCCAGAAATCCGCGCAACGGATTGCCTTTCACCTGTTGCGCACGGGCCGGGAGGAGGCCGAGCACCTGTCGCAGGCCATCCTCGACGTGAAGGATAAGCTGGGTTTCTGCGCGCTCTGCAACAATATCAGCGATAGTGAGCTGTGCCAGTTCTGCCGCGACCCCAATCGGGATCCGAAGGTGGTGTGCGTGGTGGAAGAGCCTAACGGCATTGTGGGAATCGAGACGACGCGGCAGTACGAAGGGCGTTACCACGTGCTGCACGGTGCGCTCTCGCCGCTGCGCGGCGTCGGTCCGGAATCGCTCAAGATTAAGGGACTGGTGGAGCGCATCGGGAAGGGCGAAATCGAAGAAGTGATCGTCGCCACGAATCCCAATGTGGAAGGCGAAGCCACGGCGGTGTATCTGGCGCGCCTGCTGAAGCCGTTGGGTGTGAAGGTAAGCCGGATCGGCATGGGAATTCCGGTAGGCAGCGACCTGGAATTCGCCGACGAAGTGACTATCAGCAAAGCCATGGAAGGCCGTCGCGAGATGTGAGGCGCACTGTCACTATCTGTTGATGGAAACGGCCTCTTTTATAGAGGGATGTCAAATGAATATGGATATTATTCTGGTAGGTGCTGGAGGGTTTGCACAGGAAGTGGAACAATATATCGCTGACTGTACCCGTGCAGGCCATGGGCTTTACGACGCAGATAAAAAACCTGTTTCCGGCGGACGTGTGGTGGGGCTTTATTACGAAGGCGAAGGCCGCCGTCGAGAATTTAGTAGCAGCATTGTGCGAATAGAAAACCCTACCGACTATTCCCATGCACACTGGCTGATTGCGATTGGCAATGCGGAAGTGCGCCGTAGAATGTGGCTGCAGCTTACAACGCAAGGCGCCCGATTTGCCACACTCCTGCACCCAACCAGCATAGTGATGCCTACAGCCACAATTGGGCGCGGAGTGATTTTGTGCCCCTTTGCGCTGGTGTCAAATCTTTGCACACTAGGGGATAACGTAGCGCTGAATACCTATGCCAGCGTAGGACATGACGCCACTATTAGCGCCCACAGCGTATTTTCCCCCTATGCCTGCGTCAATGGTGCTGTAACGCTAGGGGAATCCTGTTTCCTGGGCTCCTATGCCTGCGTAACGCCTGGGAAAACTGTTGGTGGCTTTGCCAAAATTTCAGCAGGATCCATTCTGTTTCATGATGCAGAAGCAGGCAGCATGATTGCGGGCAACCCCGCCAAATCACGCAAGATGTTCAAAACGGAATAGTTTTAGGATCTCCGCAGCGGCGGGAAATGAAGAAGTCCCACGAGGCCAGTGGCAAAACAGTGACACTCACTAGAGCACCGAAGGATAAAATCGCAGTATAATGTAGTGACATCGACCAGGTCCCGCTGAAATCCGGTGGGATCGACACGGAGAGGTGGCTGAGTGGTCGAAAGCAGCGGTTTGCTAAACCGTCGTAGGGGGAAACTTCTACCGGGGGTTCGAATCCCCCCCTCTCCGCCAGACTCAATTGCATCAATCGCTTGGAAGTAGACCCTCTGGGGCCAGTTTGGCTGGCGCGGTCCCAAAATCCCTGTTTTGCTACACGAATGCTACCCGCGTCCACGGAGAGGCAGCCGCGGCGATGGTATTTGGAGCCCGTTGGGCCGTCGCTCATTCGTTCGATCCAGGGATTGGCAGATTCCGTGAGCGGCGGGTTAATGAACTCCCGCCAGTGCCATCACATCGGATCCTACAGACCAGTTGCCCCGGAGCCTTGGAAGTATGGAGAGGTCCAGCGCGAACTTCTTAGGGAACGAGTAGATGATGGGAATCCGGTTGAGGTCTTCGCCGTCCAGTACCCGCGCAGCCAAATCCCCGGTCTGCCGGCCAATCTGGTAATAGTCGGTGCCGATGGCGAACAGGGCACCCCGGCCAACCGCCACTCTCATGGTGGAGAAGACCGGTATGCGATCCTTCGTGGCGGTGGCGATGAGCGCGTCCAAGCCCAGCGAAACGGTCAGATCGCCGGTGACCATGATGGCTTCAGCGCCCCGGCCGATCAAAGAGGCAGTCACCTCAGAGACTGCGGAGGTATTGTCCACGCTGCCTTCGAGAAGATCGATGGCCAGCCGCCTGGCTGCCACGCGCGCCATTTTGGTGTAGGTCTCGGAGTTGGATTGGGAGGGGTTCCACGGCAAGCCGACTCGCTTGAGCCGCGGATTCAGCCTCAGCGCCATATCGAGCAGTTCGCCGACCGGCATGAGGCTGCCGATCCCCACCATATTTCGCGGGTGATCGAGCGGGTTTTCGGGGTTGATCCCCACACCGGCCTCGACCGGGCTCGCCACCACGCCGAACACATGTTTGACACGGCCCTCGCGGTTGGCCTTGGCCATCGCCTGAAGGCAGTTCGTGCTAACGGTGAACACGTAGCCAAACCGGCCCGTGGTGAGTTCGTGGGCGATGGAGTTGACGGTGGGCATGTCGTTCTCAGCGTTGAACCGCTCGAGGCGGATCGTACGGCCGTCGCTGTAGCCGTGGTCGCGCAGGGCGTCCACAAGGCCGCGCACGCCGTCATCGAGGATCTGCTGCGAGCTGAACTGGAAGATCGCCACCCGCGGGACAGCGGAGACGGCCCGCTCTCGATCGGACAGCAACAAGATGACCGCGCACAGAAGGATCAAGGCAAAACCGAGAATCAATCGCCGCATCGGCGCGTCCCTCCCTGGTTACACATAGTTCCTGGCCAGCATCTCCGCGGCGCCTTCGTCCAGGAGTTCGCTGCGGCGGAGTTCCGCGAAGCGCTCCAGCAGTTCCTCGGCGCGCACTCGTTTCCTGGCGGCGCCGCGGACGTCGAAAATCACCTTGCCGCGATGCATCATGATCAGCCGGTCTCCCAACCGCGCGGCCTGCTGCATGGAGTGGGTCACCATGAGGGCGGTCAGCCGGTCGCGCGCGATGACCTTTTCAGTAAGCGCGATCACCTGGTCCGCGCTTTTAGGGTCGAGCGCGGCGGTGTGCTCGTCGAGCAAGAGCAGCCGTGGTTTCCGCCAGGTTGCCATTAACAGCGTGAGGGCCTGACGCTGCCCGCCGGAAAGCGTGCCGATGGCCGTGTCCAAACGGTCCTCCATCGCCATGTTCAGTTGCTTGACCACCTCGCGCATGTCGCGGCGCAGGGGGGCGCCCACGGCGGGACGCAGACCGCGCCTCAGGCCGCGCCGCGCGGCCAGGGCAAAATTCTCGGCGATCGAGAGGCTGGGCGCAGTCCCGCTGAACGGGTTCTGAAACACCCTGCCCAGCAGCGCGGCCCGCCGGTATTCGGGCCAGCGAGTCACATTGCGTCCGTCGATGCGCAAGCTCCCGGCGTCCACGAAGAAGGTGCCCGCCACGGCATTCAAAAGGGTAGACTTGCCGCTGCCATTGGTTCCGATGACGACCGTGAAAGAACCATCCTCGATGTCGAGGTCCACGCCCGCCAACGCCCGCACCTCATTGACGGTGCCTTCATGGAATGTCTTGTCGATCTGACGGATCTCAAGCATGGACCGCCTCCTTTCGCCGCCGCCGCTTGGTCAGGGCCAGCAGCCGAGGCAAGATCAGGGCCAGAAATACAAAGCCGGCGGTAATCAGCTTCAGGTCGTTGGGGTTCAAACCCCAGCGCAACGCGATAGCCACCAGGAGCCGGAACAGCACTGACCCCATCACGGCGCCGGTTATGGCGAAGCCGAGCTGGCGCGTGCCGACCAGGGCCTCGCCGATAATCACGCTGGCCAAACCCCAGACCACCATACCGATGCCCATCTGGACGTCGGCGAATCCCTGGTATTGCGCGAGCAAGGCTCCGCTCAATGCCACGAGCGCATTGGCCAGTGCCAGGCCGAGAATCACCATGCGGCCGTCGTCTACTCCCACGGCGCGAATCATCTGGGCGTTATCGCCGGTGGCCCTCATAGCCGTGCCCAGGTTGGTGCGGAAAAAGAAGAACAGCGCGGCGCAGACGGCCACGATCGCGAGCGATGCCAGGATCAACACCGACAGGTCGCGGGCCCCGGCTTCCCAACCCAAAATCGTCAGGGTGTCCCTGCCGAACAGCGCCCGGCCCGCGGCTTCCGCCTGCGACCCGAGGGTTTTCTCGTTCATGAGCGGAATGTTGCTGCGGCCCATGATGCGCAGATTTACGGAGTACAGCGCCGTCATGGTGAGGATGCCGGATAGCAGCTTATTGATCTGAAACTTCATGGCGAGCAGGCCCGTGACACATCCTGCCAGGGCGCCCGCGAGGAAGCTGAGAGCCGTGGCGGCCAGGGGGTTCCACCCGCTCACCATGAGGGTGGCGGCCACGGCGGCTCCCAGGGTGATGGAGCCGTCAACGGTGATGTCCGGAAAATCGAAAATGCGGAAGCTGATGTAAACCCCGAGCGCCAGCATGGAAAGAATGAATCCGATGGTCAGCGCTCCGATCAACAGGCTCATAAGGTTTCCTCCGGGCAGAGTATGCGTTCGATTGGGCCTACCCAGCAGGCTCCGCGCAAGAATTCGCTTTCGATTGCGGCCTGGGCGCGATCGTCGTGGAGCAGATGTTGCACGGCTTCGATGCCACCGGTGTCGAACAGCCGCGACACCGTGGCCCCGAGGGCGATGGGTCCCTTCTGCAAGGGATGGTAGCCAAAGACCGCGGCATGAAAATGGCCGCTCGTACCCGCGGCGCCGCCCATGGGCCGCAGCAGCGGCGCGAGTCCCGGCGGCGGGGATTGCGCCGCCACCCCGGACACTACCGCGACCGAGCGGAGGTGGCCCCGCTCCGGCGAAAATGAAATCCAATCGCGCACACCTGGATGGGAGAAAATGTCCGCGCCACTGCCTGCCGGCGAGCGCTTGAGCGAGGCGCCCAGTAGTCCCGCCGATTCCGCCACCATCACGATGCATGCGGGGCCGCCGGCCTCCTCCAGACATGTCTCCACGATCCGGCTCAGCGCGACCGGGCCGGACGCCGGGTCGCTCTCGAAACGCAGCAATGTGCGGAAACGGCCGCGGCAGACAATGCCTGCCAGCGCCGTGACGCGCGGCACGAAACTGCCGGAAGCGGCCATGTAATCGGCGCAGTTGGTGCCATCGGTGGGCTGGCAGGCGGCGTTGCCGGCTACCGCGATGAATTCGCCAAAGCGCTCGCGGCAGGCGGAGTAACCCTCGCCGAACGCTCCAATGCCCAAAGCGAAGATGTCGGTTCCGAGCGCCAGTGTCTGACACGCGCTCCCGGCGAAGGCCGCTGTGCCGGAGGGGCGGCACAGCAGCGACGCATGCGGTTCGGCCTCATAGATTTCGAACACGCAACCGGTTTCTTCACGCCGGCGGAACGCGTCCGTCTTGGCATCGGGCGCCGGAGCGGACTGGGCCGCCAGTAACTGCCCGAGGCCCGCCAGTTCGAGAACCTGGCGCACGGCGGCCGACGGTTCCACCACGGCCAACCATCCCGCCACCGCCGCAAACTGCTTGTACCCCTGGACCACCGCACCGATGCCCGCCGAGCTGATGTATGTGGTCTGCGCCAGATTCAGCCGGGCGCGATGGATGCCCTCCCTCATCACGTCATCGATGGCTGCCGTCAGATGTTGCGCCCAGTAGCCGTCCAGACGGCCCTGGACGGCCAGTTCCAGGCAACCGTCCCGTTCGCTCCTCGTGATTTCCATTACCCCGCCTTTCCGCGCTCAGTGGTTACGCGGTACTTGTTTGGTCAAATGGAGGTGATTGCGACCCTCCCGGCGCTGGTAGCCGATACTTCCCATCAGAGACCGGACCAGATGAATCCCCAGCCCCCCGACGGGCCGCCCGGCGATGTTGCCGGTGAGGTCCGGCGCGGGCCTGTCGAGGGGATTGAAGGGCACTCCGGTATCCGAAAGTTCGATGTTCAGGGTGTCGCCATCGAGTTCGATTTCGAGGCGGATCGAGCCTTCCGCCGGGTTGCAGCGGCCGTGTCTCATCACGTTCAGAACCAGCTCTTCCAACGCGATATTCAGATGATAGGACGTCTCATCGGGTAGGACGTGGAGATGGCAGAACGCCTCGATAAACTCCACCAGGCGCTGTAGTTCTTCCAGGCCGCTGTTCAGTTCGAGCGTCAATCGAAAAGCACCTTCAGGATAGAGAAATCGTCCTCCAGGTCCGGAGCGCCGCGTTTCTCCTGGAGGAAAGAGTAGAGCGAATCCATTTCCGGCTTCCCGGCGCCGGGTGGACAGGCGAGAAACTGCTCCAGCTCTTCCAGGGTCCACATGTTCTCATCGGGCCCTTCCACTTCGTAGACTCCATCGGAGAAAAGGTACAGGCGCGACGGCCCGTCCACGTTGACCTGGTCCACTGCGTAAGAGGCTTTGGCGAAGCCGCCGATCATGAAGTTCTGGGTGAAAAGGCGCTTGGTTCCACTGGCGTTCAGGAGCAGGGCCGGGGGGTGTCCGCCGCTGGAAAACGCCAGCCGGCGCTCGGTACGGTCGAAGACGCCGTACCAGAGAGTGAAGTACAGATTGTTGTGGGCTTGCATCTGGAAGGCCTCATTCATGCCCTCCAGGACGGCGCCAGGGTCGCGGAAGTCGATGTTGGGGAGCGACTGTGTGCGCAGGACGTTGAGGGCGGACACCGAGAGCAGGGCAGAGCCGACGCCGTGGCCGCACACGTCCAGCAGGTACAGCGCGAAGTGATCGCGGCCGATCCAGTTGTAGCCGAAGGAGTCGCCGCCCAACTGCGTGGAAGGGACGAAGCGCCAGTCGGTCCGCACCGTGCCCGCGGTGACCGGCTCGGGCAGGAGGGATTTCACGTACTGCGCGGCGCGCGCGACTTCGGCGGCCAACTGCTGCTGACTTTTGAACAGGGCGTCATAGGCCTCGTTGCGCTGGAGCAGATTGATATAAGCCCGGGAGTGGTAACGGATGCGGGCCACCAGCTCGATGCGGTCGGGCAGCTTGACCAGGTAATCGTTGGCGCCGCGGGCAAAGGCCTCGGCCTTGGTGACCGGCTCCTCCTTGCTGGAGAGCACGATCAGGGGCACATCTTTCAGCTTGGGATGCGCGCGGAAGTAGCGCACAAGGTCCAAGCCATCGACGTCGGGCATCACCAGATCCTGAAGGATGACGGTGGCTCCTGTTTGCAGTGCCCTGGGAATGGCATCGGCGGGGCTCTGGCAATAATGTAGATGGATGTCACTCTCGGGCGCGAGCATGCGCCGCACGGCCTCGCCCACGATGGGCTGGTCGTCGATCAGCAAAACCTCAATTGAATAGTCTTTCATCTGTCGTTCCTTTTGCCTGCGTGGCGCACGATGGCCGCGGCAATGCTCTCCAGCGGGAGCACTTCGACGGCAGCACCCAACTCCGCCGCGGCCCGCGGCATGCCGTACACGATACTGGTCTTCTCGTCCTGCGCCACCGTATGCCAGGCGGCTTGCCGCAAAGCCAGCAATCCGCGCGCACCGTCGCGGCCCATGCCTGTCAACACCACCGCGATCCCGGTGCGGTTCCAATGGCGGCGCACGCTCAGGAAGAACTCGTCCACCGACGGCCGGTACGGGTAGTCCACCGGCTCCGCCGTGTAGTGAAAGGCGAAATCGGCGCCCAGCACGAGGTGATCGTTGGTGCCCGCTACGGACACGCCGCCAAGTTGCGGCCGCATGCCTTCGCGCGCCAGCGAGACAGGCATTTCGGTCTGCTCGTCAAGCCACTCGACCAGGCCGGCCGAGAACTGCACGTCCAGGTGCTGCACGATGGCCACGGCGGCATCGATTTCCGCCGGCAAACCGCGCAGCAGGGTGGCCAGCGCCTTGGGGCCTCCGGTGGAGGCGCCGATGGCCACCAGCCGCGGGAGATTGGCGGGCAAGGGACGGGCAGGCGGGGACTCGACGGTGTGCCGCGCGGGGGCTCCGATGAGTCTGCCAATGCGTTCGATCTTGCGCAGCAACTCCGCGCCGCCCTCCGCGCCGGCGGGTGTGCCTACGGCGTCCAGCGCCCCGCAGCCCATGGCCTCGAACACTTTGGACGCATTGCCACCCACGCTGGCCGTGACCACCAGGATGGCGCACGGAGTGTTCTTCATGATGTGGCAGGTAGCCTGCACGCCATCCATCACGGGCATGATGAGGTCCATGAGGATCAGATCGGGACGGTCCCGCGCGCACTTCCCGACGGCTTCGGCGCCATCGGCCGCGGTCCACGCCACCTCATAGCCTGGAACCGATGCGACCAGGCGCCGCATCACGGTGACTGCCAGGGACAAGTCGTTGACGATGCCAATTCTCATGGATGATCATCCCAACTGTGGCTCGCCGATCAGATCCTGCACGGCGTTCACCAGAGTTTCGTCCTGAAAGCTGCTCTTAGTCAGGTAATGGCTTGCGCCGGCATCGAGGCCCTTCATCCGGTACTCCTCCTGGTCTTTGTAAGAGACGATCATGACGGGAATCGCGGCGGTATGCTTGGCGGACTTGATGCGTTTTACCAGCTCAATGCCGTCCATGCGGGGCATATCGACATCGGTCACCACCAGGTCGAAGCCGCCGGTCTGTACGGTGTTCCAGCCGTCCATGCC
Source organism: uncultured Solibacteraceae bacterium (assembly GCA_963835555.1). Taxonomy (GTDB): domain Bacteria; phylum Acidobacteriota; class Terriglobia; order Bryobacterales; family Bryobacteraceae; genus Sulfopaludibacter. The sequence goes on along the minus strand of CAWIGC010000039.1, from coordinate 177,708 downwards.
GTCTACCGCAAGGGTCACCAGGTAGCCACGATTCTCCAGCAGGCGGCGCTCCACCTCGCGCACGGTGAGCGAGTCGTCCACCACCAGGATGCGCTTGCGGCCGCTCCTGGCGGCGTGCTCCCGCTGCCCGACTTTACGCAGCGCGCCCTGGCCTAAAAGACCGTCGAGCGAGCGGACCAGGTCGTCGGCGTCCAGAATGAGCACCGGCGTGCCGTCCTCGAGGATGGCTCCGGCACTCACGTTGGGCACCTTGCCGAGACGCGGATGGAGCGGGACCACCACCAGATCGCGCTGTCCCAGGAAGCGGTCCACCACCAGCCCGTAACGATTCAGACGGTCGCTGAGAACCACGATGGACAACTGCTCCGATTCCCGTGGAACTTGCGCCAGTTCGAGGACCTGCTGGGCGTCCACCAGACCGATGGTCCGGTCGCCGTAGCGGCAGAACTGCCGGTCTTCGACCACTTGCAACTCGGAAGGCGCCAGCCGCAGGATGCGTTCGATCCGCGTGAGAGGAATGCCGTACGCCTGTTTGCCGATCTCGGCGAGCAGGGTGCGCACCACCGACAGCGTCAGCGGCAGTTGCAGGATGAAGCGGGTACCCTGGCCCAGGCGGGTTTCGATGCGGCAATTGCCGGCCACCTCGCGCACCATGGACTGGACGATATCCAGCCCCACGCCGCGCCCGGAGATCTCGGTGACCTGGCTGGCCGTGGAGAAGCCGGGCAGGAACAGGAAATCAAGCAACTCCGCCTGGCTGAGGTTCTCGACTACCTCACGGGCAGCGTACTTGCGCTCGAGCACTTTGGTGCGCAGGCGGTCGAGATCGATGCCCGCGCCATCGTCGGCCAGCACGATCTCGAGCACGCCCGAGACGTGCCGGGCTTCCAGGACCAGCTTGCCTTCCGCCGGCTTGCCGGCCGCGAGGCGCGCCTCCGGCGGCTCTATGCCATGGTCAATGGCGTTGCGCAGCAAGTGATTGAGCGGCGCTTCGAGCTTCTCGAGGATGTCGCGGTCCACCTGGGTGCCCTCGCCGCGAGTCTCGAACGTCAGGGACTTGCCGAGACTCTTGGCGAGGTCGCGGGCCATGCGCGAAAAGCCGTGAAGGCCGTCCGAGAATGGGCGCATGCGGCTCATCACGGATTCGTCGTAGAGGCGGTCGGCCAGCAGTTCCAGCTTGCGGGCGAAGCGGTCGAAATCGTTGATGTGGGCGGGCAGCAGGGTTTCGGTGCGCTCGATGTGCTGGAGCGCCTCCTCGAGGCGGGCCTGGGCGTCCGGCACCGAGCCGGCGTTGAGGGCTTCCAAAGCCTGCTCGACCGCGGTGCCGAGCAGGCGCTGGCCAAGCTTGATACGCTGGAGCGCCGCCGAAAGCGGCCGCAGAGTGCGGGTCTCAACCAGGCATGCGCCCGCCAGTCCGGTAAGCCTGTTCAGGTTCTCGACGAACACGCGCACGGAACCGTCGTCCGGCTTTTCGGCGGGCTTGGCCTTTGGCTGCGCCGGCGGCGCCGGCACGGGAGCGGGAGCAGGGTGCGCGGTTGGGTGCGCCAGGGCATCGCGCAGTCCCTGATTGATGCTCCCGATGGTGTCCGCTTCCGCGTCCAGGGCCGCTGGAATTCCCATGGCCTCGGTCGCCGCCAGGCGCAGAAACACATCGTTGGCGGCCAGCAGCTTGTCGACATCGGAGGAATGCAGGCGGTATTGGCCGCGCTGCGCCGCCGAGAGCATGTCCTCCATGGCGTGCGCCAGTTTGACGCCGAGATCCAGCGTCACCATGCGCGCCGCGCCTTTCAAAGAGTGGGCCGCGCGCATCAGCGGTTCGATGGCTGCCGGGCTCTGGTCCGCCTCCGCTTTGACCAGCCCGGCTTCCAGCACGCGCGCCTGGGTTTCCAACTCGCTGTGGAAGAGGTCGAGCATGAACGGGTCTAATGGCTGAGCATTCACCACGCCAGGCGCCTCCCCAGGGTCGAAAACAGTTTCTCTTCATCGAGTAGTCCCACGGTGCGGCCGTCGCACTCGAAAAGCGAGGCGGTAAGCGCGGCCGGCGACCTGGACACCGTGACGGGCGCCGGCTTGAGCGCGGCCTCGTCCACCCGCCGCACGCCCAGTACTTCGTCGACGGAAAATGCGACGCGCTCGCGCTCCCGGCTAACCACGCACGTCCGCGGGCGCAGCGGCGGTGCGCCGCCGGATTCGGACACGCCCAGCAGATGCGCCAGGGAGACGCACAGGATCAGTTCGCCATTGACGTTCACCAGCCCCGCGAACGTCGCGCCGGTGCGGAACGGTACCGTGTGAGGAGCGCGCTGCTCGGCGACTTCGGCGAACAGTGCCGTGCGCAGGGCGAACCACTCGGCATTGAGCCGGAACACGACCGCCGAGACGGTTCCCGGTTTGGCGCTGTCTTTGGGCGTGGACAGGCTGGCGTTCCACTCCTCCAACAGCGCCGGCGAGGGGGGCCGGTCGAAGAGTTCGCGGCCGGCGCGCGAATATTGCGAACAGTTGCGGCAATGGATCACTTCGGCCAGGCGTTCGCAGGTGCCATCGCCGGCGGTGCCGATTCCTCTCCAGCAGCCGTTCATGGGGCCTCCGTATTGGCGCCAGGCTCGCGAAGGCGGCGGGCGCGGGCGTGAAAGACGGCGCTGCGCGCGATATCCCCGCGCGACGCGCACAGGAGGCTCATGTGCACCAGGGTCTCGCTGTGCCCCGGATCCAGGTACAGGGCACGGCGGAAGAACTCTTCCGCCTTTGCCGGATGATCCGAGGACTGGCTGATCAGCCCCTGTAAGCAGAACAACTCCGCGGTGGGCGGCAATCGCCTGCAAACGGCCGCCGCCTCGGTCAGTCTGCCTTGATCGGCAAGGCGGCGCGCCTCGTCGAGTCCGGGCCCGGTTTCGGGCGGCGGCAGGGGCGCCGGAGTTGGTGCGGGCATTCTCCGCGCCGGCCGGACGGGGCGCCTGGCAACTGCCGGCGCCGCCACAACGGCGGGCGCGGCGTCCCCGGGGCGGCAGGCAAACGACCGCTCATGCTCGACTCTACGGAAGCCCGCCTGCAGGAATAATGGGATTTCGGAGTGCCCGGCGAATAGGACTCCACCGGCGGCGAGCATGCCGCGCAAGACCGCGATCACCGTTTTGCGCGCCTCCTCGTGCAGATAGATCAGCAGATTCCGGCAGAATATTGCGTGAAACGGCCGGGTCTCGCCGAGGCCCTCGAGCAAATTCGCCTGCCGGAACCTGACCGCCGCGGCGACCTCGTCATGCAGGCGGTATCCGGCGCCGGGAAGAGTCGCTGCGATTGGGTCGAAATACTTCTCGATCAGCCCCGGCATCGGAGTACGGAACGAGGATTTGCCGTAGACGGCCCGGCGCGCGGCTTCGATCGCTTTGGTGCTGATATCCACGGCCTCGATGGCGAACTGGTCCGGCCTCATGCCGGCCTCGAGCAGGGCGATGGCGATGGAATACGGCTCTTCGCCGGTCGAGCATGGGGCGGAGAGGACGCGCAGCGGCCGTGGAGCGGAAGCCGCGAACCGCGCCAGGTACACGAACGGCTCACCGTCGCGGAGGAACCAGGTTTCCGGTACGGCCAGGATCTCGGCGGCCTGCTCCACTGCCGTGGGGCTGGCCGGGTCTACCCGCTCGAGCGATTTGCGGCCCAGGCGGTCGAGAGTCAGGCCGGCGCGGCGCGCGAGTTCTTCGTATCGGTCCATCACGCGCCTCCGCCCTCCGGAAACAGCGTGTCCCGCACCGGGGGAGGCACCAGGCCCGCCACCGTGATCTTCTGAATCATGCCGGCGCCATCCAGCAGTACCGGCCCGAGGTAAGGGGCGTCGTCGATATGTACGGGCATCGGCTGCAAGTCGGATTCGCGGCATGTGGTGGTCTCGACCACCCGTTCGGCGAGTAATCCGAGGACGCGCTCGCCGTAGCGTACCAGCACCAGCCGCGTGCTCATCAATAGCGGCGCCGGCGCGCCGGTTAAAAGCGCCGAAACGTCGATCACCGGCACGATCTCGCCGCGGTAGTTGGCCAAGCCGGCCACGTAGACGGGTGCGTGCGGCAGTTTGCGGCAGGAGAGCGGCGGCGCCACCTCGATGACCTCGGCCGTGTCGATACCGAAGCGCTGATTGCCGGATTGGAACAGGAGCAGCAGCATCACTATCCACCCGCGGCCGAAAACCGCCCGACCTCCGCCATCAGTGCGTCAACCGCCTCGTGCAGTTGACCGGCCACGCTGCTGAATTCCGCCAGCGATTCGCGCGTCTGCAGGGCGGCGTCGCGCAAGTGGGTCATGGACTCGGCGATCTGTCCCGCCCCCTGCGATTGCAGTTGCATGCCCTGGTTTACGGTTTCGAAATCCGGCCCCAGCTTGCGGGTCTTGTCAATGACGTGTGCCAGTCCTTCGCTCAGCGCGCCCACGGCGCCGGAACCGCTGCGCATGCCTGCGGTGTACCTTTCCACACCGGCGACGCCTTCGCGCACCGCACCCTGCATTTCCTGCACCAGCGTTTCGATGTCCAGCGCGGCTATCGCGGTCTGATCGGCGAGGCGCCGTATCTCGATTGCCACCACCGAGAAGCCACCCGCGCTGTCTCCCGCCCTCTCGGCTTCAATCGCGGCATTGAGCGACAGCAGGTTCGTGCGGTTGGCCACCTTGGTGATGGCGGAGATCACGTCGTCCACGTTGCGGGCCTTCTCGGCCACCGTGTCCAGCGTTGCCGAGAGCCCCTCGCCGGCGGCCAGCAACGATCGCATGGTGGCTTGGATCCGGTCCAGGTTGCCGACCCCGCTGCTGGCCGATTCCGCAGCCTCGAGAGCCACGCGGCTCACTTGCGACATGGTGCGCGCCAGTTCCTGCACACTGGCGAAGATCTCTCTACTGGTGGCGTTCACCTGGTTGGTGGAGGCGGCCTGTTCGGAGACGGCGCCTTCCATTTGCCGGACCGCCGCCACAATCCGCCCGGCGCTCATCGCCACCAGCCCGCCCGCGCGTCCCACCTGTGCCAGCAGTGTATCCAGACTGGCAGTCATGTCGGAGATGGCGCGCACCACCCGGAACATCTCGTCGCGCGCACCGCGGAAGGCGAGCATCTTACTGACCACATCGGTTTGCAGCCGCTCGCGGGCCGCCTTCATCCGGCCCGCTGCTACATCGGCGGCCAGCATCACGACCTCACCCATCGGGCGAGTGATGCTGAACGATACCAGCGTCTGAACCGTCCCCCCCACCAGGATGGCCAGCAGCCCCAGCAGCAGCGCTCCCGTCCGCATCCACCACAGGCGCGAGATGCGCGCGTGGAGCAGGACACGCAGATCCGCGACGCTGGTCCGCCAGAGTTCATCGCCGGTTTGCGCGGCGCGCGCGCCCGCGGACGCCATATCGGCGGGCCGCGAGAGCTCCCGCATCGCCTCGGCGCAGGTCGCCAGTTCCGCCCGATAGCGGCTCCACAGTGCCGGCAGGTTCTGCTGCAACAGTCCGCCCGCCCCCTGTGAATCGACTGCGCGCAGGGCGGTCTCAACGGCCTCCCGCACGCGCGGCAACAAGGATCCGTCGAGGGCATCGGCGTAGACCGCGAAGCGCACCGCCTCGCGTGCCTGGAGTTGCCTGATCGAAGGCCGCCTGGTTCGCCAGCAGGATGCCGTCCGCGATGGTTTCCTGAGCCTGCGGCAACAGCACCACCACGAGCTGTCCCAGGTAGTACGAGCCCAGTTCGGGATCGAGCACGATCGCGCTCGAGTCTCCCGCTTCCCGCACCATCTTAGCCGCCTCCGCGGAAAGCTGCTGGTGGGCTGCCGCGTTTTCGGCCGGCGCGGCGGGGGCTGCGGCGCGCAATTGCTTCCAGCGCGCAAGCAGGTCGGGCGCCGCCGCGCCGGTCAGGTCCGTATCGACGCGCCGGGCGGCGTCGGCGAGCTGGGTCTCCCAGCGGGTGTCGCCTTTCAGCCGCAGGTAACTGAGCAGCTGATGTTGGCGCAGGCTCCCGGCGACCGAGCGTAACTGCTCCAGGCGGCGCGTGCCCGCGAGCTCCTGCCTGGCCGTGCCGATCCCGCTGTTGAACTGCAAGACAACGAAGACGAGCAGCAGTGCGATCGGAGCCGAAAACACCGCGCTGGCGCTAAACAGCTTGTGGGCGATCGGAAAACGAGCCAGCAGTTTTTTCATTGCTAAGCTCCAATCTTGAACCGCGACACCTGGCCTTGGAGGCCCTGGACCGCGGCGTTCAATTGTTCCGTAGCGCCCTTGAATTCGCCCAGCGACTCGCGGGTCTGCTCGGCCGTCTGCGCCAGTTGCCCCATTGCCTCGCTGATCTGTTGCGCCCCCAGCGTCTGAGCGTTAACACCTTCGCGGGCCGTCTCGAACTCCGGACCCAGTGCCCGCACCTGGTCGATAATCCGTCCCAACTGCCCGGCGATCCCGCTCACTTCCTCCACCCGCCGGCGCACTTCCTCGGAGAACTTGTCCATCTCCATCACTCCGCTCGAGACCGACGACTGCATCTCCCGCACCACGCCTTCAATGTCCTGTGTCGCCACGGCCGTCTGGTCCGCCAGGCGGCTGATCTCCCGCGCCACCACTGAAAAACCTTTGCCGAACTCTCCGGCCTTTTCCGCTTCGATCGCCGCGTTCAGCGACAACAGCGCGGTCTGGTCCGATATCTTGTTGATCGTCGTCACCACGGTGGAGATCTTGTTGGCCCGCTCGCTGATTACCCCCAGCCGCGACGAAATCGAGGCCGTGGATTTGGCCAACTGCCTCATGGCCTGCTCCATGCCCCCCAACTCGGTGTGCCCGGTCTCGGCGCACGCCGCCGCCTCGCCCACGGCATGGCTCACGCCGTCCATGGTCTTGAACAGCTCCACCGAGGTTGCCGAAATCTGGCTGCTGGTAGCCGACACCTCGCGCGTGGAGGCGGCCTGTTCGGCCACCGTAGCCTCGAGTTGGCGCGCGCTGGCGGCAATCTCCGTGGCCGACGTCGTCACTTGTATGCCGGAGCGCTGCACCTGCCCGATGAGCGATTCCAGCGTCAGCGTCATCGTGCGGAAAGACTGCAGCAGCTCATGGCTCTCATCGGCGAAATCGAAGCGCCCGTGACCGGCGGCGGACGCCTGCGGAACCGAGGCGTCGCTCTTGGCCGCGTACAGGTCGCCGGCGGCGATCCTGTTGGCCAGCCGCGTAACCAGTTCCAGCGGCCGGCTCAAACGGCCGCTCAGGAAGAATGCCGCGCCGAGGACAAAGGCAAGCATGAACACGCCGCCGAGCACGGAATTGCGCATCAGGGAACGCACCGAGCCGTTCACGGCCTCGATCGCCGCGCCGTAATCGTCGCGATAGATGCTGGCATTGATCAGCCAGTCCCAGGGCTCGAAGTACATCATGGCCGCGAGTTTTTCGCGCGGAGCACTCTCGCCGGGGTTCTGCCAGGGGTAGGCATCCACCAGCGCTTCGCCCTTGGGCAGAGCCAGCGTGTTGCGAATCTCGTCTTGCACGATGAGCCGGCCTCGTGCATCGCGAGCTTCCCAGATGCTCTCGCCATCGCGCTTGCCGTCCTTGGAAATAATGTAGCGGGCGCGCTGCTCGCCCTTGCACCCGACGATGCTCACATAACCGCTGCGTCCGATGGTGGTGCTCAAAATGGTCCGCCGCAGAGCGTCCAGTCCGCCGATATTTTCGCCCACGAACAACATGCCGATGACCTTGCCGCCGTCACGGAGCGGTTCGTAGGCCGTCAGATACCGGCCATTCACCACCAGGGCGGTGCCGTGGTACGTATCGCCGCGCAGCACGGCCGCGATCACGGGATTCGGAGCGCCATCCGCCGACACCGCGGAAATGTAGGTGCCGATGGCTCTCTGCCCGCCGGCATCCGGCACATTGGTGGCCACGCGCAGCATGTCTCCCTGTTCGTTCATGCGCTGGAAGACCGTGGCGGCGCCGCCCACCAGACGCTGTGTATCGTCCACGACGGGAACCGGGGCTTGCAAGCTGCGCGTTTGTCCGAGCCACTGCCCGCCTGCCAGCAAGCGCGGCAACGATACCGCCCGCGACTGCCGCGTGACCTGATCGACTGCCTCCCACACCGCCTCCGGGCCGGCCAGTGTAACCCTGCCGCGTTCGGAGAGGATGCGCCGCGCCACGTTCAGATTGTGGTTCACCTGCCTCTGCACCAGTTCGTTCGCGGTCTCGCACGCCCCATAGATGTCGCGCACGCTTTGGATGACGTTCATTCTCGCCAGGGAGGTCAACTCCCGCTCGGAGTCTTCGGAAACGCGCGCCTGGAATCGCACGATCAGCACCAGCGTCACCAGGACCGGCAGCGCCGCGGCCAGCACGGCCAGTCCGCTGATTTTGGTCTTCAGAGTAATCTTCACGTTGCGCTACGCTCCCATCCTGGAAACCGGCACGGAGAGCAGCCCCGCCGCCGCCGCGAAAGCATACATTCTTAAATCGACCTTCACCGTTCGCTTGTCCACCTGACACCCATCACACTTTTAGAGCCACGGCGCCGGCTTGTTCCCTTAGCATCCGGACCTGCCAGGCCCGGCGGTCGCCGCCGCCCAGAAGGGGAGCGAGCGCCAACCGGCCAGTCCGCCCCACGGCCTTTTCCAGGTACTCGAGTTCACTGAACTTCTCGGCCACGGCCGGGTCCGGCGCCGGAGTCAGACCTGCCTCACGGGCCAGAAGTTCGCCTTTGGCGCGGAGGGAAAGCTCCAACGAGATCTGCAACAGGCAGAGCATGTCGGCTACCACCCCGGGCGCGAAATGGGCCCGCAGCGATCTCAAGTAAGCGCCCGCGCGCGAATCCAGAAAGTGGCCGCCCGTGACCATTTCCAGCAGTTCCATCTCGCTGTCGAAACCTTCTCCCAGCCAGCGCCGCAGGCCTGACTCGCTGCGGGCGAACACCGCGGCCAGCAATGCCGGCAAGCCCAGCAGCAGCACGGCCGTGGCGGCAACAGGCGGCAGCAGGCTCAGGTTGTAGGCCACGTGGAGGGAGACCGCGGCTGCCAAACCGGCCAGAGCCCCGTGCACCGGCGCCGCGGCCCGCCGGGCCAGCATTCCGATCATCGCCGTCGCGCCCCCATGCATCATGGCCGTGCCAAACCCGCGCAACACGAAGGTAAAAATATCGGCGTCCACCGCCTGGGCATAGTACAGGTTTTCGACGAAGGCGAACCCCGCGCCGACGGCGAAGCCGCATATGGCCGCATCCACCAGGAAACCCACTCGAGCGCGCCGCACCGCCTGCACCACGATCGCCGCTTTGAGGATCTCTTCGACAGGCGGCGCGCCGAACCAGGCCCAATACCGATCGTTGACGCCCAGCAGCGCAAAGACCGGACGATTTATGCCGTAACAGACGATGGCCACTACGCCGCCAAGCGCCAGGGTACGCAGGATGCGGCGGCCGCTCATGAGTTTGTAACTGTCCAGCGCGACCAGCGCGGCGAGGAAGGCTGCCACCGGCAGTACACCGACGGCGAATCGAACCACCAGGCTCATAGCAGCTTCAGTGAGACCATGACTTCGGACCCGCGCGTCTGGCGCGTCCCCCTGGCTACGGCGTAGCCCAGCGAGAAAGTCGAGTTGAGAAAGGAGAACGGCACGATCCGAAAATCCAGTTGTGCGCCGCCATTTCCGTAAAGTGTCCGGCTGACAGCCCGCACCGGTTCCGTCAACAAACCCGAGCTGAACAGGGACAGCCGCGCCCAGTTGCAATAGAGGTACGAGACGCCAAGTTTGCGGAAGTGCACGGGCGGCAGGTTCCATTCCACCGTGGTCTTGCCGAAACTCCGCGTTCCCACCTGCTGCAGTTGCAGCCCTGGAAAGCTGTAATAGTCCCGATACCGGCTGATGTCCTGGTGATCCACCCAGTTGTTTCCGAAGCCGCCGAAATAGAAGTTGGCAAACGGCTCGTTACGCGGCCCCACCGAGTATCCCGCCGCGCTGCGGATCCAGATGGGAGAGTTGTGCAGGGGCGTCAGGAAGCCATAATCGTACGTACCATACAGGCGCGGAAGGGTTTTGCCCGGGATCAGGTTGTTGCGGAATGCGAGCTGCCAGAGCACCCCTTTTTCATCGTCCACCGCACCCAGCGAACGATCCACGAACGAGTACTTGAGAGCGACTTTGCCGGTAAGAAAGCGCGGATACGAAGCGGTCACGTTCTGGTAATCCGGCAGGCGATCCAGGCCGCCATAACCGGCCACGTTCCATTCCAGGTTCATGGTCCGCGGCGTATCGAAAATCAGGACTTTGTGGTTCGCGACCTCGACAAAGTATCCCTTCCGGCTGTTCTTGGTGGGACCGAACAGATCGTAGAAATCGGCGTTGTTGAACCCGCCGGTGACCTTCCAGTTGAAATACTGGTAGCGGAAGCCGGCATGCACCCGCTCGCCGGCGGTCAGCCCCGCGCCGGGTGAAAACGACAGGTAGCCGTCCAGGCTCGAAAGGAAGACACTGCTCGCCATGTCGAAGCGCCACCCTATAGCGGCGGTGTCCTTATACCCCTGCAGGATGGGATAGGCGGAGAGGAGTTCCAGGTGTCCGGCGCGGTAGTCTCCTTCGTGAGTGATTGCCTTCGCCAAGTCGATTTCCGCCGGGGATCCCAGTTGCCAGGACTTCACCGCCGGACTGCGCTCCACGACCTGCTGCCCGAGATATTGGATCGCGCTAACATCCTCTACCGGCTTCACCGGCATGGAAACCGGCACGAATCCGCTGGCGGTGTACTCGAGGGCCAGAAGTGTACCGTCCGGGCGCGGCAGGGGCCGGAACAAACCGGTCTCGGCGTTGCTCAGGACTTCCATCTTCCTGAGCTCGAAATCGTACCGGAAGACATTCGAGACGCCGGTGTAATAAGAAGTGCCGTAGAGATACCTGCCGTCTGGCGAGAATACGAAGTTGGCAGGCGAGCTGAATTCGAAGTCGTGCAGCGTTTCTGCCTGGCCCTTGCCGTCCAACAAGTCCCGTATCCGGAACCGCACGAGTTTCTGGCGTCCGGAAACATCCGCTTGGGCGGCGGTGAGGTATTGGCCGTCCGGCGAGAGGTCCAGATCGAACAGGTCGTGCCCATACTCGGCGCGCAGGAGTTCGGTCCAATCGTTATAGGGCGGCGTGAACCGTACGATCGAGGAAAGCCCGTCGGTCCGGCGGATTCCCCACAGCGTCCTGGTGGCGCGATCGAAGGCCAGATCGCCTGTCCGCGCATCACGCATCAACAGGCGGTGATGCCCGGTGTCCGGTTCAATGGCGTTGAGATCGCGCCACGTCTTGTTATCGGTGGTGTAGAACAGCGTCCGCGAATCCGGATCCCAGGCCAGGGAGCAGACATAGTAGAGGGCCGCGCCCTTGAGGTCGATGATCTTGCGGAATGCGCCGCCATCCGCGTCACTGACGGCAAGGTGCGCGACCTGGCCGGGATACTGTACCGCCGCGTAGATGCGGGACTCTTGCGCATCCCAATACATACGGGAGATCGAGCCCAGTTTGGCGTCTGTCAGCCGTTTTAGCGGGGTGACCGGATACTGACGGATGCGCTCGAGATTGGCTTTCTGCCAATTTTCTTCGGAAGCGATCCAGCCGGTCCAGGCTTTGCCCAGGTCCTGGCCGTATACGTGACGGAACTGGGAGGAGAAGTAACGGCGCGTGCCGGGGTCGCGGCGCACCCAGCCGATCAACTTATCAATCCCCTCCCGGTTAGCCATGTGAGTGACAAAGCGCGTGCCGTAGAGATAGGAGTTGGCGCCCGCCTGGAAGTCTATGGTCGTGCCTTCCGACTCGAGTCCAACGTGATCGTAGATATAGCCGCCGTCTCGTACCTTGGCGCGGAAGACCATCTCGTCGTACCCGCCTAAAGCCCGGCCTAGTCCGCCGCCCATCCAGGTCTCCATGAACACCGCCATTCCCTCGTGATACCAGCGCGGCGCGTAATGGCGCGGGTTCGTCAGGTAACCATAAGCGATAGAGACCGGGTCCTCAGGAACGGGTGTGACCTTGCCCGCAAAAAAGCGCCGGAACCATTTATCTTGTCCCGCCGCCTGATCGTTCGTCACCGTGTGCATCAGTTCGTGATTCATCAGCAGGACGATGCGGTCGTTCGCCAGGGTGGTTTCGAAAGTATAATTGGGCGGGGCAATGCCGATATCCAGGAAGTTACGCGGCAGCGCCGTGCTGCCGCCGTGCACCATGTCGGCAAAATCCTCAAACAGGATCGCGACCTTTTCCTGGCTCTCGTAATGAAACAGCTTCCGATGGAAACTGAAAGCGTTCTCGAAACTGCGAATCAGGTGCGGGACCAGATAGGCATGAGTGGGGCTGTAATAAACTAACTGGACGTCGGCTGTCTCCACAGCCCGCAGACCCTGACTATTAGCGACACTCAGGCTGCCGGACAAACACACCAAGACCGCGATGAGAGCCGCCCGGTTCATTCTGGTTGCCTACTGGCCTTGAAAATTGGCCTGCGCCAGGACCATCTGTTGCAGGGCGGCGTTGCCCACAAGATTGACTACCTGTGACTGGGAGGCCAATTGCAAAAATTGACTGTTCTGCATCAGAGCCTGAAAGCCCGGCATGCCCATCACCATCTGAAATTGAGCGTTGTGTTGCAGTTGCTGAAACTGCGCGCCATTGAGGAGTTGCTGAAACTGCGCGTTCTGCATGAGCTGCTGAAACTGCGCGTTCTGGTGCAGACTCGCCTGGTTGGATTGCACCGCCTGTGCCTGATTCTGCGCAAGCTGGGCCTGGTTCTGCGCAAGCTGGGCCTGGTTCAGGACTACGATCGACGCACCGTTGAGTAGGATCTGCTGGAACTGGGCATTGGCGATGAGCTGATTGAATTGGGCATTGCCGGCCAGCGATTGAAATTCCGCGCTTTGCAGGAACTTGCGGACGTCATCCGCCGTGACTTTGACTGTACCCGCAACGCCGATGTCTCTGTCTGTTAGTGTTGCCTGCCGATAAACATCCCGCTTGCCGATAGCGCCCTGAACCCAAGTCCGCGGTACCGGTGGCCAGAAGATAGACCAATATACGAGCAGGGTGGCCACCACAGCCCCGGCTACTCCTAACCAGATGTACTTCTTTTTTCCGTTCGCCATAGGTCATACTCCTCAAGGCCGGACACCAAACTCCAAGCCGCCCCGAGTATACACCCGTTAAAGATCTGAAAGTATGATAACCATGGTTTGGGTAAGAGCGTCGATTCCGGTTCAAGGGCTGCTCGAACAAACGGTCCGCAACCGATTGCGAGCGCATGTGATCCGCCACGCGAGCAGCGGCTAATATTCGTTTCTCTGGGTGGAAGTCACAGCCCGAGTTAAGGGGGAAGCCATGCGCCAACTAAGGTCTGCCAAATTCCAAATTGATGCAAGGCGGCAGGTTGTAATAAGGCAAACCCTTATTGGTGACGTTCGCAGTCATCTTGGCAGTCAAACAGGACTGCCGCCGGTCCGACAGCCCATTCCCCCTGATGGCGCTACCCCGCCGCGGCAATAGCCGCTTCAACCGACTCGTGCTGCGGGAACAGCCCGGAGAATCCAGAGATCTCGAACACTTCCCGGACCATTCCGCCGAGCCCGGCCACGCGCAATACCCCACCCTTGCCCTGTACGACCTTAGCCGCCGACAAGACCACCCGAAGTCCGGCACTGCTTACATAGCGTAGTTGGCTTATTTCCAGTATCAGGCTTTGCGCCCCGGCAGCCACCGCGTTGCCGCAAGCTTGTTCGAATTCGTTTGAAGTGGCGGCGTCCAGTCGCCCCGTAACCCGCACCACCGTTATGTCGTTCTTGCTCGTGGATTCGACTTGAATCATGAAAACACACCCCGCTATCCTTTATTATGGATTATGATGCGGCAGATTGTCAGGCGCTTGTGGCTCGGTTTGGCCCTAATCATCTTCGTTTCCGGTGCGCTGCTGCTTTCGGACTGGCGCCGGCACGCTGCCGGCGCTCACGAGATGCGACGGGTGGCTATCTTCAAGTTCAACAGCCGTCCAATCCTCGATGAAGGTGTGGCGGGCGCCATCGAAGGGCTGCGCTGCAAGGGACTGGTGAACGGCAAGAACATCCGGCTTCAGCAGTTTAACGCGGAAAACGACTTGCCCACCGCCAACAGCATTTCCCGTACCTTGTCCGATGGCAGCTTCGATCTGGTTCTGACGGTCAGTACGCCGTGCCTGCAAACCATGGCGGCAGCCAATATTGCCGGAAAGGCGATGCACGTCTTCGGCCTTGTGACAGACCCGTTTGCTTCCGGTGTCGGATTGGAAAGGAGCAAGCCGCTCGGCCATCCCCGCCACATGATCGGGGTCGGTACCTTCCAACCCGTCCGCGACGTGTTTCTATTGGCGCGCAAGGCCAATCCGCAATTGCGCCGCGTGGGCTCGGTGTGGAACCCGGCGGAGGCTTGTTCGGAAGCTTGCATGCGGATCGCCCGCGCGACGGCCAGGGAACTCGGGATTGAGCTGGCCGAGGCCAACGTGGAAAGTTCAACCGGAGTGTATGAGGCCGTAAATTCCCTGGTGGCGCGTGGCGTCGAGGCCCTGTTCGTCGGCGGCGACAATACTGTCGATGTTGCCATCAAGTCGGTGGTAAAGGCTGCCAACCAGGGCAGGATTCCTGTTTTCACATGCGCCCCCGCTAACATCGAGAGCGGGGTTCTGCTGGGCCTCGGGGCCGATTATTACGAGGTCGGCCACACGATAGGCGAACTGGCTGGTGACGCGCTCAACGGATACGACCCGTCCAAGTACGCGATAGCCGACGTGCTTCCCAAGAAGCTCGCCCTGAATCTGGCGGCCCAAGCCCGGGTGCGCGGGTCTTGGCGAGTGACAGAGGAGATGCGAGCCTCGGCCGCATTCGGGATTGACGAGAAGGGCGTCCGGTGGACGAAACCTCTTCACCTCACGGCGAAAGAATAGACAATCCGGGAGGCACTCATCGAGAGGAATCGTCATGCGCTACGCGGACCGGTGCACGAGAATCGTGACGAGGGCAGCGCGCAGCGGCTCTGTCCAATGTGGTGGCCGTGTCCGTCGCTCCCGGCTCTCCTGAAACCGGCATTTGCGGCATGAACGACCTTGCCCCGGAAGTGGACTCGGCGACATTACCAGCACCACGACAAGCCGTCGCGTTCTGCTCCCGAGTCGGTAACATCATCAACTGTCTCGCGGCCCGAACTCGGACTTCAATCGGATCCATCGGAGCCTGTCAAGAGCCCAGAACGCCCTGGACGCGCCGCAGGATCTCGCTCTTCGGCTGCGCGCCGACGATGCGGTCCACTTCCCGTCCATCTTTGAAGATCAGCAGGGCCGGAATGCTTTGAATGCGGAAACGCCCGGAGATCACGGGATTCTCATCCACATTCAGCTTGCCGACCAATACCCGCCCGGAAAGCTCGATGGCCAGCTCCTCGACCACTGGCGCGAGGGAGCGGCAGGGTCCGCACCAGGGAGCCCACATGTCGATCAGGACCGGCAGCGGTGCGCGCTCCACCTGTGCCGCGAAGTTGGCGTCGGTGATTTCCACGGGCTGTTGCCGGATCGCCAGAGGCGCCTTGCAGCGTCCGCAAACCGGGGCGCGCCCGCTGCGCAACTTCTCCGCCGGCACGCGATTGGTGACGCCGCACTTCCCGCAGGGAATTAACTGCAATTCCGCCATACTCCCGTAGGATATCGCGCCCGTGCGATAACCTGGATGGGCACGCCGCACATGCAGACCCTCCGGACACGCGCGCGCTACAAAGTATTGGGCATGGCGGTGCTGCTGGCTGCCATCACCTACACCGACCGCGTCTGCATTGCGGTGACCGCGCCCGATATCATGCGCGACCTGCATCTCTCGCAAGTGGAGATGAGCCTGGTCTTCAGCGCGTTCACCCTGGCCTACGCTCTGTTCGAGATTCCCACGGGCTGGTGGGGAGACCGAGTGGGCACGCGGCGGGTGCTGACCCGAATCGTGGCCTGGTGGTCCAGCTTCACGATGCTCACCGGCGCGGCGGCGAATTACGGATGGCTGCTGGCCACGCGATTCCTGTTCGGAGCGGGAGAAGCGGGCGCATGGCCCAACGTGGCGCGCACCTTTTCCGCGTGGTTCCCCATCGGCGAGCGGGGAACGGCCCAGGGTATCTTCTTTATGGGCGCGCACCTAGCGGGCGGGCTGACGCCGCTGCTGGTCACGGCGCTGCTGGTTCATCTTCCCTGGCGCGCGCTGTTCGCCATCTTCGGTTCGGTTGGATTTCTGTGGGCGGTGTTCTGGTACCGCTGGTTTCGGGACACGCCTGCGGAGCATCCCGCGGCCAACGCGGAGGAGCGCGCCTATATCGAGGCGGGACGCGCCGCCCCGGCACGAACCGAAGGGCGCACGGATTGGGCCGCGCTGCTGGCCAATCGCAGCGTCGCCGCGCTCTGCCTGATGTACTTCACGCAAAGCTACGGCTTCAATTTCTATGTCACCTGGCTGCCCGCCTACCTGCGGGATGTGCGCGGATATTCGGGATTCCCGCTCGGCCTGCTGGCCGGGCTGCCGCTCACGCTGAGCGTGCTCGCCGATCTTTTCGGGGGCATCGCCACGGACCGCCTGACGCGGCGCTATGGCTTGCGGATCGGCCGCGCCGCGGTGGGCGGAGTCTCTCTTGCCGCCGCGGGAATGTTCCTGCTGGCCGGCACCCTGACGCCGAGCGCCCTCGCTTGCGCCATCCTGATCGGCGTGGCCGGGGCCGCCTCGAACTTCCTGCTGGGCGCGGCGTGGAGCACGTGCATCGACCTGGGCGGCGCGCACTCCGGAGTGCTCAGCGCGGCCATGAACACGTCCGGTCAGATCGGCGGCATCCTGTGTCCCATGGTCTTCGGATACCTGGTGCAGCATCGCGCCAACTGGACGCTGCCGCTGTGCCTTATGGCGGCGCTCTACCTGGCGGGCGCACTGTGCTGGATGGGAGTGAGGCCGGAGGACCGCGACTCACGCTATCCTAATCTTTCAAATGGGAAACATTCTGCAGAAGCTGCCTGAGGGCGAAAAAGTAGGCCTGGCTTTCTCCGGCGGACTCGATACCAGCGCCGCCATCCATTGGATGCGCGCCAAGGGCGCCATTCCCTATTCCTACACCGCCAATCTGGGCCAGCCCGATGAGCCCGATTACGACGAGATTCCGCGCCGCGCCCTGCAGTACGGCGCCGAAAAGGCGCGCCTGATCGATTGCCGCAAGCAACTGGTAGCGGAAGGCATCGCGGCGCTGCAGGCGGGCGCGTTCCACATCTCGACGGCCGGCGTACACTACTTCAACACCACGCCGATCGGCCGCGCCGTCACCGGCACCATGCTGGTGATCGCCATGAAGGAAGACGACGTCCACATCTGGGGCGACGGCAGCACCTTCAAAGGCAACGATATCGAGCGCTTCTACCGCTACGGCCTGCTGGCCAATCCGGCGCTGCGCATCTACAAGCCGTGGCTCGACCAGGCTTTCATCGATGAGCTGGGCGGGCGCAAGGAAATGTCCGAGTACATGATCCGCAGCGGTCTCACCTACAAGATGAGCGTGGAGAAAGCGTACTCGACCGATTCCAATATCTGGGGCGCGACGCACGAAGCCAAGGACCTGGAGCATCTGGATAAAGGCGTCAAGATCGTCGAGCCGATCATGGGCGTGCCCTTCTGGCGCGACGATGTGGCCGATTCAAGCCGGAAGTGGTCACCATCCGGTTCGAAGAGGGCCAGCCGGTGGCGCTCAACCACGTGACGTATGACGACCCGGTGCAACTGGTGCTGGAGGCGAATGCCATCGGCGGGCGCCACGGGCTGGGCATGTCCGATCAGATCGAAAACCGCATCATCGAAGCCAAGAGCCGCGGGATTTACGAAGCTCCGGGGCTGGCGCTGCTTTTCATCGGATACGAACGGCTGGTGACCGGAATCCACAACGAGGACACCATCGAGCAGTACCGCATGAACGGACTCCGGCTGGGCCGCCTGCTGTATCAGGGCCGCTGGTTCGATTCGCAATCCATGATGCTGCGGGAGACCGCGCAGCGGTGGGTGGCGCGCGCCATCACCGGCGAAGTCACGCGTGGAACTCCGGCGCGGCAACGATTATTCGATCCTCGATACGACCAGTCCGAACCTCACGTACAAGCCGGAGCGGCTGACCATGGAAAAAGGCGAATCGACGTTCTCGCCGCAGGACCGCATCGGGCAGCTCACCATGCGGCACCTGGACATCACCGACACGCGCGACAAGCTGCTGCTATACACCAAGACCGGCCTGCTCAATCCCGCCAGCGGAGGCTCGATGCCGCTGCTTTCCGAGGGCGCGAAGAAGCCTGAGGAAGATAAGTAGAAGGCGGCTCCGGCGGTCCCGCGCCGGGTGCTTTGTGATACGATCCGGCCTATATGAAGAGCCGGATTCTCTTTCTCACCCTGCTTGCGTTCGGTGCGTTTGGACAGGCGCAGAAGCCTCTGCAACTCGCGGACATTTTGAGCTGGAAGCGCATTCAGGCGCCGGTGGTTTCGGCCAACGGCGAATGGTTTGCGTACCGCATAGCGCCGGCGGAAGGCAATGCCGAGGTGGTGGTGCGCAACCTCAAGACGGGCAAGGAAGAGCGGTACCCGGCCGGCGACCGGACAGCCTCTTCGCCCGCGCCGGCCGGCGGTGGCGCGCCGGGGAGGGGAGCGGCCGCGGCGGGAGCGGCGGCGGGCGGTCCCGAGTTCTCGGAAGATTCCAAGTGGGTGGTTTTCCCGGCGTACCCTCTGACGCGCGATGCCAAACGCATGAAGGCGCAGCGCCGCACCATCCATCCCAAGGCCGTGCTGGTGGAACTGGCCACGGGAAAGAAGGTGGAGTTCGAAAAAGCCCGGCGCTTCGCGTTTTCAGGCGAGAAATCCAGCGTGCTGGCGGTGCACCGCTTCGGCGCCGACGCACCCGCGGGCGGCGGCAATGCGGCGGCGACTCCGCCCGGCGGCGCTACTCCGCCCGAGCGGCCTTCGGGCAGCGATCTGCTGCTGTACGACCTGGCCGGCGGCAGCGAAATGAACGTGGGCAACGTGTCCGAATTCGCCTTCAACAAGAAGGGCGACGCGCTGGCCTGGATCATCGATGCGCAGGATAAGGCCGGCAACGGCGTGGCCCTGGAAAACCTGGACTCGGGACAGGTGCTTCCGCTGGATAGCGGGACGGCAGTCTACAAGAGCCTGGCGTGGACCGAGAAGGGCGACGCCTTCACGGCGCTCAAGGGCGTGGAGGACAAGGGCTTCGAGGACAAGCTGTACAGCGTGGTCGCGTTCAAGGATCTGCACGCCGCCAAGCCGACCAAGGTGGTGTTCGATCCGAAGGACGATAAGAGCTTTCCCGCCGGTATGACGGTGGCATCGGCGCGCGCCGCCGCGTGGCGGCAGGATCTTTCCGGGCTGGTGTTCGGGTTGCACGAGGTGAAGCCCAAAAAGCCGGGCGCGCGCGACGCCGCGCCAACCGAGGGAGACACCGCCGCCGCTCCGCCGCGCCCGGCGCCGCCGGAAGAGGACAAGCCGTCGCTGGTGTTATGGCACTACAAGGATCCGCGCCTGCAATCGCAGCAGCAGGTGCAGGAGACCGCCGACAAGAATTTCAGCTTCCTGGCCGCCTATTTTCCCGACCGAGAAGAAATTCCTGCGGCTGGCGGACGACTCTCTGCGCCAGGTGAGCGTCACTCCGGAGCAGAAGTTCGCTCATGGGCGTGGACATCCGCGAGTACGAATTAACGGGCAATCTGGACGGCCGGCACTATCAGGATGTCTACGTGGTGAACCTCGCGACCGGCGAGCGCAAGCTGGCGCTGCGCAAGGCGGCGCACGTGATGGCCGCGTCGCCCGGACGGCACGCGCTTCCTCTATTACGACGACGGCGTCTTCTTCGCCTACGACATGGAGAGCGGCAAATCCACCGAACTCACCAAACAGATCCCGTCCACCTTCTGGGATACCGGAAGACGATCACAATGTGGTGAAGCCGCCGACGCAATCGTACGGCTGGACCAAGGACAGTGCCGCGGTGCTGCTGAGCGACGGCTGGGACATCTGGAAAGTGCCGGTCGACGGCGGCAGGGCGGGAACCTGACGGTCAACGGCAAGAAGGACAAGATCCGCTACCAGCGCCCGTTCCGCCTGGATCCCGAAGAAAAGGGGATCGACCTTTCCGCGCCGATCTATGTGCCGGTGTACGGCGAGTGGACCAAGAAGGGCGGCATCGGCGTGATCGAGCCCGGCAAGCCCGGCGATCCGCATGCTGCAATGGGACGACGCCGCCTTCACCCAGTTGATGAAGGCGAAGAAGGCCGACATGTACTTGTACACGCGCGAAACCGCCAAAGAGTATCCCGATTTCTACGTGGCGGACGCGACGCTGGCGCACGGGCGAGAAGGTGACCGACGCCAATCCGCAGCAGAAGGATTTTCTGTGGACGAGCGGCGTCCGGCTGGTGGACTACACCAGCACGCGCGGCGAGAAACTGCAGGCCGCGCTGTGGCTGCCGGCGAATTACGAAGCAGGCAAGAAGTATCCGACGCTGGTCTACATCTACGAGAAGCTATCGCAGATGCGCCAACAACTATCCGCAGCCGGGATACAACGGCTTCAACATCGCCGCATTACACCAGCAACGGTTACGCGGTGCTGGAGCCGGATATCGTTTATAAGGTGAACGACCCGGCATGTCGGCGGTGGCTTGCGTGGTGCCGGCGGTGAAGGCGGCGATCGCCACCGGCGTCGTGGACGCGCAGAAGGTCGGGATTCACGGCCATTCGTGGGGCGGATATCAGACGGCGTTCCTGGTGACGCAGACGGACATCTTCCACGCCGCCGTGGCGGGCGCTCCGCTGACCGACATGGTCGGCATGTACAGCCTGATCTACTGGAACACCGGCGGCGCGAATCATGCCGATCTTCGAAAGCAGCCAGGGCCGGTTCACCGGCGGCTATTGGGACAACATGGAAGCCTACATTCGCAACTCGCCGGTGTATCACGCGAAGAACGTGCACACGCCGCTGATGATTCTGCACAACGATAAGGACGGCGCGGTGGATCGGACACAGGGCATCGAGTACTTCAACACGCTGCGGCGGATGGGCAAGCCGGTGATGATGCTGGAATACAAAGGCGAAAATCACGGCCTGCGCAAGCCGGAAAACATGAAGGACTACACCGTCCGGATGAAGGAATTCTTCGACCACTACCTGATGGACAAGCCCGCGCCGAAGTGGATGGAAGAAGGCATTCCGCTGCTGAAAATGAAGGACTCTTTGGAAGAGGCCGGCAAGGCCATAACGCCGCCGGCCGAAAAGAATTAAGAATTGATAGCCTGCATGTTGCAGCGATCAGACCGGGAGGACCAGGAGAAGGCTCCGAATGTTTAAGCATGGCATAGCGACCCTAATTGCTCTCCTTGGACTGTCTTCCGTAGCGCTTACTCTGCAACTGCGTCAAGTGACTAGGGCTGAGTTAGACCAAACATATCTCGCGCGATGTGTCAGCCGTACTTCAGCCCGCGAGCGGGGTGTTTGGGGAGATTCTCGGGATTAGCTCTCATCCGGGCGGTGCGATATTTACCCGCGGTTGTGAGGATGAGGCTCATAGCACAGTGAGCGTTCCGTCGGGCTTTTCGGTTTCGAGGGCACTCGATGCGGTGGCCGGGGCGTTCCCGAACAACTATTGGACTGTCCGTGATGGAGTAATCAACTTCCTCCCAAAACCAGGCCTGCCCGCGGTAATGGACGTTCAGATCGAACATGTTGCATGGAATACAAGCGAAGTGCCTATTGTCAGCGCGGAACGTCTTTTTCAATCGAGCGCCGTGAAGCGACGCCTTGCCGAAGTATCGATCAAGGGGAGCCTGCAGGACAGAGGAGGATTGCAAGCGCCACCGCGCGTGGTGAACGGAGTTCCGGAGCCACTCCCGAAAGGTCAGGAATGGAAGCTTGAGAACGTGACGCTCTTGACGGCCTTGAATCAGGTTGTAGCCAGCTATGGCGATCGATACTGGATTTATACGGAGAGTGTTTGCTCAACAGACCGGATCTATCAACTCCACGTTCAACGAAACCCTAACGGGCGAAAACCGGCCCGGCCAGGAAATGAGCCATGAGCCTGTCGAATCCGCAAGTGTATTCCGCTTTACATTGAAGATTGGCCAGTCACGTGCACTTCACTAACGGTATGGAAACTGTGGCTGGTGTTTTTCGCTCTCGTGAAGTGGCCCGAACGGCAGCGGTGGAATTGAGGAACTCCGGGTTCCCGGCGGAACAAGTGAGCCTGCTCTACCCCGGTGACAGTGAAAAGGAGATTCACTCCATCGGCACGTCGGACACCGAACAGCCTGGTGTGGGCGCGGCGATCGGAGGCGTGGTGGGCGCGGCCGTCGGCATGGCGGGCGGGTTCGAACTGGGCGTGGCGGCCACGGCGCTGATTCCGGGTGTGGGGCCCGTGATTGCCGTCGGGATTGCCGGCGCGGCCCTGCTGGGCGTGGGCGGCCTGGCGGCCGGCGCCGAACTCGGCAGCCGGGGCGATGTCGAGAGCACCGAAGGCATCCCTTCCGATGAGTTGTATTTCTATGAAGACGCGCTCCGGCAAGGCCGGTCGGTACTCTTCGCCTTCGTCAACGACGACAAGGAAAAACAGCGTGCGGAAACGGTGATGAAAGACGCTGGCGCGGAAAGCCTGGACGCAGCGCATGAAGACTGGTGGCTGGGTCTTCGGGATGACGAGCGAACGCATTATGAGGCGCTGGGCGAGAACTTCGAGTTGGACCAGGGTCCGTACCGGCAGGGTTTCGAAGCGGCGCTCCGCCGGCCGTGCCGCGGGAAGACCGTAGACGAAGCGGCCGATTGCCTCAAGTGGTCGTACCCGGATACCTGGGATTCCAAAGCGTTTCGCCACGGCTACGAGCGCGGCCGGCATTTCTGCGATCGCTCTAGTGAGTCATGGCGTAAATAATGTAATTGACGCCCAAGCGGATGGCCTGGTCGGCCAAATTCGCGGGATAGCGCGGGTCGTCGGCATATTCCCAGGCGTCGCCGACGTCGGAATTGTACGAAATGGCGACCATTAGCCGACCTTTGTCATCGTAGATGCCGCGCCAGTGCGCGCCCTTCCCGCTGAGGTCGTTATAGATGCCGAGGATGGGGACGCTGTCTTTATAGCCGCGGCGGAGGTGCGCCCAGCCGGGCAATTGCAGCTTATCGACGACGTCGTAGACGGTGTGATAGATGGGGTCGGAATCGGGCACGTCCACGATGGGATGATCGGGAAACGCTTTCTGCATGCGGGTGGCGAATTCGTTCCATTCGGAAGTGGTATGGAAGTCGTCGGCCATAAAGAAGCCGCCGCGCAGGCAGTATTCGCGGAGTTCCTGGCCCTGCTTATCGGTGAGGCCCCATTCGCCCACCTGCACGGCGTACAGCCAGGGCCAATCGTAGGCGTCGCCCTGATCGAGATCCACCAATTGTTCCACGGAGCGGACATGCACGCGGGTGAGGCGGCGGACGGCCAGGGAGAAGTGCCGGTCGGCGCGCGGATAATCCTGACTCCAGAGCGAATTGCCTTCGCGCCACGGGTAGTCGCGGCCCTGGTAGCCGTTGAGGGGGCCAGGCGGAAACATCAGGCGGGCGAAGGCCCACTCCGTCTTTTCCTGGTAGTCGCGGGGAAGCGGAATGTCGCCCAGCGGATATTCGACGCCGGGAAGTTCGCGGAAGGGACGCTGGAAGGCGTAGAGCGCGCTCAGGAATACGAGGCAGCCAGCCACCCGCCCGAAAACCTTCCGCAGACGCATCCAGGTACCTTAGTCAGAGGATAGCACTGGCGGGGGCAGGGAATCGAAAGAAGGAAATCTACCGCCTTCCCGCGGTTGACTCCCTTGCGGCCCGTCTGCGATTCTGAAACTTACCTCAGTTGGCCCGGGGGCCGCAACAACCGTTTCCTCGGTGGCCTCAGAACCTATGGATCCGTTCACGCAGGGCAAGGTTGCCTACCAATTCAACGACATCCCTGAAGCCAAGAAGCGCCTGACCTACGCGGCCAAGAAGGGCCATGCCGAAGCGCAGCACCTCCTGGGGGAGGTCTTTGAAAGGGAAAAGGCATACCGCAGCGCGGCAAGATGGTACCGGCTCGCCGCGTGGCAGGGGCGGCTCCCGCGCGCCCAGTTCTGCCTGGCCCGTCTCTACTACTATGGCTACGGCGTCAAACTGGACGTGGTGGAGGCTGAAAAGTGGATGCTCGCGGCGGCCGAAGGCGCCGATACGGACGCCATGGTCGGTATGGGCGTCATCCGGTTCAATGCCGGCAAGCTAATCGAGGCTTACGCGTGGTTTCGATTAGCGGCTGCGCGGAAATCGTCTGAAGGGGTGCGGGAGGCACGCGAGTTGCGGGCGTCGTTGAAAGGAGAAGAAGGCGCTAAGGGTAAGACGGCCCCCCTTCACGTCGAGGATCTGCTGCTGGCCCTGGAAGAGCACGGAATCGACGCGGACGGCTTCGTTACCGATCTCCGTTCCGGCGGACCAGACCTGAAGGTGCTGGCGCGCGAGATCGAGCAGGCAAGGCTTGAGGAAGGGGATGAACGGGACTGACTTCCAAGGCGCTACCCCCAGTTGCCCCGATCCCGCCCCTTGCGCTATTCTAAAGACTCAAAGACTCTGTAAGGATTAGATTTAGTAAAGATGGCCAATACTTATTCGGCACTCAAGCGGGTGCGTCAGACCGAACGGCGTACGGAATTCAACCGCCAGAACAAGAGCACGTTGCGCCATGGCATTCGCGCCATGCGGCGCGCCATTACATCGAAAGATGCCAAGGCTGCCGGCGAGTTGCTTCCCAAGACATTTTCATTGATCGACCGTTCGGCGAAGCGGGGGATCATCAAGAAGAACACTGCCGCCCGCTACAAGAGCAAGCTGCATCTGCGCGTAAAAGCGCTGCAGGCGTAGACTTCATCCCACCAGTTGCAGAATGAAGCGCTCCATGACGATGCGGTCGTCCGGCCGCGCGTCGCGTAGTCCTTTGTCCGCCTCGTAAATCAGTTTCATGGCGCGTTGGAGTTGCGGTCTGCCGAACTTTGCGACCGTTTGATAGACCTGCTCGGCGCGCTGGCCCCACATCGGAACCCCCATTTTGGTGAAGTGTCCCTGAATCTGCGAGGCGCTTTTGAGGCCGGCTTCGCGAGCCACCAGCGCCATGCGGAATTGCGTGGAGAGGAAGGCCAGGGCGAGCGGCAGGTATTCGCCGTCGCGGGTCAGGGTATCCAGAATTTCCAGGGAGCGGGCGCGGTCGCGGCGGCCCAGCGCATTCACCAGGGCGAACACGTTGGTGGCGCGGGCATCGGGCACGAGGGCGGCGATATCGTCCACGCCCACGGGACGGTTGCCGGCGAACAACGCCAGTTTTTCGATTTCCACGGCGATCCGCGAGACATCCGCGCCCAGCGCTTCCACCAGCAGATCGAGTGCGTCGGGATCGATGCGAAAGCCGGCGGCGCGCACCAGCGATTCGGCCTCCTGGCGGGCTTCGTGGGCCGGGATGCGGCGCAGTTCCACCACGTCCTGAATGGCCGAATAGAACTTGCGCACGCGATCCTGCTTGCGTTTGTCTTCGCCTTCGAAATCGAAGCGGGCGGCCTCGAATACCAGCACCGTGCCGGGGGTCGGATCCTTCAGATACGCGGCCAGGGGGGCGGCATCGGAGACGCCGCCGGATTCGCCTTCGGAATCGTCGTCGATGGCGCGGCCTCGCGGCAGGGCGGCTTCGCCGTTCACCACCCAGATGAGCCGCTCGGCGGCAAAAAGCGAGAGCGCGCGGGCATCGTCCAGAACTTCGGCCAGGGCCAGTTCGGCCAGGTCGTGATAGGTGACGGAGCCTTCGGGAACAGTGGCCAAGAGCGCGTCTTTGAGCCGGCGCCGCTCGTAGGCTTCCGGACCCAGCAGCAGTAAAGCGGGCGGAATGGCGCCCTTGCGGATGCGCGCCTGCAGTTGCGCCGGAGTCATGCTCAAAAATTCTCCAGAATGGCGGTGACGATGCTGCGCGAGGCGTCTTTGCTGACGCGCGCCATGGCGGTGCCGCTCTCGTCGAAATAGGCCTGCGGGTTAATAGAGATGGTGTACCGTTCACGGAACTCGAAACTGTTGCGCTGGTACAGCACTTTGCCGGTGGCGCGCTCGGTGAGGGTGATCTGCATACTGACAATCACCTGTACGCCGGTGGCGCGTCCGCTGGCCGGATCGACCACGGTGGGGTAGGCGGCGTAGTTGGTGACGGCGCCTTTCAGGACGGCATCGGCTTGGGTGGGGTCGGAGATAATCTGGTAGCGGGTGCGCGAGATGAACTCGCGGGTCACATCTTCGGGCAGCATGCGCGCGATTTCGAAGCGGGTAGTGGGGTTGCTGAATGCCTCTACGGAGATGGTCTTGACGGTTTTGGGCATGAGGTCGGCATGTCCGGCCACGTGATAGCCGCATCCCGAAAGCGCGGCCAGCAGCAGAGCCCAAACCCTCATAAGATCTGCCTTGCTACGGCCACCGCGTTTTCCGCGGCCAGGCGGAGGTTGTCGGCTACAATCCAGAACCAGCATGCCTCCGGCTCGCTGCGATCGGGCGCAATGCCGCCTACGGTAATGCCGGCCTGCCCGGCCTGCCCCACGTTGGTAGGCGGCTCGAACTCACCGGACCGCACTTCGATATGGGGCGCGGCGAGCCCGTTCTCGATCGCCTCCACCCCGGGATTGCCATCGAATTCCACCCACGCCGAGAAGCTGTAACCGTGAAATACCGGCGCCTGCACCACCCGGACCGAGGGCGGCGGCGCGCCTTCGCCGTGTCCGGGCAGCGCCAGCAGCGTGGCCAGGTGCCGCTCGATGCGCTGTTCCACATCGTCCAGCGGGCGGGGCGCTTCTTCCCCGTACTTGGCCAGCAGGTTGAAGCTAAGCTGGTTGTCGAAGACCGCCTTGGGCAAGCTTTTGAACGAAAGCAGGCTGACGGTCTGCTGTTGGAGTTCTTCGACGCCTTGCATTCCGTGCTCGCTGGCCGGAGCGAAAATCTGGATCACCGAGCGGCGAACCGGATCGTGCCTCTGGAGCCGGCGCAGGAACAGCGCCAGGGCGATGGCGGCGGGATGCGCGATCAGGTGAACCGTTCCGGTTCGCGGCGACTCTTCGTCGTCCTCTTCGATATACGGAGCGCGCAGGCGGGTTTCGGGACGATCTTCGGTAACGCCGGTAAGGTCGATGACCGGGCCGGCCGCCAGCGCCAGCGCCTTGCGGCTGAATTCGGGGGAGCCGGCGAGGAACACCGCTCCCGCGTCCACCAGATTGACGGCGTTGAGCTTGACCACGGTGGCCAGCTCGTCGCCTACGCGGGTCAGGCGGCCGGGCTCTTCATCGTCGGCGGCAATCAGGCGAAGGTCGAAGCTGGGCTTGCCGGTGGCGACAATGTCGCGGATTTCGCGGCCCATGAGGGTTTCGGAACCGATCAATGCGGCGGTCTTCATTTATGCTTTATGTTCTCCATGACGCCAGTGCCGGCGCAGAATACCGCCCAGGCGGATCAGAATACCACTGGCCATGTAGCTGAGGGCCATTGCCAGGAAGAGGATTTTGGCCCAATGGACAATGCCGTAAATCACCGCGGCCAGCAGAATCATGATGAGCCACGGATAGCCTTTGCTGAGATTGATGCCCTTGAAGCTGTAATAGCGCCAGGTGCTGACCATCAGGAATCCCAGCACCATCAGAAGGGCCATCCAGGCGACCGATAGCGGCCACCAGGTGATGGGCTCGCCGCCGGCGGCGTAGACGATCGAGGCCACCACCGAAGCGGCGGCGGGGATGGCGAGGCCGACGAAGTATTTGCGGTCGGGCCGTCCCGGATTCTTGGGCGTGGGATTGTGCTGGATGTTGAAGCGGGCCAGGCGCGCGGCGCCGCAGATCAGGAACAGGAAAGAAAGAAAGGTTCCGGCGTTTTGCAGATTATCCTGGAAATCGTGGGAAAGGCCCGCCCCCACGAAATTAACGCCCCACGCCCACGCCAGGAAGGCGGGCGCGATGCCAAAGCTGATGACATCGGCGAGCGAATCCATTTCGCGGCCGAAATCGCTGGTGGTATTGGTCATGCGGGCGATGCGGCCATCCAACCCGTCCAGGAAGACGGCGGCGCCGATGGCCTGGGCGGCCACTACAAACTGGTCGGCCGCTCCCGGCGCGCCGGTGGCGGCCAGCATGGCCCCGTGGAAGCATCGCATGATGGCAACGAACCCAAGGAACACGTTGCCGGCGGTAAACAGTGTGGGCAGGGCATAGGCGGCCTTGCGCGGACGGCGGTCCGGAGAGCGCGGATCGACGAGCCGTTCTCGTAGTCCCATGAATTTAAGGCCGGTCCTTGCGGCGGGCAATGATGCTGGATCCACCGGCGACTTTCATGCCGGGCTTGACCGTAATTTCCCATTCCGGCCCCAGGAGAACGTCCGTGCGCGAACCGAACTTGATGAGGCCGATCCTGTCGCCGGCAGCCACTTTGTCGCCGACCTGCTTGTTAAAGACGATCCGGCGGGCGATCAGTCCGGCAATCTGTTTGAATACCACGGTGGCGCCATCGCCCTGCACGGTCACCACGTTCTGTTCATTCTGCGTGGAGCATTCTTCGCGGCTGGCCACGTGGAATTGGCCTTTCTGATACTGCACCTTGGCGATGGTGCCGCCGATGGGCGTGCGGTTCACATGCACGTTGAAAACATTCAGGAAGATGCTGATGCGCTGAAGTTCGGGGCCTTCGGCTTTCACCGCGACCACCTTGCCGTCGGCGGGCGAAACGGCTACCGGTCCCGGAGGAATTACGCGCTCGGGGTCGCGGAAGAAGTAGAGGCAGAACAGGGCCAGCAGCCACAGCGGAGCGGCGAATGCCGGGTTGGAGAGCCAGGCGATCAGCGCGCCGGCGCTCCCCAGGCCCAGAGCGTAGTAGATGCCATCGATGACAATCACGTAAGTACTATTTTCACATACCCCCCACCCTGCTCCATAACATTCGGCAGGTAGCAAGGCCGAACGATTGACAGGCTTGTCGCGAATCGAAATATGGCCGATATGTATCTTGTAGCCGGCACAAACCGACATACAAACTCCGAATGCGCCGCTTTCGGAGGAGGCATCACGCACGTGCGAAACTGCCTCACAGCCTGCCATGGGCCTGGGTGAAGCGTGAATCCAGGCCTCCTACCATCGGTATGCCCTGTGCCCCACCAAGGGAAGGGAGGCGGGCTCCCAGAGAAACTGCCACATTGACACCCCCTTTTGGGTGCTGTTAGCCTGAATTTTCATGCCTGAAGCGTCTTCGCTCCGCGTTACGCCGCTGCATTCCCTCCATTGCGACCTTTGCGCCAGGATGGTCGATTTCGGCGGGTGGGATATGCCGGTGCAGTATTCCGGGATCATCGATGAGCACAACACCGTGCGCAAGGCCGTGGGTCTCTTCGATGTGAGCCACATGGGAGAGCTGGAGATCCGCGGGCCGGAGGCGGGCAAGCTCACCGATTTTGTCACCACGAACAACGTGGCCAGGCTGAAGGTGGGCCAGGCGCATTATTCCGGCCTGCTTTACGAGCACGGCGGATTCGTGGACGATATCCTGGTTCACAAAGTGGCCGACGATCATTATTTCCTGTGCGTGAACGCCTCCAACCAGGACAAGGATTTCGAGCACATCCGCTCCTTGAACCGGTTCGACGCCCAGGTGGAGAATAACGGCGACAAGTACGCGCAGTTGGCGATCCAGGGTCCCAAGGCCCGCGCCACGCTGCAGAAGTTGACCCCGGTAGATCTGGCGGCCATCAAGTATTATTGGTTTACCGATGGCGAAGTCTCCGGCACGCCCGCGCGGATCGCGCACACCGGCTACACTGGCGAAGACGGCTTCGAAATCTACGTGCCGCCCTCGGAGGCAGCGCGCCTGTGGAAACTGGTGTTGGATGCGGGCGCTGAGTTCGGCATCAAACCGGCGGGATTAGGCGCGCGCAATACGCTGCGGCTGGAAGCCAAGATGGCATTGTACGGGCACGAGATCGATGCTTCGATTTCACCTTTGGAGGCCGGACTCGACTGGATTGTGAAGCTCGACAAGGGCGAATTCGTGGGGCGCGCCGCGCTGCTGAAGCAGAAGGAGAGCGGCATCACGCGCGGGCTGGTGGGTTTCGAAATGCGCGGCCGGGGCATTGGCCGCGATGGGTATGAAGTTTACCTGGACGGCGCGCCTGCCGGTTGGGTCACCAGCGGCTCGCCTTCGCCGACTCTGGGTAAGAACATTGGACTCTGCTACCTGCCCACGGCGCAGGCGCAGCCGGGCAAGGCCATCCAGATTATGATCCGCAACCAGCCTGTGGATGCGGTGACGGTGGAAACTCCGTTTTACAAGCGAGCAAAATAGACAATGTATCCAGAAAACTTCCGCTACACCAAGGAACACGAGTGGATCCACGTGGAAGGAGACACCGGAACGATCGGGATTACCGATCACGCACAAGAGGAGCTGGGCGATATCGTTTATGTCGATCTGCCCAAGCCCGGCGCCCACATCGAGCAGGGCAAATCGCTCGGGTCGGTGGAATCGGTGAAGGCCGTTTCCGACGTCTATTCGCCGGTGAGCGGCGAAGTGCTGGAAGCCAACGCGCTTCTGGCCGATTCGCCGGAGAAGTTGAACGAAGATCCTCATGCGCGCGGCGTGGCTGGTGAAGGTGAAATTGAGCGCCCCCGCGGAAGTTGAGAATCTTATGACCGCCGCGGATTATCAAACTTATATAGGAGCTGAAAAGTAGTTGCGCTATCTTCCGAAGTCTGAATCTGAACGCCGCCAGATGCTGGATGTGTGCGGCGCCGGGTCCCCCGAAGAACTGTTTTCGCATTTGCCCGAAGCGGCGCGCCTGCATCGCCCACTGGATTTGCCGCCGGGGATCTCCGAATACGAGATTGTCGAGTATTTTACGCAGCGTGCTGCTGAGAACGGCATAGGGTATACGAGTTTCCTGGGCGCCGGCGTATATCGCCACTATCGCCCGGTGCTGGTGGATACGGTGGTGTCGCGCGGTGAGTTTCTGACGTCGTACACACCCTACCAGGCGGAAATCTCGCAGGGGACACTCACGGCTATCTTCGAATTCCAGACCATGATCTGCCAGTTGACCGGCATGGACGTGGCCAACGCCTCGATGTACGACGGCTCGACCGCCGTGCCGGAAGCCGCCATGATGGCCGTTCGCGCCACCGGTAAGGGCCGGGTGCTGGTAGCCAAAACGGTGCATCCCGAATACCGCGAAGTGCTGCGCACTTATGCCCGGAACCAAGGGATGCCGGTGGAGGAATTCGGCTATGTGGACGGCGCCGGGACGCTCGACCTGGAAGACCTGGAGCGCAAGATGGACGATTTCACCGGCGCGGTGATTGTCCAATCGCCTAATTTCTTCGGCATCGTGGACCAGGTGAAGGCTGCCGCGGAGATCGCGCACAAGCGCGGCGCTCTGCTGGTAGTGATTTTTACGGAAGCGGTCTCGCTGGGCATTCTGGAGCCGCCCGCGGATGCCGATATCGTAGCGGGCGAATTGCAGAGCTTCGCCATCACGCCGAGCTATGGAGGCCCTTACGCGGGCATTATCGCCACCAAGGAAAAGCTGATCCGGCAGATGCCGGGGCGGCTGGTGGGGCAGACTACCGATTCGCGCGGCAATCGGGCCTTTTGCCTGACGCTGGCCACGCGCGAGCAGCACATCCGCCGCGAGAAGGCCACCAGCAACATCTGCACCAACCAGGCGTTGATCGCGCTGATGGCGACGGTGTTCATGTCGGTATACGGCAAGCTGGGGCTGCGGGAACTGGCGGAACAGAACCTGGCCAAGGCGCATTACCTGGCCGGCAAGCTGACGCCGCGTTTCAGCGGGAAATTTTTCAACGAATTCGTCGCCAAGGTCGGCTCACCCGACGCGGTCAATAAAGCCTTGCTGAAAAAGAAAATCATTGGCGGGCTGCCGCTGGGCCGCTTCTATCCCGAACTGGCGGATTGCATGTTGCTCTGCGCCACGGAGATGTCGCGAAAGGGCGATATGGATACCTTAGGGCAGGCGGTTCAACCGGCGCGGCCACGGAAGTCGCGGAGGTGCTGGCATGATCAACAAAGTCCGCCAGCATCTTTCGCAGAATGAAGCGCTGCTCTTCGAGCGCAGTTCGCCGGGCAAAAAGGCGTATCAGCTTCCCGAACTGGATGTGCCCGCGGTGGATGCCGCGGAGGCGCTGGGCGCGGAGAACGTGCGCGCCGAGATCGAAGGCTTTCCGGAAGTCAGCGAAGTGGAGGCCATCCGCCACTTCACGCGGCTTTCGACCTGGAATTACGCCATCGACCACGGCATGTATCCGCTGGGTTCCTGTACGATGAAGTACAACCCGCGGATCAACGAACTGGTGGCGCGCATTGAAGGCTTGGCCTGGGCGCATCCCTACCAGCCGGAAGCCGCTGTCGCAAGGCTGCATGCAGGTGATGGAGCGGCTGGAACTGACGCTGGCGGAAATTACCGGCATGGACGCGGTGACGCTCCAACCGGCCGCCGGCGCTCATGGCGAACTCACCGGCATTCTGCTGATTCGCGCGCTGCTGCAGAAGCGCGGCAACCCGCGCAAGAAGATTCTGATTCCCGATTCGGCCCACGGCACCAATCCCGCCACGGCGGCGATTGCGGGCTACGCCGTGGAAAATATCAAATCCAGCAGCACCGGCGGGGTGGACCTGGCGGCGCTCGAAGGTCTGGTGAATGAAGACGTGGCCGCCCTCATGGTGACCAACCCCAATACGCTGGGCGTGTTCGAGGAAAACATCGTCCGGGTGGCCGAGATTCTGCACCAGAAGGGCGCCATGCTGTACATGGACGGCGCCAACATGAACGCGCTGGTGGGGATGGCGCGGCCCGGCGATTTCGGCGTGGACGTGCTGCACCTGAATCTGCACAAGACATTCTCCACGCCGCATGGCGGCGGCGGTCCGGGCGCGGGTCCGGTGTGCGTGAAGCAGGTGCTGGAACCTTTTCTGCCCACGCCGCGGCTGAAGCGGTCCGGCAAGAAGCTCACGTTCGATTACAAGCGCAAGAACTCGATTGGCCGCGTGAAGGCCTTCTACGGCAACTTCGGCGTGCTGGTGCGGGCTCTGGCCTACATCCTGGCGCACGGCGGTCCCGGACTGCGCAACGCCACCATGGACGCGGTGCTCAACGCCGTGTACATCCGCAAACAACTGGAGCCCTACTTCGACCTGCCGTACCCTTCGCCCAATATGCACGAAGTGGTCTTCAGCGACGACCGGCAAGCCAAGCTCGGGGTGCGGACGGGCGAGATCGCCAAGCGGCTGATCGATTACGGCTTCCATCCATACACCGTGAGCTTCCCGCTGATCGTGCACGGCGCCCTGATGATCGAGCCTACGGAAACCGAGGGCAAGCTGGAGATCGATCAATTCATCGAAGCCATGATCTCCATAGCCAAGGAAGTGGAGACAGAACCGGAGATGGTGAAGAACGCTCCCTACGGCACGCGCACCAGCAAGGTAGATGAAGTGACCGCCGCCCGTAAGCCGGTATTGCGATGGAAGCCGGCGTAGACGCCGGGGGCCGGGGAGCCGGGATATGGCTGGTCCTCGGGCTGGTCCTTCTGATCCGGGCTCCTTTCTTTGGCGGGGCGGTGCAGGGTGACGATCATATCTATCTCAGCGCTGCCACGCACGCGCTGATTGAGCCGCTGCATCCGAATAACACGAAGTATGTTTTTCGCGGGGACGTGGTGGATCTGCGCGGTCATCCGCATCCGCCTCTGGTAGCGTGGGCGCTAGCGGGCCTGATCGCGATTTTCGGCGATGTGAAAGAAGTGCCGTTCCACGCGGCATTCACGGTATTTTCGCTGATCGCCGCGGCGTCGATGTGGTCTCTGGCGAGGCGGTTCTCGCCACGTCCGCTATGGGCCACGCTGCTGTTCGTGGCAGTCCCGGCGTTCGTGGTCAACGGCAATTCCTTCGAAACAGACGTACCGTTCCTGGCTTTCTGGATGCTGGCGATAGCGCTATTTGTGTCCGGGAGACTGTGGGCCGCAGGCGCGGCGATGGTGCTGGCCAGCCTGACGGCGTATCAGGCGATTCTGCTGTGTCCCATTCTGGCGGTGTACCTCTGGGTGAACCCGGGCAATCGCCGGCGCTGGCTGGTGCTGCTGGTTCCACCGCTGACCATCGCGGCCTACCAGGTGTTCGAACGTCTCTCCACGGGCGCGCTGCCGGCCAGCGTGCTGACCGGGTACCTGACGCTTTACGAGACGCTTCACGCCAAGCTCCAGAACGCCCTGATGCTGTTCATCCATTCGTGGTTTATCGTATTCCCTGCGCTGGCGCCGCCGGCCCTGGTGCTGGCCTGGCGCCGGCGGAAGGAGCCGGACACAGGCTTCCTGCTGGCCTGGATTGGAATCTTCTTCGTATGCGCCGTAGCGGTGGCGTTCGCCGGTTCCGCGCGTTACCTGCTGCCTATGGCGGCGCCGGTCGCCCTGCTGGCATCGCAGCTTCGGCCCAAATGGCTGGCCATGGGGTTCGCCCTGCAAATGGCTCTGAGCCTGGGGCTCGCGGCCATGAACCAGCAGCACTGGGCGGCCTATCGCGACTTTGCCGCGTCGTTGCGCCGTGTCGCGGACGGTCATCGCGTTTGGGTGGATAACGACTGGGGCCTGCGCTTCTATGTCGAGCGCGACGGCGGGCTGCCGCTGACTCATGCGCAGCGTCTGCGCCCGGGCGATATCGTGGCCATCAGCGAATTGGGACACAACGTGGAGATTCACGCGCCGGTCACGCCGGTGATGAAGACTCTGGAGATTCGCCCCTCGATTCCGCTGCGGCTGATCGGCCTGGAGACCGGATCGGGCTACTCGACGGCCTCGCGCGGCTTCTGGCCGTTTGGCGTATCCACCGGCGTGGTGGATCGCGTCTCGGCCGTGCAGGTAGGCGAGCGCCACCCTACGCTGGAGTACCTCACGATGGATGCGCCCAACGCCGCCGATCACATCGTTACGGGCATCTGGCCGGACCATTGGATGTCGCGCAGCGCCGTGGTGGTGCTGCGCAATCCGGCTGTGCCCAAGCCGCTCAGCGCCTCGATTTATATTTCCGATAAAGCCCCCGCCCGCAAAGTGACCCTGATGCTGGATGGGCGCGAAATGGCTGCTCAGACCTTCCCCGGGCCCGGGGCCTACACGCTGGCCACCGCGCCCGTGCGCTCTGCCGGAGCCATTGCCACGGTGGAAATCGACGTGGACCGGACCTTTACCGTCCCCCAGGATGCGCGCGAACTCGGCGTGATCGTGACCGGTATCGGGTTCCAGCAGTAGTACCATGGACACAGGAGAATCGAAATGGGATGTGGAGGCGGTGGACTCAACCGCATTGACAACGTGATTGCGCCGGGAGCGCGCAAGGTGTTTTGCGTGAAGTTCCAGAAGGAAATGGAAGGCCTGGACGAAGTGCCCTTTGAAGGCCACCCGCTGGGACAAAAAATCTACGACAACGTCTCCAAGGAAGCCTGGAAGATGTGGGTAGAGCACATGAAGATGCTCATGAACGAGTATCGTCTCAACCTGGGCACGCAGCAGGCGCAGGAATTCCTGATCCAGCAGATGGACAACTACTTCTTCGGCGAAGGCGCGGTCCTGCCGCCGGATTTCGTGCCGCCTAAAGCGAAGGGCTGAAGGTATCCAAAGCGGTCGCGACTTGAAATCGCAGCGCTGCGTGCGATTGGCGCAGCGCTGTTTCCACTTCACTCACCGTCGCGGCGCGCGCAAAAATGAATCCCAGATAGCTGGCGCCTTCGGGCAGCGGAACCAGGCGCTGCCCCGGCTGCGCCGTAATGATTACTTCCGCGGGGGCATCCTCCACGCCACTGACCGATTCGTAAATCCCGGCCTTGGGGATGGGGATCATCATCACGCCCGAAGCCGAGGCTTCCCGCTGCATGGCCGAAACGTCCTCGCCCAGCGCGTGGCGAACGATCAGCTCTTCGAGCGGGATACCGTGGCTGAATCGGAGCGTTTTGGCGCACAGTCCACCGATGGGGCGCGCGGCCGTTTCCAGGATCCAGGCGTTCGCGCCGTCATAGCGAAGTTCGATATGGACCGGCCCGTGATACAGGCCCAGCGCATGTACCGCGTGCGCCGCCGTTTCGAGCAAGTCGCGTCCTGCACGTCCGCCGCTTCGCGCGACGGAGTGACATAGATGGTTTCCTCAAAGAACGGACCGGTGAGGGGATCCGGCTTATCGAAAATCGCCAGAGCGCGAAGCTGGCCGGCGGTCACCAGGCCCTCGACAGCGAACTCGCGCCCGTCGATGTACCCCTCGACCTGCAACTCCCGTTCCCCCATCCTGCCGATGCGGTGGAAGGCCGCCGTGAATTCGGCGGGGTGATTGGCGCGGATCACGCCGCGGCTGGCGGAGAGCCCGAGGGGTTTGAGCACGCACGGGTAGGAGGCGCGCGTGGCTAGCGAGGCCGGATCGTCATCGAAGCGCGCACGAAAGAACCACGGCACGCGCATTCCGGCCGCCTGGTAGAGTTGGCGCGCCAGGTGTTTATCGTGGCAGGCGCGCGCCGCGGCAGCCGGGTGGAAGGGAATGCGCAGCATCTCCGCGGCTTGCGCTGCCAGCACCGCTGGTCCATCGCCGACTGCAGCTATGCCATCGAACTGCATGTTGCGCAGTGCGTCCAGGGATTCGGCCGGCCGGTCGAACTTCACGGCCACGGCGCCATCGCCCCAGGGATCGTCCATCACGTGGCAGCGATCGGTCGCCAGCGTGAGGTCGACGCCCAGACGCCGCGCCGCGTCCGCGAAGACGCGAATCTGATATCCGGTGGTAGACGCGAAGAGCAGTAACCGTTTGTTCACACTAAAACTATTGTCGCTCTCGGAGCCTGGTGTATGAAATACGTTATCGTAGTCTTGTGAAAGCACTGGTCAAGAGCAAGCGGCAACAAGGTTTGTGGCTGGAAGATATCGACGTCCCCAAGATCGGGATCAACGACGTGCTGATTCAGGTGCTCCGCACCGGCATCTGCGGAACGGACGTGCACATTTACAAATGGGATGCATGGGCGCAGACCACCATCCCGGTGCCGATGGCGATCGGCCACGAATTTGTGGGCCGCATTGTCGAGGTGGGGGCGAACGTCAATGACTTTTTCCCGGGCGACCTGGTGAGCGGCGAAGGTCACGTCACCTGCGGGCGCTGCCGCAACTGCCTGGCAGGACGGCGCCATCTCTGCGCCTACACGCAGGGCGTGGGAGTGAACCGTCCGGGCGCGTTCGCCGAATTCATTTCGCTGCCCATGAGCAATATCTGGCGGCATCACGAGGGTGTGCCGCTGGATGTGGCGGCCATTTTCGATCCTTTCGGCAATGCGGTGCACACGGCATTATCGTTTCCCGTTCTGGGAGAGGACGTGCTGATCACCGGCGCGGGTCCCATCGGCATCATGGCGGCGGCGGTGGCGCATCACGCCGGCGCGCGGTACGTCGTGATTACGGACGTGAATCCCTATCGCCTGGAACTGGCGCGCAAAATGAGCGTGACGCGTGCGGTGAATGTGCGCGAGACGAAGCTGAAGGACCTGCAGAAGGAACTCGGCATGACCGAGGGCTTCGACGTAGGGCTGGAGATGTCGGGCAACCCTTCCGCGTTCCGCGACATGATCGCCAACATGAGCCACGGCGCGAAGATTGCGATGCTGGGCATTCCCACCGACGAGATGAGCATCGACTGGCGCACCGTGATCTTCAACATGCTGACCGTCAAGGGCATCTATGGCCGCGAAATGTACGAGACGTGGTACAAGATGACGGTGATGCTGCAATCGGGGCTGGACATCACTCCGGTGATCACGCACCGCTTCCACTACACCGAATTCGAAAAGGGATTCGAAGCGATGAGCTCGGCGAATTCGGGCAAAGTCATTCTGAGCTGGGACAGTTAAACGGTATTACTGATAACGAAGCGCGTCCAGAGGGTCCAGGCGGCTGGCGCGGCGGGCCGGAATGAGGCACGCGGCCAGGGAGACCAGCCCGAGGAGGGCGGCGACCACGGCGATGGTGAGCGGATCGCGGCCGTCCACCTCATACAGCAGGCTGCTCAGGACGCGGCCGAAAGCCAGCGCAACGGCCGCAGCGGCCACGAGTCCAGCGGCGACCGGCGCCATTCCCTGCCAGAGGATCAGGCCGTACAGATCCCCGGACCGCGCGCCGAGTGCGGCGCGGATTCCCAGTTCCGAGGTGCGCCGCACCACGGAATAAGACACTACGGCATAGATGCCGAAGCTGGCCACCAGCAGGGCCATCAGGGCAAAGCCGCCGGCCAGAAGCATCTGAAAGCGGCGCGTGCCGGTGCTCAGGTCGAGCACTTCCGACATAGTGCGCATGGGCGGCGCCGGGACATTCGGATCGGCCGCGTGGATGGCGGCGCGGAGTGCGCCGGCGAT
The DNA here is from genome assembly GCA_963835555.1 of uncultured Solibacteraceae bacterium. Classification (GTDB taxonomy): domain Bacteria; phylum Acidobacteriota; class Terriglobia; order Bryobacterales; family Bryobacteraceae; genus Sulfopaludibacter. The sequence goes on along the minus strand of CAWIGC010000039.1, from coordinate 139,193 downwards.
GGATTGCGGAGCGCCGGCGGCGCGCGCCACCAACACGGTGCGGTATGGCATCCATTCCCAATAGCCGCGATACATCATGGCCACTGGAGCCTGGTCGGCCTCGGCGCGAACGTCGCCGGCCACGCCGATGACTTCGAACCAATCGTTGTTCCCGCGGGTGAAGCGGCGTCCCAGCGGATCCTGCCCCGGCCATAGGGATGCGGCCAGGCGGGCGGAAATTATGGCGCGCTGGTGGCCGCGGTCGCTCTCGCTGAGAGGCCTGCCCGCACGCAAGGGAATGCCCATCGTGCGGAAATAATCGGGACTGACAAAGCGGACATTCACGGAAAACTCGGGAGTGGAGCCGCCATTGGCGGAGACGCCGTCGATCCAGGTTTCGCCCTGCAGGGGCAAGGCCGAAGAGATGGCGGCCGCCTGCACGCCGGACTGCGTGGAGAGAGCGGCGAAGAGCCTGCGATAGAAGCCGTCGCGAGCGGCTTCCGGCTGGTATTGGTCGCCTGACAAGCCGATGTCCACCGCCAGAACCGTGGGCGCGCGGAACCCCTTGTCAGCGCGGATGAGCCGCACAAAGCTGTTCACGAGCATTCCGGCAAGGATCAGAAGGGCGGCGCTCAGGCCTACTTCAGTCGCCACCAGGATGCTGCGCAGTCGCATGGCGCCGGCTGAGGCAGTAGCGCCGCGGGTGGCGGAACGCAGCGTATCCTGCGGATCGGTGCGACTGGCTCGCCAGGCGGGAAGAAACCCAAAGACGAGGGCGGTCAGGGCAACCAGCGCTGCCGCGAACGCCATGACGCGGCCATCCAGCGCCACCTCGTCGAGCCGCGGAATGCCGGCGGGCGCGTATGCCTTCAGCAAGTCGATTCCAGCGGCGGCGATGACGGCTGCCAGCAGGCCTCCACTCAAGGCCAGGAGTAGGGATTCCGCCAATCCGTGACGGATGAGCGCACCGCGCGTGGCGCCCAGCGCGGCCCGCACGGCGAACTCCCGGCTATGGCGCTCGCTGCGCGCCAGCAGAAGGTTGGCCAGGTTGACGCAGATAATCAGCAGCAGCGCCGCGATGGCGCTCATCAGCACCAGCAGGCCGCGACGGGACTTGCCGGCCACGGTCTCCAGCAGAGGAGTAACCAGAGCCCGCAGGTTCATCTTCTCTCCCGCCATGGTCTCCATGCGCGCCTGCACCGCCTCGAGTTGGGACACCGCCTGTTCCCGCGAAGCGCCGGGGCTCAGCCGGGCAATCACGGCGTAGTTGTGGGTGCCGAGCAACTGCTCCAGTTCGCCCTTGGCAAAGACCTTGGGCACGAAAACCTGGGCGTGCGGCGCCACCGTCTGGCCGGTGGCAAACGCGTTGGGGTCCGGGAAGCGGAAATCGGGCGCGAGAATGCCGACTACGGTACGAGGACGGCCGTTCAGCGAAATGCTGCGGCCCAACACCGACGGGTCGGCATGGAACCGGCGGCGCCAAAGACCATCGGTGAGAATGGCGACGGTGTCCTTACCTTCCTGTTCCTCGTCATCGCGAAAATCGCGGCCTTGGGCGGGCATGACCCGCAGAACGCGGAAGAGGTTCGCGGACACGATCGCCGCGTCCAGACGCTCCGGCTCACCCCACCCGGTCAGGTTCAGCGTGCCCGGCTGGAACACGGACATACTCTCCAGCGCGGGGCAGGACTTGCGCCACTCGACGAAGTGGCGGGCATTGACGGGCAACGAGGGATACAGTTGGGCGATCTTCGGAATGACTTCGCGAATGCTCACCAGCCGGTCCGGTTGCGCGTAGGGGAGCGGCTTAAGGAGGACGCCGTTCACCAGGGAGAAGACCACGCTGGTGGCGCCCAGACCCAGCCCGAGCATGAGAATCGCCGGCGCCGCGAATCCAGGCTCCCGGAGCAGAGACCGCGCGGCGTGGCCGAGATCGCCGATGAGCTTCATGTATACTCCAACGCAATTTGGACGCGGTAGTTCCCAAGATGTTAGGCGAACTGGAGTTGGCGGCGTTAATTGACCGGCCGCTCCGGCTTCAGATATTTCGCCAGAAAGCGGTACACGTCCCGCCGGGATTCCTGGGCGAGTTTCGTATCCAGGCGGCCGAATTCGTGGCCCCCCGGCGCGTTGTCGTAAATCTTGTATTCGAAATTTTTCCCTGCCGCCTTCAGCGCCGCCACGAATCGCTGCACTTCAATTACGTTCACGTCTTCGTCGTTGGTGTTGCCGTGAATCAGCAGGGGCGTTTCCAGCTTGTCCGCATAGGTGATGGGAGACCGCTTCAGATACTCCTGAATATCGCCCTGGACAGTTTTGCCGATGTGCTGCGGCGCCGAAAAGATGGCCTGATAGGAAGGATCGTGATAGCCCAGCCGCAATACCAGGTCCGTGACCGGCACGCCGGCGTACGCCACCGCGTACGCGCCCGGATGCAGCAGGATGTTCATCAGGGTAATCATGCCGCCGTGGCTCCAGCCGATCATCCCCACGCGCTTCTCATCGAGGAATGAATAGTTTTCCAGCATCCATGCGCGCGCCTGAAAGACGTCCTCCACTTCCAGCCCGCCGTAGTCGATCTCGTTGTAGAATCCGCCGCCGTAACCGGTGCTGCCGCGATAGTCCGGGCCGATCACCGAGTAGCCTTGCTCCACCAGGGACCGCACCACGCCATATTCGTAATCGTGTCCGAAATCGCTGTGGATGCCCTGGTGAGCAAATACGATGAGCGGTTGTTTTTTCGTTTTGTCGATGTTTTTCGGTACGAAGGTCATAGCATGAATGATCAGCGGATTCTTCGCGCCGGGCGCGGTGGGGTTCGGCGGCCGGTGGCGGGGCGCGCTGGTGTAGCGGATCTGGTGGACGTCGGCGATGTCGCCAAGCTCGGTGTGCCACTGCTGGATCTCGATGGCTTTCATCAGAATGTCGTTGCTCTGATCGCGGCCGGGGCCGGCAGCCTGTACGCCGCCTGGCGCAGTTCCAACCGCCGCGGGCGGCGCCGGCGCCGCGGGAGCCGCACCAGACCTCTGCGCCTGAGCCAGCGAACAAACAAACACGCACACCACACCGATTCGCAAAATCATCAAAACTCCCCTCGTATTCCGTGAGTATAAGCTGCGCGACGCATTTTTGACCAGTCGCGGAATTTGACAAGCTCGGCCCTCGCGGGGTAAAAATACTCATGCGAAATCCTTCCCGGCGCGAATTTCTGGCCGCCAGCGCTGGAACTCTCGCCGCCGGATTTGCTTTCGCGGAAACCGCCTCGGATTTGTGCGCACTCACCCTGAAAGAGGCTGCTTCAGGCATTCGAGCCAAGAAATTTTCGCCCGTGGACCTGACGCAGGCCTGCCTGGATTCCATCAAGACGTGGAATCCCAAAATCAACGCCTGGATCACGGTGATGCGCGAGAAGGCGCTGGCGCAGGCCAAGGTCCTGGCGGACGAGCAGGCGGCGGGGCACATTCGCGGACCGCTGCACGGCATTCCCATCGGGATGAAGGACACCATCGATACCGCCGGAGCGCGCACCACGGCGGCCAGCGCCGTTTACGAATACCGTTTCCCGTCCGAAGACGCGGAGGTGGTGCGGCGCCTGAAAGCCGCGGGCGCGGTGCTGATCGGCAAGTGCAACATGCACGAGTTCGACGCGGGCGCTTCCTCGGCAGTAAGTTACTGGGGGCCGGTGCGGAACCCGTGGAACCTGGAGCGCATTCCGGGCGGCCCGTCCGGCGGTTCCGCCGCTGCCGTCGCGATGGGCAACTGCTTCGCGGCGCTGGGTACGGATTCAAGCGGCGGCATTCGCATCCCGGCGGCGGATTGCGGCATCACCGGGTTGAAGCCCACGTACGGCCGGGTCAGTCTGCGCGGAATCGTGCCGTTTGCGTGGTCGCTGGATCATTGCGGCCCGATGGCGCGCACGGTGGAGGACGCGGCGCTGGTGCTCCAGCAGATCGCGGGCTACGATCACCTGGATATCGACAGCATCGATAAGCCGGTTCCCGACTACGCGGCCGGCCTGACCGCGCCGGTATCGCAGTTTCGCATCGGCATTGCGGCGCAGTTTTTCGATCACCTCGACGATGAAGTGGCCCGCGCCGTGGAGGATGCAGTTGGCGTGCTGAACAAGTTGACCAGGGGTTCGCACGAGGTGGGATTGCCGTCACTGCTGCGTGCGGGAGTTTCGGCGGAGATCGCCGCGGCCCACGAAAATGTGCGCGGCGTGAACGGCGGCGGATTCGAACCTGCCACGGCGCGCGTGTTTCCGGGGGGGCAGGATGCTTCCGGCGCGGTGAACTACGTGCGCGGATGGCGCGAATTGACCATGGTCCGGCGCACCGTGGATGAAGACGTATTTGAGAAACAGAACGTGAACGTTCTGGTTGCGCCGGTGGTGCGCCATCTGCCGGCGCTGGTCGAAGAGGAACTGAATCCTGGCGGCGGTGGAGGCGGTCGCGGGGGCGGCGGAGCCGGTGGAGGCGCGGGCGGAGGCGGACGTGGCGCGGGCGGAGGTGGCGGACGTGCAGCCGTGGTGCTCGATAGCGAAGACAATACACGCCCGTTCAACGGCTATGGATTGCCTGTGATCTCCATACCCTGCGGGTTCTCAAAACAGGGACTGCCGATCGGATTGCAGATCGCAGGACCGCTCTTTGCCGAGTCGAGTGTGCTCGCGCTGGCGCATGCGTATCAACAGGAGACCGATTGGCACAAGCGGCGGCCGCCATTACAGCCGGACGCCAAAGTGCCGGCGTTATCCAAGACCGCGGCCGAGCAGACCGGCGGCTAGGCGGCAGGTAACGAGCCATGCAGAACACAGGCAACCCCATCACCTGGACCCTCCGGCAGGCAAGCGAAAACATTCGCGCCCGCAAGATTTCCGCCGTCGAACTCACCAGCGCGTGCCTCGACCAGATTCGCACTTTCAATCCGAAAACCAACGCATGGATCACGGTGCTGCGGGAGCAGGCGCTGGCGCAGGCCAAGGCGCTTGACCAGGAACAGGCCGCGGGCCGTTGGCGCGGTGTGCTGCATGGCATTCCCATCGGCCTCAAGGACAATATCGATGCGGCCGGCGTGCGCACCACGGCCGGCAGCAAGACGCTGGCGGGCAATGTCGCGACCGAGGACGCGGAAGTGACGCGGCGGCTGCGGGCAGCGGGCGCAGTGCTCATCGGCAAATGCAACATGCACATCTTCGCCGCCGGCGCCACGTCCGCCGTGAGCTACTTCGGGCCGGTGCGCAATCCGTGGAATCTGGAAATGATCGCGGGCGGGTCATCCGGCGGTTCCGCGGCGGCTGTCGCCATGGACAATTGCTATGCCGCGCTGGGCACCGATACCGGCGGCTCGATTCGCACGCCCTCGGCCATGTGCGGCGTCACCGGCTTCAAGGCGACGTACGGGCGGGTGAGCATTCGCGGCATCGTGCCACTCACCTGGTCGCTGGATCACTGCGGTCCGATTGCGCGGACAGTGGAGGATACGGCCCTGGTTCTCCGGACCATCGCGGGCTACGACCGGCTCGATCTGCAATCGGTCGATTATCCCGTACCGGATTATTCGGGCGCGATCGGCGCACCTGTGGCGCAATTCCGCCTGGGGATTTCTCCGCAGTTCTACGACGGGCTGCAGCCCGATGTGGCGAGCGCGCTGGAGGCCGCCAACGAGGTGCTCCGCAAGATGACGAAGGGCGCGAAGGAGATCGAACTGCCGTCCATCCTGGGCACCGGCGCGAATAGCGAGGGCGGCTTGTACCGTGAAAATCTGGGCAGCGGCTTCGTGCGGACCGAAACGGAGAGTGCCGACGGGGGCGGGGGACGCGGCGGCGCGCGCGCGGTGGATTACATCCGCGAGTGGCGCGCGCTTCGCCTGGTGCGCCGCATCGTGGACGATGAAGTGTTCCGCAAACAGGAAGTTGACCTGATCGTCACGCCGACGATTCGGGAAGTATCGTGGAGCATTGAAGAGGAACTGACACGTGCCGCCAATGCCCGCCCGCGCAATCCCAAGCCCGGAAACACGCGCGCGCTGGACGATTACGGGCTCCCCACCATCACCGTTCCCTGTGGATTTTCGAAGAGCGGCTTGCCCATCGGCCTGCAAATCAGCGGCGCGAACTGGCGCGAGGTGGACGTGCTGGCCCTGGCACACGCCTATCAGCGGGCCACGGATTGGCATACGCGCCGTCCGCCGCTCCCACCCGATGCCAAGGTGCCGGTCCTGTCTAAAGCGGCCGCCGGCCAAACAGGCGAAGCGGTCACACGGTAGGCTCAGCGGCCCGGCTTTCCAGGCGGATAGACCATCACGGCGACGGCTCCGCCATCCGGCGAGTCAGAGCACGACACCGGTGGCCGCACCGGCCAAGGCTACAAGAGGTAGAGACAGCGATCCGATCGAGTCACATTGCCGCAGCAACTCCCTCCACTCGTACGGAGGGGTGAGGGCGGCCCTGGCTAGCCGGAGGCAGAAAATACCCAATTCGCCGAACCATTCCACGCCCGGCTTAAGGAGTTTGCCCACAGCTCACCCTCTTGCCCGCGGAGGGCCAAAACGGGTGGGATTGGCCGGAGAACTGCTCAGATGCGTACATTACGCAGCGCGCCGGGCACGGGTCCTCGCGGCTTTGACGGCGGCCCGCTTCCGGCCCGCGGAGCCCTTGGTGCGCACTGCCTTCCTGGCCGAGGCACTACGACCGGCACGTCCACGTTTGGCCGCGCTGCTTTTTGCCTGCCGCGAGATAGCCGTGTGCGATGCCGCGGCTGACCCCTCACGCTTCAGGGCGTTGCGGGTTGCCCGCGAGCGCGCGGGGTCCGGCTTACGGCTGGTTGCCTTGGTTGCTTTCCGGCCGCGCTTGGCCGGAACCTTCACACCTGCCCGCCTGGCTTTCGAGAGGCCGATGGCGATGGCCTGTTTGGTGGAACGCGCGCCATGTTTGCCATTGCGGACATGCTCCATCTCTTCCTGCACGTAGGCTCCTGCTTTGGACGATTGAGACTTGGCTTTACCCGCCCGCTCTTTCGTTTTCTTTTCCGGCATTGCTAGAGTCCTCCGCCGCCCCGCAACGTCTTCCTCTCCGGATATTCCTCCTCCCAATAAGGCTCCGCGCCGTAGTGCCGGAACACCTGGGACCTGAACGTGGTGTCAGCCATGTCGGGCCAATTGTTCGTGTCGAAGCCGGGAGCGCTCTCCAGAGTTGCTTTATCTACATTGAGGATGAAGCACTTCTCGTCTTCGTCAACAGTGAGTGCGCTCCAGGGCACCGCAAATAGCTTATTCCCCAGTCCCAGAACGCCGCCGAACGACAGAACCGCATAAGCCACCCTGCCGGAGGGAATGTCTATCATAATCTCATCGACCTTGCCGAGGTCTTCGCCCGCGGCGTTGCGCACACCATCGCCCGTCAGTGTGCTCGCCGCCATCACGCGGCGGTAGTTGCTTTCGGGATCGGTTTGCTTGATCTTGCCTTCTCGCATAAAGTCTCCTTACACGTGAAAAGCTTGCACCTTTGTTGCCTAATAGCTCGCCGGGATGTTCCGCTTCTAACCAAACAAGGGTCTAAGGCAGGCCGGCCGGCTTTATAGCGACCTGAATGTTGTTTATCACCCGTTTTACTTTCGCGATATTTTGGGCGACAGTCCCAGCCTTGGTTTTGATGTCTGCCGAATCCACCTGACCCGCCAGTGTGACCACGCCATTGGTCGAGTCAACCGAGACGTTAGTCACAGTGGCGGGACCAATGCCGGAGGCCAGCTTGGATTTCACCTGCGCGACAATCTCGAGATCATTTACCTGCGATTCCGGGGATTCATTAGTTCTGCAACCCACCAGATAGAGTCCCAGTACCACCACCGATAAGAGCAATCTCATTTGTTCGGCTCTGCGCAGGAATCCGACAATCTGCCCGAAAGGCTAGCTTTCTCAGAGAGGTTTTGTTGGCTAGCCTGAGAGGATGCGGGAACATGAGTGGACGAGGGTTCTGGGATGGCCTGGATACAAGGTCTATCGGATGGAGATCGACGAGCGGGGCAAGGATCTGAAGCTGTGGGTGAGGCGGAAGAAGACCGGGTTAAAGCTGATTTGTTCGGGATGTGGGCAGCATGTGGCAGCCAGCCTGATCCACGAGGTGTGCGAGCGGGAAGTGCGCGACCTGCCCTGCTTTGAGTACCGGACGACGGTGGTGGTGGAGACGTACCGGGTGAAGTGCCCGCGCTGTGGGATACGGGCCGAGAAGGTGGCTCAGTTGCCGAGTAAGGCGCCTTACAGCAAGCGCTTCGAGGAAGCCGTGGGACAAGCTTGTGAGAGTGCGGCGGCACGTCAAGTGGCGCGACGGATGGGGCTGGCGGCGAGCACGGTCCGTGCCATCGATCTGCGCTGTTTGGAGCGATGGGACGCGAAACGGCGTCAGCCACCGCTACGCCAGATGGGGGTGGATGAAATCTACCGAGGGAAGAAGGGGAAGTTTCTCACGGTGGTGTGCAATCTGGAGACCGGTGAGCCGCTGTGGTTCGGCCGCGAGCGGAAGAAGGAAACGCTGGATGATTTCTTTCGTAGCCAGTTGGTCAGCCGGCAGCGGAAACGAATTGAGGCGGCGTGTGTAGACATGTGGGAGCCGTTCCGGTTGAGCATCGAGCAATGGGCGCCGCAGTGCAGGATCGTCTACGACAAGTTCCATATCATGCAACACGCCAACGACGCCATTGATGAGGTACGGAAGGCGGAGTTCTTCCGGCAAGGGCCCAAGAAGCGGGGTCTCATCAAAGGGAAGAAATGGTTGCTGCTGAGTCGCTGGAAGAACCTGACGCAGGAACACCGTGGGGATTTGAACCGGTTGTTCCAACTGAACCGGCGGGTTTTCAAAGCCTACCTTCTGAAAGAAAGCTTAGAGAGGCTGTGGAATTACAGCTACCGAGGGGCGATGCTCAACTACCTGAACAAATGGATGGGGCAGCTGAAATGGCAACGGCTGGCTCCGTTCGAAAAACTCGCAGCGACCCTCCTGAAGCACGTGGCTGGCATCGCCAATTATTGCGAGACTAAGGTTCGCTTTGGCGTAGTCGAGGCGGTCAACGGGAACATTCGCATGCTGATCAACCGGGGCCGCGGGTATCAGAACCTTCGCTACCTGTTGCTGAAGGCCAAGCGCATGGCGGTGACCAACCTCGAATTCATCACCGTTCACACTGTCAGGAAAGCCGCCTAAAATGAGCCATCCGTCGGATTCTCGTTCAGTGCCATTTGTTCGTCTCCCTGGGAAGGAATAAAGCAATTCAACTCCCAAAGACCGGGTGAATTGGTGTCAATGGAACCGTTTCTTGTAAAAGAAGTCGAGAGCGAATTCACCGAAAACGTCCCGCTGCGCGACGGCGGAAAAGTGCGGATTGATAGCCCATTCGATGCGGATCGCACTGGGATTGGTTTGTGTTACGTCCTGTATGTAAGTGAATGTGATGTCAGGAGTTATCTGCTGCTGCAGAGTAAGAGTGGCCTGCGGGTTATTGCTGGTCTCTCCCACAATCTGCGGGTCAATGGATAATTTGGAAACCCCGAAGAGTCGCTGCAAGCGGCCCGAGACCGGATTTGCGATTGCCGTCCCCAGTACGGCGGAAGCTCCGGCCTGCTCCAAATTCTGCTGTTGGGGCTGCGGTTGGTGCGCAGCAAGCACCGGATCGGTGGTGGGTTGTTTGCCGGAGGCCAACAGGGAGACGATCTGTTGAAACTCCAGAGGGGGGTCGGAATGATAGGAGAGTTTCAGCTTGCTCATCGGACCGGTGACGCTGAGACTTACATCAACGCCTACCACCGTGGTTTCCAGATCCACATTGAGGACCGGGATAATTTCATTCGCATTGTAAAAGGAGACGGTGCCCTGATCGACGGAATACTTCGCGCCAAAGAAGATGACATCGCCGGAATTGACTACTAACCGGCCGATCATGCCGGGATGATCCGGAGTGCCGCGGAGGTTCAAGTCTGCGTCCGCCTGGAGATTTTCCGTGAGAGCGGTTCGAAATTGAACAGCCGGTGAAGTACGAATGCGCACATCGAACCGCATGCCGCCGAGCAGTCCCGTGCTGGCTGCGTTTGCCGAGGGAGGCGCCGCCGCGGACGTAAGGATAGAACCCATATCGCTATGTGCGTGGATGGCCACACTCAGCACCGTGACATTTCCGGAGACGAGGCTTCTGGACTCCGTACCGGCGAGCGTCAGCCTGGCATTTGCTTCGGTAGTTACCGTTTCCGGATAATCGACATGAACGTGATTGGCGGTCGCCTGGATGCGAAACTGAGGGTCTGGGCCGGAGTAAGTGACGTAGCCCGCCAGAGTTACTTTGCCGCCGCCTGTTTCCCCGGACAAATTTTGGATCACGGCCTGAGTGCCGTTGAAGTTCACCGTGCCATTCGCATTCGTAATTCCGTTGGGAAGGCTGGTCAGGTGGAAAGAGCTCTTCTGCAACTGCAGGCTCCCGTGGATCACCGGTTGCGAGGGGTTTCCGGTTACGGTCGCGTTCAGAATCACCGCGCCGGACGAGAAGATATTGGAGCTGAAAGCTTCCAGGGCGGTAAGCTTAAAATTGCCGCTGGCGCGAAGATTGAGCGGCTGAGAAGCTTTCAGGGAGGCATTTCCGGCGAGTGTGAGATCTGTGTACGGGCCGGTCAAATGAAAGTGTTGTATAGTGACCGCGGAGTTCGCCAGCGATACCTGCACATTGCCGGCGTTGTGCACCTCAAATGCGACGCGGGGCGTTTTCGCCGCGCCGGTGGCGACCGAGTGCGACTCCAGTCTGGTCAGTTGGATAGTGCCTTGCAGCGAGTCGGGATGCGCAGCCGGACCCGAGACGGTCGCGCGTCCGTCCAGGGACCCATCGAAGGGCTGAGCCGTGGCGGAAAGCAGCGGGCTCAGGCCGGACCAGGTGACTCCGGTGAACGTCATTTGCGCATCGACCGGATAGCCCGCGGCGAGGTCGAGATGTCCGGAGCCTTGAATATCGGAGTGAGCGAAGTCCGACTTCAGATTGAATTCCACGGTGTTGCCGGTGGCGTTCGCGGTGGCGGTGAGGCCGCCCAGTTCCTTCCTGTTCATGGTAAGGCTGTGCGCCGCCAGGCGGGCATCCAGGGTAGAAAAGGCAATCGGCGCACTGCCGCGAAGCGTGGCGGCTCCACCGGCGGTCAACTGCACCAGGCCGGCAAGTCCCGGCCGCGCGGCAGCGAGCGCGTGGAGGCGGGAGAGCTGAATCTCATTGCTCCGGGCGCGGAATCGAACCTGGCCATGCTGCAAATCTCCGGCGGGATGGTTGAAACTGGCGCTCACGTCCAGGGTGGAGGGCCCGTCCTCAAGGTGAAACTGCGGCACGTCCACCAGCCCGTCGGTAAAATTGAAGGAGGTTTGAAGACGCGTGAACGGTTCGTTATAAGCGGCGCCATTCACAATCGTGGCGGTGCCCTTCGCCTGAGGGTTCTTCAACGTCCCGCTCACCTGGGCATCTGCGGATAGCGCGCCCGTCACCGGAACGTCGCGCTGGCCGGCGAGCGCCAAGACGCGGTCGATCGGAAGATTGGATATCTTGGCAGAAGCGCTGGTCTGGTGATCGCCGGTCAGGGCGGATTGGCCGTTCACCCGGATTGTGGATCCCGCGAAATTGGAGATGATGTTGTAATGGAGCGCGGTCCCGGCGGTTGAGGCCGTCGCGTCGAAATTTCCGAGCGCCTTGCCTTCCATGACCAGGTTATGCGCTGACGCGGTGGCGTTCAATGCCGCCAGTTGGACCTCCGTTCCGGCGGCCGAGGGCGCAATCGAGGCCGTGGCATCGGCATTCAGGCTGAGGATCCCGCCCAGCCCCGGCCTGTCTTTCATCAAGAATTGAATTCGGGCGAGTTGAACCTGATTGCTGGCCACATGCGCTGTCAGTACACCGTGCTGCAAATCGTTCACAGCGTGCTGATAGTGGGCGGTGGCGTCGATCCGCGACGGCCCGGCTACAAGGCTGAGGCCCGGCACGTCGATGGCGGTCTGATTGAGAGCGGCGCGGCCGGAGATGCTATCGAACGCTGCCCCTTGAAGAGAGCCACGGTCAATGCCGAAATCCGCGCTCCCGGCAGGCGAGCCCACGGTGCCATCGATGTGGGCGTCGGCATGTAACGCGCCGCTGGCCGGGATGCCGGCCTGCCCGGCAACGGCCAGTACGTCTTGCAGATCTGCATTGCGAATCACGAGGTCGGCCTTGAGCCGGTCATAATTCTCCGGCTTCCACCGGTGCAGTCCGACGGCGGCTGAGAACTGCGCCTGCAGGGTGCCGCGAGTGAGGACTGCATTAGTGATGTTGGCCGCGGATTGTGTTGCGTCCACTCCGGCGGTGAAGCTTGTGAACGGCCGGCCCTCTACCGCGAAGTTTGTGACAGCCACGCGGCCGGCAATGTGGGGCGCAGACAGACTGCCCGATACGGTGGCATTGACGGTGACACCGCCATTCTGGCCGAACGTGACAGGGATAGCCGCAATTGGCCGCAGATCGGCCAAATTGTGCGAGACTACCCTGACTTGCACCTGGCGTCCCAGGGAGCCGTCAAAATCGGCTGTCGTATGCGGAAGCTCCAGGTGGGAATGGTCTACACTGACAATTCCTGTGCGGCCGTTATAGTCGATGCCCAACCGTCCGGAGACCGGAATGCCTTGAGGACCAGGGGTTATTCCGAGGCTCGCCGTGGCGACCAGCGCGGAAGTATCGTGAATGCTGCCGGCCGCCGCCACCTTGCCGGACACGATGCCATCGTAGCCGAGCGACTTGGGCGCAAGAAGAGCGGCGACCCGGGCAATATCGAAATCGCGCAAGTTGCCGGCGAGATGGTATCGCGCCAAGTTCTCAATGCCCGCCGAACCGGCAAACGCGCCGCCCAGCACGGAGAGTCGCAGCCCGGAGAGTTCGATGCGGGTATTATCGGCGGTTACCGCGGAATCCATGCTGACATTGCGGATGGCGACGTTTCCCTGATGAAAGGCGACGCCGCGAGCGTCCACGTTGCCGGCTAGTTTATAGCTATTGTTCGCATCTATTGTAGCGTTGCCGCCCGCCTTAACGATGCCCTCCGGCCTTGCGCTTAAACGCAAAAGAGTACCCAGTTCGCCCAGCGAAAGCGTGGACCGGAATCGCATCCAGGCTTGCTGAGTGGCATCCCTCAAGGTGCCGGAAGCTTCAATATCACTGGCGCCGAGACTCGCGCGCGCCGTTTGCAGTTTCACGCTTGCGCGGTCCATCGTGCCGGTCACGTCCGCCAACAGGAATCGCGGTCCGCGCGCAGTGTCCAATGGCATGGTGAGGCCTAGCGCGCGCTTCGCTTCATCGAGCGCCACCTTGGCGTTGATGTGGGCGGAGAGGCGCGGATCGATCAAGTGATCCATGGATCCGCTGAGCACAACCTGCGAGTTCGCCGTCCGCAACTGAGCGTTTGCCAGCATGATTCTGTCTTTCTGCATAGTGAGCGGCAGGCGGACGTCCACATCGAGCGGCGGATTCCCGCCGGACTGCAGGCGCAGAGGCGAGACATCGATCTCCCCTGAATAACTGGCATTTACTACGCTGTATGTCAACTGAGCGCGAAGAGCTGCGCCGCTGGCAGCAAGGTCGCTCTTGCGGCCGCTGAACACAAAAGAGCCATTGCGGAGATCAAACCGGCCGATGGCAAGGTCCACAATTGTCTCGACGCCGGTTTTGCCGCTGCTCTTGGGTTGAAGTTTTGGAGCGGGAATGTTCGTACGTCCGTCCGCATACACAATCACATTGGCCTGCGGAGTGTCTACCAGCAGATACGCAAGATCCACGAATCCGTGGAACGGGGAAGTCACTTTCAGGTCCACCTGCACCAGGTTGGCGCGGAATAGCGGGGCGGCATTTAGCGGTTCCAGTCCGTGGACCACGAGGTCGCGCACCTGCGCGCGCAGGTGTGTCCAGTCGAAACGGAAAGAGGCAATCTCGACCTTGCCGCCGGTTGCCTCCTGGACCGCTGTGATGATCTTGTCGCGAACCATATTGCGGAACCAGTCGGTCCGCACAATCAGGATTCCCGCCACAAAGACGACCACGACCAACCCGAACAGCGAGGCGGCGATGATGGAAAGAACCTTCCTGCGGCGAGTCATTGAAACGCCTCCGGCTTGAGTACGATTTTGGTGGTGGCGCGCGCCTGCTTCAGCCAGGCATCCATCTGCTGATCCACACTGGCCGCGGCGCCATCGGTCACCGCGCGGTCGGCCGACTGAGACGGTTCCTCCGCCTGCACGGGACGGAAGCGGAGATCGGTAAACTCTATGGCAGTCAGTTGCCAAAGCAGGCGTCGCTTCAACTGCTCTTCAGTCACTCCGTATTTCTCCAGCGCTGCGCGGTAAGCGGCCAGTGACGGGTAATGGTCCTGGCGGAATTTGCGCAGAACCGCATTCCCCTGCGCCGCATCCGGTTTGACGAAACCGCCACTTTCCATATCGCGGCGAATGAGTTCCTGATCTATGAGATGTTCGGCGGCTTCCCTGCGCGCCAGGGGGCCCAGATCCAGCGGCTGGCCATTGATAAAGTCGGTGAGGCGGAGGTCATCGAGTAACTCGCTCTCAGTGATCACCTTTTTATCGATCACGATTGCGATGCGGTCCACCACAGCCGCGGCGGATGCAGACAGGATCGCGAGGACGGCGGCGACGAACCGAAAGTGACGGCAGAAACGCAATCGCATGTCAGAATGCCTGTCCGATCGAAAAGAAGAATTGGAAGTGACCCGAGTTGGTGACCGTTTTCTGCGCACCGCCGAAGAGAAGTTGATCATAGGTCCCTTGCAGGCCGTTGAATGTCGGGGGATTGAGGGCATACGCCAGATCGACCCGTAGCGGGCCGAGCGGAGTCTTATACCGGATGCCGAAGCCGACGGCGTGGACCATATAGTCGAAGTCGGTCAGGTTCTTCTGATGCACTCGAAACGAAATCGAGCCAAGGGAAGTATAGACGTTCCCCATATCATGGAAAAACACTCCCTGGATATTTTCGCCAATGAAAGGGAAGCGAAGTTCCGTGCTGTGCAGGAACAACGCATTGCCGCCCAATGGGAAGCCGGTTTCGGAGTCGCGCGGTCCGGCCTGGTCCGTGGCAAAGCCTCTCATGCTGGATTCGCCACCGCTGAAAAACCGTTCCGGCAGCGGAATATATTGTGAGGTCGGAATGCCTCCGGTGTTCATAGGAAGGATCACGCCGAATTCGGTATTACTGGCGGCCACGAGATGTTTGGGAAGTTGCTTGTAATACGAGTTGCGCGCCAGAGCCCGCAGAAAATTGACACTTCCTCCAAAGTCATGGGAAGCGTAGGACAAATCCAGGCTGTTATAAATGCCGCGGTGGGCATCAGAGGCGTCGTCGCGACGGTCCTGTACCAGGTTCACCGCGAACGCGGCTACTCGCGAGGGTTGGGAATAGAGCGGAATCAGAAGAGGGTTGATCTTCAGGGAAGTCTCGTCTATCCGGTCATCCGTCCACGAGTAGCGGAACAGCAGGTTAGTAGCCTTGCTTACCCGCTGCGTGACTTGCACGGCGCCTTGATATTTCACGGCGGTGAAAGTAAGTACGTCGCGGGTGTTGTCGTAGAGCCCAGTCACTGTGATGTTGCGTCCGTCCACATTGCGGAATCTCGGGATGGAATACGTGAGCGCGGCGCGATGGTCGAGCGTGGAGTACCGGCCGTTGAACAGGAGGCTGTGACCCAGGCCCCACAGATTGAGGCGGCTGAGTTGCAAATCGACGCGCGGGGCAAAGCCGGTCGTTCCATTGGGATTGCTAACGCTGGTGGCGCTGCCGCCAATCTTGGCGATTTCCGCGCCCAAACCAATGCCTAGAGCGTATAGATGACCTTCCACGCAATGGAAGTCCACATACTTGTCATTCTCGTCGCCTCCGGGATTCTGGATCGCCATATCTACCTTATCGAAGACACCCAGATTGTAGAGGCGGCGCTGCATCAGTCCCATCTCCGTCCACGACAGAGGGTCGCCGGTGTGCAAGGTGATCAACGGATTCACGAGCCGGGAGCGCGAGGTGTGCAGGCCGGATATAAGTACGTCGCGAACGTACTGCGGCTCCCCTTCGGTAACGTTGTACTGCACCGCGACCCGGTAGGGGCCGGCCGGCGTGGTGCGGAAATCGAACGTAGCATCCGGGTATCCTTGCGATTGGCAGGCTTCGAGAATGGCGTCGCGATCCATCGCGACATTGGTTTCGCTGAATGGCTGTCCGGCAATCGACGCCAGGGAGCTAAGGATGCCGCTTTATCTTTGAGGGTGACGCCATTCACTTCGAGGCGGGATACCAGATACTGCGGCCCCTCGGTGATGTCCATTGTAATGGCGACGTCACCTTTCTTCCCTCGATAACTATCAGTCACATCTACCGAGACCTTGCAATCCCGGAACCCGCTGTCGCGGTAAAGAGCTTCGACAGATTCCTCATCGCGGCTCGCGAAACTCCCGCTGTAACGCCCGTGGCGCAGCCGGATGAGTCCTTTCGGCTGAATATACATTCGCTCGCGGATCTGTTCGGTCGTGAAATACCGGTTACCCTTAATTTCTACCCGGACCACGCGGTGCACCTCTCCCAGGCTCACCTTGTATGTGATGGTCTGCAAGTCCGCGGTGGTGTTTTTCGAAGCGTAATCCACTTCGACATCGAAGTATCCCTTGTTCTGGAAGTAGTCACGAAGATTTCGCGCGCCGGATACCAGAAGATCTTCGTTCACGGTTCCCTCGTCGAATACGGGCACATATGTTTTGAGGGTGCCCTGGGACAATTTTGCCCCCTCTGTATTGAGCTTGATCTTGGGTCCGCCGTCTACATGAATGGTGGGGCGGACGCGGTACTGCGGTGATAGGAGATCGAGGTGGTCCAGGGACACGTCGGCGGTGAGACGATCCAGCTTTTCATATTTGCCGCGGATCTTGTCGATGCCGTTCTGAACATTGGCCTGCGTGGCGAGTTTCCACGGGAAGAAGAGGATCTGCTTGTATTTGGCGGCATGCGCCACATCGTCCGGGTCGAGTTTTGGATCGCCGGTAATCTGAGGAAGGGTCAAGCGGGCGCGTTTGTTGGACTGCACCTGAAATGTAACGGCGACCTGCTGATGCTGTGCGTCGCGGACAACTTGGGGAGTCACGGTACTGCGATATAGGCCGTTGCGTTGGAGCAGCGCTTTCAGTTGGCCAACCGCCGTGTCGAGGTCAGAGTCGCTGAACGGCGTGCCCAAATCCATCCGGGCGGCATTGACCAGTTGGCTGCTGTTCGGTGGATTACTGATTTTTCCCCTGAACCTCCACGGGGCCCACAAACCACTGGGTAGTCGTGTGGAAGATCAGCGTCAGTCCGGAGGTGGCAGGTTCTGCGTCCGCTTCGATGTTGTCGTATTCGCCGGTGCCGTAGAGTCGCTTGATGGCGGCCCGGATATCGGTCAGGCGCAGTGGACTGCCCGGGTTGACACCCACCAACTCCTTCAATTCGGCCTGACCGATCGGCTGCGCCACGGGATCGAACCGGACCGCGGCGACGGCTTTTCCTTCGTATTGGGCCGGCGGTGTCAGGTCGCCAGCATAAGCTACCGAAACCCATACCAGAATATACGGCAAACCCGCGGCTAGTCGTGACGCCATGTCCTGTTTCCCGGCAGCACGTCGCCTGCCGTGGTGCGAAGGACCACGGATCTGGCGCTGGCGGCACGATTGCAGGAGGAATATTGTGAATGAGCGGGAATTCAAACATCACCTGAAGGACTTGGCTCAGGGCCATCACCATCCTGACGAGCATGACCGGCCGGAAGCAGGTCCGGCGGGGAAGAAACCTGCAAAGCCAACTACCAGAAGCCATGCGCGCGCAGGTAGAAAATCCTCGAAGAAGAAATGAGCGGAGCCTCCAAACAAGCCGGTACACCCGCTCGCTGGTCGCAGCGGGTCACCCATTCCAGCAACGCGCTGGATTTGGAGCCCGGGGTTTTCAGCGGGACCGCGACGGAGATAGCCCGATCGTTGAAGCGATCTGCGGAGCACAGCCGGCGGCGCAAGGGGACACCATTCCAATCTGCCATGTCGATGCTGAATTTTTACATAAACCGTGCCGGCAAGACACTGCCTGCCGAGCGCAAACGCGTGCTGACGCAAGCCAAATCGGAACTGCGGCGTATGTATGGAAAATGACTGAGGCTCTGGCGGCGGCACCGGTCCACTTCACCGTTAACTGGGCAAAACTTCTGCCTGGGTTGCGAATCCTCGGCGAAAATACAGCGATTGCGTTTGCCATTGTTATTGCGTTTTGGTTCGCCGGGAAACTCATTGCTCATTTTATCGTACGGGCACGTTCACGCATGCCTCACAATGCCGGACTGCTGCAGCTACTGGCTCAAACCACCAAGATTGCATTGGTAATTTTTGGCCTCGCCACGGCTATGGGCACCGTGGGCATCAACGTCGCGGCGCTGGTCGCGGGACTGGGGCTGACCGGGTTCGCATTGGGCTTTGCGTTCCGCGATGTGCTTTCTAACCTGCTTGCCGGCATCCTGCTGCTTCTGTTCCGGCCTTTCAACATTGGCGATCATATCTCCGTCACCGGTCTGGAAGGCGATGTTGCCAGTATCGACCTGCGCTACACTGTGATCCGGCGGCCGGAAACCATCGTACTGATGCCCAACGCGAACCTGTTCACGAATCCCATTGTGGTGACCACGAAACCCACGGAGAAACCAGCCGTTCCGGTCGCGTGAGGCCGCGGTCCGCCTCAATCGTCGCCTTCCTGCTTCGGCAAAGTGAAATAGAACACGGCGCCTTCGCCGAGTTCCGATTCCACCCAGATGCGGCCTTCGTGGCGAGTAACAATCTTCCGGCAGATGGCCAGACCCATGCCGCTGCCCGCCGTCTTATCGCGCGGCTGAAGCACGCGGAAAATGCCAAAGATTTTCTCAGCGTACTGCGGTTCGATCCCGATTCCGTTATCCCTCACCGACATTAGCCATTCGTTTCCTTGCGCTTCCGCCGAAATGTGAATCTCGGGAGAGGCATCGCCGCGGTATTTGATGGAGTTGACCAATAGATTCTGGAAAAGGCGGGTGAGTTGGACCGGATCGCCCTTGACCAACGGCAGAGGATCGTAGGTGATATGCACTCCGCTTTCGTCGATCAGAGACTGGATATTCCGCATGGCATCCGTTAACGCGATTTCACAATCGACCGTGGTGAAGAAATCGGTCCCACGAGCGTCTACGCGGGAGAAATCCAGCAGATGGTGGACCAGTTTTTCCATACGCTGCGCATTCTCCACGATGAAGCTGATGAACTGGTCGGCATCGCCTTGCAGTTGGCCGCGGTAGCGTTTGTCCAAAAGCTGGGCGTACACCGAAACGGTACGCAAAGGCTCCTGAAGATCGTGGCTGGCGATGTAGGCGAACTGCTGTAGTTCCTCATTGGAACGCATCAATTCCTGAGTGCGGGCCAGAACCCGCTCCTCGAGGCCGGCATTGAGCCGCCGGATCTGCTCCTCGGCCTTTTTACGCTCGCTGATATCGCGAATCGCGCTGGTGACCACCACGTCGTCATCGGTCTGCCACGGGCTGAAACTGATTTCCACCGGGAAGGAGAGACCGCTGGCGCGGAATGCCAGAAGTTCCACTCCACCTTCGGCTGGCTGCGCATGCATCAGACCGCGATCGTCCCGCCATGCCGGGCGAAGCCGGTAGCCCCAGCCCGGCACCAGGTCGCGAATACTTCTCGATATCAGTTGTTCCCGCGGCCGTTCGAACAGCACCTCCGTCTGCGAATTGACCATGATGATTTCGCCATCGGCACGGCACATCACCATGGCATCCGGAGCGGCTTCGAACAGCGAGCGGAATTTCAGTTCCGCCTTCTGTAGAATCTCCGCCTGCTTGCGCAGCGCATCCGCCTGCTCCACGAGTTTGGCGTTGCTCCGGCTGAGCTCCACGAACACGGCTACCTTGGAGCGGAGAATCTCCGGAACGATCGGTTTGAAAAGGAAGTCCACCGCGCCCAAATCGTACCCGCGGAACAGGTGTTCTTCATTGCGATACCCGGTCAGAAACAGAATGGGAATCTGCCTGGAACGGGGCCGGCTGCGAATCAGTTCCGCCGCTTCGAACCCGTCCATGTCCGGCATGCGGACGTCCAACAGGATGGCCGCGAAATCGTCGTTCAGAACGTGGTGCAGGGCCTCCTTACCCGAACCCGCCAGGACGAGTTCCTCGCCCAAACTGCTCAACGCCGCTTCCAGAGAGACAAGGTTTTCCGGAGTGTCATCCACCAACAGGATCTTGACTCTCCGCTCGACCGCGGGAAAATTACTTGGCTGGTACACGGCGGCTGACATACGGAATCTATCCTGCAACCGTCCGGGCGCTCTGCGCCGGTTCATAACTGCGAACCAGCCAGACGCGCAGCACCGAGAAGAGCTGATCCAGATCGACCGGCTTGGTAATGTAATCAGAGGCTCCCGCCTCAATGCATTTGGCGCGATCCCCCTTCATCGCCTTGGCTGTCACGGCGACGATGGGGAGCGTCCGGAATTCTGCAATCTGGCGAATTGCCTTCATAGTTTCATAGCCATCCATTTCCGGCATCATGATGTCCATCAGCACGGCGTCCACACCGGGCGTCCGCAGCAGCGTTTCGATTCCAGTGCGCCCGTTCTCGGCATGCACCACCTGGAGGTTATGCTGCTCCAGAACGGTGGAGAGCGCGAAAATATTGCGGACATCGTCGTCCACCACAAGAACCTTCTTGCCCGACAGGGTGGAATCGTTGCGGCGGATCGAACTCAGAATCTCCCGCTGCGATTCGGACAGATCGGCATCGGCTCGGTGCAGGAACAGTACCGTCTCTTCCAGCAACCGGTCCAGCGATTCGGCGTAGCGCACAACGCTCTGTCGCGCCAGACGGCGAATTTCCGCGTCCAGACTATGCCCCGCATTGGGCGGTCCGCAAATTACCACGGGCGGCGTTTGCGGATTGCTGCCCGCCTGAATTTCTTCCGCCAACTGCACAGCGGGTATATCCAAAAGCTTGAGATCGATCACGATGCCATCCAGATATTGCTGTCTGGCCACGGCCAGCGCTTCGCCGCCCGATCCCACGGCAATGGTGTCCACATCTTTGCCGCCCAACAACTCCACCCAGTGCGAGCGCCGCAATTCCTCGCCCGCGACGATCAGCAGCTTCTTTCTGCGCCGCTCCAGCGAATGATGAATCGCATCGAATGCCGTGTTGAGGTTGTCCTTGGTGATCGATTTCTCCAGGTACGTCATCGCTCCCAAAGCCAGCCCGCGCCGCCGGTTTTCATCGCCCGTAATTACGTGTACGGGAATATGGCGCGTAGCCGGATCATGTTTCAATCGGTCCAGTATAGTCCATCCGGCCATGTCCGGCAGGGTGATGTCCAGCGTGATCGCCCCGGGGACGAACTCGCGGGCCAAGCTCAGAGCCGTTCCGCCGCGCAGTGCTACCAGTCCCTTGATGCCCCTATCACGGGCGAGATCCAGCAGGATGCGAGCGAACGTGACATCGTCTTCCACAATCAGCAGCACCGGATCACCGGGCCGGATCAGATTGCGATCGTCATCGATGTCGATATCGTGGACAACCGCGGTGGTCATCTGCGAAGGCGGGGGCAGGATGATGTCCAGACTTTCGCGGTCGCCTGTGCCCGCGCCATCCATCGGCATTGCTGCAGGCAGGGGCCGGATATCGGATGGGGGGACTCGCGTTTCGGGCTTGGTCGTGGCAACCAGCGCCACATAAGTTTGCGGAAGGTAGAGCGTAAACGTGCTGCCGGAACCCGGCGCGCTCTGCAGACGGATTTCGCCGCCGAGCAGGCGCGTCAACTCGCGGCTGATCGAAAGCCCCAGCCCGGTCCCGCCGTACTTCCGGCTGGTGGTGCCATCCGCCTGCTGGAATGCTTCGAATATGATGCGCTGCTTGTCGTGCGGAATGCCGATTCCGGTATCGAACACCGAAAATGCGATCACCGATTTGACGCGGTTGAGCACGGTATGATTCGGGCTCCAGCCGGAGCTGGCCCGTTCCACGCGCAGCCGTACCATCCCGTGCTCGGTGAACTTGAGTGCGTTGGATAACAGATTCTTGAGCACCTGCTGCAGTCTCTTGGCATCGGTGATGATAGTCTCCGCCGGGAGATTCTCGCCCAATTCGACGGCGAACTCCAGGCCCTTGCCCTCGGCCACGTGGCGGAACGTCCGCGAGCAGAAATCACGCAACTCGCCGAAGCGGACGCTGCCTACTTCCACGTCCATTTTTCCCGATTCGATTTTGCTGAGATCCAGAATATCGTTGATCAGCGCCAGCAGGTCGGTACCCGACGAGTGGATGGTCTCCGCGTATTTAACCTGTTTGGACGTGAGCGTGCCTTCTGTGTTTTCCGCCAGCATTTGCGCCAGAATCAGCAGATTATTCAGCGGCGTGCGCAGCTCGTGACTCATGTTCGCCAGGAACTCGCTTTTGTACTTCGACGTGAGCGATAGCTGTTCGGCCTTATCCTCCAGCGCCGCCTTCGCCTGCTCCACTTCGCGATTCTTGGTCTCCACCTCGTTCTTCTGTTCGGCCAGAAGCTGAGCTTTTTCCTCGAGTTCGAGGTTGGTCTTCTGAAGCTGCTCCGCCAGAGCCTGACTCTGTTTCAGCAGTTGCTCCGTGCGCATGGTGGCGGCGATGGTGTTCAGCATGATGCCGATACCCTGCGTGAGCTGGTCGAGAAATGCCAGATTGACATCCGTGAAGTGGCGGAAGGAGGCCAGTTCCAGTACCGCTCTGGCTTCCCCTTCGAACAGCACAGGCAGCACCACGATGCTTACCGGCGTACCCTCGCCGAGGCTCGACGTTATTTTGATATAGTCCGCCGGAACATCGGTCAACAGGATACGCCGCTTTACCAGTCCGCACTGGCCCACCAGGCCTTGTCCCATTTGGAACTGAAACGGGACGCGATCGTTCGAGCCGTAAGCCGCCAGCAGCTTCAGGCATTCCGAGCCCTCACTATTCTCGGCGAGGTAGAAGGTCCCATATTGCGCCCCTACCAGCGGCGTCAGCTCGTTCAGAAGCAGGCGAGTCACGGTCAGCAGGTCGCGCTGGCCCTGCATCATGCCGGTGAACTTGGCGATGTTTGTCTTCAGAAAGTCCTGGTCCGTATTTTTACGGGTCGTCTCGGCCAGGTTGACGATCATCTCATTGATGTTGTCCTTGAGCGCCGCTACTTCACCCAAGGCCTCTACCGCGATGGACCGCGTCAGGTCGCCCTTAGTGACTGCCGTTGCCACGTCCGCGATCGCGCGGACCTGGGTGGTAAGATTGGCGGCTAGCTGGTTCACGTTATCCGTAAGATCGCGCCAGATGCCGGCCGCGCCGGGCACCAGGGCCTGGCCGCCCAGTTTGCCTTCGATACCCACTTCGCGAGCCACGTTGCTTACCTGATCTGCAAACACCGCCAGCGTATCGATCATGCCGTTGATGGTGTCCGCCAGCGACGCGATTTCACCTTTCGTCTCCAGCACCAGTTTGCGTTTGAGGTTGCCGTTGGCGACGTCCGTCACTACTTTCGCAATGCCGCGGACCTGGGTGGTGAGGTTGGCTGCCATGGAATTGACGTTATCCGTAAGATCTTTCCACGTGCCAGCCACCCCACGCACTTCGGCCTGGCCGCCCAGCTTGCCTTCCGTCCCGACCTCGCGGGCGACGCGTGTCACCTCCGATGCAAAGCTGTTGAGCTGGTCCACCATGGTATTGATGGTGTTCTTCAGCTCCAGAATTTCTCCGCGCACATCCACGGTAATTTTGCGGCTCAAATCGCCGTTGGCCACCGCTGTAGTGACCTGGGCGATATTGCGGACCTGCGCCGTCAGGTTCCCGGCCATCGAGTTGACCGAATCGGTAAGATCCTTCCACGTTCCGGCCACACCTCGCACTTCAGCCTGCCCGCCGAGCTTGCCCTCCGTACCCACTTCGCGCGCCACGCGAGTCACTTCCGCGGCGAAGGACCCAAGCTGGTCCACCATGGTATTGATGGTGTTCTTCAGCTCCAGAATTTCTCCGCGCACATCCACCGTGATCTTGCGGGACAAATCGCCCTTAGCCACCGCGGTGGTCACTTCCGCGATGTTGCGCACCTGCATAGTCAGGTTGGCCGCCATGGAATTGACGCTATCCGTCAGGTCCTTCCACGTCCCGGCTACGCCCTTCACGTCCGCCTGACCGCCGAGTTTACCTTCTGTCCCTACCTCGCGCGCGACGCGAGTCACTTCGGAAGCGAAAGAGCTGAGCTGGTCCACCATCGTATTGATGGTGTTCTTGAGCGCCTGGATCTCCCCGCGCGCATCCACTGTGATTTTGGTGGTCAAATCACCTTTGGCGACCGCCGTAGTCACGCCGGCGATGTTCCGTACCTGATTGGTGAGATTGCTGGCCATGGAATTGACCGAGTCGGTGAGATCTTTCCATGTGCCGGCTACACCGCGCACGTCCGCCTGTCCACCAAGTTTGCCTTCGGTGCCCACTTCGCGCGCGACCCGAGTCACTTCGCCGGCGAATGCGTTGAGCTGATCCACCATGATGTTAACGGTGTTCTTCAGCTCGAGAATCTCGCCGCGCACGTCCACCGTAATTTTGCGGCTCAAGTCGCCCCTGGCAACGGCCGTGGTCACCTCGGCGATGTTGCGGACCTGGGCTGTGAGGTTGCCGGCCATGAAATTGACCGAGTCGGTCAGGTCCTTCCAGGTGCCGCCCACGCCTTTCACATCCGCCTGTCCGCCGAGCTTGCCTTCCGTGCCAACCTCGCGCGCGACGCGAGTCACTTCTCCGGCGAATGCGTTGAGTTGGTCCACCATCGTATTGATAGTGTTTTTTAACTCCAGAATTTCGCCGAGCACGTCTACCGTGATCTTGCGGCTTAAATCGCCCTTAGCCACCGCGGTGGTCACCTCCGCGATGTTACGGACCTGTGCGGTCAGATTGCCCGCCATGGAATTCACCGAGTCGGTCAGATCCTTCCAGGTGCCGGCCACGCCGCGCACATCCGCCTGCCCGCCGAGCTTACCTTCAGTACCCACTTCGCGCGCGACGCGAGTCACTTCGGAAGCGAACGAACTGAGTTGATCCACCATCGTATTGATGGTGTTTTTCAACTCCAGAATTTCGCCGCGCACGTCCACCGTGATCTTGCGGCTCAAATCACCCCGGGCCACCGCGGTAGTCACTTCTGCGATATTGCGCACCTGGTTGGTGAGATTACTGGCCATGGAGTTTACCGAATCGGTAAGATCCTTCCACGTGCCCGCCACGCCCCGGACATCCGCCTGGCCGCCGAGCTTACCCTCCGTGCCCACTTCGCGGGCCACGCGAGTCACTTCTCCGGCGAATGCATTCAATTGGTCCACCATGGTATTGATGGTGTTCTTCAGCTCCAGGATTTCGCCGCGCACATCCACTGTGATCTTTCGGGAGAGGTCGCCATTGGCTACTGCCGTGGTCACCTCCGCGATGTTGCGGACCTGGGCCGTTAAATTACCGGCCATGGAGTTCACGCTATCGGTCAGGTCCTTCCATACGCCGCCGACTCCTTGCACTTCGGCCTGGCCGCCCAACTCCCCTTCGGTCCCCACTTCGCGGGCCACGCGAGTCACTTCTCCGGCGAATGCATTGAGCTGGTCCACCATGGTGTTGATGGTGTTTTTCAGCTCCAGGATTTCTCCCTGCACCTGCACGGTGATTTTGCGGCTCAAGTCGCCGCGGGCCACGGCGGTGGTGACTTCGGCAATGTTGCGGACCTGCGCCGTCAGGTTGCCGGCCATGGAGTTGACACTATCGGTCAAGTCTTTCCAGACTCCGGCGACGTCCTTCACTACCGCCTGACCGCCCAATTTCCCTTCGGTGCCCACTTCGCGGGCCACGCGAGTCACTTCGCTGGCGAAGCTATTGAGCTGATCCACCATCGTGTTCACCGTATTCTTCAGCTCCAGGATTTCGCCGCGCGCGTCCACCGTAATCTTGGTGGAAAGGTCGCCCTTGGCTACCGCGGTGGTCACACCGGCGATGTTACGTACCTGGTTGGTGAGATTGCCGGCCATGGAATTGACACTCTCGGTGAGATCCTTCCACGTACCCGCCACGCCCTTGACTTCGGCCTGGCCGCCCAGCTTGCCATCGGTGCCCACTTCGCGCGCCACGCGAGTCACTTCCGACGCAAAGGAGCTGAGCTGGTCCACCATGGTATTGATGGTGTTCTTCAGCTCCAGAATTTCGCCGCGCACCGCCACCGTAATCTTGCGCGACAGATCCCCATTGGCCACTGCCGTCGTCACTTC
The DNA here is from genome assembly GCA_963835555.1 of uncultured Solibacteraceae bacterium. Lineage (GTDB taxonomy): Bacteria > Acidobacteriota > Terriglobia > Bryobacterales > Bryobacteraceae > Sulfopaludibacter. The sequence goes on along the minus strand of CAWIGC010000039.1, from coordinate 112,838 downwards.
AGCGATGTTGCGGACTTGCGCTGTAAGATTGCCCGCCATGGAGTTCACGCTGTCCGTCAAGTCCTTCCACGTGCCGGAGCCGCCGCGTACATCGGCCTGCCCGCCCAGGATGCCTTCGGTTCCCACTTCACGGGCCACGCGAGTCACTTCGCTGGCAAATGCGTTGAGCTGATCCACCATGGTGTTGATGGTGTTCTTCAACTCCAGAATTTCGCCGCGCACGTCCACGGTAATCTTGCGGGAAAGGTCGCCATTGGCCACGGCAGTCGTCACTTCAGCGATATTGCGGACCTGCGCTGTGAGGTTTCCCGCCATCGAATTCACGCTGTCGGTGAGATCCTTCCACACTCCAGCTACGCCCTTCACGACCGCCTGGCCGCCTAGTTTTCCTTCTGTGCCGACTTCACGGGCCACGCGAGTCACCTCGGAAGCGAAGGAGCCGAGTTGATCCACCATGGTATTGATGGTGTTCTTCAACTCCAGAATTTCACCCTGCACGTCCACCGTGATTTTGCGCGACAGATCGCCATTGGCTACGGCGGTTGTGACCTCCGCGATGTTGCGGACCTGCGCCGTCAGGTTGCCGGCCATGGAGTTCACGCTGTCGGTAAGATCCTTCCACACGCCGCCGACGCCTTTCACTACTGCCTGGCCGCCCAGTTTGCCCTCGGTGCCCACTTCCCGAGCCACGCGTGTGACTTCCGAAGCGAAGGAGTTCAACTGCGCCACCATGGTGTTCACCACGCGCGCGGTGTGCAGAAACTCACCTTTCAGGGAGCGTCCGTCTACTTCCAGGGCCATCGTCTGGGAAAGGTCGCCCTTCGCCACCGAGCCGATGACGCGCGCCACTTCCGTGGACGGCTGTACCAGGTCACCAATCAGCCCGTTTACCGAATCGAGGCACTCCGCCCATCCGCCCGATGCCGAACCAAGGCTTGCCCGCTGGCTGATTTTGCCCTCCTTGCCCACCGCACTGCTGATGCGTGCGAACTCGCTGGCCATGCGCTCATTCAGGTGAAAGATGTCGTTCAATGTATCGGCGATCTTCCCTGCGACTCCGGTTTGGTCGACCGGGAGGCGGGCGGAAAAATCGCCATTTCGAAAGGCAATAAGCGTCCGGAGCAAAACGCTGCTATCGAGCGTATCGGTTGCGGGTTCGGTCTTCATGTCAGGCTCCCCTCTTCAACAACGGTGAACGGCTACACGTCTGGTAATTTCGTGGTCTGGGTCAACAGGTCCTTGAACACAGCTCCCAGCGACAGAAACTGCTCCAGGCTGGAGGGCTTGCGCAGGTAGTGTGAGGCTCCCAGGCGATTCGCGACTTCGCGGTCGCGCGGTGAATCCGAAGAGGTCAACACTACCACGGGCACACCATCCATCCGGGGTATCTCGCGGAGTCTTTGCAGAATCTCGAGGCCGTCGTGCCGCGGCAGGTTCAAATCGAGAATAATCAGGTCCAACTGCTGGTCCGCACCCGAGATAATTTGCAGGACTTCCTTGCCATCCGGCGCCACGTGCAACGCGCACTTAACTCCATGTTCCTTTAGAGCTTCGCGGATCAGGTATACATCGGCGGGATTGTCGTCAGCCACCAGGATTTCGGGCGTAGCCTCCGGCTCTGGTGAACTTTTTGCATCTCCGGTGGTGCAAGTTTTGGCCTGCGGTTCCGTCATCGACGCTCCCTCAGCATCCCGTCCGTGGTGAAATCAAATTCCCGGCGTTCCTCTTTACGCGGACCGGCACATTTCCGGCGCTCAGCCCAAGCACGTTTTTGTCCAACGCCCGCTTCCCCTCAGAATGCTGCCCTTGCGAATGACCCCATGCTATCTAAATCATGGTCTTCTGAAAAAAGCCGATCGGGAGTCCTTTGTTCGTATAAGTACAGAAGCGGGTCCTTTTTGTGTTCGATGAGACTGAACGGTTCGTAATGTGCTTTGGTGAGCAGTGGCCAAGAGGCCTCAAGGCAGTGGAGAGGTTTCCAGGCGATGAATAAGATGCTCCGAACTCCGGGTTCCGGCGTTTCCGACTCGCTGTTTGGAGGAGGACTGCGATCTGGCGCATGGCGACAGGATTGCACCCCGGTTACACGTTTACTCGCGAGGTGGGTGCCCGGGTCTGCAAAGTGCCGGTCCCCCTTGCGGGGTATCTGAAGGTCCGTACTGGCCAATGACGACGAACCCAAGAACGATTCTGGTAATCGATGACGAAGAGTCGCAGCGCGAAACACTGAGCGACGTTCTTTCTCGCGCCGGCTTTCGCGTGCTTACCGGCGGTGGCTATGCCGACGGTGTGTCGCTCTACCGGGAGTATGGACCGGAGATCGCTCTCCTGTTGGTGGATGTGTCATTACCTCAGGAGAATGGCTTCGAACTCGCTAAGGCCCTGCGCGGCATCGAGCCCGGCCTGCGAGTGCTTTACATGTCCGGAGGCGTGGGCGCGGAGTTGTGCCAGTATTACGGTGTATCTGCCGCGACCGCTGGGAATCTCCTCTCGAAGCCGGTTGCGTCCGGCGCCCTGCTACGCAAGATCCGGCAGATGCTTGGGGTGAATTGAGCGCACCAGTACAAATGCCGCCGATTCGCAAAAATTCCCCGCCACACAACACACGGCCGGACTACAATAATGAACTGCGGGAGGGGATGAAAGCCGTGTCGCCTCACATAATGGTGGTCGATGATGAGGAAGGCCAGAGGTCCGACCTGGCGGCAATGGTCGAGTCTTTCGGCTTTCAGGCCATGGCTGCGAAAGACGGGCGCGACGCGCTGAACAAACTGGCCGCATTCCCCGCCAGTGCCATACTGACCGACCTGGTAATGCCTGGCATGGACGGCTTTGCCTTCCTGAAGGAATTGAACGCTCGGGGTAATCGAACTCCTGCCATCGTGCTCACGGCGTTCGGCAGCATCGACCAGGCCATCTCGGTGGTTCACGACCTGAAGGCCTTCTGGTTCCTCGAAAAACCGGTGCAGCCCGGAGTTCTGCGCGTTCTTCTGGGGCGGGCGCTGGAGCAAAACCACCTTGTGGAGGAGACGGATCGCCTCAGCAGGCAGCTTGCGTATCAGGGGGTGCTGGGCGATCTGGTGGGCAATTCCGCGCCCATGCAGGAGATCTTCTCGCTGATCCGGCAGGTGGCGCCAACCACGGCCTCGGTACTGATCAGCGGCGAAAGCGGAACGGGAAAGGAACTGGTGGCGCGAGCGATCCATTCGCTGAGTCCCCGCAGTGGAGCCCCGTTCGTGGCCGTGAATTGCGCGGCGCTTCCCGAGAGTCTCATGGAAAGCGAGTTGTTCGGTCACGAGAAAGGCGCATTCACGGGCGCGTTGGAGCGCCGCGCCGGTTGCTTCGAACAGGCTCAGAATGGCACGCTGCTGCTGGACGAAATCGGCGAAATGCCGGTGGCTACCCAGGCCAAACTGCTCCGCGTGATTGAGGAATCGAAGGTGCGCCGCTTGGGGGGCACCAGCGATATACGCGTGTCCGTGCGCGTTCTGGCAGCCACCAATCGCTCGCCCGAGAAGGCAGTGCAGAGCAAATTGCTGCGCGAAGATTTATATTACCGGCTGAATGTATTCCACATCTCGATGCCGCCGCTGCGCGAACGCAAACAGGATATCCCGCTGGTGGCCTCCGCTCTGCTGCGCGATCTCAACCGCAAGCATGGCTGCCGGGCAACGAATCTCAGCACGGAGGTATTGGATCGCCTGCAGACCCACAATTGGCCCGGAAACGTCCGCGAATTGCGTAATCTCATCGAGCGGGCGGTGATTGTGGCGGGCAACGGGGAGATCGAGCTTCGCCACCTTCCCGGCTCCGCGATGCCGGCGCCGCAACCATCTGTCCCATCGCTGCCGGCTCCCGCGGAAGATGTGCTACAGGTTCGCGCCGGGTTCCGGATGAGCGAAATCGAAGAAGCTTACATTCGCCTCACTCTGAAGCAGACCAACAACAACCGGCGGAAGGCCGCGGAAATGCTCGGACTGTGCCTTCGAACTCTGCACAACAAACTGCGATTGCTGGAAGGGATCAAAGACGCGAAGCGCGGCTCAGGGCCGCGACACGCCGGGATAATCCGCGGGCGTCAACGTTCGGTGGGTAGTAAGAAAAAAATTGTGGAACTACCGTCGCCTTGCCGCTCGAACCGGATACGGCCTCCATGGCGATTCACGATAGCGCGGCAAATCGCGAGCCCCATTCCCGAGGCTTCAGGACCGCTGCCGGAAGGGCGTGAGAACGGCCGGAACAGGTTCTCTGTATCGGCGGCGTCGAGACAGCCATTGTCGTGAACCCCAAAGAGACATTCCGTCTCCCTGGAGTTCGGCGCGGACGTGAATGTGAACAGCATCGGCGCCGCTGCTGTTCGCCAGGGCGTTCAACAGCAAGATCTCCCACAGTTGCAGCAGTCTGTCCGCATTGCCCGCCACGGTGGGCAGACGGTCGTAAGTCACCTGCGCGTTGCGGTCGCGGAGCGCCTGAGCAAGTTTGGCCACTGCCGTTCGCAGCAGCACCTCCATGGGCACTGGCGTGAAACTTGTCTCTTCGATTTCGAGCGCCAGGGCATAAGCGGATAAACCGTCCAGCACGTGGTCGATTTTTTGAGCGCCGCCGGCGATGAAGCCAAGGCGTTGCGCGAAATCGACAGGCTGGGAGACGCCGCTGGTCTTCACCAGTAACTCCGCGTGCGTCCGTATCGCCCGGGCCGAGGTCCGCAGATCGTGACAGGCCCGCAGCAGTAACTCACTCACTTCGGTGGCTGGCATGATCTGATAGTACACCGGCTACTCACCGTACCATTCCTCCCGGATATTGCGGAGCAGCAGGCCCGTGGCGACGCCGCCCGCGTCGGCCACGGCATCCAGATACTCGAAATGATTGCCGTAGACTCTGGTTTGCAGGAACTCCAGAAGAACGCCGAAGGACAAAATCAGCAGAGCCGTTCGCGCCGCTATTCCGGAACTCCGGACCCGCCATGTGGTTAGCGTGCAGGCTACTAGAAATGCCGCATAATGGAGGCAATCGTGGAGCAGCCCGAAGGTGGCCACGCGTCCCTTCCAGGGTTGCGGCAGCAGGGCGAAACAGGCGATAAGCGCCAGCGTGCCGATGCCGGCCAGGCGGGACGCATTCATCGGACATAGTGCCGCCACGCCACCAGACTGTATTCGGTGAGGAGGCGCACCGGACGGAATATGCGATGCAGGAAAGCCAGTTGTGGAGGCAATCGCATCCACTCATTGGCTTCCGGATGCGGCGGCCGGATTGCCGAGTAGAATAAGATGCGGGCGCGATCCGCCCACCGCTCTCTGCTCCGCATCATAAAGAGATAGCGGTTGGCCCTCAGTTGATAGTGGGATTGGCCGGCGGGAATGTCGAAGAGTTCAGCGTGTACCCGGGCCGCCAGCCGGCGGGCGGCGGAATCCGATTCCAGACTTCTGGTTACCGGCTCAGGCAATTGCGCGCCCTGCGATTGCGCCAGGTGGAGGCCCAAATAAAGCAGGCGAAGAATGCCCAGGCTCTCTGCGCGCTGTAGCACGGCGGGCCAGTCGAGCGACGGCGCAAGGCGGATCACTTCCGCCAGGCAAGTGATCCACTCGATGCGCTCCCAGCAATGCTTGGCTCCGTGAACGCACAGATATAGCAGCAGGTCTTCGGTCGCCAGCGTGGAAGCCTCGTAGCCAGGCAGCGCGATTTTTGTGGCGCGATGCCAGAACGCGGCGACGGGCAGGTCCACCGAGGCATTCCGCTCACAGAAGCGCCAGTGAAGTTCCACCACGATACCTCGGGACTCGTCCCGGAACTGGATGGCGCATTCGTTTTCCACGTAGCTCCGTTCCTGTTCAGCCGTGAATCGAAGCGCGGGCCGGTATCCGAGCGTGCCCAAGGCCTCGCTGCCGAGACTCAGATGGCTTTCCGGTACCAGAATGTCCAGATCGCAAAAAGAGCGAAACGAAATGCTGCCATAGGCGGCCACGGCCACCGCGGGGCCTTTGCATGGCATCGCCGGAATCCCCAGTCTTTCGAAGGTCTCCAGTATGCGCGCGAGTTCGCCGTTAAGCGCCATGCTCCGCGCCACTCGCAAACGGACCGCGGCGCACAGGCTGTCCAGCGCCGGCTGCGGGACTTTGCGCAAGCAGTCCTCACGTTCCAGGCTGGAATATAGTAAAGCCAGAATTCGATGCCGGTCCGCCAGTTGCAGCAGTAACCGCCAGTCCAGAGACGCCGCCATCAGGGTCTTGAATGCAGCGGATTCCTCCGCGCTCAAGCGCCTGCGGGCTCCGAGAAGCAACAAGGCATGCTCGGGTAGTCCGGAATCCATGCTATTGTTTTGTCCCTTCGCGGTGTTTGAGAATGCGGTCCAATACGCCGCGGATTTCCCGCAGATTGTGAAAGGTCCGCACGCGGTAGACCGGCACTAGGTTGGCCAGTTGGGCGCACATCTTCAGATGGTTTCCGTCGCCTTCCACGCCCCAGCGCGTAGGAACGGAGTGTCGTATCAATTCCCTCATGGTCTCGACCGCGGACAGGCGGTTCACTTCCGGGGCAGCCTCCCGGTCCAGGACGTAAATCGCATCGAGCGGTACAGGCCCGCTGCTAAACCCGTCCAGACACCGGCTGGGCCTGTTTCACCTGCGACTCATGTACGGGCCGGAGATGGGAACGGTTATAGCCTAACGCAGCAGCTACCTCGGGGTATATCTTCAGACTGGGAAATGCAGGCAGAACCGTAGGCGGAGAGTCTTTCAGGTTGAGCGCGGCGTTATCGTCGCCAACCACGGAGTAGCCGCGGGCATGAAATCCCGAAGCCATTGTCGATTTGCCGGCGCCCACGGAACCCACAAAAGCGAAGCAGCGGCGGCCGGCGCTTACTATGCTGGCGTGGAGCACAAACAATCCCCGCTGATGGAGAATCGCGGCCAGCATCATCCCCTGCACATAGAGCCGCAGGAGCGCGGATTCCGCTCCCGGCTCTGGTGTGACGATCACTTCCCGGCCGCCGCACACCTGAAACTGGCCGGCCCGCGGGTAGGAAAAACATGCCTCCGCTTGCGGGATTTGCCCGCCACTGAATGGACTGCGTTCCGCCCAGAGGCCGCGCTTCGGTAAGGCGGATATCGACGTCGCCGCCGGTTTGGGCCGGAGGTAATTCCAGTAAGGGAATTTCGGAACCAATTCGTAAATGATAAGCCGAGTAGTAGAGCACGGTACTATATCTTTCACCTTCCCAAAAATCGGGTAGGACAGCCGCTTCCGGTTGCCCCACCCGACAGCACGATTCAACTATTAGCCGCTGATGGAGTTGTTCTCGAAGAGGAAACCATCGGCGCCGCCCATAGTCTTATTTTTTGCCAGCGTGAGAGTTTCAACATCGCCGAGAATTGTCAGTTGGGGCTGATTCCATTCCTTTTTGTTCAAGGATTCAGTCATCGGTTTTTTCTCCTTTCTGCTCCCCACCCGGACAGATGTCCAGTGAGTAGCTGAGTTAAGACACAAATCCGGCAGACCGCAGCCAAAGGGCCAGGTTCAAGGTCGCGAACAGTTGTATTCCTTCGCCCTGTCCCTGCGAGTGGCTTTTCTGGTACGCGGTGTACGCGGCGCGAACGGCATCTGCATCGATGAATGGGGCCAGTTCGCTGCTGCCGCGCATTGATATTTCCTCCAGCCGTTCCCGCTCGAAATCGAGCAAGCGGAGATAGAAATTCGGACTGAGATTTCCTTTGCGGGGGCGCCACTGAATCTCCGGCGGGAGAATCCCGGACATCGCTCGCCTCTGGATGTACCGGTTCCAGCCGTTGCCGAGTTTCTGTCGGGCCGGTAGCGCCACGCAAAATTCCATCAACCTGCGATCGAAAAACGGATAGCGGGCCTCGATTTCAAACGCGGCGCTGGCCTTATCGGCGATCTCCAGGGTATAGGCGTACAGCGCCTGATTCAGGCCCATGCAATGGGTCTCCCGCGCCGTTCGGGTGAGGGTCCACCTGGTCTGATCGTGCAACAGGCGCCGCGCCCGTTCTTCGATGCGGGTACGCGCCTTGAACTCCGGATTGATGAAAATATATCCCCGCCGCAGCGCGCGGCCGCGGGTTCGCAGGAACGTGCGAAAACGGTACGCCCACGCCGGAGCCAGCGGCTTCACGCAATACTCGTGCAATATGCGCTTCGGAGCGATGCCGGCCAGGTGATTCTGCGAGAGCAGGCGGGCCTCATGCCACAGCGTGACCCAGCGCAGAGTCTGCGCCAGTTCGGTCAAACGTTCGAAGCCGTGAGATACGGTGCTGTCACCGTCGAATCCATCCAGGAACACGCGCACACCCTGTTTCTGCGCCGCGTCGTACATGGCCCAGTGCAGATAAAGGTTGGGCGCATAATTGGCGTGATCCAGGTGGTAGTGCATCCTGTCGATCTGCCAGAGAGGGCTTAAACGATCGGCTTCGATAAATTGAGGCGCGAAGTTGCCGCTCTCCAGCACGGCCTGTATCTGGGGCCGTTCGTCAATCTTGCGGAGATCCTTCTCCGGCAGACTCGGAAAGATCAGCGAAAAGGTTCGCAGCGGGGCAGTGTCTTGCGGGACCATCCGCGCGGCGGCGCAGGCCACCGAAGACGAATCCAGGCCACCGCTCAGGGCGGCCCCCACGGGATAGGCACTGCGCGTGCGGCAGCGCACAGCCTTCGTGAACAGATCCTGAAACGCTTCCGCATACTCTCCATCGGAGCCCAGTCGCAACTCGCTGCGGGAGTCGAGTGACCAGTATTCGCGCAACTGCGTATTGTCCGCTGTGACCGTGAGCGTGTGGGCGCCCGGCAGGCGAAAAATCTCCTCGTAAAAAGTACCGGCCCGGTCTTCAAACAGCGTTACCAGATACTCGGCCACGCGAAGTTCGTTGAGCCTCCGCGGCACTTCGGGCAATGAGAATAGCGCTTTGATTTCCGTGGCGAACGAAAAGGTTTTTGGGGAGACGTGATAATAGAGGCCTTTGACGCCCATCGGATCGCAAGCACAAAACAACCGCCTGGCGGGCCGGTCCCAAACTACAAAGGCAAAATCACCCAGAATTCGCCGCGGACAATCCTCGCCCCATTTCCGGTACGCGGCCAGAATCAGCTCCGAATCCGCCGGCTGGCTGGAGCGATCGTGGCGCCAGAGATCGTCCATCAACTCTTCGCGATTATCGACGCGGGCGTCCGCCGTAATCGCATAATTGCCGTCTTGCGAAACCAGGGGCTGGCGCTCCTGAAGCGATTCGGGAGTAATCCGCAGCATGCAATGCCCCAACCCTACCGGTCCATCGGCCCACGCCGACTGGCCATCGGGACCCCTGTGCATCATGCGGGCGTTCATCGCCTGAATCTGCCCGGCGGCCGTGTATTCACCCTCCCTGTTGAACTTTCCGCAGATTCCACTCATGTGAGTAACCGGTCGATCTCCGGAAACGGCGTGTACTGTTCGACCACGGCGAGCGGGCCACCCACTACCACGCACCCTTCAAATTCCAACCAGGCGTGAGCCATAAACGCTCCGGCTTGCCGCTGGGCGCCTACTCGCAGTGTCACTGGGTAACCGTGCCTGTTTAGCAGTGCCTCGGACACCAGGGCCGAGACCAGGCAGGTGGCGGACACCGGTGAGACGCGTCCTGCCCGGGCGGCGCACCGCAGGAGCCGGTCCATGGAGACTCGCTCATCCGCCGGCAAAGGCCGATCCGCCGCTAATAGCCGTCTCAGGCTTCGGCGCACCATCCGTACCGGCAGACGGGTCAGTAAGACCCGCGCTGCGATTGTGGCGCCCAACGCCTGGGCAAACGCCACGTATTCCTCCCTCGGCCTGCCAGGCAGTCTCACCATTAGGACTCCAGCCTGATCAATCCCCGCTCTGCCAGTTGGTCCAACAGCGCCGCGACATCGGCTTGGCATCGTTCCGCCGTCACATCGTATTCCTTCCGCAACTCTTCACACAGCGCGGAAACCGTGCAGCCCCTCTGAAGCCGTTGCCAGATGGCGGAGCCCACTGGATTCAAGGCAAAATATTGCCCGGAGCTGATATCCAGAATCACAGTCTCGCCCGCCACTTCACACGAGGTGGCGTGAAGGGTTGGCAGAATTTGGGTACTAGCCGTAAGTGTCTCCATTGTGAACTCCCTATTGAAAATGTTCGAAAATTCGCGGTACTTTAGTTTTTCTGTGTGATATAATCCGAATTCGTAGGTTCTTTCGGGGCTGTTGCCGTTCATCCTCTGCCAGATCCTGTTCATCAGCTGCCGTTTCCTGACCCCCCAATTCTGCTAAAGCCCGGACTGGCGTTGTCACCACCAGCGAACGTGGGAGCTGTGTGGCTGGTCCTTGCATTGCTAACTAGACTATGCACGCCACTAACCAGTTTATGAACTTGAGATACTCGTCGAGAGTTATCCTGTGTGCCGCCACACTGGCCGTCTGGCCCCTCTGCGCGGCCACTGACGTAAGCGCGTACGGCGCCAAGGGCGATGGGCAGTCTGACGATACCAACGCCCTGCAGCGCGCCATTAATTCCACTCCCGCGGGTGGAACACTCACTTTCGGCAGTTCCAATAAGGTATTTTTGATCAGCGCCCGGCTGGTTCTTCAACCTAACCGGGTTTATCAGGGCCAGGGCACCATTCGCATGAAATCCGGTACCGCGCCTCATACAGCGATTGCCAAACTCTCGTACAACGCAGCGAATAACACCACGATCAGCGGAATTACATTTGATGCGAATGAGGTCGGCGGGAGCCTGCAGATTGGCGTAGACGGCGGATCTTCCATACCGGCCAGCGGTGTGCAACTCAATCACCTGGTCTTTCGGAATACTTCGTCTTCGCCCACCGGTCCATGGGACGGCGCCATCTACGCTCCCGTCGGACTTATCAACTCCCAAATCACGAACAATCAAATTGTCAATTGCGGTTACGGTATTTATGTGGCGGATCTGAACTCCGTGACTATCTCCAGTAACTATTTTCAGGGAGTTCATTACGGAGACGCGATCTCGGTTGTGTTTAACTCCGCTCCGTTCACCTACGGTCAGGGTATCCTGATCTCGCAAAACACCGGTCAGCACTTGGGCCGGATGGGAATCGAGTTGTGGCCTAACGGAGGAAACGTGGCCCAAAGCTCTCCCATAGAGGGGATTGTCATCTCCGGCAATACCTTTTCGCAGTGGGACATGGGCTTTAATACCGATACATTCGGCATTTCCCTGATGGCCGGCAAGCAAAACACCATCCTCAACAACAAGCTCGTGGGCGCAGGCGCTGGATATGGCATCGAACTTGGCGCCGAGCAGTCCACCGTCTCTCAGAATACGGTGAGCGGGTTTTCCACAGGTATCATTCTGCATGACAGTTCCAACTCCACGGTGAGCGGAAATCTGCTGGCTGCGCAAGTCAACGACGGCATCGAATTCTCCAATGCCCCCGGATCCCGCGCCAACATCGCGGTACAGAACAACAGCATCATCGACGCCCAGGTTTTCGGAATTTTTGTAAATACCAATACCTGGAGCGGAAGTAGCATCACGGGCAACTTCATTTCGCGGACCGCGGGGGTTTACGCCGCCGACCAAACTCAGTCCTTTACGGGTATTGCCACGTCTCCGCCTGTGACTCCGGTTACTGTAAGTGGAAACTCCATCACGCAAGCAGGAGTTACCGGACCCTCCAGTTTTGGGTTCATCGGCATCCGTCTCAATGGAAACGCCGGGGCTAATAGATCGTCGACTTATCAAAACAACACCATTCTTTCGCAATTACTGCTGAGCAACAGCGTGGGGATCTTCGGTAACTCCGCCGGCACCATGGATGGCACCATCATTCAGGGCAACACCTTCACTGGCCTCAACTCCGCTTCCGGTGGCGCGGCATCCAGCGGAGCTGTCAGCAATGGAAATATGGTCTACAACTGCACGGCCGTCGGACCAATTGCCCTGATGCCGTAATTGAACGGTAGAACAGTTGTGCAGCGCCATCTCGTAGATTTTCATCAATTGACGGTAATTCGAACCCGGAGCGTAACTCGCCAGGTACGCTAAGCGCGCCTGGCGCCCCATTTCCATCAGTGAATCCGGGTTCTCCTGGCACCAGGTTAGTTTGGCCGCGAGGGCCAGAGCGTTGCCAGGCTCGAAATGAAGGCCAGTCGAACCGGCTGCTACCAGACTTGCCATCGATCCCAGGTTGCTTGCCAGCACGGGTAGCCCGGTAGCAAATGCTTCCAGGATGGTTAGCGGCAATCCCTCGTACCAGATTGAAGGAAACACCAGCACCCGGGCCCGCTTCATCTGTTCCCGCAGGCTCTCGCTGGAAAGCTGCCCCAGATACTGAATGCGCCGGTCCCGGCTGCAAGCCTGCGCCACGGCGCTCCTCAAAGGGCCATCTCCGGCGATCCTCAACGGCATGGGGCGATCCAGAGCCCGCCAGGCCGCGAGCAGGGTGTCGATCCCCTTCTCGGCCGACAGCCTCCCTGCAAACAAAGCAAAAGTTTCGCGAGTTCCGGAGTAGCCCGGATCGGCCGCGACGAAATTCGGTTTCACCACGACTCGCTGCGCCGGCAAACCTCCCTGCACGAATTTTCTGCGCGCGAACTCCGTGAGTGCAATCCATACATCCACCGCTCGCGACCAGCTTCCCGCGGCCCGGTGAGCAGCTAACATGAGGGCGGTCACTGCCGACGCGCACCGGCTTCCCCGGTAGCAGCCGTACCGCACCGCATTCCAGGGGCCCAGCGGAGAGATGCAGGATTCGCAGACCGCCCCATTCCGCAACAGCGTGGCCGCGGGACAAAGAAGCCGGTAATTGTGCAGCGTGGCCACCACAGGAACTCGCTCCGCCCGTCCCGCATAGAACACGGCCGGAGACATCATGGGGAAGGTATTGTGAAAGTGACATATGTCAGGCCTCCGGCTTCTGTAGCAGAGCTCGTAGCCCGGAGTAAGTGGATTGGCTCCAGATTGTTCTGGCGGCCAGCCTGGGCCGGCTTATGCCGTCGCACTGATCGTTGTGCTGGCGGTACTCTATCACCTCGTGACCGTTCCGCCGCAATAAAGCGGCTTCGTCGGCGAAAACGCGGTCTTCACCGCCCGGCAACTTGTAAGATGTGTGCGCGAGTAAGATTCGCATAGCTCAAAGCCTTAACGTAAAGCGGCGCCGCCGACATTCCCATAAGCAGGTAGAATGGCACCGCCCCAAATGGTGTCTCGAAGGAGTTGCCAAAGAAAGCCCCGGAAAGAAAGGTCAGCCAGATGACGGGTCCGAAAGGATTCCCGGTTACCTGCCACGAATGCCAGAGAGTCCGCGCCAGCGCGAGTTGCAGCGCAAAGAAAATGGCCACGCCAAGCCAGCCGCCGTATCCCAGGGCATAGAAAAACACGCTGTGCGGCGTCCGTATGTCGCGTTCCTTGTAGCCGATCAGTGCCGCCAGCGGATAGCCGTACCCCTGGCCCAGAAACGCGCTTTCGGTGTCCCGGTGGGTCTCCTCCCAGATTCGGGCCCACCACCTGACCCGCCACATCGCCGTGCCGGCTTGCGATTTGGCGTCGGGATCCCACTGTTGGGCGAGTTCCTCATCGAAGGGTGCGACCACCCTCCCGATGATTTCGCGGCTCGATATCTGCCCGCCCCGGGTAACCGGCGCCGGCGCGCGCACATCCGCCACCAGTCCCACGGCCAGCAGCACGCCAACGGTCGCGAAAGCTCCCAGCAGGCGACCCACCCGCCTGGTTAAAAAGCACCAGAGCATCGCACCAAGAATGAAGCCGAGATACTCGGCGCGCACCTGCAGACAAAGCATCACCACCAGATTCAATAGCAGCAGGTGGGCCACCCGCGATACTCTCTTTTCCAGGCACAACAATCCCAGAACCACGATGGACGAGCCCTCGGGTTGGCCGAAGATCTGGACATCCACGGTGCCCGGCACCGCAATCGGAACCCGGTTGAGGAAGATGATATATGCCACCCCGTATAGGCCGTTGGCCCAGGCAGCCAGATGAATGGTTCGCCGGAGCAGGGAACGGTCCACCGACGCAATCCACAATCCGATGAAGAAGCACACGGGATAGTAGTGGAAGGCAAACCCCTGCAAGGCCAGGATTGCAGAATAGTCCTTCCCCAAGCCGCGGAGCAGTTCCAGCCAGCCGTAGGCCAGAAAACACGAAAACGCGATCGCGATTTCGCTCAACGGAGACGGCTGCAGCAGTGGTTCGATCCATCCACGCACTACAGCTCGGGGTTTGGCCAGCAGGAACGTCCCGATCGCCAGCTCGCCGATGAACAGTTTGGCCTGCGGAACGCCCAGGTAGGCAAACGCCCGCGTCATGGTCAGGTAGCCGACCGCCAGGATCATGAACAGCTTAGGCCAAACCTTCATAGAGGTCCCTCCATGCCGACACGAAGCGGTCGCTACTGTAGCGAGTCACGGTTTGCCGGGCGCGGTCTCCCATTTCCCGGCGCTGCCCGGAAGTCATGGTTGCGATGCGGCGCATCCCGGTAGCCACGCTGTCGGCCGTGCGCTCAATCACCAGGCCGTTGAAATTGTGGTCCAACATTTCCTCGACGCCATTGACTGGAGTGGCCACAAGAGGCAGACCCGCCGCTGCCGCTTCCAGCGCTACGAGTGGAAACACCTCGTAGCACGAAGGCAGGATGAACGCATCCGCGGCCCAATAGTACGGCCGGAGGTCCCGCTGCATTCCTTCAAAACGCACTCGTCCGGCAATGCCCATCGCTTCCACGCGCGCCTGATAGTCAAGGATGAGACCGCGTTCTCCGCCGGCCACCAGCAATCGCAGCGGGCAGTCACCAGCCCGGCGGATTGCCTCCAGCACCAGAGGCAGGCCCTTGCGCTCAAAGTGTCCAAGCGCCACGAACACGAATACGACATCGCCGGACGCAATGCCGTACTCGCAACGGATTTCTTCCCGCAGGCGCTCGTCGGGCGGTCGCAGGCGCTCCACGTCCACCGGATTCGGCAGCAGCCGGAGCTTGGTTCCGTGCCGGGGATAGGCCTGCGTCAACTCGCTCATGAGTCCGCGGGAAGGCGCCACGATATGCCGTACGCGCCGGTAGACCGATGGTTCCATCACGGCTGCGGCCCGATGCGACAGGCCGCGCAGCAGGCCGCGCAGTCCGCGCGCACGGGTTTCGCGCCAATGCCGTTCCAGATAAAGCCGGTGACAGAAATGCGAATACGAAATGTCTCCGAATAAAAGATTGGATTCCACCATCTGTACAAGGTCAAATCGCGCGCCGCGCACCAGGCGATGATAGGCGTAAGCCAGGGGCGCCAGCAGGTGATACAGGGTATACAGCAAGATGTAAGGCCGCACCGGCAGCGGCAGCCTGACCCAACGGATCCGCTCCGGGCATGGATTCTCGAACTCCACGGCGAATACCGTGAATTCATGCAAATGGCAGAGGCCTTTCAACACACGCAGGTGGCAGCTTCCCACCGGGTTGGTCGAGATCACACGGTAATCGAAAATGGCAATACGCATCGGCTCCACCACCGGTCAAAGAACGTCAGGGCTCAGCCGGATGGGCCGGCGAAATCCGGTAAGCACTCGGATCAGTGTTCGCTTGAAAACGTTGGATGACGTGGCCACATTCAGCCACGGTTGCCGCCATCGCCGGGGCAGCACTGTCGCCACTCCGAAGAGCCACGGCAGCACTAGTTTCTGGCGAACTCCGTACAGATCGTCCGCCAGTATCGCTCGCACCGCCGATAAATACCGGCGATACAGGCGCATTTGCGACTCACCTTCCAGCAGGTGAGCAATCAGCAGTTCCAGCGCGATGTGCAGGTTATTTTGAACGTCCAGTAATTCGCACCATTCCATCTGGCTCAGCCGTTCATTCACGCCTTCCACTACCTTGGTCATCAGGACGGCGCCCATGCGAGCGGATTTCGCGTCCACACCCAGCCTTCCACCCGTGTTCGAGCCGTGAATCCGGTAAATGGAAAGCTCCTCTGACAAGTACGTCGTCTTACTGAGAAGTGGAAACAGGGTGAACAGGAAGCCATCGGCGCCTGCCGCGAATTGTTGATCCGGGATGGGGAAGCCGATCTCGCCCAGTTCGCGGCGGAACGCCAGGCCGCTCGACGGCATGTAGCGCCAGCGGCCGCCCCGCCGCAGAACCCGGTCGGCGATCCAGCCTTCTTCGAACGCTCCCAGGATCGGAATGCGGTGGAGCAGTGCGCCCCGGCCATCTACCAGCGTCATCGCGTGCACCAGCAGGCCCGCATCGGGGCACTTGGCAAAACGGCCCACCACACTGGCAAGTTTTTCCGGTGCGAAAGCGTCATCGGCATCCAGGCAGCAGATGATGTCGCCCCTGCTCGCCGCATACGCCATATTGAATGCCGAGGCCTGCCCGCCGTTCTGCTTTCGCAGTAATTTGATTCTGAGGTCGCGCTCCGCAAATCGCGACACCACGTCGCCGGAGTTATCCGTCGAACCATCATCGCAGACAATCAACTCCCAGTTGGAGTAAGTCTGAGACATCACGCTGCCGATGCACTCGGGAAGATAGCAAGCATAGTTATAAGCAGGGACTAATACGGATACAAGCGGGCATGGGGGCAGCGGTGACAGCAGGAGCGGCTGCCTCGGAGGGCGCGCCGGGATGGTCTTGGGACTCATGCCGGGTTCTCCAGGTCCGGCATCCCGATGGCCGGAACGGCCGGCTCTTCGCGGAAGCGCCCTAGCAGCAAAATGAGATTCGCGACGATGAAGATGAACAGCTCCGCGCTGACTACCGCATACGCCATGCCCATGTACTGATAACGCGGCGCCAGCACCACCGCCATACAGATGTTCACGATGCTCGCGCCCAGAATGACCCGGTTCAGTGTCCGGTCCATTCCCAGCGGCGCCATCCATTGCGTACACAATACGGTGTTCAATCCGATGAGCAACGGCAGCACCGCCAAAAACCGTAAAACCGGAATGGCCGGGCCAAACTCGTGACCCAGTAAAATCCGCACCAGGAGCGGCGCCGACACGTACACCACTACGCCTAAGAAGAGTCCACCTGTCCCTGCTACTATGGCATTGGTCTTCAACAGTTGAGCCCCTGCCCGGCGATCGTGAACCGCGAGTTTGCTCAGACGGGGAAAAAGAGCTTGATTGAACGGATTCAATAAGCCCATGAAGGCCTTGCTGATCTTCTCTGCGCCCGCAAAATAGCCAACCGCCGCCGGCGGGGCAAACAATCCCAGCAGGAAAGAATTACCCGACGTGTATAGCATAGCGGTGCTGCGAAATAAAAATAACGTCCACCCGGTACGAAGCGCGTCCCGCACGCGGGCCACCGTGATCCCGCAAAATGGTACCCCGCGATACATCAAAAGCAGACCCACTCCGGTCGAGATCAACGAAGCCCCCGCCATTAAGCCGGGGACGCGCCAAGCGTCGCCAGGATGATGAACGAAGATGAAGACGGCGGCGGCAGCGGCGGTCTTCGCGCCTACTTCAAGTATCGCGACCACCTTCAGCCTTTCGCATCCCTGGAAGTACCACAGAGGGTTCAACCCCAAAGCAATTCCCGCAATCACCCCGGCCCAAAGGACTCTGGGGTGTTCCTGCAAGCCGGGAATCACACGCTGGAACGCGAAGGTCAAAACGATGCCCGCGGCGGCCAGCAGTGCTTTTGCGCCGATGACGCCCGCAACCAGGTCGGCGATTTTCTCCGGCGCCCCGCGATGTCGCGCCACCTCGCGGGTGGCCGAAAGATTGAATCCATACTCCACAACCAGGTTCAGGTAACTTCCCAAGCCCTGCGCCATCGCCACCAGGCCCCATGTGGATACGCCCAGCGTGCGCACCAGGTAAGGCACCGTGAACAATGGCACGGCATAGTTGACCAGATAGGCGCCGTAGAGCGAGACAACGTTCTCTGCGACGCCATCGCCCAACTTCCCGCGGACCCAAGTCATGCTCGAACGGATCACTTAGTTTGCCGCCGCTACCCGCGGCAGGCGGCCCGTCTGTTGTAATTGCGCGGTGATAAATCGGTAGGTTCGGATTAAGCCATCTTCCAGAGTTACCGAAGGTTCCCACTGCAGCACGTCGCGCAGTCGGCTATTGTCGCTGTTACGCCCGCGTACCCCCTGGGGCTTGGACAAATCGTGAGTTTTCCCTATTGTCTTGCCGGCGATGCCCGCCACAATGTCCACCAGTTGATTGATGGTGACCAGGCGATCCTGCCCCAGATTGAGAGGATCGGCATAATCGCTGTTCATGATCCGGAAAATACCTTCCACGCAGTCGTCGATATAACAATACGAGCGGGTCTGCTCGCCGTCGCCCCACACCTCGATGAAGGCGCCATCCTCTGCCAGCGCCACCTTGCGGCAAATCGCCGCGGGGCTCTTCTCGCGTCCGCCGTCATAAGAGCCTAAGGGCCCAAAGATGTTGTGGAAGCGGACCACCCGTGTCTCCAGGTTGAATTCCTCCCGGTAGTGCCTGCAAGTCCGCTCCATGTAAAGCTTCTCCCACCCGTAGCCGTCTTCGGCGTCAGCCGGGTAGGCGTCTTCCTCGCGTAAAGGAGTCACGTCCGCGGTCTTCTGCAGGTAGCCCGGGTAGACACAGGCGCTCGAAGTGAACAGGAATCGCTTCACGCCGCTACTGCGTGCCGCCTCTATGCTGTTCATATTAATCATGGTATTGTTGCGGACAATGGCGGCCTTGTGCGTCTCAATGAAGCCGATCCCACCCATGTCGGCAGCAAGAGCGTATACCTCATCGATCCCCTTAGTGGCTCGCTCACACATAGTCTGTCCGCGCAAGTCCAAGGTGAGGAATTCGTTTGCGCAGGTCGGTTCGTATTCGGGTTTCTTGATATCCACGCCGCGCACCCAGTAGCCGCGATCCACCAGATACTTGACCAGATGATGTCCGATAAATCCGCCCGCACCAGTAACCAGAATTCGTTTTTGGGTCATCTACCGTTTACCTTTCTTCTACGAGTTAGTGTTTCGCCCGGGCTTCCTTCCATGTAATTCCGTTCATCCGGCAAGTGAACCATTGAAGCGCCCATAAGGGAAGAAAGCGGGGAGTTACCATTAGGTAGCGGCGCCACAGCCGCCGGGGCTCCGCGCCCAGTCGGAACAGCCATTCCAAGCCATGCTTTTGCATCCAGGGCGGCGCCTGCCGGACCTTCCCGGCGTGAAAGTCGAAAGCCGCTCCCACCCCCGCCAGAATCACTCCCGGCAGCCGGTCTCGATGAGTGAACATCCACCGCTCCTGCTTCGGTGTGCTGATGCCGACGAAAACCATATCCGGATCCGCCTCCCGGATTTGGAGCACCAGTCGTTCGTCCTCCTCATCGGTAAGTGGCCGGAATGGCGGTGAGTAGGATCCCACGATCTGAATGCCTGGAAACTTGGCCGTCAGTCGTACGGCAAGGGCTTGCAGGCTGTCCTCGGTTCCTCCATACAGGAAGAGCCTGTGCCCGTAGTGTGCCGCGTCCTCGCAGAGGCGAAGCATCGCCGTCGGCCCGTACACCCGCTCCTGTCTCGTGAATCCGAATGACCTCAGCGCCCACACGACCGGCATGCCATCCGGGGCCACAATGTCGGCCGCGTTAAAAATGGCGCCGATCTCCCGATCGTCCCGCGCGGTGATTATCCCGTGGACCGATAGGAAGCAGACATAGCGGGCCTTGGGTCCGCCGGTACCGCTTCTCCGGTTCGCGATCCAACCGCGGCATACTTCCGCCAGTTCGGAATAGCTGGTTCCACTCACTGCGATGTTCAAAACACTTCTCTTTTGAGGGTCAGAAGTCTGCCACGGCATTAGTAGGCTCCCCGTCCGGAGATTACTGCCCGGGGCGTGGCCAGCAGAATCGAGATATCCAATCGAAGCGACCACTCGCGGATGTATTGCAGGTCCATCTCCACCATCTCGTTGAAGGGTACGTCGCTCCGGCCGCTGACCTGCCAGAGTCCGGTTATGCCGGGACGCACACGCGCCCGCTGTTCCGCCCACTCCCGGAACTTCTGGCTCATGCCATCGGGATCGAGATCTTCCGCCGGAAGCGGTCGAGGGCCCACCAGCGCCATGTCTCCAAGGAGTACGTTGAACAACTGTGGAAGCTCGTCCAGGCTGAACCGGCGCAGCATCCGCCCCAGTGGCGTGATGCGAGGGTCGCGGCGTACTTTAAACAGGTGGCCGGAGCGTTCGTTTTGCTCAGTCAGTTGTCGGCGGTCGGTCCCCCCACAGTACATGGAGCGAAATTTCCAAAAGGTGAAATACCGTCCCCCTTTGCCCACTCGCGGCGCACGGTAAAGCACGGGTCCCGGTGATGTTAGTAGAATGAGCCCCGCAATGAGTATCAATAACGGCGAAAGCAGCAGGATTAAGACGAAGGAGAGAATCGCGTCGGTCCCACGCTTCAAGACTTCTTGCCACGCCGAATAAGGAGCCGCCTGCACGTCTACAAGATGTAGACCATACAGATTGTGGTAACTCACCTGGGCGTCGGGAATTACGGTCGATATTGGACGGCTTACCGTAACACCCATTCGCTTCAGGACTTCCCCGCAGTGCTCCACTTCCGGCTCGGTAAGTGTGTCACAGGCCAGAATAATTCGATCCAGACTCTCGCGATTAATAACTTCAGCCAGCTCATGTGTGGTTCCTAGTACCGGTAGTGCAGGGTCCAACACTTCAAAACCGAGCCGGCTACCGGTCCCTGCCATGGCGAACCCGGCGGGTAGGATAAGGCCCCGCACCGAGGCGCCGCTGCCTGTTGAGACGCCAATGGCTTCCACCACTTCCTGTGCCAGGCGCCCGAACCCCAACACGGCAATCCGCTTCTTGCGGGGCCACCAGGGTGCAATCAGCCTTGCGATTGCGCTAGCCGTGAAGAACGAACCCGCAAGACTCAGAAAACTGATTGGCACAAACAGCAGGATGAAGGAACGCGATAAGCCACTACCGAATCGACTGGATGCGAACGTCAGGATGACTGTGATGATGCTGACCATGGTGGCCGACCCGGCAACCCGGAACAGGCCGGTCGATAGCGTCTCGCCGGCTTCGCGGCGATACGTCTTGCGGCCGGTTGCTGTCAGGAGCCACAGTAATTCGATGGCAATAAGAGGTGGAGCAATTCTCTCAATCGTAGATCGAGATAAGGCGATTGCCATATACGGATTCAAAAGGAGTCTTAGCTCCAATGTAGTCCGCCACGCGAGGGCCAGAGCGATGCAATCGCAAAGCAAATGCAGTACAAAAAAGGAAGGTCTCCGTACATAGGAATGAGACGAGACAGTCTTACAAGATAACAAGGCGGTGGTTCCCCCTTCCTAAGTCACGCCGCAAAGTAGGCTTCGATGTGTTTGTCGTACGGATATACTCCGTACCCGTTCTGTTTTGGGTCCCAGTCATTCAATACTGTGCCCAGGACGGTAATACCGTCCTCGTACAATCGCTGCTCCGCCGCCATGGCAGCCTCCCAGCGCACGCGACCCGCCCGGATCACCAGAATGACTCCATCTGAGATGCGGCCCAGAACGCGCGCATCGGCGAGGTTCAGCAAGGGAGGCGTGTCGATAAGAACGACATTGAACTGGCGCCGGAACTGCTCGATTAAACTGCTCATCCGCGGGGAATACAGAAGGTCGGAAGAACTCAGGCCGGCGCCCCCACTGGGCAGTAAACACAGGTTCGGTACCGCGGTTTGTACAATGCAATTCTCCAGAGATGTTCCTGGGGCAGCGTCCGGGTCCAGAAGATCGGCAATGCCCCTGTCGTTCTCGCAGCCGAATACCGTGTGGAGTCTGGCTCTTCGGCGGTCTCCGTCGATCAACAAGACCCGGCCCGCCACTCCGGCCAGGGAAATCGCCAGGTTACTCGCTACCGTGGTCTTACCCTCCGCCGGACTCAGGCTGGTAACCACCAGGACGCGATGATCGTCCTTGCCCTGTCCCGGCAGCAATAAGGACGCGCTGGCCGAACGGAATGACTCGGCCAACAAGCAGGAACTGGACCGCCAGGTAACCGTTTCCAATCGGGCGTCTCGGGAACGCCCCCCAAGCGCGACCCCGGCGCCCAGGTGTCCACGCACTGGTTCGCCGTCAACAGACCGCAGCCCGGCATGACTCGCCATGGGAATAACTCCCAGTTCCGGCGCCCGCAAGTATTGTTTGGATTCGCCAGGTTCCATGATCGTACGGTTTGCTCCGGCCCTCGCGATCAGAATGAATGTCCCGATGCACAGGAATCCGAAAGAGATGAGCAGGGCCGTCATGGGCTTGTTCGGCCGCACCGGAATCGGCGACGGCACGGCCGGGTCCACCACTCGAACGTTGCTGGCCTGCATGGCCGCCGCCACACCGTAGCCCTTCACCTTCTGCATCATCATCGAATAGATACTTTGATTCATCTCGACCTGATTCTTCAGCGCCTCATACTGCACCATCTTGGACATCTGGTCAGTGGCGTTGCGAACTCGCGCGTCGTACTGAGCGTGCACCAGATCTTCCCGCCTTTGGGCGGCTCGATAGTCGCTCTCTACGCGCGCCGTCGCCGTCTTGCGTTGGACAGCGATGGCCTTTTCCAACTGGGCGATCTGTGCCTTGAGGGGTGGAATCTTATAGTAGTCCGGGGCATAAGTCGCTTCCATTTCCGCCAGCTGCTTCTGCAGGCTTGTAAGTTGCAACTGGTACTGGTCGAAGGTACTATCCGGCGGCAGGAGGCCGGCGCTGCCCGCGGCGCTGGCCCGTTCAAACTCCGCCTCTTTGTTGGCGCGCTCAGCCTGTGCCCGGGTCAATTCGGTTTGAATGTCGTTGACGAAACTATCTGCGCTGCTATCCTCTCCATTAATCAGCAGATGCGAGCTCTTTGTAAACGCCTCGAGCTGATTCTCCGAGGACCGGAGTTTCGCCGCAAGATCGTCCAATTGCCTCCGCAGGCGGTCTGAGGTACTGTTGCTGGCAAGCCAGCGAGAGTCCAGGTCCTCCTGGATGAACCCATTCGTCAATCCGTTGACGATGGCGGCGGCCCGCTTCGGGTCAGTCGAGTCCGCGGCCACTTCGACGATCCGGTCCGTATCGTGAGTGATCACATGGACGTTCTTCGAAATCTCTTTGCTGGTGATAGGGGGATTCCACGCCGG
The DNA here is from genome assembly GCA_963835555.1 of uncultured Solibacteraceae bacterium. Taxonomy (GTDB): domain Bacteria; phylum Acidobacteriota; class Terriglobia; order Bryobacterales; family Bryobacteraceae; genus Sulfopaludibacter. The sequence goes on along the minus strand of CAWIGC010000039.1, from coordinate 89,718 downwards.
GCTCGAACTCTGGGCATTCAACTGGGCGGCGACCCGGCTGTACAACGGCCCGCTCTGCAACAGACGCGCTACGGTGTTCACGTATACCTGGGAGGAGTCGTCGCGACTTGCCGTCGGGTCGAATTCCCGCTTATTGAGCAAATCCTCATTGAGCCCCATTACCTCCAGATAGGAGTGCGAACGGTAGACGTATGGCTGCCGCCAGACAACCAGGGTGCCCACCAACAGGCCGGCCAGCGCAATTAGCGCCAGCGTCCATTTCTTGCCGTACAGGTACCGGAAATACGCGACGGGTCTGACTCCCTCCGCTGCGGAGTAGTCTAGAACCGGCGACGCCGCTCCGTAACTGCGGGACATCTGCCCGCGGTTCGGTTGATCGTTCGTGTCGCTTATGTATCGCTGCATCGTTACCTCGTGCTTGTTGCTAGAACCCGCGCCAAATTGCAATGCCGGATATCGTCGCGAGGGCCGTTTCGGCCGTCTTGGCGGCAATCCGCCGCTTGCCGTTGTCTGGAACGAATAAGATGTCGCCGGGTTGCAGGCGCATGTCTTCTTCTTTTCCACTCAGGATTTTCTTCAAATTGATCGGGATCTGCTGGCGCGCCGTATCACTGTTGGCGGTGGCGCGGAGTATCCGGGCACTGCCTGGAGCCGCATTGGGGCTAAATCCCTCGGCCAGAGACAAGGCCTCGAGCGCGGAAAGCGATCGCTTTTCAGACAAAGTAAACCCGCCCGGCTTGCGCACATTGCCGATTACGTAGAGCAGATGCGCGCGCGGCACGGAGACCTCGTCGTGAGCGCGCATCGCAATATTGACGGCGGGGTCTCGAAGTTGAACCAGGTCGGAAATCCTCACCTCGGCCGTGCTCTTTCCGGTCGCCGGGTCCACCACGGCGTTGGGCAGTCCCAGGGGTCCTTCGCTTTTCAGCCGCGTGACGGTAACAACATCGCCGGCATCTGTTTTCAGCCCCCCGGCGCCCGCAAGCACATCAAACAGGGTCCTCTGTCCGTCCATTTGTTGGGTCCCGGGGGTAAACACCTCGCCCATGACTGAGACAGGCCGGCTCTTTGTCTCAGTCACGCTCGCCGAAACGTGCGGGGTGCGAACCTGCGATCGCAAGCGGTGCTCTATGTCAGTCTTTACTTCGGCCAGAGTGCGCCCCGCCGCCGGTACGTTTCCGATCAGAGGAAGGTCGATAGTTCCATCCGCGCCCACCCTGTACAATTTGCCATGAAACTCCGGCAGTTCCACCACATCGATGGATAATTGATCGTTGGGCCCCAACACATACATACGGGACACCGGAACGGCTAAAGGCGCATTCCCTGCGGGCGTGGGACCCGGCATCTGTTGCCCAGCCCCGATTGTACAAACAGCACTTAGTAACAACACAGACTTAACGATCATATGCGCTCTCTTATCCAGCAAACATACAGCCATCGTGCGCGGACGCAACTTTGCAGATCCACTCCCGCGGCAGCGCTACAGACACGGACCTCTGTAGAAGTGTGATTGAGACCAGTAATCTGCGGTTTTCCTCGCCGGCAATTACGCCCCTCGCGCCGGCAAGAGGGCCGTTGTCGATGTTGACGGTTTCGCCCACGGTGTATTGTTCGTGGGCGTTAATCGGTAGGCCGGTTTGGAGCAATACCCGCAGTGATTCCAACTCAGTAGCATCTACAGGAGCGGGCGCTTTGCCGGCACACACAATGTGAATCACTCCGGGCAACATCAGAATTGGCAGGCGATTGTGGGGATCGAAGCGGCCGAACACGTAACCGGGAAAGAGAACGACGCGCTCCACGCCGCGGCGTGTTCCGCGCTGCCGGACATATTCCGGCAGGAACACGTCGAAGCCCTTGTTCGTGAGACCCAAAGCGGTTATTCGTTCGCGATTACTTTTAACTCTGATGGCGTACCAATCATTGGAAGAGAGAGGTATACCCATGTGGTTGCTCCTTGCATCGGGTAAAGCGCAAAGCGACTTGGCTCACTGCCGCGAAAACGGGCAAGCTACCGCCCTTTCTCGGGTGATCGAGGGACTACGCCTTGGAGTCCGGAAGGCTACAACCTTCCAGGCAGGTACTTCTTTTCGAAGGATGCCTTATGCCGCCGAACTTGTCAATTTGGCGCTGAAGCGTTATGCGCCCCAGGACACGGAAGATGAACGGAGGCGTGAGGACTTCGACTCTTACTCCACAGTCCGGGTGCTCGCACTTACGTTTCAGTGGTCGCCATTATCACAAAAGCGGCACGGTCTTTATGTGCTAACTGTAACGAAATATTGTGTTGACGCTTCGTTCCCGCGCATGGGATGTTCGTGTTGATGCTCCGTTTCTTCTGCTTTGTACTCATACTCGCAGGCGCGGCGTTTTGCCAGACGCGCCGTATCGTCGCCATCTCTCATCGCGGCGAGCATCTGCACCACCCCGAAAATACCATTCCCGCATTCGAGGAAGCCATCCGTGTGGGAGCCGATTTCATCGAAGTCGATGTGCAAACCAGCGCCGACGGCAAATTGGTGCTCAGCCACGATGCCACCGTCGATCGGTGCACGAATGGAACGGGCAAGGTCGCCGCCATGACCTTCGATCGGTTGGAGGCGCTCGACGCGGGTGTCAAGTCCGGCGCTGAATTTGCGGGCACCAGGATTCCGACGTTCGATCAGGTTCTCGAACTGGCCCACGGAAAGATCGGCATTTATGTGGATGTTAAGAATGCGTCCGCCAGGGATATCGCCGGCCACATCGGCAGTCACGGAATGACCGGTCATGTGGTGATTTACTGCCGTCCGAATCTCGCAACGGAGATTCAGGCATTGAATCCCAACCTCAAGGTAATGCCCGAGTCGGGTAGCGTTGAGCACTCGAAACTCCTCATCGAGGAACTGCATCCCAAGGTCCTCGCCTTCGGCGCGGGCGACTTCAAACCCGATATCATCGCCGTTGTGAAGCAGAGCAACATCCAGATTTACGTAGACCGCATGGGCGCCACCGATGCACCCGAAGGCTGGCAATCCGCCATTGACGAGGGTGCCGATGGCATCCAGACCGACCGCCCCGGCCCGCTCGTCGAGTACTTGCGAAACAAAGGTTACAAGTAGGCCTCGCGCGGGCCCAAGTACTTCACAACTCAACCGGGTCTCCTTGTAATGGAATATTTTCTTGACCCTCGCCCGGCCCGATGGGACCATTTACCCATACCCGGTTCATAACATAAATTACTAACCTGTAACCCGGAGGAAAGCAATGCGCTCGAAGTGTCTTTTGACTCTGTTTCTGTCACCGATTCTGCTGGCTCAGACGTACACGGGTTCCGTGAGCGGAAAGGTTACGGACGTCTCAGGTTCGGTGGTCCCCAAAGCCGCGGTCACTCTTACGGAGGAATCGACAAATACCGTAGTGAAAACGCTGACGGGCGATTCCGGTGATTACACGTTGTCGTACCTCAAGCCCGGCTCTTACCGTATTGAAGTCGCTGCTGCCGGCTTCAAAGCACACGCGGAATCCGGGATTACCCTGCAGATTAACCAGAACCGCCGCGTCGATCCTATCCTCGAAGTCGGGCAGGTGACCGAAGTCGTACAGGTTTCCGCCGCGACCGCACAGATCGATTACGTTTCTCCTGAAATCGGCCAGGTAGTCGATGCCGATCAGTTGATCAACCTGCCCGAGCAGGCTACGGCCGGCCGCGGGCGGTCGCCGTTCCTGCTAGCCAAGCTCCTGCCCGGCGTGACCACCAATGGCAATAGCTACACCAATATCAACGGATTCAGTTTCGCCGGCGGCCGTCGTGTTACCAATGAGATTCTTGTGGATGGTCTACCGACAACCAACCCATCGGACCAAACCTACACGCTGACCCCAAGCCCGGATTCCATTCAGGAATTCAAAGTACTCACTACGCCCTTCTCCGCCGAATACGGCCATACGGGCGGCGGCGTGATGATCGCGACCTCCCGCTCCGGCAGCAATAGTCTCCACGGCAGTGCCTACGATCTGTTTCGCAACCGGCTCCTCAACGGCCGCGATTTCTTCTCGCCTGCCCAAAGCGCCGCCAGGTATGTGCAGAACGACCCCGGCGGCACCATAGGGGGCCCTGTCATCATCCCTCGCGTCTATAACGGAAAAGACAAGACCTTTTTCTTCGTCGATTTCAACGTGACCCTGGCATCTCAGGGCAACGTTTACAGCCAGCTTGTTCCGACCGGCCTCCAGAAGAGCGGCGATTTCTCGCAAACCTTTGCGGCCGGCCAACTCGTGCCCGTCTTCGACCCGGCAACCGCCCATACGGGGCCGGACGGCAAGACCATTGTCCGCAACCAGTTCCCTGGCAATATCATTCCCGCCAATCGCATCGACCCGGTGGCCGCTCAAATCGTCAAGTTCTACCCTGAGCCGAACTGGACTGCCGCCGCCAATAACTATGTAGTAACTCCGCCTGCACAGAACGATGACTGGCAATATCTCGGACGCGTTGATCAGAACTTCGGCGACAATGACCGGGCTTTCTTCCGCTTCGGCCAATACAGCCCGAACAACAATGCCGTAGCCGATATTCCGAATAAGGCGAATAACCAGCAGGCCGGGGGCTGGACCGACACCCAGGCCGTGCTGAGCGAGACTCACGTCTTCGGGCCCATGCTGGTGAGTGACTTCCGCTTTGGCTGGGTGCAGGAGGACAATTACTCGACCGTCATGGGCGGCCCAGCCCCGGAACTGGGCCTGAGGGGCGTGGACCTGAACACCTTCCCCACTGTCAGCGTCTCTCAAATGATTACCCTGGGAGCCAGTGCGCCGAACCACGACAGAGACCGGAGCTGGGTCTTTAACGAAGGTCTTACGCTCAGTAAAGGGCGGCACACCGTGAAGTTCGGTGGCGATTTCCGCCGGCAAATGTACGATAACTACAGCCCTGGCAAATTATCCGGCAGTTACAGCTTCGGCAATACCTTTACCACATCCACGCCGAACGATACGAAAAGCGGTTTTGGACTTGCGGACCTCCTGCTCGGCGCTCCGGCCACGACATCTTTCAACATCAACGATTACACTTACCGCTTGAACATCAATAGCGCAGGCGCTTTTGTTCAGGACGATTTCAAAGTCAGCCGCCGTCTCACCGTCAACCTGGGCATCCGCTGGGAATTCGACGGACCGTATTCGGAAGCCAACAATCAGTTTGCCAGTTTTAATCCGGGCATCCTCAACCACATTACGGGCAACCTCGGAGATGTGCAGTTTGCCGGAAAGAATGGCGCGCCCCGTCACTTCTCGCCGAATATCTACTATGACTTCCTGCCGCGCGTCGGGTTCGCGTATAACGCCGCGACCGATACGGTCATTCGCGGTGGCTACGGCATATACCGGCTTCCTTCCATCGGTTACTCCGGCTATGGCCCCGTATCGCAATATGCACAGACGGCCACGTTCACCAGCCTGGATAATAACGTCACTCCTTCTTATTACCTGGCAAACGGTGTTCCGCCGGTGCCGTACAGCGTGGACTCCAACGGAAATCCCAATATACCAGCCAGTCTGACCAAACCAACGAACAACGTCACCCAGTTGGAAAGCCGTGCGCGTACACCATACAACCAGACGTGGCAGCTTGGCGTGCAGCATCAGTTCAAAGGGAACTGGCTGGCGGAAGTGGATTACGTCGGCACGCGCGGTGTGAAGCTGCCCATTACGGTTCCCGAGAATCAACTGCCGTTCTCCGAGTGGGGCATATCCGCTACGCCGCAAAGCTTGCGACCCTTCCCACAGTACCTCAACGTAACTTACCTGACCAACAACGGCAATTCCTTCTACAACGCGCTTCAGACCAGCCTGCTGCGCCGCTGGGGGAATGGCGTACTTTCCTTCGCTTACACCTGGTCCAAAGTCACCGATGACGTAGATGGTCCCGCCGGCTCCTCGCCCATTCAGGATATCTATAACCTCGGCGCCGAACATGGAATCGCTTCTTACGATGTGCCCCACCGCTTTGTCGCCAATTACGTGTACCGGATCCCACTGGGCCGCGGCAGCAAGTTACTCAACGGCGTGCCCGTTGTTCAGGACGTGGTCCGCGGATGGGAATTGTCGGGTATCACGGAAATGCAGATTGGACTCCCCCTCGCCGCTACCCAAAGTAACGGCGCCGGCGGCTTCACCGGCGCCCAGCGCCCCTACCAGACGGCGCCTGGAGCACTGCCCGCCAACCAGCGTACCTTGAGCGAATGGTTCAACATCAACGCCTTTATCGTGGCCCCGGCATTCACCGCCGGCACCGAGCCGCGCTTCTCTTTCTTTGGACCCGGCATCAATAACTGGGATACCGCCCTGATGCGCAACTTCCCGTTTCGCGAGCGCTTCAACCTGCAACTGCGCGGTGAATTCTACGATACGTTCAACCACCCCAATTTCAAAAACCCGAACACCGCCATTGGCAACGTGAATTATGGGAAAATCACCAGCGACAATGGTCCGCGAGTCATGGAAGTTGCAGTCCGAGTTTTCTTCTAGAGGACAATCATGAAACGCTATGTATCGATTGTGTTATCTATAACGTCCCTGCTGGGGCTCGCCCTGGCTGCCAGACGAACCCTGGATCGCTCTAACCGCCTTCCCAACGTGACCGATTCCACCGGCGCGGTGACGCTTCCCAACGGCTGGCGGATCACACCCGCGGGCCGTCACGTCAAGTTGCCCGGCGACCTGCCCATGAAAATGCAGCTCATCGGCGACGGCGCCCAACTCCTCGTGCTCACCGGCGGCTTTCACGATCATAGCCTCAGCATCGTCGATACCCGTTCGGCGCAGCAGATTGCCACGCTCGACGTGGTGAAAACCTGGGACGGCATGGCATTCGATGCCGCTACCGGGACCGCCTATCTATCGGGCGGAGGGCATGGTAAGCGCGGTTTTGCCGCAAGCCCTGGCCAGGCTCGGACTCTCCCCGGCGATGCAAGACTCTATCGAAAAGCCGATTCTTCGGGTCCATGTCTCCTCCGGTCGGCTGACCCCGGAACCCGCTCTGAGCATCGCCGGCCTCGATGAAAAGGACCGTTACATCTCCGGCTTGGCCCTCGGCCCGGACGGCGCACTCTATGCCCTGAACATCCAAACCGATACTCTGTACCGCCTCGCCGGGCCCGGCTTATCGCGGCAGACTTCCAGCAAAACAGGCTATCGGCCTTACGGTGTGCTATTCTCCCCAGACGGCAAAACGCTGGCAGTTTCCAATTGGGGCGATCGCTCCGTCAGCCTGTTCGATCCCGCGTCTCTCCGTGAAGCTGCGCGGATACCCGTGGGTAGTCATCCTAACGAGATGGTCTGGTCGAAAGACGGCCGCCTGTTCGTCGCCGATTCCGGGTCGAACCAGGTCAGCGTAATCGCCGGCAGCACGGTTATCGAGACCATTCGCACCTCACTCGACCCCAAGGCGCCGGTCGGTTCGACTCCCGACGCGCTTGCCCTCGCGCCGGATGGCCGGCGCCTCTACGTAGCCAATGCCGACAACAACAATGTTGCCGTCGTCGATGTTTCCGCCCGCAAGGAATCGCGCATCCTGGGATTCATTCCCACCGGCTGGTATCCCACCGCCCTCGCCATCTCGACCGATGGCGCCCGGGTTTTCGTAGCCACCGGAAAGGGCATGGGCTTTCGTAATAACTATCCCGCTGAGACTATCTTTCAGCAGAAGGCGCCGAATCCCAAGACGCCTTATGATTACATTGGCGCTGTCCTCAGCGGTCACGTCTCCCTTGTCGATACTCCCGACGCGCGCCAGCTTGCCGCTTACACCAGGCAGGCTATCGCCAATGTGCCTGTCCCGGCCTCCTATGTCGAGCCCGCGGTATCCGCGCGCATCCTCCACGACGTATTTCCCAAGATCCGCCATGTCCTTTACATCATTCGCGAGAATCGCACTTACGATCAGGTCTTCGGCGATCTCGGCGTCGGCAACGGTGACCCCAAACTCGTGCTTTTCGGTCGCCAGGTGACTCCAAACGCCCACGCCCTGGCACGCAAGACGGTCACGCTGGATAACCTCTACTGCGACGGCGAAGTTTCCGAGGACGGCCACCAGTGGTCCAACGCCGCCTACGCCACCGATTTCACTCAGAAAGCCTGGACCAATAGCTACAGCAGCCGCGCCGAGCCCGATGGTGATGAACGCCTTGTCTCCTCGCCCGCGGGCTATATCTGGGATGCCTGCACCCGAAAGCATCTCTCCGTCCGCACCTATGGAGAGATGGCCAGTTTCGTCGCTTCTCCCGATTCGGAACCGCAAGTCAAAGCCGTGGGTTCCCTCGCCGGACACGTATCGCTCGAATGGATGAAAGTCAAATCGAAGGGCGGCCGCGACACCGAAAAGGCTGCTGTATTCATCAAAGAGCTGGAAGCCGCCGAAAGGACCGGCGACTGGCCCAGTTTCATGGTGATGTCGCTGGGCGAGGATCACACCCACGGCCTCACCCCCGGCACATTCACTCCCCTCGCCGAAGTTGCCTCCAACGATCAGGCTCTCGGCAATATCGTCCAGGCTGTCAGCCACTCCAAGTTCTGGAAAGAGACCGCCATCTTCGTTATCGAAGACGATGCCCAGAATGGTCCCGACCACGTAGATGCACACCGTACCGTCGGGCTGCTGATCTCTCCCTGGGTCAAGCGAGGCGTCGTGGACAGCACGATGTACACTACCTCCTCCTACGTGCGCACCATGGAATTGATCCTCGGCTTACCGCCCATGACCCAGTTCGATTCCGCCGCGACACCCCTGTATTACTCCTTCACCGCCCAGCCGGCCTTCGACCCCATCGATGCCATTGGTCCGCAGGTGGATCTGCTGTCGCGCAATCCAGCCACAGGCGCCGGCGCGCGGGCTTCGCTCCAACTCGATTTCTCCGATTATGACCGCGCCGACCCTGACGAACTGAATCGCATTCTGTGGGCTGCCCTCAAGCCCGGTGAACCGATGCCGGCCCCTGTTCGCAGTCTCCCGGTAAGAAGGTAAACCGGGCACTCTTAGTAATCCTCGCAGCCTTGTAACACGCCACATAACATATTCGTTGCAATTGAAATGAAATTGTCATACTTTATAGACAATTTCGTAACCAATGCGACGGATCTCCACGCTGGCGAGGTTGCTTGCAATCGTTACCCTCGTTCTGTCCGCTCTTGACGCCCGCGATCGTGTGAGCCTCGGTCCTTACGTAGTGCCGCCGGCCCGAACTGTTGGCCTCCTGGTTAAGGCCCGCGTCAACGGCGGACCGGTCCTGCGTTTGTTGCTCGATAGCGGCGCCCAGTATCTGGTGCTGGACCGTAAAGCTGCCGCCCGGTCGGAATGTTCCGGGGGAGCCGGCCTCGACCTGGTGGGGGCAGGCGCTCCGGCCACCGTCGTCAAGAAACTGCAGGCCCGGACGGTGGAACTCGGGGATCTCATGCTCCGCGATGTCCCACTGCTGATTGCCAGTCGCCAACTGCCCGATGGTCTGCAAGGCGTGCTGCCTTTGTCTGCATTCGCTGAATTCTTGATCCGTTTGGACATTCCCGGCAAACGCCTCGACCTTCTGCCTTACCCAGCCGAACGGGACGAACGCAAGGGAGCGCTGCCCGCCCTCTCCAGTAACCGGTTGCTTTTCCTGAAGGGGATAGTGAACGAAACGAACGAAGGCTACTTTCTGCTGGACACCGGCGCGTCTTACAACGCTATCTCGCGGAATATGGTCCGGCGCCTGAATATTTCCGAGGCCCTGGAATCGCTCGTACCTCTGCAGGGAGGCGTTGCCGAAATGGATGCGCCGCTGCTGACCGGCCGGGTCCGGTTACGTTTCCCTGCAATCGAATTGGTCCACGGTCCCATCGTCGGGCTCGACCTGTCCACCGCCAGCCGGTATCACAACCTCGAGGTGGCCGGTCTTATCGGATATCCTGCGTTGTCCGGTTCCGTATTGCTGGTGAATTACCGTGACGCCCTCGTCCGCATCGCTTCGCGCTGATCTCCCGGCACGATTCGTCCGCGATGCTTCACGCTGGAATCGTCAGCAGGCTGTCGTTCGGGTAGAAGTGATCTACATTTTCCGGCGTAATCAGTTGATGGTTCGTGAACACCGCCGGAGGTACCACCCGCCGGGCCAGAATATCCAAAGCCAGCCGCAGTAACCCATCCCCATACTTCTCCGGGAAGTAAGCCACTGAACCGATCATCCGGGTGTGCGCCGTGCGCAATTCTGCACGAGCTTCCGGTTCCCCGTTCTGACCCACCACCACGCATTCGTTGGCGCGCCCGGCTTCCTGAAAGGCCCGCATCGCGCCCAGCGCGCTCGAATCGTTTGCCGCCCCCACCAGGACGCGCCGCGATTTCGATTCCCGCAAATGCTTCCGCACCCGCTCCAGTGTTTGCTGAAACTGTCCGTCGCCGTCCACCGACATGGTCCGGCATCGCTCCGAAACGCGAATCATCTCCGAAATCCCGGTCAATACGCCGCGCATGCGCGCCTTCGGCAATGACCCGGCCCGCTGCAGTTCCACCAGCAGCATCTCGTCCACCTCTCCGGCCCAGTGCTTCTTCGCCCATCGTCCCAGGTAATGACCCGCCATCAGACCCGCCTGGTAGTTGTTCGCGCCGAAATACGTCGCTCCCGGATGCGGAATATCGATCGCAATGAATGGTATGTTCGCCTCCATATATTTCGACGCGATTGCCGGCGCGATCAACTCATCGGTCTGAAACTCGATGACCAGGTCTACCTGCTCGCGAATCAGGTAGTCGGCGCTGCGCAGCGCGATCTTAGGCTGGTACCGGTTGTCCACCGTGATCAGTTCCACGTGCTCCCGCTCGGCTGCGCGTGTCAGGCTCATCCTTACCTCGCGGTCGAAAGACGTATCCTGCCCCTGCGCCGCGTATCCAATCCGGTACAACCGCCGCCGCCGTACCTCCGAAGCCAGACGGTAGTGATTCTCTCCAACTTTGTCCAGGAATCCGCACTGGTGCAGCGTGTACAGCAGGCGGAAGCACATCCCCTTGTTGAATCCCGTGCGCGCCACCACATCGCGCAACCGCAACACATCGCCCGCCGTCTGAAATGCCTCGAGTATGCGCGATGCATGCACCAGCGATTTGACCATGTACCGGCTGTGATTGGATGGCTTCACGCGGACCCCCTCAAACTGGCCTGGGACGATCCCTGTTGTAACAGTTTTGGTATCCAAAACACAACTGCGCAACAGGTCCTTCCGCCAACCCGGCCCCAAACGCGCGCCAGGCAGTCCGTTGTGGGGGCAATTGCCCCGCCTGGGACGTTCTGCAGTGCGAAAGATCCACGGCCGCGCCGAATCTCTTTCGGTCCGGCACGCTGAGGCACTACAATACACGTTTGCTCCCATGACACCGAATCCTGCACTTGGCGTAGTCTTTCACTGGCTGGGCGGCTTGGCATCCGGCAGCTTTTATGTCCCGTTCCGCGCCGTCAGGCGCTGGTCATGGGAAACCTACTGGCTCGTGGGCGGCGTCTTCAGTTGGATCATCGTTCCCTGGGTCCTGGGCCTCTACATCACCAACGACCTCACCGCGGTCCTCAGCGCCACCCCCGTTCGCACCCTTTTCTGGTGCTATTTCTGGGGTCTGCTCTGGGGACTCGGCGGCCTCACTTTCGGCTTGACCATGCGCTATCTGGGTATGTCCCTGGGTATGGCGATGGTCCTGGGTTACTGCGCCGCCTTCGGAACTCTCATGCCGCCCATTTTCGACGGCATCTTCATGAGCAGCGTGGTAGGCACCCCGTCGGGACAGGTGATCCTGCTCGGCGTGGCCGTCTGCCTGGGCGGCATCGCCTTCGCGGGCAAGGCCGGCATGTCCAAAGAATCGGAGATGAGCCCCGAGCAGAAAAAGTCCGTTATCAAGGAATTCAATCTGAAAAAGGGTGTCCTGGTAGCCACCTTTTCAGGCGTGATGAGCGCCTGCTTCTCTTATGGCCTGCGTGCCGGAGACCCCATCAAAGCCCTCACCCTCCAGCACGGCACCAGCGTCCTGTGGCAGGGACTCCCCGTGCTTGTTGTGGTTCTCCTCGGCGGCTTCACTACGAATTTCATCTGGTGCGTCATTCTCAACGTCCGCAATCGTACCGCCTACCAGTACACCAGTCCCGTCTCCCGCGACCCCGAACTGAAACGCGACCCCAGCGTGCCGCTCCTGCGCAACTATTTCTTCAGCGCCCTCGCCGGCACCACGTGGTATTTCCAGTTCTTCTTCTACACCATGGGCGAAACCCAAATGGGCAAGTACAAGTTCTCCAGTTGGACCCTGCACATGGCCAGCATCATCATCTTTAGCAGCCTCTGGGGCATAGGCCTTCACGAATGGCGCGGCGCCGGCAAACGCACCTGGGCATTCCTGTTTCTCAGCCTCGCCACCCTGGTCGCCTCCACCATGATCGTCGGCTATGGCAATTACCTGGGCACGAAGTAGCGCCGGCCCCTTAACGGTGCGCCGCGAGCGCGTTCCTCAGATTGAACTGAGCGTCGGGATAGTCGGGTCTCAGCCGCAGAGCCTCGCGGCACTGGGCGACCGCCTCGTCCAACCGGCCCGCATGTTCCAGCGCATAGCAGAAGTTGCTGTGGACTTCGGGATCCTCCGGAGACAGGCGCAGCGCTTCGCTCAAATGCCGGATCGCCTCCGCATAATTTCCCAGGTTCGCGTAGATGATTCCGATGTCCAATTGCGCCATGGGGAATTCCGGCTTCAGGCGAATCGCATCCCAGAGCAGCGGTCTGGCCGCCTCCAGTTGGCCCGCCCGCAGTAGCGCGTTACCCATGTTTCCCTTCGCCTCGGCGTATTGCGGATTGATCACCATCGCGCGTACATACTGCGCCATGGCGCCTTTCTCGTCGCCGGCACGCGCCAAAACCACACCCAGGTTATTCCGCATGATGTAGTTGCGGTCCGTAACCGCGATCGTGTGCTCGAAAAGCGCCCGGCTGTCCTTCCAGTAACCTACCTGACGCCACGTCCCCACCGCAAAAGCCAGCAGCACTGCTCCCGTCGCAACTGCGAACACCGCTCGCAGTACGCGGTGCGACTCCAGCCAATCGCCGGCCCCCCACACCATCGCAAGGGTGAGCCCAACCAGCGGGACATACATGTACCGGTCGGCCCGCGATTGCGCTCCCACCTGCACCAGCCCGATCACCGGCAGCAGCATCGCCAGATACCAGAACCATCCCGTGAACAGGTACGGCAGCCTGCCCGCCAACAGCAGCGCCGCCGCCGTCACCACCGCCAGAATCGCCAGGGCCAATTCGGCCTTGCTCCAGACCGGGGGCACAGCCGGGTAAAGCACTCCCAGGTTTACGGGCCAGAACGCTTGTTGGATGTACGCCGCGTAGCCGATTGCGGCATTCTGAATGCGTACCGTTACCGGCGTACCCGCCAGCGACGCCACTGTTCCGTAACTTCGCTGTGCCACCATCGTCACTATGCTGGCGGCCAGGCTGAGCAGCAACAGAGGAACCTTCTCCAGCACCACTCTCCGGTCTTTCGGCCACCGCGGCGGCCACTCAATCCGGCCCAGCGGCCAATAGTCCAGCAGCAGCAGAATCACTGGAAAGGTCACCAGCATCGGCTTGGCCATCAGGCTGAGAGCGAAAACCGTCCCTACCGGCAGGTAGCGTTTCGTTGTCGGATGCTCGGCGTACCGTGCATAGAGCAGCAGCGCGATCATTTCCAGAAAGGTGCTCAGAACGTCTTTGCGCTCGGCCACCCAGGCCACCGACTCCACGTGCAGCGGGTGCAGCGCGAAAATGGCCGCCACCACCGCGCACCGCCAGGGCCGGGCGGTCATGCGAAACAGCGCCACAAACAGCAGCACCACGCTGGCCGTGTGGAGCAGTACGTTCACCAGGTGGAAACCGCCCGCGTTCATGCCGAATAGCTGCGCATCGATCAGGTACGAGATCCAGGTTAAGGGGTGCCAGTTGGCGAAGTGAAGACCGAATGCCCAAGCTATACCTGCCGCCTTCAGTCCCGCGCGAACCACCGGATTCTCATAGACAAAGGTATTATCGTCGTAAAAAACGAAGTCATAGCCAAATGTCCGGAAGTAAAGAGTCAGCGTCGCCAGTGCAAGACCCGCGCAAAGGGCCTTCTCGCGGAGGGTCAGATTCACGCGAATCGCTTGTACGCACCTCCCGGAATTGACCTGCTTACCCGCTCTCGCATTCCGCCTGACCGCACGTTCCGCAACGGCGCCCTTTGGCCTCACCTCGAAAGTGTAGCGTCTCCCCGGTTTGCACGCTGTGACCTTCGTGAATGCTTATACAGCGTAAATCGTCGCGTCGTGATCGGCCGCACACTCACCCGGCATGGTTCGAAAAAGTCTCTGGTTCGCAGATTGCAACTCCCAACTCAAAAGGAGAAAAATATGTCCAGCCGATTAAACGTCGTAAGTTTGGCCGCGGCAGTTGTATTGACAGGCGCGGCTTACGGGCAGACGCCTCCCGGCGGCGGCCAAATGCCACCCAGCGGCGGATCTCCGATGGGCGCTCCGCAAAGTACCATGCCTGGAAATCCCGGCGTCATCCCGCCGGATCGCCAGACGGACCCTTTTCTCGTCGATAAAGATTTCGTCAAGAGCGTGGCCGAATCCAGTGCCACCGAAGTACAACTCGGCAAACTGGCGCAGGACAAGGCATCCAACGGTACTGTGAAAGAACTCGGGAAACAGATGGTCGATGCGCACACCAAAACCAGCGAGCAAATGAAACAGGCGGCTGCTGCCTTGAAAATCCAATTGCCCTCCGAACCCCCGCGCAAAGCCAAAAAAGCCGAAGAGAAACTAGCCAGGCTCTCAGGCCCCGATTTCGATCGCGCCTATGCCAGGATGGCAGCGGACGAGCAGAAGCAATCCGTGAAGCAGTTCGAGCGGGAAGCTAAAGACGGGAAAGTGCCCGGCGTGAAAGACTTCGCTGCTAAGAATTTGTCCGCTGAGCAGGATCGCCAGAAACACGCCGAAGAATTAGCCGGCGCCGGGACTGGAACGGCATCGAGACAGAAGTAAACTCGGTGCCCACGCTAAAATAACATGTGTGAAGTTCCTGACTGATTTGATCGCCGGCTTGCATTACAGCCTCGGCATCAGCACCCCGCGGCCGGAGCAGGTGCGCACGGTTGTATTGCTGTGGCTGGTGTCCATCCTCGTGATTATCGGTGCGATGTACCTTCTCGTGCGATACGAATTCTGAAACTCCCGGCACTAACCGATTGATCCGTTGCCGGATGTTATTCTGTGTGGCGAACAGGAACCAGCCATGGACCGCCGCCGCTTCCTCTTGAGTACCGGGCTCGCGGCGGGCGTTGCCGCTGCTCCCCAGGATGCGCCGGCCCGCTTGGAGCCGGTGGAGAGCGCGACGCCCACCGAAAAGCCCGCGATTGTCCTCTGCCAGGTCGGCTTTCTACCCAAATGCAGAAAGACCGTAATTTACCGCCTCTCCCCCGGCGAGGTCGCTCCCGCAAATTTCACGGTGCGGGATATCGGCGGCCCTCCCCAACCTTTCTCGATCTCGCGCACTCTCACGAAAGCTCCGGGTGATGTTCCCAATTGTCTGATCGGCGATTTCAGCGATCTCGAACGGGAGGGCTTCTACCAGATCGCCGCCGGCCGCGAACGTTGCGCGCCTTTCTTTGTCCGGCCCGATGCCTGGCGGCGCACCCTCCCCAAGGCCGTGAGCTACCATCGCGCCCAGCGCTGCGGAATCGCCGTGCCTAACATCCACCCGGCCTGTCACCTGGACGATGCCCGTCGCCGCGATACCGGCGAGCACATCGATGTGTCCGGCGGCTGGCACGATGCGGGCGACCTGCGCAAATGGATGGACGCCACCATGATGGCCGGCTTTGGCCTGCTGCGCCTGGCGCGCCATCTGGGGGACCGGTGGGACCTCGCCGGCTCAGGCATCGGCGTCCTCCTCGATGAGATGCGCTGGGGCAATCGCTATTTCCTCAAGATGCAGGACAAAGATGGCCGCGTGTGGGCCGACACCGCCGGCGGCGTCAACGGCGATAACAGCGATAACCACTGGACCGATAACCAGGCCGGCACAGCCGACGACCGTTACATCAACCCCGCCAAGCCGGCCATGGTTCAGGCTATGTTCATCGCGCTCCAGGCTATGGTGGCCCAGGCCTTCGCGGAAAGCGACCCCGGTTACGCGCAATCGTGCCTGGCTGCCGGTACGCGCTGTTGGGAAGCCACCGAACATCCGAAGCAAACCCGCGACCTGAGCTGGCGCCTGCTCGCTGCGATAGAGCTATACCGCGTCCGGCGCGACTTCCACCTCGCGGAGGAAGCCGCCAAACTGGGCGACGCGCTGGCCGCCCTCCAGGTCTCCAGTTTCATCGCGTCCCAAAAGAAAGTGCGCGGCTTCTGGCGTACAGGCGATGATCGTCAGACTCCGTTCTGGGATCCGGTATATTCGGCGCTACCGGCAATCGCCATGCTCGAACTGGCCATGTCGCTCCCTTCGCATCCCGCCGTCTCGCGCTGGCGGGATGCTGTCCGTCTGTACCTCGACGAATATCTGGTTCCCATGTGCGCCCGCTCCGCTTATGGCATGCTGCCTCTGGGTCTGTTCCACGGTGCACCCACGCCCGAAACCTACCGGCCGCTGGAAGGGGAACTCACCTACCGCTATTTCATGCCCACGCGCCAGCGCTCGTGGTGGCTCGGCACCACCTCGCATCTGGAGTCCCATGCGGCCCTCCTGGCAACCGCCGCTACAGTGTTGCGCAAAACCGAATACCGCGATCTGGCCTTCCGGCAACTGGAATGGGTCATGGGAAACAACCCCTTCGGCGCTTCCCTGATGACCGGCGAAGGATGGCGGAACTCCTATCCTTATTCCCGCTTTGCCGGCCCGCTGACCGGCGGCATCGTCAACGGGGTCGCCGGCAACGCCCAGGATGTCCCTATCTTACAGATGGAATACGGCACGGACTGGCGCACGGGCGAATACTGGACGCCGCACAATGCGTTCTACCTGTGGGCCCTTTCCCAGCTCGAAAGCTAAACTGAAGCCGGCTCGCAGGGCCGCACTACTCCCCAACCCCTATCCCCAACCCCTATCCCTAACCCCTGTGTTCTTTGGCCTCTGTACTTTCAAATCGCGGGCGATTCGCAGATGGAATACGGCACGGACTGGCGCACCGGCGAATACTGGACACCGCACAATGCGTTCTACCTGTGGGCCCTTTCCCAGCTCGAAAGCTAAACTGAAGCCGGCTCGCAGGGCCGCACTACTCCCCAGCCCCAACCCCTATCCCCAACCCCTGTGTTCTTTGGCCTCTGTACTTTCAAATCGCGGGCGATTCGCAGATGGAATACGGCACGGACTGGCGCACCGGCGAATACTGGACGCCGCACAATGCGTTCTACCTGTGGGCCCTTTCCCAGCTCGAAAGCTAAACTGAAGCCGGCTCGAAGGGCCGCACTACTCCCTATCCCCAACCCCTATCCCCAGCCCCAACCCCTATCCCCAACCCCTATCCCCAACCCCTATCCCCAACCCCTATCAACCCCCCCCAACCCCTATCCCCAACCCCTATCCCCAACCCCTGTGTTCTTTGGCCTCTGTACTTTCAAATCGCGGGCGATTCGCAGATGGAATACGGTACGGACTGGCGCACCGGCGAATACTGGACACCGCACAATGCGTTCTACCTGTGGGCCCTTTCCCAGCTCGAAAGCTAAACTGAAGCCGGCTCGCAGGGCCGCACTACTCCCCAGCCCCAACCCCTATCCCCAACCCCTGTGTTCTTTGGCCTCTGTACTTTCAAATCGCGGGCGATTCGCAGATGGAATACGGCACGGACTGGCGCACCGGCGAATACTGGACGCCGCACAATGCGTTCTACCTGTGGGCCCTTTCCCAGCTCGAAAGCTAAACTGAAGCCGCGTCGAAGGGCCGCACTACTCCCCAGCCCCAACCCCTATCCCCAACCCCAGCCCCAACCCCTATCCCCAGCCCCAACCCCTATCCCCAACCCCTAACGGTGGCCAGCCATGCCCGCTCCACGGCTTCTTTGCAGCGGCGAATCGTCTCCGGTTTGCCGTCCATGTGGGGCTCGAGCGAGAATGGGCCATCGAAGCCGGAGGCACGCAGGCGTGCGAAGTGGCTGCGGTAATCGATCATACCTTCGCCCGCGGGCACCCATTCCGGATGGGCCGCGCCGCGCGTGAGCGGCCGCAGATCCTTGATATGTACATTGGCGATGAAAGGCGCCACAGTGTCGAAGTCGGCAATGGGATCGCGGTTCAGCAGCCACGCGTCGTTGCCGGGATCGTAATTGACCTTCAGGTTGGGGCTGCCCGTGCGGCGAATGAGCGCGGCGGTCGAGCGGCCATCCTCGGCCCAGCAGATGGGCTCCGGTTCGATCGTCAACACCAGCGAATCGCGCGCGGCGCGTGCGGCGGCCTCGGCGAGCCAGTCCACCACTTCCTGCGGAGGTTCGCCCCCGCGAGTGGTTGCGGCATTGGCTTCGGTGGCGCCCGGCTTGTGAAACCCGAACACGATCAGGCCGGGCAGGCCCCAACAATGGGCCAGTTCGGCAGCCCGCGGATACACCTGCTCCATTTGGGCGCGGAACTCCGCAGCATGTTCGGTGAGTTTGAAAAGGCCGGGCGAAATCGCCGTGATCTCAGCGCCGGCCGCGCTCATCGCCTCGTCTACCGCGCGCAAGTCGGATGCGTCGCACAAGGGCACGCGCCCGGTAGGAAGATTGCGAATCTCGTAGCGCCGCAGCCCCAGCTTGCCGCCGGTCTCGACGGCGGTCCGGATATTGCGGTCGATTTCATCGGCGACGATCCCGAGTTTCATGTCTCCTCCGGTGGTCCGAGTGTCTCGCGCACCTTGGCGGCCAGCGCCTCCGGAGCCAGCGGTTTGGGGATGAAGGCGATGCCGGAATCGATCACGCCCTGTGTCGCGATGACGTTCTCCGTATAGCCGGACATGTAGAGAACCTTAGTGGCAGGCCGCTGTGACTTCATGCGCGCGGCAAGCTCCTTTCCCGTCATCCCGGGCATCACCACGTCGGTGAGCATCAGGTGAATCGGACCCCGATAATTCTCAGCCAGCAGCAGAGCATCGGCCCCGCGGCCGGCAACCAACACGAGATAGCCATACGATTCCAGCACCTCCCTGGCGAGGTTTCGCACATCCTCCTGATCCTCGACTACCAGCACGGTCTCCCGGCCGCGGAATGAGCGGGCCGGGGGCGCCGCGGCTTCGCGCTGCGTCACGCCGGAAGTCACTCGCGGGAAGTAGATTTTGAAAACAGTCCCCTGGTCCGGCTCGCTGTAGACCCAGATCCAACCGCCGTTCTGCCGGACGATGCCGTAGACGGTGGCCAGCCCCAGGCCGGTGCCGGCGCCTTTGCCTTTGGTCGTGAAAAACGGTTCGAATACGTGCGTGAGCACGTCGGCGGTCATTCCGACCCCGCTATCGCTGATGGCGAGCCGGACGTAGGGCCCCGGTACCGGACCCGGGTGCCGGCCGGCGGATTCTTCGTCCACTTCCAGGCCGTCGCTTTCCACCATCAGGGTGCCACCTTCCGGCATGGCGTCCCGCGCGTTCACCGCCAGATTGATAAGCACCTGGTTGAGTTGCCCCGGATCCGCCATGACATGCAGCGGCCGGCCATGAAGACGCAGCGATATGTCGATGGTTTCGGGCAGCAGCCGCCGCAGCATAGGTTCTGTTTCGCGGATGAGGACGTTCACGTCCAGAGTTTGCGGTTTGATGACCTGTTTGCGGCTGAACGCCAGCAGTTGACGAGTCAATTCGGCGGCGCGGTCCCCGGCCTTGCGGATCTGATCGACGCGCGACCAGTTGGGGTCGGCTTCCTGGAGCCGCTGCAGGACCAGGTCGCTGTAACCGTTGATGACCGTCAGGAGATTGTTGAAATCGTGCGCTACGCCCCCGGCCAGCCGTCCGATGCTTTCCAGCTTCTGTGCCTGTTGCAACTGCTCTTCCAGCCGTTTCCGTTCCGTGATGTCATCGGCCGCCACCAGCAGGCAAGGCTGGCCGTTGAGTTCAATCGCCTCAGTGGAGAGCAGATGGTAAATCAACTGTCCGTTGGGCGCTTTCAGGCTGGCCTCGAAATTGTGCACGCGCTTGTTGGCCTTAGCAAGCTCTGTGAAGCGGGCGGCTTCGGCCGGGTCGGCCCAGAAGTCCACCTCGGCGCGGGTGCGGCCCACCAAATCCTCGAGCCGCCGGCCAGAGCTTTCCAGAAATCTCTGGTTGACGTGCAGGTATCGTCCGTCTTCCAGCGCCACAATCGCCATGGGAATCGGGCTCGAGTCAAAAGCCTTGGCGAAGCGCTCTTCCGAGATCCGCAGCACCGCTTGCATGCGTTCGATATCGCGGCGCAGCGTCTGTTCCTTCTCGAGCTGTTTCGTCTTGCGCTTCAGTTTCCGGCTCTGAATTCCGTAGCCCGCCGCGCCAGTGATGGCTGTTAAGGCCAGCAGCGCGGTGAGCCGGAACCAGAGCGTCTCCCAGTAAAAGGGCTGGATCACGATCTTCAGCGCGGCCGTGCCGGCCTCCCAGATCCCGTCTCTATCGGTGGCGCGTACGCGAAAGGTGTAACGCCCGGGCCGTAGATCGCCAAAACTGGCGGAACGGTCCGCAGCTTCCACCCAGCCGGAATGCAGACCTTCCAGGCCATATTGAAAACGAATGTGCTCGGGTCCCCAGAAACTGGGTTTCGTGAAGCGGATCTGCAGGTGGCGGCCTCCCGGGGGAACGTTCAACGTATCGCCGGCGATTTGTTCGATGGGGATACGATGGCTGCCGGTGGTGACTTCTTCGATGCGGACCGGCGCACGCAAAAAGCTTTGCGCCACCCGCCTGGGGTCTACCAGGGCCAGGCCCCGCAGGGTGGCGAACCAAAGGCGGCCGTCGGCGCCCTTCCAGGCAGCCGGTTGGAATCCCGCGCGCAGTTGATTGGTGGCTAACCCGGCATCGCGGGTCAACCAGATCAGGCTCAGTTGCGGCTGGCGCCCGGCCGCGACGGCATCCAGCGACGCGCGGGTCACGCCCACCAGCCCCTGCCGTTGGGTTGCCAGCCACAGCCGGCCCTCGTTATCTTCCAGGATGCTGCTTACGCGCGAGGCGGCCAGCCCTTGTTCTGAGTCGTAGGCGGTGAACTTGCCGTCGCGCAAACGGTCCAGCCCGCGGTCGCGAGTACCGATCCATAGCGATCCGTCCCCGTCGGCGTATAGCGAAGTGATGGGCGCGTAATCCGGGACACCCGGCGGTGCGTACTTTTCGAACCGGCCGTCATGAAGATGGAAGAGCCCTTCCGTTCCACCTGCCCACAATTCGCCGTGGCTATCTTCGGCGAAGGCGACGATCTCCCTTTGAGGCGCTCCAGCGGTGTTTGTGTAAGGCGTCAACCGGCCTTCTGAGTAGCTGGCCACCCCAGTCTGGTAGCCCATCCAGAGAGTCCCGCGGGAATCCAGAAAAAGAGCCGGGATCTGCCAGCCGCCCTCCGCGGTTTCGGCAATCTGCTCTGCCGTGGAACCGCGGATGCGGAAGAGACCGCGCCCGAACGTGCCGGCCCAGACGGAGCCCTGCCCGTCGCGCACTAACGAAAGCACCAGGCTGGTGGAATTCAGGTTCGCCCCCGGGAGCGCCAGAGGCGGGCTGAATCGCAGGGCGGACTCGTCGAACCGCTGCAGGCCGCCGCCGTAGGTGCCCACCAGTAAACGGCCGGGCGCTTCCTCGATCACGGAGTTAACCACCGAGTGGCTCAAGCCCTCGGATTCGTCGAACATGGTCACGCTGCGCCGCCGGAACCGGACCAGGCCGCCGCCGTCGGTGGCCGCCCACACGCTCTGGTCGGAATCTTCGAACAGCGCCCGGATGGTGGGATTCGGCAGGCCCTGCTCGTGCGTAAATTGGAGCACGGTGCCATCCCGGCGAAACTGAAGCAGGCCCGCGCGGTAGTCACCGGCCCAGACGTTTCCCCGAGAATCCTCCAGCAAAGAGACGGGAGGTGTGAAGTGGACTCCCGGCGGCGTCGGACGCAGTGGAGACCAGGCGCCGTTCTGATACCTGCGAATTCCGTTGACGCCTGCCACCCAAACAGCGTGATCGCGGCCGGGAGCGGTGCCGCTGGAGGTTTTCAGATCGGGCGGCAGTTCAATCTCTTCCCATTTCGCGTCCCGGTAGCGTCCGAAGTAGTCTTCAGCGCCCGCCCAGAGCCCTTCGCCGGGCACGACCAGAAGCTTCAGGTACTGGATGCGCGGGGGCGCAGGCATCTCCACAAATCGATCCGGGGACAGGCGAAAAAACCGGTTGCCGCTGACGGCCAGAATCGCTCCGGTCTCCTCCTCGGTAATCTGGCTGGCGAAGCGCAACGGGCTCCCTCCGGGGCCAGGGTAGCTGCGCCACAGCCCGGCTTCGCGGCGGACGATCCCATTCGCCGGTGCCGGCCCACAATTGGCCGGAGCGGTCTACGTGCAGGGATGTTACGCCGTCGTCCGGAAAATCCGGTGTGTTGCGGTGGTTGATGACCGTGAAGCGGACTCCGTCAAAACGCGCCAGCCCTTCAAACGTACCGACCCAGAGGTAACCGTCGGCAGTCGTGGCGATCGACGTGACTGCGGAACTGGGCATGCCGCGGTCTGTATCCCACACCTCGACGAGGTATTCGGAGGAAGCCGGCTTTGCGGTGGCCGAGGCGGCGGAAAGACACGCGGTCTGGAAAGCCGGGGACAGCACCCCAAGCAGCAAGGCGCCCATTCGACTGGCGACAGATTGCCGGCAACGGTGAGTCATCCAACTCCGAAACTCCATTGTACGCTCGGCTACAATCAGGCTGATCCATGATTGTGTACGATGTCGCCATAATCGGCGCGGGCGTTTTCGGTTCGTGGACCGCCTGGCACCTGGTGCGCGCCGGCCGGCGCGTGTTGTTGTTGGATGCCTGGGGCGCGGGGCACAGCCGTTCCAGTTCCGGCGGAGAGAGCCGCATTATCCGTATGGGCTATGGGCAGGATGCGCTTTACACCAGAATGGCCGCACAGTCTCTGGCGCTTTGGAGGCAATTGGAGAACAGCGCCGGCGAGTCCATCTTCCACCCTACCGGCGTTCTGTGGATGGCTCGCGGGACCGACCCGTACAGTGCGGCCACGCAATCCGTACTGGCGGAAGCCGGCGTGCCGTTCGAGATCCTGACGGCAGCGGAACTGGCCGCGGGATTTCCGCAGTTCGGACTTCCGGCCGGCGATGCGTACGGCATTTTCGAGCCGGAAAGCGGAGCCTTGATGGCCCGGCGCGCCGTGAGCGCGGTGGTCCGGAACGCCGTGGCCAGTGGTTTGGAGTATGGGATTGCTGCCGTGCGGGTATCGCCTCACGGCCGCGTGCAAACGGCGTCCGGTGAAGAGATTCGCGCGCGAGCTTACGTGTTCGCGTGCGGCCCCTGGCTCCCTAAGGTGTTTCCGGAGTTGCTGGGCCGGCGCATCTTTCCTACGCGGCAGGAGGTGATGTTCTTCGCGCCGAAGGCCGGCGACTCTCAATTCGCGGCAACCGCCTTCCCCGCCTGGATCGACTTTAGCGACCCCCGCGGCCCCTACGGGTTCCCCGATCTCGAAGGCCGCGGGGTGAAACTGGCATTCGACCTTCACGGGCCGGCATTCGATCCTGACGCTGGCGGACGGCAGGTGAGTGCCGGCAGCGTGGACGCCGCGCGGCAGTTTTTGGCGGACCGGATCCCCGCCCTGCGTGATGCGCCTCTCACCGAGACTCGCGTGTGTCAGTACGAGAACACGTCCAATGGCGATTTCCTGCTGGACCGGCATCCGGAATTTGCCAGCGTGTGGCTGGCCGGGGGCGGATCGGGTCACGGCTTCAAACACGGCCCCGCCGTAGGCGCATACCTCTGCGCGCGCCTGCTGGAGGGCGGCGATGGTGAGCCGCGCTTCTCCCTGGCACGCAAACTGGAAACGCAGCAGCGCACGGTGTACTGAAGTCGGGGGCGTTATAATTGCTCGCATGTTTCGAAACGCCCTCCTCGTGTGCGCGGGTGCGATCGCCGTCTTCGCACAAACGCCAACCATCGATGAATCTCTGAGCATGAAATCGGTCGCGGGCGCGCAGATTTCGCCGGATGGCCGGTACGTCGCCTATACGGTGCAACAGGCTAATTGGGACGATAACGAATTCGCCACGCAGATCTGGATCGCCGTGAGCGCCACGGGAGAGCGCTACCAGCTTACCGCCGGAAAGAAGAGCAGCAGCGGACCGCTATGGGCGCCGGATTCGCGCCGGCTGGCCTTCACCAGCGATCGCGATGGCAAGCGCCAGATTTACGTGATCTCTCCGGCGGGCGGCGAAGCCGCCCAACTCACCACGGAGGACAACGGCATCGGCAGCATGGCCTGGTCCCCCGATGGCCGGTCGATCGCGTTCACTTCGAGCGGCCCGGAAGCCAGGGAGCGCAAGGATCGCAAAGAGAAATACGGCGAGTTCGATATCATCGGCGGCGATTATGTGATGAACCACCTGTGGCGCGTCGCGGTTCCCGCCGAGATTCCTTCGGACGTCAAGAAACTCCCCAAGCCGGAAGCGCTGACGAAAGGCGAAACCTTCAGCGTATCGGGATTCTCCTGGTCGCCCGATGGAAAGCGGATCGCCTTTAGCGCAACGCGCGATCCCGATCTGGGCTCCCAGGATACCGAACAGCTTTATTCGCTGGACCTGGCTGATCTGCACGTGCGGAAACTCGTGGAATCGAACGGTCCTCACAACCGGCCCAGGTGGTCGCCGGACGGCAAACAGATCGCCTTTGTCACGTCGAACGGCGATCCGTTCTTTTTCTATGCCAACCGCTACATCGCGGTAATTCCGTCCGAGGGCGGCAAACTCAAGGTGTTGACCCAGGCGTTCGATGAAGATGCCAACCTGATCGATTGGGGCCAGGACGGCATCTACTTCAGCGCGCTGCAGCGCACCGGCGCGCACATCTTCCGGATCGATCCGGCAAGCGGCACGGTGCGGCGCATCAGCGGGCCGGAGCAGTTTCATGCTTCCGAGGCCAGCTTTACGCGCGATCGCAAAACCATGGCCGGAGTGGGCGCCGCGCCCAACCATTTTGCGGAAGTCTACACGTCGCCCGTGTCCGACTTCGCGCCGAAATACCTCACGGACGTGGGCGGCCAGTGGAAGGGATTCAAGTTGACCACGCGCGAAGCGATTCAGTGGAAGTCTACCGACGGCGTCGGCGTGGAAGGCATTCTGATGAAGCCCGCCGATTACGATCCCACGCGCAAGTACCCGCTATTGGTTGTGATTCACGGGGGGCCCACCGGCGTGGACACGACCGTGGCATCCGCCGATCGCTATTACCCCATCGAGCGGTTTGCCGCCAAGG
Source organism: uncultured Solibacteraceae bacterium (assembly GCA_963835555.1). Classification (GTDB taxonomy): domain Bacteria; phylum Acidobacteriota; class Terriglobia; order Bryobacterales; family Bryobacteraceae; genus Sulfopaludibacter. Next base: position 64,304 of record CAWIGC010000039.1, on the reverse strand, counting down.
GCGCGCTGATCCTTAAGCCGAACTATCGCGGCTCGGCGGGTTACGGCGCGAAATTCCGGGCGCTGAATGTGCGCAACCTGGGGTTGGGCGATTATTGGGATGTGATCTCCGGCGTTGACTATCTGATCGGGAAGGGTATGGTGGACAAGGACCGTGTGGCATCCATGGGCTGGAGTGAGGGCGGATACATCTCGGCATTCATTACGACTTACAGCGACCGGTTTAAAGCCGTGTCCGTAGGCGCGGGTATCTCGGACTGGATGACTTACTACGTCAATACGGACATCCACCCGTTCACGAGACAGTATCTGAAGGCGACGCCCTGGGAAGACCCCGAGATATACCGCAAAACGTCGCCCATCACGTACGTCAATCAGGCGAAGACGCCGACGCTCATCCAACAGGGCGACCAGGATAAGCGCGTCCCCCCGCCCGATTCCTACGAGTTGTACCAGGCGCTGAAAGACCGGGGAGTGCCGGTGAAACTCATTTTCTATAAGGGCTTCGGGCACCCTATCAATAAGCCCAGGCAGCAGCGGGCCGTCATGGAGCACAACTACGAGTGGTTCAGTAAGTACATCTGGAACGAGTAAGGAAATCTATATAAGGTTTCCGTCGCAGCCTTGCGGCCGGTTGGCGCCCCACCTCGCCGGCGGCAGCGTTCGTATAATCCGCGACACGTTCAACGGCTTGCCGGGGTGAGTCTCAGGCGGCCGCCTTCAGTTCGCCCTGAGACGCTCCGCGAGCCGGTCCAGAAAGGGAAGCTGACCTTTCAGGATCTTCTGGCGGCCCACTTCCGGGGAGAACCAGCCGGCGCGATCGATCTCGGGAAACTCGTGCATCCGGCCGGACCCCTTGGGCCACTCCATCGAGAACAGATTGCTGCGAATCGTGGCAGGGTCACAATCGCTTTCGAACGCCCAGGCAGTCACCCGTTTGCCGCCGGGTTGGCGAAGCTCTCCGAGGGGAATGAAGTCTCCTTCCGGCCGGATTCCGGTTTCCTCTTCAAATTCGCGTAGCGCGGCGTCAAAGGCAGGTTCGGTTTCCGGATACTCGCCCTTGGGAATCGACCAGGAGGCGAGGTCCTTGTTCTTCCAGAACGGACCGCCCGGGTGGACCAGCAGCACCTCCACGGTTTCACCGCTCCGCCGGAACATCAGGAGGCCCGCACTGAATTTCGCTTTGGCCATTGGCCATTCTACGATGAAACGGATTACTCTGAAGCTTCGGCATGTTGACACGAATGCTGTTGCTTCTGCTTGCCGCCCTGGCGTCGGCGCAAGCCGCGACCCCGCGAACCCTGCGGGTGGATCTGGTTCATACCGGCACGGCCGGCGAGGAGCATTTCGCGCTCGGCGGCGTGGTGCGCGAGGGCGAGTGGCCGGGTCCGCTGGACCGGTGGATCGACCGGAGCAACCTGGGCAAGTATCAGTTTCAGGTACTGGACCCACGCACCGATCGCCTGATTTACTCGCGCGGTTATGCCAGCATTTTCGGCGAATGGGAGACCACGGACGAGGCCAGGCAGTCGCGCAGTTTCTCCGAAAGTGTGCGTTTTCCCGAACCCGCAACGCCAGTCAAGCTGGTGATCCGCAAACGCGGCGCGCGTAACGAATTTCGCGAGTTGTGGTCTGCCGTGCTGGATCCCCGGGACCGCGCGATTCGCACCGCGGCGCCGGCGAACAAAGCCTGGGCCGTGATGCGGAATGGCGCGCCACGGGACAAGGTGGACCTGCTCCTGCTGGGCGACGGATACACCGCCGGTGAGATGGAGAAATGGCATCGCGACGCTCAGCGCACCGCGCAGTTGCTCTTCGCGGCATCGCCTTTCAAGGAGCGGCGGAAAGATTTCAATGTGTGGGCCATCGATACTCCCGCGGACCAAAGCGGCGTAGCGCGCCCGAGCGATGGCGTGGCGCGGCACTCACCGCTTGGCGCCAGCTACGACGCGTTCGGCTCGGAGCGTTACATCCTGACCATGGAGAATCAGCGCATGCGGGATCTGGCCGCGGCGGCTCCCTACGAATTCATTGAAATCGTGGTGAACGATCGCAAATACGGCGGCGGCGGAATTTTCAACCTGTACGCCACGGTTTCGGCCGATAACGCGTTTACGCCTTACGTATTCGTGCATGAGTTTGGGCATCACTTCGCGGGGCTCGCCGATGAATACTATACTTCCGACGTTTCCTACGGAGCGGCGACCGACCGGCCGGAGCCGTGGGAGCCGAACGCCACGGCGGATCCTCGCGCCGCGAAGTGGAAAGACCTTTTGACCGCCGGAATCGAACTGCCGTCTCCATGGCCCAAGCCGCAGTTCGAAAGCCTCGAAATGGAGATTCAAAAGCGGCGTCGCGACATTCGCGCGCAGCATCTTCCCGAAGACCGGATGGAAGCGCTGTTCCGGGAAGAGCGCGAAAAGACCACCGGACTGCTGGCGTCCGGCGCAAACGCCGGCAAGGTGGGCGCATTCGAAGGCGCGATGTACGAGGGGCGGGGCTACTACCGGCCGCAGCAGGATTGCATCATGTTCACCCGCGACGAAGTCGGTTTCTGCGCGGTCTGCCGCCGGGCCATCCAGAGAGTGATTGGGATGTATGCGAAATAAAATTACGCGAAGACACTGGCTGTTGCGCACGGCATTGCCGCTGTTGCTGGCATGGGCTGCGCCCGCTGCCGATACGGCATTGGACCGCTACGTGCACAAGCCCGATCCGGCCTACCATTACGACGTGGTGAACACCATCCGGGGCGATGGCTACACGGTGTACGTGGTGAGCATGATTTCCCAGACATGGCGCAAGCCCGATGAAGTGAACCAGACTGCCTGGAAACACTGGCTCACCATTGTGAAGCCGGACCAGGTGACGGGCGTCACCGGGTACCTGTTCATCAATGGCGGCTCGGTCACGGATAAAGCTCCCCAGCGCGCCAACCCTACCTACGTGGAACTCGCGACCACGACCCACACGGTAGCGGCGGATTTGCAGGGCGTTCCCAATGAGCCCCTCACGTTTTCTGACGATGGCCGGAGCCGCTCAGAGGACGGCATCATTGCCTACACGTGGATCAAATTCATGCGGACGGGCGATGAAACGTGGCCCTTGCGCCTGCCCATGACCAAGGCGGCGGTGCGGGCGATGGATACGGTTTCGGCGATTGCGCACGTGGAGAAGTTCGTGGTCTCCGGCGGTTCCAAGCGGGGCTGGACCACGTGGACCACGGCCGCCGTGGATAAGCGCGTCACGGCCATCATACCCGCGGTGATCGATCTGCTGAATGTGCAGAAATCGTTCGAGCATCACTACAAGGTCTACGGCTTCTGGGCGCCTGCGGTAAAGGATTACGTGGAGTCCGGCGTGATGGATTGGACCGGCACCCCGGAGTACGCCCGGCTGCTCGCGCTGGTGGAGCCGTATAGCTACCTGGATCGGTATACCATGCCGAAATTCCTGGTGAACGCGGCCGGCGATCAGTTCTTCCTGCCGGATTCCTCGCGTTTCTATTTCGACGACCTGAAGGGCGAAAAATACCTGCGATACGTGCCCAATACCGATCACAGCCTGCGCAACAGCGATGCGCGGCAGAGCATGATGGCCTACTACCAGGCCTTCGTGGAAGGCAAACCGCGCCCGCGGTTTACCTGGAGTTTCGAAGCAAACGGCGATATCCGGGTGGTGAGCAGGACGAAGCCCGCGGCGGTGAAGTTGTGGCAGGCCGGTAACCCCGAACATCGCGATTTCCGCCTGATGACGATTGGGCCCGCATACCGCAGCAGCGACCTCCAGGAACAGGGGAGCGGCGTGTACGTGGGCCACGTGGCCCGGCCGGAAAAGGGATGGACCGCCTACTTCGTGGAAATGACTTACGACGCGGGCGGCAAGTATCCCTTGAAGTTCACCACGGCGGTCCGGGTGGCCCCGGATACCGAGCCGTTCCCCGCGTACGTGCCGAAGCGGCCCGTAAAATAATCCATCCCCTGGCGATTTCCAGCGGCCTCCGCGCTACAGGGCCGCGAGGACCTCTTTGTAGAGATACTTGGCGCCCTCTACGCCGTCCCAGGGGCCTTCTTCGTACTCCAGGGCAAAGGTGCCGGTGTAGCCCGCGTCCTTCATGATTTTTACGGAGCGCCCGACGTTGTTGTTTTCCTTCCAGCGGCTCCAGTATTTGGCGTGGACGTTGGTGTGCGCATACGGCGCCAGGTCTTTCAGGCCGTTGTACATCAGGTACTCGTGCTCCCAGTTGCAGAAATCCGGCGAGGCTTCGCAGAAGGGGCTGCCCACTTCGTCTACGACGATCCGGATGTTGATCGGATTGGCCGTGAGACCCCAGTGATTTTCGAGCGTCACTTTCACTCCCACCTTGGAGCCGTGCGCGGCCATCTCTTTGAATGACTCGATGCAGTTGGTCAGATAGACGGCCAGTTGATCGTTCTTGGGATAGTCGGACGTCACTACGGCCGGAGGGGCGATGCGGGGACCGCCGCTATTGACGCGCATCGATTTGGCGCCCAGGATGGCGGCGCCGTCCAGCCACTTCTTCGCCACGGCCACGCCGGCCTTGCGCTTTTCCGCGTCCAGTTCGCAGATGTCGCGCGGCGCGTTGTTGGAGATGTGCTGGCATTTGGTGCCGGTCGCCGCCATTTTCGCGGCGAGTTTCTCCAGCCATTTCCGTCCCGAGGCGCTGGAGGGGTCGAATTCGTGGGTGACGCGGGTGGCGGCGCCCACGCTCAGCGGAACTTCCACATACATGCTGTTGTCGGCTACGTCGCCGAAAAGGCCCGAGAACAGGTCCATATGCGTGACGCCGGGGAACGTGTCCTTGGTGAATTGCGGGAAGTCCAGCATGGTGATCTCGCCGTACTTCGCCTTCATCTGCTGGCTCATCTGGTTGGCGCCGAACCCGGTCCGGCTTTTGAAGATGTACCGGATGGGCCAGGTATTGGAGGCCAGGCGATCCAGTTTCTGTTTTTCGGTAAGGGGCGCGGCGGCCGCTTGCGGTGTCATCGCCACGGCGCCGGCGGCCCTTAGAAAGTCGCGACGGTGAACGGGAAAATGCATACCGCGATTGTACTGGATTCGGCAGTTGATGGCGGCACGTGCCGGCAAGTGACGGCCGTTCGGCAGAGTTTCGACACCGCGGTTCCTACTGATCCAGGTCTGCGGCCGGCTCGTTTTTCACGAATCGCTCCCAGACCGACATCTCCATGAGGCCCGCAATGCGGGTATCGGCGGTCAGCAGCAGCCGGGACGGCTGGAAACATTGGTTTTGATCCTGGTAGTCCTCTACGAACCGGAAATTCCGGATGAAGATCGAGGGCGATTTGACCAGGTCTCCCCACAAACGCAGCGGGACCGCGGTAGTCGAGTCCAGCCATAGCTCGCCCTCGAAAAGGCCGGTACGTTTGCGCTTGGGCTTCAGATGAAACACGAACGCGCGCAGACCGTTGTAATCCGATGTCTTCGTGTATTCGAACGCGTAATTCTGCCGGGTCACGGCGGCGTCGCCGGCCGGTTTGTCCACGCCGGAATCCTGCGCCAGAAAGCGCGCGATCACGTCGGTCTTCACCAGCTTGTCACCCGTAAACTGCAGGCCATGGTAGGCGATCTTCCCGGTTTGGGAGAGCAGTTTGACTCCGCTCATGCTGGCGTGTTTCTTCAGCTTGGGCAGTGAGGCATCGATCTGAATCGTGAACGTGAGGCCGTCGCACCGGTCGTGCGGACCGCGCGAACTGGCCAGGTAGCGGTCCAGTGCGTCAGCCGGCGTGAGAGCCTGGGCCGAGCCGGCGTAGGCGAGAAGCGCCGTGAAGGCGAGGATTTTCAGAAGTCGCATATCTACCGTGCGGGCACTACAGACCCGGCGAGACTGGAAGTGCGCAGGATGGCTTGCCGTACCCGCCACGAAGGGCCGCTGTGCTCGGCGTGCGCATCCACGATGTGCTGGAGCAGGGCTCCCGAATCCGCCTCCGGAAGATTTGTTTTTTCCAGCAGTGCGCGGGCTCGCGTTAATCCGCCTCCGAACCATTCCGGAGAATCCACGTAAAACTCGAATAACTCCCGTGCGTACTCCTGGTTGCGGGGATCCATGCGGACCGCCAGTTCCAGGCTGCGCCCGGCCTTTCGGGCATACTTGGGCGCGGTCAGCGGGCTGGCGACGTCGGCCTGCCGCGCGTATGACCTGCCCAGCCAATACTGAAGCGCCGGCCTCTCGGGCTGCTCCGCCACGGCTCTTTCAAAGGCATGGGCGGCCTGTTTGAACTCACAGGCGAGGAACAGCGCGCGGCCTTGCTCCGCCCACCGGTCCGCAACTTCCGCAGGCGTGACCCCCCAAGTCGCGGACGCGGTTAGCGCACTCAACCACAAAATCACGATTCGATGGCGCATTCAGTTTCTCCCCTCTCCCCGCGTGCGCCGTTTAGGCGTCGGATTATCCATCAGCGACAAGACCAAACACAAGCCCACCAGCGAGCCCAGACAGCCTATGATCCACATTTCAATTTGTCCTCACCCGGTACACTCCTCCAATGCATTTGAATGTCCACGGATTCTGTTGAACTTACGAGCCAGAAGTGCCCAAAGATGGTCTTTCCGGCAGCAAGTGCCGACAGATCGTCACCGCATTTGCCCTTTTGCCACTTCGTGTCCGCCTGAAGGCATTGGAACTCGGAATGCATACATAACGCCCGTGCAGATCTACCTTCACGACAGGTCGGCGGCGTTCCAATTCGTGCTGAAGGGCAAGCTCATGGGCGAGTGGGTGCCTCACCTTGAGCATGCCTGGGACACTGCCCGGTCGGTACTCGCGGGCAAGGAACTGGTGGTGGACCTTTCCAGCATGACGGGCGCTGACCCCGGAGGTATGGCCTTGTTGTCCCGGATGCAGGAATCGGGGGCGCGCCTGACGGCCGCGGTGATGCGACCGGAGTCGGAGGCCTTCCTCACGACGTTGGGGGTTTCTGCGCCGCTCTCTACCGGCCGCGGTGGCGCCTGGCCGTGGCGCTTCCTCCGTCTGTCCGGCCTGTGCGGGTGAACCCCGGGGACGCTACCCAGCGGCCGCAGTCCAGCCTGCCCGGCGCGTTGTTATACTTGAGTCTCCCGTGTTCCATTCCATTGAAAAACAAGTATCCAGGGCGTTCCACACGCATATTCAAATTCGCTATGGCATAGACTTGGCGGTGGCCATCGAGCAGCCGCGGCAGAGCGAATTCGGCGAGATGGCGGTGCCGGCGGCGTTCCAGCTCGCCAAGCAGTTGCGGCAGGCGCCGCGCAAGATCGCCGCGGAACTGGTAGAGGAGATCGGCCCCATCCCCGGCGTTTCCGCGATGGAAGTGGCGGGGAACGGATACATCAACGTCCGGCTGGATCGCGGCGCTTATGCGGCTGCGCTGCTGCACAGCGATACTGCCATCGTGGCGGTCCCGGACGAGAAAATCATCGTCGAGCACACCAACATTAACCCGAATAAGGCCGCTCATATCGGACACTTGCGCAATGCCGCGCTGGGCGATACGTTTGTGCGCATGCTGCGGGCCTGCGGCTACCGGGTGGAGGTGCAGAACTACATCGACAATACCGGCGTCCAGGTGGCCGATGTAGTGGCCGGCTTCCACTACCTGGAAAATAAAACCCTCGCTGACGTGCGCGCGCTGCTGCAGGATCCCGCGGTTCGTTTCGACTATTACTGCTGGGATTTGTATGCGCGGACTTCCACCTACTACAACGATCATCCCGAGGCGCTGGCGTGGCGCAGGGAGACCCTGCAAGCCATGGAATCCGGTGCAGGCGAGGTAGCGGAACTGGCCCACGTGGTTTCGGACGCCGTCGTGAAGGCGCACCTGGCAACCATGCTGCGGCTCGACGTGGAGTATGATGTGCTGCCGCGCGAGAGCGAGATTCTGCATCTGCAATTCTGGGCCGCGGCGTTCGAACTGCTGAAGCAGCGCAAGGCGATCTATTTCGAGACCGGGGGCAAGCACGCGGGATGCTGGGTCATGCCCGGGCTTTCCGAAGAAGGCAAAGTGATTGTCCGGTCGGACGGTACCGTCGTCTATACCGGGAAGGACATTGCTTACCAGCTCTGGAAGTTCGGCCTCCTGGGGAAAGACTTCTTCTACCGTCCGTGGCACACCTATGCCGACGGGCGCGTGCTGTGGGTGACCACGGACCAGCCGGCCGATTCCAAACAGCAGTTCGGGCACGGGACGCGGGTGTACAACGTGATCGATACGCGCCAGTCGTATCTGCAGGATGTCGTGGAGGCGGGGCTGCGCGCACTAGGGTACGAGGCCCAGGCCGATCAATCCATCCACTTCAATTACGAGATGGTGGCGCTCTCGCCGCGCTGTTGCGCCGATCTGGGAATTTCCCTGTCGGAAGAGGATCGCAAACGGCCGTACGTGGAAGTCTCCGGGCGTAAAGGTCTCGGCGTGAAGGCGGATGATCTCATGGACAGCCTGATTGCCAAGGCGCTCGAAGAGGTGGCATCCCGCCACGCCGAGGCGCCTGCCGCGGAACAAAAGCGCGTCGCGACGCAGATTGCTATCGGCGCGCTGCGCTATTTCCTGCTCAAATTCACGCGGAATTCGGTGATCGCCTTCGACCTGCAGGAGGCCCTGAGCTTCGAGGGCGAGACGGGTCCGTATGTGCAATACGCCGCCGTCCGCGCCCAGAAGATTCTGGACAAACTGATCGAGCGCGGTGAGACGATGCCGGACTTCGCTGCCGAGTTGAACGGCTGAAGCCATGGCGCGGCAACTGGCCTCGGAGGAGGTCTGGCAAATGCTTTTAGCGGCCTCCAAAACCGGCGCGGCGGTGGAGCGCGCCGTGGCCGCCGGAGAACCGGCGCACGTTGCCAGGTACGCGTTTCAACTGGCCCAGGCGTTCAGCAACTTCTACCAGCAGCATCCCATTCTGATTGAAGAGAATCGCGAAAAAAAGGTGCTGCTGCTGTGGATGACGGAATTCTTCCGGCGGCAACTGGAGCGGATTGCGTCGATCCTCGGTATTCAGATTCCCGTTTATATGTAGCGCGGGTTTCCAGTGTAGCGGAGCTAGCGGTTCACGTATTTCTTGAGGTCTTTCTGCTGCACTTCCGCGCCGTAAATGGTGCCCTTGCCGTCCGCCGCCAGACCTTCCGAACCGCTGGTGGCCGAGTTCTCCGGGGTGGCATAAGTGTCCGGAATGAAGGCCGTCACGGTGCCGTCTTTCGCGCTGCCCACGCGGATGCCGCGCTTCCACCCGGGATGATGGCCGTAGCCTTCCTTCTCGCGCGATTCCGAATCGGAAACGTAGATCGCATCGTTGCGGTCGATGTAGATCGCGCTGGGCCGGCTGAACTGCTTCCACTCTTCGAGAAACGTGCCGTCCTGCGTGAAAATCTGGATGCGATTGTTGGCGCGGTCCCCCACAAACAGGCGTCCCTTGGAATCGAATGCCAGGGTGTGGGGTGTATCGAATTCGCCCGGCGCTGTCCCCTTTTTGCCCCAGGTCTTGAGGAATTTGCCGTCTTTGGAGAACTTCACGATGCGCGCGTTGCTGTTGCCGCCATGGCCGTCCGCTACGAAGATATCGCCGTTGGGCGCGATCGCCACCGCGGAAGGCTGGTTGAACGTATCGTTGCCGTCCCCGGCCACGCCCGCCTTGCCCAGGGTCATCAGCACCTTGCCATCGGTATTGAACTGGAACACCTGGTGGCTGTGGCCGTCCACAATCCAGATGTCGCCCGCGCGGTCGATCGCCAGGCAGTGCGGAAACTGGAACATCCCCGCGCCGAAACTCTTCAGCAGTTTCCCGGCGGGGTCGAACTGCATCACGGGCGCATCGCTCTTGCCGGCGCAACTGTTGGCGCCGCAGCGGTCGGCCACCCAGATGTTGCCGTCCCGGTCCAGGTCCACGGAACTGGTCGAGCCCCAGGTGCGGCCTTCGGGCAGTTGGAACCAGTTCTCCACCGTGCGATAGGGGTTCGGCTGCGCGTGGGCGGCCAAGGCGATGGCAAGTGCCAGAGAGGCTCGCATCATAGCTCTCAAGTGTATCGCTTCGGCCGCGATGTAGACTGAAAATTCCGCATGAAAAACTTCCCGGGATTCCTCCTCATTCTGGCGCTGGCGAAGGCTCAGACGCCGGACGTGATCCAGCAGCGCCTGGAACTGGTGAGCCGGAACCTGGACCAGCGCAGAACCACGCTGGAATCGCTATTCCGGCAGGTGGGCTGCGCCACCGCCGAGGAATCCGTGCCCCATTCCCGGGAGCCGAACATCATCTGCACTTTGGACCCGGACCATGCCGGCACGATCGTGGTGGGCGGCCATTTCGACTTCGTCGATCGCGGCGTCGGAGCCGTAGACGATTGGAGCGGTGTGGCCCTGCTGCCCAGCCTGTACCAGAGCCTGAAGGACCACCCGCTACGTCACCGCTTCGTCTTCGTCGCCTTCTCCGGCGAAGAAGAGGGCCTGTTTGGCTCGAAGCAATATGTCCGGGCGCTCTCGAAGGAAGAGAAGAGCGCGACCCGCGCCATGATCAATCTGGAATGCCTCGGGCTCACCACGCCGAAAGTGTGGCGGAGCCGCGCGAACCCGAAGCTGTTCACCGCCTACGTGCAGGCGGCCGCGGAGGCTCATGTGCGGGCCGAAGTCATGGACGTGGACAAACTGGGAGACGACGATTCGCACCCGTTCCTGAACGCGGGCATCCCGGTGCTGACCATCCACTCCGTTACCAACGCCAATGTGGAGTTGCTGCATTCGCCCGGCGACAACCTGAAAGCGATCAACCTGCAGGATTACTACAACACGTACCGCGTGGCCGCCACGTTCCTGGCCGATCTGGATTCGAAACTGGAATGACTCAGAGGACGACCTTATCGCCGCTGCGGCAGGAGCGATAGATGGCATCCACTACTTCGAGCGCCGCGTATCCTTCTTCGCCGGCGCATCGCGGTTTGCGGCCGCTGGCGATGGCTTCGCCGAAATCCAGGAACTGGCGCTCGAAGGGTTCGAGCGAGATGGCCATGGGGTCCGAGGATCCGGAGGCCACTTCCTTTTCTACCGGCGCGGGGTCTCCCGAATCGCCGGCGACATCCCAGGTGGTGAGCTTGTCGCCGGAGATGATGGCGGTGCCCTTGGTGCCGTGGAATTCGGTGCGCTCCGTATAGCCCGGCCAGAATGCGGTGGAGGCCTGGACCACGCCGGTGGCGCCGCTGGCGTAGCGGACCACGGCGTTGACCACATCTTCGGATTCGATCTTGTGCAGCGCGCCCAACTGCCACATCCCGAACACTTCGCTCACCGGTCCGGCCAGCCAGCGGAGAATATCGATCTGGTGGATGGCCTGGTTGATCAGCGCGCCGCCGCCTTCGGTCTGCCAGCTTCCCTTGATGGGCCGGGAATAATATTCCGCCGAGCGGTACCACTTTACATAGCAGTCGCACTGCAGCAGTTTGCCCAGCCGGCCGGCGGCGAGAGCCCGGGAGAGGAACAGGCTGGCATCGTCGAAACGGTGCTGGCTCACCACGCCGAGTAGAATTCCCCCCTGGCGCGCGGTCTCGATCATGCGCCGTGCGGTTTCCAGGCTGGTGGAGATGGGCTTCTGCACCTGCACGTGCTTTTTGGTTTGGGCGCAGATCTCGATGGGCTGCAGGCGGAAATCCGGGAAGGTGCAGACATCCACGTAATCCACTTTCGGATGGCGGCAGACTTCTTCGTAGCTGCCCACGAATTCAGCGCCGTGCTGGTCCGCGAATTTGCGGCCATAGGCTTCGCTGATATCCGTGCATACGGTCAGTTCGAATCCGATTTTCTTGTAGACGCGCGCGTGCATCTGCGAAATCGCGCCGGTGCCGATGATTCCAACTCGCATAGGAACAATCATTCTAACCCGGCCAAAGCGTTACAATGAGGGTTCACTCATGATTCGTCATTTTGCGTTTGTTGCCGCGGTGCTGGCCGCGCTGACCGTGACTGCGTGCAAACATTCGGCCCCCACCGGAGTAGCCGCGGAAGTGAACGGTTATGCCATCACCATGGCGGAGTTGGAAAAGATTTACGCGACCCAGAACCAGCGCCCGCCGGAAGGCGCGAATCCCGATGTCATCACCAGCCAGAAGCTGGACCTGCTGACCAGCATGATCACCAGCGAGATCATGAAGCAGCGCGCCGAAAAGGCCGGCCTGACGGCGGTGGATGCGGATGTCGAAACCGAGTTCAACAACCTGAAAGCGCCGTTCACCAAGGAAGAGTGGGAGAAAAAGCTGGCCGAACGTCACATGACCGCGGCCGACCTCAAAGCCCAATTGCGGCGCGACCTGACCGTCAACAAGCTCATCAACAAGGAAATCACTTCCCACATCAGCATCAGCGATGCCGACGTGGCGAATTACTATAACGCCAACAAGGCGATGTTCAATCTGCCCGAACCGCGCATCCACCTGGCGCAGATCCTGGTGAGCCCCGACCCGGGCGGTGAGATCCGCAACCTGAAAAACAGCAAGGCCAAGAACGATAACGAGGCCAAGGCCAAGATTGCCAACATCGAAATGCAGTTGAAGCAGGGGCAGGATTTCGCCGCTCTGGCAGCGAATTACTCCGAGGATGTCAACTCCGCGCCAAACGGCGGCGACATGGGTTTCCTGCCGGAATCCACGCTCGAGAAGGTCAGCCCCGATCTGCGGAAAATGGTGACCGCGCTACAGCCGGGCGCCATCTCCCCGGTGATGCGAATGCCCGACGGCTACCGCATTCTGAAAGTGATTTCCAAAGAGCCCCAGGGCCAGCGCGACCTCAACGACCCTCGCGTGCAGCAGCAGATTCGCGAGGAGTTGAAGAACGAGAAAGACTCCCTCCTCAAGGCCGCCTACATCGAGGTGGCCCGTAATGGAGCGAAGGTTCAGAACTATTTCGCGCAGTCGATTATTGAGAACGCTGCGAAGAATAAGTAGCGGAATCGGCCAGGGACACGGGCGGATGGTAGCGCAGCACATAGTGCCGCATGGCTTTTTCAAACCAGGCCATTCCGTCCTGCTTCGCCTCGGCTAGCGCGGCTCGGTTTTTCCAGTGGCCATAGAACACCCGGTAGCACGCCACAACGGTGCCCGTCCGGTCGGCTCCCCGCCGGCAATGCACAAAAACCGGTCCTGACGCCGGATTGTTAAGGATCGCCAGAACCTCGCTCACCTGCCGGTCGGAAGGAGCACTAAGGCCGGAAAACGGAATGTTGATATACCGCATGCCGTCCCCTTCCACGAGCCGCTTTTCGGCTTCAGCCCGCGAGCCGCTTTCGCGAAGATCGATGACGGTCTTTACGCCCATCCCGGCGATCTGCCGAAAGCCCTCCGGGGTCGGTTGAGCACCGCGATAGAGGCGGTCGTTGATTTGGTGGAAGTTACCGACGCCGGACAGATCGGCAGCCGGTGCCGCGGCTCCCAGGGCAAGGACGAGGAAAAGGATTTTCATTTCGGGGTCCGTCTCATTGGATGTGCGGGAACGCCGTCAGGTTGCGATTTGTCCGATACAGCCGACCGGCTGGCCCTCGGTCATGGGCGGCGTACTCACAATATACAGCACCTCGCCGGCGAGGGGCGCTGGAATATCGGCGATTCGGGCTCCGAAAAAGTCCGTCACATAGGCCAGCAGATCGCCTTTCGCAACCATCTGGCCGCGCTCTACCACCGGGTATAGAATGCCGGTTGCCGGGCTCAGAATGACTTCGGAAGGGTCCAGAAACACAGGTCTGGCTACGGGCGGAGGTCCGTTTTCCAACATTTGCAATTCCCACATCACGCCTTGAACGCCGGCGGCGATCTGCCGCACGCTGGCCTCATCGGTGGTTCCCAGAAAGCCGGCCTCAATGGTGATAGCCGGCTTCCAGCGCGTGATCGCCGTGGTGGAGCAGTAGAGAGAGCGCTCGGGGTCGGTCGGCCGGTTCCGATCGATCAGGATGCGATCGATCCCAAACGCCAGGGCGAGGCGCGCGATCGCGGCATTCATCTGCTCATCGGGCGTGACGGTCTGGTACACGTACGGGCGCAGCGATTCGTTGCCATCGCCGCAATGCAGGTCGAGGAGGTAGTCCGCCTTTTCAATAACCTCCCGGGTGATGGCGTAGGCAATACGTTCGGAGACCGTCCCATCGGCGCGGCCGGGGTAAACGCGATTCAGGTTCTTGCCGTCGATGGGACTGAAATATACGGTCCGGCCCAGAAAGGAAGGCATGTTGGCTACATGCACCATGAAAACGGTTCCGCTCAGCGCGGCCGGATCGATGGTGTTGCGAAGTCGCTGCAGCGCCAGAATGGGCGGGTATTCGTAGCCGTGATTGCCGGCGATGAGCGCGAGCGCCGGCCCGGGACGGACGCCGCGGATGGTGGTGAGCGGAATCTCCGTGCCCGCGTCCACGCCGGGCGGGATCTGGAGCATGCGCGATTCGATGGAAGGAGTCATCCTTCTGAATATATATGGGGATTGCCAGCCGCGCTATTCATACCGCAGCGCAATCAGAGGGTCCATGCGGGTGGCGCGCAGAGCGGGAATGAAGCAGGCGAGCGCGGCCGAGGCCAGAAGCACCAGCGCGGCGCCCGCGAAGATTCCAGGATCGAGCGCGCGGACATCGAAGAGCAGGCCGGCCGCCAGGCGAGCCGCGAAAATGGCTGCTGCCAGTCCGGCAGCGTAGGGCCGAAACGAGCCCAGGCGGGCGAGGGAACTACTTCGCGGATGTCCACCAGGCGTTGGGCATCCGGATAGGGCAGGGGGCGCAGCAGAACGCCGCTGAAGACACTGAAAATGGCGGTGTTGGCGCCGATTCCGAGGGCCAGGGTGAGCAGCGCGACGGCGGTGAAGCCGGAGTTGCGTTCCAGCATCCGGAAGGCATAACGTATGTCAAAACCCATATTCCTTGATACGCATTGCCCGGCCGTAGGTTGGCAAAATGCCGCGTGTTCCGGCTGCGATACACTGGGGTTTGATCAACGGAAAACGCATTGTAGTTGTGCTTCCCGCCTATAACGCCGAGAGGACGCTTGAGGTGACAGTGCGTGAATTGCCGGAGATTGTAGACGAGCGCATCCTGGTGGACGATCATTCCACAGATGCCACAGCGGCCATGGCGCACCGCCTGGGACTGACCGTGGAGGTGCATCCACAGAATCGCGGCTACGGCGGAAATCAGAAGACCTGTTATGCCAAAGCGCTGGAGGCGGGCGCCGACGTGGTGGTGATGCTGCACCCGGACTATCAGTACGAGCCCCTGCTGGTGACTCCTATGGCGACAATGGTGGCTTACGGAGTTTACGACCTGGCCTTGGGCTCGCGCATTCTGGGCGGTGGCGCGGTGCAAGGCGGCATGCCGGTCTACAAATATATTTTCAACCGGCTGTTGACGCTGTTTGAGAATCTGATGCTGGGCGCGAAGCTGTCGGAATACCACACCGGTTTTCGCGCCTACAGCAAAGAACTGCTGCAGGCGCTGCCGCTGGAAGCCAACTCCGACGATTTTGTGTTCGATAATCAGGTGCTGGCCCAGGCCGTGCTGCTGGGCGCGAGGATCGGAGAAATTTCCTGCCCGACGAAATATTTTCCGGAGGCATCGTCGATCAACTTCCGCCGGAGCGCAGTCTATGGGCTGGGGGTGCTGCGGACCAGCATTCAGTTCCGCCTGGCCAAGTGGGGCCTGTACCGGGCGCAGATATTCCGTCTTCCCGGGCATTGGAAGGGAACGCCGGAAGTTCCGGCCGCGTCTGAAATCCGGAGATGAACAGCGGGCCGGCGGCGCGGGCGAACCGCATTCTGCAATCGAACCTGTTTCTCGCCGGTTTGCTGGCGATCTGCATTACCCGTCTGTGGCTGATGACGCTGCCTTCGAGCTTCTGGGTGGACGAGATGGCCACGGTCTTCGTGGTGCAACACGGCGCCAGTCACCCCTCGCTGGCGGTTGCCCCGCAGGTGCCCGATTCCCTCTACTACTACCTCCCGCGCGCGTCGAGCCGGATTTTCGGCCAGTCGGAGGTGGCGTACCGCCTGCCTTCGATTCTGGCGGCGGCCCTGACCTTACTGTTGGTCGCGCGCTTGGCGCAGCGGCTGATCCATCCGCGGGCGGGATGGTTCGCGGTATTCGCCTGCCTGGGTATTCACGACTTTAACGAACATGCGGCAGACGCGCGGCCATACGCGCTCGGAATGTGCGTGGCCGCGGCCTGCGTGTGGTTTCTGGTGCGCTGGCTGGATACGGCGCGATGGCGCGACGGCCTGGCATTCCTGGTCCTCGGCGTGCTGCTGTGGCCCATCCACCTGATCTACTGGCCGTTCTACCTGGTGCTGGCTTTGTACACGGCCATGCGGTTGTGGCGCAAGGAGACACGCGTTCGGGCGCTGGAGGCGGCCGGCGCGTTTGCGCTGATGGCGTTGGCGCTGCTGCCGGTGGCGCTGCGGGCTTTGAGCCTCATGCATCATGCCGGGGCGCACGTGATTCTGGCATTGCCTTCGCTGCACCACTTCGAATGGACGCTGCGCTGGAAACTGCCCCTGATGGCGGGCGGGCTGGCCTGGCTGCTGGGCCGGTTTCTGCACTGGACGCGCGAAGGGTACGCGGCGGCGCGGTCGGCCGTGGTGCTGGCGGCGGCGTGGTGGCTGATGCAGCCGGTCTGCCTGTTTGCTTTCTCCTACATCACCGGCAATAGCGCGTTTGTGCCGCGGTATCTCTCCATTACCCTGCCGGGACTCGCCCTGGCCGCCACCTTCGCAGTGACGCCGTTCTTCGGCAAAGCGCAATGGAAACCGGTGGCCGCGCTGGTAGGGCTGGGTGCGCTGGCGCTGCTGGGACAGTGGAATTCCTGGTGGCCGCCGCATCAACATTCCGACTGGCGCGCCGCCGCCGCGATGGCCAACACGGAGGCCCCGGGGCCGCAGATCCCGGTGATCTGCACCAGTCCCTTCGTCGAAGGGCACGCGCCGGAGTGGCGGCCCAACTATCCCTTGCCGGGCTTCCTTTATGCCCACTTGCCGGTTTATCCGCTGCGCGGGCACATTTTACTCTTTCCCTTTGAGACGGGCCGGCGATTCCGAGGAGCTTTGCCTCGATGCTGCTGCAACATACCCTCACGCCGCCCGGCCGCTTTCTGATTTATGGCGGTGCGGGCAACGTTCGCGATTGGAGAAACTGGTTTGCGCGCCGGCCGGAACTGGCAGGCTGGAGCAACCGGTTATTCAAATTCGGCGATGTGTATCTGGTGGTGTTCCGGCGCGCGGGCTAAGTTCTCGTAACTTCCCGAACCTTTCACAGTACGTTCTTTCCCTTACCGAGGTGGGGCGATTGCAGTATCTTCCCCCGGAGGTAATGAGATTGAAGCTGAAATTACCTGTTGGTGTGCTGGCGGCCGGCCTGCTGGTTGGCGCTATGGCACAGACTCCGCCCGATAATACGAAGGCCAATCGGCGGGACCGGTCCAGTACGGCCGCGACAGCCGATCAGGGGAAGAATAACGTAACGGATCGCGAACTGGCACAGAAGATCCGGAAATCGATTGTGAGCGATTCGTCTCTTTCCACCTACGCCCATAACGTGAAAATAATCGCACAAAACGGAAAGGTCACTTTGAAGGGGCCGGTACGCACGCCGGAAGAAAAACAGAGCATTGAGCAGAAGGCGGCGGAAGTCGCCGGAGCCGGTAATGTAACCGATGAGATTACGGTGAAACCATCGGCCAAAAAGTCGAATTAGAGAAAAGAGGAAAAGCGATGGCAGGAAAAAATACAGCGGTATTTGGGATTTTCCGCGACAGGCGGCATGTGGAAACCGGCGTCGATAAACTGTTCGAGGCCGGGTTCCGGGGCGAAGACATATCGGTGCTTTTACCCGATAACGTGGGAACCAAGGACTTTGCCCACGAGAAACACACCAAGGCTCCGGAGGGAGCAGCTACCGGCGCGACCACCGGCGGAGTGGTTGGCGGCACACTGGGATTGCTGGCCGGAATCGGGGCAATTGCGATTCCCGGCGTGGGGCCATTTATCGCGGCGGGTCCCATTATGGGCGCGCTGGCCGGCATCGGCACGGGGGGCGTGGTGGGCGGCGTGATCGGCGCGCTGATTGGATTGGGTATCCCCGAATTTGAAGCCAAGCGGTACGAAGGAATGATCAAAGAGGGTCACGTTTTGCTCTCGGTACATTGTGACAACTCCGACTGGGTGACGCGGGCCAAAGACATACTGAAGCAGACCGGGGCGGAGAATATCTCTTCCACCGGCGAATCGAAAGCGGATTATGCCAACACCGATAAGCCGCGCGCAAAGAGCGGAGGCGGCGCGGGCTTGTAGTCCGTTCAAGAAAAATCCCTGCGAGCCGATATGAGGACTGGAGGCGCGGCCCCAGTTCATGATTGTGCTCGCAGGGATTGGCTTGGTATTTGTCGCAGTTCTGGGCGGCTTTCTCCTGGAGCGGGGAAATCCGTGGGTATTGTTTCAGCCCGCTGAATTGCTGATTGTGGGCGGGGCCGCCGCGGGGATTACGCTGGTGGCCAATCCTCCCGCGGTGATTCGGAAGATGTGGCACGGTGCGGTTGCCACGCTGCGAAGGCCGGCCCACACCCGCCAGTACCTGGTCCGGCATCTGCAAATGCTGTACGAAGTGTTCAGCTTCGCGCAGCGGGCTGGGATGATCGAACTCGAGAAAGAAGTCGAGAGGCCATGCCGAGAGCCGCATCTTTTCAAAATACCCGGAATTTCTGGCCGATGTGGATATCTGCCCGTTTATCTGCGATTCCCTGCGGATGATTGTGATCGGCGGAACCACGGCGCCCGAGTTGGACCAGTTGATGGAACTGGATATCGACGTGCAACGGCGCGGACGGCACGAACCGGTGAATGCCCTGAACGCGGTGGCGGATGCGCTGCCCGGACTGGGGATTGTGGCTGCCGTGCTCGGCGTAGTGATCACCATGGAAGCCATTGGCGGGGCCCCGGAAGCAATCGGGCAAAAGGTCGCGGCGGCCTTGGTAGGGACGTTCCTGGGCATCCTGCTCTGTTATGGCGTGGTCGGTCCAGTCGCTGCACGGCTGGAGAACCTCAGTGAAGCGCATACTCAATTCCTGCAGGTAATGCGGGTGGCCATTGTGGCGTTCGCGCGCGGGTCTTCGCCGCTCCTGGCGGTGGAGTACGCGCGGCGGTCGATTCCGGTCGAGTTGCGCCCGTCCTTCCTGGATCTGGAGGCCAGTATCAAGCGCGAAGCACAGATCCCCGCCGTTCCGGATGCCGCAGGCGGCGCGGCGAAAGGAGCGTCGGGTGCCGCTGCTCAAACTGCCTGAGGGTGCACCGCTGGCTTCGGTGCGTATGCCGCCGGGGCAGCCCCGCAAACACCGGGGCGGCGCGTGGAAAGTGGCTTATGCGGACTTCGTGACGGCACTGATGGCTCTGTTCATCGTCCTGTGGTTGATGAACGCGAGCCGCGCCGTCAAGGAATCGGTGAGCGGCTACTTCCGGGATCCACGAGGGTTCACGCTGAAGCGGGGGGCGGGTCCGGCGGGCGCCGGAGAAGGCGTCGTACTGCGCGCGAAGGATGTGGCCGGAATCCAGCAGCAGATCGAACACGCCCTGGAGCGGGTTCCGGAGTTCGCCCGGATGCGGGAGAATATCAAATTCAGCGCGACGGGGGAAGGCCTGCGCATCGACCTGGAAGAGAACGAGCAGGGGTTGTTCTTTGTGACCGGCGGCGCGGAGCCCACCCAAGCCGGCGCGCACCTGCTGGCGGCTTTGGCGGTGGAACTCGGGAAAATGCCGAACAGCGTAGTGATCGAAGGGCACACCGATTCGCGTCCTTTCCGCAACGCGGGTCCGGGCAGCGGCTATAGCAACTGGGAGCTTTCGGCCGACCGGGCCAACGCCGCGCGGCGGCTGCTGTATCAGTACGGTATTCGGCCGCAACAGGTGGTAGAGGTGCGGGGCTTCGCCGACGAGCGGCTGATGATTGCGGATCGTCCCGAGGACGCGCGCAATAGACGCGTATCGCTGGTGGTGAAGTTCGGTGCGGAGAGCGGGCGGAAGGCTACGCGGCAGACCGCGGCAGAGTGACGGTGAAGGTGGTGCCGCCGCCGGGTTGGCTGGCCAGACCGACCGCGCCGCGGTGCGATTCAGCGATCCACTTCACGATGGCCAGACCGAGACCGAAACCGCCGTCCTGCCGCGACCGGGCTTTATCGGCGCGATAGAATCGTTCGAAGAGATGCGGAACGGCTTCCGGAGCAATGCCCATGCCGTTATCGGACACTTGAATGCTAAGCCCTGCCCCATCGGCGCGCAACGCGGCGCAAACGTGTCCGCCGCGCGGTGTGTAGCGAATGGCATTGTCCAGCAGGTTCATAACGAGGCGGCGCAACAGCTCTTCGTCGCCGCGGAACGGCACATCTTCTGCGCTGTGACACTCCAGTCGGATATCGCGAGCCCGCGCCAGGGCCTGCACGGAGCGGCAGCATTCGGCGAGCAGGTCGTTGAAATAGAATTCCTGGACCTGCAATTGGACGTGGCCGGCATCGGCGCGCGCCAGGTTCAAGAGGTCGTCCACCAGGCGGGAGAGGCGGCGCGATTCATCCAGAATGATGGCCAGAGTCTGGCGGTACTCGGCCGGCGTGCGCTCCTGCGAAAGCGCCACATCCGCCTCGCCGCGAATGACGGAAATGGGAGTACGCAATTCATGGGAAGCATCGGCCACAAATCGGCGCATGCTTTCGAAGGTCTGGTCCAGGCGGGAGAGCAGCTCGTTGAAGGATGCCGAAAGCGCCGTGAGTTCCCCGGCGGCGTTGCCGATCTGGAGGCGGGCATCCAGGTTGCTGCCGGTGATTTTCCTGGCCTGTTCGGCCATCCAGCCGAGGGGCGCCAGGCTGCGGGTAGTGAGCCAGTAACCCCCAACGCCCGCCAGGAGGATCAGCAACGGTGCGGCGAAGAAGAGGGCCCGTTGCACCAGCGACAGACTGGCGGCAATCGAATCCAGGGGAGCTACGGCCAGAATGAGAAATGCGCGGCCATCCTGGACGAGCCGGCGGGCGGCGGCGCGCGACCCGTGCGGCCCGAGTTGGGGCAGGTCCAGCACCGCATCGGCCCCGGGCTGTGCGGCGGCGCGGGCGGCCACCGCTGCAAAGCCGCCGGGGAAGAAGGGAGCGCTGGAGGCCAGCACACGGCCATCCAACAGGATGGCGACGGTGTTGCCGCGCAGTTCGGCGGTGACTTCGGTAGCAGAGCGGACGGCATCGCCTTTCTCTTCCACAAGTTCGTCCGCCAGCAGGGCCGCGGCCGTGCTGGCCTGCGCGGAGAGGGTCTCCTCCAGCCGGTTCTGCAGCGCGTGGGAAAGCACGCCGTTCAGGAAGAGACCGAAAAGCCCGAAGAGCAGCGAAAAAAAGGCCAGATACCAGACCGTGAGTCGGAGCCGGAAGCTTCTAATCATCGCTCACCGCCGCCCGTGCCGTGAGCATGTAGCCTTCTCCGCGGCGCGTGTGGATGAGGCGTCGCGTCATGCCGGAATCGAGCTTGGCGCGCAAGCGCTTGATATAGACGTCAATCACGTTGGACAACGGATCGAAGCTGTCGTCCCACACGTGCTGCGCAATCTGTTCGCGCCCCATCACGCGTCCCTCGTTGAGCACCAGGTATTCCAGCAGGGCGTATTCTTTGGCCGTGAGACTGATGGACCGCCCGGACCGCGACGCGCAATGTTTGCCGGTGTCCAGCCTGAGATCGTCGATCTGGAGCACCTGCGGGCGTAGTCCCGCATGGCGGCGCGAAAGAGCCCGCAGGCGAGCCAGCAGCTCTTTGAAATCGAAGGGCTTGGTGAGATAGTCATCGGCGCCGCTATCGAGGCCGGCCACGCGGTCATCGACGGCGTCGCGCGCGGTGAGCATCAGAATAGGCACATGAAAGCCGCGGCTGCGCAGCTCGCGGCAAACGTGATGTCCGTCCTTCCGCGGCAGCATCACGTCGAGGATCGCCAGATCGTACGCGTTGACGGCGGCCAGGTAGAGGGCCTGGTCGCCATCCGCGGCGAGGTCCACCGCATAGGCCTGCTCGCGCAGACCTTTGGCGATGAACCCGGCGACGCGCGATTCGTCTTCCACCAGGAGAATCCGCACTCCCCTATTTTGTGGCAGTGCACGCGGTTTTCACAAATCCTTTACATCGCACCTGTATCGGTTTTGCCGGCGCATCCTTAAGATCGAGCCTGGGTGACCATTGGCTTCGATTCCTGTACCCGGACAAGTACCATCCTCTGACGATTTCACCTGGCAGGTGATCGGTATGTGCGAACGGCTTGGCTCGGCGGTCCTGCTGGCCGGTTGCACTCCGCTTCTGGGCGTCAGCGCGGTCGCGGTCTCACTGCTTTCCGGGCGTACGCCGTTCATCGCCCACAAGCGCGTGGGGTGGCGCGGCGCCACATTGTGGATGTTGAAGCTCCGCACAATGTGGGGCAGCGACAGCGAAGCGGGGGGAAGGCGAACCCGCTGGGTGGAGTACATCGATGACCAGGCGGGTCCGTCGCGGAAGCAGGCCGGGGATCCGCGGGTGTCGAACTGGTTCGCCCGGTTCTGCCGCCGCCATTCCATTGATGAACTGCCGCAACTGTGGCACGTAATCAAAGGCGAGATGGCATTGGTGGGGCCGCGGCCGGTGACCCGGGCGGAACTGCGGCAGCACTATGGAACGGACGGGCGCGCCGTCTTCGAGGCGAAGCCAGGGCTGGCCGGCCTCTGGCAGGTGTCCGGGCGCAACCGGCTGAGCTACGCGGAAAGGCGCGCACTCGATTTGGAGTTCGTGCAACGGCGTTCTGTACGGATGTATCTGCGAATTCTGCTGCGCGCAGTGGCAGAAATACTCGGCGGGGCCAATAGCTGGTAGTTAGAGATCGGGCCGCCGATGAACACCGATAAGTCTAGTTACCCACTGCGATTGTGATGTTATTCGGAGTGGTGATGCCGCCCATCGTGATCTGCAGGGGAATGGCATCGCCTGTCGGAGTTCCAGGGGCGATGATGATGTTGATCTGGTAGACTCCCACAAATTGCGGAGTCATTCCCGAGAAAACGACCTGGGCCGCGACATTGCCCACAGTTACTGTTGGAGTCGTAGTAGTGCTGTGGACCTGGTTGTCGGTCACGATGTTTCCAGTCTGCAGCGGCGGATTCACGGGGCCCAGGCCTGTCGCCAGAATTACCAGCGTGGTGGGATCGTTGATCTTCGCAGGGTGCGTGACCAAACCCGGAAGTGAGCCATTGGCGGCGGCGATGATGCCGTCACTATTTCCATAGGCAATAGCCTGCGTGCCGGACGCGAAGATACCCGGTGACGGACCGATGTTGACGCTTACAGGCGCCGACGTGCCGTTGGAATTCTGCACCACAACGTTAGCAGTGCCGTTGCTTACTTCCCACGGCAACTGCGCGTTGATCTGGTCGCCATTCACCGGATCGTGGAATACGCCCGAGAGCGGCGCCGCGACGCCGTT
The DNA here is from genome assembly GCA_963835555.1 of uncultured Solibacteraceae bacterium. Taxonomy (GTDB): domain Bacteria; phylum Acidobacteriota; class Terriglobia; order Bryobacterales; family Bryobacteraceae; genus Sulfopaludibacter. The sequence continues at coordinate 40,839 of CAWIGC010000039.1, read as the reverse complement.
GAAGGTTACCGTGACACTGTTCGACAAAGTGGTGGAAAGCGGAATGGAGTTGGCGAGGGCGTTGGCGGACGCCAGATTGGTGCCGAAGATGGAGACTAGCGAACCGGGAGCCACGGCCTGCCCTTTAACGAAGCTGGCGCCGTTCAGAACTCCCCCGTCGGCAACGGCCGGGGTCTGTCCGGACAGGGTGCATGCGCTCGAGAGAATCAATACCGCACCGAAAAATGTGGATCGCATCAACGCTCCTGGGTCCAATTGTAAGAGACCAAATCCAGGGCGCCAATAGTTGGCGCGAGAATTTACTAGTTACCCTTGCCCGCGCGGATTTCCGTGAGGGTGCGGGTTACTTCCTCATTTTTCCCGCCATCGCACTGCACGGCCAACCGGGCTTCGTGCTGCGCTTCGGGAAGGCGGCCTTGCAGGCGGAGCAGGCGGGCCAGCGTCCAGTGCGGTTTAAACCAATTCGGATTGGCAACTGCGGCTGCTCGCAGACATCTCTCAGTGTTGGCTACATCATTTTGCGTGGCATAAAGCAAGGCCAGGCTGTACCAGGCATTGCCAGGGTCTTCGGCGGTTTGAGTAGCGCGGACGCCCGCACCCGCGGCCTGAATCATCGTCTGGAAATGAACCGCGGGATTGGCGGTCTGCTGTGCCAGGTTCAGGCTGGCGCGCGAATACCAAAGATCGGCGCTCGCCCCGGGCAATCGCCAGCGCTGGTATTGTGCGTAGTGCGCGGCGGCCGAGACTTCATCGGCGTCAGCCAGGGATTTCTGGGCGAGCGCCAGCGCGTGGTCGGAAACTATCAGGCGGATGGCAGCGTAGCAGAGCAGAGCGGCGGGCAGGAAAGCCAGTTTCGGCAGGCGGAGTTTCACCGGGCCTTCGGATGCCGCCAAAGCGATGGTGGTGAACGTGATCAACGCGGTGGGGAGGGTGAACACGGTGAATTGCTGCGCGACGATGCCGGCCGCCAGAGCCGCGGTGAGGCCCGCGTTGGCGGTGCGAAACCCCAGCGCCAGCAGGCAGCAGAGCAGGATCAGGCCAGGCACGCCCTGAGCGATGGCGGCGTCCAGAAAGATATTGTGGGGCGATTCGTGAACGAAGTCGGGATAAGCTCGCGCGAGTTCCAGCGATTCGAAGCGGGGGAATTCGGCGGTGAAGGTTTCCGGCCCGTATCCGGCAGCGGGGCGATGCACGAACATGACCAGGCTGTCGCGCCAGAGGTGCGGTCGCGCGCCGCCCCAGGGATCTTCCACAAACCAGCGCATGCGGCTGCGCAGCGGCTGTCCGGGGGGCGAGACGTAAAATGCGGCGAGCCCCACGCAGGTGCCGGCGGCCGCTAGTAGCCAGTGGCGCGGAATCCGAAAACCGGCCCGGAAGAGCCACACGCAGGCGCCTGCGGCGAGTCCCAGAAGGGCCGCGCGTGTTCCGGTCAGCAGCATAGCGATGAGGGCCAGCGCCGCGCCTGAATAAGCCGCGCGGCGCCACGCAACGCTGGTTTCCGTGCGCGCCAAAGTGAGGCTGAGGAAGACGGTAAACAGCAGCCAGGTGGCGAAGTAACTGACGTAGCCGAGCGTGCCCGGCGGGCGCACGATGGTCCAGATGCCTTCGCCTATGTGATATGCCGCGGCTGGTAAGAAAGGGTCCCAGCCGAAATATTGCGCAATTCCGTACAACGATGTAGCAATTCCCGTGGCAGCCACGCCGCGTAAAATCGTACGAATGCGGTGGGGCTGTCCGGCCGTGTGCCAGGCCACCAGCCAGGAGAAAATCAGGACGGCTGCCTGCACCAGGGCCCCGTAGCGGCGCCAGTTTGTACCAATCAGGGAGAGCGCGGGCCGTCCCGAAAGCGCCGTCGAAACGGACAGGGAAAGCGCCTCTAAGGCGACCAGGATGGCGAACAGGCGCAGTTTGCGGCCCCCGCCGCCCCGGGAAAACGCCGACCAAACCAGGGCTGCCGCCGCGCCCAGAAGCACCACCGCGACTTTCGGAGTCACGTCGAAGTAAAAAAAATAACCCGGAGTAATAATTAACGCGGCGAGGCCGATTAGCGCGGCCTGCAAGATTCCCATATCGGTTACACTAACTCAGGAACCGGCATGGCTGAGTCGTTCGACGCTTTTCGTTACGTTCGTTACATGCGGGCGCGATGGCTTTGGATTGCCGGAAGTTGCGGCCTTGCCGTGGTCCTGGCGCTGGTGGTCAGTCTGTTGCTGCCCCGCGAGTACACCGCTGTGGCGCGCATGGTGATTGAGCCTCCGGCGGGCATGGACTTGCGCAGCGCCATGGCGGTAAGTCCGATCTACCTGGAATCTCTAAGGACCTACGAGCATTTTGCCACCGGTGATAGTCTGTTCCAGCAAGCAGTGGAGCGGTTTGGCTTGAAGAGAGCGGGCGGCCTGCCGATCGAATCGCTGAAAAAGCGCATTCTGAAAGTCGAGATCCTCCGCAACACGCGGATCATGGAGATTTCCGCGACGCTGCCTGACGCCCCTAAGGCGCAGGCGCTGGCCCAGTTTCTGGCGGAGGCAACGGCCGAGACGAATCGATCCCTGATGGAGCAGGGCAATCGGGAACTGCTGAAAAGTATCGAGCGCCAGGCGGCGGAGACGCGCGCCCATCTGCACGATCTGGACGCGGCATGGTCGCATATGCTGGCGGCCGAGCCGGTCCGGGAATTGGCAAGCGCCGTGGAAAATGCCGCGATGCTGCGCTCTGACCTGGAAGAGCAAATCGTGAATGCGGATGTGCAGGCTTCCGAGGCGGCGCAGAGCACGCGGCATTCCCGCGCGGCGGAACTCCGGCGGCAGGTAGAGATTCTGGACCGGCAAACGGCCGGACGCGAAAAACTGCTGGCCGAGCGGACGGCCCATCGCGACAAGCTGGATGCGGAGCGCAAAGCCGCGCAAACGGCCCTGACCGCCATTGAGGGACGGCTCCGGGAGGCGCGCAGCGACGCCGGGTATCGCGGAGAACGCCTGAAGATGATCGATCCGGGCATTGTTCCGGAACGCCCGTCTTCGCCGAATGTGCCGCTCAACCTGGTAGCCGCGCTGCTGCTGGGAGCGGTGCTGCCCGTGCTTTACTTCACGCTCGAAATGGCGTGGCAAGAACAGCGAACCGGAAACCGGCGCGCGGTATTTCATGAATAGCGCGGTGGACGCGCGACGGCCGCAATATGCCATCGCGGCGCTGATTTGCGGATTCTGGGCCGCGGCGATTGCCGCCGCGCCCGGTGTGGCGCTGAAAGCCCTGCTCTCGGCTCCCGCGATTCTGCTGCCTCTGGCGTGGTGGAGTCTGCACAAGCCCGCGCGCTGGATCTCCCTGTTCTTCCTGGCGGCATTGCTGCTGCCTCCGCTGCCGGTTCCCATCGGCGATTCGGGGCCGCACCCGAGCCTGCTTTTCGCGGCGTTGGGTGTGTTCGCCGGAATCATCTGGCTGCCGGATTGGCGTGTCGAACTGACGGCGGTAAGCGCCGGCCTGATTTTACTATTCGGCATTCTGCTGGCCAGCGTGGGGCTGGCTGCCATGGACTCGGGCCTGACCGCCGCCGCGGGCAGCCTGGCGCGCGTGGCCCTCTTTGGCATCTCGGTCTACGTGTTCTTCTATGCGGCTTACGGGCCGGGCAGGGACAGCACTTCCGCGCTGGCGACCCTTTATGGGGCGGCCGTGGCCTCGGCGCTGTTCGCCTGCGTGGATTTCTATTATCAGTTTCCCGCGCCGGCCGGTTACGGTCCGCAATTCGTTTGGCTGGATTCCGGTGTCTACCGCCGGGCGCAGGGCCTGTTCTACGAGGCCAGCACCCTGGGCAATTTCTGTGCCTTTTTCCTGGTGATGACCGCGGTGGCGCTGACGCGGCCGCGCGGCGAAGCGCGGATCTCGCGGAAAGCTCTGTGGGCCGGTGGCGCGGTATTCTTTGCGGCGCTGGTGCTGTCTTATTCGCGCGCGTCCCTGGTCAATGTGGCGGTGGCGCTGGCGGTGCTGGGCTGGCTCAATCGCAAGAGGGTGCGGCTGGGCAAGCTGGCGGCGATTCTGGCGGCCGGCGGGAGCGCGGCCGGCTACCTGACGTGGAAGGTGTTCCCGCAATTCGTCGAGATGTACTGGCTGCGCCTGTCGCTTTCGGCGGAGTATTTGTTTTCGGCCACGTCCGGCGTGCTGTCCGGTCGCCTTGAGAGCTGGCAGACGCTGCTGGCCTGGATTGCCGCGCACCCCTGGCAGATCCTGTTCGGAATTGGATACAAGACTCTGCCCTACACGGATTTTCTGGGGGCCCCGGTGGTGGCCGATAACATGTACCTGAGTCTTTTGGTGGAGACCGGGGTGGCCGGGCTGGCCGCGCTGCTGTTTCTGAACCTGGCGATATTGCGCTCGGCTCGCCGCAGCGATCGGCGCGGTTCGTTCTTCGGCACCTGGATGTTGTGCTTCTGGGCCGGCCAGAGCGTGCAGATGTTCTCCGGCGATTTGCTGACCTATTGGCGGGTGATGCCGGTTTACCTGTGGGTGCTGGCGCTGGCAGTGCGTGCATGAACCTCTTGCTGCTGGATCAGTTCAGCGATCCGGGAGGCGCGCAGCGATGCCTGTTGGATCTGCTGCCGGCGATTCGAGCCAAGGGCTGGAATGCCTTGGTGGCGCTGCCCGGAAACGGCGAGCTGTTTGCGAAGGTCGGCGATCTGGGTTTTCAGACTGCTCGCATCACCTGCGGATCCTGGGCGGACGCGGCCCGCTTTGCCGCCGGAACGCCGGTACTCGCGCGCCAGATCGCGACGCTGGTGCGCAGCATTCACGCGGACTTGGTCTATGTGAACGGTCCTCGCCTGCTGCCGGGCGCGGCACTCGGGCGTCCCCGCGTCCCGGTTGTTTTTCACTCGCACAGCCTGGTGCCGGCCGGGGTTGATGCGGCATGTGGCGGGCGCCTGCCTGCGGCGGTTGCAGGCGCGGGTGATCGGGTCGTGCCGGTTTGTGGCCGGCCAATGGCGAAGGTTTGTGCCGCCGGACGGGGTGCGGGTCATCTACAACGGCGTGGCTGGGCCCGGCCGCGCCGCGCCGCGTCCCCGGGTTCCGCGTATCGGGTGTGTCGGGCGCATCGCACCGGAAAAGGGACAACTCGCCTTCGTGGCCGCCGCACGCAAAATCCACGGCGTCCTACAGGAGTGCCGTTTCGTCATCCACGGGGCGGCGCTTTTCGGCGAACCGGCGGCGCAGGCGTACGAGGCGCAGGTGCGCGCGGCGGCGGAGGGGCTGCCGGTGGAGTTCGCCGGCTGGACCAACGATGTGTACGGAGCGCTGGCGGCGTTGGATCTGCTGCTGGTGCCTTCCGCGGCCCAGGAGGCAACCACGCGGGTGATCCTCGAAGCGTTCGCTGCGGGCGTCCCCGTAATTGCATTCGCCTCCGGCGGCATTGCGGAGGTCATCACGCCGGGTCACGATGGGTTTCTGGCGAACACCGTGGAAGAAATGGCAGCGCAAGCCATCGATCTGGTGCAGCGTCCCAATTCGGAACTCGCGGAGCGCACCCGGGAAACGTGGCGGACGCGGTTCGCGTTAGAGCGATATCAATGCCAGGTGATTGCGGCCTTGCAGGAGATCAGCTCTTGAATTCGACGATGATGGCCTCAAACGGGCCGTCCATCAGGTTTTCTTCCTTGTGTTTCGTGGCGCCGCCCCAACTGAATTCGCCCGCTTTGTGCACCGTGGTCTCTACCTTGCCGTCGGGCGTGGTCAGCCGGGTATTCTGGTCCGTCAGATAGACCACTACGCGATTGAGTTGATGCTCGTGCAGCGGCGCGCCCTGGTGTGCCGCAAACTTCACGCGGATGACGCGCACTTTACTGTTTTCGAATTCCAGCTTGTAATTCTTGGGATCCACTTTGAGCGGGTCGAGCGGCGTGGTGACTTTTACGGCCGCGTTGCCGGGTTTCTTGACTTCGACCTCCACGATGGTAACCGGCACATCGCTGACGATTTCCGAAGTATGCATTCCAGCGGCGGGACTCCATTTCACATCGCCGGCCTTCCAGTCGAGCGTGTACTTCTTCCCCTCCTGCGTAACGAAATCCTGCCTGCCGGGCTGCAGGTAGATCATCACGCGATCGAGTCTGTGCTCGTGGAATTTACCCTTCACGTGCGCCCGGTCGTGAGCCACCGCAACATGCGCCTGATCGTTATCGATTCCCGGTGAGCCCTGGGCGAGAAGGCAGGCTGCGGAGAGGACCAGGGCGGATATCGGATGCCAGCATTGCATCCGTCCATGATACAGCGGGAACGGGGCTATACCTTGACGATGACTTCGCGCAGACGCTCGCGCGTAAGAAAAAACTTGACGGATTCGAAGCGGCTGAACAGTTTTTCGAGGCTGCGATTGTTGAAGAGTTGGACGGGGCGATGCAAACCGCGCTGGGCGATGTGAAGCGTGTTGGTTTCCTGAATGCGAAATGTGTAGAAGGGAACGGCTTCCAACTTGTCATCCGAATGAAAGAACGAGAGCATGTAGCTTTTCGGGCGGACGATCTTGTGCAGACGTTCTACTACAGCACTGAGCAGCGCCGGTTCGAGGTATTCCAGAAGGTCCCAGATCAGCACGCCGTCGAACTGCCCTTCGGGATAGTCCAGTGTCTGGCGCAGGAAATATTCGATGCGGCCGGGATTGGCTTGATCTACGGTATCGTCCGGGCCGAAAGTCTCATTGAGGATCTGCAGAAAATCTTCGGAGTAGAGGCGATGGCCCAGATTGGTAATGAACGATACGTTTTGTTGCGTCGCTCCGCCCAAATCCAGAATCGTGAGGCCTGACTGATCCCGAATATTGGTGAAGAATTCCGCGAGGCCGCGGCTGGCCCGCGTACTGGTGACCTCGTCTCCGGAGTGGCGCGCAGGGTACGACGAGCGTCCGGAGACAACCGGCGGAGTCCCCTTAGGTGCGGCTGCACCTTTGGATCCGCGCAAAATATTTCTTAGCGGCCCTGGAAGCTGCATTTTAGAAGCTTAGGATTTGCTATGCGGCGCACCGGCGGCAGCAGGCTGTGCGTTTGCCGGAGCGGCCTGCGGCGGCTTGGGTGCGTTCTTTGCCGGCTCGGGTTTTACGATATCGATACTGCCCTTGAAATAGGCGCCGTCTTCGATGATGATCCGCGCCGTGCGGATGTCCCCAACAAGCTTCGCATCCTTGCGGATTTCAATCTTTTCAGTGGCTTCCACGTTGCCCTGGACGTTCCCCTGCGCCACCACTTCGCGCGCTTTCACAGTGGCGTGCACGGTTCCGTGAGGCCCGATGATGAGCCTGTGCTCCAGGGCTTCGACGGTGCCTTCCACATCGCCATCCACGAAGAGATCTTCTTTGCTGAAAATCTGTCCGACAATTTTAACGGCTTTGCCGATCACTGCAGAACCGCGAGTATCCGATTCCACTCTTCCGGGCATGCTGGACATAGGTGTAGCCTCCTTTTTTGGCTCTGCAAAACTGGGCGGCATGGCAGCCTGGCTGGGCGCCGGACTCGGCGGGTTGAAGGACTTTGGGGAATCTTCCTTTTTATTCCACATAGAGTCGCCCTCCCTCTGTTTCAGATATAAGGACTGTCATAATACTGCTCCTAGTCTAAAGGGGACCGTCGGCGAAACGCAACGTTCTTCATTTCGGCTATTTCTTCCGTCCCTTGGCGCGGGTCTTGAGAAGAATCGGGGTTCCGCTGAAACCGAACTGGCGCCGGATCTGGTTGGCGAGGTACCGTTCGTGCGAGAAGTGCAGCGCCGGACCCTTGTCGGTGAAGACGATAAATTCCGGCGGCCGGATGGCGGATTGCGTGATGTAAAAGATTTTGCGCTCTTCGAAATGCAGATTCTCCACGAAGCGATTCAGTTCTCCGGTGGTGATGCGCTGCGAGGCCGATTCGTAAACTTCCTTGATCAGGCCGAACAACCGATCCACTCCGGCCCCCGTTTTCGCGGACAGGAATAGCACCGGCGCATACTCCAGGAATTTGAAGTTGTCGCGAACCTGCTGTTCGAATTCGCGTTTTTTCTGCCCGCCCTGCCCTTTGATTTCGTCCCACTTGTTGACGCAAAGAATCAGCGCGCGGCCGCCCTCGTGCGCATACCCGGCGATCGTGGCATCGAGACCTAGAACGCCTTCGGTGGCATCGAGAACCAGCAGCACCACGTGCGCCATGCGAATATGACGGCGCGCCATCACGACGCTCAGTTTCTCGGCCATCTCTTTCGTTTTGCCCTTACGCCGGATGCCCGCCGTATCGACGAATACGAACTCCGTGCCTCCCCGCGTGACCGATTCATCCACGGCATCCCGCGTGGTGCCGGCAATCGGCGAAACAATGGCGCGATCCTGGCCCGTCAGGGCATTCAGCAAAGTGGATTTGCCGACGTTGGGCCGCCCGATGATGGAGACCTTGATGGCGGATTGCCCCAATGGTGCTTCGCCGCGTTCCGGGAAAGATGCCGTCACATGCGAGAGCAGGGCATCGACCCCCAGGGAATGCTCGGCGGAAACGGGAAAGATGTCGGCAATGCCCAAGGCGTAGAACTCGTGAGCCAGTTGCTGGTGAGCGCCGGTATCGGCTTTATTGACGGCCAGCGAGATAGGCTTTCCCAGTCGCTGGAGCATCTGTGCGAGGTCCCGGTCGGCGCCGGTGATTTCGGCGCGGCCGTCCACCAGCAGAATGATGTGAGTGGCCGAGTGGAGGGCCATTTCGGCCTGTCGCAGAATCTGCGCGGGGATGTACTCGTGATCGTTGACCACGATGCCGCCGGTATCGATAACCTCAAAGGGGCGGCCGTCATACTGAGCCGACCCAACGATGCGGTCGCGGGTAATGCCGGGCTCATCGCCTACGATGGCGCGCCGCTGTCCCGTGATCCGGTTGAAGAGGGTGGACTTTCCTACGTTGGGCCGGCCCACAATAACGACCGTGGGAATGGCGTCAGGCATGAATGCCTATGATAGCAAGCCGCTCCACATGCTACATTCTGAGATTGAGATACTACCCGATATTTCTCGATCTGAAGGACCGGCCGGTGCTCGTGGTGGGAGCGGGGAAGGTGGCTTTGCGGAAGACCCGGGCGCTGCTCGAAGCGGGGGCGCGGGTCACCGTAGTGGCGCCGGAGTGGGAAGCGGAGTTTGAAACGCTGCCGGTGCGCATGGTGCCGCGGCGCTTCCGCGCGTCGGACCTGGCGGCGACGGTGCTGGTTTTCGCCGCCACCGACGACCGCCTGACCAATCACAGGGTCGGCATCGCCGCCAAGGGCAAGGGCATTTTCGCCAACATTGCGGATTCGGCGGAGGAGTGCCATTTCATTGTCCCGGCGCGGCTGCAGCGCGGCAGCGTGCAGGTGGCCATTTCCACGGGAGGCGAGAATCCCAGGATGTCGGCCGATTTGCGAAAGAAGCTGGAAGAGTTGCTGTAGAACTGTCAACGCCAATCGCCCTTGACGTTCTGACCTCATGGCCACGGTAGATCGCGCCGCACCCGTAACCCTCGCTCTCCCTACCGGTACTTGCCCGTCACGCCATTCCACCGCACCTTTAGCGGATCCAGAAATGCCGCTACTCCGCGCACCAGGCTCACCTTGGTTCCCGCCACGTCGTTCCATCGCACCGGCACCTCCAGCGTGCGGAAACCCAGCCGCTTGGCGATGAATAGCACTTCCACATCGAAGCCGAAACCATCCAGAAGCTGGCGTCGGAAAATCTCCCGGGCCGCCTCGGTCTGGAATAGTTTGAAACCGCACTGCGTGTCGTGGAAGGGCAGCCAGGTCACCAGCCGCATCACCAGGTTGAATACCCGGCCCATGATTTCGCGAAAGGGCGGCTGGTGAACCCCCACCAGTTTGCGGTCCAGCGCGCGCGAGCCGATAGCCCCCTGCGCGCCGCTACGCTCCACCGCCTCCCACAGTTTCCCCAACTCCTCGATGGGAGAGGAAAGATCGGCATCGGTGAACAGCGCCCACTCGCCCCGGGCTTCCATCATCCCGTGCCGCACCGTGTAGCCCTTGCCGCGATTGCCGGGGTTGCGCAGCACGCGCACGCCGGCCGATTCGGCCACCCCCGCGGTGCCGTCCCGCGACCCGTCGTCCACCACCACTACCTCGCAAAAATCCCATGGGGTCCGCTCAAGATACGCCTTCACCATCTTCAGCGTGCGAGGGAAGCCGTTTCTCTTCGTTATAGGCAGGAATAATAATGGAAATGGATCGTCGCAAACGAAGCCCTTATAATAGCTTATTTCAGCCTTAGGAGACTTTTTTGTCGCTCGAAGACGATCTACTCAAGCAGCGCCTGGCCCGCATCCGCGAAATCGAAGCCCTGGGATACCGCCCCTACGGGCGCCGGTTCGATTTCTCCCATACCATTCCCGAAATTCTGGCCGCCTACGGCGACAAGTCCGCCGAAGAGCTGACCCCCGAGGTGCGCGTCCGCGTCGCCGGCCGCCTCATGACCCTGCGGCACATGGGCAAAGCCGGCTTCGCGCACCTCCAGCAGAACGGCGAACGTCTCCAGTTCTACGTCAAGAAAGACGCCGTGGGCGAGCGCGACTTCCAACTCTTCAAGCTGGTCGATATCGGCGACTTCCTCGGCGTCGAAGGCTACCTCTTCCGTACCCGCACCGGCGAATTGAGCATCCACGTCGAAAAGCTCGAGTTCCTCTCCAAGACCCTGCTCTCCATGCCCGAAAAGTGGCACGGCCTGGAAGACGTGGAGACGCGCTATCGCCAGCGGTACCTCGACCTGGTGGCCAATCCCGATGTCCGCAAAGTCTTCGTCACCCGCGCCCGCATCATTTCCTCCCTGCGCCGCCAGTTGGAAGCCCACCAGTTCATCGAAGTCGAAACGCCCATGATGCAGCCGCTCTATGGCGGCGCCACGGCGCGTCCCTTCATCACCCATCACAACACTCTGGATATCGACCTCTACCTGCGCATCGCGCCCGAACTGTACCTGAAGCGGCTGGTGGTGGGCGGGCTCGAACGCGTCTACGAAATCAATCGCAACTTCCGCAATGAGGGACTCTCCACCCATCACAATCCCGAGTTCACCATGCTGGAGTTCTACCAGGCATACACCGATTACCAGGGCCTCATCGAGCTGTCCCAGGAACTGCTCGCCCAGGTCGCCCGCGATGCCGTCGGCACCACCGAGATCGAGTACGAAGGCCACAAGCTCGATTTCAGCCGCCTCGAGCGCTACAGCATGCGCGAAGCCGTGGTCCGCTTCTGGCAGGGCGAGGACCGGCCCACCCTGGAAGATGTCGCCAATCCCGAGTGGCTCCTGCGCCATTCCGATAAGTCCACCGCCGGGGAAGCCCTCACCGATATCTTCGAGCGCCACGTGGAAGAAAAGCTCATCCAGCCCACCGTAATCTACGACTATCCCGTCGAGACTTCGCCGCTCTCCAAGAACAAGCCCGAAGACCCCGCGTTCGTCGAGCGCTTCGAAATCTACGCCGCCGGCATGGAGATCGGCAACGCCTATACCGAGTTGAACGACCCCCAGGAACAGCGCCGCCGCTTCGAAATGCAGCTTTCCATGCGCGAGCGCGGCGACGAAGAAGCCCACCAGATGGACGAAGACTACGTGCGCGCCCTCGCCTACGCCCTGCCGCCCACCGGAGGCGAAGGCATCGGCATCGACCGCCTCACCATGATCCTCACCGGATGCCGCTCCATCCGCGACGTCATCCTCTTCCCCCTCCTCCGCCCCGAAGGCCCCATCGACCTCGTGCGCCAACTGCGCGAACTGGACAAAGTATGACGGGGGCCAGGGGCCAGGGGCCGGGGGCCAGGGGCCAGGGGACGGGGGCCAGGGAGGAAGCGGCTGCAGTTGCCGCCACTAACCCCCCATCCCCAACCCCCACCCCCAACCCCCGTTGTCTTCCCCGCCTTCCCGGTGCTTTATGCTGAGCCGCTTCGAGCTCTTCATCGCCAACCGCTACCTGCGCGCCCGCCGCAAGGAAGCCGTGATCTCCATCATCACCCTGATCTCCGTCATGGGAGTCACCGCCGGGGTGATGGCGCTGGTCATCGCTCTGGCCGTCACCAACGGCTTCCGCAATACCCTCCAGCGCAATCTGCTGGGAGCCATGGCGCACATCAACGTGCTCGAGAAGCAGCCGCTGAACGGTATCGAAAACTGGCACGACATGGCCGCGCGCATCCGCAAGGTGCCCCACGTCGTCGCGGTTTCTCCCGCGCTCTACGAGCCGGCCTTTCTCATGGCTCCCGTGCAGTCCCATGCCGGCGTGGTCAAGGGCATCGACGTGGATTCCGAACTCGCCATCAGCGAGACCCTGCGCCGCCTGAAGTCCGGCTCGCTGGACGAATTGCGCGACCCCAACCGCGCCGTCCCGGGTATCGTCATCGGCAACAGCATGGTGCAGGATACCGGCATGGTGCTGAATTCCCGCGTCACCGCCATCTTTCCCGAAGCCACCGAACTGGCCGGTTTCACCGTCATGCCGCCGCGCCGGCCCTTTCACGTCTGCGGCATTTTCGACTCGGGCTTCTTCGAAATTGACGACAACTGGGTCTTCGTCTCCCTGCCTGCCTTACAGCACGCCCTCGGGCTGGAGGACGTCATCAATCAGATCGAAATCAAAGTCGATGACCTGAATGCCGCCCCCGCCATCGCCAGGGATATCGAGCGCGTCGTGGGCCCGCAAATACACCACCACCACCTGGCAGGAGCGCAACAAGCAACTGCTCAGCGCCCTCACCATGGAACGCGTCGTCACCGTCATCGTGATCGGGCTCATCGAACTGGTGGCCGCGCTCAATATCTTCATCACCCTGGTGATGATGGTCATGGAAAAGTACCGCGACATCGCCGTGCTCATGTCCATGGGCGCCCGCCACAGCCAGATCCGCCGCATCTTCATGCTCCAGGGCGTACTGATCGGCGTGGCGGGCAGCGTCATCGGACTGGTGCTCGGCTACGGCATTTCCTATTACGCCAACAAATACCGCCTCGTCCCGCTCCAGGAATCGGTCTACTCCATGAGCTTCGTGCCCTTCGAAACGCGCTGGGTGGATGGCGTCTGGATCGCCGCCCTGGCCATTCTGGTCAGCTTCCTGGCGACCCTTTACCCCGCCCGCAACGCCACCCGCATCACCCCCGCCGAAGTGCTGCGGTACGAATGAGCCATCGTCTTCGCCGTTACTGCGACAGCGTGAAGTTCACGTCGATCTGCGTCGCTACTTCCACCGGCGCGCCGTTCAGCAGCGTGGTCTCGTACGTCCACTGCCGCACCGCTTCCATGGCCGCCTGCACCAGCAGCGGATGCCCGCTGATCACCGTCAGGCTCTTCACCCCGCCATCCTTGCCGATCACCGCGAACAGGTGCACCACGCCCTGAATCCGGGCCTCTTTGGCCATCGGGGGATAAGCCGGTCGCACCTGCGAAGTCAGCTTCGACTGCTGCACGTTGCCGCCCACCCGAATCGCGCCGGGAGGCACCGGAAGATCCGCCGCCGCCATTCCCATCGCCATCGCCTGACGCGGCGCGTTGATCTGTAGCGTCGTTTCGCCGTTGCCGTTCCCGAATGCGCCTACCGTGAGGTGTTCGTCATACTCTTTTACGGCTTCGCTCAGTTGGCGGAACGAGTCGGATGTGACGGTGTCGCCTTCATGCACCGGCAGCCGCGACAACAACTCCCTGCGCGCCTGATCGCTCAGCCCCGGCGTCGCGATTGCCTTCACCGTGCCCGGAATCGGCGGCGCAATCGACAGCCTCGCCGTCATGCTTGTGCCCCCTGGGACGCCGCCCGCCATCGCGCCCATCGTTCCCCTGGCACGCCGCCGGACACCCCGCCCGGAACGCCGCCCACTACGCCCCCTACCGCGGACTGCCGCGCTGCTTGTAGGTTCGATTCCGCAATGACAGTAGCGGGCGTCGTCTCCGCCTTGGGCAACTGGAAGTTGATGCTCACCTGCCGTGTGCTATTCGCCACGTCGCGCGTAAAGTGCCAGTCCAACACGCTGGCGAGCACGCCTTTCCTCAGTTCGTCCGGTCCGCTGAGCACCGTGGCATCCACCACTTCGCCCTTGCTCCCCAGCCGTAACTGCACCACCACCGTGCCTTCAATGCGGGCTTGCAGGGCCGCACTCGGATACATCACGCCGCCGCGATGGATCAACGGGTCATTCACCGCCACCGATACGCCCACCCCATCGGAAACCATCTGCGGTTCCGCCGCCAGCGGAAACGTTCCCGTCACAAACCAGCACGCTCCCGCCAGCATCATGAGGCTCATGGCGAACGCGGAAATCAATCTCTTCTTGGACATCCGAACCTCCTTCAGAATCGAAACCACTCTTTGCTTCAAATGCCGCTTGCGCAGAAACAACGGCGCGGGCGCCAGGTCCGGCACAGCCGCCGCACCGGCAATCGCCAGCAGCGCGTCCAGATATTCGTCGCGCTTGCTGGTCAGGTTGATCGCTTCCTGGTCCACCGCCTGCTCGCGCGCCAGTTGGATCTCCCCCAGCAGCCACCAGATGGCCGGGTGGAACCAGAACGCCGCGCGCACCACCTCCTCGCCGATGGCGAACAGCCAGTCGTGCCGCCATACATGCAGCACCTCGTGGCACAGAATGGCATCCTGCTTCGCGTGGTCCAGCTCCGGGAACTGGACCGGCAGCAGGATCACCGGATTCAGAAAGCCGAACGTCACCGGACTGGTGATGTCGTCGGAGATCCGCAGGTCGGCCTCTACGCGCCACGCGCACGGGCCCGCCAGCGGGCGCGAATGCCGGCGGTATCGCCGCAATTTCCAGAACCCCGCCGCCAGCCAGGCCAGTCGCAGAGCCGCCCCCGCCGCCAGCACCAGCAACGCCATCTCGCCGCGCGGCATGGTATGTTTCACCGGCGGCAGCGGCGTCATCTGAATCGAAGGCGGCGGAACCAGCGCCGTCGCGATCACCGTCTCCTGTTTCCACGGCCGCAGCGCCGGCAGCGCCAGGCACGTCACCAGCAGCAGGTTCCAGAACCACAATTTGGCTTTCGGCTGCCGCAGCCGCAAGAGCGCCGGAATGAATGCCGTCAGCCCCACCAGCAGGCCCACCTGCAAGCTATACGTCACCACGTTGTCCCAGGCGAGGGGTAAGTTCATGGCTTCCTCCGGAGATGGGCGATCTCGTCCAGATCTTCCTGCGTCAGGTTGTGCTCTTCCACCAGGTGCACCAGCAGCGGCTCCGCCGACCCGTTAAACACCCGGTTCACAAAATCCCGCACCATGGCGCCGATCACCTGCCCCTTCGGCTGCGCCGGACGGTATACATACGCGCGCTCCGCCTGGCTCTTCTTCAAATACTTCTTCTGTTCCAGGATCTTCATCATGGTCATGACCGTGGTATAGGCCACCTTCCGCCGTTCCAGAAGCGTCTCGTACACGTCCCGGACGGTGGCGGTCTCCCGCTCCCAGACGATCTTCATGATCTCCAGTTCCTGCTCGGTAAGGGTGGTGCTGCGGCGTCTCATACTAATTTCTTAGTACTAATCGAAACAGATGTCAAGTGATTTGACACGCGCCGCTGGAAAAAGTTCCCGCTACTTCGCCGGATACCCGTGCAACAGCGGACCCACCACGTTCGAATAGTTATAATTCGCCCGCCGGTCCGCGTCGATCGTCCAGAACATCGCGCCCATCATGCCCGGGTACCCGCCCGGCGCCAGCAGCCGGTACTTCGTGCCCGCCGGAGCCTTGCCCGTGATGATGTAATCCATCGCCTGATTGACGATCGCAGGTGTGGTGTCTCCCGTCAGGAAACCCACCGCCACCTTGTCCGCCGGCAGCGGCGGAAAGAAGTGCTTCGGGTCGCCCCCCACGTTGAAGCCGTGCAGCACCAGTTCCGTCATGGCCGCGTGATAATCCACCGTGCCCGGCTGGTAAATCTCGCCATCCAGCCCCTGCAGCGGCGGAGTGTTGTAATCCTGCACATCCATGAAGGAAAGGACGTCCCGCAGCCCCCACGCAATCGGCAGATACGACCCGAACTGCCCTCCATAACTCGGATACCCCGACGGAATCTGCGTCCCTTCCGGCACCAGGCTGATCATGAATCCCGCGCCGAAATGCTCCCGCAACTGCCGCAGCGCCGCAATCAGGTTGACGATCGATGGCGTCGTCGGATTCTTGAAATCCGTATCGCCCGGCTCGATCGATAGCGACGGGCTCTCAAAATCGATATCCACTCCGTCGAAGCCGTAGTCGCTGACAATCTTCGTCACCGACGAGACAAAATTCGGCACCCGTTTGGGGTCCGCCAACGTGAAGTGCTGCCCCCCGCCGCCCAGCGAGATCATTACCTTCCGGCCCTGGCTCTTGAGAAACGCAATGTCTGCCTTGAACTGCTCGGTAGTCATGCCCGCGGGCGTGCGGAACTGCATCGTCCCTTCCGGAGCATTATGGTCGGGAGTGGAGAAGGCGATCAGGACGATATCCCACTGGGGCGAGATCTCCCGCGTAGGAAACGTAGTGGCCGCCGAGCCGTAGCCGGACCAATACCCGATCAGCTTATGTCCGTTCGGCTTCCCGCTCGCCGGCGTCGCCGCTACCGTGGGTGCCGCCGGCCCGCCGCCGCGCCCCCCGCGACCCGGACAGGGCTTGGCGGGTCCGCTCAGCACCCGCGCGTCCGGAAAACTGTACGGACCCTCCGCGGCCCCCGTGTACCACGGCAGCAGCGCCACGTTCTGCACGTGATACGCCCCCGCGGCAAACGGCTTCGACGCCGGAATATTGTTCTTCGGATTCGTATTGGTCGGCTGCAGTTGGAAGTACGTGGACCCTACCCCCGTGCCGCCGCAACTCCCCCCTTCGCCCGGCCGCAGCCAGCCCGCGAAACTGTTGCCCGGAGCCTTCACGTTCCGCCCGTTGATCGTCGGGTCGTGCAGCGGATCGTTCACGAACTCCGCCAGTTGTTGCGTCAGCGGCTCCACGTCCGCGTCTTCCACCACCGCCGGCGCCGCCTCCAGATACGAAGCCAGCACAAACGAATTGCCCGTCGCGCCGTCCACCCCGTGCGCGCCCCACGAACAGCACACCGTCGCATCGCCCGTCACATAGAAGGTGGTGTTGTGCGTCATCGCGACCACCAGCTTGCCTTCCTGCTTCGGAATCTGCTTGAAAAGCTCCTTCTGCACATATTCGCCATCCACCACCGCGAACGTCCGCCCTGTCTTCTTCGAACTCAGGACGTATCCGTAGCCCGCCGGAATCCTCACCGTCACCGGCTTCACTTCCGGCTTGCCCAGCAGCGTATGCCATCCGGCATTCTGCGGAAAGGTGGCGCGCAGCATCGCGTCCGCATACTGCGTATTGCCGCCCGCCGGAAACGCGAAGTTCGCAAAAACCGGCGACCGCAGCACGCGCGAAACGTCCGCCGCCGCATCCATCTTCTTCCCGTCGAACTGAAGCGTGATCGGCGTCAGCACCGTCGGAATCGTCGTCGTGACGCCCCGCGCCGGATCGCTTCCCATCAAAGTGTAGGTCGACTGCCCGACCGCGTGCTGAAACACAGGCACCGTGCCCTGCGCATGCAGCATCAAGGGTACAAAGAGCAGAAATCGCATGTTTTCAAGCCAAGCTCAAGATCTTGTCCAACGCCCCCGAAACCTGTTTCAACTGATCCGCCTGCGCCGCATTCCGGCCGATTTCCGGAGAGATCACTCCGTTGTAGCCGGTTTTCACCAGCGCCGCCATCACCGCTTTCCAGTTCACGTCGCCCTCCAGCAAATCGGCGAAGTGCGCCGGCTGGCCGCCCCCGGCCAGTTTGAAATCCTTGAAGTGAATCCGCTTGATGCGCGGCCCCAGCGTCAAAATCCAATCCTCCGGATAGCCGTACTGCATCACGTTGCCGGCGTCAAAATGCACGCCCACCCAAGGACTGTGAAACTGATCCACGAACGACCGCATCTCCAGCGGACTCAGCAGAAATTTGTTCCACACATTCTCCGGATTCATCAGTACCTTGGCGCTCGCCGCGTCCGGAATCAGCTTCTTCAGTTCCGCCGTATAGCGATCCCACGTCTCCTGCGACCCCACCTCGAGCTTCGCCCCGTTGCCCAGCCGGACCGCATACAGCAGCAGCGCGCCGCAATTCAAATCGGCGGCAATGCGCAGAGCCTTGCGCACCGCGTCCACCCCGCGCGCCCGCACCGCCGCATCGTCCGCATTCAGCGGATTCTGGTGCAGCGCGTCCGACACCCACAGCGTGGCGATCCGGATACCGGCCTTCTCCGCCGAATCGGCCAGTCGCCGAGTATCGTCGCGGCTGCTATCCAGCGGCAGGTCCGGACCGACCGCCAGTTCGATCGCGTCGAACCCCGCCGCCTTCGCCTGCGTGAAGCATTCGGCGCGCGGCATCTCCTTCGGAAAGATAATCGAGCAGATGCCCTTCGTGAAGCGGGCCTTGGGCTGCGCCCGCAAAGGCAGCGAGGCTGTGGCCAGGCTCGCCGCTGCCAGAACTTCCCGGCGGGTCACAACTCCACCCCCATATCGCTCCAGTTCACCACCTTCTGCTGCATCATCGCCTGATTGCCCAGAATCGCCGTCAGCGCCGCCTCCGCCCCCACCGTGATCCCGACCGGCGGCGGAGTCCCCTTGGCGATCGAATCGTAAAATGCCGCCAGGTGCGCGTACTGGTCTTCCTGCCGTTTGGCCGCCAGCACTTCCGGCTGCCCGCCCTTCTCCAGCGGATACGCCGTCCCCGAGCCCATCAGGTCCAGCGCCGCTTTGGAACCGTACACGTAAATGTACTGATTGCCATTGGGCATCGACGCCGGGTGAAACACGTTCTGCGTGAACGACATCTCCACCCCCTTGGGATACTGGTAGGTGAGGCTGCCGCAATCGTAAATTGTCCGCCCCGGCGGGTCGTTCTTATAGAGCTGCGTCGCGCCAAAGCCGCAAGCCCGCACCGGACGCGCCCCAATCACCCAGTTGCACAAATCCAGATTGTGTACCGACTGCTCCACCAGGTAGCCACCCGATTTGTTGACATCGAAATACCAGTCGCCCGACGTCCCGTCGTGAGGCAAATCCGCCGTGGCGTGCCGCTGCGCCTTCACCATCAACACCTCGCCGATGGCCCCCTCCCGAACCTTTTGCACCGCCTCCTGGAATTGCTTCATCGACCGCAACTGCTGGCCCGGCACGAACACCTTGTTGGAGCCGCGCGCCGCTTCCACCAGCGCCCGCACCTGCTCCGGAGTCACCCCGATAGGCTTCTCGCAGTACACGTGCTTGCCCGCGCGAATCGCCGCAATCGCCATCTCCGAATGCAGGTACGGCGGAGTCGCAATGAACACCGCGTCTACGTCCTTGTGCTCAATCACCCTGTGCCAGTCGGCATAGGTAGCCGGTTTGTCGCGCGCCGCCGCCGTGGCCGCCTTGTCCAGACGGTCGGGCTTGATATCGCACAGCGCCAGCACCTTCGCATTCGGCTGTTTCAAGACGCCCTGCAGCAGGAACGAGCCGCGATTGCCCACACCGATCATCGCCGTCCCCACGGAGCTTTCGCCCTGGAACGCGCGAGCCGCCAGGGCCGTTCCGAATAGAAAAAATCGCCGGTTCACTTTCATACACCACCCCCAAGACAGTGTACGCCCATGCGAACATGGATGTTTGTTCCGCCGTGGCCAAAACCCGTAAGCCCGTTCCCCCACCGCGCAGCCGCCCGGTCGATCTGTACCTCTACCTGCTGCTGGCCGCCGCCACCCTGGCCGTTTACAGCCAGGCCATCCATTTCGATTTCCTCAATTACGACGACCCCGCCTATGTGGTCAACAACCCCCAGGTGCGCGCCGGCTGGACCTGGAACGGACTCCTCTGGGCCTTCACGACCTTTCACGCGGCCAACTGGTTCCCGCTCACCTGGCTCTCCCATATGACCGATTGCCAGTTCTTCGCCATGAGCGCCGGATGGCACCACCTCACCAGCGTCCTCATCCACACCGCCGCCGCCCTCCTGCTGTTCGCGGCGCTCCTGCGGCTCACCGGTGCCCGCTGGCCCAGCGCCTTCGTCGCCTTTCTGTTCGCCCTGCACCCCCTCCACGTCGAATCCGTCGCCTGGGTCGCCGAACGCAAAGACGTCCTCTGCGCCCTCTTCTGGTTCCTGGCGCTCTACTGGTATGCCGCCTACGCGCGCCGCCCCAGTCTGCCCCGCTATCTGCCGGTCGTGCTTGCCTTCTGCCTGGGACTCATGGCCAAGAGCATGATCGTCACCCTTCCCTTCGTGCTGCTGCTGCTGGATTTCTGGCCCCTGCGCCGCCCCATGCGCCGCGCCCTGCTCTGGGAAAAGGTGCCATTGGTAGTCCTCTCCGCCGGCGCCGCGCTGCTCACGTTTCTGGCGCAGGAACACGGCAGCGCCGTCCGCACCCTCGCCAACATCCCTCTGGGATTGCGCTTCGAAAATGCTCTGGTGGCGTATACCGTATACCTGGTTCGCACCGTCTGGCCGGCGGACCTCGCGGTCTTCTATCCCTACCGCTTCGATCTGCCCGCTTGGCAGGTAGCGGCGTCCGCCGCCGCGCTGGTCGCGATCACGGTGCTGGTGGTCCGCCACGCGCGCACGCATCCCTGGCTGGCCGTGGGATGGTTCTGGTATGTGGGGACGCTCGTGCCCGTCATCGGGCTGGTGCAGGTGGGGGCGCAATCCTCGGCGGATCGCTATATGTATGTACCCATGGTGGGCCTGGGCATTATGCTCGCATGGGGCGCGTCTCACGCCCCGAGGTTCGCCGCCATCGCCGTCCTGGCGGCCTGCGCCGCCCTCACGTGGAACCAGCTCAGCTATTGGAGCGACACCGAGACGCTATTTCAGCATGCCGCCGCTGTCACCACTGGCAATTACCTGGCCCACAACAACCTGGGCGAATATTACCTGACCCACAACCAGAATCAGCAGGCCGCGTTGCACATCCAGGCCGCCCTCCGCATCCGCCCGGCCTATCCGGAAGCCCACGCCAACCTGGCGCTGCTCCTGCGCCGCGCCGGCAGGCTGCCCGATGCGGAGCGCGAATATCGCCAGGCGCTCTCGCTCCAGCCCGCGAACGGAGCGTTCCACGCGGCATACGCCGGCCTGCTCCTCGCCGGGGGGCGCACCAACGATGCGGTCAGCGAGTTCTACCAGGCCATCCGGTTCCAGCCCGGCAATGCCGCCACGCGCCACAGCCTGGGATTCCTCCTGCTCAGCCGTGGACGCCTCGACGAAGCGCTGGTCCAGTTCCGCGCTGAGGCGCAACTGGAACCCGGCAACGCCACCGTCCATTTCAATCTGGGAACGCTCCTTGCCAGTGCCGGCCGTTTCGAGCAAGCCGCCGCGGAGTTCACTCAGGCCCTCCGCATCCAACCCGACTTTCCCGAAGCCCGCACCCGTCTCGAACAGGCCCGCACCCACACAAAGTAGGACAGGCCTCCCGGCCTGTCCCCCCTGGCAAGACGACCCATCCGCCCTAATTAACGCCGGTGCCCGCCGCCACCGCCGCCCGCGTTACCGCCGCCAAAACTCCGGCCGGAGCCACCCCCGTTGCTGGGCGCCGCCGCCCGCGGAGCGGACTGGAAGCTACGCGACGGAGCCGAATACCGCTGCTGTTGCGGAGCCGAATACCGCTGCTGTTGCGGAGCAGAATACCGCTGTTGTTGCGGAGCCGAATACCGCTGTTGTTGCGGAGCCGAATACCGCTGTTGTTGCGGAGCCGAATACCGCTGTTGTTGCGGAGCCGAATACCGCTGTTGCGGAGCCGAATACCGCTGTTGCGGAGCCGAATACCGCTGTTGCGGAGCCGAGTACCGCTGTTGCGCCGGAGCCTGATTTCGCTGGCCGCCCTGGAACTGCTGTTGCGGAGCCGAGTACCGCTGCGCCGGAGCCTGATTTCGCTGGCCGCCCTGGAACTGCTGTGCCTGAGCCGCCGGCCGTTGCCCCGCCGCCTGCCCGCCGCCGAAATGCTGCCACTGCGTCGAGCGTTGCCCCGAGCCCTGATTCGCCTGTCCGCCCCGGTACTGCTGTGCCGCAGCCCCTGAGCGTTGCCCCGAGCCCTGATTCCCCTGTCTACCCTGGAAGCTCTGTGCCGCGGCGCCCGACCGTTGTCCCGCCGCCTGCCCGCCGCCGAAATGCTGCCACTGCGTCGAACCCTGCCCGCCCGGCCTGTTTCCATTGCCCGACCCGAACCGGTTCCCTCCGCCGGAATTGAAGCCGCCAGACCGGGTCATCGCCGCCCGCGAGGCCAGCGACGCCGCCTGGTACCGTCCCGCCAACTGGCGGTTCGGGTACGACACGCCCAGCCTGTGCCCCGGGTCGTGCTGCCACATCGTCCGGCCGCCATTGCCGCCATATCCGCCATACCCGCCATTGCGGCCATACCCGCCATACCCGCCATACCCGCCATATCCGCCTGCCCACTGTCCGCCGCGGAAGCCGTACCGGCCGAAAAACGGACGGTTCACAAAAACCGATCCGCCGAACCAGTTCGGGCCCCAGCCCCAACCCCAACCGCCCCAGCCCCAGCCGCCCCAATCGTTAAAACAGAGCCCCAGGTTGATCCCCAGCCCGAACCCGAACCCGTAACCCCCGTAATATAGCGATGGATACGCATACGCCGGCGGTCCCCACACGTACGCCGGGTCGTACACCGGCACATAGATCACTTGTGGATCGGCCGGCGCAATCTCGATTGCCGCCTGCCCGTCCTGCGCCTCGGTGGTGACAATCTGCTGCGGCGTGGAGGCCAGCCTGCCGTCCGCCTGCGCTCGCGCCCGCATCGTCTGCACCGCCGCCATCACATCGGCTTGCTGCGCCAGGAACGCATCGCCCAAAGCCGTGGTCCACTGCATATCCTGGTTCAGCCTCGCCAGCACGTCCGGAAACGCCACCAGCGCCTGCACGCTGGCATCCCAGTTCTGCTCGCGCGCCGCCGCCGTCAACTGCTGTCCGCTCAGACCCTGATTCCGTTGGAGCCACTGCTGCGCTTCCACCAGTTCGAGGGGGTAGGTGCTCGCTACCAGAATCTGGCTCAGCAGCGCATCCGGATACAACGCGATCGGCGCCACCAGGTCGTTCAGTTGCTCGGGAGCCAGCATTGCCGCCTGCTGTCCCGCAGCCGGCCCCGGTTCCTGTGCCGTCGCCAAAAACGACATCCCCAGGAGTGCCGCCGCCCATCCCGCCTGCCGTACCAGTCGGAGTGTCATAATCCTACCTCCAACGCTGTAGATGCGCGCCAAGCCGTTTGCGTTATGAATCTTATTTAACTTGCCGGCCGGTAGCCCGTCCACCAGAGAAGCAGAAACATCAGTGCCATAACCAGGACCATTACGATCCCGACACCCCCCGCCGCCCGCATAAACGTGCGGCTGGCCTGCCGCCGCCTCACCCAGTCCATCGGGATCCTCGCGCCGCACCCCGGACAAAACAGGCCCACCGAAGAAAACATGTCGCCGCAGCGGTGACAGCCAAAGAGATAGGTCCCGCCTTCCATCGGCGGAAAGGTGGCCCAGATCTGCCCCTTCCCGCAGTTGATACACGTGAACGCTTCATCGTCGATGCGTTGCGAGCACTGGGGGCATTTCGCCACAAACAGGTGGTTGAATTTGGACATGAGCGGCCTAAATCGAGTTGCCGATCCGCAATTCCGACCTTTCCATAGCGGAATCCTACCAGAAATCCCCGCCGCCGCATACCTCTGCGAAAGCAAACGTTCGAATGTTGCCTAACATACATATGCCGGTAGGCTCGCCCGATCACACTGGTTCGACTTTTCCTTTTCGCTGGCGCCAAACCACTTACTCCCGTCCGCCCCCGGAATCCCCAACTCCGGATGATTCAATGGAATCGGAGGAAGAAGTATGGAAGATCAACTGATAGCTCCCAAACCGCGCGATCCCCGCGCCCTGAACGCCTACCGCCACGGCCTCACAGGCCAAGTCCTCATCCTCACCCCTGAGGACGAGGTGGCCTACAAAGCCCACTGCCGCAACATCCACGAATCCCTTGCCCCCGTCGGAGGCATGGAAATCGAACTCGTTCAGGAGATCGCCGACGACCGCTGGCGTCTCAAGCACGCCTCCGCCCTCGACAACAACATCAACTCCCTCGGCCTCACCCAGCCCGATACCATCACCGCCCACCACCCGGAAATCGACGCCGCTTTCGCCAAAGCCCGCATCTGGCTCGCCGACCCCAAGAACCGCACCCTGCTCAGCCTCTACGAACAGCGCATCAAACGCAAGGAACTCCAAACCATCGCCCTGCTCCGCCAACTCCAACAGGAGCGCCGCCAAGCCCTCCAGCAAGCCGTCGAGGAAGCCACCCTCCTAGCCCAACTAGCGGCAAGCAAAGGAGAATCGTTCGACCTCGCCCACTACCCCCATTTTGATTTTTCGACCCCCGAACTCGCCCGCTTAGTCCAACACGCCCAACGCCTCGCCGAAGCCCGAAAGCTCTTCCCCAAGCCCCAAAAGCCCCAACGCATGGCCGCCTGACTTGACTAAACCCCCATCCCCATCCCCAACCCCCACCCCCAACCCCTGCGCGCGAAGCGCGCCGCCCCCACCCCCAACCCCTGCGCGCGAAGCGCGCCGGCCCCCACCCCTAACCCCCACCGCGAAGCGCGCCGGTCCCGCGCGCGAAGCGCTCCGGCCCCGGGCAGCAATCCACCGCGCAAACCGCCGCCTCCGCCGCCGCCAGCCGCTCTTCAATCAGCTCCCGCAACATGCGGACCACCAGCGGGTGCGTCCCCACCGTCCCGGCGCGCACAAAATTCAAGCCCAGCTCCCGGGCCAGGGCGGAGGCCTCCACGTCCAGGTCGTACAGCACTTCCAGATGATCGGAGAGGAACCCGATGGGCGCGGCCACCACATCCTGCACGCCATTCTCGGCCAGCCCCCGCAGATGTTCCAGAATGTCGGGCTCCAGCCACGGCTGCGCAGGCGGACCGCTGCGGCTCTGCCACACCAGGTCCCATTCGTCGTGCCCCACCTGCTCCGCCACCGCGCGCGCCGTCGCCAGCAGGCTCTCTTCATACCGGCACGTGGACGCCATCGCCATCGGGATGCTGTGCGCTGTGTAGACCAGCCTGCGCCGCCGCCCGGTTCTCGCCCGGTATCTGTTGCAGCGCGGTGCGGACACGGTCGCTATTGGCCTCCACAAAAAGCGGATGGGCGTGGAACGGCGGCAGCTTGTCAATCGCCGGAGCGCGTTCGCCGGCTTCGGCGCGCGCTTTCTCGATGTTTTCCAGATACTGGCGGCATCCCGAGTAAGAAGGGTACGCCGACGTGGCCACCGCCAGCGCCCGCCGGATGCCGTCCGCCCCCATCTGGCGCAGTGTGTCCGCCAGCATAGGGTGCCAGTTGCGATTGCCCCAATAGACCGGCAGTGTCACCTCTTGCGATAACGCCGCGATCAGTTCCCGGCAGTGGTCGTTGATGGGGCTCCTGCCGTCAAAATGGTAGTAGTGCTCCGCCACCTGCAGAAGCCGCTCGCGAGGCACATTGCGCCCGCGCACCACGTTCTCCAGAAACGGAATTACATCGGCGGTTTTCTCCGGACCGCCGAATGAAAGAATAAGAATGGCTTGGTAGTCCAACCTGCTATTGTTGCAGAATCGAAGCGGTCCCCTCACCGGCGCGCGCACGGCTGGCTGAGGCGCGTTAGAATCAGTACTTCGAGTCCAAAATCATGAAGTTTCGAATCGCGCTTATTTCTCTTTCCCTGCCTCTGTTGGCCTTGGCGGCCGGCCCGGCAGCCAGCAGTGTGGATGCCGCTGCCATGAACAAATCCGTCGACCCTTGCGTCGATTTCTATCAGTATGCCTGCGGCAACTGGGTCAAGAGCAATCCCCTCCCCGCCGACCGCTCCCGCTGGGGACGCTTCGGCGAACTGCAGGACCGCAACGAGAAAGTCGAGCTGGATATCATCCAGGGAGCCTCCGTAGTGCGGCCCCGCCGCAGCGCCATCGATCAGAAAATTGGCGACGCCTTCGCCGCCTGCATGGATACCCAGGCCATCAATCGCCGCGGCCTCGCCCCCGTGAAGCCCGATCCTCGACGACATCAACACCGTTAACGATGCCAGTGATGTCGTGCGCGAAACCGCCGCCCTGCAGCGCCTGGGTATTGCCGTGCTCTTCAGCTTCGGCGCCCAGCCGGACGCCAAGGATTCCACCAAAACCATCGCCACCGTGGGTCAGGGCGGCCTCTCCCTGCCCGATCGCGATTACTATCTCAAGACCGACCCGAAGAGCGTCGAGATCCGCCAGCACTATTTGCAGCACATCAAGAACCTCTTCATGCTGGCCGGCGCCACGCCCGAAATGCGCCGCCCAGGGCGCGCAATCCGTGCTCGAGTTCGAAACCATCATCGCCCGCGCGTCTGCCGACCGCGTGGCCATGCGCGATCCCAACAAGCGCTACCACATCATGAGCCGGCAGGCGCTCGATGACCTGGCGCCCGATTTCGGCTGGGATGCGTTTTTCAAGCTGGTCGATGCCCCCGCGTTCGACACCCTGAATGTCAGCAACCCCGATTACCTGAAGCAGCTCGAATCCACCCTCCGCGGCCAGCCCATCGACGCCTGGAGAGCCTACTTTGCCTTCCATGTTCTCCGCTCCTACGCCCCGCTGCTGCCCGACGCCTTCGAGAAGGAGGCGTTCGATTTCTGGCAGCATTACCTCACCGGCGTCCCGCAGGAGCGCCCGCGCCAGTTCCGCTGCGTCCAGATGGTGGACCGCTCCCTCGGCGACCTGGTCGGCCAGAAGTACATCGAGCAGACCTTCGGTCCCGATGCCAAGGCGCAGATCACGCAACTGGTGGAGGCCCTCGAAAAGGCCCTCGGCGAGGATATCAAGACCCTCGACTGGATGACCGATGCCACCAAAAAGGCCGCGCTCGTCAAACTCCAGGCCATCACTAACAATGTGGGCTATCCGCGCAAATGGCGCGACTACGGGAATGTCGAAATCAAGCGCGACGACTATTTCGGCAATTCGCAGCGCCTCGCCGGGGTCCTGCGCAACCGGCAAATCGAAAAGATCGGCTCCCCTACCGACAAGACCGAATGGGGCATGAGCACGCCCACCGTCAACGCCTTCTATAGCCCGCAGCAGAACAGCATCAATTTCCCCGCCGGCATTCTCCAGTCGCCCTTCTTCGATCCCCGCCGCGATCATGGCCGTGAACTACGGCGGGGTGGGCGCGGTGATCGGCCACGAAATGACCCACGGCTTTGACGACCAGGGCCGCAAGTTCGATGGCGACGGCAACCTTCGCGATTGGTGGACCCCCCAGGACGGCGCCGAATTCGAAAAGCGCGCCGCCTGCATCGCCAATGAATATTCCGCCTTCACTTCCGTGGACGATGTGAAGCTCAATGGCAAGCTGACGCTCGGTGAGAACAGCGCCGATAACGGCGGATTGCGTGTGGCTTACATGGCCCTGGAGGATACTTTGAAGGGTAAAAAGGAAGTGGTGGACGGCCTCACGCCGGAACAGCGCTTCTTCGTGGGTTTCGCGCAGGTGTGGTGCGAAAACGTGCGGCCGGAAGAAGCCGCGCCCCCGCGCCATGACCGATCCGCACTCGCCCGGCCGCTTCCGCGTCGATGGCACGCTGCAGAATATGCCCGAGTTCCAAAAGGCCTATGCCTGCAAGGCCGGCCAGCCCATGGTCAGCGCCAACGCCTGCCGCGTCTGGTAGCGTGAGCCCGTTGTTATAATCTGGTTTCGTCGTCAGAACCATAGAAAAGAGGAACTTACTTTGCGAAACAAAGTTACGGTTGTGGGCGCCGGGAACGTCGGCGCCAATTGCGCGGTGCGCATTGCCGATAAGGAACTCGCCGACGTCGTCCTGGTGGACGTGGTAGAGGGTGTTCCTCAGGGCAAGGGGCTCGATCTGCTCCAGTCCGGTCCGATCCAGGGCTACGACGTGATGGTGACGGGCGCGAACGATTACGAGCCCACCGCGAATTCCGATATCGCCATCATCACCGCGGGGTTCCCGCGCAAGCCTGGCATGAGCCGCGACGATTTGCTCCTGGCCAATTACGATGTGGTGAAGA
The DNA here is from genome assembly GCA_963835555.1 of uncultured Solibacteraceae bacterium. Lineage (GTDB taxonomy): Bacteria > Acidobacteriota > Terriglobia > Bryobacterales > Bryobacteraceae > Sulfopaludibacter. Next base: position 12,798 of record CAWIGC010000039.1, on the reverse strand, counting down.
CCGCCACCGAACAGGTAGCCAAATATTCGCCCAACTGCATCATCATCGTGGTGACCAATCCGCTGGACGCCATGGCGCAGGCGGCGTATGGGGTCTCGAAATTCAGCAGGAACCGCGTGGTGGGCATGGCCGGCGTGCTGGATAGCGCCCGCTTCCGCACCTTCATCGCCATGGAGTTGAAGGTTTCGGTCGAGAATGTCACCGCCGTCGTCATGGGCGGCCACGGCGATACCATGGTGCCCCTGGTGCGCCTTTCCGGCGTCTCGGGCATCCCGCTCACCGAACTCATGGATCAGGCCACCATCGATCGGATCGTGACCCGCACCCGCAATGGCGGCGCTGAAATCGTGAAGTACCTCAAGACCGGCAGCGCCTACTACGCCCCGTCCGCCGCCGCCGTCGAGATGGCCGAATCCATCCTCAAGGACAAGAAGAAGGTTCTGCCCTGCGCCGCCTATCTGGAAGGCGAATACGGCATCAACGGCTTGTTCGTCGGCGTCCCGGTGAAACTCGGGGCCATGGGTATCGAGAAGATCTACGAGATCTCGCTCACTCCCGACGAGCAGGCTCTGCTGAAGAAGAGCGCCGCTGCCGTCCAGGAACTTGTGGACGTCCTGAACAAGAAGTAGCGCCGCTCAACCTGAAATCACCGGGCCGTCGCCTTGCGAGAGATCCTGCAGGATCTGCTCCCGGCGGCGGCCCGCTGTCTTGACGGCCGATTCCAGTCCCAGCCGGTACACCGTGACGCCGATGGCCGCCGCAAATACCAGAGCTACCCAGAAGGCCAGCGGGCTATCGAAGGCGTAGCGCGCCAGGTAAGCCAAAACCACCGGCAGCAGCGCCACCGGGTAGAACAGCAGCAGGACTCCCTGGAAGCGGCTGGAGCTTCCGCCCTGCGAGACCCGTTCGGCGTGGAGCGCCCGCGGATACTGCACCGAGGAGTAGTTCCCGATCGCCAGCACGTACAGCGAGCAGATGCCGATCACCACCACGGCCTCGATCCATTGCTCCCACCCCGTAAGCATGCCCAGCACCAGCGTGATTGCAGTAAGGATGACCAGTTCCAGATAAATGAACACCACGGAGGCGATATTCTTACCCACCAGAACGGCGCCGATAGGTTGCGGCACAGCGAAGTACAACGATGCGGCGGAGCGGTCGAAGCCGAAACAGTTCCAGTAGGTCACTTGCCCGATCAGGGTCAGCGAGTAAGCGCACACCACCGTGAGGAAGTAATGCGCCAGCGCGCCCTCCCGGTTGCCATGCCGGCCGATCACCATGGGCACCCACATCATCAGGCCGAAGGTAAAGCCCATGACGAATACCATGCGGAAGCGCGGCGTGCGCGCCAGGGTGCGCAGTTCCTTCTCCACGATGGCCGCCAGCGGGTCGCGCCAGATCACTCCCGGCAGGCGATAGAAGCGGTCGCGGAGAAAGTCCAGGCCGCTCCGGCGCGCGGTGAGCGGCGTAGCCTGCGCGGCAATGGCGTCGTACCGCAGGCCCCGTTCGAACTGCCTGCGGCCGAACCAGCCTGCCAGCGCCGTCCATGCGGAAAGCGCCAGCAGAGAGGACAGCGCCGACTGCTGCAGCGCGGCATGGGCCGCCGCTGTCCAGGGCAGGCCGAATGCCTGAATCGCAGGCGCCACCGGACCCAGCGATTTCACATGAAAGCCCGACTCCACCAGCAGGCGCGGCGCCATCCACACGCACACCATCGCCACCGCCATGAATTCCCGCACCTTGCGCCGCGCCAGCAGCCGTTCCAGAATGCTGCGCATGCCGGAAGAGAGCAGCAGATTAAAGAGCGCCAGGATGGCGACGGCCGCCAGCACGCCCGGCGCCGCGGCCCACCCTCCGTGCGGATTGGCGATAAGGCCCGCGGCCGTGCCCGCCAGCACCAGGACCATCTCCATGCCGGTGGTGAGCCGCAGCAGCACTTCCACCACGAACAGATTCCCGTGTGGAATGGGATAAGCCAGCAGCTTTCGCATGTCCAGCGAGGCCCCCATGCTGGCCGAAAGGATGGGCACCAGTTGCCAGTAGAAGCACACCAGCAGAAGCCCGATCGGCAGGTAGAAACTCAGCGTCGCCGGCGCGGCTCGCCCGGTCCACCACCAGGCCGCGCAGCCCGCAAAAAACCAAAGGCCGTACCACAGCAGTCCGCTGACGGCGCCGGCGATGCTGGAGCGCCCGCCGAAGCGCATGCTCAACCACTGCGCGCGCAGAATGGCGGCGATCATAGCCAGTCCAGCCGCTCCCGCATCTGCCCCGCTCCCACCATGCGCACGAACGCGTCTTCCAGGGATTCGCCGCCGCCGCGCAGCTCATCCAGCGTGCCCGAGGTGACGATCCTGCCGGTATCGATAATGGCCACGCGGTCGCACAGCCTTTCCACCACCTCCAGCACGTGCGTGGTCAGAAAAACGGTGGCGCCGCGCCGCACCTGATCCAGCAGGATGTCCTTCATCAGGCGCGCCCCCACGGCATCCACGCCTTCGAATGGCTCGTCCATCAGAAACAGCTCCGGATGATGAATCAGCGATGCCGCCATGGCCACGCGCTTGCGCATTCCCTTGGAGTATTCGGCGATCATCTTGCGGTCGTTCTGCAACTCGAACAGTTCCAGCAGATCGCGCCCCCGGGCAATCGCGGTCGGGCGGTCCAGACTGTACATGCGGCCCACGAACTCCAGGTACTCGGCGCCGGTAAGCCGGTCGAACAGCAGCGATTCGTCCGGCACCAGTCCGATGTGGCGCTTGATCTCCAGTTCCTCCCCCGGCAACGGGAGGCCGAGAATTTCGATGGAGCCGCTGTCGGCCGGAATCAGGCCGGTCAGCATGCGAATGGTGGTGCTCTTGCCCGCGCCATTCGCTCCCAGGAATCCGAAGAAGGAGCCCCGCGGCACTTCCAGATCTACGCCATCCACGGCGGCTTTCGATCCGTAGCTCTTCTTGAGATCGCGAACCAGAATGGCGGGCGAAGACATCAGTTCTTCCTGAAGATCAGGATATGCTGCCGGGGCAGATTCTCCTTCACCTGATCCAGCCGGTAGCCTTCCGGTTCGAGTTCGGCCTTCACCTGCGCCACGGTCATTTTGTGCTCCGGCCGGATGGGCACCTCCGGATCTTCGCCGCGATATTCCAGCAGCACCAGGCGGCCGTCCGGTTTCAGGGCGTCGCGGAGATGCCGCAGCATCTTCTGCGGCTCGCTGAATTCGTGATACACGTCCACCAGCAGCACCAGGTCCAGCACGCCGGCGGGCAGTTTGGGGTCGTCGATGGCGCCCAGAACCGGCTCCACGTTGGTGATTTTCTGCTTCTGCAGATTCTCCCGCAGCAGGTCCAGCATGCGCGGCTGAATATCCACGGCGTAGACCTTGCCGGATGGTCCGGCCAGTTTCGCCAGGCGCAGCGTCATGAATCCCGAACCCGCGCCGATATCGGCGATGGTGTTTCCCTTGGCGATGCCGATGGCCTTCAGCGCTTCATCGGGATGCTCTTCGGCCTCGCGCTCCGGACGCGTCAACCAGTCCGCGCCATTGGCCGACATCACTCCGGCGTACTTGCGGCCGGTGACCGGATGGACGCTTTGCGCCCATGTGGAACAGGAAAGGAAAAGCAACAGGGCGCAAAAGCTGCGTCGCATCGTCTATCTACTTTGCCTCATTTGTAGGATCGATGTCGACCGGAATGTCCGTAAGCCGATCGATAGCGTGCTGCATAGGCGGACGGATAACACCCAGGGTGTCCAGCATCTTCTTTGCACCGGCGTAATCGCCATGCGCTTCCAGCATGAGCAGGTCGTGCGTGAGGTCTCGCACGGCGCCCTTGATCTTCGTATAGTCCACCGCGAAGGTGCCGTCCGGACGGGCCACGAAGCCGCCCTTATCGGTGAGATAGTTGAGCTGAAGCGCCATGCCTTTGCCGTGCGCCTCCATCAAGCCGAAGCGCAGGGAGCGGAACGCCGAGGCCAGGAACGTGGTGTAAAGCTGGTGCTCCGCCGCGGGAGCGTGCGCCAGGCCGTGATCGAACAGGTATTGCAGCATGAAGAGGCCGGTGACGTCCGCCTTGGCTTCTTCGATGGCGCTGTACAGTTCCTTGAGTTCCTGCCGCGGTGTGGTGCTGCGCCCGGCCACCTGGATCTGGTGCGGGCCGATTCCGTGGCTCAGTTCGTGCGCCAGAATGTGGGTAAAGAAGTACTCGAAGCTCAGATCCTCTTTCGCCGCCGCGGGCAGGACGCGCGCCGCGATGGGCGTGAGGTTCACTTCGAACTTGGCCTCCTGCACGTTCTTGAGCATCACCCGCTTGCTGCCCTTCTGGTTGACCACGCGCTCGTCATTGGGCAGGTTAAAGGCGGCAGTGCGCACCCCGTGCGCGCCATCGCCGGCGGCGTATACTTCGTTCACCACGCGGATGGGCGCGGAGGCTCCCAGCTTGGGATTGCGGTACTTGCGCGTCGATGGGCAGGTTGTTCTCGATCTCCTGCAGGCGGTCGGAGAACATCTTGAGGCGGTCGGTTTCGCGGCTGTCGCGAATGGTGATGTAGGCTTCGAAGCCGGCCTTGTAGCCGAACAGCTCGTCATTGTAGGTTTCGTAGGGGCCGATGGTGATATCGAGCGGCGCGTCCAGGTCCATCCAGGCAAGGTCGCTGGCGTAGTAGTCATTCGAGAGGAACGCATCGGCGCGCAGCGTGAGATATTTCTTCAGCGAGGCATTGTCCGTCAGTGCCGCGGCTTCGCGCAGCAGGCCCGCCGCTTTGGTGAGATCGGCCGCATATGCCTTGCTGTAGGGAACGATGGTGAGATGATGCGCGGCATCGCGGCGGATCACGGTGAAGAAACCTTCCGCCTGTTCGCGCTGTGCCGGGGGCAGCGTCCTGGCCCAGGATTCGAACTCCTCGCGCTTCATATCTTCGGGGTAGAAGTTGGCGCCCAGGGGCTTGCGCTCCGGCACGCCCGGCAGAAACGCGGTGTGGCCGTCCAGATCGCTCCAGGGGCCTTTATTGAGCCAGAAATAGTGAGCCCGCGCTTTACCGAGCGGATCTGTGGCGCCGGCCAGAGACGTGTACCAGGCGCGGCCGCCGCTCCATAGCTGGTCCATGAACGTGAGGTTCAGGACGCGCGCGGCCTCGACGAGTTTGGCCAGGGCCTGACGGTCCCCGGGTGACAAGGACGATTCCTCGTATTTCAGTTTCACAGGCGCGAGACGCGCGCTCATCTGTTGCAAGTGGGCGAGATCTGGCATAACGGCGGCGACGGCCAAGAATGCAGTTGCGGTGAGCAACGGAAACGGCTTCATCGATTCCATTCTAGCGAGCGCCGGACATAGCGAGCGCCGGACCTTGACCCGGTGTTCCGTCTGACGGTAATATATGGCAGTCCTATATATGGAAGACCGATCTATCGATCGCGAGTGGAAGAAGGGCAGCGCCGAGCTGCTGCTGCTCTCGCTGCTGGAAGCCATGCCGCGCCACGGCTATGAAATCAGCAAGCTGATCGAACAGCGGTCGCAGGGCGCGCTCCGGTTTCACGCCGCCTCGCTCTACCCGCTGCTCTACCGGCTGGAAAAGCGCGGCTGGATTCAGGGGCGGTGGGTGGAAAAGAGCGGCCAGAGCCGCCGCCGCTATTACCAGCTGACGGCGCAGGGGCGCAAGATCCTGGCCTCTCAGCGGCAGGGCTGGCAGACGTTCGTCGAGGCCATCAACCGGATCACGGGAGTGGAAAATGCCTGACTGGAACGAGCCGATCCGGCAGCATGACTGGCGGGCCTGCGACTGAGCTCCGGCGCGCGAAGCGGAGATTGTCGAAGAACTGGCGCAGCACGCCGAGGATCGCTACCGGGAACTCCGGAGCGAGCGGGGCCACGGAGGCGGAAGCGCGGCGCAGGGCGCTCGATGAAACGCGCGGCCTGGCCGAGAGAACTGCGAGCCATCGAGCGCCGCGACAGCGCCGGAGCCGGTCGTGCTGGGCATGACAAGCCCGGAGCAGTTCCTCTCGGGTCTCGGCCAGGACCTGCGCTATGGATTCCGGACCCTGCGCAAGAGTCCCGGCTTCACCGCCGTCGCCATGCTGGCGCTGGCGCTCGGCATCGGGGCCAATACGGCCATCTTCAGCGTGGTGAACGGCGTGCTTCTGCGGCCGCTCGCCTACCCCGAGCCGGACCGGCTGGTGAAGATCTACGAGACCTCCGCGGAATTCAGCCAGACTTCGGTGGCATACCCGAACTATCTCGATTGGCGCCGCGACACCCGTTCCTTCACCGATATGGGCGCCTGGCGAAACGATGACTTCAACTTCACCGGATCCGGGGAGCCCGAGCAGGTCCCCGGAAAGTACGTCTCGGCGAGTTTATTCCCCGCTCTTGGAGTGACGCCGCTGCTGGGGCGAACCTTCCAGCCGCAGGACGACCGCAAGGGTGCGGCCTGCACGGTGGTGCTCAGTAACGGCTTCTGGAAGCGGCGCTTTGGCGGCGATGCCGGCATTCTGGGCAGGTTCCTCACTCTCAACGCCGCGAACTGTGCGGTGGTGGGCGTCTTGCGGCGGGACTTTCCGTTCCGAGGGGACATCTACGTTCCTATCGAGCAATGGAACTCCGCCGAGTTGCACACCCGCGAATCGCATCCGGGACTGGCGGTGGCTGCCCGCCTCAAGTCCGGAGTCACGCTCGAAGCGGCGCAGGCGGAACTCTCTTCGCTCGCGAATGCGCTGGCCCGCCAGTATCCCGCGACCAATGGCGGGCGCGGCACCAAAGCCGTCCCGATGAAAGATGACATGGTGCAGTCCATCCGCCCCACGCTGCTCCTGCTGGTGGGCGCGGTGGGATTCGTGCTGATCATCGCCTGCGCCAACGTCGCCAACCTGCTGCTGGCGCGCTCCACGGCGCGCAAGCGGGAGTTCGCCATTCGCGCCGCGCTGGGCGCGGAACGCTCGCGTGTGGTGCGCCAATTGCTGACCGAAAGCTTGCTGCTCTCTCTGGGCGGCGCCGCCATCGGCTTGCTGCTGGCCCGCTTGGGCACGAGCCTGGTCCTGGCCGCCGCTCCGGGCACGCTGCCGCGCGCGGAGGAGATCGGAATCGATCCGTACGTCATGCTCTTCACCCTGGGGGTCGCGATCGTCGACCGGCATCCTGTTCGGCCTGGCGCCGGCATTTCACGGAGCCAACGCCAACCCGCAGGACTCGTTGAAGGAAGGCGCGCGCGGCGCCGGCGGCGGACGTCATCGCGCGGAGGGAGTCTTCGTGATGGTGGAAGTCGCCCTGGCGGTCATCCTGCTGGCGGGTGCGGGCCTGATGATGCAAAGCATCTGGCGCCTGTGGCGGGTGGACCCGGGATTCCACACCGACCATATCCTCACCGCGCAGGTGGCGCTGTCCCCCAAGGCGATGGCCAGCCCGCCGGCCATCCGGCTGGCATATCGAGCAAATGGTGGAGCGCGTGGCAGCCATCCCCGGAGTTCAGGCGGCGGCGATCACTTCGGTGATTCCTCTGGGCGATAGCGATAGTGAAATTTCCTTCTGGACCGGCGGCGGGACCACAGCCTTCGCCGGACCGGATGACATCCGCCATGTTCTATATCGTCACTGCCGATTACCCCGCGGCGATGCAATTCCCTCTGCGCCGCGGGCGCTTTTTCAGCGAGCACGACACACTGGGCTCGCCCCCGGTGGCGGTGATTGACGAGGTGATGGCTAAACACGTTTTTCCCGGGCAGGACCCTATCGGCCGGCAAATCAATCTGATCGTGGTGGGCCCGGTGCAGATCGTCGGCGTCGTAGGGCACGTAAAGCACTGGGGACTGGACTCCGACGATACCGCCAAGATCCGCGACCAGATCTACTTTCCCTTCCTGCAGGTGCCGGACAAGTTCATGACCGAAGCGATTGCGGGCCTGAATCTCACCCTGCGGGCGACCCCGGAACCTCTGACACTGGTCCCCGCCATGCGCGCGGCGGTGGCCGGTCCCACGCGCGATCAGCCCATCTACGCGGTCCGAACGATGGAGGAGATCATCTCGCGGTCGCTGGCCGAGCGGCGCTTCACGCTGCTGGTGCTGATCGTTTTCGCGGCGGCCGCGCTGTTGCTGGCCGCGGTGGGAATCTACGGTGTGATGTCCTACGCGGTCACGCGGCGGACGCACGAATTGGGAATTCGCGCCACCCTGGGGGCAACGCGCGGCGAAATCGTAGCACTGGTGCTGGGGCAGGGAATGAAGCTGGCGGGCGCCGGGTTGGCCGCGGGCCTGGTGGCCGCGATCGCACTCACACAATTCATGGCGGCCTTACTGTACGGTGTACGTCCGGCGGACCCGGCGACTCTGGCGGCGGTTACGTTGCTGCTGGGAGCGATTGCGCTGCTGGCGTGCTACATTCCGGCGCGCCGCGCCACCAGGGTGGATCCCGCGGTGGCGCTGCGCTGCGAATAGCGGGCGTTATTTGCCCTGGCCGCGAATGGCGATGCCCAGTTCGCGCAACTGCTTCTCCGATACCACCGAAGGCGCGTTGCACATCAGGTCCGTTCCGCGCGCGGTTTTGGGGAAGGGGATGACGTCGCGGATGGAGGTTTCGCCGGCCAGGATCATCACCAGGCGGTCCAGTCCGAGAGCGATTCCGCCGTGCGGCGGCGCGCCGAATTCCAGGGCATCGAGCAAGTGTCCAAAGCGGCGGCGGGCTTCGTCATCGGCCATGCCGAGCGCGGCGAAGACTTTGGCCTGTACGTCGCGGCGGTGAATACGGATGGAACCGGAACCCAATTCCACGCCGTTCAGCACCAGGTCATACGACTTGGCGCGGCAGTGAGCCGGGTCGGCCGTCAGCTTGTCCAGATCCTCATCGTGAACCGAAGTGAAAGGATGGTGAGCGGCATTCCAGCGCTGCTCCTCTTCGTCCCATTCGAACATGGGGAAGTCTACCACCCACAGGAACTGGAAATTTTTCGGATCGAGCAGCTTGTGCCGGTCATTGAACTTCTGGGCGCAGTAGAGGCGCAACTGGCCGCAGGCCTGATAGGTGGTGTTTTCGGGCAGGAAGCCCTTCGGTTCGCCGCCCCAGGTAGCCAGTACCAGCAGATCGTTTTCGCCGGCGCCGCAACGTTCGCGCACCTGCGCCATTTTCTCCGGAAAATCACGCTCCAGGCGCTTGGGATCGTCATAGACGCGGAGGCCGCGCTCCTGGCCGAAAGCCTTCAATTCGTCGCGCTCTTTGCGGCTGGGCGCACCGGCGCCGGGGATATGGATGGCCATCAACGGCAGATTGTTGTTGGCCAGTTCCGGAATCAGGTCGCTGACCGGGTGCATAGGCGGGATGCGGCAATCCGGCTTATCGATGCCGTAGCGCTGCATAGCCTGCGCATAGGTGAGGCGCGGAAACCGCTCGGGCACCTGGTATCCGGCCACGGCGCAGACCCTGTGCACCAGAGGCTCGATGACTTCGAAGATGCGTTCCTGCTGCGGGAAGGACATCTCCAGATCGATCTGGGTGAATTCCGGCTGGCGGTCGGCCCGCAGATCTTCGTCGCGGAAGCAGCGGACAATCTGAAAATACTTTTCGAAGCCGCTGACCATCAGAAGCTGCTTGAACACCTGCGGCGATTGCGGCAGGGCATAAAAACTGCCGGGCTGGACGCGGCTGGGGACCAGGTAGTCGCGCGCGCCTTCGGGCGTGGAACTGGTCATGAACGGCGTTTCGATTTCGAGGAAGCCCTGGGAGTACAGGAACTCGCGGACGGCGAACGAGATCTTCGAACGGAGGATGACGTTGCGCTGCATGTGGGGGCGGCGCAGGTCCACGTAGCGATACTTCAGGCGCACGTCTTCGCTGACGTCCACCTCTTCTTCCATGGGGAAGGGCGGGGTGCGGGATTCATTCAGAATCCAGAGCTTGCTGACCACCACTTCGATTTCGCCGGTGGGCAGGTTGGGATTGATGGTTTCCGGAGTGCGTTTGGCCACCACGCCTTGCACGGCAATCACGTATTCGGAGCGGACCAGGGCCGCGCGATCGTGAATGGAGGCTTCGGCGTCTTCACGGAATACCAGTTGGGTCACACCGTCGCGGTCGCGCAGGTGCAGGAAGATGACGCCGCCCAGATCGCGGCGGCGGTGCACCCATCCCATCAGGAGGACCGTTTTGCCCTCGTCGCCGGCGCGCAGATCGCCGCACATGTGGGTCCGGCGAAGTTCGCCCAGAAAATCCAGTGCTACAGAAGTTTCCATATCGATTGTTTTCAGTCCACCGCCGCGGTGAGCCGGGCGGCGATTTCATCCCGGGTCAATTCCTGCTGCTCGCCCGTGGACATATCCTTGAGCGCGTAGCGGCCCGCCGTCATTTCATTCTCTCCCACTATAAGGGTGAAGCGCGCGCCCAGTTTGTTGGCGAGTTCCATGGCGCGCTTGAGCCGGGCTTCCACCAGTTCCACGGAAAGGCCGGCGCGGCGCATTTCGCGCGCCATCACCGAAGCGTGACGCAGGGCCGGTTCGCCGAGCGGTGCGATGAACAGGTCTAGCGGGGCGGGCTTGTGCGCGTCTTCCACGGCCATCACCAGGCGATCTTCGCCGATGGAGAAGCCGATGCCGGGCGAGTGTACTTTCGAGCCGAGCGATTCGGCGAGCCCATCGTAGCGGCCGCCGCCGAGCACGGAATTCTGCGCGCCCAGGGCTCCGTGTACCACCTCGAAGGTGGTGCGCATGTAATAGTCCAGGCCGCGGACCATGCGCGGGCGGACTTCGTAGGCGATGCCGCGATCGTCGAGAAACTGCTTGACGGCTGTAAAGTGCGTCCGGCAGGGATCGCACAGAGCGTCCTGAATGCTGGGCAGGCGGTCGATGATGGGCTGGTCGGCTTCCACTTTGCAATCCAGCACGCGCAGCGGGTTGGTGCCGGCGCGACGCTGGCAATCGCCGCACAATTGCGAGGAGACGGCTTTGAGTTCCTGACGCAGGCGCTCCACGAACTGCGGACGGCAGTTGTGATCGCCCACCGAATTGAGGAGCAGCTTGAATCCGCTCAGGCCCGCGCGTTCCAGAACTTCCAGCACCATTTCGATGACTTCGGCGTCCACCGCCGGCGATTCGCTGCCGATGGCCTCCGCGCCGATCTGAAAAAACTGCCGGTAGCGGCCTTTTTGCGGGCGCTCACGCCGGAACATGGGGCCCATGTAATAGAGCTTCTGCACGCCGGGACGCTGATCGAGGCGGTGCTCGATGTAGGCGCGGATGACGCTGGCGGTATTTTCGGGGCGCAGGGTGAGCGAGGTTTCGTCGCGGTCGGTGAAGGTGTACATCTCCTTGGTGACGATGTCGGTTTCTTCGCCTACACCGCGCGCGAAGAGCTGCGTTTCTTCCAGGATGGGCGTGCGGATTTCGTGGTAGTTGTAGGACCGGAAAACGGCGCGGGCCACTGCTTCCACATGGTTCCACACCGCGGTGGATGGAGGTAGTAAGTCCCTGGTTCCTTTGACGGCTTTGATCAAAATAGTTGGAAACCCCATGCTAGCACAGGCGGGCTATTGGCTTTTTTCATCGCGGAGGAAGCCCAATCAGAATCCCTACGATACCGAATACCTCTTGCAGAACCTAACCAGGCGGCAGTCCGGGGTGCCCACTTCAATCAGTGTGTCTGCCGGTTGCGGAGAGGGATCATGCAACAAGGTAGGGCCATCCCGAAGACCTTGAGATTCGCTTTAAATGCCGGCTTCCGCCAACTCCGTTTTCGCGTCGCCCGGTGCGTGGATTACCTCGATGCTCGTCGGGGCGTCGAAAAAGCGGGCGGCGGCTCTCATTTCTGCGTTCTGCCTCACGTCCTGATTATGAATTATGAACACAAATGCGGCAAACGTACAATCATCGCTATCCTCTGGGTATGGCCGAGCTTATTCAATCGCAATGGGTGGCGACCGACGGAACCCGGCAAAGTGCTTCCCGGTGTGCTCTTCCAAGATGATGATCAACGTTGGATGCTGCATCTCGACGGCAGCTTCGAGGAACTGCCCTCAGCCACTCCGAGCGGACAGCCCATACCAATAACACTCCCGGATGGTTTTCCAGTCTTGCTCGGCCTCACTTCCGCCAATCGCTACATAACCGCGTTCGGCTGCGATACTCAGGGCGGCGAATCTCCCCATTGTTTGGCAGGGGTGGCTTGAAGCTTCGGCCGACGGTCATAGCTCATGACGTCCACTTCGAGGGGCAGATGATTTCGCGTTAACGTCGTTGTCGGTGCGCTACTCCAACCTCGACGCATGGGCCGACACGTCCGGTTTTACCATTCACACTTCTACGGCATCCTTGTATCCGGTGCATGTAGAGTATATTATTCCGAAGCCGGTCGAGGCCGAATTGCCGGATGGGATCTCGGTCCGCGTTGAGTTTGATGTAGCCGGACTGTCGTTCCCGGCGGGCTCGGAAGTGCATATGGTGCAGCGTGCATGGGTTACCGTGAGAGCCGAGGAAGGACGCAGCTACGAGGACTTGCTCCGAATGGCCACCGGCTTCGCTGACCTAATTGCCTTGGCGGTTGGCCAGCCGTTGCGCCCCTTGGAAATGTCCGGCACGTGCAACGCTCGCGTTGCTGGCGGCGGTGAGATAAGAGCGGAAACAATGTTTATCGTGGACAATCGTGAGCTGATCGCGCCGGAGAAGCGCGACGTAGCCGCGCGCGACATGTTGTTCTCGTTGCAAGACATTCGCTGTCGCTTTGCCGAAATCGTGCAGGCGTGGTTTACGAGATCGACAGTGATCAGGCCGCTATACGACTTGTACTTCGGCACGCTTAGGAGTCCGTTCATGTACGTCGAGCAGCGCTTCCT
>CAWIGC010000038.1:0-600412 GCA_963835555.1 uncultured Solibacteraceae bacterium | reverse complement strand
TTTCGAGCGGGATGCACCAGAAGGTGAATGCCGAGGCAGATCAGCACCGCGACGACTTCGACACGCTTGCGGAGTCGGCCGTCGCGGGCAAAGAGGCGCTCCTGGCCGGCGACTTCAACGCCTTCGGTGCCGCGATGAACGCCAACTGGAGCGCCCAGAAACGACTCCATACGGACATCACGACTCCCGAGATCGAGGCCCTTCATGACGCCGCCTTCCGCGTCGGTGCTCTGGGTTTCAAGGCGAATGGGGCCGGCGTTGGTGGTACCGTCACAATCCTGGCCGATCGGAACCGCGCCCACCGGGTCGGCCGGGTGGCCCAAGAGCTTGGCATGACCGTCCTGCCCGCGCTGATCGATACCACCGGCCTTCAGGTCTGGAAAGCGGAGTAGCTCGAAAGTGCACGGGAGATGATCTCCGGGCGCCCTGCTTGATAAAATCGCCCACCCGGCGAATGTCACCGTGAGGAACGAGACGACGGTTGTCCGTCGTGGATACGCCTCTTGCCTCCATCGGTGTTGATCGTCAGCGGTCCGTGCGGGACCGCGGGAGAGTCATGATGAGCTGTTTGCGAAGGGAGACTCGCGTGGTTGCGGTGATCGGCGTCATTTTGGGCAGTGCTGTCGGTCTGCGCGCTGGTCGAGCGGATGACGCGAAATCGGCGACGAAGGCGAACCCCACGTCCGATGCGGCCAACCGTTGCGGATGACGTAGAGCGTGGCGTAGGCGTGGAAGTGGCTGGTCCCGCTCTTGGCCTCGGAGCGGTAGATCTCGTCGGGGTCGTGCTGCGGCTGGCCATGATAGGGGATCAGGACCAGATCGGCGGCCATGCGCTGCGGGCTGCGACGCAAGGTCCTGGGCAAGTTGCCGGCCAAGGCGGCGTTGAGTCGGCGCTGCAATTCGGCAAAATCGGGCAAGGTGGCGATGAGGGCCAAGGCGCGGGCCTCGTCGGAGGGGGCGTCGCGCAGGGTCTTGCAGGCATCGGAGAGCGAAGTAATCCGAGCGGCCGCGTAAAGCAACAGGGTGAACAGCAAACTGGCCCGGCACTTGGGTCCGTGGTCGCCGAGTTTCAAATGGTCCTGGAGGACGACGGCGGCGCAGCGGTGGACCTGCGGGGCGGTGAGGGTAAAATTCTTTGGCGCATGGCTCCCTCCTCTCATGGTGGGTTCCCCATAAGTCATTATAGGGCGGGAGCCTGTGTCCACCAGATCCGACCTCGTCAGCTAAACCGGGCACTTGGAACTACTGAGTACCGAATCAGCAGAAAAAACGACGCGGCTTCGGGCTTCAGCAGGTCGCGCTTGAGCGAGAACGTGGTGTAGCCCTTCGCCCCGTTAAGGTCGTCGAGATTGATTGAGGTCTCGTCCACCTCAACCGAATTTGTGTTCAACTTATCGCCGCTCGCGGTGCAGAGTACGAGCGGCGTGTCGATGTTCAATGTCTGGCCCTGTACGAGGTACGGGAAGTGGTCCTTGCGTAGCGGGGCCGAGAAGTCCGCGGTGCCCTTGACGAAAGAAGCCCACTCGCTCGGGAAATCATGTTGCAGCGAGAAGAGCAGGGCGAAGCCGGACTGCGTCGCGTCCGACAGGATGAGGTCTCGCATCTCCTTGATCGCCTTGCCGCCCAGTTCCGTGCCGCCCTGGCGTGCCGTGTAGCGAACGTGCAGGATGACATCCGAGATGGTCATGTAATCGAACTGCCGTAGATTTCCGGGTAGTTCCAGGCTCCAGGTACTGATCGCGCCTGCCCCTTCGAACGGCAAGAAACGCTCGTCGCGCAGGTTGGTCTCGAACATCCCGCTGTCGTTGTTGCCGCTGCTGGTCACGACGGATTCAATCGAACCGAAGTAATCCACGAAGCGATCGTCCTGTTCGGACTCTTTCCGCGCATAGGTTCCGTTCTCGAGGAGCGGGGAGACGCGCAAGGTGCTCCGCTGCAACGCAAGCGTGCAGTTGAGGCTGGTATAGGGGCCGACCACCGACGGCACCGAGACGCTGACGGTCTTGATCCGGCGCATGTAATGTCCGGGGCAGTCGAGGTCATACAGCCATTCGGGGATTGTGACCGTGCAAGAACCGGTAACTTTCAAACTGAGCAAGGCGAGCGGATCGAGCTGCGCAAGGAGACATGGCGCGTCAGCTCCAACTCGCGCTTGTTATTGTCATGGTAGGCCATCTCCATCCGCTTGACGTCGAGATAGAGGGCCTCACCGGAGAGCAGCCCCTGACGACCCGTATCCCAGTAATTGTACTGGACGAAGCTGGTGGCATCGAGTTCCGGCCGCATCAACTCTCGTTTCATCGTCTGCTCGGCTTTGCGCGATCTCGACCGCGAACCGGTAGTACTGGTAGTACAGTCGTGACACCTCGCCCTGCATCCAGATGTAGAAGTCCACGTTCGTGAACTTATCTTCCAGGAAGTCCTCCACGGCCTGCGATTGCTCGACCTGCGTCTTCGCCAGCTCATACTCGTGATTGGCGACCTGCTCGGCGATCAACGAGCCGATGATCTGCCTGCCAATTTGCATCAGCTCACGGGCAGCGAGGTTAGCCTGCAACATCCACTCGTCGGCGCGGCGCTCGTACGACGCCGTGCGCCCTGCCATTCCAGCCTGGTCTTGGACCGATGCGGACATTGTTCGAAGGACCTCGGCGACCGAATTGAGACTGGCCGCTACACGGTCGCCGCCGAAGACTTTTGTGTGTTCCCCCAATCCCAAAGGCTGTAAGTCCGCGTATACATCCGGGAGCCACACGAGCACACCGGCCCATTCTACCGGAGTTATGGATGCCGTTCGCAACATAGAGGCTTGGGGCATAAGCCAGTTGAGCTCGGCGTCCTCGTTGACGTTCAGGTACAGCCGACCGGTACCTGAGACACCGGCCCAACTCGAGGGCGACGTGGTTCCCGCAAGGCGTAGCCGCGGGTAATCCTGAAGTGGGATCGAGCGGTCGTAGGTGCTGACCAGCGCGCTGTACGTGTCATCAAAGTTTTCCTCTGTCAGCTTCCGGCGATCCAGGGTGAAAGTATCTGGAACGGTGGAGGGATCGGGCGTTAGCCCCAATAGCCTCAGGTAATAACTGATAGCGTTCGAGTGCGGTTGCTCGCGTCTTCAGCAGCGCATTCGTCGCCTCTTCCGCCTGTTTCCACTGCAGGAACCGGGTGTCTTGCGTGGCTTTGTGAAGGGCCAGCTCATGGCCTTGTCGCATCGATGCCAATTTTTCAGCGTCGCCTTTTTCCCACGCTGAGAGCAACGCGTTGCCGAGCGAACGAACTTCGGCGCAGAGTTCCAGCGCTTTCTGGATCATCATCGGCGAGCGCACGGGACCGAGCGGTTGGTTCAATCCGCTGACGATGCTCCCGACATCGATCCCGGCCGCCGCCGCTTTGACCAGCATTCCGGGGTCAATCGGCGGATCGAAGAGAGGCAACTGTCGGGCAACGCCCTGAATATTCTGGCAGTGACGGATTTTGAACAGCCGGTCGGCGACCGTGTCCCAGTAGTTCAACAGCTTCGCATTGGGCGGAATGCAGAAATAAAGGGTCCGTCCGATTCCGAACAACGGCCCTTTTCCTGAGGGATCCTGCGTGGGGGAATCGGTGAAATTGAATGGGAACTGGCCTTCGAGCTCGACCAATGCGTTGCCCATCGGGTCGCTCATCCTCAGTTGGGTCTGACCGACGATTGATGTCGCCTCTCCGAACACCTGCGCCTTCTCGGCGTAGGTCAGTACGTGAGGGGGCAACAAGCCCGGGAGTTGCTGCTTCAGGGTCGCGATCGCCGCGGCCTGTGCCGCCGGTAGCTTCGTTTCGTCCGTGTCCGTGACACGGTTCCCGGCGTCGTCGTAGATCCGGATGTGGAGCAGGTTCTTGTTGTCGGTGCCGACGATGACCAGATTGCTCCCCGAGGTCGGCACCCCGGTGCCATCTCCCCAAGACATCAATCGTAGGTCAAACCCCCTCAGTTGCTTGAAGTTTTTCCGAGCCACCGTTCCCCGCGGCGGCAGGCGCGGGGGCGCGGGCCGAGAAGGTTGGCCGCCAGCACATAGCACAACGTCGCTTCGTTGATGGTCTCGATCGTGTCCTGGAGAAACAGGCTGTCGCCCCAGGCGATCAGGTTGTCCAGGTACTTCATGACGACATAGTACTGGTAGGCTAATGGCCGGGCACTAGCGACGAGATGCGGCTTGAAGGGATTCTGTTGGATTTGCTCATAGCTAACCAGAACCCATTGTTTTACCTGTTTCTGGTCATCTGGATTGATCGGGATCTGGTCAGAAGGTAGCTCACTGTCCGGCGTGCTGAGGAGCGTCAGTAACACGTTGATGTTTTGCACAGGCGTATCTTGTCGAAACCCCAGGAACCTCCAATAACGCTTAGTTGGATGGATCTCAATGTCTGTAGTATCTGTGGTGGTCGGATCGAAGACGTAGTGAAACCACTTCTGCGCCTCGGCGAAGCGCTGGGTCTTGCTCAGATGTACCGCGACAGCGATGGGGATATGGTAGAGAAGCTCCCAGTTGTAATTGGCGTATGGGCCGCCAGGCGTAACGTCGATCGTCTTCTCGGCTAATGTCGACTGGACCCTTTCGCTGTTCAACAGTTTGTAATCTTTCTCCGAAAAAGGCGTGTGCAGAGTTTGAAGAAAAGTTGGATCGAGCAGCCCGGCGACAGACGTTTGGTTGAGCTGACTGATCAGTTCGCTAACGAAAGGATGGAAAAAATTGTCAAATGTGTACAGATCTTGAACGACCTCATCCCAGCCGAGTTTCCTGACTTGGCTCGCGTCGACAGCATGGTGAAACCCACTTGTTTCCCTCAGAATCGCTGTCATCGTACTTCTCCCTGGAGGTTACGGTTGCAAGCGTTGGCCACTGGAGAGACTTCCGCTCAGGTCGATCTGTCGCCCGCCGTACGGGACAGTGGATCCCATGCTAGGGGCGACACGAATGTATGCGTTTCCAGCGATGAAGCGCTGGATGTTGACGGGTTCGCTGCGGCTGAGGTGCCTTGAAGTGACGAGGCTACCTCCGCCTCGGACCATCGTCATCGATTGGGTCATCAAAGGCGTGATCATCACGGTCTTGGCCGGGCTCGCTACCTGGTGAAGAACCCCATAATAATAATCCGGGATCATCACCCAATTCCAACTCGCCGTGACATAAAAGACATTTCGGTTGTCCAAGAAGAAGAAAGGTGTATACCACGTGTTTAGGGAAGGTTGGGGTTCGATGATTCGAAACCGATTGTCGGTCATTAGGATATCATCCAAACGTCGAGAGAAATTGGGTCCACTTTTCACAATTCTGAGAATACGTGGTTCTCCCGTGTTTTTTAGCGGCCACGTATATTCAAAGCTTCGTTGATAGCCATTGCCGTGATCCCAAGTCTGAGGAGCGTAATCCTCGGCACGGATGGGTAGGCTATTCGTGTCATCGAGTGTGAAGGCGGATATACCCTCAGCGAAATTATGGCCGAACATATCTGCTTGGAACGCAGAATATTCATTATATAGAAACTGGTATATGTCATTGTTGATTGCAAATTCAATAATAATCGTATCATGTGATAAGCTTTCGAGCATTCCAGCGAATAGAGGCGTGATCGCCCGAACAAACTTCCATAACTCAGTTAAGGGAAAGGTCGCAGTTAAGGGAAAGCTCCCAATCGAGGTCGGCAGATTGGGGTCCGATGTTTTGGTCGACTGCCACTCGCCGTTGTAGTACTCGCTCCAGCAGAGGATTGCTTGAGGCCTCACTGGATTTGCTGTCGCTGCAGATGTCTGAGCGAAATCGTATGCTTTAGATTGGATCTGCGAGAAGTTTAGATTGACGAGAGGGGTGTCATTAGGATCTGGCTGTGGCTTTTCTGGATTGACCGCTGCCTGTTGCACAAACTTCAGCCAGAATAAGAACAGGCGGTCTTTCCACACGAATGGGATAATAGGCACGTCTTCGATGTCGAGCTTGATCTGTTGCCATGGCGTCCACGTATTGGCCTCACGATGACGGAAGTAATACTTGCGTTGTGCGCGAGTCGTACGGGCGACCACGTACGAATGTGCCACAGGGATTTCCGCAGCGGTATAAAGTCCGCACGGCTCAAGCTTGGCGACTTCGTCCAGCTTCGTCAGGTAGTTGAGGAAAGCGGATTGTGCGGCATCGTCAGTGATGTCGCTCTGCAGCAGCTCACTCATCGCCTCCTTGAAGAAGGGCGACTGGTCTTCACGCAGTTCCGGGTCCAACCAGTTTTCCGGCCAGAGGAAAACCTCTCGGTTGGCCTGCCAGACGCGGTAGCGCTTCATCCATTGCCACTGCTTGGCGTCGATGTCGGCCGGAGAGACATCCGGCTCCAGGTTACGAACGCAGCGCTCGATAAAGAGCTGGACCGACGACAGGGCATGCCGGATCCGCGACGTCGCCATGCAAGGCTCCATCGCGACATCCATGAGGAGGAGTTCAAACAGCTTGTCCGGCGTGTTGATGTGGGCTGTTTGGGCTTGGTCGCCGAGTTGCTGAAGGATGTAGGCAACCAGTGCGTCGCGCTGCTTGGCTCGCATCGTATCGTTGATCGGCTTGATCACGGCCAGCCAGTCGGCTTCGGCGTATTTCGCCCGCAGGGCCGCTTGCAGGGCAGTGACGGTCTCCGGCGTGGGGTCGTTGTCCATTGCCGCAATCAGTGTTGCCGCCGAAGTGCCGCAGGTCTTGACCAACGCATAAGCATCGTAGACGCGGCGCAGCTTTTCCAGATGGGAGAGATCATCGGTCGTGTACCAGAGACCTCTTAGCAGTGCATCCAGCGATTCCTTGTCCCACCCGGTGAGCGTCAGCAGGGCGCTTTTACCATTCGGAAGGGTGGCCGCCGGATTCTGTAGAATGGCAAGGAAGCGCTCGTCATTAGGAGACAGCGCCTGCTTGATGCGGGCGAAGTCGAGCACCGCGGTCAGGACGTCGCGCAGAGCGGTGGCGGTCGACGAATCGGGATTCCCGGAGACTGCCAGCGCGTTGAGCCACCCTTTGTTGTTGACGGAGAGGTCCGCGTTCGACGCCAGGTAGGCGATCTCGTCAGCCGTGAGCGACAGGCCGGCTGCCAGCGAGGTCGCCTTGAGAAATCGCACGTAGGTGGCGCGGAACCCGTCCATCAGCGTCGCCGAGTAGAGCGAGGTCCCCGGGATGACCTGCCAGCCAAGGCCCGTGCTCTCCCATCGCACGGCGAGCGTCTTGGTCATCGTCGTGACCTCCAACCTGATCGGGGTCAGCGCCGGCGGTCAGCGCGATCGGACTCTGGTTGCTCCAGACGCCGCCCGCCTGTGCCATCGTCACCGGCACACCGCCGATCTGGAGAGCGACCGTGGCGCCGCCGGGATCCGTCGTGATGGCGATGTTATAGAAGCCGCCCTGCGGGGCAGCGACGTAGCCGCTCCAGATGCCGGCGATCGGCCCGCCGCCCTGGCCCGTGGGCAGGGGATTGGCTCCGCCCGGCGCATAATCCAGCGTCGCAACGGCGTCGACGCTCTGATCGGGGGCGGCGGCCAAGTTGTTCGTGAGGAAGAATTGCGCCGAGAGCCCCGGCGTCTCGAGCGCGGTCAGGTCGCTGATCGCGGCCAGCGCGTTCTTGGCGGCCTGGAGAACGGTGGCATCCTGCAGCAGCGCCGAGGCGAAGCTCAGGTCGGTCCCCGCGGCCGCCGTGACGGCGGCCAGCGCCTGCTCCTGCTTGCGCTTCGGCTTGAGGTCCTTCAGGAGGTTTGCCAGGAGCGCCGTCCACCTGGCCTGCAGGGGGTCCTTCGATGCAACGTACCCCGTGTACAGCGGGAGGAGCTCGGGATAGGTCGTGAAGAACGGGTCAACCAGCTTGTGGTTCGCGTTGGACAGGGCGTCCAACGCAGTCTGAAGCGATTGATCGTTGCCATTGGCGGTGACCGCGGCGTGGATGGCGGCCAGCGTGGTCGCGTCCAGCACGCCGGTGTAGATCAACTGCTTGCGCAGGTCATCATAGCTGAGCCGCCCCGCGGCGGCGTCGAGGATCGGCTGGGCCAAGGTCGGCTGCGAGTTGGCGTAGGCCACCGAGGTCGTCAGCGTGTTGTTGAGCAGCTCGAAGATGTACAGCGGGAGGAGCTCGGGATAGGTGGTGAAGAACGGGTCAACCAGCTTGTGGTTCGCGTTGGACAGGGCGTCCAACGCAGTCTGAAGCGATTGATCGTTGCCATTGGCGGTGACCGCGGCGTGGATGGTGCCCAGCGTGGTCGCGTCCAGCACGCCGGTGTAGATCAACTGCTTGCGCAGGTCATCGTAGCTGAGCCGCCCCGAGGCGGCGTCGAGAATCGGCTGGGCCAGCGTCGGCTGCCCGACTGGGTTGGAGTAGGTCACGGTGGTCTTCAGCGTGTTGTTGAGCAGGCCGAAGAAGAAGTCGGTGGCCGCGGTGCCGTAGACCAGCCCCATCATCGATTTGGCAATGTTACCGTTGGGATCGTCGACCAGGGTGAACTGGCTCTCGACGGCGGCGAAGTCGGCGCGCAGGGTCCGGGCGAGGCCGGTCACGACGGAATCCGCGGGAGCCGACTTGCCGCTGATGTCCTCATTCCAGATCAGATAGAGGGCCTGCACAGGCTTGAGCGAGGCCGCACTGAGCGCCTGCAACAAGCGGATGAGCCGAATGACCGGCGGTTCTGACGGTTCGGTCGTCGCCGGATCCAGTGGCGTAAAAGGATCGAGGCCGGTGAAGCGGGTGAGGAGAAGGAACTCGACCACGCTGAGCCTGAGTGTCCGCGCCAGCCAGCCGCGGCGGTAGATAGCGCTGATATTCTCGAGCGTCAGCGGCGTGGACGCATCGAAGCCGAGCGCGGTGGTGATCAGGGTGAACTCGACGATTGATGTGACAGCGCTAATGACGCCTCGCTTTGTCGCTCTGGGGAAGCTCCGGGACACCCCACAAGTCGCTGAGTAGCGACGTTGCAGTTTTGCAATTTGAGGTGCTTTATCAGGCAGTTGGCTGTCGTCAGTGTCCACGACCCTCTTGCCATCGGCGGTAAAGGCTCGGAAGTGGAGTACATCCTGCACGTTGGCCACAATGATCAGATTCTTGCCCTCTGTCGGGATGCTGTTCACGTCGTTCACAGATGACATCAATCGTAGGTCACACCCGAGCGCGGTGGTGATCTGGGTGAACTCCGTGTCCCGGAGGCCGAATGCGGCGCGGAGCGCGGGTGCGTGGGCAAGCAGAACTGGGTATTGTCCTGGAGGATGTTGCCATAGCCATCGTCCGCAAACGCCGGATCCTGCGACAGTACCGTCGGGGCAAGGAACATCTTCGCGTACAGCGAATGCTCGCCAGCCGTGCCGATCGGCGCCCAGCAGGCCAGCAATGGGGCCAGGTCGCGATCCGCACTCAAATTCAAACGGCGCATCACCTGCAACAAGAAGCCAATCCGCTTCAGGAGCACCTCGAAACCCGAGTCCAACAATTTCAAGTCTTTCGCATCGTCGCCGCCGATCGGCAGATCCTCGGGCGGATAGAGCGCCGTAATGATGTCGTCTGTCTGCGCGATGGTCAGCGCCGAGCTTTCGCCAGAGGCGGATAAACCGTATCAGACGGACAAAGTCGATCGGATGTAGTTTCCTGGCGGCGGTGTCGGGGTCGGGTCACAGAAGCAGAGTTCGAGAGAGGCTGCGGAGTTCGGATCAGTAGCATCAACCGGGACGTCGATGACGATTAGCCTCTTGATCCGATTATAATTCGCGTCATTCTTGACCCAGTTCACAACAGCCTGGAAATCCTTGACGTCCTTGCCGCCATATTTCCTCGCATCCAGATCGGCGCTGGCAGAAGAGCCTTGAACGCGTCCTCCGACAGGCTGCCGCCCTTCAGGTCGTGCAACGTCTTGAATGGAACGCCAAGGTGTCTCAGACGGGGGATGAGGACGGCGTTGGGATTGATGAATCTCGTCTGCAGGATGGAGATAAGATCTTCATAGGAGATGCCCACGCGTCGCGAGAAATTCTGGACGCTCGACAATTTTGCGATGAGATCGGCGTCCGACTCCCGGATAGCCGTACAGATCCTGCAGCTTCACGGAGCTGTCGGTAAGCAATATATATTCCTGGCGTGAAAAGCCGATCTCCTCGATGAGAATATTCCACCACGAGGGAATTATGAGGCCAGAAGGGCTGCAGCGCTAGCATTGCATCTTGAAGCTTCACGCCAAACGTCTGGAAGTGCAGGCGCAAGAGTTCCAGCGGTCGATGAAACGGCAGTGGCAGCGGAAAGTACCGCCATTTCAGAAACGCATATGCCGCGTCGTTGACGAACTGCGGGTTTGCCATCAATTCGTCAGACGAGACTGAACCGTCGGTGTCGTGGCCCTGGTAGCCGGCTAGCGAGCTTAGGCGACGAAAGTATTCCAGCGTCTCGTTGACGAGATCGATATACGGCATCGGCACATTGGTGTTCTCGCACGTGAGCGCGAGGTATAGCAGGTCGGGCCGTGCTTCGAAGAGCACATCCTGCGGATTACGGAAGCCGGCATGCGGTTTCGGGCGGTCGATAAAGTGGAGAAGATCGACCAGATACGCGGCGGGGCTCAGGATCGAGCGGCACTCGTCGCAGGGGCAATAGTCCATCGAGCCGAACAGGTCCTCCAGCGTCGGGTAGGCGATCACGCCGGTGCTTCCGTCGCGCGGCGCAGCCGGTGCGGCATCCAGAACTCGGGATTGTTCGTTGGCGCCGAGGGGAAGTGCGCCGAGCGGGGGTGCGATCCGGGCGGTCAGGTAGCTGGTGGCGATGTTGAGCACGGCGCCGTGGACCTGCACGGCCTTGGCATATGCCTGGCGGGCGGTCTCCTCACCCATGGCTTCGCCGAAGGTGCGGACGAAGCTCGCCTGATCGTGCCGGCGGGTGATCGCGTAGGCGGAATCCAAATTATGCTCAGGTTTAAGGACTTCGCGAGAGCGCCTTGTCGTTCGGAGTGATCTGATAGACGCGCTGGAGACGCTTGATCTGCGCCACCACCGGCGCTTTTTCCTGCAAAGCGTTGCGGGCGAGGTACCGCTCGACCGGCTCGACGCCGATCTCGAACTGACCCTGGTGCGAGGTCAGGAAGTCGTAAACGCCCTTGGCCGCGCCGTCCGCCGTCGGGATCGGTATGTCCTCGCGCTGCACCCGATCGGCGATCACCGCAGTCGGGAAAGCCAGCCGCACTTGCGCGGCCAGCAGCTCCGCGTACTTCTTGCGCTTTTCCGCGTCCGTCTCGCCCGGGATGTTCGGCGGGATAGCGCCGTCGAGCAGTGAGAGCCACTTCTCGGCTTCGTAGTAACCGCGCTTGGCCAGATCGAGGGTGGATGTCAGAGGGTTCTCGCGCTCGGTTTGGTGCAGATTCCTGATCAGCGGCGCATGATTCAGGGTCAGGTAGCCAAGCTGGCCGTCGAGCCGCAGGCGCTTGGTCTTTGCCTCGCCCAATTCCGCCTCAAGGTTGCTCCAGAACGTCGGCATATCGTCCTGATGCCGAACATAGAGGCTGGCGAACCGCTCCACCTGTTGCGGGGCATCGCCGAGCACGTCATGGAGCATCTCCTTGAGGGTCGACACCCCCACCGCTGGCCTGACATCGAGCGAATTCACGGCGCTCAGCGCTTCAAACACCTCCGCGGCCTTGGCGATCTCGTCCGCCAGGGCGCTGGAGATGACGCCCTGCTTGATCGCCTGCTCCCAAACTGCGGCGACCGTCTTCGAGTTGGCCTGGTAGAGGGACTCCGCATCGGCCGGGAAGCCGGCGCGGAACAGGGCATAGTAGAAGGCGGGCTTGATTCCGGAATCCTTGGCTGCGGCGCTGGCGGCGAAGGTCTTCGGAACGGCCCGGCGTGAACTGGTCGGCGAGAGCCGCCATCGCCACGGCGCGGGCATCCCAACCGGTCTTGTTCGCGAGGTAGGTGATGTCCTGTCGCTCGTCATCCTCCCTCAACGCGCCGAGGTGATGGCCGACGAAAGTGGCAAGGTGAGCGGTCAGCGTCTCGTACTCGCTGGGCAGACCCGCGGCATCGGCGGGCAGCGTGACATCGAGGTTCTCCGTGGTCGACGCATTGTATTTGACCTCGGACGCGGCGACGAATCGGTCGCCGACCAGAACGCGGACCTGCAGGTCGGGATGGGTTTTTCTGCGTGCGCGCAGGCTGGCGGCAGACACGGCGGCGTGAAGCTCGTAGCGGCCCTGGATGTCCGTCGTCGTCTCGCCGAGTAGCACATCCGGCCCGATGTTCCTGTCAACCAGTTGCACGCGCAGCCCGCCGACACCGGGGCTGGTCGAACTGGTGACCGTGCCCGTGACGGTGTAGGTCTTAAGCTGTTCATCTCCCTCCTCAGCGGTACCGCCTTCGATCCCCTCCACTTCGATTGTGAGGGCAGTCTCGCCGATCCCGACATTCCAGAGAACGGAGTCTTCGGTACTGCGAAGAAGCCGATTGCCACGATACACTTTGAAATACACGTCTGGCATATTTTCGAAATAGGAACGCCAGTCGTAGAAAAACCTGAACCGATATAGGATCGTCTATCTCTATGGTGAATTGACCGCTTCCGTCGGTGACGGCGGCACCCACCATATCGTTGAAGAGAAGACTTCGGTGCCACGCCTCTACGAGAAGCCCTTCCAGACCTTGGCGAGTGTTGGAGTCGATGATCGTTCCGTTGATCTGAAGCTTGACCATACTCATGTCATGTCCTCCTCAAGGGCTTCCCAAGGCGTGTCGAAGAAAATGGTTAAACACTAGTTTCCAGGAAAAAATGTACTAACCCATGCAGTTGTGAAACTATAGTGTGTACTATTCCCGTAGCTTCGGCGGCCTGGTGCGACCGTCAAGCCTGAAAATCCCGCCGTCCCGCAATGTTTGATTATCGAAGCATTATGTAATCATGTCAAGTTCAGCCTCCTCAGGCTGCCTCCCCCTCATTTCCCCCCGATTCCGAGGGAAGTGGCCGGATCTCTGGACCGAGCCGCCCCGGCCACCGGTCCTCTCCCCGCACCCCAAGCCGCTCCCGCCGCCGGTTCCCGGGCCGCTCCCTCCTCCTTGCCCAGCCATTTCGCCAGCAGGTTCCGGATCTCCGAGCCATGCCGTCGCAGCAGCCGCTCCACGTCCAGCACACTGGGCCGGTCCTTCTTCCGATTCCAGGGCGGACGCAACCACCAATCCGTGGAGCCTTCGGCCTCCAACCGGAACTGAGCCAACCGCAGCAGGCTCAGCGTCACCCACTGGACCTGGCTGGTCCGCTCGATCGGGGCCTGGGTCCAGGCCCGGCACTCTTCCCAACCCAGCCGCTGCTCGAGGTCCCGGAACACGTCCTCCTGGCGGAACCGCCCCGCAAACCCTTCCACCATCTCCACGCCGGTCAACTCGGTCGCCGAACTGACCAGGTAGAACCGCTGGCGGTAACCCTCAACCTCGGCGACCACCACCTTGACCGGCACTTCCGCACCGGCGACCCACCACAGGCACACCTGTTCCTTCCAGCGGACCTGCCGCTGCCGACCATAAATGAAGCCTTCGCCCTCCTGCCACGGTCCCGACCACCGCCCCCCCTGACAGGGGGGTGGCAACCGGCGGCCCCATTTCTGGTTGGCCCGACACCCGGGTGGCGGCAGGGCGTACAGCCGAGCGTCCGGCCGCAACCGGGTCAAGAACTCGATGCGGGGGTGCCCCGGCTCGGGCTGGACCAAGGGCCGGACCACGCTCCGGAGGGCGTAGGCCCCGTCAAAGATCCCCAGGTGCCGCCCGCCGGTGATCCGCGCCTGCTCCCGGATCAGTTCCACCACCAACTCACATTTGGTCCGGAAAACTACGGTGTGATCGGAGTCCTGGGCTTGAAGAGGCAACTGGGATTTCCGGAAATAGAGCCGTCCCGACAGGGGCAGGCACCAGGGAGGTTGACCGGGGTTGTCGAGCAGGGCCCCGAGCACCACCCAGTTGTGGGCCCGCACGGTGGGTGCTCGATTGGGACAGCGGGCGGTATATTCGTGGAAGGTGCAGGTTCCCCAGACGTCCGGGCTATTGCGATGGACCTTGGTGTCATCGACGGCCGAGATATGATAGCCGTGCCAGAGCCGCCCGGGGGCGGTCTCGACCAACCGGGTCAGGCTGGCGGTGACGTAGTCGGGGTGCCAGGTGCCGTACTCGGCGAAGGATTCCAGCGCCTTCCAGTCAGCGGGCCGCTCCAGGGCCAGGACCGACTGGGTGATGGTGTGCTCCTCGCCGTTGATGGCCATGGCGGTGATCCATTCGGCGAACCGGCGAAAGCTGGGGCGGGTGAAGGCCCAGGCGAAGGCCGACAGCAGGGCTTGCCAGATCGACCAGAGCCGCTTAGCGTGAGTCATGGGACATCTCCTGTTGCGGTGCCAAAGGGGTTCTATACCCCCCTGTAGCTTCCGCTCGGGAGATGCCCCGCATCAAGAAGATTCAGAGATTTAGATATAGTGTTCTTTTGTTCATTTATAGTGGAGTTTTTTAGGGAAACTACTGGTTAAAGAGAACTGACACTACTTTTTCTCCTACTTTTTCTCTCCGTGGAAAACAAAGACTGACACCGAGTTCCTGTTCTACTGATTCGCCGGGGTATAAAACTCTGCCTGATAGACCGTCTTAGCATTTCCTTGTAGGTAGGGCGGAAGCTCGACGCGGCTTGCTGGCACCTCCTCAAGGGTGTAAGCCATTCCTCGCATCTTTGCGACATCGCCATACAGTTCCAACACATCCGGGTTCTCGGTCGTTAGCTTCAAACGGCCACCCGGTGAAGAGGCGCTCGAATCGAGCGGTGGCTTCTGCCAATCCTACGGTGGTCTTGCCAAGCGGTTGCGGGAAATTCTCTTCAACAATGTCAAACCTCAAACTGGGGTCCAGCGTTTGCAGCCTTGTCTCCTCGTAGATTCCGCCTCGCCGAACAAAAGGTTCCGCCGCCTGCCTCACCTGCTCAATTGGCGTAAGGACCCCCTCAGGATCTTGACGGTCGTGACGTTGTGACCTTTTGACTGGTACTCCAATGTGCGGAGAACTCGGCTGATCGCTCCGGACCCACGACAAGGACTTTCCCCGCCAAGGGACCCCTGGCCCGCTGCGGGCTGGAGCCGGGCCGCGTCCCGTCGATCCTCGACCGGCGCCTCTGGACACCCCGATCGCAAACCCGGTGCTGACGACTTGGCCAACCGCTCCTTGCACGAGCAGACTTCGGGCTTGATCCGGATTCAAGTCCTTTTGAAAACGGTCGCGATGTTGTCAGCGAGAACGGTCAATCCCCCCGTTGGCACGGCAGTGTACATCCCCCGGCACGCCAACCTGGCGTGCCTTGTTCGATGTGCCGTCCTGTTGTGGAACCATCGGACGTCGTGATACTCCTCGGGAAAGCATTTCATTGTCACCAGCGCCCTAGCCATTTGTCCGAAGTCCATTACGATGAGCGCTCTGGTAACGCCCAGCAAGGCACCCTTCACACCGCCCCACACATCTGAGGAAAACTCTCCCAAACTATAATTGCCTGTCGGGTCCGTCATCCGAACCGGGACTGTTTCTTACATATGTGTAGAGATTCACGCCGTCAAGAAGCCCAGATGGGTCAGCGCTCGTTTATCCTCCCTAACCACGGCGCGTAATACTCCGCCTGGTTGTAATCACAACCCACTCTCCTATCCCGCTCCTTCCCGGTGTATCGATACCGCTTCGCCGTCTCCGTCTGACTCCGCACCGCCTGGTACGAGGTGCTGCCGTAGGGGGTGTACTCCTCATAGGAGATGATCTGTGCTGGTGCCATCTAGCTCCAGGCTGGCGGAGCCGAGGTGGTTACTGAACTGGTAGCGGATAACTTGCGCGGGCGATCCTTCACTGCCCTGCGTGCGGGTTTCCACCAGGCAATGCGCTGCTTATTGTCCATGATATGCAGGGTCTCCCGCTCCAGCGTAACGGTGGTACCGTTTCCGTTATACTCCCGGTATGCCTCGAAACCGCCCAGATAAATGCGTTCCTTCTGCCGCGTGCCGTTCTGCCGTTCGATCACCTTCCTGATCCTTTGGCCCGCCGCATCGTAGACATAGAACGCCGTGCCTCCGCCGCCCAGATCCGCCGCCTGGAACTGGTCCTTGAAATCCCAGTCCATTCGGGCGGGGTGCGGCATGCCGGTCGTGTTGCCGTGAGCATCGTAGGTATGGGTCTCGGTCGTTGTGCCGACTGGTCTGGCTCAGGCGGTTGCTGGTCTTACCCGGTTCAAGGAGGCTGGGTTCGTTGTAATTGTAATGGCGTGTCTAATGACCATTCTGGGCCGGTGGATCAAATGCAGGAAATTCCCGACCTCATCGTACTCGTACTGCTCGGTATATACCGCATGGCCTGACCGTCATTGGGCTGCGGGCAGTTGGACCCGGAACTGGTCGTCCCACGTAGTCTGCGGCTGCGACGCCTGCCCGATGTGCTCGCGGCCGGTGGCCTCGATCAGGCGGTAAATGGCGTCGTAGGTGTAGTCCGCATGGGGTTCGACCACCTGATTGTTGAAATAAATCGTCTGCTGAGCATCGTCGCGGATGGCAGTGATGTTGCCCGCCGGGTCGTAAGTGTAGGAGAGGCTTTTAGATGTTCCACGCCACGCAAGGTCTGGAGATGGATCAGGCGGAAGGTCAGAGGATCATAGTCATAGCTCGTCCCGACGCCGTTGCCATAGTCGATGAGTTTGCGCTGGCCTTTCGCGTTGTAGTTATCAAAACGAGTAAGACAGTGATGAGTCTGGGCATGACGTTCATTGTTGCACGGAGCAGCGGAAAATGCGGGCGCATCCAGGGAACCGGATATTCGGCGCCACGATGATATCGGGCGTGCGGGGGGCGCCCCCGGGCAGCAAAGCGCAGCAAAGACCGTTCACCGTAGGCACGCCAGGTGCGTTAAACATAGTCCCGAGAGAGGCTTGTTAGAAAATCCGGCCGATGCCCGCGGTTTGTGCGTTGCTTTCCAGGAAATTGACTGCTGCTGTTGTGTTCGTGGCGGTGGTGTTCCCAGGCGAGAGGCATAATAGGGAAATATCATCCTCGGTTGGGCCGGGACCCGCCGTTTCCACTGCCGGCATGTATCCCTGCGCGGCGAGGAGATTGGCCGGCGACGTACCGTTGGCGCCGGAGTGGCCGGGAATCGGGAAAAAGCGATGGGGATCGATAGGGGACTGGCCGTGCCTGGCGGTGATTATGATGGTGGTGGCCTCCAGCAGATTTTGGCTCTTGAGCGCCTGAACCATCTCGCCGATCGCGCCATCGACGAATGTGATTTCACTCAACAATTCGGGCGTCGGATCTCCCGCGGCGTCGGTGTAGCCGCCCTTGACTCCGTTTTCGATCAGCTTCTGACCAACGCTGACGGCCTGGAAGTTCATGCCGAAGGCTATGAGAACGGATCGCGCACCAGCCGGGTGGGATCGAGCGAGAGTACGCCACCGTCGATGACCGATTTGTACGGGCCGCCTCCGTTCAGTAGCAACTGGTTGATTTCATTGCCTTCCTCGCATTCTGTCTGTGTTCCGTTATTTTTTCCCGCAATGCAAGCTCCGCCGGCCAATCCGTTGCCGGTGGTGTTTTGGGGCGGCGCCAGGACGCGATCCCAAGCCACGTCGTAAAACGCAGTTTTCGTAATCGACCGCGTGCATTCCATCGATGCTGACCAGCAGCACATGATCCTGCTTCAGATCCGCGCTGTAGGCCATCGAGGACAGCATGACCGCGAACGGCAGAGCTAGTGTTGTCGTATAGCGTGTATTCAAAGTGTACCCTCCTCCGGCGGAGAGTAGCGGCTTGGGATTGCAGTTAGATGAAATCGACATGACGGTTTGGAAGTCGCCGGCGATGCGGGGCCGAACATCCGTTCAAATTACGGTGGTCGATGATGCCCAGGAAAAGAAAGATTTGCAACAGGAAGTGCCGGTTTTCGTGTGTGCGATTCCTCGCAGGAGTGTTACGAGGATGTAGAGGGGGCTGGGGCGGACGCTGTTAGAATGATCGTCGTGATTGCCGGCAACCGGGGCGGTGCAACCGGATGACTGTAGCGGGGGCGCAGGGCACGCTTAACCACTTGCTGAAAAAGTTTGGCCGTGCGAATACGGCAGACCGGTTCCGGCTGGTGTGTTCGATCAGCCTGGAAGGCGGTGTGCTCGGGTGCAGCCCAGCTACGCTGGAACGTGCGGGGCTGACGGAGGCGGAGGTAGTTGGCCGGCCTTTTTGGACGACCATGTGGTGGGAGGCCTCGCAGGAGACGGTCGAGACGGTGCGGCAGGCTGTGCTCCAGGCGGCTCGGGGCGACTTCGTCCGCTGCGACGTTCCATCGCGGGTGCAGAAGAACGGACTGGAGACGGTGCTGCTGGATCTTACCGTCGCGCCGGTGCGGAGCGAAGATGGGGCGGTCACATCACTCCTGGCGGAAGCCCGCGACGTGACGGGCGCGGGCGGTGAAGTGTTGCTGACCGTACGCGGCACGGAGTTGCTGGCGGACGATACGCGCGAGCGCTACCGCCAGAAGATTGCGCGCATCGCGCTCGACTCGATGGTCCAATTTGTAGGGCTGCTGGACGCACAGGGCACGGTGCTGGAGATCAATCAGGTCGCGCTGGACGCGGTAGGCATCAGACTTTCCGATGTCGAGGGGCGGCCTTTCTGGACCACGTTTTGGTGGCAGGTTTCCGAGGAGATTAATTCCGGCATACGGGATTCCATCCGCCGCGCGGCGCAGGGCGAGTTCGTGCGGTGGGATACGGAGATTTATGGCCGCGCCGGCGGGAAGGAGACCATCGTGATCGATGCGTCTTTGATGCCGGTGAAAGACGAAGCGGGGAAGGTGGTGTTCATCGCGGCGGAGGGCCGGGACATCACGGAGAAAAAGGCATATGAGCGCGAGATCGCGCGGCAGCGGGAGGAACTGGCGAAGCTGGATGTTTTGAAGACGCAGTTCTTCGCCAATGTCAGCCATGAATTCCGCACGCCGTTGACGCTGCTCCTGGGTCCGCTGGAAGATACCCTCTCGGGCCGGCATGGCGCCATGCCGGCAGGCGCCGCGGACAGTCTTGCTATTTCTCATCGCAATGCGTTGCGCCTGCTGAAGCTGGTCAATACCATGCTGGACTTCTCGCGGATTGAGGCGGGGCGCGCGCAGGCATTGTACGAGGCCACGGATCTGGCGGCGTTCACGGCGGAACTGGCGAGCAATTTCCGGTCGCTCTGCGAGAGAGCGGGTCTGCGGCTGCATGTGGAGTGCGCGCCGCTCCAAAGTGGCGAGGCGGTCTATGTGGACCGGGGCATGTGGGAGAAGATCGTCCTGAATCTTCTGAGCAATGCTTTCAAGTTCACGCTGGAAGGCGGGATCGGCGTGCGGCTGGAGACGGTGGACGGGTCGGCCCGGCTGACGGTTCGCGACACGGGGGTGGGGATTCCGAGTGAAGAATTGCCGCACATGTTCGAGAGGTTTCACCGGGTCGAACGGAACCGCGGTAGAACGCATGAGGGCACCGGGATTGGTCTGGCGCTGGTGAAGGAACTGGCGCGGCTTCACGGCGGAACAATTGCGGTGGAGAGCGTTTTCGGACAAGGCAGCACGTTTACGGTTACCATTCCGATGGGCAAAGCGCATCTGGACGTGGGACGGATACGGGCGGCCGATGCGCGCGCTTCTACCGCGGTGACGCCGGCGGCATATGTGGAGGAGGCGTTGCGCTGGCTCCCCGACCACGTGGGGTTGAATGGCCCGGCGGAGACCCCGCGACGGTCCGCGAGGCTGTCCCGGATTCTCTGGGCGGATGACAACGCGGACATGCGCGCCTATGTGAGCCGGTTGCTGGGCGACCGGTACGATGTGGAGGCGGTGGGCGATGGCGAGGCGGCTCTGGAAGCCGCGCGTGCTCACCCGCCGGCCCTGATTCTCTCGGATGTCATGATGCCGAGGCTTGACGGCTATGGACTGCTGCAGGCATTGCGGGCCGATCCCTATTTGCGCGACATCCCGGTAATCCTGCTGTCCGCGCGCGCCGGTGAGGAGAGCCGCATTGAAGGTATGGCGGCGGGGGCCGACGATTATCTGGTGAAGCCGTTCAGCGCGAACGAACTCCTGGCGCGGGTGGAAACGGCTCTGCAACTGAGACAGGTACGGAATGAGGCGCGCGCGCAATTCGAAACGCTGCTGAACGAGGCGCCGATTGGGGTGTACCTGGTGGATGACGATTTCCGGATCCGGCATGCCAATCCGAAGGCGATGCCGGTTTTCGGCAATATCCCCGATTTGATTGGACGCGATTTCAACGAGGTGATTCACAAGCTGTGGCCCGAGGAAATCTGCCGACGAAGTCGTGCGGCTATTTCGCCATACGCTGGAGACCGGCGAAGCGTATGAAGCGCCGGAATACAGTTCCCTGCGTATGGATCGCGGCGGAACTGAATATTACGAGTGGCGGATCAATCGTATTCCGCTTCCCGACGGACGCTTCGGCGTGGTTTGCTATTTCCGGGATATTTCGTCGCAGGTGAGTGTTCGCGAGGAGATTAAGGAGTCCGAGGAGCGGTTCCGGGCGTTTGTGACGGCCAATGCAGACGCGATTTACCAAATGAGTCCGGACTGGAGCGAAATGCGGCGACTATCGGGTAGGGATCTTATGGCCGACACGACGGACCCGAGCCGCAGTTGGCTGAACCGGTATATCCATCCGGACGACCATGAGATGGTTTTGCGGACGGTCGCGAAAGCGATCCAGAGTAAGACGATGTTTGAACTGGAACACCGGGTAATCCGGGCGGACGGGTCGCTGGGTTGGACGCATTCCCGGGCGGTGCCGCGGTTGAGCGGGGATGGCGAGGTGATCGAGTGGTTCGGCACGGCGCGGGATGTGTCTAAACGTAAGCTTGCGGAGGAGGAGATCGCGCGATTGACGGCGGAATCGGAACAGCAGCGCCGGCTCTACGAGGCGATTGTATCGAGCACGCCGGACCTGGTGTATGTCTTCGACCGGGATCACCGGTTTGTTTTCGCGAACGACTCTTTGCTGAAGATGTGGGGAAAGACACGCGAAGAGGCTCTGGGGAAGAGTTGCCTGGAGTTGGGTTACGAGCCCTGGCACGCGGAGATGCATGACCGGGAGATTGAAGAGGTAGTGTCCGCGCGGCGGGCGGTTCGCGGCGAAGTGCCATTCAGTGGCACGGCGGGCCGGCGCATTTACGATTACATTTTCGTACCGGTGGTGGGTGCCAATGGCGAGGTGGAGTTGATTGCCGGGACAACGCGCGACGTGACGGAGCGGAAGATCGCGGAAGAGGAACTGCGGAGGGTAAACCAGGATCTGGAACAGTTCGCCTATTCCGCGAGTCACGATCTGAAAGAGCCGCTGCGCACCGTGAAGATCTACAGCGAAATGCTGGGCAAGCGATATCGGGATAAGTTGGACGGCAGGGCAGTAGACTTCCTGGAAAACGTGCGGACCGGCGCGGACCGCATGGAGGCGCTGGTGCGGGATCTGCTGGCGTACACGCAGGCATCGATGGTAGACAAGCCGAGTGAGCCCGTGGACGCGATGGCGGCTTTGCAGACAGCGCTGGCCAACCTCAAAGGGACGATCGCGGAAAGCGGCGGTTCGGTACAAGCTGACCCATTGCCCTATGTGTCCGTTCATCCGACGCAAATTCAGTCTCTTTTTCAGAACTTGATCGGCAATGCACTCAAGTACCGGCGGCCGGGGGTTGCTCCGGTCGTAAGGATTACAGCGCGGCGGCAGGATGGCTTCTGGCTGTTCTGCGTTGCGGATCGCGGAATCGGTATTGAGCCCGCATTCAGGGAGCAGATCTTTGGACTATTTAAACGCCTTCACACAAGCGACGAATACTCGGGGACAGGTATCGGCCTGGCCATATGTAAGCGGATCGTCGAGCGCTATCACGGCCGCATCTGGGTCGAATCCGATGCCGGCGAGGGATGCCGATTCTACTTCACGCTCCCTGGGTGAGGATTCGATGGACGAGGCGCCGCGCGTGCTGGTGATTGAGGACAGCAAGACGGATGTGTTCCTGATTCGGGAAGCGTTGGAGGGCGCGGGTGTTCGGGCCGAGCTCGACGTAGTTCACGATGGCCAGACGGCGCTGCGGTTTCTGGATGAAGAAGACCGGCCAGCCCTGGTGCTTCTGGATTTGAATCTTCCGAAGTACAGCGGACGGGAGGTATTACGGCACATTCGCACTAATTTGCGGACGAAGGATCTGGCGGTGCTGGTGGTTACTTCATCGGCGGTTTCTCAGGATCGCGAGGAGTTGACGGCGTTGGGATTCGATGGCTACTTTGAGAAACCTTCGGATTACGCGGCGTTTCTGAAGCTGGGGGCTCTGGTTAAGGGGTTGCTGGAACGGGGGAAATAG
This sequence comes from uncultured Solibacteraceae bacterium, assembly GCA_963835555.1. Taxonomy (GTDB): domain Bacteria; phylum Acidobacteriota; class Terriglobia; order Bryobacterales; family Bryobacteraceae; genus Sulfopaludibacter. Next base: position 578,028 of record CAWIGC010000038.1, on the reverse strand, counting down.
CAGCGCCATTCGGAGGAAGGCCTCATCCGGCCGTCGCCGGCCCATTGATATGTCCCCGGGCGGCGCGCGGCGCGCGCGATAATAGTACCTGAGATGCAAAACATTCTCCCGGTTCTCTGTTTTATTGCGGGCTTTGTGCTGGCGTGGGCGGTGTTGCGGTGGCGGAGGCAGGACACGGAAGCGGCGTTCCGGGCTCTTTCGGCGGATGCGCTGGCACGTAACAATCAGGCGTTTCTGGATCTGGCTAAGGCCACGCTGGCGCAAACCCAGATATCCGCTTCCGGCGATCTGGAGATGCGGCAGCGGGCCATCGGCGAACTGGTGACGCCGGTGCGCGCGTCGCTGGAGAAGGTGGATGCGCAGATTCAGGAAATGGAAAAAGCGCGAGCCGGGGCCTATGCGTCGCTGCACGAGCAGGTGCGCAGCCTGCTGGAGACGCAGTCGCAACTACGCGCCGAGACCGGCAAGCTGGTGACGGCGCTGCGCACGCCGGCGGTGCGCGGCAACTGGGGCGAGATTCAACTGCGGCGCGTGGTGGAAATGGCCGGGATGCTGGACCATTGCGACTTCAGCGCGCAGACCACGCTGTTCGGCGAAGAGGGCCGCCTGCGTCCCGACCTGCTGGTGCGGCTGCCGGCGGGCAAGACCATCGTGGTGGATGCGAAGACGCCGCTGGACGCGTACCTGCGCGCCATCGAGGCGCCCGACGATGCCACGCGGAAGGCGCGTTTTGCCGATCACGCGCGGCAGGTGCGCACGCACGTGATCGCGCTGGGGCGGAAGTCGTACTGGGAGCAGTTCGATCACGCGCCGGAGTTCGTGGTCCTGTTTTTGCCGGGCGAGTGCTTCTTCAGCGCCGCGCTGGAGAGCGATGCGGCACTGATCGAAGCCGGGGTGGAGCAGAACGTGATTCTGGCTACGCCCACCACGCTGATCGCGCTGCTGCGGGCGGTGGCCTACGGCTGGCGGCAGGAAAAGATCGCGGAAAATGCGGCGGAAATCAGCGCGCTGGGCAAAGAGCTGTTCAAGCGGCTCAGCGATATGGGCGACCATATGAACCGCGTGGGCCGGTGTCTGGAGCGGGCCGTGGAGGCGCATAACAGCGTGGTGGGATCGATGGAAAGCCGGGTGATGGTGAGCGCCCGCAAGTTCGCCGAGCTGAAGACGGCGCCGCTGGGCGTGGAGATCGCCGAACTGGAACGGGTAGAGAAGGCGGTCCGGGAGTTGTTATAAAGGGGACAGACTCTTAGCCCCTTTTCTATGGCACATCTGCTGATTGTCGATGACGACGCCAACACGCTGGCGTCCCTGGCGCGCGCCTTCCGCCTGGCCGGACATGAGGCCACGGTATGCGACAACGCGGCGCGCGCGCTGGAACTGGTGAAGTCCACACCGTTCGACATGATGCTTTCGGACGTGGTGATGCCGGGAAAGGACGGCCTTTCGCTGCTGGAAGACCTGCGCAATCTGGGCATCTCGGTGCCCGTGGTGATGATTTCGGGCCAGGCCAATATCGAAATGGCGGTGCGGGCCACACGCCTGGGCGCGGTCGATTTTCTGGAGAAGCCGCTGTCTACCGACAAGCTGCTGCTGACCGTGGACAACGTGCTCCGGTTGAAACGCCTGGAGCAGGAGAACCGCGACTTGCGACAGCGGGTGGGCAAGCACGAGATTGTCCACGCCGGAGAAGCCATGCACCGCGTGATGGCGCAGGTGGATCGCGTGGCGGCCAGCGAGGCGCGCGTCTGCATTCTGGGGGAGACCGGAACCGGCAAGGAACTGATTGCCCGGGCCCTGCATGAGCGCAGCCCGCGGCGCGACGGCCCATTCGTGACTTTGAACTGCGCGGCGGTGCCGGGGGAGCTGATCGAATCCGAGCTGTTCGGCCACGAAAAAGGTTCCTTCACGGGCGCCGCTTCGCGCCACATCGGCAAGTTCGAACAGGCCAATCACGGCACGCTGTTTCTGGACGAAATCGGCGACATGCCGCTGGCGATGCAGGCCAAGCTGCTGCGCGTGCTGGAAGAACGGCAGGTGGAGCGTGTAGGCGGCGACCGCACCATCCCGGTGGATGTGCGTGTGCTGGTGGCCACGCATCACAATCTGGACGACCTGGTGAAGAAGGGCGCTTTCCGCCAGGACCTGTACCATCGCATCTACGTTTTTCCGCTGTTCCTGCCTCCGCTGCGCGAGCGTCCCGGCGATATTCCGGCGCTGGTAGCGCACTTCGCGGCACAGGTGGCCGAACAGAACGGATGGAAACCGAAGCCGTTCACGGCAGAGGCCCTGCAGGCCCTGGAACGCTATCCCTGGACCGGCAATGTCCGCGAGCTTCGCAACGTGGTGGAGCGGCTGCTGCTGCTGGCGGACGGCGCGGTGGACGCTGCGGCGGTACGGCTGGCGCTGCCGCAAAATCACGGCGATCCGCCCGTTTCGGCGGCGGCGCCGAGCTTCGAAGGCCCTCTGGCCGAGCGGGTGGGTACGTTCGAGCGCGATCAGATTCTGGCCGAACTGAGGCGGCACAACCAGCGCATGACCGATACCGCCAAGGCGCTGGGCCTGGAGCGTAGCCATCTTTACAAAAAGTGCCAGGCGCTGGGTATCGATCTGCGCGCTCTGCGGAAGGGCGAGGAGGCGGTCTAAGCTACTATCAAAGTAGCCATGGCCAAGTTCCTGATCGGTTTGATTACCGGCGTTGCGCTGGTGTTCCTGTCCGTGATCCTGCTGTTCTTTGCGGCGCTGCGCCTGCGTGAGAAACCGCCCCAGATCGCCGATAACTCGGTGCTGGTGCTCCGCCTGGAGGGCGATATTCCGGAGAAGCCGCCTATCGAGCTGCCCGATTTTCTGGGCCGCGGCCCCGCCATCACCATCGGCAACGTATGGATGGCGCTGCGCAAGGCGGCGGTGGATCCGCACATCAAGGCAGTGGTCCTGGAGCCGGAGGGGCTGACTGTGGGATGGGCCAAGAGCGAGGAACTGCGCGCCGATCTGGAGCAGTTTCGCAAATCCGGCAAGCCCGTTTACGCCTATCTGCGCACCCCCGCGATGCACGATTACTACGTGGCGATGGGCGCGGACCGGATCTTTATCGGGCCCGCCGATCAGATGTATATCAAGGGACTGCGCGCCGAGGTGATGTACTTCAAGAAGACCCTGGACAAACTGGGCGTGAACGTGGAAATCGAACATGCCGGCAAGTACAAGGATTTCGGCGATATGTTCACCCGTTCCGACATGAGCCCGGAAACGCACGAAGTGATGGACCGGGTGGTAGACGGCATCTATGGCAATATCGTGAACCGCATTGCGGCCGGGAGAAAGAAGTCGCCCGACGAAGTCCGCGCGCTGATCGATCAGGGTCCGTACACGGCCGCACAGGGGCTGAAAGCGGGCCTGGTGGATGAACTCCGCTTTGAAGACCAGATGTACGGCGAACTCAAGACCGCGCTGAAATCCGGCGAACCGAAGAAGGTTTCGATCGAGAGCTATGCCAAGGTTCCGGCGAGCAGCGTGGGTCTGGGCGGTACCAGCCGGATAGCCCTGGTGGTGGCGCAGGGCGACATCATCCGCGGCGATTCCACCGATGACGGCACGGAGGACAACCTGACCAGCTACGGATTCGACCGGATGCTTCGTCAGGTGGCCGCCGATGCGGGCGTGAAGGGTGTGATCGTGCGCATCGATTCTCCGGGAGGAGAAGTCACTGCCTCCGACGAAATGTGGCGCGAGATGAACCTGCTGAGCCAGAAGAAGCCGCTGGTGATTTCGATGAGCGACGTGGCGGCTTCGGGGGGCTACTACATGGCCATGGCGGGCGCGCCGATCGTGGCTTATCCGGCGACGGAAACCGGCTCCATCGGGGTGGTCTTCGGGAAACCCAACCTGCACGGGCTGTATGACAAACTCGGCGTCACCAAGAACTTCGTCGAGCGGGGCCGCCACGCCGATATCGATTCCGACTATAGCGCCCTGACCCCGGAGGAACGCGATCTGCTGCGCAAGGGGATCGACGAGAGCTATCGCGACTTCGTCAGCAAGGTGGCCGCGGCGCGGCACCGGACGTTCGACCAGATCGAGCCGGTAGCCCAGGGGCGCGTGTGGCTGGGTACGGATGCGCAATCGCATGGGCTGGTGGATCAACTCGGCGGGCTGGATACGGCGGTCCAACTGGTGAAGGAGAAGGCGCACATCGCGGCCAACCAGAACGTGAATATCGATGTCTACCCGCAGTCGCGCACACTGTTCGATTTCCTGACGAAGAAATCGCAGCCCGATGCCTTGGACGCCCAACTCAAACAGGTCTTCGGCAACGTTCCGTATCGCGCGTGGATGCAAGGGGGCTACCTGCGCCTGATGCCGTACTGGATCAGGATGTAGGTCGGGCCGCGCTATTGGGACAGAACTTCGCGCACCTTGCGATCCAGATCGGGCGCGGTGAACGGTTTCTGGATGAAAGCCGTGCCGGCCGAAAGCAGCCCCTGCCTGACCACGGAATTGTCGGTATAACCGGACATGAACAGTACGCGGATTCGGGGCAGAAGCGCTTGCACCTCGACCGCCAGGTCGGTTCCGTAGCGCAGCGGCATCACGACATCGGTCAGCAGCAGGTCGATCTGGTCGCCGGCCTGCCCGGCGATGCGTACGGCCTCTTCGGGCGTGGCCGCCACCAGAACGTGGTAGCCGCGGCGCTCGAGCATGAGGCGGGTGAGCGCCCTCACCTGATCTTCATCTTCCACCAGCAGGACTGTCGCGCCGCCCGGTGTCAGCGGTACGTGCGGAGTCACCGCCGGGGCGGGCTCGGCGGCCGGCGCGGCGGGCAGATAAATCTTGAAAACGGTGCCGTGACCCGGTTCGCTGTAGACCAGCACCTCGCCGCCGCTCTGCTTCACGATGCCGTAGACAATCGACAGACCCAACCCCGTGCCTTTGCCTTTTTCCTTGGTGGTGAAGAAGGGCTCGAAGATCCGCTCGCGTGTGGCCGCGTCCATGCCTACGCCGCTATCGCTCACCGCCAGCATCACCCAGTGTCCCGGAGCGAGGCCGATGTGTCCCGAGGCATACTCTTCGGTGATCTCCACGTTGGCGGTTTCGATCGTGAGCTTTCCGCCTTCCGGCATGGCGTCGCGGGCATTCACCGCCAGGTTCAGTATCACCTGGTCGATGTGGGAAGGATCTACTTTTACGGGGGCGAGAGCCGGGGCGAGGCGCGTTTCCAGTTCGAGATCCTCACCGATGACCCGTTTTAGCATCTTGTCGATATTGTGGACGAGGGCGTTGAGGTCGGTAATCCGCGGCGCCGACACGTGTCTGCGGCTGAACGCCAGCAGTTGGTTGGTGAGACCGGCGGCCCGTTCGCTGGCCTGGGAGATTTCGCAGGCATACTCCAGCGCGATGGGATCGTCTTTCACGTGATCCCGCAGGATTTCGTCGTAGCCCAAGATTACCGTGAGCAGGTTGTTAAAGTCGTGCGCGATCCCGCCGGCCAGGCGTCCCACGGCTTCCATCTTCTGGGCCTGAATCAATTCGCGCTCCAGTTCCTGACGGCGCATCATTTCCTTGCGCAGGTCCTGGAGCGCCTGCTCCAGCGAAGCGGTGCGGTCCGCTACGCGCATTTCCAGTTCCTCGTTGATTTTTCGAATGCGCTCTTCGGCCCCGCGCCGGACCTCGATTTCGCGCGCGAGGGCCGCGGGGCTGGGCAGGCTGATGAGCGCCGGCATCATGGGAATCAGCCCGGCAAAGGTGGCGACCGAAGCCACGGCGGTGACGGCCTTGATGACTCCGTCGAGCCGGTAGATGGGGTGCCAAACCGTCACCGTACCCATCAGGTGGGTGGTTCCGCAAGCCAGAATGAACATGCCGAAGGCCACGAAGATCCACTTGAAGCTGATGTCCCGCCGCCGCCGGGCAAAATAAAACAGCAGGAACGGAATGGCGTAGTACGAAGCCGCGATCACGGCGTCGGAAATCACATTGACCCAGAGTACGGCTGGATCCCAGAGATAACACATGCCATGCGGCATGAACTCTGTCGAGAATAACTGGCGGAAGAACGCAAACATGAGACTTCCGCCATCATACCCGCTTATCGAAGGGAAAACATTCCAGCCGGGGTCCGGTTAAACTGGAATAGGGAAGCACTTGTGCATTCGCACTCACATAGCCATCACCATCACGGAGCCACCGGCAGCCGGCTGCAATGGTCGCTGGCAGCCACCTCGCTGTTCGTGGTTATCGAGGTAGTTGCCGGTATCCAGTCCCATTCCCTGGCGCTGCTTTCCGATGCAGGGCATAACTTTACCGACGCCCTGGCCCTCTTTCTGGCCTGGTTCGGATTCTATCTGCAATCCAAGCCGGCGAACGAATCCAAGACGTACGGTTACCACCGCGCCGGTGTGCTTTCCGCCTTCGTCAATGCGCTGACCCTGGTGGCGCTGTCCGTATGGATTCTTTACGAGGGCGTGGAGCGCCTGCGGAACCCCGAAGCCGTGCACGCAAACGTGATGATCGCGGTGGCGGCCCTGGGGCTGGTGCTCAACGGCGGCATCATGCTGTCCCTGCGGCAGGCCAGTAAGAACGATATTAACGTGCGCAGCGCCTTCATCCACATGCTGGGCGACGCAGTGGGGTCGCTGGCCATTATCGCCGGCGCCGTGATCATCCGCTACACCGGATGGGTGCGGGTGGACCCGATTCTTTCCATGCTGATCGGCATTCTGATCATCTGGACCGCCTGGGACATCATCCGCGAGTCGCTCAACATTCTGCTGGAAGGGCTGCCGCGCGGTCTGGCGCTGCCGGAGGTTGCCAGGGCGATGCGCTCTACAACCGGGGTTTTGGACGTACACGATCTGCACATCTGGAGCCTGGGATCGAGCACCCATGCGCTAAGCTGTCACGTATTGATCGAAGATGTGCCGCCTTCCGCCAGCGATTGCATTCTGCGGAGCCTCAACACGATGCTGGCCGAGCAGTTCCGCATCGCGCACACTACGGTGCAGTTCGAGCACGTGAGTTGCGCCATCTCCGAGACCGGCTGCGCCATTCCGGTACACCTGGAAGATCACGAAGGGCACCATCATCATTAACTGGGTTCCACTTCACACCCACGGAAAGCCTACCGCGGAGTCGCAGAGACGCGGAGGAAGACGCGGAGGAGAAATTCAAGTCACCCCGGCCCGGCAGTCGCGTGCCGAATTGGCGAAGTGAGCGCGGTGACTGGAAACTTCCACAGTTTCCCCTGTTTGAAGGCTCCTTCGATGCGGCCCCGGCTGGCCTGATAACGCAGCGTTCGTTCCGGCATCTGAAGCCGCTTGGCGGCGGCATGAAGGCACAGCACGCGAGTGCGGTTGTCCAACTGAAAATTCATACAATCCTCCTGTGGCAGCAAATTCCGGGAATTGCGGTTGCAACAGGAGAGTCTAAATCCGAAGGGGTGCGTTTAGCGGGGACGCTCCAGGAGGGCGGGTCGCCATGGAGACACATGCTACCGGCGATGCCGCGGGAAGTGGCGCGTAGGCGCGCGACGGGGCAACGGCAACCAGTTTACGGCCGGGCAGATAGGGATTGCCGCACCGCATCGGGCACTTTGCCGCGACAGAGGGAACTTCGAGTCCGGCGGGGTCCACCGTCAGTTTGTACGGTAAAGATACCAGGTCGGAATACACGCGGACGACGACGACGGGCGGGGCCAGCAGGCGTGCGGCGGGGGAATTACGCTTGAGGCGGTACGAGCAGATGAGCCGGCACTTTGCGGCATCCACCGTGACGGTCACGTCCCAATTGGCGGGACCGGTGGAACTCCACTCGACCCTGGCGGCGCGGGTGGGCAGGTGGAACCGGTACAAAAATTCCGGAGAATCCGCGGCGCGCAGTAGTCCCGCCGCCAGCGCTAATAAGACGAGTTTCCGCCCGGTTCCCACGCGTCCCCAGTATACGGCGTGCGGGGACGCCGCTTCAATGGCGATTGCCGGAAATCGGCGAGTGAGCTATCCGCCGATGTTGTGAGCGGGCTTGCCGGGCGCCTGGGTGGTAAGTTTCTTGGTGTCCAGGCCCATCTTGTCGATCTCGTTGAAGTAGACTTTGCGGCCTTCGTCCATGGCCAGGTTGGAGAGAATTACGGCCACGGCATCGGCCATGCCCACTTCCAGATCGGCTTTCGGTTTTACGCCGTCGCGGCAACTGTTGAAGAAGCTCTCCAGTTCCACATCCACCGGATTGCGCGACTCTTCCTGCACCATCACGCCCTTGGCGGTGAGCCAGCGGCGTGCAAACTTTGCTTCGCGTGTGAAGAATCCTTCGTTGCCGCTGAAGGCCAGGTCGCGGAGTGTTCAGCGGGATGGGCCCATTGGCTCCGCCGGATGCCACCATGGTGGCGCCGGCGACGAACGGCTTGTTTTTGTCGGCGGCGGTGGTCACCGTGGTGGTCTTGGGGGGCTCGCGATACCACCAGGCGATGGGCGGGTGGATGTCGTCACCCACGGTGATTTCAATGGTGCCGTCCGTGCCCATGATGATCTCGCCCATTTCGGGGCGATTGCCGTTGAAGTACGGCAGGAACTGGTTGGTGCTGATGGAGGAATACGTGAGCTTCTGCCCGTTGGGGTACTTATAGATCAACTGGATATTGTCGTAGACGTCGCGCCCGTCCTTCAGCATGTCCAGGCTGCCCAGCCCCATGACGAATTCGGGTTTGGAGCCGAACATCCAGTCGGAAACATCCACCTGGTGGGAGGTCAACTCGGCGGTGAGGCCGCCGGACATGGAGCGATAGACGCGCCAGTTGTCGATATTCTTTTCGCCGCCCGGCTTCATGGTCCACAGGGAGCTGGGCTTGTTGATCATGTTGCGATGCCACTGGGCGTGGATGTGATGCACATTGCCCAGGATGCCCTTATCCACCATGTCCTTCACGGTCTGGTAGAAGTAGCTGTAGCGGCGCTGCAGGCCGGTTTGCAGAATCTGCTTGGGATGCTCCTGCACCAGGGCGGTGAGGGCATGCACTTCTTCCGGCTTGAATACCAGGCACTTTTCGCAGAATACATGCTTGCCCGCGAGCAGTACGTCGCGCGTCAGCGGGAAGTGTACGAACAGGGGCGTGATCACGAAGACCGCGTCGATGTCTTTCTGCTCCAGCAACTGGTGGTAATCCGAATAGGTGCGGGGATTGTTGCCGATGGTATCCACGCCGTGCTTGAGGTGTTCGGCATTGATATCGCAGAGCGCCACGCACTTACCGTTTTCGATGTTTTTCAGGTGTTTGAGCAGGTAAGTTCCGCGGCTGCCGGTGCCGATCATGCCGTAGCGGATGGGCTCGCCCGCGGCCTTGGCGGTTTGCAGAGTGGGGAGCGCCGAAGCAACGGCGGTCACAGCGCCCGCGGCCTTCAACAAGTCCCGGCGGGAAAGATCGTTATTCTCGGGCATTGCAGCACCTCGCAAAAAGGGTGAATTTGTCCCGATTGTAGCATGTGCAGCTACCGCCGAAGGCCGGCCTGCACCGCCGGCGGCAGGTGATCGGCATGTTTGAGGAGCATCGTGACCTGCCATCGGGTGGTTTCCGGAAGGGTATCGAAACGCGGCATACCGGAGAGACGGATCCCGTTGGAAACCTTCCAGAAGGTGGCGCCTTCCGGGTCGTCCGTGACCATGTCGCGCCCTTCCAGCAATTGCGGGGGAGGGGGGAACATGCCGGCGGCGATTACGGTTTTCGATTCGCCCGGCAGTCCGTGACATACCGCACAGTGGTCGCGGTACGTCTTGCAGCCGGCCAGCAGATTTTCGTCGGTGACGGGCAACGGATTCGGGCGGTCTTTGGCGCTGCCGATGCTCTCGCGGAGTGCCGTATGCGCCATAAGTTCCTCCAGCGGCAACGGCTTGGCGGTAGTGGCGAGCGAGAGAAATCCCAACTTCACGTAGAGATAGGCGCCCAGCGGCGCTACTACCAGGAGCCCCACGAGGATTCCGATAAGCAGTTTCATGGCGCGAATCAGTGAGCACGTCAGCGACCAAGGGGTAAAATGAACGGTAGAGTGCTTTCCTGCTTCGATCCCCTTGTTTCGGAATGGTTCACCAGCGCGTTTTGGCCAGGCTACCGAGCCGCAACTGCGGGGCTGGCCGGAGATCCGCGAGGGGCACGACGTCCTGATCTCCGCGCCCACCGGGTCCGGCAAGACGCTGGCCGCGTTCCTGCACTGCATCGATGCCCTGGTGCGCCGCGCGCGCCTGGGTCCGCTGCCCGACCAGACCGAGGTGGTCTACGTCTCGCCGCTCAAGGCGCTGAGCAACGACGTCCACAAGAACCTGGAGGTGCCGCTGGCCGAGATCGCGGCGCTGGCGGCGCGAACGCGGCGTGGCGCTGGCGCCCATCCGCACCGCGCTGCGCACCGGCGATACGCCGCAGTGGGAGCGCCAGCGGATGACGCGCGAACGGCCCGCACATCCTGGTCACCACGCCGGAATCGCTCTACATTCTGCTCACCGCCGCGCAGCCGCGCGAGATGCTGGCGCAGCGTCAGCACCGTGATCGTGGACGAGATCCACGCCGTGGCGGACGATAAGCGCGGCTCGCACCTGGCGCTCACGCTGGCGCGGCTGGACCGCCTGGTGGAGCAGAGCGGACGGCGCGAGCCGCAGCGCATCGGGCTTTCCGCCACCGTGAAGCCGATCGAGGAAGTGGCGGCGTTCCTGAGCGACCACGCCCGCATCGTCAACGTGGGCCATCGCCGCGACATGGAACTGGCGGTGGAAGTGCCGCGCGACGAACTGGGCGCCGGTGGCCAGCAACGAAATGTGGGACGAGATCTACGACCGCGTGGCCGAGCTGATCCGCGAGAACCGCACCACGCTGGTCTTCGTCAACACGCGCCGCCTGTCCGAGCGCGTGGCGCATCACCTGGACGAGCGGCTGGGCGAGAACGCGGTGCTGCCGCACCACGGCAGCCTCTCGCGCGCGCTGCGCCTGGAGGCGGAGCGGCGGCTGAAGAACGGCGAACTGCGCGCCGTGGTGGCGACCGCATCGCTCGAACTGGGCATCGATATCGGCACGGTGGACCTGGTCTGCCAGATCGGCTCGCCGCGCTCCATCGCGGTGGCGCTGCAGCGCATCGGCCGCGCCGGGCACTGGGTGGGCGCGCTGCCCAAGGGCCGCATCTTCGCCACCACGCGCGACGAGCTGATCGAATGCGCCGCGCTGGTGCGCGCCATCCGCCGCGGCGAGCTGGACCGCCTGGAGATTCCGCGCAACGCGCTCGATATTCTGGCGCAGCAGATGGTGGCCGCGTGCGCCTGCGAGGAGTTCGGCGAGGACGAGCTGTTCGCCCTGGTGCGCCGCGCCTGGCCTTACCGCACGCTGGAGCGCGCCGATTTCGACGCGGTGCTGGACGATGCTCTCCGAAGGCATCGCCACGGCGCGCGGGCGCAGCGGAGCCTACCTGCATCGCGACGCGGTGAACCATCGGCTGCGCGGCCGGCGCGGCGCGCGGCTCACCGCCATCACTTCGGGCGGCGCCATTCCGGACACCGCGCAGTACCTGGTGGTGGCCGAGCCGGAAGGCACCACGGTGGGCACGGTGGACGAGGATTTCGCCGTGGAGAGCATGGCCGGCGACGTCTTCCTGCTGGGCACCACGTCCTGGCGCATCCGCCGCATCGAACCGGGGCGCGTGCGCGTGGAGGACGCCCACGGCGCGGCGCCCGGCATTCCGTTCTGGCGCGGCGAAGCGCCCGGCCGCACGCGCGGAGCTTTCGCGCGAGGTGGCCGCGGCTGCGCGAGGAGATGGCCGCGCGGCCCGATGCCGCCTTCTGGCAGTGCGAGTGCGGCCTGGACCGCCTGCGGCGCCGAACAGGCCGTGGACTACGTGCAGGCCGGCGCGCGCCGCGCTGGGCGCGATGCCCACCGACCGACACGCGTGGTGGCCGAGCGCTTCTTCGACGAAGGCGGCGGCATGCAGCTCGTGATCCACGCGCCGTTCGGCGCGCGCATCAACCGCGCCTGGGGACTGGCGCTGCGCAAGCGCTTCTGCCGCTCGTTCAATTTCGAACTGCAGGCCGCCGCCACCGATAACGGCATCGTCATCTCGCTGGGCGAGCAGCACTCGTTTCCGCTGGAAGTGGTCTTCGAATTTCTGCGCGCCGGAGACGGTGGAGGACGTGCTCACGCAGGCGCTGCTGGCCGCGCCCATGTTCACCGCGCGCTGGCGCTGGAATGCCTCGCGCGCGCTGGCCATTCCGCGCTACTGCGGCGGGCGCAAGGTGCCGCCGCCCATCCAGCGCATGCGCGCCGACGACCTGATGGCCGCGGTGTTCCCCGACCAGGCCGCCTGCCCCGAGAACCTGACCGGCGAGGTCCGCATTCCCGACCATCCCCTGGTGAAGGAGACCATCGACAACTGCCTGTACGAAGCCATGGACCTGGACGGCCTGCAAGCGCCGTGCTCGAGGCCATTCGCGACGGCGCGCATCCGCGACCGTGGCCATCGATACGCCCGAGCCCTCGCCGTTCTCGCACGAGATTCTCAACGCCAATCCGTACGCGTTCCTGGACGATGCGCCGCTGGAGGAACGCCGCGCCCGCGCCGTGCAGATGCGCCGCACGCTGCCCGCCGATTATGCCGAAGGCGCCGGCGCGCTCGACCCCGCCGCCATCGCGCAAGTGGCCGCCGAAGCCTGGCCGCCGGTGCGCGATGCCGACGAATTGCACGAGGCGCTTTGCGGGCTGAGCCTGATGCCCGCCGATGCCGCTGCTCGCGCCGCTGTTCGAGCAACTGGCCGGCGGCCAATCGCGCCACGGCGTTCGGCGCGTTTCTGGGTGCCGGCGGAACGCCTGGAACTGGTCGCGCCGCGCCTATCCGCAGGCCACATTCGAGCCGCGCGATCACGGCGCCCGCCGGCTACGCGCGCCGTACCCGAGAGCCCCGAAGCGCTGCGCCGCCGAGATCCTGCGCGGCTGGTTCGAATGCTCCGGCCCGCTGCGCGCGTCGCACCTGTCCGCCACGCTGGCCATGCCGCGCGACCTGGTGGACCAGGCGCTGGCGCAACTGGAAGCCGAAGGCCAGATCCTGCGCGGGCAGTTCATCGCCCGGCCGACGGAACTGCGAATGGTGCCACCGCCGCCTGCTGGCGCGCATTCACCGGCTCACCATCGGCCGCCTGCGCCGCGAAATCGAGCCCGTCACCACGGCGGATTTCTACGCCTTCCTGAATCGCTGGCAGCACGTCGCGCCGGGCACGCAACTGCACGGCGTGGATGGCACGCTTGCAGATCATCCGGCAGCTGCAGGGCTGCGAATTTCGCGGCGGCCGCGTGGGAATCGGAGGTGCTGCCGCGCCGCGTGGCGCAAGTACAAGCCGGAATACCTGGACCAGCTCTGCCTCTCGGGCGAAGTGAGTTGGGGCCGCCTCTCGCCGCACCCGGCGTTCGAGCGCGAGCAGGAAGAGAACAAGAGCCGCCGCGTGCGGCCCACGCGGGTGGCGCCGCTCGCCATCTTCCTGCGCGACGATGCGCCGTGGCTGCTGGCCACGCCGCAACCTTCGCCCAAGGATTCGCTCTCGCACCCGGCGCGGGAAGTGCTGGCAGCGCTTGAATCGCACGGCGCGTCGTTCTTTGCCGACCTCACGCGCGCCACCGGCCGCCTGGCCAGCGAAGTGGAAGACGCGCTGTGGGAACTGGTGGCCGCGGGCCTGGTGACCGCCGATGGTTTCGAGAATCTGCGCGCGCTGCTCGACCCCAAACGCCGCCGCGGCGAAGGCAGAGGGCGCACGGCGCGCCCGCGCCACGCGCCCGGCCGGTGGGCGCTGCTGCGGCACACGGCGGTCGCGCCCGACGGCCATGCCGAAGCGTTCGCGCGGCAGTTGCTGGCTCGCTGGGGCGTGGTGTTCCGCGATGTCGCGGCTCGCGAGGCGCTCGCCCCCGCCTGGCGCGACCTGCTGGTGGTGCTGCGCCGCATGGAATCGCGCGGCGAAATCCGCGGCGGCCGCTTCGTCGCCGCCTTCATCGGCGAGCAGTTCGCGTTGCCCGAAGCGCTGGACCTGCTGCGCGCCATCCGCCGCTCCGGCGAGGTGGCCGACCCCGCCACCTGCGACACCTTGCCCTGGGTGGCGCCCGCGCAACCCGCCGCTACGGCATAGGCCGCTATACTCCCTGATATGCGGTTTTTTAAGATGCTGGCACTGCTCGGCGCTTCGAGCCTCGCGTTTGCCGCCGGCGAGCGCACGCCTACGCAAGAGGGCATCGTTTACGGCGTTGCCGATGGCGTGCAGCTCACCATGGATTACTATGCGCCGAAGGGTCCGGGCGTCCACCCCATCGCCATCATTATCCATGGCGGAGGCTACCAGCGCGGGGACAGCAAAAGCGGCAGCGAAGCCTATTGCGCGGACTTCCTGGCGCCGGCCGGGTACGCCGTGTTTTCGATCAACTATCGCCTGGCGCCGCGTTATCCGTACCCGTATATGGTCTATGACGTGGAGCGCTCCGTGCGCTACCTGCGGCACAATGCCGCGCAGTGGCACGCCGACCCCGCCAGGATAGCGCTGGTGGGCGGTTCGGCGGGCGGATTTCTGAGCAACATGGCGGGCCTGCGGGGAGGCGCGGGCGACGCACGCGCGCAGGATCCGGTAGACCGCGAAAGCGCCAAAGTGCAAGCCGTGGTCACGCTGTTCGCGCAAAGCAGCTTCGCCACGGTTCCGCTGAATGCCGACGTTCACGCGCTGCTGGACCCGCTGATCCGGCAGAAAGGCGAAGCCGCGGCCCTGCGCGAAGCGTCCCCCATCACGTATGTGAGCGCGGACGCGCCGCCGTTTCTGCAGATCCTCGGCGATCAAGGACGAATACATTCCCTTCACCGAGGCGACCAACCTCGATGCCGCGCTACGCCGCTTGGGAGTGTCCAGCCAGGTGATTCGCATTCCCAACGGAATGCATGGCACCGGCGGCTGGCACAAGCTGCCCGGCGTGCCCGATTGGGAGCAACGCATGGTGGAGTGGCTGAACGCCACGCTGCACCACGAGGGCCCGGTCGGCGAAGGCATTCGCAAGCGCGAGCCGGCTGTAAAGTAGGATCAACTGTCCTGTATTACAAGACAGGTGGGGCAGGCTTCAGCCTGCAGCGGGCTTCAGCCCGCCCGGCCTCGATATACTTGACCACCGCCGATTGAGCTAGTCCAGGCTCGCACCGGGTTTTGGAGGATGTAGCTCTCGTCCTGGCAGAACGGCCGACCCGATTGCCCCAGCAGTTTGTTACTTTCCCGCGCCGAAACGCGCGGGCTGAAGCCCGCTGCAGGCTGAAGCCTGCCCCACCTGTCGTTTAGTACAGCGTAGCGTCCAGAATTGGGCTGCGGCCGCACACTGGCGAACGGATTGCTACGACAAATGTCAAGGAGCGTGAAATGAGACACGCCGTATTCGTTCTGGCGTTGAGCGCTCTGCTTGGCTGGCCTTCCGCTGAGGCCCGGCCGCGCCATCGCAGAGCGCGGGCGAGACACCCGGTAATGGCGATGGAAGCCACGGCCTTTGCCAGGGCTCGGCAGCCTACCGCCGCCGGCACCAGGGCGCGCGTAGGAATCGTTGCCGCGGATCCACGAGTGCTGCCGCTTGGTACGCGAATCCGCATTCTCGGCGCCAAGGCTTACGCCGGAACTTATCTGGTGACCGATAGCGGCGCCGATATCCAAGGCCGCCACATCGACTTATACTTCCCCTCTAAGGCACGGGCCATGCGCTTCGGGACCAGGACGGTTCGCGTCCAAGTCCTGCAATGGGGCAAGGGCGTTGAGGATGCGCGGGTGAAAGACGAGGCCAGTATCGCGCATCACCCGCGCTGATGCCGGCCGGAATCCGAAGTTTCGATCCAGGCATCATAGAGCAATATGCTACCGAAGCGAAAATTGGGAACGCAAGGTCTGGAAGTGTCGGCGCTGGGGCTGGGCTGCATGGGAATGAGCCAGTCCTACGGCGTTCCAGACGATACAGAATCCATCGCGACGATCCACCGGGCTCTCGACCTCGGGTTGGATTTTTTCGATACCGCCGAGGTCTACGGACCCTTCCGCAACGAGGAACTGGTGGGCCGGGCGCTGAAAGGCCGGCGCGAACGGGCCATCGTCGCCACCAAATTCGGCTTCCGGATTGAGGATGGCAAGATCACAGGCACGGACAGCCGGCCGGCGCACATCCGCGAGGTCGTGGAGGCTTCGCTACGCCGTTTGCAGACCGATTATATCGACCTGCTGTACCAGCACCGCGTGGATTCCAACGTTCCGATGGAGGAGGCGGCGGGAGCGGTTGCCGGACTGGTACGGGAGGGCAAGGTGCGCTACTTCGGCCTTTCGGAAGCCGGCGAAAAGAACATCCGGCGGGCCCATGCCACGCATCCGGTTTCCGCGCTGCAGAGCGAGTATTCGCTGTGGGAGCGGAACCTGGAGCCGGAGATCCTGCCACTGCTGCGCGAACTGGGCATCGGACTGGTGCCGTTCAGCCCGCTGGGCCGCGGTTTCCTGACCGGCGCCGTGCAGCGCGCGGAAGAATACCCGGAAGGGGATTTTCGACGGAACGATCCGCGATTTCAAGGCGTCAATTTCGATGCCAACATGGGCGCGGCGTCGCTGGTTCAGAAAATGGCTGAACGAAAAGGTCTGCAGGCGGGGCAGATTGCGCTGGCGTGGCTGTTGCACAAGGGCGACGATATCGTACCCATTCCAGGCACCAAGCGCAGAACTTACCTGGAGCAGAACATTGCCGCGGCGTCAGTGAAGCTGGAAGCGGAGGAGATGACGCAGCTTGACCAGGCGCTTGCGCCCGACGTGGTTTCCGGACCGCGCTACAACGAGCGCATGATGGCCTTGGTGGACCGATAAGCGGCTTACGCGCGGTACTTTTCCATGGTGCGCGGATTGTACGCCCAGTGAAATTCCAGTTCGTAGCGCATGGATTTCGCCAGCCCGTCCAGATCGGGAAACAGCGTCGCGTACGTGATGTTCATGCGGTACAGCTCGCGCATGCCGACTTCGCGCACGGCATTGGCTAAGACGATCTTCGCCAGGATGTTCTCCTGGTCGGTGGCGCTGCAGAATCTCCTCGATGGGCACATCCAGCACGCCCGGGCACACGCGAACGTGCCGGATTGCGCGATGAGCCGCCGGTTCATGGTATGCGGTTCGCCCATCCAGATGAAGCGGTGGTCGCCCTTCAGGAAATAGCGGCGGAAATTGCCCTTGATGCGCGGGTCCATGCGGCGCGGGCTTGGGGGCGCGGCTGCTGTCGATGCGCGCCGGATTCATGGCCCACACCACGCCATCGGCCAGGGTCCGCTCCAGCGCGAAGAATGCGGCCACGTAGGGCGACCAGGTGAAATCGATGCAGCCGCGTGGGCGCGCCGTGGTGCTGCATCAGCGCCAGCCATTGGAAATCGTCGTCCAGGTCCGGCGGCTTGTCCAGGAACTGGTGCGCCTTGCGCTTGAAGATGCGCAGGATGCGCGCTTCCTGCTCCGGCCAGGCCTCCGGGCTGACGCCGAAGTTCTGCAGATAGCGGGAAAGCGAACTGTAGAGCGGCCAGCGCTCGTCGCGTTCGCCGCGGAACGCCCAGTGCGAATACGGCGGCTTGGTGACCAGCTTAAGAAACGCCTCCCAGGATTCCAGCCGGAAGACGCGGTAAGACCCGAGGGTCCCTTTCTCGTGAGCCATCCACTAACTATCGTAGCGGTATAGGGCCTGCTCGATGGAGACGCCGCGCACTTCGATGCGCTTCAGGTCGGTGGTGCCGACGCCGTGGCCTTCGGCCAGCAGCAGCGTGTTGTCGCAGGTCTGGAATGGCGCGGTGCCGCGCATGGCGCGCGGATTGTAGCCCATCACGGCGGTGGCCACCGCATCGGTGCACACCGGATTCAGCCCGGCCATCAGCACGCCCGGCTTGACCACGCGCACGCCGCGGATCCACGGCCCTTCGCCGCCGGCGATGGATTCCACGCCATCGATAATCGCCAGGTGGATGGGCCGCGCCGCCACCAGGTCCGCCACGATGTGCGGCACGCGATAGCCGGGGTCGTGGTTGGCGCCGAAGTGCAGCTCCTGCGGCGCCGATTTGGAAGGCTGGCGCCGCCCGTAGTGGCCCACGGCGTCGCGCCCGCTCGTGGGATTCTCGTTGGGCTCGTCCACGCCCGCATCGTCGCCGTAGATGGAAGCCGGAAGGTTGCCGAAGCAGTTCTTCAGCGAGAGCGTCACGCCGCAGGTGTCGTGATTCTTCAGCTTGGCCAGGCTGACGAATACGTCGGTCTCTTCGTAGGCGTGATTCAGGTCGAACGCCGGGTACATGTAGGCGTTGCCCGGCACCTTGAAGCGCGCGTAGCTTTTGCTCCGCCCCAGGGCATTGGTGTTTTCGAACTCCACGCCCTTGGCCGCGGCCGAGCAGGGCGCGCGGATTCCATCCGGAATCCAGCATCACGTCTTCCAGCGGACCGGCATAGGCCCAGGGCTTTCCACAAAGCGGATGCGCGTGGCGCCGGCGCGCCCCAGGTGATACGCCGTGGCGCCCACCAGCTTGGGATGCACGTAATGCGTCAGCGAGGGCGCCAGTCCATGAACCCTCTGGCTGGGCGCGCCGGTCATGTTGAGTTTGATGGTGACGGTCTTGTTGCGGACCAGTTTTTCGAGGCCGCCCAGCTGGTCGAACATGGCGCCCAGCTTCGCCGTAACGTCTTCGTCGTAGGTAGGCGCACCTGGCGATGGATACCGGCGCAGCGGGAGCATCGGAACTTCCCGCCGCGCGTACCAGGCGGCGCCGCGCTGATCATTGCCAGCCATTCTCGTCGCGTCATCTCACAGCTCCAATCTGATGGTGGCGCAGACCTGCACTTTGTCGATGTCCACGCCCCACCTTCCTCGGCCTGGAAAACTTCCAGCCGTTTTTCGATGCCGTCCGGAGTGAGCAGCGTGGCGTGCTTGTAATCGCCCAGGTAATGCAGCGTCACGTTCTCCACCGGGTAGTCGGAGTAATTGACGATGTGGACCACTTCCGTTTTGCCGTCGGCGGAGACCAGCACATTGGAAAGCATCGAAGAGACATTGAACAGCCGCACCCCCAGGTTGCGGCGGCCCACCATGGAATTCACATCGCGCCAGATATCGTTGAGCCGTTCCAGTTCGGCCGGGTCCAGCGTGATCTTGTCGCCTTGGGGACGCTGGTCCTTCCATCCCGGCGGTCCGGTGAGGAGCGTGCCGCCGTGCCGCGTGAAGTTGCGCAGAATCTCCTTCTGCTCGGGCGTGAGCGAGTCGGCATCCACGTTCACCGCCATGGTGGCGCCGGCGAGCGCTTCGGGCGTCAGATGCTCGCGCGGGATGGGCCGCACGGGCGTGTGCTTCACGGCGATCATGTCCAGGATGCCGCCGCTCAACAGGCCGCCCTTGGCAGGGTCCTGCACCACCGCCAGTTGGCCGAATTCGCGCATGACCGCGCCACTCGGGGTGGCGTTCGAAATACGCGGCCATGGCGTTGATGCGCTGCCAGTCGCGCAGGGCGCCGGCATCGCGTTTGCCCAGGCGCGCGGCCAGATCGCTATCCAGGGCGATCACCCAGCGCCCGCCGGAAGCGGCGGCGTCGGCGATCACCTGCAGATACCGCTGGCTGGTGATGACGGTGCCCGGCGGGCGGAGTGTTGCCGATCCAGAGTTGCGCATCGCCCCAGGCGCGCACCGCGCGGATGAACCCGGTGTTGGTATCGATCCAGGCAGAGCCTGTGGGTCCGGATTTGGCATGACCGGCTTCCTGAATCACCACGCCCGGCCAGACTCCCTGGTAGGTGCCGATGATGGCCGCTCCGGCGCCGAGTTTCATGCGGCTGCGCGAGGTCAGTTCGATGACCGGCGCCGCGCCCGCCGCCGCGCGCACGCTTGCCGTTACCTCCGCCGGGAAATCGCCTTCCAGCACGATGCCGGTGAGTTTCGCGGCCAGCGCCTTGCGGGTTGCCGCCACGGCATCGCCGCCGGGAGTAATGACGGCGAGCATGACGAGGCCGCGATCCGCCGCGGCGGCCACCAGGCCGGCCGGATAATTTTGGAGAAGCAGGCAATTGACGGGACTGCCGGCCAGCAGTTCCAGCGACTTGGCGTCGCTCCACTGCCACCGCATGGGAACCCACGCCGCGGGCGAAGGCACGCTGCCGCCCCACAGAGGGGCGCAAGCCAGCACGGCCACCCAGCAGACCGCTCGCATCCACATATATAACAATGTGGCACAAGCCCGGCCGGTCTGCACGGGCGCCCCCTTTATGGCCATTGCAATAGTGCTGCGTCCGGGGCAAAATCTAACCGTGAACGCAAGATATGCGCTATTCGGGCTGATGGTCATGATGGTTTCGGGTCCCGCCCGGAGCCAGCGGGGCATCCACCGGCCGCCCGAGAATCCAGGCCTGCCTGCGCTGAATGCGATGCTCAGTGCGACTCTGGGGCCTCCCTATAGCTGCGCCCCGGCTCTGAGCTATGCCACCAGCGGCTTGTTTCTGTCCACCTTCAGCCGGCAACAGGGTCCCGAGCTTCTGTTGAACGGCGCTTGCGGCTCGGCGGATTACTTTGACGTGAACCTGGCGGGAGACGATATGTCTCTTGTCGCGGACCTGGGCGCGGGTGTGTCTCTGGCATCGCTGACCGCTCACCAGGTGTTCAACCTGCTGAACGTGAATACGCCGGGCGATTACACGAAGTTCACCGAAGTCGCCAATGTGGTTCAGGGTCACACGTATGCGGTGGTAATCAATTCGGAATCCCGCCGCGGACTCCTTGTGTTCACAGTCACCCGGTTCGTTCCCGACCAGGCGGTGGATCTTCAGTATGAAGTGAAGGACTACCAGGTGAACTCGGGAGAGATTCTTCGGTCCCAGGGTTTCGATTGGAACCAGTGAGACTACGCCGGCCGGATGAGCCGCGCCAGTGTGAACGCTGCCGCGGAAGCGAGTCCGCCGATCACCACCGTCTGCAGACCGCCGCGCAGCGGGGAAATGCCCGTCATCCGGCCCTTCACGTACCCGAAAATGAACAGCGCAATCAGGGTCACGATCACCGAAATGCGGAGTGCCCGCTCCAGGTCGGTCGCGATTATGTACGGCGCCAGGGGCACCATCCCGCCCACAATGTACGAAAGCGCAATGGCGATGGCGCTGTTGCGCGCGCGCTTGGGGTCGGGTTCCTCGAAGCCCAGCTCGAACTTCATCATGAAATCGACCCAGCGCTTTTGATCGGCGCAGATGGCCTGCACCACGGGGGCCAGTTCCTCCTCGTTCATGCCGTAGCCGCGGAACACGTCCGCCACCTCTTCGGTCTCCCGGGCCGGCATTTCCACGGTTTCGCGATATTCCCGCTGGCGTTCGGAGAGGTAATGGTCGCGATCCGTGCGTGCCGCCAGGTACCCGCCCAGCCCCATGGCGATGGAGCCGGCGGCGATTTCCGCCAGGCCGGCAATCACTACAATCCCGGTCTGCGAGACCGTGCCGGAGAGCCCGGCCGCCAGGGCGAACGGCACGGTCAGGCCATCCGCCATTCCAATGACGACGTCCCGGACGGTCTCCGAGGCTTCGAAGTGCGATTCCACGTGAGGTGAGGCAGGCATGAGAGAACATCATCTCACACGGAAAAAATCGCGCAGATCAGGCTGACGGATATTTTGGGGGCGGTGTAATCTATACGCCCCAGAGATAATCGTCGCTCACCGGCAGGGTAGTCTTGCGCATCTCCTCGCGCCCCCGCTCCATGGCCTGCACGTCAATGTCGAACCATTTGGAGCTCTTCACCAGCTTGTGCAGGGCGGCGGTAGCCTGCTCGTTTTCCACCAGGTCGGTGGCTTCCAGCAGCGCGCCCAACACCACGATGTTGGCCGCTTTGGCCACCCCGATCTGGTCGGCAATGCGGGTGAAGGGCAGGGCCACCATCCGGACATCGGCGCGTCCGCAGCCTTCGGGAATCGCCTCGCCGTTGTACAGCACAATCCCGCCCGGCTCCACCGTGGGAAGGAACTTGCGGAGCGAAGGTTCGTTGAGGGCCAGCAGCACGTTGGGCTTCGAGACCAGCGGCGAATCGACGGGCTGGCTGGAGAGGCGCACGTGACAATTGGAAGTCCCCGAGCGCATCTCGGGCCCGTAGGAAGGCAGCCACGACACCTGGTAGCCGGCATCCAGGCCGGCTTCGGCCAGCACTTCGCCCAGCATCAGCACGCCCTGGCCGCCGAATCCCGCCACGCGAATCCGATAATCCACCGCGCCGCCCTCGACGCAGGGGGGGCGGTACTCGTCGCCATTGCCCAAGCCGAGAATGCCGGGCAAGTCTTCCAGTTTCGGAGGCGCGGGCCGGGCGGGCCGGGGTGTCGCCGTCGCCGTGCGGTCGCGGTAATTGGCGATGGGGAACACCGCTGCCATCTCGTCGCGCACAAATCGCTGGGCCTCCACCGGATCCATTTTCCAGATGGTGGGACACGGCGAAAGCACTTCCACCAGCGAGAAGCCGAGGCCTTTGACCTGGTTCTCCATGGCCTTGCGCAACACCTTGGCCGCGCCCATGATCTGCTTGTTGTTGCCCAGCGCCACGCGCTCGATGAAGACGGGAGCTTCCAGGCTGGCCAGCAGTTCGCAGATATGCAGCGGATAGCCTTCATTCAGCGCGTCGCGCCCGAATGGCGAAGTGGCCGTCTTCTTGCCGAGCGGCGTGGTGGGCGCCATCTGCCCCCCGGTCATGCCGTAAATGCCGTTGTTGACGAAGATCACGGTGATGGCTTCGCCGCGATTGGCGGCATGCACGATTTCCGCCGTGCCGATGGCGCGCCAGGTCGCCATCCCCCTGATACGCCACCACGATGCTTGTCGGGCAGACTGCGCTTCAGCGCCGTGGCCACCGCCGGCGCGCGCCCGTGCGCCGCCTGCACATTGCCCACGTCGAAGTAATAATACCCGAACACCGAGCAGCCCACCGGGCTAACCAGAATGGTGCGGTCCTGCACGCCCAGCCCGTCGATAGCCTGCGCCAGCAGCTTGTGCACGATGCCGTGGCCGCAGCCCGGGCAGTAGTGCGTCTGGTGCTGCAGTTCGCTTTTGCGCTCGAAGATGATCGTAAAAGCAGTCCGGCCGTTCGTGAGTGAGTGTGAAGCTACCCATGGACTAATACCTCGCTTTCCCGCAGCGCCTCGAATTTGGCTTCGACAAACGCCAGCACCTCTTCGGCCGACGGGGCGTTGCCGCCCACCCGGCTGTAAAATTCCACCGGGCGACGCCCTTCCAGCGCCAGCCGCACATCGTCGCGCATCTGTCCGGTGCTCATCTCCACTACGGCAAATGCCCGCGCGCGCCGGCTCAGCGCCCGCACTTCCTCCACCGGGAAGGGATACAGCGTGATGGGCCGCAGCAGGCCGACGCGCATGCCATGCCGGCGCGCTTCTTCCACCACGGCCTTCAGGATGCGCCCCACGATTCCGTAGCCCACCAGCACCACGTCGGCGTCGTCCGTGCGCCAGCGCTCGACGCGCGTTTCGCGGCGTTCGGCTTCCTGATACTTGGCCTCCAGCTTGCGCACGTGCTGCTCCAGCTTGTCCGGCTCCAGGTAGATGGAACTGACCAGGTTGTGGCGCGATTCGCGCGTGCCCGTCACCGCCCACTCCGGCGGCGGCGCAATGGGCCGGGGATCGGCGAACGTCACCGGCTCCATCATCTGCCCGATGAACCCGTCCGCCAGAACCACCGCGGGGTTGCGATACCGCTCGGCCAGGTCGAACGCCAGAGTGGTCAGGTCGGCCATCTCCTGCACCGAATCCGGCGCCAGCACCAGGGTGCGGTAGTTGCCGTGACCGCCGCCCTTCACGATCTGGTTGTAGTCGCCCTGCTCCGGTGCGATGTTTCCCAGCCCCGGACCGCCCCGCATGATGTCCGCAATCACGCAGGGCAGTTCGGCCCCGGCCAGGTAGCTGAAGCCTTCCTGCATCAGGCTGATGCCCGGGCCGCTGGACGCCGTCATGCAGCGCCCGCCCGCCGCCGCGCCTCCGTACAGCATGTTGATGGCGGCCACTTCGCTTTCGGCCTGCACGAACACGCCGCCCGCCTGCGGAAAGTACAGCGCCGCGGCTTCGGCAATCTCGCTGGCCGGCGTGATGGGGTATCCGTAGAAACCGCGGCACCCCGCCAGCACCGCGGCCTTCACGATGGCCTCATTGCCCTTGGTCAGTTGTGCATTCATGCCGCCACCTCGCGTCTGAGCACCGCGATGCCACCCGGCTCGGGACACGCGAAGAAGCAGATGCCGCACCCGGTGCAGCCCGCCCCCAGGTATTCCGCGGGTGATAGCCATAATGGTTCAACCGCTCGCTCAGCCGAAGCACCTTCGGCGGGCAGGCCTCCACACAGAGGCCGCAGCCCTTGCATTCTTCCGAATTGAATTCCACCATCCCGCGATCCGGCTTGCTTGTCATACCAGTGCCTCCTTCCGCTCCAGGTGATAGGTGCGTTCCGCAAAATCATGCAATTCGTCGCGGAACCTGGGATCCGCGATCGCAATCAGCGCTTCCGCCCGCTGCCGCAGCGTTTTGCCGCGCAGGTAGGCCACGCCGTGTTCGGTCACCACATAATGCACATCGCTCCGCGTGGTCACCACGCCGGCGCCCGGATCCAGCATGGGCACGATGCGCGACACCATGCCGTGCTTCGCCGTGGCAGGCAGCGCGATGATCGGCTTGCCGCCTTTGGAGCGGCCCGCGCCGCGGATAAAATCGAGCTGTCCGCCGAACCCGCTGTACGGCCGCGTCCCGATGGAATCCGAGCAGACCTGCCCGGTAATATCCACCTGGAGCGCGGAGTTGATCGAGATCATATCGTCGTTCTGCGCAATCACGAAGGGATCGTTGACGTAGCCTGTGGGACGGAATTCGAAGGCCGGATTCTGGTGCAGATAATCGAACAGCACCCGGGAGCCCAGCACGAACCCCAACACCGCTTTGCCGGGATGCAGCGATTTCCGCGCGCCGTTGATCACTCCGCTTTCGATCAGCGGCACCACCCCGTCCGAGCACATTTCGCTGTGGATTCCCAGGTCGCGATGATCGCCCAAGCAGGCCAGCACCGCGTTGGGAATGCCGCCGATTCCCATTTGCAGCGTGGCGCCATCGGGAATCAGGGAGGCTACGTGATATGCCACACGCTCCTGGACCGGGGTGGGCGCTTCCGGCCGCAATTCAATCAGCGGCCGAGACGTCTCTACCATGGCGGCTACCTTGCTTACATGCAGGAAGGTATCGCCCAGCGTGCGCGGCATCCGGTCGTTCACTTCGGCGACGATCACACGGGCCTTGAGCGCCGCCGCCATGGTGCAATCCACGCTCACTCCGAGGCTCAGGAACCCGTGGGCATCGGGCGGCGCGGTCTGGATCAGTGCCACATCCACCGGCAACTCGCCCGAATCGAGCAGCCGTTCGATATCGCCCAGCGAAACCGGCGTGTAATCGGCCCGCCCTTCGGCCACCGCATCGCGCACGCAGCCGCTGAGGAAGAGACAGTTGAGACGGAAGTGTCCGGCCATCTCAGGTCGAGAGTACCCCGCACTGCCGCAGGCTACCATGTGGTAAATTTCAACGTCCCGAAGGTCGCTGGCCCGCCGAACCATCGCCGCAACCAGCGTCTCAGGGGTTGCGCAACCCGTATGAATCCAGACGCGGTCGCCAGACCGGATCAAATCGATCGCCTGGTCCGCCCCGCAGATTTTATCCCCGTACATTGTTCCACCACTCACAGGAGGTGCTTTGTCTCCCGATGTAATTATATATCGGTAGATTCAGCTCTTCAACACCTATTATGGAGTCTCGGGCCATTTATTCGAGGATGTGCCACAATCGGAGCATTGGCATGAAGGCTGGTCTTGCACTTGTCCTGATGCTGGTCGTGCTGAGCGGTTGTCACAAGAAGCACGCCCGCAGTGTGCCTCCTCCTCCGCCCGGTGGCGTCATGGCATACCCTGGATACACGGAGACCGGCATCGCGAGCTGGTATGGCCATCCGTATCACGGGCGGCCCGCGGCGGACGGCGAAATCTACGATATGGAGAAGCTGGTGGCCGCGCACCGTACTCTGCCGTTCGACACCTGGGTGCGGGTGGAGAACCTGAGCAACGGCAAGAGCGTGGAGGTGCGGATCATCGATCGGGGGCCGTTTATCGAGGGGCGCATCATCGATCTTTCGCACGCCGCGGCGAAGGCGATCGATATGGCGATCTCCGGGATCGCCACGGTCCGTATGGTCGTGATTCGCGCTCCCGAGGGGGTACCTACTGCGCTTTTTGCGGTGCAGGTGGGGGCCTTCCGGGAGCGGGGCAATGCGGAAAAGACGCGGGCGGAAATGGCGGTGCGTTTTGGCTCCGCGCGAATCATGGAACGGCCGGAAAATCCCGGCGTCTGGCGCGTGATGGTAGGTTCGGAGACGACAATGCAGGACGCCGATGCGCTTCTCAGTCGAATTTCGCAAGAAACTGAGATAAAAGCCTTCGTCGTCCGACTAAATTAACCGATCCATCATGAGTTTTCCTGCTATGGACTGCCTCCACGGTTTGGTGGGCCAGTCTCCGGAGATTGCCGCAATCCGCCGTTTGATCGATAAAGCTTCGCGCACACATCTCCCCATCCTCCTGTTGGGAGAAAGCGGCACGGGTAAGGAGGTGGTGGCGCGGGCGATCCACAATGCCAATCCGCGCGGGCAGTTTGTGCCCATCGACTGCGGTTCGCTGGTGGGCACGTTGATGGAGAGCGAGTTGTTCGGCCACGCCAAGGGCTCGTTCAGCGGCGCTGTGGAAAACAAGAAAGGCCTGGTGGAACTGGCCGACGGCGGCACGGCCTTTTTCGACGAAATCGGGGATCTGCCGCTGGAAATGCAGGTGAAGCTGCTGCGCCTGCTGCAGGAGCGCGAGTATCGCCCCGTGGGATCGCTGCACTGGAAGAAGGTGGACCTGCGTATCATCGCCGCCACGCATCGCAATCTGAAGGCGGAAGTCGCGGCGGGACGCTTCCGGCAGGATCTGTATTACCGCCTGAACGTATTCACCATGCATTTGCCTCCGCTGCGCTACCGGCGGAGCGATATTCCCCTTCTGATCGACCATTTCGCCGGAACCCGGTTTGAGCCGGGGCCGGAGATTCTGGACACGCTCCTCTCCTATGACTGGCCGGGAAACGTCCGCGAACTGAAGAACTGCGTGGACCGGATGGAGGCCATGCATTCGGAGGGCGCGCAGATGACCGATTTGCCTTCCGCCCTGCAATATCACCTCGCGGGTAAGGGCCTGCAGCAGCTTTCCGAAGCAGTCTCGGAGGAGCAGGCGGGGTTTCTGCCGGGCGAATCGCTGGCGCCACGCTCGCCGGTTATCTCCATTTCCGAGAGCACGCGGGAAGCGATTCAGAAAGCGCTGGCCGCCACGGGCGGAAATCGCGGCAAAACGGCGGACATTTTGCGTATCGGACGGACCACGCTTTATCGCAAAATGAAAGAATACGGAATCGACTGACGATCGCGCTGGACGCCACCTATAGCATCGGCGGCGCACTCTCGGGGGTAGGGCTGTACTCACGGGAGATTCTGTATGGGCTGGCCGCCGCGCATCCCGAGGTGCGGTTCCTGTTCTGCTACCGGCCGCATCGCTACATCCGTTCGTGGCGGGAACCCCGGCCGGCGAATGTACGGCGCAGATTGCTGGCCGAGCCCCTGGGTCCGCGGTCTGCCGACCTGTTTCACGGGCTGAATCAGCGCCTGCCGCAGATCCCGGTGCGGACGGCCGTAGCGACGTTCCACGACCTGTTTGTACTCACCGGGGAATATTCCACGGCGGAGTTCCGCGCGCGGTTTGCGGAGCAGGCGCGGCAGGCAGCGGCGCGCTCGCAAGCCATCATTACGGTATCTGCCTTCACCAAGAGCCAGGTGGTCAGCCTACTGGGGGTGGACCCGGCGAAGGTTCACGTGGTGCATCACGGCAGCCGGAAACTGGTGTACCCCGAGGGCCTGGCGCGCGAGAAGGTCATCTTAAACGTAGGGGCGATTCAGAAGCGGAAGAACATCGCCCGCCTGGTGGAGGCCTTCGAGACGGTGGATTCTTCGTGGCGGCTGGTATTGGCCGGATCGGCCGGTTTCGGGTCGGAGGAGATTCTGGCACGCATCGCGGAAAGCCCGGCTTGCGACCGGATTGGCGTGTTGGGATACGTTGCGCCCCATGAACTGGCCGGATGGTATGCACGGGCGTCGGTTTTCGCCTTTCCCTCGCTGGATGAAGGCTTCGGCATGCCCTTGCTGGAGGCAATGTCGGCCGGCACCCCGGTGGTGGCATCGAACAGCTCGGCCATGCCCGAAGTGTCCGGAGACGCGGCGCTGCTGGTGGATCCGGAAGACGTCGCAGGTTTGGCGCAACACCTGCGCGATCTAACCGAAAGGCCAGGATTGCGGGAAGAAATGGCGGTCCGGGGCCTGCAACGGGCAAGCCTCTTCACCTGGGAAAACGCGGTTCGCCAGACGTGGGCGGTGTATCGAAAAATCCTGGCCTAGAACAACCGCCGGTTACCGGTTTTCGTCGTCTACGGCGATCTTCAATGCGCGTAAGAAGCGATGGTCTTGCGAAGTGAACTTGATCTTTCCGGTGGCTTCGAAATTCCGTTTTGGCTCTTCGGTGACTTCGAGTTCTTCGTCCTCTTCGCTGTTTTCATCTCTTCGATTGAAGCCGATCGTCGCCTCCAACACCAGGAAAACGTCGTAGCCGGCTCTCTTGATCTCGCCGATCGCTTCCGCGATCCGGTCGGACTCAGAAAGGGAATCGTTGATCGCGTTTCCCAGTTCCTGCATGAGATGCTTCAATGGCTCTTCCACAGATACTCCCTTAACTAGCGGATGCGCCGGATACGACCGGCGTTCCACCTTTCGGGTCGGCATCCACCCGTTTCGATTGTAGTGGACCCTACGCAAGTTCACAAGCTGGCCCTGGCATTTCTATCGGCAGTTTTCCTGCCGTCCGGTACTGCGAAAGCGACGCCGGTTGTGCTTTTGTTACGATAGGGAAGTGAAGAAGCGCCTGGCGGTCCAGCAGGGACGCGCCTTTTTGAAGCACGTGGTTCCGGCGGTGATCAAACCGGTGCACAGCCTGTGGCATCAGGTTATCGGCTTTCTTTTCTTCTCTTTCGGCATCATTTTCGGTACCAAGGCGATTCACTATTACCGTACCGGTGAGGGTGTCCAACTCTTTATTTCGGCGGCGTGCACCCTGATCATGCTGGGATACGGCGCCTCCTCTTTTTTAAAGGCGCGTAAAATTTCCAGGTCATGAGCGGCATCCTGGGCAGGCCGGGCGAATTTCCGTTTACCCGGGGAGTCCAGCGCGAAATGTACCGTAGCCGCCTGTGGACCATGCGGCAGTATGCCGGGTTCGGCACGGCCGGGGAAAGCAACCGGCGGTATCGGTACCTGCTCTCCCAAGGGACTACCGGCCTATCGGTGGCGTTCGACCTGCCCACGCAGATGGGCATGGATTCCGACCATCCCATGGCTGCGGGTGAAGTGGGGCGCGTGGGAGTGGCGATTTCCTCGCTGGCGGACATGGAAGTCCTGTTTCGCGGTATTCCGCTGCAACAGGTCTCCACGTCCATGACCATTAATTCCACGGCGGCGATCCTGCTGGCCTACTATGCCTTGGTGGCGCGCACGCAGGGCGCCGATTGGAGCCGCCTCTCCGGCACCATTCAGAACGACATCCTGAAGGAGTACATCGCGCGCGGCACATACATCTACCCGCCGCGGCCGGCCATGCGCATCATCACCGACATTTTCGCCTGGGCGGGGCGGGAGATGCCGGAGTGGAACACCATCTCGATTTCCGGCTATCACATCCGCGAGGCGGGATCGACGGCGGTGCAGGAGTTGGCGTTCACCTTTGCCAACGCCATCGCTTATATCGAGGCGGCGGTGCAGGCAGGGCTGGCGGTGGATTCCTTTGCGCCGCGCCTTTCGTTTTTCTTCAATGCGCACAGCGATTTTCTGGAAGAGATCGCCAAGTTCCGCGCCGCGCGCCGCATCTACGCCAACCTGATGCGCGACCGGTTCGGCGCGCAAGACAAACGATCCACGATGCTGCGCTTTCATGTGCAGACCGCCGGGAGCACGCTGACCGCGCAGCAACCCGACGTCAACCTTGTGCGTACCGCGATTCAGGCCATGGCGGCGGTGCTGGGCGGGGCGCAATCCCTGCACACCAATTCCCGCGATGAGGCGCTCTCCCTGCCCACCGAGGAATCGGCGCGCCTCGCCCTGCGGACGCAGCAGATCATCGCCTGCGAAACCGGCGTGGTGAATACGCCCGACCCGGCCGGCGGGAGCTATGCCATCGAAGCCCTCACCGATTCCATAGAACAGGATGTCCTGCGGTATCTGAAGCAGATCGACGAGCGGGGCGGGACTTTGAAAGCCATCGAGACCGGCTATATACAGAACGAAATCCAAAATGCCGCCTACGCCTGGCAGCGCGCGGTCGAGACCGGCGAGCGGATCGTGGTGGGGGTCAATCGCTTTCAGCAGGAAGAGCGCGCCATCCCGACTTTCCGGCTGGATCCCGAGCTCGAGCGGTCGCAGGTGGAGAAACTGCGGGAGGTGCGGGCCTCGCGAAGCGCCGCAACAGTGGCGGAAAAACTGGCCGCCCTGGAAGCGGCTGCCCGCTGCGAGGCAAACCTCATGCCGGCTATTGTGGATGCCGCGGCGGCCTATGCCACGGTGGGCGAGATCTCCGGCCGGTTGCGCGGGGTCTTCGGGGAGTACCGCGAGGGGTAATCGGAGGATCGCTCGCCTGCCGTGAGGCTTCGCCCGCTCCAGCGTGGGGAGAAGGGCCACGCTGGAGCAGACTGGTGCTATCGGTGGAAACCTTCCGTGGCGGGGCCGTCGAGGCCGGCCGCGCCTACGCCACCGTGGGGGAGGCTTCCCGAATGATGACTCCGTTGGCAAACCGCGTGGCGTAAATAACTTCCGCCGTGCGCTTGCGAGTTCTGGTGCGCTCCCGCAGGCCCAGGCGGTGCATGATCCGGCCTACGTGATCGGGGTCATAGCGCACGCCGAAACGCGCAAAAATCGCCTGCGCGAAACGGGCGGTGGTCCAGCGATCGGTGTCCATGCCCGCGGCTCGCGGCCCCTCCCGGTAGACTTCCGCTACCCCTCGGAGCTGTTCCGCACTGAGACGGCTGGGACGGCCTGGCGCCCGGCGCTTCCGCAGAGCCTCCACACCGCGCCCGTTCAGCGCGCGATACCATCGGGAAGCCGTCGTACGGCTCACCCCGAATTTCCTTGCAACCTGGGACTGCGAGAGCCCCCTTTGCAGGTCCTCTGCGGCTAACAGACGCCTGCTTTCCATTTCGTCGCGAGTGAGAGTGCCTTGTGCGGCTGTTTCCATAGTTCTCGCGCGGTTTAATTGAGTGCCAGAGCGATTCCAGAATATCAGAAAACATTCCTAATGCAAATTGTTTTTTGCATCCAACCACATTCCCGTGGATATTCGCCGCCGAATCCCACAATTACTGGCGCTCCGTGCCTTCCGCCGGCATCCCATAAAATGAAAGCAGATGCCCCCGCCCCGCGTGGAACTCCGCGCTGTTTCGAAAACCTATCGCGACCAGGGACAGCCGGTGGAAGTACTGCACCAGGTGTCGCTTGCCGCTGAAGCAGGAACCGTTACGGCGCTGCTGGGCCGCAGTGGATGCGGCAAGACCACCCTGCTCAACCTGGCGGGCGCCATGGATTTCCCCAGTGCCGGCGAAGTGCTGATCGACGGCCGTTCCACCGCGTCTTTGAATGAGGGCGAACTCACCGCCCTGCGCCGCCGCCGGGTGGGGTTCG
Source organism: uncultured Solibacteraceae bacterium (assembly GCA_963835555.1). Classification (GTDB taxonomy): domain Bacteria; phylum Acidobacteriota; class Terriglobia; order Bryobacterales; family Bryobacteraceae; genus Sulfopaludibacter. Next base: position 546,180 of record CAWIGC010000038.1, on the reverse strand, counting down.
TGTTCCAGTTCTTCCAGTTGCTGCCCACTCTCACCGTCCTGGAAAATGTGGAACTGCCGCTGCTGCTGGCGCGCACCCCCAAAGCGCGGGACACGGCGCGCGACCGCCTGCGCTGGGTGGGACTCGAAGACAAGGCGGCGAGCCTGCCTTACCAGCTTTCCGGCGGCCAGATGCAGCGCGTGGCGATTGCGCGCGCCCTGGTGCACTCGCCCGACGTACTGATTGCCGACGAGCCTACCGGGAATCTGGATACGGCCAGCGGCGATCAGGTGCTGGCGCTCCTGCGCGAAAGCGCCGCGCGGTTCGGCGCCACGGTACTCATGGCGACCCATAGCGCGGAGGCGGCGGCCATCGCCGGTGTGCGGGTACACCTGCGGGACGGACGCATCCAGACCATCGAGCGCGCATGAATCTGTTTCGCACCCTGATTCTGCGCCCGCTGCGCCGCGACCTGCTGCGTACGGTGCTCACCACCCTGGCGGTAGCGCTGGGAGTGGCCGTGATCGTGGCGATCGACCTGGCCGGCGATGCCGCCACCGGCAGTTTCCGCTCGTCCATGCAGACCCTGACCGGCAAGAACGACCTGGAGATTCGCGCCAACGGCGGAATCGACGAGCGCTGGATGGCTCCGTTGACCGCGCTCCCCTTCGACGTCCATTTCTCTCCGGTCGTGGAGGCCCAAGCGACTATCTCCGCCATTGGTTCGGTGCCGCTGTACGGGTTCGATCTGCTGGGAGAGGATGGCGTGGTGCTCACCCGGGCGCTGGCCGCGCGGCTCCACTGGCCCGCGGTGGTGACGCTGAACCTGGCCGGCCGGCCGCGGAGTTTCCGTGTGACCCGCACAATCGATGTCCCCCAGGCGGAATTCGCAGCGCTGGATATCGCCGAGGCGCAACAGGCCATCAAGCGGTACGGCAAGCTGGACCGCATCGACGTGGCCGTGGGGCCGGACGAGAGTTTCGACCGCGTGGAGCGGGCCATCCGCGCCCTGCTGCCGCAGGGGTACTTCATCGAAAAGCCGGGTGCGCGGAGCGATGAGAACCAGCGGATGCTGCGCGCGTTCCGGTGGAATCTGCGGGTGCTCAGCTATATCTCGCTGGTGGTGGGCGCGTTTCTCATCTACAACACCATCTCGGTGAGCATTGTGCGGCGGCGTGCGGAAATCGGAATTCTGCGGGCGATGGGTGCTTCGCGCGGCACGATTCTGACGCTGTTCCTGACCGAAGCGCTGCTGTTCGGCATGGCCGGCGCCCTGCTGGGAATCGTGCTGGGACGAGCGCTGGCGGGCGGCACGGTGCAATTGATTTCGGTCACGGTGAATGCGCTGTACACCACCAGCCGGCCCACGCCGGTGGAGCTGACGCTCCACGAATGGAGTGTGGCTCTGGTCACCGGAATTGCGGTGGCGCTGGTTTCCGCCCTGGCTCCGGCGCGCGAAGCCATGGACGTGGCGCCCACCGAGGCCATGAGCCGCGGGGCGCACGAGCATCACGCCCGGCTGCGCTGGCGCCGGGGGTTGGCATGGTCGGCTATGCTGGCCGTGCTGGCATACGCGGCGTCGCTGGCCAAGGCCATAGACGGCTACCCGGTGGGCGGGTATGTGTCGGCGCTATTGTGCATCGGCTCGGCGGCCCTGGCTGCGCCCGCACTGGTGCTGGCGGTCAACCGGGTCACGCGGGCCGTGACGGCGCGGAGGGTGGAAAGCCTGCTGGCCGGCCGGAGCCTGGCGGCATCGCTTTCCCGAACGTCGGTGGTGGTGGGTGCGCTGGCCACTGCGATAGCCATGATGGCCAGCGTGGGGATTATGGTCGGCAGCTTTCGCGAAACCGTGGCGCTGTGGCTCGACGTCCAATTGCGCGCCGATCTGTACGTCGGACCTTCGGTGCAGGCGAGCGCCGGCGTGCATCCCGCGCTGCCGCCGGAAGTGGCGGGAATTGTCGCCGGCATTCCCGGGGTCGCGGCCACGGATCTGTTTCACGCGCTGGAATTCCACTTTCGCGGCGAACGGGCCACGCTGGGCGCCGGCAATCTGGAGGTGGTCCGCCGCTACGGCAGGCTGCGCTTCCTGCGCGGAGAGGACCGCGACGCCATTCTGCGTTCCCTGCCGGGGCAGGACCGCGCGATCGTCACCGAGCCTTTCGCCACCAAGTTCTCCGTCAAGCCCGGAGACCGTCTCGCCCTCTCCCTGGGAGACCGCACCGTCACCTTCACCATCGCCGGCATTTATTACGACTATTCCAGTAGCCAGGGCTTCCTGATTGTGGACCGCTCCACCCTGCTGCGGTATCTGCCGGCGCAGCCGGTGACCAATATTGCGGTGTACCTGGCGCCCGGCGCCGATGCGGAAGCCGTGCAGCGCCAGATGCAACTGCGCACCGCGGGCATGGGAGTGGCGATCGCGCCCAACCGGCAATTGCGCCGCCTCAGCATGGAGGTGTTCGACCGGACGTTTTCCATCACCTGGGCGCTGGAAGCAGTGGCAGTGCTGGTGGCCATGCTGGGCGCTGCCAATTCGCTGCTGGCACTGGTGCTGGACAGGCGCAGGGAACTCGGCCTGCTGCGGTACCTGGGCGCGTCCGGCGGCCAGATTCGCGGCATGATTCTCACCGAAGCGGCCTTCCTGGGGCTGTTCGCCGCCGTGCTGGGGCTGGCGCTGGGCTTTGTGCTCTCGCTGCTTCTGGTTTTCGTGGTCAACAAGCAGAGCTTCGGCTGGACCATCCAGTTCCACCCGCCGTGGCTGCTGCTTTGCGCCGCGCTGCTGCTGATCTGGTGTGTGACGGTGCTGGCGGGATTGTATCCCGCACGCGTGGCGGCGCGGCTGAATCCTATCGACGTTCTGACCGAGTAGAGGTGTCAATCGCCGGCGGCGCGGGATCGCAGCACGGTGAGTTCATGCTCCTTTTCGGCCTCGGTGGATTCGGTAAGCACGTGCTCCCCGGCCCATCCCAGTGAAATGAACAGAAACAGAGACAGGAGGAAAAAGATGATCTGCATCGCCGACAGGTAAGTAGACGGAGTTTTGGCGATCAGGACCAGGGAAAGCACGAGGAGGGAAGGTACCAGGCCAAGGACGACGATGAGGGCAAAGAGAAGCAGCACTCTTTCCCAGGCGAGCCCTTCCACCGGGGCGCGCGCATGCAACAATCCCGCCGCGAACCTGACCATCGACAACCCGATCAGGGCAGAGGAAGCAACCCCCCATTCGGGCATAGAGGCGAGTTTGGACAATTCGCCTTTTTGGGCAAGCACGATTGCCATTACAACAAATGGCAGGAGCACCAGTAGAGCTTCCGCTCCCACCACGCAAAGCGAATTCCTGGGACTGTGAGTACCCTTTTCTACCACATCGGGCATGGGCGCCTCCCATTTCAAGCCTTATGGCGATACCGTACCATAAAACATAATTTGGATAAAATGTATTATCGCCTGCGACGCGAAAAGTTGTAAGGATTGCAACATAAGTTAACAATTTCAGGCGTGAGGCGGCGAATGTGACTATCACCCATATAGTACCCTCGTACTGTGAAAACGTAGACTGTGCTATTACGCATAGATGGAAGCCGCCCCATGTTAAACTAAGAGTTCAGTAACTCACGCAGTATCTCCCACTCATGAAAATTAGTAATCCCAACATCCGCAACATCGCGATCATCGCCCATGTGGACCACGGCAAGACCACGCTGGTGGATGCCATGCTCAACCAGAGCGGCATCTTCGGCAAACATGAAGAGCACGTGGACCGCGTCATGGATTCCAACGATCTGGAACGCGAGCGCGGGATCACCATCCTTGCCAAGATCACCGGCGTGCGTTATCACGGCGTGAAGATCAACATCGTCGATACGCCCGGCCACAGCGATTTCGGCGGAGAAGTGGAGCGCGCGCTGAAGATCGTGGATGGCGTGATGCTTTTGGTGGATGCCAGCGAAGGCCCGCTGCCGCAGACCCGCTATGTGCTCTCCAAGGCTTTGGAAGCCAAGCTGCCGCCCATCGTGGTCATCAACAAGATAGACCGCCCGGATGCGCGCGTACAGGAAGTGCTCGAACGAGATCTACGATCTGTTCATCGACCTGGACGCCACCGAGGATCAGCTTGATTTTCCGGTGTTCTACACCATCTCCAAGACCGGCGTGGCCAAGAAGACCATGGAGGATCCCTCCACCGATCTGCGCCCGCTGTTCGACGCGATTCTGGAACACATTCCCCCTCCCAAGGCCGACCCGGAAGGGGTACTCCAGATGCTGATCGCCAACCTGGATTACAGCGACTACCTGGGCCGGCTGGGCATCGGGCGCGTCTTCAACGGCGTTCTGAAATACGGCGATACCGTGGCCATTGCCAAGCGCGATGGCTCCATGCACACCACCAAAATCACCAAGCTCTATTCTTTCGAAGGCCTCAAGCGAGTGGATGAAACGCTGGGGCAGGCGGGCGACATTCTGGCCATCGCCGGGGTGGAAGGCATTACCATCGGCGAAACCGTCACCAGCGCGGAAACGCCCAGCCCGCTGCCGCCCATCCACATTGACGAGCCCACCATCGCGATGGCGTTCACCATCAACACCTCTCCGTTTTCCGGCCGCGAGGGGCAATGGGTCACTTCGCGCAATCTGCGGGAGCGCCTGGATAAAGAACTCCTCACCAACGTATCCATCAAGGTGGAGGAACTGGGCCACGACACTTTCAAGGTGATGGGCCGCGGCGAATTGCAGCTTGCCATCCTGATCGAGATGATGCGGCGCGAAGGCTATGAACTGATGGTGGGTAAGCCGGAGATTCTGACGCGCACCATCGATCACAAACTGTGCGAGCCGCTGGAACACCTGATTGTCGATTGTCCCGAGAACTTCCTGGGCGTGGTCATCGAAAAGCTGGGCATCCGCAAGGGCAAGATGACCAAGATGGTGAACCACGGTTCCGGCCGGGTACGCATTGAATTCCTGGTGCCCTCGCGCGGCCTGATCGGACTGCGCAGCGAAGTACTGACCGATACGCGCGGCACCGCCATCATGAACTCGCTCTTTCACGGCTACATCGAATGGCAGGGCGAAATTACCATGCGGCCCACCGGATCGATGGTTGCCGACCGTTCCGGCAAAGCCACCGGGCATGCCATGTTCAATCTGCAGGAACGCGGCGAGATCTTTATCGCGCCTGGCGCCGAAGTCTATGAAGGCCAGATTATCGGCGAAAATGCCAAGGATTCCGACATGGACGTGAATATCGTCAAGGAAAAGAAGCTCACCAACATGCGCGCTTCCACCGCCGACGAAGCCATCCGCCTGGTGCCGCCACGGATTCTGAATCTGGAGCAGGCCATCGAATTCATCAAAGAAGACGAATTCGTCGAAGTGACTCCCCTGTCTATCCGCCTGCGAAAAAAGGTCCTCAAAGCCAATCAGCGCTGAGTCACTGGCCCATGCCATACCGCGCCACCAGGGTGCAGGAGGCAGTCTGGCTGGGATCGTAGATCGTGCTGACGCCTCCAAGTAGGAAGCTTCCCAAGCGAGATGCGTACACAGGCGTAGTGACGGGGCTCTCGCTCACCGAAATCAGGTCGTTCAGCGAAATACCGGCCACCGCGGTGACCTGGCGTGCCTGCGCCTGCGCATCGTTGAGCAGGCTCGCGTACGAGCAATCCTGCGCTGCCAGCAATTCCGGCGATAGCTGCGTTCCACTGACTCCGAAGGAGACGGCCGTGTTCTGCGAGGCCGCTTTCTGCAAGGCTGCCAGGATATCCTTCATCTTCGAGAACGGCGCCGCCACGGAAAACCGCCATCCCAGAGCGACCGGACTGGCCGAGACGTTGACCAGGTTCGCAGCGGTGAATCCGCTTCCCGGCAGCGCGGCGAGCGCCCCATCGATCGTCGTAATGGCGCCATTGCTCACATAGGCGTAAATGGTCACCATGTCCGGCGGCACGTTGAGGGTGCGCGATGCCGAAACCGTGATGGCACTCGGTGACCTGCTGCGCGCCGCCGAACGTGACGCCCAGCGAACAGGCCGGAATGACATAGGGCGCTGCGGCGGACGGCCCGATCCTGGTCGAAACCGAAAAAGACATCGCCGAGATATTCCCGGGTTTGCGATTGGCGGCCCCGGCGATCTGTTGCGCCTTAGTGCGCGCGGCGGAGACAAGGTCGCTCAAGCCGCAGCCCTGCGTCTGTGCCTGAGTGGAAGTCTGCGGCCCACTCGCCGTGTACGAAAGCGAGAGTGGTGTCTGCGCCTTGCCGAGAGCGGTCGCGAGAGCTTGCAGGTCTGCTACCCGATCCTTGACGTTGGCCAGCGGCACGGGAAGCTGGAATTGCCAGTTCAGTTCCACAGTGGGTGGCTTGTTGTTGAAAGAATACTGGACGGAGGTCACATTCGAAAAAGTCGCCGGAGTGAGCGGGGCGTCCTTCAGCGCGGCCGTCAGGTCATCGAGGGTCGTAGTGAGCGGCGATTGAATGGTGACATTGAAGATGGTCCGATCGGGTGGAATATTCTGGCCCAGCGTCGCAGTCACAGAAATCGCCGTGGAGGCGCCAGTGGCCTGGCCGAACCCCGCGGCGGATATCGAGAGTATCAGTGGAAGCAGGTGCTTGAACATATCATTGGCCCATGCCGTATCGTGCTACCAGGGTGCACGAGGTGGGCTGGCTGGGATAAGTGGGGTAGGAGACCGTAAACGGGTTGTAGATGGTGAAGTTGCCGGTGACGATCTGCGAAAAATCTCCCGAGCGGAACGCCGCAGTGGGCGTACTGCTCTCGCCAACCGCAATCAGATCGTTCAGGGAGATTCCGGCCGCCGCGGTCACCTGGCGCGCCTGTGCCTGCGCATCGTTCAGCAAGCTCGCATAGGAGCAATCCTGCGCCGCCAGTAACTGCGGCGAAAGTTGCGCTCCCCCCACGCCGAAGGAGACCGCCGTACTCTGTGAGGCCGCTTGCTGCAAGGCTGCCAGGGTGTCGTTCATTTTGGAGAAAGGCAGAGCCATGGAAAACTCCCATTCCAGAAGGGACTGGCCGGACTGCGAGTTGGCCGAGAAGTTGTACAGGTTCGCCGCCGTGAACCCGCTTCCCGGCAGTGCGGCGAGCGCACCATCGATCGTGGCGATAGCGCCGTTGTCCACATAAGCATAGATGGTGACCATGTCCGGCGGCACGTTGACGGTGCGCGATGCCGAAACCGTGATGGCATTCGGAACCTGCTGCGCGCCGCCGAAGGTGACGCCCAGCGAACAGGCCGGAATGACATACGGCGAGGCGGCGGCGGGCCCGATCATCGTCGAGACCGAGAAGGACATCGCCGAGATATTCCCGCGTTTGCCATTGGCGGCTTCGGCGATCTGTTGCGCTTTGGTGCGCGCGGCCGAGACCAGGTCGCCCAAGCCGCAGCCCTGCACCTGCGCCGAGGCGGAAGCCTGGGGTCCACTCGCCGTGTACGAAAGAGAGAGCGGCGTCTGCGCCTTGCCGAGGCTGGCCGCGAGCGTTTGCAAGGCCGCCACCTGATCCTTGACTCCGGCCAGCGGAACCGGAAGCTGGAACAGCCAGTTAAGTGCCGTGGTGGTCGGTTTGTTGTTCGACATAAATTTGCACGGAGGTCACGTTCGAAAAAGTGGCCGGCGTGAGCGGAGTGCCCTTCAGAGCGGACGTCAAGTCATCCAGGGTCGTAGTGAGCGGCGATTGAATCGTGACATTGAAGATGGTCTGATCGGGCTGAATATTCTGGCCCAGGGTGGCGGTCACAGAAATCGCGGTGGAGCCGCCGGTGGCTTGGCCGAACCCCGCGGCAGACATCGAGAGAATCAGTGGAAGCAGGCGCTTGAACATGGTCCGAGCATAACTGACGGCATGACCGAACGGAAGGCCGTATTGTCTTTATCGCGGAGTCGCGGAGTCGCGGAGGAAAACGCAGAGAAAACCGAACGAAATCTTCTCCGCGTCTTATCTCCGCGACTCCGCATCTCCGCGTTGAGCTTCCTTCGTGCTTTTAGTACTTCGCTAACTCTTCGAAATCCACATTGCCGCCGGAGATCACGACTCCGATGGTGCGGATTCCCGGCGGCAGTTTGTGGAACAGGACGGCCGCGACCGGGACTGCGCCGCTGGGCTCCGCCAGAATCTTCAGGTGCAGCAGCAGGAATTTCACCGCGGCGCGAATTTCGTCGTCCGTTACCAGCAGGATCTGTTCGACCAGGCTGCGCATCACCGGGAACGTCAAGTTACCCGGCCGCGGAGAGCGCAGGCCGTCGGCGATGGTGTGGGGATGCGCCACCGTCACTTGTTCGCCGGCCGCCATGGAAAGAAACGTATCGTTGGCGCCCTCCGGTTCCGAGCCGAACACGCGTATCTCCGGGTAGAGCGCCTTGGCGATGGTGGCGCTGCCGGATAGCAGGCCGCCTCCGCCGGCCGGCGTGATCAGCGCGTCCAGCGGCCCGGTCTCTTCCAGCAGTTCCATGGCGGCGGTGCCCTGCCCGGCCATGATCAGGGGATGATCGAACGGCGGCACCAGCGTAGCGCCGCTTTCCTTCAGAATTCCCGCGGCCAGCGCCTCGCGGCTTTCGGTGAAGCGATTGTAAGTGACGATGTGAGCGCCGTGGGAGCGCGTGGCCTCCATCTTAGAGCGCGGCGCATCCTCGGGCATCACGATGGTAGCCCGGGCGCCCACATGCTTGGACGCGATGGCCACCGCCTGCGCGTGATTCCCCGAAGAGTAAGTCACGATTCCGCGCGCCAGTGACTCGCCGGGCAAGGACAGAATCATGTTGGAAGCGCCGCGGATCTTGAAGGCGCCGCCGCGCTGCAGGTTCTCGCACTTGAAAAAGACCCGGACGCCGGATTCGGTATCGAAGTTCGGAGAAGTCATCACCGGAGTCCGCAGCGCCAGCGGCCGGATCCGCTCCGCCGCCGCGCGCACATCCTCAGCTTGAATCGCTAATTGCATCACAGATATTGTCTCATTTGAGTTTCCATCAACAGTGGCGGAAGTCGAGCATGGTGGCGCTCCACGGAGCGTAGCCGCGGGCGGCGGAGGTGGCATCCTCTTCCAGTTGAAAGGCGATGTCGATGCGCGCGCCGGGCGGCAACTCGGCCGCGCGCGCGGCGAAATTCCAGGCCTTCAGCGTGAGGGTCCGGCCGTTCTGCCGCACGGTGAGCCGCAGGTGCTTTTCCTTCATCACCACCGGCGGGCGCGGCCACCTCCACGTCCAGCGCGGCGAACAGCGGCGGCGGATTGCCGTGGCCGAACGGCGCCAGCGCGAAGATCTCCGCGACCGCTGGCTCGTCGATTTCGCGCGAGATCCACCACGCGCGTCGATTTCCATTCGCGCGCAGAAAATCCTCGGGCGTCAGCCGCGCGGCGGCATAGGCGTTGAAGCGCTGCGCGGAACTCCTCCACGCTGCGCGGCTTCCAGGGTCACGCCCGGCGGCGTGCTGGTGGCCGCCGAATTTCACGAACAGGTCGGGCATGGATTCCAGCGCTTCCAGCAGATGAAACGCCGGGATGCTGCGGCCGGAGCCCTGCGCCAGGCCGTCCTCCGGATTGCGCCCGAGCACGAACACCGGGCCGGTGGAAGCGCTCCACCAGGCGGCTGGCCACAATGCCGAGCACGCCGCGATGCCAGTCCTCGCCGTAGTAGACCAGCGCGGCGGCGGCGTCGTCCACCGCGCAGACTCGCTCGCAGGTCTCGCGGATCTCCGCTTCCACCTGCTGGCGCTCGGTGTTCTGATCGTGAAGTTGCTGCGCCAGCTCGCGGGCGCGCGCCGGGTCGTCGGTGAGGAACAGCTCGATCACCGCATTGGCCGTATCCATGCGGCCGGCGGCATTCATGCGCGGCGCGATCTGAAACGCCACCTGGCGCGCGGTGGGGACGCGTACCGTCGGTGAACCCGGCCACGTCCAGCAGCGCGCGCAGCCCGGGATTGCGCACGTCGCGCAGCCCGTCCAGCCCGTGCTTCACGATGATGCGGTTCTCGCCGGTGAGCGGCACCACGTCCGCCACGGTGGCGATGGCCACCAGTCTTGAGGAACGATTCGCACACGCGCCGCAGCTTCGTCCGCCGGCCAGCCGAGCGTGGCCAGCAGCGCCTGCACCAGCTTGAACGCCACGCCCGCGCCGCACAGGTTCTTCTCCGGGTAGGGGCAGTCCGGGCGGTTGGGATTGAGCACGGCCAGCGCGGGCGGCAGTTCGGCTCTCGGGCAGGTGATGGTCGGTGACGATGACGTCGATGCCCAGCTCGTCGGCGCGCCGCACCACTTCGCGCGGCGCGGATGCCGGTATCCACGCTGACGATCAGCCTCACGCCCTCGGCCGCGGCCTGCTTCGACCACTTCGGGGCGCATGCCGTAGCCGTCCTTCAGCCGGTGCGGCACGTGATAAGTCGGCCGCGCCGCCGGCCAGCTCGATGGCCTTGGTCAGGAGCACCACGGAGGTGGTGCCGTCCACGTCGTAGTCGCCGTAGATCAGGATCTTCTCGCCGCCGGCGATGGCGCGGCGCAGGCGCTCGACGGCCTGCGGCATGTCGCGCAGCGCCAGCGGATCGTGCAGGTCGTCGAGCGACGGGATGCAGAAAGCGGCGGGCGGCGCCGGGTCGCCGAACCCGCGCGCGCACAGCACCCTGGCGGCCGGCAGGCGCGATGCCGCAGCGCGGCGGCCAGCGCGTCGGCGGCCTGGCGTCATCGGCCGGGGAACAGCCAGCGGCGAGCGTGGCCATCGCCGAGTTCAGTTCTTGGAGAAGTAGCCGCCCAGGGTAGTCGTCTTCGTCGATCTCGTCGTCGCTCGGCGATGCGCGATCAGATCTCGTCTTCGATGCTGAGGAACTCTTCGTACCAGTCGGGCTGCACTTCGTAGACGTAGAGGCGCGATTGGTGATCGAAGGCCAGTTCGAGCGAGCAGGTGACGCCTTCGTAAGACGCGCAGCTCGCGCAGGCGCGACTTCGTAATCGCGCTGCTCGTCGCGGGTGAGTTCGCATTCCTCGAGCTGCTCGGCCAGTTCGTCCAGGTCGGCGGCCTCGAATTCGCGGGTGGCGAACAGGATCAGCTTGACGCCGGTCTTGCTGGCGACTTCCAGGAACATCTGGTAGTCGGGATAGCGTTCGGTGTCCCAGAGCACCATGGGCAGGCCTTCGAGGCCGCCCGGGGCTGCCGTGGAAGACGGCGAAGCCGGCGGCGTTCGAGATACTCCAGGATTTCGCTGCTTCAGTGTGTCGAGATTCAAATCCACGTTTATGCCTCAGCCCTGAGCCAACACCAGAATATCAGAGGGGCCGGCCAGGTCGCGGGCGGACGGCGTGACGATCGTCTTCGGCCCGATATAGATCTTGCGATCTTCCTGCGATGGCCTCGCGCACGTCGGCCTCGCAGACGAAATCCACCGGTTTCGGCGGCGCTGGCGGAAGCTGGCGGGCTGGGACGGCGGCGCCGCTCCTTGGTCAGTCAACTGTAGCCGCCTGACGTTCCGGCGACTCGCGCCGCGCCAGAAAGCGGTCCACCACCTCGGCCGCGACGTTGGCGACCACCGCCTTGCGCGGCTCGCAGGAACAGGCAGGACCGCCCGGCGCCGGAGCGGGCGCGGCGCGGCGCCGGCACGGCGAATCCGCGCGAAGCCAGGTATCGTTCCACCGCCGCGACCACGGTATTCGCGGTCGATGCGGCCGGCGCGTGGCCGGCGAGCCCGCGGCGGCCGGCGCCGATTGATATCCAGCGGCATTTCGAAGGCCTCTTCCGGCTTGCGCACCACGTAGGCCAGGCGCTTGATATTGATCAGGTGCTGCGGCCCGACGTTGTCGGAGGTGATGTTGCCGGCCGCGGCGCCGCATCCCAGCGTCATGGAGGGAAACACGTTGGTGGTGATGCCCGGTGGAGCCCTGCGGCGCGGGCGTGTTCACCAGCACCCGCATGGCCGGCATGCGCATGGCGTACTCGCGGATGCGCGCGTCGTTCTTGGCGTAGATGACCGCGGTGTGGCCCAGCCCGCCGAACTTCAGCAGCGCGAAGCAGGTGTCCAGCGCCGCGTCGAAATCCGTTCACGAAATAGAGCGACAGCACCGGCGAGAGCTTCTCCGCCGAGAGCGGATGCTGCTTGCCCACGCCGCCGATCTCGCAGCAGATGATGGAGGTATCGGCGGGCACTTCGAAGCCCGCCATCTGCGCGATCTTCGTGGGCGCCTGGCCCACGCACTGCGGATTGACGGTCCAGTTGCGGCATGATCAGCAGCTTGCCCAGCGCTTCCTTCTGCGCGTCGGTGGCGATGTACGCCTTGTGCGCCTTCAGCAGCGCCAGGATGCGGTCGCGCAGCGACGTCTTCCGCCACCAGCGCCTGCTCGCTGGAGCAGACCGTGCCGTAGTCGAAGGACTTGCCGGCGACGATCTTGGCGACGGCGTCGTCCAGGTCGGCCGAGGTGTCCACCAGCACCGGCACGTTGCCCGGGCCCACGCCGAAGGCCGGCTTGCCGCTGGAATACGCCGCCTTCACGATGCCGGCGCCGCCGGTGGACAGGATCACGCCGGTGCGCTCGTGCCGCATCAGCGCGTTGGTGCCTTCGATGGTGGCGTTGTCGACGCACTGGATGATGTCTTCGGGCGCGCCCGCTTCCACGCGCCGCCTGGTACAGGATCGCCGCGGTGGCGCAGGTGCACTTGTGCGCGCGCGGATGCGGGCTGATCACGATGGCGTTGCCGGCCTTGAGCGAGATCAGCGATCTTGTAGATGGCGGTGGAGGTGGGATTGGTGGTGGGCAGAATGGCCGCCACCACGCCCACCGGGACGCCGATCTCCACCAGTCTTCTCGTCCGGCAGTTCGCGCAGAATGCCGACGGTCTTCATGCCGCGCATGCGGCGCGGCAGCCAGTCGCAGTTCAGCAGGTTCTTGATGTACTTGTCCTTGGCGTTGCCGTAGCCGGTCTCTTCCACGGCCATTTCGGCCAGTCGCCGGGCATTGGCGCGCGCGGCCGCGGCCATGCGCTCCACGATGGCGTCCACCTGCTCCTGGGAGTAGGTGCGGTACTTCTGCCAGGCGGCGTAGGCCTTTTCGACCTTGGTGCGGACCTCCTGGATGGAGAGAAGGTCTTTGTCTTCGAGCATCGCGCCGTTACTTCTTCGAGCCCGCCGAGCCGGGGAGAACCTTCTCGACTTCCTCGTGCGGGCGGGGAATGACGTGGACGCTGACCAGTTCGCCGACGCGCCGGGCCGCGGCGGCGCCCGCATCGGTGGCGGCCTTGACCGCGCCCACGTCGCCGCGCACCGTGACGCAGACCAGCCCGGCGCCGACGAATTCCTTGCCGGTCAGCACCACGTTGGCGGTCTTGACCATGGCGTCGGCGGCTTCGATCGCGCCGATCAAACCCTTTGTTTCAATCAGGCCAAGGGCCTCCATTTGTCCTCCAGTTCCAAAGTGAATCCTTACCGTATCACAATTAGCCCGCGCCCTGTGCGGACTCGGCAGCCACGCGGTCCCTCAGGCGCCGCCGAAGATGATCCGGCGCTCGGCGGGGGGCAGGTACAGGCCCTGCAGCCGGACCGGCTCGCCGATGTCCTTGAAGAGCAGGTCGCCGTCGCCCAGCAGGTCCTCCGCGCCGCTGCGATCCAGTAGCATCTTGGATTCGATGCGGCTGGTCACGCGCAGCCCGACGCGCGCCGGGATGTTCGCTTGCAGCGCGCCCTTGACAATCTCGCGGCTGGGCTGCTGCACGGCCAGCACAAGGTGGATGCCGGCGGCCCGCGCCTTCTGTCCCAGCCGGCGGATGCGTTCTTCAATCTCCTTGCGGTCGCCGAAGAGCAGGTCCGCGTATTCCTCGCACACGCACACAATCCGCGGCAGGCGTCCCCCGCCGCGCTGCAACTCGGCAAGGTGATCCACTCCGGCCGCCTGAAACAGCACGGTAGCGCTTCTCCATCTCCTCCACCAGGCCATCGAAGATGCCGACGGGAGGCACTTCGTCCGGGTAGACAATGCTCCGGTCGCCCCAGAGGTACGGCGACCCGGCAAGGTCGTTAAAGGCGTTGCGCTTGGGATCCACCAACAGCAATTGCAGAGTCTGCGGCGTGTTGGTCACCAGCAGGCCGGCGATCATGGCGCGCAGCCACTCGGTCTTGCCGCTCCCGGTGGCGCCGGCTACCAGCAGATGGCAGTCCGCCGAATCGGCCAGGTCGGCCATCCGCAGATGGCCTTCCAGGTCGAGTCCCACAGGCAGCTTGGAGCATCCCAGGATGGGGTCGGCCGCCGGTAACTGGCTCGCGGACGGAAGCGAACAGCACGGGTTCGCGATCGGGCCGCGCCACGTCCACCACCAGGCGGCTGCCGGCGGTATGAATGAAAGGCGGCGCCTGCAATCCAAGCCGCAATTGCACGGCCGCGGCCAGCTTCCGTACGGATTCCGGGCGGACGCCGCGCGCCGGCTGAACCGGAAAACGCAGAAAGGCCGGCCCGACAATGGGATCCCCCAGCAGTTCCGCCGGGCTGTTGTATTCCCGAAAGACGGCCACCAGGCGGCGTCCCAATTCCGCATACTCCTGTTTGTTCGCCGCCGGTTTGACCACAGGCGCGCGCGGAAGGGCCGGCTCAGAGCCCTGGAATCACGCCCGCCAGCCGGCCGATGAGCGCCTTCAGACGCGCTTCCACCGGCTTGAGGTCGCGCGGCGAGAACACCTTCTGCTCCAGTTGGGGGCCAAAGTGAATCAGCGCCAGGGAGCCGGGAGTGCGCTCTCCCGCGGCCAGCATCTGATGATACAGGCAGGCTTGCGCCAGGTCGGCCTCCCGGGCGGATTGCCCGGTCTTCAATTCCACCACGCACCACCGGTCGCTGCCGGGCAATCGGAATACGATGTCGGCCACGCCGGTGACGTCCACGCTGTCGGTCCAACCCGGCTCCCGCAGGCGCCATGTCAGCGGCTCTTCGGGTGAGATCGCCAGGCCTTCACTGCCGTCTCCGGAAATGGAGAATGCGCCCCGCCGCCAGGCCTCGTGGAGAATCTCAGCCAGCCATTGCGCCAGTCCTTTCAGAGAGTCCCACAGATCCATCACTTCTCTGGTGGCGGTCTGTAATGCCGCCTGGTTGGCCCCGATGCGCGGGCCCAGCAGCAGCCGGTAGATATGATCGCGCAGGCAGGCGGTCCATTCTTCCGCCGTGGCGCTCCCGCCGGGAAGCGCCGCGCGCGCGTGCAGCCGGGCGTCCCCGCCGAGCAGATCGCCGAAGATCTCGTGGAACAAAGCGCCCGCCAGCCGGCTGCTGGAACTGGGCAGCCCGTAGACCGGTCCTCCCGCCGCGCGGAGGATCTCGTCGCGAACCTGGCCGACTTGGAGTTGTACCGGCATGGTCAGGAAGGGGCCATGGGCACCAGGCGATAGAGCAGCGCCGGAGGCCCTTCCAGCAGACCCGCCAGGTCCCCGGCTGCCCGCACCAGTTGCCGCACCAGGGATGCATCCTGCCGCATTTCGCGAGCCGCGTCCTCCAGAGTGATCAGGCAGCGCTCCTGCACCAGGGCCAGCAGGTCTTCGCGAAGCTGCGGGTTCACCGGCGAATCCGGCTCGGGTCCGGTGATGGTTTCCACGAGTTCCCGCAGGCTCGAAGGCACGCTTTGCGTGATCCAATCCTGGACGGTTTGCGGGCTGATGGGCGCGCCGTCGCGCGTCAGATCGCCCGAGCGGGCATCGGCCAGCAGGGTGCGCAAGGCCTCCAGGGCCTGTAACGCTTCGATGGACGGGCGGACTACCCGCGCGCCTGCCCGGGTCAGGTCGTCCAGGTATCCCCGGGTGGCGCGCGCGTTCCGGCTCACCGCCAGGCGCGGGTCGCGCAGCAGCACCAGGCGGGCGGCGCGTCCATTGCGGGTGGCTCCGCCAAGCCGCCGGAGCCGGGCAGCCAGGCTGTTCATGTTCCGCTGATTGCAGAGGCTGAGATCGATCTGCCCGCCGGGCGATTCGAGCCGGAAATCCACGTCGCCCCTGCCGGCGGCGCCTTTCCACCTGCCGCGGCTGGCCACCCCCAGAAGCGCCGGAATGCCCTGCGCCAGCACCTCGTCCACGTCGCCCTGCGAGACGGACTCGGCGGCGGCATCCATGCGGCTCTCCCATTCCTGCTGCAGGAACGCGTCCAATGGAACGGGCGGCCTTGTCTCCGTGCGGCGTTCGCGGTCGAACAGCTCGGCTGCTTTGGCCAGTACGCTGCGCGCGCTGGCCAGTCCTTCAGCGTTGAAGACCTTCTCGAATTCCGCCGGCGGAGACCAGAACATCCCGTGCCCGGCAGCCTCGATACGGGCATTGAGGAGCCGCAGGGCATCCCGCCTTCCCAGCAGCGGCAAGAGCGCCTGGCGCTCGGCGATTCGGTCGAAGTCCGCCCCTCGAAACATCGGCTCCACGGATGATTGCATACAGGAGATCAGCACCAGGTTGGTGGTTTCGTCGTGCAGAGTGCTCACCGCGCCGCCAAATGCCAGAAAGCCGGAACGCTCGCCGGGGGTGGTTTCCAGGGCCTCGATCTGATCGAAGCAAAGCACCACCGGCATCCTTGCGCCCGCCAGGCGCGCCAGCATCAGGACCATCTCCCGGGCTGCGTACTCCGGATCGGATTCCTGGGTGGCGTCCTCGGCAACGCCGAGCCGGTCCAGATCGGCCGCGGTTAGAGAATCGCCGCGCAGCCACGCGCGCACCAGGACCAGATCCTGCCGCTGAGCCAGACGCCGCAAGGCCTGCACCAGCGCCGGCGAGAGGCTGGCCTCACCATCCAGGCTATCGAAAAAATCCAATGACGCCAGGCTGTTCTCGGGCAGGCTGCGGAGCATCACGCCCAGCGCCCGTGCGAAGGCGCGCTCATCCCAGGGCAGCCCCTCGGCCCACTCCTGCCGGCAGCGGTCGAGCAGATTCCCATGCGACCCGGGAGAGGCCAGCACGCGATACAGCAGGCGTTCGAGTTGCCTGCTGCCGTCCGGCGCCGTTCGCATGAGGTCGTCGGCAATGCGACGCCGCAGATGACGCCAGATCATGTTGGCCGTAGTGGAAAGCCGGACGTACACGAACAGCGTTTCGCGCAGGCGCTCGTCCGGATTCTGAGCCAGGTAGGCGCGCAGCCGGCGCATCAGGTGCGTTTTACCGCTGCCCGGCGCGCCACGCACCAGGACCGCGTTGGTCCCAAGCCCGGCTAAAGTGGTTTCAATGGATCGCCGGCACGCGTCGAACGCCTGCATGCCGATATCGCCTACGTCGGCTTCGGGAAGCTCCCAGGCATCCCCGGCAATCCAGCTACGGAAGGGATTCAGCATCGGCGTCTCGCAAACCAATCACTACGAAGTACCTGCCGGCTCCATCGCTCACCAGTTGGTTCCTGGCCTCTTCGTTCAGCCCCAGCGGATAATCGTGCTGGTCCAGGTACACGCGGCGCTGCCGGTACAGCCAGAGAACAGCCGCGTCAAACGGAGCCTTCTCGGTGAGCGAGATGCCCAGCTCTTCGCGCAGTTGACCCACCCCAATACCGCCGGGCCTGGTCTTCAGATACTCCGCGATCCGGTGCGGCAGGTCGCCCGCCGGTTTTTCGCCCCGCAGCGCCTCCCATATCTGTTCGCGCGTGATCCCATACGGCTGCAGCTTGCCTGCCAGCGCATCCAGTTCTTTTCGCAGCTTCGCTACGTATCCTCCGGCAGTAGGCGGTTTCCGGCCATACTTGGGCCGCGTCCGCCCGGGAGGCGGATGCACGTACAGCTTATCCGCGGCCACCATTCCGGTCACCCGCGCTTCCACCAGTTCCTGCCGCTGCATGGTTGAATAGCCTGCCAGGTGGCGCCGCAATTTCTTCTGGAGATCGTTGACCGTGAACGCCGTTTCCGCCAGCAGGTCCGGCAGCAGGGAATCCACCACATCCGCGGGCTTGCGCGTCCAATAGCGCGCGGGAGCGGACGGGGTTCGCGGCGGCCAGGGAATCACGCCGGCGTCCTGGCTCAGCAAGCGTTCCAGGGTTCCGGAATCCACCCGCGACGAAGAGGGAATTGCCTTCAGGATCTCGCGGGCCGTGAGGGGCCGGTCCGACCGCCGCAACGATTCTACTGCATGTACGAGGGTTTCTGGCGTGCGTGGCTCCAGCGGCGGGTTCATCTGCCTCCAATCGCAAATCTTAGCATGGCGCTATACACGGCACGGCTCACTTGCGCAGCCACAGGTAGCAGTGGTTGCCGATGCGTCCCGCGCGCGCCGTGCGGAAAAAGAGCAGATCCAGATAGCGGAGCGGGAAGAGGAGCCAGCCCAATACTCCGTGGGCCGCCGCCCGCCACCAGCGGAACGGCAGAATCAGCTTCGCATATTCGATGGTGAAGACCAGCAGGGTGGCGGTGGGCCCTGTGCGCCAGCCCGCGGCGACAGGCTGGAGTCCGGCGGCAAGCTCCTTCAGGCCATCCAGCGTAAAGCGGCGATAGTCCTTCGGGTATTCGTGAAAAGGGTGGCAGAAGGGCGTCACCAGGTGCACATAGCCGCCCGGCGCCAGAACCCGATGGATCTCGCGCATGGCCTGTTCAGGATGCCGGACATGCTCCAGCACGGCATCGCATTCCACGCGCTGGAATATGCCGTCCGGGAACGGCAGTTGTTCGGCATCGGCGGCGAGATCCACGCCGGGCATCGGAAACAGATCCAGGTTGACGTACCCGGCTACCGCGCGTCCCGCGCCGCCGATGTACAGATTCCAGCGGCCCAGCGGAAAATCCTTCGGTTCGGCGGGATTCATCACGAAGGGAGCGGGTGGCGTCAACAGGCGGCGTAAGCGCGCGCCCAAATTGGCTGCGTCGCGGCGCCGGTATAGTGCTTCCAGTTCAGAGGTAGAGGGCAAGGGATGTGTGGCTTTCACCTCAGATATCGGCGTTCATCGGCGTTCATCTGCGGCCCATAGCCTTTGCGGGGTTCGCGCGGAAACAATATGGGCCGCTGATGAACCCCGATCAACGCGGATAACACAGATGTCATTAACGGTGCGCTGTCGCCGAGGGGCGGCAGGGACGCTGCGAACCGATCCAGTTCCTTTCGCAAGCTCTTCAATTGCCGGCGGCGCTCCGCTTCCGCGGCGTTGAGGCTCCGGCGGTTCCTTTTCCGCACCTGATTCACCTCTTCTCAGCAGCACTTGGCCCGGGCGTACTTCGCCCGCAGGCGCTCCTCGCTGAAGCGCCGCCATTCCTCGCCCGAGGGCGGCCGTCCGTGCGCGTCCAGGTGGCGCTGGTAGGCATTCTCGTCGGCGAGTTCGCGCAGCAGCGCCAGCAGCAAACGCAGGGCGCGCTTCATAATTCCTCCGCTCGCAATCGCGTCAGCACAAAAGGCGTCTCGCTGATCCGCGCATCGCGTGTGCCGCGCATAATCCCGAACCATACCCGGAACGAATCGGCCAGGATCACCGCCACCATCACCAGCAGGATTCCGCAGATGGCCGCGTCCAGGCGGTTATTGAAAATCAGGACCGGGGTGGCCGCGGTCTGCACGCCCGCCGCGAGTTTATCGGCCTGCGCCAGGAAGCCCATCGCCGGCAGCGGTGAGAATATCTTCTGGATCGCGGCCGAGAACGTGACCGTGACCAGCCACACCAGCGGGCCGCAGGTGATCCACATGAATTTCGGACCGTGCATTTTCAGCAGAATCGTCGTGGCCACGCACAGCGCGATGGTCGCCAGCAGTTGATTGGCGATACCGAACAGCGGCCACAGCGAGTTGATGCCGCCCAGCGGATCGCGCACGCCCTGCACCAGAAAATACCCCCATCCCGCCACGACCAGCGCGCTGGTAAGCACCACGCCGGGCATCCAACTGGTGCGGCCCAGCGGCGCGGAAATGTGGCCCAGCAGGTCCTGCAGCATGAAGCGGCCCACTCGCGTGCCGGCATCGATAATGGTGAGGATGAACAGCGCCTCGAACATGATGGCGAAGTGATACCAGAAGCCGATGACGGCCTGCCCGCCGCCGCTGCTGGCGAAAATGTGGGCCATCCCCAGGGCCAGCGAGGGAGCGCCGCCGGTGCGGTAAAAGAGCGTTTGCTCCCCCACGTTCTGCGCCAGCCGCGCCATCTCTCCGGCACTCACCGGGAAGCCCCAGCTCGAGATGGTGGCCGCGGCGGCCGCTGGAGTCGTGCCCACGATGCCGGCCGGCGAATTCACCGCGAAGTATACGCCCGGCTGCAGCACGCACGCGGCGATCATCGCCATGATGGCCACGAAGCTCTCGAGCAGCATGGAGCCGTATCCCACGGGCCACGCGTGAGATTCGCGGGAGATCATTTTGGGGCTGGTGCCCGAAGAGATCAGCGCGTGAAATCCGCTGATGGCGCCGCATGCAATCGTGATAAAGCAGAACGGGAAGATCTTGCCGGAGAAGATGGGACCGGTGCCATCCACGAAGCGGGTGAAGGCGGGCATCTGCAATTCCGGCCGCACAAACAGGATGCCGATCGCCAGCAGCGTGATCACGCCCAGCTTAACGAACGTGCTGAGATAATCGCGCGGCGCCAGCAGCAGCCACACGGGCAGCGAACTGGCCAGAAATCCGTAGCCGATAATGCAGATGGCCAGCGACATCGCTCCCCACGTGAACACCGGCGCCAGCGTGGCGGAGGCGGCCACGGAACGTCCCGCGAAAATGCTGGCCACCACCAGCGCGAACCCGATGGCGGAACACTCCAGCACTTTGCCGGGCCGCCAGTACCGCAGGTATAGCCCCATGAATAGCGCGATCGGCATGGTGGCCGCGATGGTGAACGTTCCCCACGGACTGCCCTTCAGCGCGTTCACCACCACCAGCGCCACCACCGCCAGCAGGATGATCATAATCAGCAGCACCGTAAGCAGCGCGGCGAATCCGCCCACCTTGCCGATCTCCTCGCGCGCCATCTGTCCCAGCGATTTGCCGTCGCGCCGCATGGACGCGAACAGAATCACGAAATCCTGCACCGCGCCGCCCAGCACCGCGCCGATGATGATCCAAAGGGTACCGGGCAGGTAGCCGAACTGCGCCGCCAGCACCGGCCCCACCAGAGGTCCCGGCCCGGCGATGGCGGCGAAATGATGGCCGAACACGATCCACTTATTGGTGGGTTCGAAATCGTGGCCGTTGCGCAGCCGCTCCGCCGGCGTGGCGCGCTTATCGTCGAGGTTCATGACGCGCGCGGCGATGAACTTGCCGTAGAAGCGATACCCTACCGCGTAGCTGCAGGCGGCCGCCAGCACCAGCCAGATACTGTTGATGGATTCACCGCGATTGAGGGCAATGGCGCCCAGGCAAACCGCCGCTCCGGCTGCCGCGGCCACCCAAAATAGACGAGTCAGGATTCTCACGTTCCCTAGAGTCTACCGCGCTTCCAACCCTGGGAATCAGAACCGTTTCAAGGTGCCGAGCAAGGAAAAAGACGTACCCCCCGGCTGGATTTCGACCGAGTGGATCGGCCTCCAATTGGAATCCATGGTGCCCACGTATGTTGACCCCAGCAGGATGACGGTGAAGTGCCGGTAAGCCAACGCGCGATACCGGTGAATGCCGTCGCTCCAATGGCGATCGCCGGCGGGCTTGCCCAGCTTATGCACGATGGACGCGTAATCGTCGCGCCCGCTCAGTTCCAGGTAAGGCCGCTGGCGCATATCGCCTACGTGCATCACGTTGGTCACCAGCACGTGCAACAGGATGGCGGTGGCCAGCGCTCCACCCACCCATTTGAAAGGCCGCCGGTCACGGTGCGATTCCAGGCGGATTCCCACTACCGGAGCGGGCGAATCCCGCCGGGGACGTGCCGCGGTGAGCCCCATGGACTCACCCACGGCGACCGGCATTTCAATCACACGCCGCGGGTACGGCCAGACGGCGCCGTCCCTGTATTCCAGTTCGCGCACCAGCCCGACAATCACCACCGGATGATCGATGCTGGAAACCTCGCCCACCAATCGCCTGGGGATCGAGACTTCCAGCCCGCTCTTGCAATTGACTACTACTAATTCGGACCAGGTAGCTTTCCGGAACTGCCACTCATTGTGTTCGATGTGCCGGATTGCCGGATAGAAAGAGAACGGGTGGCCCGGCAGCGGCGGAATGGGCGGCGATGCCATCTGACTGGATCTATGTTAGCGCATGAGTTAGTGCTTGTCCCGGTCGGCGTCGTTCGACCGCATCGAGTACTTATCGAGCTCGTGGATCAACTGCTGTGCCGCGGCCGGTGGAGTCATCGTTCCCATCAGCACGTCCCGGTTGTTCATCTTGTGGCCGTATAGTTCCTCATTCCGGTCCGCGTCAGGCCGCAAGGTGGCGCCGTTCAGGGAAATGCCGGCAAACAGACCCTTAGCGCGCGACCACGCCAGAATTTCAGCGGTCATCTTGACATCCGTGTTCGCGGCGGCGGTCCTACCCACTGGCCCGGCTGCCAGAGACGCGTCGGCGCCCAGAGTGAACTTATCGCCCATTAGTTTGTCCATGCCTCTGCGGCTCATCACCAGCAGAATCAGGTCGGTCGCCGATCCGCCTATCTGAAAACCTACGCTTCCGCCCTCCATACGAACCGCCGCCGGAGCGCCCCAACCCGTGCCCGCCTCTTTGCGGCACTCGGCAAATCCGCGGCCGTACTCGCCGCCAATAACGAATGCAGCTTTCTTCATGCCAGGAATGATGACGATGCATTGGGCCTTGGCCAGTAGATCTTGCGGGATCCCTTTATCGGGCGTCGCCATTACCTCCGAAAGTACAGAAGCGGCATCGTTCAAGCGTTCGGTGGCTTTCGGTTGATCGGCGGCCCATATTCCGGTTGCTCCCGCAGTCAGGAGCAGAGACGCCGTGATTGTCAGACTCTTCATGTAAAACCTCCCCTACGGATTATCTCTTAGCATGTGGAGCGCCAAGCGGCGGAGCGCCGCTTATTTGCGGCCCAGAAACCGTAGCCGGACACTGAACGCGCGTGCCTGGCCCCGGGCATATGTAAGAAACTGCGGGCTTCCGAACACATTGTTGACGGCGTTCGGATTGCCATCGTTAGTAATGTTATCGAAGCCGAATCGCCATGCCCATAAGTAATGAATCGCACGGAACTGACGCTCGAAGTGCAGGTTGATGCTGAAGTAATTCGGATACCGGTGGTCGTTCGGGTTTCCCATCAGAAAACCTTCCTGGTCTACCACGCTGAAGGGAAAACCGGTTCGATACTCGACCATATAAGCCGCCGTGGTGCTGCGCGTCAGAAAATTGAGCAGCTTGGGATGCGCGGCAGGCATGGGAAGCCATCCCCACATGTGAACCCGGTTCGGCGTGTCCCAGGAAAAAGGGCCCGCCATCTGTGGGGCAAAGATGGGATTCGACAGGCTGTAGTCCACCGCCGCGTTGGTGCGCGCTCTGGATCGCGTGTACCCGGCAAACCATTCGTATTTGCCCTTGAATGTTCGCTTCAGGCTGAAGGTGGCAGCGTCATAGCGGTCGTTGCGAATGTTCCGCAGCACGTAGGTAGCGCCGCTATAAAAGTCCGGACCGGCGATCGGCGTCTGCGTATCGAACGCGAACCCATCGTCTCCGGTGCGCCGGGTGAGATTCAGTGTGGCGTAGAAGTCCCCCGGAAGTTTGCGCTCCGCGCTCAAACTGGTGGTGCGGTACCGGGGTGCTCTAAGGGTCTGGTCGTTTACCACGAATGCGGTCGGCACCGGACCGTGGATGGTGCCGTCCGGCAAATAGAAGGTAGCCAGGCTGGTCTGATTCTCGCTTGAGACAGTGTCCAGGCTGATGGCGTCGTAATAGATGCCCCAGCCGGCGGAAATCTTCAGGCCGCCGAGATGGGCGGGAGCCCATGCCGCGGAGAATCGCGGCGCCACTTCCAGGTCGCGCACGATCTCGTTCCATTCCAGGCGGACGCCGGCTTCCACCGAGAGCCCGTCTCCTACCTCCCAGTGGTCCTCCATATAGTTAGCGCCTTCGAAGTTTTTGTGCCGCTGAAAGGGGCTGCCGGCGAACGTAACGTAGCGGGTCAAAGCGCCATCGGAAAGCAGCACCTCGTAATCGTGCAGCACCAGCGACTCATGATAGGCTTCACGCTCGAAGTCCGTGCCGAATTTCAACCGGTGCGTTCCATGCAGATGCAGGGTCGGCAGATAAAGGTTGGCCAGTGTCTGCTGCCGGTAGAAGTGGCGGTTCAGGTTCTGGAAGTAATTGCCGCGGTCGCCGAACGGCGTGATCTGGTAAAGAGCGGTACCCTGCGGCTCGCTCCGCAACAGGCCTCGCGTATCTGCGAATCCTAAGTCAAGCAGCGCTCCCCCATGGAAATATTGCTGGTCGCGGATGGTGCTCATGAATGTCATCTGGCGTGAATTGGTGGTCGCTTCCGCGGGATTCAGAATGCTCAATCCGACCGCGGTTGTTATCGGCCAGGTTCAGCAGAAATCCGGTGGTCAGAATATTGGCGGAAGTCAGGTTCACCTGGAACCGCGTGAGATCGCTGACGGTGGTGCCGCGGGTGCGGTTCTGGCCGCTCGGCAGACCCGGGATGGTGTCGTTGTATAAAACACGTCGGCGCCGTTATGAAACCAGGCGCGGCCCTTGACCAGCGGGCCGGAGAGCTCCAGCCGCGGCGTCCATTTATTGACGTGCCAGCCGCCATACGAAGAGATTCCCGGGACGAAATTGGTGCCGCTGAAACGCCAATGGTCGTCTCCCATTTTGGTGGTCAGTTCCAGCACGCCCGCCGAACCCCGCCCGTTCTCCGCCGAGAACCGGCTGTTCTGCACGGTCATGGCTTGAATGCTGTCGATATTCACACGCGTGTCCAGTTGTCCGGTGACCGGGTTGGACATGTTGAATCCGTCCAGCGTATAGTTCGTCTGGCTCGGCGACGCGCCGTTGAAGTGGTACCGCCCCACGTTGTCCTGCACCACCCCGTCCAGCAGTTGCAGAGCGTTGCGGTAGTCCTGCGGAGCGGGGTAGGGAATGGCCAGAATCTCGGTGTTGTCCAACTCCTTCCGGTCGGCCGGTTGCTGGGGGTCTATCGCGGGCGGCGATGCCGTGACGTCGAGCCGTTCGGAGAATTCCTGCTGGTGATTCAGGCTGATGGTGAACTGGCTGACATTGCCCTCGAAGCTCTGGGCGCCGGTGTGAAAAACATAAAACCCCAGCCGCTGCGCGCGGATGTCGTAAGAGCCCGGCCCCGGCAGGTTGAAGCGGAAATTCCCCGCGAGATCCGAAGAAACCGTAGCCACCGGGTTGCTCGCGGCGGTCGTGCGGACCTCGATGCGCACACCCGATACGCCCTCCTCGGTCTCATCTACCACGCGCCCGGAGACCGCGACCTGGGCCCGCAGCGCGGCGCACAACGTCACCACCGCCAGCACGATGGTAGGAATGGTACCCCTGGTCATCCGGACTTCCAAACGGCGCAAGCTTACCGTTTAGGATACACTGTGGCGCCCTTCGAAGCCGGGCAAAAAAAGGGGGAGCCTGTGGGGCTCCCCTTTCGTCCGCCGAATCCAGCAAGGAGAATTAGAAGATCAGCTTGGCGGAAATCTGCGCACCTCTGGGATTGCTGGAAAAAGCCTGCGTGGGGTCGCCGAACAACGGCGACGAGGGAATCAGGAAGTTGTGGACTGAACCGCTGGTGAACCCGACCGGCGCGACGTCGTTAATGAATCCGCCCACATACTGCGGATGGTTCAGAACGTTGAAGAAGCGGGCGGCAAATTGAAGCTTGAACCGCTCCGTCACGTTGACCGCCTTGGCGAATGTCAGGTCGATGTTGTCGATCGGGTTGAGCATACCGGTATTGCGCCCACCGTTCGGTATCGTGCCCTTCGGCGCCGTGATATATCGCGCGTTCGGATTATTCACCAGGAATCCCACCGTATCGCCCGCACTGTTTTTCAGTGCAGTCGTACCCGATCCCACACTGGCGTTGCCGGCCGGATTCACAAACGCCCGGTCGCCCGCCGAATCGCCATTCAGGTTGGAATCCACCCCGCTCTGCACATCGAACAAGGTGCCTGTCTGATAGGTGAAGATCGGAGAGATTTCCCAGTTGCCGACGATGTTCTTCAGGATCCAGTTCCCGTTCTTGAACGGATTGAACTCGTACAAGGCGGCGGCGGTCAACCGCTGCCGGTGGTCCAGGGCCGAACTGGAGCGATCCGCTTGCAGGTTCTGGAAATCCTGGGGGCGGCGCGGAGTCAGGTAGGTGCTGAACACTTCCGCGGTGGAATCGTCGATACCGTGGCTGAAGGTGTAAGCCAGTTGGAGTTGGAATCCGTTGGTGAACCGGCGCGTCACCTGATTGGCCCATCCGTGATACGTGGAACTGCCCCACGGCTGGTAACTGGTGATAATCCCGGTGAATCCGGCGTTCAGGTAGCCGGGCACGATATTCCCACCTGCGTTGTACTGGTTCGTCAACGCGCCCAGGGTGTTGGTGAGCGAATTCAAAGTGGCCTGGCTGGGCTGCCGAGTAAAACAGCGGCAGGGCATTAGAGGCGTTGACCACCGATTGCCGGTTCAACTGCTCCTGCACGGGCAGGTGGATCCCGCGGGTGCCCACGTAGCGCGACTCCACTGTGTAGTCGTTGTGGAACACATGCTGCACGCCGAAATTCCACTGATAGGATTCGGGGCGGATTTCGTTGGGTATGTAACCGCCGGTGCCGGCGCGCGCGTCGGCCTGGCTCAGTGCGCCGCCGCTGGTATTCGGAGCGATTCCGCCGTGGGCCAGGAACCCACCCTGATTGAAGCCCGTGACATCCACCGTGCTCACCTCTTGCGGAGGCAGGCTCAGCAGTCCCAGGTTATCGAACAACACATCGAAGTTACGCCCAAATCCGGCGCGGATCGAGGTCTTGCCGCTGGTGCCGGGCGAGTAGGCAATGCCGATGCGCGGCATCCAGGCGTTGGTCTGCGGTAGCGGCTTTTGGAAATTGATCAGGCCAGGCACGTTCGAAATGGCATTCAGCGTCTGGGTCTGTTCGGTCAGGGGTACGCTTACGAACTCGTAGCGCAGCCCCAGATCGATGGTCAGGTTCGGCCGGACTTTCCAGGCGTCGTTGACGTAACCGGCCGCAAAATTGCGATTCCCGTAATATGTGACGTTACCCAACGAGCGCTGGGCGATGTAATCCGGGTTGTAATCGAACAGAAAGTCGGAAAGGTACGAGTACTCGTAATCGCCTCGTGAACGCTGCGTGAAGCTCGAAGGAGAAATCAGCCGGTAACCGTCAAAACCAAATCGAATGGTGTGATTGCCATGCGTGATGTTGACGTTATCGGTAAGCTGATAAGTATTCTGGATGGTAAATTGGGGCGCATTCGGATCGGGTCCGATATTGACTCCGCCCAACTCGTAGAGAGTAATGTTCGGGAACTGATCCAGACCGGGATAGGTATAGTTGCCCACCGGGTCGTTGCTGAACAACCTGTTATATCCCAGCCGGAATTCGTTAGTGGTCGTCGGGTTGAAAGTATGGAATTCACTCAAAGTGAAGATATAGGAATTCGTCGGAGTAGTTGTAAAGAAGGCCGGCAGACTGGCGGCGGTGTCGATAGCGCCGCTGCGATTCAAAATGAACCGGAGACGGACGTTGTCCATGTCCGAGACGTTGTCATCGATCGATAGAACGGCGTTCTCGTTATTCGTATAACTTGGAGCTGTAATCCCGATCTGGCCGATCGGAATCGGCGCCGCTCCCGGCAATTGATTGCCCAGGCTCAAGTTTCCGGGGCCAACCAGCGGATAGCTTCCGCCCACGGCGGCGGTGGAAGCCGCGGAGGGAGCCACACCCAGGTATTTCTGCAGAATGCCGAGGTTTGTCCGGTTGATGCCGGGCATGGACGAAAGGGTCGAGTATCCGGACTGCGTAGGAGCATAGATCAATCCGCCGGAAGCGCTGTTTCCGATGGGATTGTATTCGTAATCCGCAAAGAAAAAGAGCTTGTTCTTGCGAATCGGGCCGCCCAGGTTGCCACCGAACCGGTTGTCATCGAAGCGGGGATGCAGCGGATTTTGATCGATGTAAGACAGGTTATCCGCGGCATCCAGATTTCGGTTTTGCATGTACTCATACAGCGCGCCGTGAAACTCGTTGCCTCCGCTTTTCACAACCTGGTTGAACTGCCCTCCGGTGGAATGCCCGAACTCGGCGCTGAACTGATTCTGAAGCACTGTGAATTCCTGAACAGCGTCATTGGGCACGCTCACCACCGGACCCGTGACACTATCGTTATTGTTGTCGATGCCTTCAATGGTGAAGTTGTTGTCGCGCGGCCGCTGCCCCGCCACCGATGGGCCCGTACCGGCACCCACGCCGCCGCTGCTCGCGACTCCGGCATTCAGGAGCGAAAGATTAATAACCCCGGAACCCGTGGACGCTGTCGGCATCTCGGCCAGATCCTGGCTCTGGAAACTGCTTTGCACCTGGGCGGTGGTAGTGTCGATACTGGCGCCCGCCGCCGTCACTTCGACAGTTTGTGTCGCCTGGCCGACATCCAGTTTGACGTTGCTGGTCACCGTCTGGTTCAGCGCTACCCCCACGCCTTTGACCTGCGCCTGAACGAATCCCGGCGCATTCACCGTGATGGTGTAACTGCCTACCGGCAGGTTGGGAATGCTATATTGCCCGCTCGAAGTGGATACGGTTGAAGTCTCTACGCCAGTCGCCTCATTCCTGGCCAAAACCCGGGCGCCCGGGACCGTAGCCCCGGAAGGATCGTAGATGGTTCCGGTAAGATTGCCGCTGATCGATTGTCCGAAGACAGAAAGGGCGCCCCAGCAAAGTAAGGCGTAAATAATGCGAAGTGTCGTCCTGTGCGTCATCTGATGTAAGGCTCCGTGTGGGATTCTGGATATTCTGGTGTCTGGCCCTACCGAGGCACGCCCCTCCCCAACGTGATGCTTCGAACGTTTCCTTTTCTGAAGATGTTAATTAATGAACAGAACGGAGGGTTTTTGCAGGGAATGACTATGAGATTCGGAAGAACGTGTTACGAATTCAAATAACCGCAGGCAGGCGATTCTGTTGAGTTATAATCGGAGCGAAGGCACGTCCCATAACTTCCAGTTACATCGTGCCTTCGACTTATGTAGTTGATTGTTCCGCGCCTTATTGTCCGGAACTCCAGTTGGTTACCAGGTTGTAAGCGTCCACAGTGCCGATTCCCGTCGCGAAATTCCAGTTGGCAGCGGCGCCATAGGCCGGGGTATACGCAGAGTTAGACAGGGAAAGTGCGCCGTTCGCGGTCTGCGTGTTGCGGCGGCCAAATCCAAAGCCCGAACCGCTGGTGGTGGCTCCGAAGCAGTTCTGTGTTCCACCGCAGTTCACCGCAATGTCGCCCCGCGTCACGCTGTGAAACGCCGCTGTGCCATTTGCGGCCAGCCTGTAATAGGTGTAGTTCGGATTGCCTTGTAAACCGCCTGCGTTTTGGTTGATCAGCGCCTGAATGCCTGCCACAATGGGGGCGCCGAACGATGTGCCGCCGGCGCCGGCCCAGTTGCCCGGCTCCCCGGAGCACGAGGACCCGCCGTTGCGAATGTCCGTCCAGCAGATCACATAATAGTGGCCCCAGATGCCCGCGCCCGCGAACATCGAAACATCCGGAAGGTCGCGAACGCCATCGGCTGGAATCCCCGCCAGGCCGGCTTGCCATGACGGTTTCTCATATCCGGCGCACGTCCCATTGGTAACTCCCGGAGTTGCCGGTACCCCCGTGGCGCACCCGCTGGGCCCCCCGCTGCCCGCCGCCACCGCCAGCAGGCCGTACTGCCGCGCCGTGGAACTGGAGCAAAATCCGGAGCTTCCGTACGGGGAAGAGTAGCCTAGAAAACTGGAAAGCAACGTGCCTGCACAGGAATCGTTCCAAGGTATCTCTGGTATGTAAGAGATGGCAGAGCCGTAATTAGCGTCATTCGTAGTATTCCAGTAGGTGGAATTCGTGCCGTCGTAGCTGTCGCCGAAATCCGTACCGCCCACCGCCACGTTGTACGGGGTGGACGCGAAGGCATTGACGCCAATTCCGTGAGTGGCCCCGGACGCCCCCGCATCGCAACTGGCCGCGCCGTCATCCCCGGCCGATACGAACACGGAAATGCCTTCCGCCACCGCCTGCTGATAGGCCATGGCGTAAGCCGCATTAGCCGCTTCGCCGTTGCCTGCTTCGCATTCACCGTAGCTCAGGCTGATCACCGATGGCCGGTCGGCTCCGTTGATCGTATTCTGCAATGCAATCAAACCGCCGAAGGTGGCTCGCGTGCTGGCGCAGGACGTGACCTGGATGGTCGCGCCGGGTGCTGCCGCGCTGGCCCATTCCGCATCCAGAATGGCTTCGCCGTCGTCGCCCTGCGCCAGGCCCGGCGTGGCACAGCCGCCCGGGTTGACGGAGGTGAGCGATCCCGAACCATACTGCGCCAGGCCGAACGTAGAGCGAAACGTGTCCCAGTCGGAAGTGGCATACAGGCTGGCATCTTCGATCACTGCGATGGTTTGGCCTTGCCCGGTGATCCCGGCCTGAAAGAGAGGATTGAAGTTGTAGATCGTGGCCAGATCGGCAGGAGTGACTCCCTGGTACGTAGAGCCCCCGGAGGTGAAGGTGTAGTTCGCGCGCGTCTTGCGCATGGGGCGCGGCGAGAAATCGTGCATCGATGCCACGCCGATCACCGCCGGCGCCAGGGCCGCCGGAATTTGCGGGTCGCTCATATTGGCGACGTGCCGCCGGCCGTTGACATCCAGATAATGAATCCCGGTGCGAAACGCGTTGCGCACCTGCGCGACGGTTCCAGAGAAATCGATCGTCAAACCGTTGGGGTAAACCGAATTCACCACGAAGCCGTGCGTCTGTAGCCAGGAAGTCACGGTATCGATATCCTGCTGCGCGGCGCCGTACGTCTGGCCGAATTGTGCGGGCGTTAACCACTGATGAAAGCTGGGCGACTTGGGGTCATGCAGTCGATCGATGGCTTGCGTCAAAGCCTGCGCCTGTTCGGCACCCGGACGCAGCATGAGCAGCATATGTTCCATCGCCAGGTTCACCGGCGCCGCGCCTGCGTCGTTTGCGGCGCTCGCCTCCGGCCGTGTGTTCCCCCGCAAAGTGTGCAAGCGGGTCTCATCCACGCGGTTGACAATCAGCGGACGCGCTGTGCGGGCCTGCGGATAGGTTTGTGCCGCCACGCTGCCGGCGATACAGAGGATCGTAAAAAGGTAGAATCGGGCCATCATTTCCCACAGACGCGCCCCCGTGTCACAGGTTGCGCGCGGCCCGCAGTTTTAACGTTCTTAGCAAACTGCCGTGCATAAAAAAGGGGCCGGTTGCCCGGCCCCTTCGAGAGTCCCAACTCCGCGCTTCGCTCAGAAAGTGAATCTGACCTGGAAGCGCAGACTCCGTGGACTTTGCCACGACTGCGGCGAACCGTAAAGCGAGTTCAGAGTAGTACCCGTCGAGTTCGCCAGTGCGACGTAGTCATATCCCTTTTCCACCGATGCGTAAGAAAAGCCGGCTTGTGTATCCGTTACTCCGGAGCAGTTCGAGGCCGCCGAAGAGCACGGGTACGGCGTGATCAGCCCGGTGCGGAGCAGGTTCTGGTTGATGATCGTCACGTGGTGCTGGTTGAAGCAGTTGAGGCAATCGGCGCCGATTCGGGCCACCATTCTTTCGTTGCTCTTGTTTACTTTGAAGTCCTGGAAGACGCTGATGTCCGTCTGCGCGAAACGCGGCGTGCGCGCATCGCCCACAGAGCCGGCGATCCAATTGCCCGATGCGTGCGTCGCGGGTCATGTTGACGAATTTGCCGCGGCCTTCCACAAATACCGGAGCCCCCGCCACGCTCATATAGCTGCTAAGCGGCGTGCCCGAGTATAGTTGCTGGAACAGGCCGATCGTCGGATTGAACTTCCCCAGCTTCGGTGAGTAGTAAACATTGACTTTGACGGTATGCGGCCGGTCGGTGGCCAATGGTCCGTTGATGGGGTTGCCGTGCGCATCGAACTGACATGAACGGCTCGTCGAAGGCTCGGTCGCTGTTGGCGCCGTTGCGGCCGATTGAGTCGCTTACGTCGGTGGACGTCAGGCCGCTGTAGTTTCCGTACATACGGCTATAGGTATAAGAGAAGCTGCCGAACCAGCTTTGGGCGAAGCGCCTCGTCAGACGGAATTCCAACCCGTCATAGTCGCGAACGGCTTTCGGGTTCACCGGGCATGACGGGCAGTTAGGCACTTTTGTATTCACGCCGAATCCGGGGTTGACGATGTAATAGATTTCGCCGTCAGCGGTAATCACGCCGGCATCTTCAATCGTGCGGTCCAGCCGGCTGCGCGTATAGATGGGCTCAAACACCATGTTGTGCGAGATTTCCCAGGCGGCGCCGATGGTGGTGACATGCTGCTTCATCGGCTCGAGGTTGGGATCGATCAGGCCGGTCGGCCCGAGAGTGCCGATCTGGCTGGGCGCGTTGGCCGGCTCGCGATAATCCACGTTTTCGATGAAGCGGGCATTCGGTATGATTCCCGTGGCGGGCGAAGTGCCGCCGGTAGCCGGGCAATACGGTGTGTGATTCGCGCTCATGTCGCGCTGCGGGATGATGGCATTGTAGTTCGGATCATCCAGCGCGTACACGCAATCGTGCCAGTACTGGCCGCCGAAACTGCCCTGCGGCAGGTTGTACTTCATGATATCGAAGAAGTATCCGAAGCTCCCGTATACCTTGACCTTTCCGTTGTGCAGCAGGTCGTAAGAGGCTCCCAGACGGGGCGCCACTTTTTGACCCCATCCGAAACTGACGCCTTGATAACCTTGCGTCTTATCGTAGGAGGGGAGGTTTTCCTTGTCCATGCGCACGCCCAGGTTCAGAGTCAGGTACTTGCCTACGGTCCAGGCATCCTGCACGTAGAACGAGTGGTTCCAGCCGCCTACCTTGCCGCCGGTGGAAACATCGCGCAGGTTTACCGTGCCCCACAGACCCTGGCAGGCCGTCCCGTCGGCATTGCCCCCGGCTACGCCATACTGAGTCTGGTTCTGGCCGACGATGGTCTTGCAGTTCGCCTTGCCGCCCGTCGTCGTGGGCTGGTAAGGGACGTTGTAAGCCACGTACACATCCGCCGTGTTGTAGCCCACCAGCGTGTTATCGGTGCCATGTTGGAATCCGTAGCCCACTTTGAAGTTGTGGGCTCCGTGGAAGCTTTTGAAGAAACTCAGATCCTGGTTGAAGGTGTAGCGCTGCCACAGGTCAAATTGCGTCTGGCTGTTGCCGCCAATGTTGGTGTAGCCCGCGGAGTTTACGAACTGCGAGGGCAGCACAGAGCCGTTCAGGGCTTTCGTGCCGGCTAGCGCGGGAGCATTCCCGGTGGCGTACGGATAGTTGGTGTCGCGGTAGGTATACTGGATGCCGGTCGGCTTGCCGCGGTCTTCCAGGTTATAAGCGAAATAGCCAAACCGCGTGGTGGCCACTACGGTGGGACTGATGGTGATATCCGCGCCGGTGTTATAGAGGACATTCGGGCGAACCACGCCTATGCCGCCGTTGTAGATATCGGGATTGTTCGTGGAACTGGTATTGAACTGTCGATGAACTTCATCCGCCTGCGGCAGGACGCTGCCGGTTTCACGATTGTAGTTGTATTGCCAGGAGCCATACAGGCGGATCTTCTGTGTCGCCAGAAAATCCAGCCGGGCAACCGAATAGTAAGTGTTGCTGGTATCGTGGAACGTCCGGGCGCCCACCGCTCCGGGATAGGTGAAATTCACCGTGCGTGCCACGTTATTGAAGTCCGGCGCGCCGGAAACAAACGTCCACAGCCGGTCCTTCATCAGGTCGCCGCCCAAAGTGAAGCCGGGATCCACCACCCTCGAATGATCCTTCACCGGGTAGTAATACTCCATGGGCTGGTCGATGCGCTTGTTGCCGTTATAGTTGGCGGCGAACTGCGGGTTTTTGAGCTGGCTCGGATTCGGAGCGGCATTGAACCGGTCAGCGTTGTAATAAGTGAAGACGCTGCCGTGCCATTCGTTGGAACCGCGCTTGTTAATCACGTTGACCACGCCGCCCAGGGCGCCGCCGTACTCGGCTTCGAAACCGTTCGTCTTCACCTGCACTTCCTGAATGAAATCCATGGGGACGTTGGCGTTCGAGTGCCCGTCGTAAATCGAAGCCGTTTCCTGGCCTTCCACCAGATAAGAGTTCTCCGAGTTGCTGGCGCCGTTGATCTGGAAGCCATTGTTTGCGCCGCCACCGCTGCTTTGCAATGGCTCGGAACGCGCGCCGGGAGCAAATTGAATCACGCTCTGAAAAGACAGACTCTGGGTAGGAAGATCCATCAGGTTATCGCGTGTGATGTTCGCCTGCACCTTGCTCTGCGTCACATCGACGTTCGCGGACTCCGCCGAAACCTCTACCGTCTCCGCCAGGGTGCCCACTTCCATGATCACGTTGATGGTCGGCATGCGTCCGACTTGCAGCACCAGGTTCTCCTGCTTCACCGTGCGGAACCCCGTGGCTATAATCGTCATCGTGTAATTGCCGGGCGGCAGATTGATGAAATGGAAATAGCCCTGGTCCGTGTCCATCTTCTTGACGCCGATCAACGCGGCGCTGGTGACCTCGACCGACGCCTTGGGAATGATGGCGCCGCTGGGATCCTTGACGGAGCCCTGTAAACTCGCGGTAGTCTCCTGTGCTAGCACGATGGGGGAAATCGCAGGCGCGATCATCAGCAGTGGCAACAGCAGCCATCTTTTCGGACTGAAACGATGCATTGGGGCCCCTTTAGGTAGCTGGGAACCGGGCAATCCGGTCCGCCGTTGGAGGTTGGGGCTTAGACGAGGTGCACACCTCGATCTGGCCCATGAGGGAGTCATGGGTACGCGAGTTTCCGCTCGCCGGTCGCCGAAGTCCGCCACGGGGATAGCGGGTAGCAATCGGGCGCAGGAACTCTTCAGGCTTTTATTGATAGACTCCGTTACGCGAAATTCAACTCACGCCGTCTACTTCAAACAAGAATTTTCAAAACAGTAACATTATTACGGTGCCATGTAAAGGATTTTGGGCTATTTTTGTCTATTATTCTGATTTTGCGAGGGAGCGTTCGGAAATAAAAAAGAGGCGCCCGGTGAAGGGCGCCTCTGGGGAGAATCGAATTCCAGCCAGGCTCAGAAGACGAACTTGGCAGAAACCTGAATGTTGCGCGGATTACTGGAAAAGACCTGGCTCGGGTCGGCAAATAAAGACGACGACGGAATCAGGAAGTTGTGCACCCCCGAACCGGTGAATCCGATGGGAGCCACATCGCTGACGTATGCCGCCGACGTACTGCGGGATGATTCATGATGTTGAAGAAGCGTCCGGCGAATTCCAGCGAGTACTTCTCCTTCACCGTGACCCGCTTCACGATGGTGGCATGTCGAT
This sequence comes from uncultured Solibacteraceae bacterium, assembly GCA_963835555.1. GTDB lineage: Bacteria > Acidobacteriota > Terriglobia > Bryobacterales > Bryobacteraceae > Sulfopaludibacter. The sequence continues at coordinate 510,868 of CAWIGC010000038.1, read as the reverse complement.
ATCGTTGATCGGGTTCAGGCGCTCGGTGTTCCTGCCGCCGGTAGCGATTGTGCCCTTGGGCGCCGTCACGTACATGGCGTTGGGGTTGTTCACCTGGAATGCCACCGTATCGCCGTTGCTGTTCTTCAGCGCCGTAGTGCCGGAGCCGATGTTGGATTACCCGCCGGGTTGACGATGGCGCGATCTCCGGCCGAATCTCCGTTCAGGTTGGAATCGATGCCGCTCTGCACGGTCAACCAGGTTCCGGTCTGGTAAGTATAGATGGGCGCGAATTCCCAGTTGCCGACCAGGTTCTTGAGGGCCCAGTTCTTCGAGCTCTTGAACCAGGGGCTTTCATACACCACCTGGATAGGTCAGCCGGTTGCGGTGATCCAATGCCGAACTGGCACGATCCGCGCGCAGATTGCGGATGTTCTGAGGCCGGCGCGGGGTCGTATAAGTGCTGAACACTTCCGCCGTGGAATCGTCGATGTTGTGGCTGAAGGTATAGGAAGCCATAAATTGCAGGCCGTTGGCGAAGCGGCGCGTCAACTGGTTGGCCCAACCATGATAGGTAGAGTTGCCCCAGGGCTGGTAGGAGGTAATGATCCCGTCGAATCCGGCGGCCATGTAGGCGGGGTCGAGGTAGCCGCCGGCATTGTAGGCTGCCGTCGTCTTGGCTCAGCGTGTTAGTCAACGAGTTCAGAGTGCCCTGGCTGGGCGCGCTGAAGTAGACCGGAAGCGCGTTCGACGCATTGACCACGGGAATGCGGTTTAACTGAGCCTGCACGGGCAGGTAAGATGCCGCGCGTACCCATGTACCGGGTTTCGAAGGTGTAGTTGTCACGAAACACGTGCTGAATGCCGATGTTCCATTGCAGGGACTCCGGCCGGGTCTGGTTGGGAACGTACCCGCCTGTGCCCGCAGCGGGCATCCGCCTGCGCAGAGCCCCGCCGTCGAGGTGTTCGGCGGAATGCCGCCGCCCGCCATGAACCCGCCCTTGTCGAACCCGGTCACATCCACCGTAGTGGTGAATTGCGGAGGCATGGTCAGCAGGCCGAAATTGTCGACCAACACGTCGAAGCTTCGTCCGAAGCCCGCACGAATGGAGGTCTTGCCGCTGGTCCCGGGCGAATACGCGATGCCGACGCGCGGCATCCATGCATCTCAATTGGCCGTCGGCTTCTGAAATTCAATCAGGCCCGGGCACATTGGAGATGGCGTTGACGGTCTGCAAGGTTTCGGTGTAGGGCACGCTCTGATATTCGTAGCGCAGGCCGATATTGACCGTCAAGTTCGGTTTGACTTTCCAGCTGTCGTTGACGAAGGCCCCGGTGAACCAGCGGTTGCCGTAATACGTGACGTTCCCCAGGGAACGCTGCGCGATGCAGTCCGGATAATAGTCGTAGAGATAGTCGGAGAGGTAGCTCCACTCGTAGTCGCCGCGCGCGCGCTGCGTAAAGCTTTGGGGAGAAATCTGCCTCCAGCCGTCAAACCCGAATTTGATGCGTGTGATTGCCCTTGGTCCAGGTTACATTTTCGGTCAACTGATACTGGTTCTGATACCCGAACTGCGGCGCGTTGCCGTCAGGGCCGAGTTGTGCGTTGAGGTCGAAGACGTTGACATTCGGGAATTGATCCAGCCCCGGCCACGTATAGTTCCCGGCGGAATAATCGTTGGAGTAGCGGTTGTATCCCAACCGGAATTCGTTGGTCATCGTCGGAGAGAATGTGTGATACTCCGAGATCGCAATCAAATAGCTGTTAGAGGGAACGGTCTGGTAGAAGACCGGCAGACTGGCGGCCGTGTCGATGAAACCAGTCCGATTGAGAATGAAGCGGCCACGGAGGCTATCCGTGTCGGAGATGTTGAAGTCCAGGCTGGTGACGGCGTTCTCGTAGTTGGCGTAGCTGGGAGCGGTCACCGGTACCTGGCCGATCTCCACGGCTTTGGCCGTTGCCGCATCTTGCAGACCCAGGCTCGCGTTGCCGGGTCCAACCATCGGATAGCCGCCGATACTTGCGGCCGAGAGAGGCGATGCCGCCGTTCCCAGATACTTCTTCAACTGGCCGAGGCTGGTTTGATTGATGCCGGCCGGTAACGAGGCAATTGTGTTCCATCCGGCCGCGGTCGGCGCATAGAGCAGGCCGGCAGAACCGCTGTTGCCAACCGGATTGTATTCGTAGAGGGCGTAGAAAAACAGTTTGTTCTTACGGATGGGCCCACCCAGACTGCCTCCGAAACGGTTGTTATCGAAGCGAGGATGGAGAGGGATGCCATCGATAGAGGAAATGTTGTCCGCGGCGTTGAGATTGCGGTTTTCCATATACTCGTAAGCCAGACCGTGATACTCGTTAGTGCCGCTCTTGACGACCTGATTGAACTGGCCTCCCGAGGAGTGGCCGAACTCCGGCGAGATTTGATTTTGCTGCACGGTAAACTCGGCGACGGCGTCGTTCGGCACTACCACCAGGGGACCCGTTACGCTGCCGCTGTTGTTGTCGATGCCTTCGATGGTGAAATTGTTGTTGCGGGGACGCTGGCCGCCGACGGATGGTCCCGATCCAAGGCCGACAGCCCCGCTGGACGATACCCCGGCATCCAGCAATGACAGGTTAATCACACCCGAGCCCGTAGACGACGTCGGGAGGTCCATCAGTTGCTTTTCCTGGAACGTGTTCTGAACCAGGGCGGTGGTTGTATCCAGGGTGACGGCTGCTGCGGTTACCTCAACTGATTCCGTCGCGGTGCCCACCTCGATCCTCACATTGGCGGTGGATATTCTGTTCAAAACCACATCTACCGCCTTGACCTGCGCCTTGGAAAAACCAGTCGCAGTCACCGTGACGGTGTAGGTCCCGGCGGGCAGGTTGGCCAAGTGGTATTCGCCCGTGGCTGTGGTTTTCGTTGTGCTGTCCACGCCGGTGGCATCGTTCTTCGCTGTCACCGTGGCATCGGGAACGGCTGCCCCGGTGGCATCGTAGATCGTACCTCGCAGATCACCACTGACGGATTGAGCAAAGCCGATAGCAGAGGCCAGCAAGAGCAAGCCAGCCAATCCGATGAGCCGCAGATATTTGAAGGTCATTCGTTTACAATCTCCATTTCAGATATGCAGAGCTTCTGCGGTGCATTTACAAGGCCATTCCGGCTGCTTGCCCTGCGCTATTGAGAGGAAAAGGCTTTTCGGATGCAATTGCACCGGAATGGCAATAAAGGAGTAGTTCCTATGGAAATGCGTAGAGCTATTCTACGGACTAAGGAATCTGAAATTCAAGAGTAGGGACGCGGTTTAGCCCGCCGGTGAGTGATATACCCCAGCCTCAAGCCTCAACCCACGGGGGAATACCTAAGCCGCCGTCTTCCAAAGCTGCCCCGATTCGCAAAATCAAAGCCTCTTCGAAGGCAGGCCCGACGATCTGAAGGCCGATCGGCAGCCCGTCGGCGCTCAGCCCGCAAGGAACAGAGAGCGATGGAAGACCCAACACATTGATGCCGCGTACCAGCCGCGTGGTCGCCAGCCGCACATCCTCTTCGCGGCCGCCCAGCCGGATGGTCGCCGCCCCAACCCGCGGCGCGGTATTGGGCGTGGTCGGGCAGAAGAGGCAATCGACGCTGTTCCACAGCGCCGCGAACTCGTGGATCATTTTGCGGCGCAACCGTTGCGCGTTGATGTAATCCGTAGCCGGCACCAGACGGCCCTGATCCAGCAGGGCCAGCACGTCCGGGCCGAAAGCCGCCCGGTCCTTCAGATACGGATCGTACACCGCGGAGGCTTCCGCCAGCAGGATCACCCGGCCTACGGCATTGAGCGCCGCCATATCCGGCAATCGCACCGGCGTCACCCTGGCGCCCAGCGATTCGGCGCGCGCCACCGCTCCGCGGACCGCCGATTCCACATCGGGATCCAGGCGTTCGTAGAAGAAGTTCTCGGGGAAGCCCACGCGCACCCCGCGAATGGAGCAGCCCTCGTCGGGAACGTAGTCCACCACCGGCCGGCGCGACGACGCCGGGTCGCGGGGATCGTAGCCGGCGATGGCATTCAATACCAGCGCCGCATCGCGCACCGAAAGGGTGAGCGGTCCCACATGATCCAGGGTGTACCCCAGCGGCAGGACCCCATACCGGCTCACCCGCCCATACGTGGGCTTGAGCCCGACCGTGCCGCAGAAAGCGGCCGGGATGCGGATGGAGCCGCCGGTATCGCTCCCCAGCGCGGCGCAAACCATGCGGGTCGCTACCGCGGCGCCCGATCCGCCGCTCGATCCTCCCGGACTGTGCTCCCGGTTCCAGGGATTCCGCACCGCGCCGAAGTGCGGATTGGCGGACGTGATGCCGTAAGCCAGTTCGTGCATGTTGAGTTTGCCCAGCATCACCGCTCCGGCAGCTTCCAGTTTCCCGACCACGGTGGAATTGCGCTCGGCCACGCGGTTCGCAAATATCTTCGAACCGCCGGTGGTAGGCAGGCCGCGCGCGTCGAACAGATCCTTCACCGCCATGGGAACGCCGTGCAGCGGACCCAGATCGCGCCCGCCGGCCAGTTCCGCATCCGCCTGGCGCGCGCGCTGCAAAGCGGATTCCGCGGTCACGGCGATAAACGCCTTAAGCGTGGGGTCCAGCCGCTCGATTCGACTCAGGGCGGACTGCGTCACTTCGACTGCCGAGATGTGCCGCGCGCGCAGGCTCGCGCCCACTTCGCGGATGGTCACTCGCTCTCCTCGAACCGGAAACAGAAGCCCGGCTCCATCTCGGGCGTGAGGCCTGCGACCAGCGGGCGAAACGTTTCCTCCAGGCTCTCCAGCGGCGGCACGATGCGGTCCAGGTCCTGCGCCGGCAAATCCAGTCCGCTTCCGCGGGCGATCGCTCTCCAGTCTTTCACCACCAAATTGTACTATTCCGAGAGCGGATCCTCGCGGCCATGCCGGGCGGTCCAGTGAGCGCCGGCCAAAACCACCAGCGCGGCCAGAAAACTCCAGAGCAGAATGGTCACCGAGTATCGAAAGATGTTGTACTCGTGCTCGAATTTGGCATCCAGCCAGGGCGCCAGCACCAGGTTGATGTACTTCAGCGCTTCCAGTGCCAGTCCCACCCAAATGGCCACAGGCGCCACCCGGGCGGGTTCAATCCGGCGGTTGGGAAGCAGCCAGTAAACCAGAAATAGCGCGATCATCGAAATCGGCACGGCAGCCAGCTTAAACACGCCTTTGCTCACGAAACCGAGAACCTGGTTGTGACTGCCGGCGAACTGCGCAATCCAGCCGGAATTCAGCGCGGTCAGCATCAGCGAAAGCAGGGCCAGGGCGCCGCATCCGAAAATCAGGCCCAGGGCGATGAGCTGATTCTTCAGATAGCTGCGGTTCTGCGTCACGCCCCACGCGCGATTCAGGGCCACTTCGAGCGGCTCGAAAATGCCGTTGGCGGTGAACAGCAGCAGCACCATGGAAAGCAGGTGCAGTTTGGGGACCATCCAGGGCTGCAGGTTCTGCACGATGAACGGTCCGGCCTTCCCTGCGAAAAAATCCCGGATCGCCAGGTAGATCGCCTGTTCCGCTGCCGGCCAGTGCAGAATGTCGCGGCAGAACGAGAGCATCACCATCAGGAATGGATAAAAGGCCAGCAGAACGCTCGCAGCCACCGCCAGGGCATACACGTGCGCCTCGGTTTCCATCAGGTAACGGGCCGTGGGACGTACCCGCGTCCACCACGGGCGCACTGTCTCGAATCGATCGCCGATCAAACTCCAGGGTACCGTGGCTTGCGCCAACCTTGGTGTGATTTGTCACATTCCCGGGTTGTATTGGATGTTACCCAACCCTGGCGGAATGTATGATGAAACGCACCCAGAGGAGGGTATGAAGTGTTTCGTTCAATGATTTCGATTCTATTCATTTCCGCGGCCTCCGCCGCCACGTGGTGTGTGAACCCCACTGGAGCGAACGGATGTATGACGACCATCAGCGCCGCTGTGACTGCCGCAGCCGCCGGTGACACCGTGAGTGTGGCGGCGGGCACTTACAAAGAGATGGTCACTATAGGAGTTTCGCTCTCGCTGATCGGTGCGGACGCGGCCACCACCATCATCGAAGCCAAAGGGTTGGCCAACGGCATCTACGTGGACGGCATCGACAACAAGAATCTGGCCGGGGTATTCATCTCTGGATTCACCGTCCAAAACGCCAATTTCGAAGGAATCCTGGTGACCAACGCTTCGGGAGTGACCATTTCCGGAAATATCGTGCAGGGCAGCAATGTGAGCCTGGATTTCGCGGGGCAGGCCTGCCCGGGCATCCCCGCGTTCGAGACCGCGGAAGGTTTCGATTGCGGTGAAGGCATCCATTTGAGCGGCGCCGACCACTCCACCGTGAGCGGGAACACCGTGCAGAACAACTCCGGCGGGATTCTGATCAGCGACGATACCGCCGCCGCGCACGACAACCTGATTGCCGGCAACACCGTCGCCAATAATACCCTGGATTGCGGCATCACGCTGGCATCGCACGTTCCCGCCGCTCTCACCAAATCCACCACGCCGTTGGGCGTGTACTCCAACAGTGTGGTGGGCAACCAGTCGAGCGGGAATGGTGTGAAGGGAGAAGGCGCTGGAGTCGGGATCTTTGCCTCAGCCCCCGGCACGGCAGCCTATGGCAACGTGGTCTTCAACAATACGCTGACCGGGAACGGAATTCCCGGCGTATCGGTTCACGGCCACACACCGCACCAGAATCTCAACAACAACGTGATTATCGGCAATACCATCAGCGGCAACGGCGCGGATACCGCTGACGCCTTTACGCCGGGCACCACCGGCATCAATTACTTCTCCGTGTCCCCGGTTTCGGGAGTTGTGATCTCGCAGAATATCATTACCGGGCAAGCGCTGGATGTCACGGTCAGGGCGCCGGGGAGCGTCAGTGTCTCGCGAAACAGCTTCACTCGCGGCAGCGTTGGAGTGGCCAACCTCGGTGCTGGAACGGTGAACGCCGACGGCAACTATTGGGGCTGCTACGTCGATCCGCGGGTCCCGTCGCAATTCGGCTTCTGTGCCGGCACGCAGGGCGCGGTGAGCATCAACACGTGGTTGACCGCTGCTCCTTCGAAGTAAGGAGGGCGGTTCTCATCGCCCGCTCCAGCTTTTTGCCCCTGCCAGCGCCATGATCAGCACCGCCAGGAAGGCTACCCACCAGGTGGGGCGGTCCTTCAACACGAACATCACCGGGTCTTCGTGAATGCGCCCGCGCGAGGAGAGAATCCACGCGCGGGTGATCCAATATAAAAACAGCGGAGACCAGAGCCAGAGCACATCGGGCGACCGGTACAGTTCGCGAACCCGGTCGCTTTGCAGATACAGCATGAAGACCACCGCCGCCAGAAATGCGCTGCACACTCCGAAGGCGTTGACCTGCGGCAGGTCCGATACCTGGTAGCCGCGGCCCGCCAGGCTCTCCGCATCGGCACCCGCATTACTCAATTCGGCGCAGCGTTTGGCGAATGCCAGGCTGAGCAGCAGGAAATATCCGAACGAAAGCAGCCACACCGAGTACACCACTCCCGTCACGATCTGGCCCGCAATCACGCGCAGCAGCAGCAGGCCCGAAAGCACAAAGACATCCACCAGCACCGGCTTCTTCAAATACAGCGAATAGGCCAGGGCCGCTACGGTGTAACCGGCCAGAGTCAACGCGAGCGCGCCGGAAAGAGCCAGTGCGCCTGCCAGGCCCGCGATGAGCAATAGCGGGGCCAGCACAAATCCGGCCTGCAGCGGCAGCGTCCCGGCGGCAAACGGGCGCAGCCTCTTGGTTGGATGCCGGCGATCCGTTTCCAGATCCACCAGGTCGTTGACGATGTACTGGGCCGAAGAGCAGAGGCCGAACAGCAGCATGGACAGCGTGCAGCGCCACACCAGTTCCAGGTGAAAAATCTCGTGCGAGGTGACCAGCGGAGCAAAGCCCAGAACATTCTTCGCCCACTGGTGTATGCGCAGGGCGGAAAGATAATCGCCGATGCGGGTGCGCGCCGGCAAGAACTCTTTCGCGCTTTCCAGGGCGCTGCCATCGCCGGCGCGGACATCGTGGAAGATGCCGAGATGGGCAGCCACCCGCCGGGCCAGTTCTTCTTCGCCCGCGGTGACCAACACCAACGTCTGGCCGAAGGCTTTCTGCCGGCGCAGCCAGTCCAGACACTCGCCGTTATAGGGCAGCGTGGCGGGGTCCAGCGAGACGCGCCGGCCAAGTTCGCGATACAGCCTGCTCCTGCCGCCCAGCCGCCACAGCGGAACCATCAACAGAAGCCAGGGCTTTTGACGCAGCACCCGGGCCAGCAATTCGAACAGCAGATCGGTGCGCAGCAGCGTGCCGTCGAGATCCACCGATACCGGCACGGAGGGCTAGGCTACCACGTAAGGCTTGCGATAGTTGCGCGTGAGCAATTTGTCCGCTTCCGCATCGCCCGTGAATTTGGGACCGGCGGCGATGGTCAGCTTGCGGCCCACGCGATAGCTGATGTTGGCCAGATGGCACATGGAGGCGCTCAGATAGGCGTTGCCGATCTCATCGTGCAGGTCTTTATAGACGCGCGATTTGCAGGCGGCCAGGAAATTCTGCATGTGCAGGCCGGTGGCGTCGCCGCCCGGCCCGCGTTGCGGCCGCTCTTCCATAATCAGTTCGTTACTCTCACCCTTGAAAGCCTGGAAGCCGCCATCGCTCATGGCCGCCCATCCTTCGGTGCCGTAGAACAGGTTGCCGATCATGATGTTCAATGGCGCCGCATTGCGGGGGGCCGTCGCAGCGGGAGCCGGGGAAGTAGGCGGCGCCACAGCACCCGCGGCCGGAGGACCGGGACGGCGCATTACCGGAACGCCTTCTCCGCCGGTCAGCAGGCCGCGCACTTCGAAGACGATTTCGCGCCCGCCGTAGTCGTAACTCGCCAGCAGCGTGTTGGGCGTTTCCTGGTCATCGGTGTAAGCGTACTTGCCGCCCTGCGCATAGGCCGTCTTGGGCCACTCGGGATCGCCCAGAGCCCAACGGCAGATGCCGATCTCATGTACCCCCTGATTGCCGATGTCGCCGTTGCCGGTGTCCCAGAACCAGTGCCAGTTGTACTTGAACCGCAGCGTATTAAAAGGACGCAGCGGCGCGGGCCCCAGGAACAGATCCCAGTTGACGCCCGGGGGCGTGGGCGAATCGTCGGCGTGGCCGATGGATGCGCGCCGCTTGAAGCAGAGTCCCTTGGCCAGATAGATTTTGCCGATTAGTCCCTGGTGCATCGCGTCCAGGGCCTTCATTTTGTAGGGCGTGCTGCGATGCTGCGAGCCAATCTGCAACATGCGCTTGGTCTCGCGCGCCACCTGCACCATCTTCTGTCCCTCGTAGATGTTGTAGCAGGCGGGCTTTTCGCCGTACACATCCTTGCCGGCGCGCATCGCCCAGATGGCGGCCAGCGCGTGCCAGTGGTTCGGTGTGGCAATGGAGACCGCTTCCACATTGGAATCGGCGAAGGCCTGGCGCATGTCTTCGTACTCTTTGGCCTTCTCGCCGGTGTTCTTCAGGAGTGTAGCCTGCGCCTTTTCCCGGGCTGTCTGATCGATATCGCAGAGCGCCACCACGCGCGCCTCCGCCATTTTGGAATAAATATTCAGGTGGTTGGTGCCGCGGCCCCCCAGCCCGACAATGCCGACATTGATCTTGTCGTTCGCGCCCCAGACCCGGGTAGCGGCGAGCGCCGTGGCCGCCCCGAGAAAGAATCTCCTTGACGTGGGATCAGACATAGTGATGCGAAGCTCCTTTACCGCGGCCATTATATCAGGGGATCTAGGGGAAGTTGGGATCAAAACACGCGCGGGAACTTCAGAAAACAGGAAGGGGCGATTCGAAATTAGAGAAGGGCGGCCGCCGACACCCGCTGTTCACTTCATTCCCGTGCGCGAACCGTATCGACTTGCGGTTTAAGACCGCGGCGCCAGTAAGGCGCGTCAGAATTCACGCTCGGGTCAGCCGAGGAAGCCGGAAGCCGCCCTTATTGTGGACTGGTTCTATGCTCTTCCTCCTTGACAAATAGCTCCCCTGATTAAGGGGGATCGCGTTTAACCTCATTCGGAGAATGAGGCCTGGAAGACGGCCTCTTGCGCCGCTTCCTACTTCAATATGCTCTCTCGCGGCTCCCTTGTCAATGCTGTGTTTTCGTACACCTTCATGCGATACTCTTGGCTTGCCATGCGCAGCGGGTGGGGCATTCGGACAGTCTGGTTTTGTTTTGTCGCGCGTGTCTGGTTCTATGCGGCCGTGCTTCCGGTCTGGGAAGGGTACGACGAATGGAGCCACTTCGCGGTGATCCGCCTGGTGGCGCGCGGACAAGCCTTGCCGCCGCGCGACAGTCCTCTGCCGCGCGATGTGGGCGCTTCGCTGGACCTGGTTCCTGTGCCGTGGGCATGGCGCATGGCCGGCGCGCCGCGCATGACGCACGATGAATTCTGGCAGTTACCGCGCGATCCGCGAGACCGTCGCGAAATAGCATTTCGCGTCCTCCCGCGCGACTGGCAATGGAAGGATAGCGAAGGCTCGTATCGCGCGCACGAAGCCTATCAGCCGCCGCTGTATTACTGGACCATGGCTCCGCTCATGGTCCTGCTCGGCGGCGCGGGCATTGCGCGGCAGTTATTGTACGTGCGATGGTTCGGCGCAATCCTAAGCTCCTTCGCCATCCCTCTCACCTTTCTGACGGCGCGCGAGGTGTTGGGCGACCGGCGCATCGCCCTGGGCTGCGCCGCGATTGTAGCGGTCATGCCCGGCTTTGCGCTGGTCGCCGGACACGCCGGAAACGATTCGCTCGCCGTGGCGCTATTCTCGCTCTTGATCTGGTGCGGCGCGCGCATCGCCGGCGGGAATCGCAGTCTCCGCGATCAATTGGTTTTGGGCGCGGCGCTAGGCCTGGGCCTGCTCACCAAGGCATACTTCCTTACTGCCATCCCTGCCGTCGCCGCGCTCGCCATCTGGAAACTGCGGTGGCGTGCCGCGGTTCCCCTGGCGCTAGCTCTCCTGATCGGAGGATGGTGGTATGCCCGCGCGTATGTGGAAACCGGAACGCTTACCGGCCTGACCGATTTTATGATGGCGCGCGATGCCCACGCTGGCGCCATCAGCCGCGCCCTGGCGCTGCCCTGGGCAAAAGCCGTCGATTCGATTCTGTTCTCGCACCTCTACGCCGGCGGTTGGAGTTTCCTGCAGGTGCGCAGTTGGATGTATCACGTCTTTTATCTCCTCGCCCTGGCAGGCCTCTTGGGATTGGTCCGCGCGCGCCGCACGCCGGCGATGCTCTGGCTGGCGGGCGTCTACGCCTGCTTCTGGGCGGGCGAGTTGTACCATGTTTGGATCCTCTGGGTCAGCCGCGGCGTCGCTACTTCGATGGGGTATTACCTCTACGCCGTCGTCGCGGCGGAAATCACGCTCTGTACCGCCGGATGGATCCGGCTGGTGCGGGAGCGCTGGTCTGCCTGGGCGCCGGCCGCCGGGGCGGCGCTCTTCGCAGCCCTGGATCTCTATGCCATGCATGCCGTCGCCATCCCGTATTACACCGGACTCATCCGTCACAAGCCGAACGGCGCCCTGGAGTCCTTGCACGGGTCGGCCCTACACGGTATCGCGTTAAGCGAGATCCTGCACCGCATCGCGGCATTCAAAGCGCCCACCCTATCGGCGCCAATCGTCTTTCTCCTGTGGATTGGCTATCTCGCGGGGACTGCGCTGTTGCTATGGGTGCCGGCGAGGCAGGCCCTGAGGAAATAGACCCGGCCAGCAACCTATACAATATGATCCCCGAGGTCAGCCCGGTTCGCCGGATTTTGTGAATGGCCTCACCATGTGCACTCCGCCGGACAGCGATCCCACGAGGGAATTTTGTTTATTCGATGCCGGTAAGTGAGGAGCTTTGGGGATTTTCCTGACATAACGGGTACGGCACACGTTCGCCGCTACCAATCTGCATGGCTTCCGTGACAAAAAATGAGACGATTCGGTGTGAAACTATTGACTGCAAGGGGTTCCGCATGTTTTAATCGTGCCAGCATTGGTTACTATCCCAACCAGCTGGTTGCCGAACCGTTCGGTGTTGAAGGGAAAGAATTTCTCTTGACACCTGGCGGGCAATCAGTTATGAATATCTTTACCGCGTCTGGTTTCAGTGTGCAATTTTGTGTTTGTATCCTGCGAGCACAGAAGACATAAAAATAAAACATCATGTGCCGCAGAGTTAAGGCTTCAGTAGTAGGCCCGGCGGCCGGCTTGGTGGTTCGTTGGAAGTCGACTCTCCGCCCGACACGGAGAAGTTCCCTAGGTTGACTGAACGGTTTTGAGGCTTGACTTGAGGCTCAGGTTGAAAGAGAACTTCGACCGATTCAATTTTGCAATTTACAAGGAGAAGGAAATGGCAGATTTTCGCAGATGGATTCTTGCGCTAGCTGTGCTGGCCCTCTTCGTGGCTGGTGCCAACGCGCAGGTGCTAGCAGGTGGGGGCAGCGGCAATTTCTAGTGCACGGCCGCGAACGCGTCGTAACGCCGACGCTACGGTCTGAAGGGATTGACGGAACTGATTGGTGACATCGTGCTCGATTTGCACGCGGCGGCACCTCCGTACCCCGGGCAATCAACATTCCGCAGGCTAATATTACGGTCTTCCTGAATACCCAGGTGACCAGCCGCCTGCTCTGGCACGCGGCAACGCAGTCCGAAGCAGTCGCTGATGATCGACGAGCCGAGACTCCGGCTTCGGCGGTTCTGGCCACCAGCGCTCACCGTTCATGCCATCGGTGCGGCCGCACCCCCGGTGCTCTGAGTTGCATCTGAAGCGGTGCTGGCCCCGGTCGGCTCGCGGATCGCAGAACGGTGACCACGTCACCGTGCCAACTCGTGCCGGCACCATCCCGGGATGCCAGCCGAACGTGTTCCAGGCGTTGTACCCCGATGGTAACGTCACTCACCTTTTTCGGTGTGCCGATCCTGCCTCCGGTGTACCAGCGGCGTCGCTCGCGTCTATCGCATCACCAATGTTCGCGCCAATGCCTCACCGGTTCCGGCCGGTGCGAATACTCCTGGGCAACGTCCATGGCTTTGATTTCGATCAGCGGCTCCACTACGTGCCGGTGACGAACCCGCTAACTCGTTGTCGGATTCATGGCTTGTCCGGTCTCACCCGACCTCCGTTAGCCCGATACAGCGGCCACCCTCGGCAGCACCGGCACCGCCTTCAACCAGTGCAACAGCACGGCAGCACGGTACGCGGCCGCGATCCTGAGCTACTCGATCGAACTTCGGTACTGCTTTCAAGACCCGCGTAGCTCGCCGCACCGACGTGCAGCAACAGCGGTCAGGACTGGAACCCCACGGCTTGCAGAATGTCCCCGGCTCCCATCTACACTACTCCGAATCCGGCCTGATCTTCAACGGTCAGCCGCTCTACAACGATAGCCGGCGTCCGACCTCTACGGCGCTCACCGGAAACGGCGCCTTCGCCGGTCTGGCCGACTACGGCACCCGCTTGAAGGCTGTGTTCAACAACGTTCCGTCCGGCGTTAACATCTTCGTTTCGACCACCAACGTCAGCCGCCGGCGGCCACCACCGTACGGCGCCCGCTGGCCGAGCTCCACCAACGTCTTACGCTCGTTGATTGTCAGCTCCACCGCTTCCGAGACCGTCCTCAATCACGGCTCCGACGCTGTCGGCCACTGGCAGCAACGGCGGCGTGCCTACGTCGCCATGCGCCGGACTGCCGTCAACAGCACCGTCACCGCCATCTGGGAAGTGATCAACAGCAACACCTCCGCCAACCAGAAGCTTCAACTTCGGCGTGTACCTGCAGCTACAGCGCGAACGCAGCCAACAACGCGCCGGCTACCGGCACCGTCACCGTCAGCATGAGCTATGCTCCGACTCCGCCGGCCTTCACAGCCAACGCCGGCCGGTGCTCGCCAGCTCGCTGGACCGATCCCGCGGTTCATCGATACTTCGCACTGGCGACAACAAGACCATTGCCACGATCAATATCTGCCAGACCAACCTGCTGTTCCCGTTCGTGACCAACCATCACCGGCTTCACACCGGTCTCGCGATCTCGAATACCAGCATCGATCCGTTCGGGACCGGCGCTCAGGCGGGCCTTGCACCCTCAACTGGTACGGTAACAACAACGGCGGTACCACCAACACTCCGATTACGGCCAGCACCACGGCAACAACTGGCGCCCCGGTAATCAATGCTGGTACTACCTGGACCGGCGACGCGTCCGCCACGAACATGGCTGGCCAAGGTTTCACGGGCTACATGATTCGCCCAGTGCAACTTCCAGTATGCTCACGGCTACGCGGCGGTAACCGACATCGGTTCTCGCGGCCTGTTGACCTCCTATCTGGCGCTGGTCTTGAACGGCGCTCGTGGCGGCCTCGACAGCGGCGCCAAGGAAACCCTGACTCACTAAGACGAAAGTAGTCTCAATCACGAATAGAGGGGAGCTTCGGCTCCCCTCTTTTTTTTGCATTCCGACCGTTTCCCGTCCGCCCGAGAGATGCTACACTTTAGTTCTCACCGCGTCCATTCCAGATCCAATCGTGTTATTTCACGAAACGAGGAGGCATTCTTGTATCAATCTAGATATTTTATATTCGCGGCGATACTGGCCTGTCTGTTGTGTGTGCAGGTGGCGCCCGCGCAAACGCCCGCCAGCATCATCACAGTGTCGGGCAACGGTCAGATTTTCTGTTCCTGCCCCACAGCCAGCGGGCAGGATCCCAACACCGGCACCTTCTATCCTCTGGTTGTTCTGGTGAAGGACGCCAATGGGAAGCCACTCGCCAACGCCACCGTCAATTGGAACTTCACTTCCCCAACCGGCTTCGGAAGCTTCTTCGGTAATGTCTCTACCACCACCACCGCCGCGGATGGAACTACCTCGAATCAGTTTGTTCCTGGCGGCGGCGCGCAGGGCACTCCCTCCACTCCGCCCACAAGCTTTTTCATCACCGCCACTGCCGGCTCTGCGACCGCCACGTTCAGCCTGACCCAGGCATACAACGCCTTCGGCGGCAGTGGACAGATCGCCGAAAACACGACTAGTCTGCCGCCAGGCCATCGACGGCAATCCGATTACAGCGAATTCCGGACAGCAGGGTTACACTTTCGATGGACAGGCCTTTCAGTCACTCACCATGGCCGTGCTTACCGTGGGTGGGACTGCCGTTCCTGGCGTCAGCGTGCGAATTGTCAATTTCCAGAGCTCACCCACAGCCAGTTGCGTGACTGGCCCTGGGGCGGACCCTGGCTCCGTGCTGACGGACACCAACGGTATAGCTACCTGCACCCCCGTGTTCAACGGTACGGGCTCAGGCAAGTTTGAATTGGTAGTTGGCGGCGTAACCCTCTGCAATTGCTCTCAGGATCCGCCGAATGCGACGCTCTTACTTGGCGATGTCCAAAACTACTACCTGAATGTTCCACCTCCGCTTCCCATGCAGGTTAGTCCGGCAGTTCCCTCTTCTGTGGCAGTGGCCAGTGGGAGCGGGCAGTCGTCTACGGCTGGAACGGCCCTGGGTTTGCCCCTTGTCGCGGTAGTCAATACGCAGGACGGAGGCACCCTTTCAGGGCAGGCTGTCACCTGGTCGGTGAGCCCGGCCGGCGCGGCAACGCTTTCCAATACCACTAGCACCAGCGATTCCAGCGGCCAGGTTACCACCAACGTCACGCTGAACCTCACTGCCGTCGGAGCCGTCACGGTGACCGCGACGCTGAATTCAAACCCCAGCTTGAAAGCGACGTTCAACATTACAGCGATATCCGCCATCACCATCGGCGGTTTGAGCAAGGTGAGCGGCGACAATCAAGCGGCGATCATCAGTGGAACGTTTGCCAATCCGTTGGTTGTCGCGGTGGTGAGCAGCACCGGCGCGCCGGTTCCCGGCATCCCGGTGAATTTCGCCGCCAGTAATGGAGCCATCCTGTCGGCCACGCAACAAAGCACCGGCAGTAACGGCCTGGCACAGGTGACCGTTACAGCGCCAGCTACCGCAGGCACGGTGACCGTAACCGCCACCGCCGCCGGTTTCACCCAAACCTTTAATTTAACCGTCAGCCCTCCGGGACCGACTCTCACGGCGAACAGCTTCGTGAACGCCGCCGATCAGCAGATCGGTTCGCTCTCTCCGTGCAGCCTCGCTACCATCAACGCTGCCGGTCTCGTCGCGGGGGTGCAGGGCGTGGTCAGCAGCAGCCTGTTCGGCCTCGGTCCGCTCTCCTCCACGCTGGGCACTGACTCAGTGACTGTGGGCGGTGTGTCCGCTCCGATTCTGAATGTCGGCACCATCGGCACCCAGCAGCAGCTCACCTTCCAGGTGCCCTGTACGGTTCCCGCCGGCAGTACGCCGGTGACCGTCAACGTGGGCGCCGGTTCGGCGAATGCGTCGGTCACCCTGAAACCGGCCAGCCCGGGCGTCTTCGAGACCAGCACACCGCTCACTGTAGCGGGTGGCAATACCTATCCGATGGGCGTGTTCCTGCGGCCGGACGGCACCTTCGTCACGCCGGCCAATCCCGCGCGCAAAGGAGACACGATCATTGCCTATGTAACCGGTCTCGGGCCTTCGACACCCTCGGTCGGCACCAATGCTCTTCCGCTGCCGACGGCGATTTCCACGGCGAATAACACGCTCGTCATCGGACTCGCGAATCAGGGCATTCCGTTGGTCTCGGCGCAGCTATCGCCGGACTTGGTGGGCGTGTATGCGGTGTCTTTCCAGGTTCCCACCACGGAACCGTCGGGCAATCAGGTGTTCTCGGTCGGAGTAACCGTCGGCGGACAGAACTATTACAGCGCCGGCGCCAGCATTCCGATCCAGTAGCGTTTTGTAGTTTCCTTCCTCCGGGGCCGGATGCTCTATTCGGCCCCATTCTTCTTCGCCTTATCTTCGCTACGCCCTCAATATGTTGTATGTGTCGCAATCAGTGTAGATTGTCTTGTGGACACATAACTCCCTTCAGATCAAAGAGATTCTGCAAAAAAGCTCTTGCAAACTTTCAGGAGCGCCGTGGCACTATTAGTTGTGGCTGAAACGGGTCATAAAGTAGATCAAAAGTGGGCGTAGAGCAGCAATTGGCGATGGTTGAGGCTCCTCGGGGTATGTATCCGGGACGTCTGGACGAAAAAGGCCGGGTAAAACTGCCGACTTCTTTCCAGCAGTACTTTATGGCGCTGCGGGAAAAGAGGCTTTTCGTGACCAGCCTGGACCGTCGCATAGCCCAAATATACCCGATGGAAGTCTGGCGTCAAAACGAAAAGTTTTTCGAGACCTACCGGGACGACCCCAGGGTATCGCGCAACGTCGCCTTTAACGCGGCGGACCTGGGATCGGAAGTCGAGATGGACAACCAGGGGCGGATTCTGTTTTCCCCGGAACTGCGGCGCGAATTGGGAATCGAAAATCAGCCGGTGCATCTGTTCGCGTATCGCGGGCGCATCGAAGTGCTGAGCGAAAAGATCTACGAAGAACGGAAAAAAGAGGCTGCCATGACTGCGGCCGACGACCTCTCCAAACTGGAGGCGGCGGGGCTGAACTGATGACCTATGCACTACCCGGTCATGCCGAAAGAGTCGCTGGAGTTGCTGGCGATTCGCCCCGAAGGAATTTATCTCGATGCCACGACGGGATTGGGAGGCCATACCGGCCTGATTGCGCAGCGGCTGACCACCGGTATGGTGATCGCCAACGATCGCGATGCGCAGTCGCTGGAAATGTCGCGGGCCAATACCGCCGAATGGGCGGACCGCATCCGGTATCATCACGGGTCGTTCGGTCAACTGCCGGACGCGGTGGCGGAAGCAGGATGCAAGACGCTGGATGGAGTGCTGGCGGACCTCGGGGTTTCGCGCTACCAGCTCACTACGGCGGAGAGAGGTTTTTCGTTCCAGTCGGATGGGCCTCTGGACATGCGGATGGATCAGACCACGGGCATGACAGCGGCCGATCTAGTCAATTACAACGCCGAGAAGGCGCTCGCCGATCTGATATTTCAGTTAGGCGAAGAAAGGAGAGCGCGGAGAATAGCCAGAGCAATCGTCCGAGCACGGCCCATACGGAGCACATTACATCTGGCCGATGTAGTGGAGCGGGCCGTGCACCGGACGGGTAGAACGCATCCGGCCACCCGGACCTTCATGGCCCTGCGGATGGCGGTGAATGATGAACAGGGAGAACTGGACCGGTTACTCCAGATCGGCCCGGAGCTGTTGGGAAGCGGCGGACGAATGGTGGTGCTGAGTTTCATGAGCATCGACGACCGCAAAGTGAAAGAGAAGTTCAAGGCGTTGGCGCGGGACGGGCGCGGCACGATTCTGACCAAACATCCGCTCCAGCCCAGCGATGAAGAAACAGCGGAGAATGCAGCGTCGCGGAGCGCTAAGCTTCGAGCACTGCAAATGAATTAACGAACAGTCACAAGAAGTGGCCTAAGAGAGGGAAAGCAAAACCATGGCGACGCTGCCGGCATTTTTAAAAAGGACAGAAGCGCTACGGCAAAATCAATCGGAGGAATCCGCGAGGCTCCAGGTGGCCAGAGCGGTGAAAAATCCTTTTCAACTACGCGCCCTGCCGCAGGACGACGTATTCTTCTACTGCAAAAAGATCGACAACTCGCGCCTGGTGCGGGAAGCCGATCCGCAAGCTCGCGGCGATTGCTGGAGCGCCATCGGCGCCGCCTGTGTCATTTTCGCGCTGCTCACCGGAGTAGCGGCTCCCAGCGTGACCAATACCATGGCCGGCTACAAACTGGAATCCTTGCGCAGCGAGTATCAGCGCCTGCTGGACGAACGGCGCACGCTGGAGCTGGAAGAGGCCCAACTGCTGAGCCCCGGGCGTTTGGAAGAACTCGCCAAAAAGCAGAATCTGGTTACGCCGCAATCGGGACAGGTGATCCATCTGGAAGATCACAACAAGCCCGAAAGTGCCGCGTTGATCGTGAAATAAGGTGCTTCTCGACCGCACCCCGGGAGGGAGCGGTTGCCGGACAAGTGTATGGTTGAGCGCCGTCTGACATGGCTCGCCCTGGGCGTTCTCCTCTGGGGCGGGGCCATCTTTTACAAACTGATTTCGCTCCAGGTGCTGCATCACCACGACTACGTGCTCCAGGCGCGCAAGCACCAGGAGGAAGTGCGCATCATTCCCGCGCCGCGCGGCACCATTTTCGACCGCAACGGGCAGCCCCTGGCCATGAGCATTCCTACCGAGTTCGTGTACGTGAATCCGCTCAAGGTGCCGGATATCGGAGTGGCCGCGGATATTCTGAGCCAGTTCCTGCATCTGGACCGCGTGGAACTGTACGGCCGGCTGAAGAGCGCCCGGGACAACAATCGCGGCTATCTGATTATCAAAAAGAACATCAGCTTCGACGAAGGCCAGCATCTGCGCAACGTAGCTCTGGACTACATCAAGATCCAGACCGACAGCCAGCGTCATTATCCCAAAGGCAGACTGGCGGCCCACATTCTGGGCGGCGTTGACTTTTCCGAGCACGGCAACGGCGGCGTGGAGAAGGCGCTCGATGTGGACCTGAGCGGCGTTCCAGGGCAGGAACTGCTTCTGAAAGACGTCAAGCATCGCGGGGTCGATTCGCAGAACGAAAGCGCGGGCCGTCCCGGAACGCCTATCACCCTGACCATCGACGAGCGGCTGCAATTCGTGGCGGAGCGCGAACTGGAAGCCGGTGTGGCGGCGCACAACGCATCCAGCGGCAGCGTGGTGGTGATGGATCCCAACACCGGCGACATTCTGGCGCTGGCCAGCTATCCCACGTTCGATCCCAACGTGCCGCCCGTCTCTTATCAGGAGGTGGTGGCCCGGCAGAATCACGCCACCGCCGTACCGTTCGAACCCGGGTCGGTGTTCAAGGTGGTTACGCTTTCGGCGGCTCTGGAAACCACGCGGCTGCGGCCGGAGACCATGATCGATTGCGGGCGCGGCTCCATCACTCTGTTCGGACGCACCATTCACGAGGCGCACGGCGGATATGGCGTCATCTCCATGGCGGAGGTGCTGAAGCATTCCAGCAACGTGGGCGCCATCAAGATCGGCATGACGGTAGGCCAGCAGAACTTCTTCCAGTACATCAAGAAGTTTGGTTTCGGCGATAGGACCGGTATCCCGCTGCCCGGGGAATCGCGCGGGCGATTGCGCGGGCTCAAACAGTGGCAGGCCACCTCCCTGGCTTCGATCGCGATCGGGCACGAAATTGGCGTGACCACCATCCAATTGGCGCGAGCTGCGTCGGTAGTGGCCAACGGGGGATTGCTGGTGGAGCCGCGGCTGGTTCTCAGAAGGGGCGGCCAGATGACGCCAATCGAGCCGCCGGTGCGCGCCATCCGGCCGGAAACCGCCATCACCATGCGCCAGATGATGGAAGGCGTAGTCACGGTGGGCGGCACCGGGTACCCGGAGGCGCGCCTCGCCGGATATTCGGTGGCGGGAAAGACCGGATCGGCCCAAATTTACGACTTTGCCACCAGGCACTACACGCACAATTACAACGGCACGTTCATCGGCATGGTGCCCCTCACCAATCCAACCATGGTGGTGGTGGTGACGCTGAACGGGACGCATGGCGTCAACGGATACGGCGGACGCGCCGCCGCGCCGGTGTTTCACGCCGTCGCTACCGAAGCGCTGCGCCTGCTGGAAGTGCCCAAGGATCTGCCCGACGATCCGCCGCCCACGCTGATGGCGGAGAAGAAGCAGGCCGAACCGGACGACGAATCCGCGGTAGCCGAATTCGCCGGCGACAATAACATCCTGCTGGATTCCGAGGATGACGACGATCAGGCCGGCCCCGCCGCGGGCAACGGCCCGAAAGTGCCGGACTTCAAGGGCAAGACCATGCGCGACGTGCTGGCCGAGGCGGCTTCGCAGGGGCTGGTCATCCAGCCGAACGGGAACGGCGTGGCCCGCGTCCAATACCCCGCGGCAGGGGCGATTCTGCATCAGGGGGAACGCATCCGCGTCCAATTCTCGAGATGACACTAAGCGAGATACTCTCCGGCGTAGGGTTGCAACAACCCCTTGCGCCCGAGCTTACGAATCTCGCCATCAGCGGTTTGGACTACGATTCGCGGCGTGTGGCAGAGGGCTTTCTGTTTTTCGCATTTCCGGGCAGCAGGGTGGACGGGCGGCAATTCGCGCAGGACGCATTGGCTCGCGGCGCCGTCGCGGTGGCCGGCGAATCGCCTGCGCCAGCGGGCTTCCGCGCACCCTGGATCCAGGTGACTCACGGACGGCAGGCCCTGGCCCTGGCAGCGCTCAACTTCTATCACCGGCCCGATGAACGCATCGGTCTCACCGGCATCACCGGGACCAACGGCAAAACCACCACGGGTTTCCTGGTGGATTCGGTGCTCCGCGCCGCAGGCCACACTACGGCGCTGATCGGGACGATCGAATATCACCTGGCGGGACGCGTGCTGCCCGCCGTCAACACCACGCCCGAGTCGCTCGAACTGGTGCGTCTCTTCGCCGAGTTGGATCAACTGGGCGGCAGTCACGCCACCATGGAGGTCTCCTCCCACGCGCTCGCCCTGGGGCGCGTCTACGGCCTGCATTTCCACACTGCGGTATTCACTAACCTGACGCGCGACCATCTGGATTTTCACGGCACCATGGAAGCCTACTTCGCCGCCAAGCGACTGCTGTTTAGCGGAGCGGGCGCAGCGGCTCCGCCGTTCGCGGTGCTCAACAGCGACGATGAATACGCCCGGCAAATCCAGGTGGGCGCGGGCACGGAAACGTACTGGTATGGATACGGGCCGCAGGCCAATCTGCGGGCCCGGCGCATCTCTTCGGGATTTCAGGGGCTGCGCTTCGAGGTGCAGTCCGGCAAGCTGCGTTTCGGCGTGGAATCCGCGCTCATCGGCAAAATCAACGTCTACAATATTCTGGCGGCTTGCGGCGTGGGTCTCTCGTATGGAATCGAGCCTGAGACCATTGCCCGCGGCATCGCGGACCTGAAGGCCGTGCCGGGAAGATTTGAGCGCGTCGATGAGGGCCAGCCGTTCGTGGTGGTGGTGGACTATGCGCACACCGATGACGCGCTGCGCAATGTCATCGCCGTGGCCCGCGGACTGAATCCCAAACGCGTGATCACGCTGTTCGGCTGCGGCGGCGATCGCGACCGGGCCAAACGTCCGCTGATGGGCCAGGCAGCGGCGGAAGCCAGCGATTTCGTGGTCCTGACCAGCGACAATCCGCGCTCGGAAGATCCGCTGGCCATCATGAACGATGCCCTGGTGGGGATCCGCCGGAAGGACGTTCCGCACATTATCGAGCCGGACCGCGCCATCGCTATTGACCGCGCTCTGAAGCAGGCGCGCGAAGGCGACATTGTGATTCTGGCCGGTAAAGGCCATGAGCCGTACCAGGTTTTGAAGGACAAGACCATCCCGTTCGACGATCGAAGGGTGGCGAAAGAACTGCTGAGGGGTTATGGGTATCACAAGCAGCCGTGAACCATGACCTTTGATTTACAAGAAGTTGCGCGTGCCATGCACGCCGCGGGTGAAGTTCGGCCGGTAGCCGTTGCAGGGTGGAGCGTGGATACCCGGACACAAAATCGCGGGCGACGTCTACTTTGCGCTACGCGGGCCGAATCACGATGGCCACGACTATGTCGCGCAAGCCGTCGCGCAGGGCGCCGCGGGCGTGGTGGTAGAGCGAAGCAGCGGAGCGCCGGGCGAGATGCTGGTGCCGGACACGCTGCTGGCGTTACAGAGTTTAGGGAACTGGGCGCGTGAGACTTGGGGTGGAACCGTCATCGGTGTGACGGGTAGCGCGGGGAAGACTACCACCAAAGATGCCATCGCGCATCTTTTGGCCGTAGAGCTTCCAGTCGGCAAGACCATTGGTAATTTCAATAATCACGTAGGCGTGCCGCTCTCGATTCTGCGGCTGCCGGAGGGGTGCCGCGCCGGTGTACTGGAAATGGGCATGAATCATGCGGGCGAAATCCGCGAACTGGCGTCGATTGCCAGGCCGGACATCGGCGTGGTCACCAACGTGGGGTATGCGCACGTGGAATTCTTCGATTCCATCGACGGCGTTGCGGCCGCCAAGCGGGAACTGATTGAAAGTCTTCCGGCCGGCGGCGTGGCCATCCTGAATGGCGACGATGCGCGGGTGCGCGCGTTCGGCCGCGTCCATCGCGGGGCGGTCGGTGACGTTCGGGTTCTCCGATGGCGCGGACGTGCGGGCGGAAGTGCTCTCTGAAGGAGCGGAAGGCAGCCGCTTTCGCGCCCTGGGTGTGGAGTATGAAACGGGCCTGCCGGGCCGCCACGCGGTGATGAACCTGCTGGCCGCCGTGGCCGTAGCGCGGGAATTCGGCATCGCGCCGGAGCGTTTGCGCGACGCCGTCGCTGGTTTCGCCGTGGGCAAAATGCGTGGGGAGCGGACCGTGCGGAACGGCATCACCATCTGGAACGATTGTTACAACGCCAATCCCGAGGCGATGCAATCCATGCTTGACGTGCTGCGGGAAACGCCCGCGCGGCGGCGCATCGCCGTCTTGGGAGAGATGCTGGAACTGGGGCACGCCTCCGCGGAATTGCACCGCCAGGTGGGCCGGTATGCGGCGGAGCATGGAGTGGATTTATTGATCGGCGTGCGCGGAGACGCGCGCGAGATGGTCAACGCGGCGGTCGGCGCCGGGCTTCCGGAGAGCGCCGCGCATTTTTTTGCCGACCCTGAAGAGGCGGGCGAATATGCCCGCCTCGCGGCGCGTCCGGGCGATGCCATCCTGTTCAAGGGGTCTCGCGGCGTGCAGGTGGAGCGGGCGCTCGGGAGGTTTCAAAACTAATGCTCTACTTCCTGCTCTACGATCAGCTCCGCAAATACGTCAGCCCCTTCCGCGTGTTTCAGTACATCACCTTCCGCACGGCTTTCGCCAGCCTCACCGCGCTATTCCTGTGCATCGCGCTGGGTCCGTGGCTGATCAATAAGCTGCGGGAATTTCAAATCGGCCAATATATCCGCGAAGAAGGTCCCAAATCTCACCAGAAGAAGGCCGGCACGCCCACCATGGGCGGCATCCTGATTATCATTTCTATTGTGATTCCCACCCTGCTTTGGGCAGACCTGCGCTTCCCCTACGTGTGGATCGCCATCGCGGCGCTGCTGGGCTACGGCTGGATCGGGTTTCTGGACGATTACTCGAAAGTCACCAAACGGCGCAACCTGGGACTCACCGGACGGCGCAAGCTGACCTATCAGTTTTTGATGGGATTCCTGTTCGCGGGCGTGCTGCTGCTGATGCGCGCATACGGCGATTTCAGCACGGCCATGAATATTCCGTTCCTCAAGCAGTTCAAGCCGTCGCTGCTCATCGGGTCGCTGCTGGGCAATCCCTGGACATACCTTTTGGGTGCGCTGCCTTTCTGCATCTTCGTGGCGCTGGTGGTAGTGTTCGCTTCCAACGCGGTCAACCTGACCGACGGATTGGACGGCCTGGCCATCGGGCTAATGGTGATTGCGGCCGGCGCGCTGACTATTCTGACGTATGCCGGCGGCCACGCCCAACTGGCCGAATATCTGCAACTGGCCCGCAATCCGCGCACCGGGGAACTTACGGTGTTTTGCGGCTCCATGACCGGAGCCAGCCTGGGCTTTCTGTGGTACAACGCGCATCCGGCGGAAATTTTCATGGGGGATGTGGGCTCGCTCGGTTTGGGCGGCGCCATGGCGGTGGTGGCGGTGCTGATCAAGCAGGAGGTCCTGCTTCTATTCATCGGCGGCGTGTTTATTCTGGAGGCGGTTTCGGTGATTTTGCAGGTGGGCAGCTTTAAGCTGCGCGGCGGCAAGCGCATCTTCAAAATGGCGCCGCTGCATCACCACTTCGAAGCGCTGGGCTGGACCGAATCGAAAATCATCGCGCGATTTTGGATCGCCGGCCTGGTTCTGGCGCTCTTCGCGCTCACTACGTTGAAGCTGAGATAAGGATGGAACTGAGCGGCACAAAAGCGTTGGTGGTCGGGATGAAGAAATCCGGCATGGCGATGGCGGAATTTCTGTCGCGCCAGGGCGCCATCGTGCGCGCGACCGACCTCAAACCGCTGGCCGAACTGGCCGCGGCCGGCGATTTGCTGGCGCGCCTCAACATCCCTTTCGAGCAGCAATCGCCCGCTGTGTTCGAGGGTAACGACCTGATAGCGCTCTCGCCCGATGTCCCCTGGGACCTGCCGCCGCTGGTGGCCGCGCGCGCCCGCGGAATCCATGTCGCCGGCGAGGTGGAACTGGCCGCGCCGTTCCTGAAGGGACCTACCATCGGGATCACGGGGTCCAACGGAAAAACCACCACCACCAGCCTGGTTGGCCACATTCTGCGCGAAGCCGGATTCCTTGTGCAGGTGGGCGGCAATATCGGCACGCCGGTCACGGCGATGCTGGACGCTTCCCGCAAGGATGGCTGGAACGTGCTGGAACTTTCCAGCTTCCAACTGGAAAGCATCGTGGGATTTTGCGCGCACATTGCGGTGGCGCTCAACGTCACGCAGAACCACCTGGACCGCCACCATACCTTCGAAAATTATGCCGCGGCCAAAGGGCGCCTGTTCCAGACCCAACTGGCGGAAGATGTAGCCGTGCTGAATGCGGACGACCCCGTGTGTGTTTCCTACGCCGTGGGTACGCGGGCCATCGTGCAGTGGTTCAGCAGCCGGCGCAAGGTGACTCCGGGGGCCAGTCTCTCGAATGGCAAACTGATGCTGGACGGCAAGCTGCTCATGGAAGAGCGCGAGATTCCCATTCGCGGACGCCACAATGTGGAAAACGTGCTGGCCGCCTCCATTGCCGCGGCCCGCGCCGGAGTGCCGCGCGAAAGCATCGCCGCCGCGGTGCGGACCTTCCACGCGGTCGAGCATCGTCTGGAATTTGTCCGTAAGGTGAGCGGAATCGATTTCTACAACGATTCCAAAGCCACCAGCGTGGATGCTACCCTCAAGGCGCTGGACGCATTCGCCGGCGGCCTCTGGGTGATTCTCGGGGGGAAGGATAAGGGCCTGGATTATGCCGCCCTGCGGCCATCGCTGAAAGCCAAGGCGCACGCGGCGTTGCTCATCGGCGCGGCCGCGGACAAGATTGCCGGCCAATTGCGCGGCGCGGTGGAGTTGATCGAGGCCGGGACGCTGGAGGCCGCCATCGCATACGGGTACCAGCACGGCCGCGCGGGCGATACGGTGCTGCTGGCGCCCGCTTGCGCCAGCTTCGACCAGTTCCGCAGTTACGAGCATCGCGGCGAGGTGTTTAAACAAATCGTGAATCAATTGCAGGAGAAGGACTGATATGGCGCAGCGGCTGAAAACGGATTGGATCCTGTTCGTCACGGTGCTGGTGATGATGTCGTTCGGCGCGCTGATTATCTACAGCGCATCGTCCATCAGCGCCAAGCTGGATCCGCGCTATCAGTCGAGCTGGCACTTCGTGATCCGGCAGTTGGAATGGGCGGTGCTCTCCGTCATCGTGATGATGGCGCTCAAGAAGACCTCCTATCGCAATTATCAGAATCCGGGTGTGGCGTTCACCGCCATCGGCATCGCGCTGATGCTGCTGGCGGCGGTGTACGTGCTGGATTCCGCCGGTCACCGCTGGCTGCGGCTCGGGCCGGTGGGCGTTCAGCCCTCGGAACTCGCTAAGCCCGCGCTGGTGATCTTCCTGGCTTTCTTCGTCACCTGGCGGGCCCGCGCCATCAACAATCCGCGGCATACGCTGGTGCCGGCGGCGCTGGCCGTCGGCCTGGTGATTTTCGCCGTGGTGCGCGCGGACCTGGGAACGGCCGTGGTGCTGGGAGCGGTGGCCTCCATCGTATTTTTCGTGGCGGGCCTGGAATGGCGGTATGTGGCGATCGCGGCCGTGGTGGCGTTGATTGGCGTAGTGATCTCCATCTGGAACGATCCGTACCGCATGAAGCGCGTGGTGCAGTTCTTCGACCCCCAATTCAAAATTGTGACCAGATTTGACCCCAGTGGACATATCAAGGCGCAACTGCAGAAGTCGCTGACGACGGCCGACACTACTTACCAGCTCGCGCAATCGAAAATCGCGGTGGGCGCCGGAGGGCCTTTCGGAGTGGGGCTGATGAATGGCCGCCAGAAGCTGCTCTACCTGCCGGAGGCGCATACGGACTTCATCTATGCCGTGGTGGGTGAAGAGATGGGATTGATCGGCACCGTGGGGCTTCTGATCGGCTTCTCGGTGATCTTCTGGCGCGGCCTGCGCACAACGGTGAAAATCAAAGACGACTTCGGCCGCTACCTCGCGCTTGGAGTAACGGTCGTAGTGGTGGTTCAGGCCTTCATTAATATGAGCGTAGTCATCGGAATGGGCCCCACCAAAGGCATCCCCCTCCCCATGATCAGCTACGGAGGCAGTTCGCTGCTCAGCACCCTGGCGATGTTGGGGATTCTGATGAACGTGAGCGAACACGCGGGATGACGGGGGTTGGGGGTGGGGGTTGGGGATGGGGGATTAGTTGTCGAGATGAGTAAGATCAGTCATTTTCGGGAACTGCAGGTTTGGCAGCGCGGCATGGATGTGGTGGAAATGGTCTATCGCGCGTCGGCTGACTTTCCGAAACCGGAGTTGTATGGGCTGACCAGTCAGTTGCGTCGCGCGGCCGTTTCGGTACCTTCGAATATTGCGGAAGGGCATTCGCGGACTTCTACCAGAGATTATCTGAATCATCTTTCCATGGCGCAGGGATCGCTGGCGGAGGTGCAAACACAACTCGAGATCGCGAAACGCTTGGGATACATCACCGACCAGCACATAAATCCCATCCTGGCTGAGGCAGCCATTCTTGGAAAACAGTTACACACCCTCCGCGACGTACTTGGGAGAAAGCTATGAGCGAGCGCAGCGAGCAGCTAATCCCCCATCCCCAACCCCCACCCCCAACCCCCGGTTGTCCACCCCCAACCCCCGGTTGTCCCCCCGACCCCCCCTTTCTTTTCGCCGGCGGCGGCACCGGGGGCCATGTCATCCCCGCCCTGGCGGTGGCGCGGGAACTACGGGCGCGGGGCCACGAGGTGTTCTTCGTGGGCACCGACCGGGGCATGGAAGCTAAGTTAGTGCCGGCTGCGGGATTTGCATTGCAGAAGATCGATATTGGCGGACTGAATCGAGTGGGATGGAAACAGCGCGTGGTGACGCTGGTGAAGCTGCCCTTCACCACCATCCACTGCCTGCGGTACCATCCGGCGGCCGTCTTCAGCATGGGCGGGTACGTCGCGGGGCCTCCGGTGGCGGCGGCTTTGCTGCGGCGCATTCCCGTGGTGGTGATGGAGCCCAATGCGGTGCCGGGGTTCACCAATCGGGTGATTGGCCGGCTGGTCTCGCGCGCGCTGATCACTTTTCCGGAGACCGCTTCCTATTTTCCGGCCGGCCGCACCGAGGTCACGGGATTGCCCGTGCGCGAAGAATTCTTCCATCTGGCGGCCATGCCGCGCGGCGAAAAACTCAATCTGCTGATCACCGGCGGCAGCCAGGGTTCGCGCACGCTGAACCGCGCGGCGCGCGAGAGTTGGCCGTTGTTCCGGTCGGCCGGCATGAGCATACGGATTGTCCATCAGACCGGACAGAACGGCTTCGAGGAACTGCGGGATGCTTTCGCGGAGTCCGGCATGGAAGGGCAGATCGTCCCTTTCCTGACGGATATGCCCGCGGCCTTCGCGGCGGCGGATCTGATTGTATGCCGCTCCGGGGCCGGCTCTGTTTCGGAGTTGGCGGCGGCTGGAAAACCCTCCATCCTGGTGCCCTTTCCGTTTGCGGCGGACGATCATCAGACGCGCAATGCCGAAGCCCTGGCGCGCGGCGGCGCGGCCCGCATGGTGCGCGATGCGGAGATGAACGGGGCGAAGTTGGCATCCCTGGTTATGGAACTGTCCGGTACCGAAGCATTGGAAAAAATGGGCGCAGCGGCGCGAAAACTGGCGCGGCCCGGAGCCGCACGGAGAGCGGCCGAAATTTTAGAGGAGGTAGTCCGGCGGTAAGGCAGATTTTGGTTGACAGTTGCTTCTCCAGCCGAAACAATACAAAGGGGAAATGTTTTTTCGTCCACAGCATTTGCATTTCACGGGAATCGGGGGCATCGGGATGAGCGGCATCGCCGAGGTGTTGCTGAACCTCGGCTACCAGATCAGCGGCAGCGATCTGAAGCTCTCCGCCACCACCGACCGGCTGGCCGGCATGGGCGCTCGCGTCTTTGAAGGCCATGCCGCCGCGAACATCGCCGGAGCGCGCGCCCTGGTGGTGAGTTCCGCCGTGGACGAGCAGAACCCCGAGGTGCAGGAAGCGCGCCGGATGCAGATCCCGGTGATCCCGCGCGGCGAGCTGCTGGCCGAGTTGATGCGCCTGAAATACGGGATCGCCATCGCCGGCAGCCACGGCAAGACCACCACCACGACGCATGACCGCCACCATCCTCAACTATGCCGGGCTGGACCCCACCGTGGTGGTGGGCGGCAAGGTGGGCACCATGGGCGGCGCCAATGCGCGCGTGGGGAAAAGCGACTTTCTGGTGGTCGAATCCGACGAAAGCGATGGCTCCTTTCTCAAGCTCGCGCCCATCGTCGCCGTGGTGACCAACATCGATCGCGAGCATCTGGACCATTACGCCAACCTGGAAGCGATTCAGGCGGCCTTCCTGGAGTTCGTCAACAAGGTACCGTTCTACGGCGCCGTGATCGTGTGCCTGGATGACCCCAATGTGCAGAGCATCCTGCCCTCCATCAAGCGCCGGACCATTACCTACGGCACCACGGCCCAGGCTGATATGGTGGCGACAGAGATCTCGTGCAGTCCCTTCGCCGGCGATTTCCGCCTGCGCTTCCGCGGCACGGATCTCGGCGCATTTCACCTGCGCATCCCGGGCCGTCACAATGTGTTGAACGCCATGGCCGCGGTCGCCATTGCATTGGAGCAGGAAGTGAAGCCCGCGGTGATTCGCGAGGCGCTGGCCACCTTCAGCGGTGTGGACCGGCGATTCCAGGTGCGCGGAACAGAGCGCGGGATTACCGTGGTGGACGATTACGGCCATCATCCCACCGAGATCAAAGCCACGCTGGAAGGCGCCCGGCAATGCGGCTTCGCGCGGATTCACGTGCTGTTTCAGCCGCACCGCTACACCCGCACCTTCCACCTGATGGACGAATTCGCGCGGGCCTTTAACCAGGCGGATACGGTATTCGTGATGGACATTTACGCCGCGTCGGAGAAGCCCATTGAAGGCGTGACCGCGGAGGCGCTGGTAGAGCGGATCCGCCAGTTCGGCCACCGCGGCGTGGAGTACGTGGGCGCCATGGATCGCGGCGTGGAGGCCCTGCTGAAGGTGGCGCGCGCCGGCGATGTGGTGCTAACCCTGGGTGCGGGAAGCATCACGCAGGCGGCGGAAAAGCTGCTGGAGAAACTGCGCGCGGGGGCGGACGCGTAAGCTATGGCACGGGAATCGAAAAAAGCGGACAAGCGCGGCGGCATCGGGTGGAAGCTGTGGCTGGGCGCGGCGGCGGCCGCGATGGTGTGCGTCTCCACCGCCGTAGCTGCCCTGAAAGTGCACGATTACGTGCTTTCCGATTCACAGTTCAAGCTGTCGCGCTACCAGAAGGATGCGCTGGTGATCGATGGCATCCGGTACGCTTCGCGTTCCAAGGTGCAGCACGCGTTCGCCCATGATTTCGACCGCAGCATATTCGCCACACCGCTGGAGGAGCGCAGGCGGCGCCTGCTGGCCGTGGATTGGGTGGAAGACGCTTCCATATCGCGCATCTGGCCGGACCGGCTGGTGGTGCGCATCCACGAGCGCACCCCGGTGGCTTTCGTCTATTTCCGCGCCGGCGTGCTGTTGATCGACGCCAACGGCGTGCTGCTGGAACCCCCCGCGCAGGAGGGAGGGATGGGGCACTTCTCATTCCCGGTGTTGAGCGGCGTGCGCGAAGACGAATCGGAAGCCGACCGGGAACAGCGCGTGCGCGCCATGCTCCGCGTGCAGGAAGACCTGGGATACATGGCGAAAGATGTCTCTGAAGTAAACGCGGCCGATCTGGAAAATCTGCGCATCATCGCCAAGGCAGGGGACCGCGCCGTCGAACTGATTCTCGGCGATACGAATTTCGGCCAGCGCTTTCAAAATTTTCTCACTCACTATCCGGAAATCAGGAAACAATCGCCAGAGGTGAAGACATTCGATTTGCGGCTGGATGACCGCATCACGGCAAAGGAATAGCAGGTATGGCAGTAAAACCGATATACGCAGTGGGACTCGACACAGGCAGCCGCCGGACCAGAATGGTGATCTGCACCCTGGAAAGCGGGCGTCTGCGATTTCTCGGCGCCGCGTCGGTGGAGTCCGAAGGATGGCAAAAGGGCCGCATCGCCGACCAGAGGGCCGTAACCGATTGCATTTTGAGGGTTCTGCACGAGGCGGAAGCCAATGCCGGCGTGCCGGTGGAAGCGGTGGTGGCCGGGGTGGGCGGCCCCACGGTGCGCGGCGCGAACGGACGCGGCGTGGTGGAGTTGGGCCATGTGCGCGAAATCGAACAGCGCGACGTGAACCGCGTGGTGGACCGCGCCTCCAACGTGCAATTGCAGGAAGACCGCATGGTGCTGCAGTTGTTTCCCGCAGGATTTCGTGGTGGACGATCACCCCGGCCATCGCGATCCGCGCAACATGATGGCGTCGCGCCTGGAAATCAATGTTCACCTGGTGACGGCTTCGGTGCTGGAACATGCGGCCCTGGTGGGCGCCATCAATCAGGCTCACCTGGTGGCCGAAGAGACAGTGTTCGAAGGCCTGGCCGCCTGCTACGCAGCGGTGCTGCCGGAGGACCGCCGCGAAGGGATTGCCATAGTCGATATCGGCTCGCAATCCACAGAGCTGGTAGTGTATTACGGCGATTCCCTGCAGCTCGCCTCCGGCGTGCGCGTTTGCGGCGACCATTTCACGCGCGACCTGGCGCAGGGTCTCACCATCAGCTTCGAGGATGCGGAACTGGTGAAGCTGGAATACGGCTCCGCGCTATGGGAAACGTGTCCCGAGAATGTGCTGGTGGAACTGCCCACGCCGGACAATCGCGAACCGCGCCACACCTCGCGCCGGTTCATTAATCAGATTCTGGAGGCGCGCGCCGAAGAACTGTTCAAGCATGTGCGCAACGAACTGGGCCGTGTGGGTATGGACCGCGCGCTGATGGGCGGCGTCTTTCTCACCGGTGCGGCGGCGCGCCTGCCGGATTTGTGCGATGTGGCGGAGCGCGTTCTGATGTGCCAGGCGCGCTACGGTCTGGCCTTGGGCATTGAAGATTGGCCGGAGACGATGAACGATCCGGAATGGAGTACAGTGGCGGGCCTGGCTATGTATGCAGCCAAGCTCAAGGCACAGGTGGAGCAGGCGCGGGAAACCGCGGGGTGGTTGGGGCGAATCCTGAAGTAACCGCTGGATGGGAGGTAAACGATGGGGTTGATCGATTCCGACATGGACGATTTGAAATACGAAATTGCGGACGAAGTGCGCGACGGTACGCGGATCAAGGTGATCGGCGTCGGCGGCGGTGGATGTAACGCTGTTGCCCGAATGGTGGCTGAGGGTGTGGAAGGCGTGCAATTCTACGCCATGAACACGGACTTGCAGGCGCTGACGGCCTGCCAGGTTCCCAACAAACTACAGCTTGGCGCCAAGATGACCGGCGGGCTGGGCGCCGGCGCCAACCCGGAGATCGGCCGCCAGGCGGCCCTGGAAAATACCGACCACATCGTGGAGATGCTGCAGGACTCGGACATGGTGTTTGTCACCGCGGGTCTGGGCGGCGGCACGGGCACGGGCGCGGCGCCGGTCATTGCCAATCTCGCCAAGGAACTGGGGGCCCTCACCGTAGCGGTAGTCACCAAGCCGTTCGGCTTCGAAGGTCCGCGCCGCATGAGGCTGGCCGAAGAAGGGCTGGGCATGCTCGCCTCGGCAGTCGATACCGTGATCGCGATTCCCAACGACCGGCTGCTCGCCCTGGTGCCGCGCGGGACCAGCTTTTTCGACTCGTTCAAGGTGGCCGACGACCTGTTGCGCCAGGCCGTGCAGGGCATCAGCGACATCATCATCACGCCGGGCCTGATCAATCGCGATTTCTCGGACATCAAAGCCACCATGGTGGGCATGGGCTACGCCATGATGGGCACCGCCACCGGCCACGGCGAAAAGGCGGCGGTGGAGGCGGCGCGCCAGGCCATCAGTTGCCCGCTGCTGGAAGATTCCCGCATCGCCGGCTCCCGCGGCATCCTCATCAATATCACCGGGTCCAGCCGCCTGGGCCTGCATGAGGTCAACGAAGCCTGCTCCATCATCCGCGAAGCCGCCGAGTGCGAAGACGTGCAGATCAATTTCGGCGTGATCCTGAACGAAGAACTGGCCGACGCCGTAAAGATCACGGTCATCGCCACCGGCTTCCAACCGGAGAGTGCGCCCGTGGTGGAACGCCGGCGGGTGGGCGACCCGGTGATCCGCGTCCAGCATCGCCTGCCGGAACCGGAACCGGAGCCCGAGCGGATGCCGTTCATCGAACCGGAGCCGGAGCCCGTATTCGAGCCGGAGCCGGCCATGATGGCCGAGCCGGAGCCGGTCATGGACCTCGAAGATCTGGACACCCCGGCTTATCTGCGCCAGGGCAGACTCTTGAATTAGCGGCCCCGGCCCTTAGAAACTGATGCGCGCGTTGAGCTGCAGTTTGCGCGGCTGATTGGCCTGCGAAGTCAGCGTTCCGAAGCTGGCCTGGTCCGGATTGATTCCCGGCGTCCCGAAGCGGACCGTATTGTTCACGTTGAACGCATCGGCCTGGATGGCCAGCTTGATGTTCTCGCGAATGGCGAACTCGCGGCGCACGCTGAGATCGATGGACGAGTTGAACGGCGCGTTCAGGCCGTAGACGCCGCTTCTCGGCAGGTTGCCCCAGGTGTATGCCGCCGGGGCGACGAACGCGCTGCGGTTCAAGTACGACGTGGGCGAAGATCCCAAGCACGTTGCCGTCCCCGTAATTGCCGTTGATGCGGACGTCTCCGCTGAACGCGGGGTTGTAGTTGGGAATGCAGGTGCCCAGAATGCCGCCGCCGTTGCACGCCGTGCCGACCAGCGCCAGGGGCGCGCCGCTGGTGAAAGGTGACGATTCCGGAGACCGTCCAGCGGCTGACCAGCGCCCGCGCCACGCTGTTGGCCGGGTCCAGATGCCGCCCGGCTCCGAAAGGCAATTGGTAAGCGGCGGAACTGGTGAACACATGCATGCGGTCGATGGTGCCGCGCGCCTTTTCCAGGGAATAATCGAACGGGTTCCGGGTGGTGTTCAGCAGATTGTCCAGTTCTTTACTGAATGTGTACCCCGCGTGAAGGTCAGGCCGCTGGCGAACCGGCGATTGAAGCGTAGCCTGAAGCCCCTGGTAGTTGGACTGGCCGACGTCGAACCATGGGGAGCTGATGGTGCCGTATTGCGGGAAGGGCCGGAGCATCTGGCCGACGGTTCCCACGAAGTTCGGGAACGGCATGCCGATGCCCGGGAACCTGGCTTGCGCGCTGCGCGATGTTGGCGGTGTTGGCCGTTGCCGTGAGCAGCGAACCCAGCGCCAGATACTGCAGCGGTGTAGCGTTGATCGGCGAGCCGCCGCCGTTGCCCGGACCGGGCAGGAACTTGCCCAGGCTGGCGGTGTATGCGACCCCCACGGTCATATTCTGACTGATCGAGCGCTGAATACCGAAATTCCAGTTCTCGTAATACGGCGGCTTGCCGCCGAGTCTTCGGATCGCCGTAAACGGGGTTCTGTACGCCCGTGGGATTCGAGGTGATGTAACCGGTTCCGTAGCTGGGATCCAGGAACGGCGGCGCCTGGGCGATGGGAGGCACGCCGTTATCCCAATAATATGCCGGAGCGTTGTTGCCGGGGCTGGTGGAGTTGTTGGTGGCGTTGAAGCCGAGCTGGCTCAGCCCCTGGCGTGAATTGTTGCGCCCGCCAACGCCGCCCACGTGCACGTACATGATCGCATAGCCTGCCCGCAGCACGGTCTTGTCATTCAGGCTGTACGCGGCTCCCAGGCGAGGGCCGAAGTTCCGGTAATGGGTATCCACGGGAGTGCTGCAGTTGCAACCGTTGGTGCGGTTTCCGGCAAACTGCAGCGCGCCCGGATAACCGCCCACGGCCGGATTAGGCAGTTTCGGGTTGAAGAACGACATCAGGTTGTTCACTTCGGTGAACGGCCCGAACACTTCCCACCGCAGGCCGAGGTTCAGCGTCAGACGCGAGCTCACCTTGAAATCGTCCTGGATGTAAGCGGCGTAAGTCTTATAGCGGCCGCCGGTCTCGCCGATGGAGTTCTGGCTGATGCCGCTGCTGTTCACGGCGCCCAGCAGGTAACTGGCGTAGGCATTGCCGGTGGTGGACAGCAGCGTGCCCGAGGAATTGTAACCCTGGGTTTGGATGCTGTTGAAGTTGAACGTGGCGGTCAGGGCGAAGTTCTCGTTGTCCTGCAGGGATTGCCATTGGAAACCGAAGACCATCGAATGGCGCCCCTTCACCCACATCAGATTGTCTTGCGCGGTGAACGTATTGGCGGCCTCATTGAAGAAGTGGGCGTTGGTTCCCTGCCAGCCGCCGGGCGAATTGGTGCCGGTGAAATTAATGTCCGGGAAGGTCAACTGCACCACGCTGGGCGGCAAACCTTTGATGCCGGCCTTCTGCGGATAAGCCCCGCGATGGTGGGATTCTGCAACGGAATCCAGATCCGGTTGAAGGAATAGCTGAACTGGTTTAAGAGGTTGGGCCTGATGCTGAAGGTATCGTGGAACTGCGCCATCTTGACGTTTTCCTCCACGATGCGGCCCTGCGTGTAAGGCTCGGGCAGGACGCCGGCTCCGGTCTGGTTGAGGCTGCCGGTGAAATTGGTGGCGTAGTGGCCCCCGGCGAAGAACCCGAACATGCGATGCCGGTCAGAGAGGTTCGCATCCACCTTGGCGGTGGTTGTCCAGGTGCTTAGCTGAATCGGCAGGCTGGCCAGGTAGTTGTTCTGGATGTTGGCATTGGTCGGAGCGGGAAGATACGACTGCAGGGATTGCGAGACCGGAGAGATCTGGTTGGTGGGGATGATGTTTCCGCCAAACGGTGTCCGCGTACAAATGGCGCCGGCGCAGGTCTGGCTCTTCGGATCGTAAATCACCGCCGCGGCCGGAAGTCCGCTGAAATCGCCCCGCTGCTGGTCCAGCGTTGGGATCGACTGAAATACGGGGGTCGATCCCGAGTTGTATCGATACCCATCGTAGTTGGTAAAGAAGAAGATTTTGTTTTTTCTGGATGGGTCCGCCGATGAGACCGCCGAATTCGTTCTGGTGATCCACGGGCCGGCTCTTCGGGAAAGAACCCGCGCGCGTCCAAAAGCGTGTTGCGGAAATACTCGAACGCCGAGCCGTGGAACGAGTTTGTCCCCGACTTCATGACGTAATTTTCAACACCCTGCCCTTCGTACTGTGCTTTGGCGCCGCTGGTCTCCACCTGGAACTGATCCACAGCATCCACCGAGACGGCAAACGCCAGGTATCGGGTATCGCCTTGCGTCCCGGCACTGGTCAGGGGCATCCCTTCCAGGTAGACCTCGTTATGATACGTCTGGCCGCCGTTGAAGGCCGCATAGGTCGGGCCGGCAGCCTGCGTCACGGCGCCATTCACGCCGGGGACCAGGGCGATGAATTGCGTGGGATCCCTCGGGACTCCGTTCATGGCGAGGGGAAGGGCCGCATAGAGCTGATTCTCCATGGTCGCTCCCATCGTCGCATCGTCGGTGTGCAGCACCGGTGGGGCGTCTGTCACGACGATCGACTGGTTGGCTGTGCCCAACTGCAGCTTCGGGTTCAGCCCCACAGTTCCCAGGGCAATCACTTCCACCCGCTGCTGGGTAAGAGTTTGAAATCCCTCCGCCTTCACGGTGACCGTATACTCGCCGGGCTGGAGCGGAGTCAGCACGAAGAACCCGGCGTCGGTTGTGTTGCGGCTGGTTTCCACTCCCGTTTCCACGTTCGTGGCGGTGACCGTGGCATTGACTACCACGGCTCCCGTGGGATCGGTAACCGTTCCTTGAACCGTGCCGCTACCAGCTACTTGCCCGCTTGCCGTTGCAGCACAGAGAAGCGCTGCCAACAGACAGAAGTACACTCGCATGGCTATCCTCCATCAATCGCGTTTGACACAGTAGGTGCCGGTCAATGATTTGCCGGATGTGGATAGGTGATGCAGGCCGGACTTACAGACATGCCGCTGGTTCCGCAGCAGCGTACTTTTTGGAGAGGCGCCCCGTTTCATACACCACCGACCATTCCGGAAGTGGACCCCCGGGCAGGCCGGCCGAAAGGGGTCGACACAGGCTTCCTGGACGCGATCGATTATACATCCGATTGCGGTAGTTTACGAGCTATTTATCGTAATCTGCGAGTGGAGAAATGGACCGCCCGACTATCTTTGCCGCTTGCGCCGCAGAAGGCCGAGGCCGATCATCCCCAGGCCCATCAAAGCCAGACTGGCAGGCTCCGGCGCGGGATCCATGATTACCATTCCGAACCGCTGGATTTTGGGATCGTCCGGTACCCAGGTTGGATAGCGGGCCGAATCGGCCGTGGTCCACGAACCACCCGCCACGGCGTTCGCCGCCGCCAATTCATACGGGTGCGCCGCCGGATCGCTTGGGAACTGGGCCGAGCCGGTGGTGGACGAAGGATTCATGATTTCCCAGATGGCCATGGAGATGGCGCCTCTGGTGGCTAGCGGCGCGTTGATCAGGCCGAGCGTGTTCAGTTGGTGAATCAGGTAGGTGGCTTCCAGGGTGGCCGTGTCGGTGCGCACTTCCAGGGTGCCGGGATACGCTGTTCCCGCGTTTGTCGGGCTGTCCAAGTCATAACAGAATGTATAGGCCAGGGTATTATCGAAGCCGTTTCCATTCAGGGCCGTGATATACGGACCTACCGGAATGGAATTGTGCTGCACATTCGAAGTGTCCGTATACGTGTAGAAGGCATAGTCCGGGGCAGCGAAGTGTCCATCCAATGTGAGGAATACCGTACTATCCGCGTAAGCGACCGTAGAAACGGCCAGGCAGAATATCCCGAGTAAGAATTTGGCTGAGGTTAGGCGCATCTGTTCCGAGTATGATGGCCGGGAGTCCGTTTGAAAAGTACTGAGGGTAGGGCAGGTACGCCAGGACGCCAATTGATTTACCGCCGAAAACAAACGGGGTTCTATGCCGCCCAGTTTGACTGCCTGGCGAAAACAAAGCAGATAACTGCCGATTCAATCTTAGTAAGTATTGCTTTACTTCCCATTACGCAAGGTACCGGATGCTTCGCTATTGCCAGTCGCCGCTACCGCCGGCGGCCGCCGTGTCGCCGGACTCCGGCTGAAGCATGACTCTCTTAACCGTCTCCAGCAGCATTGCCGCCTTATAAGGTTTCTGCAGAAAACCCGCCAGACCTTTACCTGCGAACCGTCTCACGGCCTCGACCTCATTGAATCCGCTCGACAGGACGATCGGAATTCCGGGATGCACAATCTTCATGCGGGGAAGAGTTTCCTCGCCGCTCATGACGGGCATCGTCAGATCCAGCACCACGCACGCAATGCGCGACGCCTGACGCTGGAAAAGTTCTAAACCGCGCGCGCCGTCCTCGGCCACCAGTACCTGGTACCCGTACCGTTCCAGTGCCTGGCTGGCCATTTTGCGGACCACGGGCTCATCGTCCACCACCAGAATCAGGCCGTGACCGCGAAGGTCCGTCACCGGGCGCTCCACCGCCACGGGATGGTCCGCCGCCGCTGCCACCGCCGGCAGCAGTACGCGGAACGTGGTGCCTTCTCCGGGCGCGCTGAAAACCTGCATGGACCCGCGATGTCCGCGCACGATTCCCAGCACGGCGGCCAGTCCCAGTCCGCGCCCGGTAAACTTAGTCGTGAAGAACGGGTCGAAGATGCGCGCCTTGGTCTGTTCGTCCATCCCCATGCCGGTGTCGGCGACTTCGAACACAGCGTACGAGCCGGCCTGCAATTCCACGGCGCCGGTGCCTTCGTTGACCGGCAAATCCTGCTCGTCCATCTGTTCGCAGCGGGTGGCAATCGTGACCGCGCCCGTGGTCCCCTCCGGGATGGCCTCCGCGCCATTGATGATGATGTTCATGATGAGCTGCTGCATTTGCGCGCCGTCGGCTTCAATCGGCGGGAGATGTCGATCCAGGTCGAGCAGCAATTCCACGGTGGAAGGGATGGCGGCCTTGATCAAGGGCAGCGTCTCGCGGACCCGTGCGGACAAATCGATGTGCTCCAGCACGAAGCGTCCCTTGCCGGAATACGCTAGCATCTGCCGGGCCAGTTCGGCGGCCCTCTCGCTGGCCGCAATCACCGCTTCAATCGGAGCTTTCAGAGGCGAATGCGGCGTCAAATCGTCCAGCGCCATGCTGGCGTTGCCCAGTATGCCAGTCAGCAGATTATTGAAGTCATGGGCGATACCGCCGGCCAGCACGCCCAGGCTCTCCAGTTTCTGGGTCTGCCGCATCTCCTCGGCATGCCGCTTCTGGTCGGTGATATCGCGCGCCACGTGCGAGAATCCGATAATCTGTCCGCCCTTGTCGCGGATCGGCGAAATTTTTACGGAAACATCAATCGTGACGCCGTTCTTACGGATCCGCACCGTCTCGAAATGAATGCCGGACCCACCTTGGCGCAGCCGGTCCAGAATGTCGGCTTCTTCATCCTGCCGGTCCGGCGGCAACAGCACGCGCATGCTCTGCCCGAGGGCATCCTGCGCCGTGTAGCCGTATAACTGCTCCGCACCGGGGTTCCAGCTTTGAATGATTCCCGCGGGGGACTTGCCGATGATGGCATCGTCGCTCGACTCCACAATGGAGGCCAGGTACGCGGCGTCCTGCTGCGCGCGCCGGCGCTCGCTGATATCCCGGAACACCAGCACCACGCCGATGATGCGGCCGCCCCGATTGATAGGCGCGGCGCTATCGTCAATCGGAATCTCGGTCCCGTCGCGCGCAATCAGAATGGTGTGATTGGCCAGACCGCTCACCTTGCCGTCTCGCAGCACGCGCTCCACCGGGCTCTCCACTTTCGTGCGGTTGAATTCATTCACGATCTGAAAGACTTCATCCAGGGGACGGCCGGCGATTTCCGCCTCCTGCCATCCCAGCAGGGAGCAGGCGACCGCATTCACGAATACGATGCGCCCTTGCGCATCGGTGGAAACCACCGCGTCACCGATGCTGGCGAGTGTAGTCTGGAGCGAATTCCTGGCGTTCTGTATCTCGGCGTCGCGTGACTGGATGCGCCGCACCATTTCGTTGAACGAATCCACCAGAACTCCCAATTCGTCGCGCGAATCCTTCTCCACGCGGATGCCGTAATCTCCCGTTTCCGAGATGGATGTTGCGGCCCCTGCCAGACGGGTGACAGGTATGGCGATCGTATCGCGCATGCGGGACGAGGTCGCAATCGCTACCAGGCTCGAGCCCAGCAGGGCAATCAGCACGATTCCGCCATATACCTGGATCCGGTCAATCAACTCCCCAAGGTCGTACAGCAGCACCAGAGTGCCGGCCCGCCGGCCGTTCAGGAGCACCGGGTGGGAAACGAAAATCCCCTTGCGGCTCGATTGCAGTTCTTCACGCGCAGCAGGGGCCGGGCACCGGGTGTTCGCGCCCGGCCGCAGGTACTCGGCCAAAATGGATCCGTCCTGGTGATACAGACACGCCGCCAGCAGATGGGACCTGGTCCGCAACGCATTCAGATTCTCCAGGGCCACGCTGCGATCGTTAAATTCCAGTGCGGCGGTGCTGTTATCCCCCACAAGACGCGCCAGCGAGGAAAGATCGTGCCGCAATCTGGCGTGGTACAAGAATGAATCCGCGGCAACTATGGCAATCCCCGAAAACAACAGAGCCGCCGTAGTGCTCACAATAATGATCGCCAGCAGTTTCTGTTTGATCGGCAGATCGCGAAGCGTACGCATGAACGGGCCTCCCAAATGCCTACTTCTGAACGGTTCGGGCGACGTTCAACAGCCGGGCGCTGATGGTGAGGGACGCATTGGCTGCCGCGCGTTGATTGATGTCAAAGCGAACATGCCGGCCCTCGAGTGCGAAATTAATTATACCGCCGTCGCGCAGGAACGCCGGATGTTCGCCAACGGTCAGCACACCCGCCCCTACTTCGGCCAGAATCCCGGAAACGTCTTTCTCCCCTTTGCCGATGAACAGCACCTGGCACGATCTCGCACCGGGCGGCCGTTTCACCCGCGCCACCACTACTCTTCTTCCCCTTACACTCTCTCCTTCCACCACCTGGTCCAACACGTTCTGGAACGGGTCTTCTCCCAGAATGCAGATGCTGAAGGCCGAGCGTGAATCCTCGAATGTCTGCGGCGGCCATTCGATAAACCTGGTGAAATTCAGCAGGAATGCCGCCTTTACTTCGTACTCCGAACGCAGTCCGGGTGACTGTGCCGCGAAAAGGGTTGCCGCTCCGGCAATCACGCCGATCGCGATACCTGTTACGCGGCGCAAGCGACGCCGGATCGGGTTTACCTGCTCCATGTCAGTTTCAAATAGGCGCTTCTCTGGATACCCACCAGGGCTCCCGGATCGCCTCCGAATTCCGGATGAAAGGGCTGAAGCAGATTCTGGCCCACCAGGGACACTTCCAGTTCACGGGTCGCGCGCCAGGCAAAGCGGGCGTCTCCGGTAGAATAGGCCGGCACCAGTTGGCCCGGCAGCGCGCTCTCGTGCCGGTACGTCAAGTCCAGTTGAAAGCTCTTCCCGAGGTCAAGAGAAGACTGAATCCATCCCTGGTGCTGGGGACTCGATCCCACGATCCCCGGCGCAGTCCCCACGTCGCCCGAGTGCGGCGA
The DNA here is from genome assembly GCA_963835555.1 of uncultured Solibacteraceae bacterium. Taxonomy (GTDB): domain Bacteria; phylum Acidobacteriota; class Terriglobia; order Bryobacterales; family Bryobacteraceae; genus Sulfopaludibacter. The sequence goes on along the minus strand of CAWIGC010000038.1, from coordinate 468,923 downwards.
TTTTGCCAGGTTCATATGCAGGAACGAGTAGGAACCCCGCAGCCGCCAGCGGCTTGTAACCCTCCACTCCGGCGCCACCTCGACTCCCTTGGTATAGCCCAGCAGGCCGTTCCGGAACTGCGCCGGAAGCAGATAATGCACCGGCGCGGGATTGTCCTCCAGGAAAACCGGCCCGGTCAATTCCTCGTCGAACAGGTCGTGATAGTGGTTATAGAAACTCGTCAGATCGACCAGGAGGTTCTTCCCCAGCAGCCGCCGGTACCCCAGTTCGTAGCCGTTCATTTGTTCCGGAGCAAAATTCGGATTGGCATTGAAGCGCGCCATCTCCGGCACGCCGCCCGGCGTGATTCCCACAAAGCCGGATAGATAAAAATTCTCTTCGGCGTCCGACGGCGTGCGCACCGCGTGCGTGAATGCCGCCCACACCGTTTCACTTTCCGATGGCGTCCAGGCCAGCCTGACGCTGGGCTCGAATTCGAAACCGGTAAAATTCGTGCGCAGCAGTTTGGTGCCGGCCGTCAGGCTGAGCCGGTCGTCGATCAGGCGAATTTCGTCCTGAAAAAACGCGGTGTAAAGCTGATCGGTTCTCTCCGGGGGCAGGAACGTCAGGCCGGAGACCACTTCCAGATCGTTCGCGCGGCTGAATCGCGTACCCAGTCCCCAGGTGATGCGCTGCCGGTCTCCCCACGGAAGGTGCTCCACGAAATCGACGTCGAAGGTGTTTCGCCTCTCGCCGATATTCGCCTCGTAGCGGTTGGTCCGATCGTAATACGCCTGGAGTTGAAAATCGCCGCCGCCCGCCAGTTTCCGCTGCCAGACGCCCATTGCGTTGCCGCCCGAAAGGTCGGCGTTCGCGTCTACAATGCGCTGGTAGGGCGCCGCGTACGTGACCGCGGCTACGCTTTCGCCCGCCTCTTCCTTATAGATGTCGCCCTGCAGAGTGAAGGTATCCCGGCTGTTGTTGTTCGGGTTCCATTCCATGCGGAAGCCCGCCTGCGACGCCCTCCAATCATCGAAATTGCGCCCGTCCGGGTGATACTGCGGGCCATCGGTGAATCCCTTCCCATATACCCGGTAAGCGAAGCCTTTGTCGTTGCCGCAGCCGTACCGGAAATTAAGGAATCCCTGGTCCACGTTGCCGCCGCCCGCGGAAACCAGCGTGCCCCGGGTGTCGGCCGGCCGCTTGGTGATGATGTTGATGACGCCGTTCACCGCGTTCGGTCCCCAGATGGTGCCGCCCGGTCCGCGGATCACCTCGATGCGGTCGATATCCTCCAGCATGGTGTCCTGCACTTCCCAATACGTGCCCGCGAACAGGGGAGTGTACACGGTGCGCCCGTCGATCATCACCAGCACGGAGCGGGACAACCGGCTGCCGAATCCGCGGATTCCAATGGACCATTTGTTGGCGTCGATCCGCGCCACCTCCACGCCGGGCGCCAGCCGCAGGGCTTCGGGAAGACTGGTGACCCCGGACCGGCGGATGTCGTCGCCGGTGATGACAAAGATGGCCGCCGGCGTCTGGAAGGCCTTTTCAGGCTTCTTGGAGACGGTAGTCACTTCCAGTTGCGAGAGCTGTTCCAGACTCAGCGTCTTCAGCGCCGCCGGTCCCTGATCCGCGGGAGAGTTCTGCTGAGGATCGTCACCCCGTAATCCAGGCACGGCCAACGCAAAGAGCAGCCACCCAAATAAAGCAGTCTTGCCCTTCAGCAGGGTAGAGTGTCTCATGAGCAGGTGCAACCGGGCGATGCCCCATCATTGTACAATCCGATGCCCGTAGAACCGGTGTGTTGTTGTGCGTAACCGCACCCTGCCGGATCTATGCCGTCACGCCGTAATGTAGCGCGACAATCCCACCGGTGAGATATTCAAAGGTGACTCTGGTCGAATCCGGCATGGCGCATGGTCGCGGCAAGTTGCGGGGCAGTTGGAAACTTGCGCACCGATTCGGGCAGGTAGGTGTAGGCGTCGCGGCTGCCGGAGATGACGCCGCCAATGAAGGGCAGGACGCGTCGCGAATAGAAGTTATAGAGCGCGCCGAATGCGCGATTCGGCGGCTGCGAGAATTCCAGGATGGCCGCCACTCCGCCCGGCCGCAGGGCGCGATGCATCTCCCGCAGTCCGGCCTCGATAGTTGGCCAGGTTGCGAAATCCGAACGCCACCGTAATCAGGTCCAGGGAGTGGTCGCGAACGGGCAGGTGTAAGGCGTCGGATTCGAACAGGGCGGCGCGGGCATGTCTGCGTTCCACCTTGTCGTGCGCCGCAACCAGCATGGGATGGCAGAAATCCGAACCCAGGACGCGGCAGGCGGAGCCGCGCGCCAGTGCCAGCGCCAGGTCGCCGGTGCCGCAGCAGATATCCAGCACGAGGGCATCGGGCCGGTCCAGAATGGGGCGCACGCGGCGGACCGTGTGCGCGCGCCAGAGCTTGTCCACGTTGAACGAGAGCAGATGGTTGGCCAGGTCGTAGCGATGCGCCACCCTCCCGAACATGCCGCGGACCCAGTATGCGGCTTCGGCCTCGCTGCGCGTGCCCTGCGGGGTGGCGCCGCTCATGCCAGCGCAGACCGGATGGCTTCGAGTACCAGCGTTTCGGCAATGCCCGGGACCACCGTCACTTCTCCAATGCGCACCGGGAGCACGAAATGCACTTTGCCCTGAATGGTCTTCTTATCATGCACCAGGCGGCCCAGCAGATTCTCCGCGGGAATGCCATCCACCGGCGGGATGGGCCCGTAGGCCGCGATGGTCTCCAGCATATCCACGGCATCTTCGGCGGAGACATGGCCGGTCATCTCGCCCAGATAAACGGCCGCCCGCATTCCCCAAGCCACCGCTTCGCCGTGCAGAAAGCGCGTGTAGCCGGTCTCCGCTTCCAGCGCATGCCCAAAGGTGTGGCCGAAATTGAGGATGCGTCGCAGGTCGCCTTCGCGCTCATCGCTGGAGACGACTTCACATTTCATGCGCACCGATTCGGCAATGATGGTATCCACCGCGTCGGTCCGGCGCGCCAGCACCGCCGCGCTTTCCGAAGCCAGGTAGCGGAACAGTCCGGCCTCGCGGATGATTCCGGCTTTGACGATTTCGTATAGACCGGCGCGATATTCGCGCTCGGGGAGCGTATCCAGCAGCGCGGGATCGATCAGTACGGCCAGGGGCTGATGAAAGCTGCCGATCAGATTTTTTCCGCTCACCAGGTTGACGCCGGTTTTGCCGCCGATGGCCGCGTCCACCTGCGCCAGCAGAGTGGTGGGGATCTGCAGCACGGGAATGCCGCGCATGAAAATTGCCGCCAGAAAACCGGCCATATCGGTGACGATCCCGCCGCCGAATGCGATCACCATGCTGGAGCGATCGCCGCCGCAATGCACCATCTGCTCCGCCAGTTCTTCCACGCGGAGCCAGCCGCTTGCGATCCTCGCCGCCCGGAAGATGCAGCGTTTCAAACGGTACGCCGGACAGCGCGCGAGCCAGGGCATCGCCCTGGTGCCGCCATACTTCTTCGGTGGTCACTACGAATACTTTGCCGTGCTTCGCGGGCAAGCTGCTGCGCGGCATGGCCAATCGCTCCGCGAAGCACAATCGCCGAATAACTGTGCTGCGGCGTTTCGACGCGGTAGGTGGGCATACGCTCTTTGTACCACGGAGTGAAGGCCGCATAGGTTAGCCCTGCTATGATCGCAGTAACACACATGGATCCTGACTTTCTGGTGATCGGCGCCGGCGTTGCCGGTATGCGCGCGGCGATCGAACTCGCGCCGGCCGGCCGCGTCCTGGTGGTCGCCAAAGAGAGCCTGCGCGAATCCTCTTCGGAATATGCGCAGGGCGGCATCGCCGTGGCCCTGAGCGATGACGACGAGGTGGAACTGCACGAGCAGGACACGCTGTACGCCGGCGATGGCCTCTGCGACCGCGGCGGCCGTGCGACACCCTGGTCGGAGGAAGGCCCCGCGGCCATCCAGGAACTGATCGACTGGGGCGCGGAATTCGACCGGCGCGAAGGCGCACTGGCCTTCACTCGCGAAGGCGCCCACAGCCGCAACCGCATTCTGCACGCGCATGGCGATTCCACCGGCCGCGAAATCGCCCGCACGCTGTACCAGAAGGCCGCCTCCCTGCCCAACGTCGACCTTCCGCAGCTATTGCCGCCACCTACCGACCTGCTGCTGGACGATGGCGTCGCGCGGCGCGCATGTTCTACGATGCCGCCGGCAGCACTTCGTGACCGGTCTACGCGCGCGCCGTCCTGCTGGCCACCGGCGGCCTGGGGCACGTCTACCTCAACACCACCAACCCCGACGTGGCCACCGGCGATGGCGTGGCCATGGCCTACCGCGCCGGCGCCGAAATCGGCGACATCGAGTTCGTGCAGTTCCACCCCACCGCCCTGCACGTGGAAGGCGCGCCGCGATTTCTGCTCTCCGAGGCCCTGCGCGGCGAAGGAGCGCTGCTGCGCAACGCCGCGGGCGAGCGCTTCATGGAGCGCTACCATCCGCTGCAGGAACTGGCCCCGCGCGACGTGGTGGCGCGCGCCATCGTGGCCGAAATGAAGCGCACCGGCGCGCCGCCACGTGCTTCTGGATCTGACGCCATCGGGAGGCCGGGCTTCGTCCGCGCGCGCTTCCCGCGCATCTACGAAACCTGCCTGCGCTACGGCATCGACCTCGAGCGCCAGGCCGCGCCGGTGGCGCCCGCGGCTCACTACGCCATGGGCGGCGTGCGGACGGATCTCGACGGCCGCACCACGCTGCCCGGCCTCTTCGCCGCGGGCGAAGCTGCCTGCACCGGCGTCCACGGCGCCAACCGCCTGGCCAGCAACTCGCTGCTCGAAGGCGTGGTTTTCGGCGCGCGCGCCGGCCGCGCCATGGCGGAATCCGACGGCCGCCGGCCTCTCCGCCCCGACCGCGATCAGCGCCCAGCGCTATACCGCCAGCGCATCACGGCGAATTCCGCCGCCGGCAGTTGACTCTGGGAATACTGCGGGATCGTGCGCGATCGCGAGGCAGCCTCCAGCGAGGCCTGCTGCCGGCTCGAAGGCAAGCGTCGGACGCTTCGACGCGGAACATCGCGCTGGTCGCGCTCTTGATCGCCCGCTGCGCCCTGGCGCGCGAAGAGAGCCGCGGCGCGCACTACCGTACCGATTTTCCGGAAAAGCGCCGCGGAATTCGCCAGGCACACGGTCATCCAAAAGACATGACGGCATCAGCCTTCCGATAAGCGCCAGCAGGTCGATCGCACCCGTCTGCGCGCTGCTGCTCCTGCGTCCGCCGGTGCCATTCCGGTGGCCAGCCCGTCGTCGGTCTTGTGGACCGCGCCTCGCATTCTGGCCGCCGCCATGCTGATCGCCTGGGCCGCCGAATCGGCGCAGTTCTTCATCGCCCAGGGCTTCGCCCTGGCGATCCTGGCGTGGCTGCAGACCCTGCCGGAATTCGCCGTGGAAGCCGTGCTGGCGCTGGAAGCAGCAGGTCCCGCTGCTGATGGCCAACCTCACCGGCGCGCTGCGCCTGCTCACCGGCCTGGGCTGGCCCATGATCTACTTCACGGCCGCGTTCTTCCACCGCCGGCGCACCGGACAGACCCCTGCGGAACATCCGCCTGGAAGACGAGCACTGCGTCGAGGTCATCGGGCTGGTCGCCGCCATGGCTGTACGTCGTCGTCATCTGGTGGAAGGGCTCGCTCACCGTGGTGGATGCCGCCGTCCTGATCGCGCATCTACGTGGCGTACCTGGTCGTTGCTGCGCCGCATGCCGCCGGAGAACGCGGAGGGCATCGACGACCTGGAAAGCGTCCCGCGCACCATTGTCAAGGCTCCCAGAGCCGTGCGCATCGCCGCCATTGCCGGGCTGTTCCTGGCCGGCGGCGCCCTGATCTACTTCACTGGCCGAGCCGTTTCTGGCCAGCCTGCTGGCGCGTTTCCGCCGTCGCTCGGGGTGCCGAACTTCGTCTTCATGCAGTGGGTGGCGCCGTTCGTCTCCGAATTCCCGGAAAAGGTTTCGGCCTTCTACTGGGCGCGCACCGTGGACGCGCGCCTCCACGGCGCTGATGAACATGGTTTCCAGCAACATCAACCAGTGGACCCTGCTGGCCGCCATGCTGCCCATCACCTACTCCCTCAGCCGCGGCGCGATCTCGCGCCATTCCGTCTCGACGGCGAGCAGGAACTCGGAACTGCTGCATGACGCTCGGCGCAGTCGATCCTCGGGCCCTATCTTCCTGATCAACATGAAGCTGGCTGGTGGGAAGCCGCCGGGCTCTGTTCGTGCTCTGGGCCGTGCAGTTCGCCTTTTCCCCGTCCACCCGGACCCGGCGTGTCGGACTTCTCGCCGCCCACATTCACCATTGGGTCACCTACGCCTACTTCGCCTGGGCCGCGGTGGAACTGGCTCCGCATCGTCGCGCGGAAAGCGGCGCCCGAGGCGCTTCCGGCTCTTCGGCATCATGTGGAGCAGGCACGTTCGTAGCCGTGAGATAAAATAAAGGCACACGAACAATGAAACAAAAAATTCGCTCGACGACGGTGATCTGTGTCCGCCGCGACAATAAAGTAGTGATGGCCGGCGACGGGCAGGTCACCCTGGGCCAGCGAAGTGCTCAAGGGCACCGCCAGCAAGCTGCGCCGCCTCTACAACGACAAGATTCTGGCCGGGTTCGCCGGCTCCACCGCCGACGCCTTCGCGCTGTTCTCGCGCTTCGAATCCAAGCTGGAGCAGTTCAACGGCAACCTGCCGCGCTCGGTGGTGGAACTGGCCAAGGAGTGGCGCACCGACCGCGTGCTGCGCCACCTGGAAGCCCTGCTGCTGGTGGCCGACGCCGAGCAGCACCTACCTGGTGAGCGGCAACGGCGACGTGATCGAGCCCGACGAAGGCATCGCCGCCATCGGCTCCGGCGGTCCGTTCGCCACGGCCGCCGCCACCGCCCTGCTGCGCAACACCAAGCTTTCGGCGCGCGCGACATCGCCGAAGAGGCCATGGCCATCGCCGGCAAAATCTGCATCTATACCAACGACAACGTGACGCTACGAGGAGCTGGAATAGCCATGGTGATCTATCTTCCCGGCCAGTCCGTGGATGAGGAGCCCATTCTGGACGAGCTGACCCCGCGCGAAATCGTGCGCGAACTGGACAAGCACGTGGTGGGGCAGGCCGAGGCCAAGCGCGCCGTGGCCATCGCGCTGCGCAACCGCATCCGCCGGCAGAAACTGGCGCCCGAAATGGCCGAAGAGGTGATGCCCAAGAACATCCTCATGATCGGCCCCACCGGCGTGGGCAAGACCGAACTGGCGCGGCGCCTGGCGCGGCTCGCCAATTCGCCGTTCCTGAAAGTGGAAGCCAGCAAGTTCACCGAAGTGGGCTACGTGGGCCGCGACGTGGAATCGATGATCCGCGACCTGGTGGATATCGCCATCGACATGGTGCGCGAGGAGCGCCTGGACGAAGTGGCCGACCGCGCCGAACTGAACGCCGAAGAGCGCCTGCTCGACCTGCTCATGCCGCCGCAGCCCGAGCCCAGCGAGAGCATCGAGCGCACCCGCGAAAAACTGCGCGAGCGGCTGCGCGAAGGCAAGCTGGATGAGCGCCTGGTGGAAATCGAAGTCAAGGACCGCGCGCCCACGTTCGAAATCACCACCAACGCCGGCATCGAGGAGATGGGCATCAATCTGAAGGACATGCTGCCCAACCTCTTCGGCCAGAAGACGCGCCGCCGCAAAATGCGCGTGGCCGAAGCGCTCGATTACCTGGTGCAGGAAGAAGAGCAGAAGCTCATCGACATGGACCAGGTGACGCGCGTGGCGCTGGAGCGCGTGGAAACCAGCGGCATCATCTTCCTCGACGAAATCGACAAGATCGCCGGCCGCGAATCCGGCCACGGCCCCGACGTCAGCCGCGAAGGCGTGCAGCGCGACATCCTGCCCATCGTGGAAGGCACCACCGTCAACACGCGCTACGGCTTCGTGCGCACGGACCACATCCTGTTCATCGCCGCCGGCGCCTTCCACGTCTCCAAGCCGAGCGACCTGATCCCCGAACTGCAGGGCCGCTTCCCCATCCGCGTGGAGTTGAAGTCGCTCACGGTGGAGGATTTCATCCGCATCCTGAAGGAGCCCAAGAACGCGCTGGCCAAGCAGTACACGGCGCTGCTCGAGACCGAGGGCATCAAGCTGACTTCTGACCGACGACGCGCTGGAAGAAGTGGCGAAGTTTGCCGCGCAGGTCAACGAATCCTCCGAGAACATCGGCGCGCGGCGCCTGCACACCATCATGGAGAAGCTGCTGGAAGAGGTTTCCTTCGAAGGTCCCGACCTGAAGAAGAAGACCGTGAAGGTGGACGCGGCCTACGTGCGCAAGCAGCTGGCCGACATCGTCAAGGACCAGGACCTGAGCCGGTATATTCTGTAAGCGGCTAACGGAATAGTAGAAAGACTACGCCTCGCGAGGTCAGGTCTATGCTGATCCCTTTATTGAGATCGGCCGTGGGCAGGGTTTTGCTCGCGGGTGGAAGTTCCTTGTCGAAATAGCGGTAGAGTTCCGGGGCTTTCCTCCCGCCCCGAGGCACCCGGATGCTTGCGATGCGGGCAGTTTCGTCATCGTTGACCACCATCACGCTGAGCGTTCCGCCGGGTTGGATCGCGGCCAGGGTTCGCAGACCCGGGAGCCCGGCGCCGGCTTCGGACGGCACGATGCGGGCGCCTTTCGGAAAGAGGCGCGACATGAGAGACCAGGAGTAATACCAGGGCCGGACGGCCATATCTTCCGGATGCCCCATGGCGGGCCCCTGCGAATTCCAGAAGCCCCAGATCTTCAATGTGCGTTCGGCGGGCGGGTTGACGCGCGGGCCGGTGTTGACGTGCATGGCGTCATCGAGATCCCAGGCGACAGCGCTCTGCCACCCGGCGCGGGCCACTTGCGCCACATAATCGGCCATCAGGACGCCGTAGACGAATTGCTTGACGCGCGGCTGCTGATCGCCGTTGGTCTTGCCGTCGATCATGCCGGATTCGCCGATAAAGAGGGGCTTGGAGGCGGAACCGGCATCGCTTTGGCGCAGCATTTCACGCTTCTGGGTGAGCAGAGTTTCGATACGGTCCTCCAGGACATCGGCATCCTTGGCGTACCAGTGCATCTCCCAGGCGCCGAATTCGTGCGCCAGATCGGCCGCGCACCGATCCAGCCAATTCCAATTGCCGGAGTTGTCGGGGCCGGCGATTCGGATTCCGGAGAGTCCCTGAGCGTCGAGTTCCTGGCGCAGATTGCGGATGCCCTGCGCCCAGGCGGCATAATCGACATTGCCGCCCGGCCACATCCAACTCCCGTTGGGTTCATTCATGAAATTGAAGTACCGGATGACGGTGTATTTCTTGACGTCGATCAGGTACTTGAGGAAGCCGGCATGGACTTTGGCCCAGTGAGGGTCGGCTGGCCCCACGCGGCCCGAGCCAGTGTTGAGGCCCCGTGCGGGCGACCATTCGCCGATGAGGACATCGATGTTGCGGGACTGCGCGTAATCGAGGACGGGCAGCAGGGAGGACAGGCCCGACCACTCGAAGCGCGGCGCCCCCGATTCGTCGAACCCGCGCACATAGCTGCTCGCGTTCAGCATCACGCGGAGCAGGCCGGGCTTCATGTAGTCTACGCGGTCCACGATGGTCTTCCAGGCGTCCGGCGTGGGCTGGTACTCGTGAGGGTCCCACTGAACGCCCATGCCGAGGAATGGCCGTGGCGCGGGGGACTCGGGATGAACGGTAATCACGACGGCATCCGCTGCGAGGAGGGCCGTGGCCGTGAGGATGGGGGCCAACAACCGGCCCGAGCGATGGATGATGGAGCGCATGGGGAACCTGGTGGGCCCTGTAGGACTTGGCCGTCCACTACGTTGTTCTGCGTCTGTTTACCGGCAAAATACAATTCTATCGCCATTGCTGACGGAAATTGCTGACAGCAACCTGCCGCCCCGCCCGCGTCTTCCTGCTATACGCAAATTGCGTAATAATATAGAGGTGCATGGCCGAACGCTCCCATGACGGTGGTGGAGACCGCGGAGTTCCTGAAGCACGCGGCGCGGCTGATGCGGATGCGGAGCGCGAGGAATTGGTGGCGTTCGTGGGAGCGAATCCGGAGGCGGGCGAAATCATGCCGGAGACCGGCGGCGTACGCAAGCTCCGATGGGCCCGGGAGGGTATGGGCAAACGCGGCGGCACGCGGGTGATCTACTACTACCACAGCGAGCGACTGCCGGTGTTCCTGCTCACGGCGTACCCGAAGAACCGGAAGGCGAATCTCAGCAAGGCTGAACGCAACGCGATGAAACGCTTGGTACCGATCCTGGTGGCGGGATATCCGAGGAAGACATAGAAGGAAAGATGATCACGAAGAAAGCATCGAAACCGAAGGCGAAAAAGGCGGCGCACGCCGCGGAAGAGCCAGACCGTGGGCGAGAGCATTATCGAAGGATTGCAGCAGGCGATTGCGTGGACGCGCGGCGAGAACGACAACGTCCGCGTGACGCTGGTGCATGTGCCCGAGGTCGATGTGCGTGAGGTCCGGACGAAGATGGGATTGAGCCAGGCGCAGTTCGCCACCAAGTTCGGTTTCCCGCCGGCCACGCTTGCGCAACTGGGAACAGGGCCGGTCCCGGCCGGACGCGCCGACGCGGGTGCTGCTGGCGGTGATCGCCAAGCACCCGGAGGCGGTGGAGGATGTGCTGCGGAAGGCGAGTTGATCTGGGCTTATTGGACCCGGTCTCGGAGGCCCACTGCGCTCGGTCCGACGTCATACGAGCGACCTGTCACTTAATTAAGTCTGTCCGGACATGGAGAAAACTGGTGGGCCCTGTCAGGACTTGAACCTACGACCGACGGATTATGAGTCCGCTGCTCTAACCAACTGAGCTAAGGGCCCTGAGATTTTTAAAAATACCAACCTTATTGTACCCAGTCGGCAGCCGCGTTTTTTCTATGACGCCCGCTTGAGCATTTCGCGGGCGCAGTTGTAGCCGGGGGCGCCCATGACTCCGCCTCCGGGATGCGCGCCTGAACCGCAGAGATACAGGCCTCGCAGAGGCGTTCGGTAACGCGCCCATCCGGCCACCGGGCGCATCAGGAACATCTGGTCGAGACTCATTTCGCCGTGGAAGATGTTGCCGCCGGTGATGCCGAAACGGCGCTCCATGTCCAGCGGCGAGAGCACCTGCCGGTGTTCGATCAGGGAGCGGAAATTCGGCGCGTATTCCTCGATCAGCGAGATCACGCGGTCTCCGAACGGCTCGCGCAGTTCGTCCCAGGTGCCCTCGCGCAGGGTATATGGCGCGTACTGCAGGAAGATGCCCATGATGTGCTTCCCGGCCGGCGCGAGCGAAGGGTCGTACATCGTGGGAATAGTCAGCTCCAGCAGCGGACGCTCTGAGGGACGCCCATATTTGGCGTCGTCCCAGGCGCGCTCCACGTATTCGATGCTGGGGCAGATGTGCATGGTGGCGCGATGGTGCGGACCGGGCGCGCCGGGGAAAGCGGTGAACTCCGGCAATCCGTGGAGCGCCAGGTTGATTTTGCAGCTTGTGCCTTCGATGCGGAACAGGCGGATGGCCGCCACGAAGTCCGGGTCCAGATCGCGCTCCTCGCAGAGGCGAAGAAACGTGACTTTGGGATCGAGATTGCTTGCCACCACGCCGGCTTCGATCTCTTCGCCGCTTTCCAGCACCACGCCGGTGGCGCGTCCGCCGCGCGCCAGCACCTTGGTCACAGGCACTCCCGTGCGGATGGTGGCGCCGGCTGCACGCGCCGCGGCGGCGATGGCCTCCGATACCGCGCCCATGCCGCCGCGCACGAATCCCCACAAGCCGCGATGGCCCGAGACGCCGCCCATGCAGTGATGCAGCAGGATGTAAGCGGTTCCCGGAGAGCGCGGGCCGCCATTGGCGCCGATCACGCCATCGGTCGCCAGCGTCACCTTCACCTGCTCGGATTCGAACCACTCGTCCAGGAAGTCGGAGGCGCTTTGCGTGAAGATCTTCACCAGGGCCACCATCTCTTTGGCGTTCAGCCCGCGCATGCGGCCGGCCAGCTTCAGGTAGTCCAGGAAATCGACCGGGCCGCGCGGCGGGAATTGCGGCGGAGTCACCAGCAGCAGCGATTCCACCACCTGCGAGAGACGCTCCAACTGATCTTCGTAGGCGGGATAAACTTCCGCATCGCGGCGCGAATATTTGGCGATCTCGGCGAGCGTCTTGGCGCGGTCCTGCCACATGAAGAAATGGCGGCCATCGGGAAAGGCGGAAAAGAAGGCCGGGTCCTTGGCGTCCACCACGTACCCATGACGCTCCAGCTCCAGTTCGCGCACGATGCGTTCCTGCATCAGGCTGGTGAGGTATGCGCCGGTGGAGACGCGGTATCCCGGCCAGATTTCTTCGGTGACGGCGCAGCCGCCCAGCAGTTCGCGGCGCTCCAGCACGAGCACCTTGCGCCCGGCGCGCGCCAGGTAGGCCGCGGTCACCAGGCCATTATGCCCGCCCCCGATGATCACCGCGTCGTATCTGGGCATAGTCAGCGCTTTTTGAACGCCACTACCGAGAGCGGCGGCAGCGTCACGGCGATACTGTGCGCGCGATTGTGTCGCGGCACGGGCTTTGACGAAACCAGGCCGCCGTTACCCAGGTTGGAACCGCCGAACAGCTCCGAATCCGTGTTCAGAATCTCTTCGTAGAAGCCTTCCGCCGGCACTCCGAACTCATAGCCCTGACGAGGCACGGGCGTGAAATTGCAGCAGAACAGAATGAAATCGTCCGGGTCTTCCGCGCGCCGCAGGAAGGCGATGATAGACGATTCCCAATCGTGGAAGTCCACCCATTCGAAACCGCTGTAATAGAAGTCCACCTGGTAAAGCGCCGGACTGGCGCGATAGAGCCGGTTCAGCTCGCGCACCAGCGCCTGTAGTTTGCGGTGCAAATCGAATTCCAGCAGCTCCCAGCGAATGCCGGTGTTGGAGTTCCACTCCTCGCGCTGGCCGATGTCCTGCCCCATGAACAGCAGCTTTTTGCCGGGATGCGCCCACATGTAGGCCAGGAAGGCGCGCACATTGGCGAACTGCCGCCACTCGTCGCCGGGCATCTTGTTCAGCAGCGATCCCTTGCCGTGCACCACTTCGTCATGGGAAATGGGCAGCACGAAATTCTCGGTGAAGGCGTACAGCAGGCTGAAGGTGATGCTGTTGTGGTGGAACTTGCGGTAGATGGGGTCGTTGCTGAAATAGTCCAGCATGTCGTGCATCCAGCCCATGTTCCACTTCATGGTGAAGCCCAGGCCGTTGAGGTAAACCGGCTTGGAGACTCCCGGGAACGCGGTAGACTCCTCGGCGGCCGTGAATGCACCGGGCACGGTGTGGGCCAGTTCATTGAAGCGGCGGAGGAATTCGATGGCTTCCAGATTCTCGTTGCCGCCGTACTGATTGGGAATCCACTCGCCGGCTTTGCGCGAATAATCCAGGTACAGCATGGAGGCGACGGCGTCCACGCGCAAGCCGTCGATGTGATACTCCTGCAGCCAGAACAGGGCGTTGGAGAGCAGAAATGTCTTGACCTCGTTGCGGCCGTAGTTGAAGACCAGGGTGCCCCAATCGCGGTGCTCTCCCTTGCGCGGGTCGGCATGCTCGTAGAGCGCCGTGCCATCGAAGAAGACCAGCCCGTGGGCGTCCTTCGGGAAATGCGCCGGCACCCAATCCACAATCACGCCGATGCCGGCGCGGTGACAGGCGTCGATGAAATATTTGAAATCGTCGGGCGTGCCGAATCGCGAAGTGGGCGCGAAGTAGCCGATTACCTGATAGCCCCAGGAGCCGGAGTACGGATGCTCCATGATGGGCAGCAGCTCGATGTGGGTATAGCCCATCAGCTTGACGTATTCCACCAGCTTGACCGCCAGGTCGCGATAGCAGAGCGGCTGTCCCTGCGGTCCGCGCAGCCACGACTCCAGATGGACTTCGTACACCGACATCGGCGATTTCAGGCAGTCCACCTTGGCGCGCTCCTCCATCCACGGAGCGTCCTTCCAGGTGTACCTGTTGGTGTCCCACACCACCGAGGCGGACTTCGGCGGCGTCTCGCAGTAGAAGGCGTAAGGATCGGCCTTCAACTGCTGGTAGCCGGCAAAGCGCGACCGCACGTTGTACTTGTAGGAGGTTCCCTGGCGCAGTCCCGGAATGAAAAGCTCCCAGACGCCGCCGCTGCGCCGGCGCATGGGATGGCGGCGGACGTCCCAATCGTTGAATTCGCCGGTGACCGTGACGTTCTCGGCATTGGGCGCCCATACGGCAAAGCGCACGCCGGGGATGCCTTCCACTTCCACCAGGTGCGCGCCCAGCGTTCGCCATGCCTCGTGCAGGGTGCCTTCGGTGTGGAGGTAAAGGTCGGAATCGGAGATCTGCGGACCGAAGCGGTAAGGGTCTTCGATCTCCACCTCGCGGCCGTCGTAGAGGCGCGCGCGCAACAGGTAAGGCTGCATCTCGCCATTCACGGCGACACAGAAGAACCCTTGCGGATGGATACGCGGCATGGCGACGCGTTCGCCGCCTAGCTGAACCTCCACCGCTTCGGCTTGCGGCAGGAAGACGCGAATCTCCCACCGGGTCTGGCCGGCTTTCTTGCGCACCACGTGGGGCCCCAGAATGCGGAAGGCGTCGCCGTGGTACCCGCCGGTTATGGCTTCGATCTCTTCGGCTGTCATGAGAGTCTAATAGTCAAGTATGGCCGATTTTTTAGTCGAAATGCCCAAAGCGGAGCTACATTTGCACCTGGAAGGTTCGATCGAGCCGGAAACCCTGCACGAACTGGACCCAACCACACCGGTCGAAGAGTTCCGCGCACTCTACCGTTATGCGGATTTCGACGGGTTTCTGAAGGCTTTCGGGGCCATCGGCAAGCGCCTGCGCACCCCCGCGGACTATGCGCTCGTCACCCGGCGGCTGCTGGACCGGCTGGCCGCGCAGAACGTGCAGTACGCGGAAATCACGCTGGCGGCGGGAGTGGTTCTGTGGAAGGGCCAGGAGTTCGCGCCCATTTTCGAGGCGGTGCGCGAGGCCGCCGCGGAGTCGAGCGTGAAGGTGCGCTGGATTCTGGACGCGGTGCGGCAGTTCGGCGTGGAGGCCGCGCAGCAGGTGGCGGAATGGGCTGCCGAGCGCCGTCAGATGACGGCGTAGTCGCGATCGGGATCGGCGGCAGCGAAGAGCGCGGCCCCGCCGAGTGGTTCACGGAGGTGTACGCTTTCGCGCGCAGCGCAGGTCTGCGCCTGGTCGCACACGCGGGCGAAAGCATGGGGCCCGAGTCCGTTTGGGCGGCGCTGGCGCTCGGGGCGGAACGGATCGGGCACGGTATCGCGGCCTCATGCGACGAAGCGCTGATGCGGCACTTGCGCGAGCAAAATATTCCGCTGGAGATTTGTATCACCAGCAACCTGGTGACGGGTGTAGTGACGCGGCTGGAGGAGCATCCCGTGCGGCGGCTGTACGACGCCGGAGTGCCGATCGTGCTGAACACGGACGACCCGGCGATGTTCGGATGCACGTTGACAGGCGAGTTCGAACTCGCCGCGCGAGCGTTTGGATTCAGCGAGGCGGAACTGCGGGGGATCGCGGAGAACGGGTTTACGTATGCGTTTGAATAGCCGCCAGCGTATCCCAGAATTCGGGGAAGGAAACCGAGGCGGCCTCGGCGTTGCGGATCACGGATTGGCCCTCGGCGCGCAGAGCGGCGACGGCGAAAGCCATGGCGATGCGGTGATCGCCGAAAGAATCGAGTTCGGCGGCGCGGAACTTCTGGCGGCCGGGAACCACCAGGCCATCGGGCAACTCTTCAGCCTCAATGCCCATCAGGCGAAGGTTGCCAACCACCGTTTGGATGCGGTCGGTTTCTTTGATCCGCAATTCGGCGGCATCCTTCACGGTGATGCCCTTCTTCGGTGGCAGCGCCGAGCACCGCCAGCACCGGGATTTCGTCGATTAGCGCGGCAGTGAGAGCGCCGGAAACGGTACCGCCGCGAAGCTGCGAGTACTCCACTTCGATTTCGCCGCAGAGTTCGCCGTTGATGCTCTCGAGTTCGGGAATGCGAATCTTCGCACCCATGCCGGCCAGGAAATCCAGCAGGGCGGAGCGCGTGGGGTTCAGACCCACACCGCGGATGGCCAGGCGGGAGCCCGGGACCATCAGCGCCGCGGCCAGAAAGAACGCCGCCGAGGATAGGTCCGAGGGCACCACGAGCGGGCGTCCGGTGAGCTTCGGACGGCCCTGGATGGTGATGCGTCCGCGGTCAACGTGGATGTCTGCGCCAAACTCGCGGAGGGCGATTTCGGTGTGATCGCGCGAACGCACCGGCTCGATGACCACGGTCTCCCCTTCGGCGAAAAGGCCCGCGAACAGGACGCAGGTCTTGACCTGCGCGCTGGGGACGGGCAGTTCGTACGCAATGGGGTGAAGCGCGCCGCCGGTGATTTCGAGCGGCGGGAACCGGTCTTCGCGAGCCTGGATCTGCGCGCCCATTTGGGCCAGAGGCTTCATGATGCGCTGCATGGGCCGGCGGCTGAGGGATTCATCGCCGGAGATGCGGCTGCGAAAGGGCTGGGCGGCGAGAATGCCGGAAAGCATGCGGATGGTCGATCCGGAATTGCCGGCGTCGAGCCCGGCGGCGGGCTGGCGCAGTCCTGCAAGGCCGCGTCCGTGAATGACAAATTCGGCGCCGGAGCCTTCGACCTCGATGCCCAATGCACGCACGCAGCCCAGGGTGGAATGGCAATCGGCGCCGCTGGAGTAGTTGGAAATCCGCGTCTCGCCTTCGGCGATGGCAGCCAGCATGGCGTACCGGTGGGAGATGGATTTGTCGCCGGGCAAAGAGATGGAACCCGTGATGGATGACGCGGGGGAAATCGTTTTTTGCATGGAAATTAATATTTTAGCGTGCGCGGGAACGGGCTAACGGCCTTCGGCAATCACCAGCCACGTCAGGCCGTGAGCCGGTATCTGCACCGGCACGGAAACGGCGTACTCGCGGTCCAGGCGGTATGCCTTCGGCGCGCTGTCACGCTCGCGGATATACGCCGTGGTGGAGAGTCCGCTGTAATAAAGCGGCAGCTTCACCGTGCGCGAAACGGCATGGTCCGCCGGGTTAAACACCATCGCCAGGGCCTTCTCGCGCAGGCGCGGGTTGACGTGCAACACCACGTCGATATTGTTTCCATCGGGGCGCCCCAGGTGGATCAGGTCGCTCTCCAGAATGTCGCGATGCGCCTTGTAGAAGTCCACCCACTTCTTCACCACGCTCCGCGTTTTTTCGGAATCGTACAGCCGCGGCCCGCGATAAGCGGCTTGCACGCCCGAACCGAAATTCTGCGCCAGGTGCTGCTCGTAATCCGCCAGGTGCTGTTCCAGCGGTTCCAGGGTAGCCGCTGGCCCGCCGCCCTGGTACTCCACCAGCGGCACGAACATCCAACCCATGCTCGGCGTCTTGCCCCAGGTGCCGTCGTAGATGTTCTGCCTGCCCAGAATAATCTGCCGGTCTCGCGGCAGCGACCAGTTGGTCTCCCGGTAGCCCATCGCCGTCTTGCTGGAGCCGTTCAGGAAATACCAGTCGGGCACATTGAGGTACACGCCGCGCGCGCGGCACCAGCGGTAAAACGCGGTGATCTGCTGCCACTGCCGCATCTGCGAATCGTCCAGCCCGCGATGGCCGGGATGGCTGGTGGAAGCGCACACATCGCCGGGGTACGACCCGTCGTGCTCCAGCACGTCGAAGCCCGTGGCCTCGATGAAATGTTGCAGCTTGCGGAAATACTCCAGGCCCCAGCGGCTGCCCAGGCACGGCGAATTCCCGAAGATCGCCTCGCCGGGCTTCCCCGTTTTGGGATTGATGACATCGTCTGCGTCGTCGATGCGGCGGCTGGCCAGCAGCGAGTAGCCGCCCAACTCCACGCCCTTGGAATGCGCGTACGCCACCAGGCTTTTCATCTGCGCCAGGTAAGCGGGATCTTCGTTTTCCATGTTGAGCCCGCTGCCGAAGCTGACGATCACCATCTCGAATCCCACGTCGGCGCACTGGTCGATGGCCAGTTTCACCGCCTGCGGATCGGCGCGCCGCACGTGCATGAAGATCGGATTTTCAGTCACCCAGGGGGCGATCGTGCGATACATGCGCCGCTGTTCCAGCCCGCGGCGTTCCCGCTCGGTGGAATCGTAGGCGAGTTCGAAAGTGCGGAAGGACGTCCATGTCTCGCTCGGGCGGAATTGCCGCGGCCGGTCCCAGCGGCGGACGCACTTGCAGCAACACGGGCGAGACGCGCGCGTAGTTCACTTGCGAAAGGTATTGCGGGTCGGAAATCCAGTTGACGGTACGCGAGGCGCTGCGCGAATCCATGCCGTTGAAGGCGTACTCCGTCTCCACGTGCAGCACGTCGGGCGGCGCCGGCGGATGGTCCACCGCCGAATCGGAATCCACCACTGCCAGCAGTTCGCTGGTGAAGCGATTCAGCGTCACTTCCGTATGCGAAGCGTTGCGCACGCCGATCCATTTCGCCATCAGCGGAATGCCATCGTACATTTCGTAATGAACCAGAACCTCGATGCCAGGCAGGGTTCCGGCCGGCGGCTCGAAGTGCAGAGTCAGCGAAACGCCCGGGGGCGGCCAGGGAGCGTGGGAAGAGCGGCGCACTGTCTTCCAGGCAAAAGGCGCCTGGGTCTGGCCCGTCTCGAAACGCGCGAAATGAAAGGCGTGCGGCATGGCCGTCATCTGGTCCAGCCACGCGGTTTTGAGATAGGCGTAATCCGGCTGCCCCGCCAGTCCGCCCACGTTCCATTCCGTGCCGTTCAGATCCACGACGCACTCCGGCTTGACGCCGCGCAACATGGCTTGGCCGGTTACCAGATTGTCGAACCGCACCGTGGCGGCATCGGGCGCGGTCCGCCAAACACGGCGGATCAGCCCGTTGGTCATGACGATTTCGTTGCCCGAATCGCCGCGATGGACTTCCGCTTTGCTCGCGGGCGGCGCCAGGAGCCAATCGACGCCGTACGCCTGCCCGGCCAGGAGCAACGCGAGCGCAAACTGTTTCATGCGCGTGCCTGGCGCACCATCTCCACCAGCACGGTGCGCGCCTCCTCCGGGTTCCGCGCCTCACGCAGGAAGGCGACGCGGCGGCCATGGATGCGGTCGCCGGTCTTGAGGCGCAGGTGGAATCCCAGGCGGTCCACCGCGGTCATGGCCGCTTCGGTGGCCTCTTCCCCGGCGAAGCGCCGCGCGATCAGAACCAGCGCGTCCGCATGATCCGCATTCATGTGCCGGATGATTCCGGGCGCCGACTCGGCCAGCGGATCCGGTTGCGCGCCGGCGTAATCCTCCGCCGCAACCCACCCCATCACGCCAAAGCCGCCGATGAAATAAACGCCCGTCACTTCCAGGCGCTGATAGGCGAAGTCGGTGTACTCCTGCCAGTATTTGGCATTCTCATAGCGGGAGAGGTACAGGTCGCGGACCTCCTCCGCGGGCACTTCCGCCGCGGTCCCGATCAGCGTCACGCGCGCCGCGCCCAACGGGTCGCCCTCCGTTTCCGGTTGCGTGATCAGCAGGCTGGCGCGCGCGTCCTGATGCAGGTTTTGCGTGTGCATCGCCATGGTGCTAATAAAGAAGATGGGGCGGCCCAGTGGGTCCGCGGCGTACGGCATGACGGAGCCGAACGGGAATCCCGCGAACTTCCGCGAATGCGTCGAGAGGCTGCCGATGCGTCCGAGAGAAACAAGCGTCCGCGCCCGTTCGGCGAGCGAGGGTTCGGGAACATCCGGAACAGAGGGTCCGGGTCCTGCATGCTGGCGAGTAGACACGCTCTAATGGTAGCGAAGGTTGGTGCCGGAGGTGGGACTTGAACCCACACGCCCAGTGAAGTGCGCCGGATTTTGAGTCCGGTTCGTCTGCCAATTCCGACACTCCGGCATCAGAGGTGTCGCCTCAATTGTACAACGAAGCCGGCGCCGCCTTCATGCCCGTTGCGATATCATTTTGGCTTGACCCGAAAACTCTTCCTCCCACTCAGTCTGGCGCTGTTCATCTTCCAGGCCCGTCCGGCCGAGAAGTTTGCCCTTACCATCGACAACATTATGCGCGGTCCGGCGCTTGTCGGGTATGAGCCGGCGCAGGTCCGGTGGTCGTTCGATAGCCGCAGCCTCTACTTTCAGTGGAAGCGGGCGTCCGACAAACTGGACGCGCCCATGGATACCTACACCGTGAACCGGGATGGCTCCGGCCTGCGCAAACTGACCGATGACGAAATCAAGCTGCTGCCGCCCGCCGGCGGCGATCCGTCCCGCGATAAGCGATATACCGTTTACACCAGCGAAGGCGACATCCACATCTACGACAGCACCACCGGCAAGATCCAGCAGGTGACCAAGACCGCCGATCAGGAATCCAACGCCCACTTTCTCCCCGATGGGAAGCACATCTACTTCACGCGCGCCAACAATCTGTACGTCCTCTCGCTGGAGAACGGCACTCTGGAGCAGATGACCGATATTCAGACCGCGGCGGCCGCGGCCGCGCCCGCTACTGCCACGGCAGGTGGCCGGGGCGGCGGCCGTGGGCAAGGGGGAGGCCGGGGCCAAGCCAGCGGAGGCCGCGCCGCCGCTGCCGGCGCCGAATCGACGCCCGCCAGCGCCAGCCAGGAGTATCTCAAAAAGGAACAGAAGGACTTCTTCGAAACTGTGCGCGACCGCGCCGCCCTGCGCGAAGAGGCTGACGCCAAAAAGAAGAAGGAGCCCGCGACGCGCAAAGCCTTCACGTTGCAGGCCCGTCAGTCGGCCACAAACCTGCAACTTTCGCCGGACAGCAAGTGGGTTCTCGCCACCGTAATTGACGCCGGCACCGCCAAGAACAACATCGTCCCGAGTTGGATCACCGATTCGGGATACATCGAGGACATTCCTGCGCGGTCGAACGTGGGCGACAGCCAGTCGCGCATCCGTCTTGCCGTCATCGACGCGCAAACCGGCGAGGTCAAATGGGCCGATCCCGGTCTGAAGGCGGGGACTTCCGAGCGCGCCATCCAGTTGGGCCAGCCCATCTGGAATGAAGAGGGAACCCGCGCCGTACTAACCGGCCGCGCGGCCGATTTTAAGGACCGCTGGATCTTCGCCCTCGACCCCGCCACCGCCAAACTGCGCGTTCTGGAAGACACGCACGATAACGCCTGGGTGGGCGGTCCCGGCGCCAACACCGTAGGCTGGATGAAGAACGATCGCGAAGTCTACTTCCAGTCGGAGAAGACCGGCTACTCGCAGCTTTACGCCGTCGGTTTCGACGGCGGCGAACCGCGCGCCCTGACCTCGGGCAACTGGGAAGTGCTCAACACGCGGCAGTCGCGGGACCGCTCCAAATTCTTCCTCACCGCCAGCAAAGACAGCCCCTACGAGAATCACCTGTACGCGATGGATGGCGAAGGCGGTCCACTCACTCGCCTGACCGCCGCACCCGGCAAGCACGCCACCACCATGTCGCCCGACGAGCAGTGGTTTGCCGATATCTATTCCTACACCAACAAGCCGCCGGACCTGTACGCGCAGGAGGCCAAGCCGCAGGCGGAACCGAAGCGGCTGACCACTTCGCCCGCGCCGGAATTCAGCCAGTACCCGTGGCTGGACGTGCCCATCGTGCAGTTCACCGCGCGCGACGGAGTGAAGGTTCCGGCGCGCTTGTTCAAGCCCGCTAACTTCAAAAAAGGCGGGCCGGGAATTGTATTTGTGCACGGTTCCGGCTACTTACAAAATGTGGATAAGTGGTGGTCCGGCAGTTACTATCACGAATATATGTTCGACCATATCCTGATGGAGCGCGGGTTCCTGGTGATCGATGTCGATTATCGCGGATCCGCCGGATACGGGCGCGACTGGCGCACCGCCATTTACCAGCACATGGGCGGCAAGGACCTGGACGACATCACCGACGCCGCCAAATACATCGTGGCGCAATATGGCGTGGACGCGAAGAAAGTGGGTCTCTGGGGCGGCAGTTACGGTGGATTTATCACGCTGATGGCCATGTTTACCCAGCCGGATACCTTCAGCGCCGGTGCGGCCCTCCGGCCGGTCTCGGATTGGGCGCTCTATAACCACGGGTACACCGGCGAGATTTTGAATCTGCCGCAGGACGATCCCGAGGCCTATCGCAAGTCCTCGCCCATCTACTTCGCCGAGGGATTGAAGGGCGCGCTGCTCATCTGCCACGGCATGGTGGATACCAATGTGGAGTTCGAAGATACCGTGCGCCTGGTGCAGCGGCTGATCGAATTGCGCAAAGAGAACTGGTCCGTGGCGCCCTATCCGGTGGAGAACCACGGCTTCATCCAGCCCACTAGTTGGGCCGACGAATACAAACGCATCCTGGCGCTATTTGAAAAAAACCTGAAGTAGCCGTCCCTTGCCGACGCCATCGCCACGCCCGTCGCTGGAACGCCCCATCGGCCTTGTCCAGGCGACCGCCATGGTGGTGGGGATCATCATCGGCGCGTCCATCTTTGTGCAGCCCTCGGAGATCAACCGGCACGTGCCCACGGTTCCGGGCGTGCTGGCCGTGTGGCTTGCGGCGGGAATCCTGACGCTTTTCGGCTCGCTGGTGTGCGCCGAATTGTCGTCGGTGTATCCGCGCACCGGCGGGGTCTATGTGTTCCTGAAAGAGACCATCTCGCCGGCATGGGGATTCCTGTGGGGATGGGCCATGTTCTGGAGCGCGCATTCCGGCATCATCGCCGCATCGTCGATGATTTTCGCGCGTTACGTGGGCTTCTTCGTCCCGCTGGGCGATACCGGAATCCGCGCCGTGGCGATCGCCGGAATTCTGCTGCTGTCCTTCATCAACTACCTGGGGGTGCGCCAGGGCAGCCTGCTGCAAACGCTGGTCACCGGCGGGAAGGTCATCGCCATCGCCCTGCTGCTTCTCATGGTGGCCTTCTTCGGCGCGCCCGCCGCGCATTCTGCCGGGCCGCAGGCCGCTCCGGTATCCTTCCGCGAGTTCGTGCTCGGCGTCAGCGCGGCGCTGTTCGCTTTCGGAGGATGGCACATGGTCACCTACACCGCCGGTGAAACGCGCGATCCGGCGAAGACGATCCCCCGCGCGCTGCTCATCGGCTCGCTGGTGGTCACCACGGCCTACGTGGCGTTGAACGCCGCGTATCTGTACCTGCTCCCCCTCGGCAAAGTCACCTCCTCCACGCGCGTCGCCGCGGACGCGGCGTTCGCCATGGCGGGCACGCGCGGCGCCACCCTGATTTCAGCGCTGGTGGTGCTCTCCGCGGTGGGCGTGTTGAATGGCGTGATTCTGGCCGGTCCGCGCACCTACCTGGCGATGGCGCAGGACGGCCTCGCATTTCGCTGGCTGGCGCGCATCGAGCCGCGCTTCCACACGCCCGGGCGGGCAATCGCGATTCAAGCCGTCTGGTCGTGCGCGCTGGTTGCCACCGGCACCTACCGCGCCTTGTTCACGCGTGTTGTCTACACCGAGTGGCTCTTCTTCGCGCTGATGAGCATGGGGCTCATCAGGCTGCGCCGCAATCCCGCGTATACGCCCGTCTATCGCGCCTGGGGATATCCGTGGGTGCAGATTGTGTTCGCCGCCGCCGCCGTCATTGTCGCCGGTATCTCGATTGCCGCCGACCCCGTGCAGGCTGCCACGGGCCTGTTCTTAGTCGTGTTAGGATTGCCGGTCTACTACGTCTGGATCTCACATGCGAATCATTGATTTTCACAATCACTACTATCCGCCGGTCTACCTGGACGCGTTGCGCTCCGGATCGAGCGCCGTCGAGGTCACCATCGACGAAGACGGCAACCCGCGCATTTACTATCCCGGCGATTACAACATCTGCGTCCCCGGCCATCGCGATATCGATTACCGCGAGCAGGTGCTCGTCGATCACGGCGTTGCCACGCAGGTAGTCACGCTCACCACGCCCGGCACGCACGTGGAAAAGCCCGAGACCGCCGTACGCTTCGCCGCGATGGTCAACGACGCCTTCGCCGAAGTGATCGCGCGCAAGAACGGCCGGTTCTCGGCTCTCGCGACGCTGCCGCTGAACGACCCCGCGGCGTCGGTAAAGGAACTGCGAGCGCGCCTGCCGCCAACTGGGGCTGCGCGGCGCCATGCTGTTCAGCAACGTGAACGGGGTGGGCCTGAATGACGATCGGTTCCTGCCCCTGTACGAAGCGGCCAACGATCTGGACGCCGTGCTCTACATTCATCCCACGCACCCGGTGGGCGTCGAGGCGATGACCGATTTCTGGCTCATGCCCCTGGTGGGCTTCCTCTGCGACACCACCCTGGCCGCCGCCAAGATTGTCTTCAGCGGCATCCCCGAGCGCTTCCCGCGCATCCGCTGGGCCCTGTGCCACATGGGCGGAGCGATTCCCTACCTGGCCGAGCGGCTCGACCGTGGATTCCACGCCTTCAGCGAATGCCGCGCGAATATCCCGCACCCGCCCACGCATTACCTCAAGCAGTTCTATTACGACACCGTCAACTTCGACCCGCGCGCCATCCAACTCGCCATCGATTTCGCGGGCATCGATCGCATCATGGCCGGCAGCGATTATCCCCACATGATCGGCAGCATCCCGCGGATGATCCAAAGCATTGCCGGCCTCCCGGTCTCCGATGCGGACAAAGCGGCCATCTACGGAGGCAACGCGGCGCGTTTGATGGGACTGTGATGCGCCCCCGCAAGATGACGCTGCTGGCGCTCATCGCGGCAACCTATTTCATGGTGGCCGGCGGGCCCTTCGGGCTGGAGGACATCGTCCTTCGCTCGGGCTATGCCGGCGCCATCCTGATCCTTCTGGTCACGCCCATCGTCTGGAGCCTGCCCACTGCCCTGATGGTCAGCGAACTGGCCAGCGCCATTCCGGAAGACGGCGGCTATTACGTGTGGGTGAAGCGCGGTATGGGCAACTTCTGGGGATATCAGGAGGCGTGGCTCTCGCTAGTGGCCAGCTTCTTCGATATGGCCATCTACCCTACCCTGTTCGTCGGCTACCTGGGGCACCTGGCGCCTTCCGTTACCGCCCACGGCCACGGCATCTGGATCGGGGTCGCGCTGATCGCCGCCACGTCGGCATGGAATCTGCTGGGCGCCAAAGTGGTCGGTGGCAGTTCCGTCCTGATGGGCATCGTGATGCTGACCCCCTTCGCCGCGCTCACGGTGTATGCAGTGTTCCAGCGGAATCTCGGCGGCGGGCAAAGCGTACCGCTGCGCAATGTCGATTTCCTGGGCGCTATCGCAGTGGCCATGTTCAATTACATGGGTTGGGACGATGCTTCCCCGGTCGCCGGTGAAGTGCAGCGTCCGCAGCGCAGCTATCCCATCGCCATGGCGGTCACCTGCCTGCTGGTGGCGGCGACTTACATCTTGCCCATTGCCGCGGTGGGGCTCACCGGTCTGGATGCGAATCGCTGGACTACCAGCAGTTGGCCCGATGTCGCGCGCGCGGTCTTTCACGGGGGCGGGGCCGGCAGCGCCGCGGCAGTGGCGGTCACCATCGGCGGTATGTTGGGCGCGGCGGGCACGCTCAATGCCTTCACCATGTCTTATTCGCGCATTCCGGCCGTGCTCGCCGACGATGGCTATCTGCCGCGCGTTCTAGGGCGGCGCAACGCAGCGGGCGCGCCGTGGGTGTCCATCCTGGCCTGCTCCATCGTCTGGGCGCTCTTCCTGCAACTCAGCTTCGTGGAATTGATCCTGCTGGACGTGCTGCTGAAAGGCCTGAGCGTGCTGCTGGAGTTCGCCGCACTGATAGCGTTGCGCCTGCGCGAGCCGGCCTTGGCAAGGCCCTATCGCATCCCCGGTGGTATGGCCGGCGCCATCGCCGTGGGCATTCCTCCGCTGGTGCTGCTGGTGTTCACGGCGGCGCGCACGGAAAACGAACCGCTGGGTCCGATCAATTCGCTCCAGTTAGGTCTGCTATTAATCGCCGCCGGAGTAGTAGCCTATTACTTAGGAGACCGCTTCCGAAAAGGAAAAAGCACTTCATGACTATTGCCGATCTTTCTTTACTAACCGGACGCACGTATCCCGCGCGACGCCGCACCCAGAATCTGGTGGGCGGCGCCAGCCCCATCCAGGCGACCAACTTTTCGATGGGCCACGTGATGCTCGAACCGAATGGCGGGCAGGTGCCGTGGCACAACCAGGAACAGGAAGAAATCTACTTCATCCTCGAAGGCCAGGGCGAAATGTGCCTGGGAGAGGAACGCATGCGCCTTTCTACCGGGCAGGCCGTTTATATCCCCCATGGCGTGTTTCACCAGCTCACCAACGTGGGCGATACGCCGCTGCGCATGATCTACTGCTATGGCCCCGCGGGCGATGTGGCGCACTGGCGCCAGGAACTGGAAGGCACTCTGCCGCGGGCCGGCGTGGAAGCGCCGCCGCTGCCTGCCGGCGCCCATCCGCAATGCACCGAAAAGCCATGACTACTCACACTATCGGCATCATCATGAACGGCGTTACCGGCCGCATGGGGCTGAATCAGCACCTGCGGCGCTCCGTCCACGCAATCATGCAGCAGGGCGGCGTCAAGACTGAGCGATAGCGAGACCATCATGCCGCGGCCCCTGCTGGTGGGCCGGAATCCCGCCAAACTGCAGGCCATCTCCGCCGAGTTCGGCGGCCTGGAATGGAGCACGGATCTGCGTGCCGCCCTGGCCAATCCGGACTACGCCATCTATTTCGACGCCCAGACCACCGACCGGCGCGCTCCGGACGTCCGCCAGGCCATCGCCGCGGGAAAGCATGTCTACTGCGAAAAGCCCGTGTCGGAAAGCCTGGAGACGGCGCTCGATCTCTATCGCCTCGCCCAAAAAGCGGGCGTCAAGCACGGCGTGGTGCAGGATAAGCTCTGGCTGCCGGGCCTGATGAAGCTGCAGAGTCTAATCCGGCAGGGCTTCTTCGGACGCATTCTGAGCGTGCGCGGCGAATTCGGCTACTGGGTGTTCGAGGGCGATACGGTGCCCGCGCAACGGCCCTCCTGGAACTATCGCAAAGAGGATGGCGGCGGCATCATTCTCGATATGCTGTGCCACTGGCGCTACGTTCTCGACAATATCTTCGGCGCGGTGAAATCCGTTTCCTGCCTGGGCGCGACTCATGTCCCGACGCGCTGGAACGAGGCCGGCCAGCCCTACCCGTGCACCGCCGACGATTCGGCCTATGCCACCTTCGAACTGGAAGGCGGCATCGTGGCCCATTTCAATTCGTCTTGGTGCGTGCGCGTGCGCCGCGACGACCTGTTGACCCTCCAGGTGGACGGCTCCCGGGGCTCGGCCATCGCCGGGTTGCGCCACTGCTGGATTCAGCCTTATGGCGCCACGCCGCGTCCCGTGTGGAACCCGGACGTCGAGAGCCCGCTGAATTATTTCGATGGCTGGCAGAAGGTGCCGGAGCAGGACAGCTTCGACAACGCATTCAAGCGCCAGTGGGAGCTGTTCCTGCGCCACGTGGTGAAGAGACGAGCCGTTCCGCTGGGGTCTGCTGGAAGGCGCCAAAGGCGTTCAACTCGCGGAAAAGGGCATCGAGTCCTGGACCAGGCGCGCGTGGGTGGATGTGCCGGACCTTATAGCCGGTTGATCAGGCTGGCCACATATCCCGCGCCAAAGCCGTTGTCGATATTGACGACGGTGACATTGCTGGCGCAGCTATTGAGCATCCCCAGCAGCGCTGCCAGGCCGTGGAAGCTCGCGCCGTAACCTACACTTGTCGGCACGGCGATCACCGGGCAGGAAACCATCCCGCCGACGGCGCTGGGCAGCGCCCCTTCCATTCCCGCCGCCACCACGATGACGCGCGCGTCCGCCAGCCGGTCGCGATTCTGAATCAGCCGGTGAATTCCAGCCACACCCACATCGTGCAGGGTCTCGACTTCGTTCCCCATGATTTCCGCGGTCAGTTGCGCCTCTTCCGCCACCGGAATATCGCTGGTGCCGGCGCATACCACGGCGATCTTCCCTTTGCCGTGAATCTTTTTGTCCCGCCAGAACCGGATCACTCCGGACAATGGAAAATACTCCGCGCCGGGTAACTCGGCAACTGTCTGCGCGCATTCCCGGTCGGCACGCGTGATCAGAACGTTGTGGGCATTGCGCAGAAGTGCCTCCGCAATAGCCACCACTTGCGAGGGCGTTTTCCCCTTGGCCAGGATCACTTCGGGCATGCCGTGACGCAACGCGCGATGGTGGTCCACCTTGGCGAAGCCCAGGTCTTCGAACGGCATGTGGCGCATCCGGGTCATGGCCGCATCGATATCCACGGCGCCATCGCGCACCTGTTCAAACAGCGACCGGAGCTGTTCCTGATCCATATCTGACAGAATATCAGAACTTACTTAGAACCTTTCCCGGCAATCTAGGGCTCATCGACGAGTCAAAATACATAAGATACCCACCATCTTTTGGACTTTCGTGCTATTGTTTCCATACTTCGCGTGTAGCATGATCGGTAAAAGGTATGAATCTCGGGACAGAACAATCGGAAACCCACTTCGGAGGCAGTTCAGACCGCCGGGGCTCTTCCCGCTTTCCAGTTAGGGAAGAAGTGAAATACAAAGTCCTTCAGTCTGCAAAAGCACCGCCAATTACAGGCATTGGACAGACGCTGAATATTGGCAGTGGAGGCATCCTGTTTACCACGGAAGAAAAGCTGCCGATGGGCTACACGGTGGAACTCTCCGTCAACTGGCCGGCACGGCTGGATGGCACCTGCCCGCTGAAGTTCGTGGCGACCGGCAAAGTGGTGCGCGCGGACGCCGGCAAGGCGGCTGTTCGCATCAATAAATACGAATTCCGAACCCGTGCTGTCAGCTCTATGGCGGCAAACGCAGCCGGTTAAGCCGGTTCGTCGCGATGCACCGTCGCCATCGAAAAGGCCGGCAGACATATCGCGATATACTCGGCGCCCTCCTCCTGCGGAGTGCTGTAACGTACCCATTCCCCCTTATGGGCAATCACCGCCTGCCCGGCATGAACCTCCATCGATCCGTTCTGTGACTCCACTTGCAGCGTCCCGCGTAATACAAGTGTAAACTCATCAAACTCCGGCGATTGGCCGGGCTCTACCCAACCCCCCGGACTGCGCATATGGGCCACGCTCACCGAATCTGTCGCGGAATTGACCCGCCCAATATATTCGTCAATCAGCTTAGGCTTGTTCCCGGCGGCTTCCACCCGCGTCGGAGTTTGAATCAATGTCGGCATGGCGCTAATCTTATCAGCATCGCCGGGCGTTCGGCCCCTCCGCGCGAGAATCAGACTTGCCGTAAAGTTGGGGCGCTCGGTATACTGACATTTCGCTGAGACGTATATGACGGCGAGAGATGAATTCGATCCCTTGGCTCCACAACGGGAAGCCGCCTTCTTTTACGGCCTGTTCCTTCGCGGGCACGATGTCGAGACTCTTCGTCAAGACATCGACGTACCCCGTCTCATGGTCGATAAGTGGATGAAAGCAAGAGACTTCGAAGCTTCCTTTCGGGAAAACCTGCAGCGTGTCTACGCCTATCGCAAGCAGGTTCTGGCCATCTTCGATGGTCTGGTTTCGAACGAACAAATGCGCCCGCGGCTCCAGTAACACGCCCATAAAGCGTAAACTATTGTCCACCAGCAGGATACGGTGCCCTGCGCCAGCCGGCGGTGAGCGGCGCAGCACCCGGTTTGACCGGCATTCGCTGGACGGCAGCAACTTCACGCTCGATGGCATCGATCTCGGCGGCGTGCAGGAGCCATGCCGGCCGGGTGCGGCGCCGCAGCAGTCTCCCGCGCCTACTGCCCGATTGGCCGGCCTGCTTCGAGCGCCGATACCATGGCGGCCAGACTCTGGCGGTTCAGGTCGTCGGGCGCTTGCGCCAGGGCTTTTTTGGCATGCTCCAGCGCCTGCTTCACATCTCCGGTGGCCGCATATCCGCGCGCGAGTCCCACGTTCACCGGCCACTGCTCGCCATGGCGTTCGAAATTCAGGCGGAACACCGCCAGCGCCTCGCCGGACTTCTTCTCCGCCAGAAGTTTCCGTCCATACTGGTGCAGATCGAGCGGACTCGCCGAGGGGTGGCGGATGGCGGTTTGCATGGTGGCCGCCGCGTCATCCTTCCGCCCCATCTTCTCCAGCACCAGCGCCTTGTTGCTCAGCGTAGTGAAATTGGCCTCGCCGATATATTGCTTGCTCACGGCAACTTCGGCCCATTCCAGGGCCTGGTCCAGGTGAGTGTTGTTGGCCACGCAGAACTGCGACGCGGCCACCCACCCACGCCAGCCAAAGCCCTGCACATTGGTCAGGTTTTCCTTCAGCTTCGAAACGTAAAGGCCGTTGATGTTCTCCACTTTGACGGTCCAGGGAACCGCCAGGTCTTCCCACTGCAATTCCGCGACGGACTCGTCGCTGCGCCGGGTGGTGAATTCATACGTCAGCCACTCCCGGTACTCGTGCTTGTGCGGCTTCACCGTCACGCGCAGCGCATCGG
The DNA here is from genome assembly GCA_963835555.1 of uncultured Solibacteraceae bacterium. Taxonomy (GTDB): domain Bacteria; phylum Acidobacteriota; class Terriglobia; order Bryobacterales; family Bryobacteraceae; genus Sulfopaludibacter. Next base: position 438,411 of record CAWIGC010000038.1, on the reverse strand, counting down.
CGGCCGGTTCGTAATAGAAACTGCCCCAGGCATTCGCGTCCTTCGAAAAGATCAACACCCATTCTTCCTGGCCCGGAATCATGTGCAGGCCGTAGCGGCCTGCCGGCAATCGCTGTCCTTCGATGGATACGGCGTCGGAAACGGCAAACACCGTATTCTCGTTGGCCCCGGCGCGCCACGGGCCGGGTTTGCGATTGCCGTACCCCAGATCGGTCAGACCGTAGGGAACCAACTTGCCCCAGATTTGCCCGCGCCGGTCCTTGCCGTCCGGTCCATGAACAGCGGGGCTCGAGTAGTCGATCGTGATGCTCACCGGACCGATGTACTGAGTTACGGATGCTTTCTGGTTGTTGCCGCTCGGCGGAATCGAGAGCCCGGGGACAATCTGAGCCGCCGCGGGAAATGTGAGAGCGATGGCCAATAGCAATCGAATCATGGACCAGTTAGACGCGGCAGGCGCGAAAAGGTGGCAAGCGCAACCTGGAGGTTGCATGTCCCCGTAAGGTTTGTTAATATGCAACCTGGAGGTTGCATGAATTCGGACCGGATCGAGAAGAAGGTTCTTTTGCGGGCGTCGCTGCCGCGCGTCTGGCGGGCCCTGGCCGATTCGAAGGAATTCGGATACTGGTTCGGCATGAGATTCGACGGCCCGTTCACGCCCGGGGTCCACATGCACGCCATCGTTGTGCCCACCGGGGTCAACGCGGAGATCGCGGCGGCCCAAAAGCAATACGAAAACATGCCCTTCGATATCGTCATCGAGAAGATGGAGCCGGAGCGCCTCTTCTCCTTCCGGTGGCACCCCGATGCCGTAGAGCGCGGCGTCGATTATTCCCACGAGCCCACCACTCTGGTGGAGTTCGTACTGGAGCCCGTGGCCGGGGGCGTGATGCTGACCATTACCGAGTCCGGTTTCGATTCCATCCCTCTGGCGCGCCGGGCCAAAGCTTTTTCGTCCAACGAGCAGGGTTGGAGCGCGGTGGCAAAGATGTTCGAGGAGTACATTGCCGGCGCGCAGTAACTCCGCGCCCCTGTTCGCGGCACTGGGCGACCAGAACCGCCTGCGCCTGGTTCGGCGTCTTTGCGACGGCGGTCCCCTGTCCATCGCCAGGCTCACGGCGGGCTCCAGGGTGACGCGTCAGGCAATCGCCAAGCACCTGCGCGTCATGGAAGCGGCGGGCCTGGTGTGCAGCACGCGGCATGGCCGGGAGAGCTTGTGGCGTCTCGACGCGCGACGCCTGGACGAGGCCCGCGTCTACCTGGAGCAGATCTCCCGGCAGTGGGACGCGGCGCTCGCCAGACTGCAGAAGTTCGTCGAGGAGTGAACGGCCGCTTAAAACGCCCGTCCGTACTGGATGGGCGGTTTTGGCTCTATGCCCAACTCGCGCGCGGCGTGCAGGGGGAAGTACGGATCGCGCAGGAACTCGCGCGCCAGCAGAACCATGTCCGCCTTGCCCGCGCTCACAATCTCGTCAGCCTGTTTTGCCGAAGTGATCAGACCGACTGCGCCGGTGGGTATCCCGGCCTCACGGCGTATCTGTTCGGCGAACGGCACCTGGTAGCCGGGCGCCAGTGCAATCTTCTGTTCCAGAGACGCTCCGCCGGACGAGCAGTCGATCAGATCCACGCCCATCCCGCGGGCGCAGCGCGCCAGTTCCACCGAATCGGCGACGTCCCATCCGCCCTCCACCCAATCCGAGGCCGAGATGCGCAGGAACAGCGGCAGGTCCACGGGCCAGACGCCGCGCACCGCTTCGATCGCTTCCAGCGCGAAACGCATGCGATTGGCCAGCGGGCCGCCGTACTCGTCGGTGCGCCGGTTGCTCAACGGTGACAGAAACTGGTGGATCAGATAGCCGTGCGCGCCGTGTATCTCCACCAATTGAAAGCCGGCGGCGAGCGCGCGTTGGGCGGCGTCGCGAAAGCTTTCGATGAGCGAAACGATCTCGCTCTTGGATAACTCGGCGGGCGTCGCGTCCTGCGGCCGGAACGGGATGGCGCTGGGGGCCACCGTCTGCCATCCGCCTTCGCTCGCGGCCATCTGGCCGCCGCCTTCCCAGGGCGGCCTGGTGCTGGCTTTGCGGCCGGCATGGGCCAGTTGCACTCCGGCCACTGCGCCCTGTTCCCGCAGGAAGCCGGCAATGCGCGCAAGCATGGCTACGTGTTCGTCTTTCCAGATTCCCTGGTCGGCAGGCGAAATGCGGCCGCGTGCTTCCACGGCGGTCGCTTCCATCATCACCAGACCCGCGCCTCCGATGGCGCGGCTACCCAGATGCACCAGGTGCCAGTCCGTGGCGAATCCATCCACGCTCGAGTACTGGCACATGGGGGATACGGCGATACGATTGCGAAAAGTGACTCCGCGCAGGGAGAAGGGCGTAAAGAGGGCAGCGGCGCTCATGCTCCCAGTATTGCAGGAAGTCTCTCCGTCACGCCGTTTTCACCCAGCAGCGCAGCACCTCCGCGACGCTCCACGCCTGCGCGATACAGCCGCGCGGTGTGTAGGGAGCCTCGGCGTCGAAGATCTCGCTGATCGAACCGATGCATTCCTCATTGAAATGCGGCGCGAAGCCCGTCGAGAAACTCGCGCGCCTTCGCCTGCTCTCCCGGATGCAGCTTCAGCCAGGCATCCACATACGGACCGATCAGCCAGCGCCCACACCGTCCCCTGATGATAGGCCGCGTCGCGCGAACGCAGGTCGCCATAGTATTTCTCTTTGTAATCGGGACTGCCCGGCGCCAGCGACCGCAGCCCCACCGGCGTCAGCAGCCGTTCGGTGACCACATCCATCACCGCGGTCCAGCGCGATTCGTCGAGCACCGGATGATCCAGGGAATCGCCAGCACCTGGTTGGGCCGGCAGGACCCGTCGTCGCCGCCGCCTTCTTTATCCACCACGTCGTAGAGGTACCCGCCCTGCCTCGAACCAGAAGCGGCGATTGAACGACTCGCGCGACGCGATCGGCCCATTCGCGCACCTGCTGCGGAGTGAACCGGATCGTGCTCCTCGCGCAGCCACCCTTCCAGCAGGCGCAGGGCGTTGTACCAGAGGGCATTGATTTCCACCGCCTTGCCGCGGCGGGGAGTCACCACCCAATCGTCCACCTTGGCGTCCATCCAGGTGAGCTGGTAGCCTTCCTGCCCCTGCACGCAGCAGACCGTCGGCGGGGTCCACGTGAATCCCGAAGCGCGTTCCCGCTGACGTGATGCTCGACGATATCGATGAGCTTGGGCAGCATCAGCTTCAGCGTGGTCCGGTCGCCCGGTGACCTGGCATGTAGCGGTGAATGGCGTGGAAGAACCAGAGGGTCGCATCGGCGGTGTGATAGAGGCCTTCCTTCTGGCCTTCGGGAAACAGGTTGGGGATCAGGCCGTCGCGGATGTAGTAAGCGAACGTGCGCAGAATCCAGGCCGCTTCCTGTTTGCGTCCGGTGGCCAGAGTCAGGCCTTCCAGGCTGATCATGGTGTCGCGGCCCCAGTCCGTAAACCAGTGGTAGCCGGCGATTACGGTGCGGATCTCGTCTCCGGCGGCGCTGGCCCGCGCGGCATCTTCCACGCGGCCCACGGGCGTGATCAGGAACTGGTCGGCGGCCAAAACCAGTTCCGCTCCCAGGTCCGTCTGAGCCGCGGGTGAGGCGGCGGAAAGCAGCAGGCGGCGCCGGTCTATTTCGGCTTGCAATGCCACCTCCGGCGGCAGCGCGCGGACGGTTTCCCAGCTCTCCGTGGAAGCGATGAGGGTGATGCGGTCGCCGGCGCATAAATCGGAACGAAAATACCCGGGACTCCACATCGAGCCCTGCCACTCGTAGCCGCGGCTTCGTTCCGTGGGATACGGAATCGAGCTGGTCTCTTTCCGGTCGAAGGTAAAGGCGGCGTGCGGTCCGCGGGCCTGCAGGCGCAAGAGCGGCAGTTCCGCCTTCCGCTGAGATTTCGAACTGATCGTCACAGACAGTGAGGATGTACTTCTGGCCATCGTCCAGATTGACCGGCGCATCGTGCGAGCGGAAGTGGATGGCGGGGCGCAGGCCCAGCCGCAGCTTGCCTTCGCCGGTCAACAGATGATACGTCACGTGCACGGTGTTCTGCCGGTAGGGCATGAGCAGGCGCTTTTCCAGAACGAATCCAGCCACTTCGTAGCGCCACACCGGCAAGCCCGCCTCCAGCCGGAACTCGGCGGCCGCCAGGGTGCTTTCCGGGGCAACGGCGGATAGCTCTTCCGCACCGGTGTAGACCACGCGTCCGGTCCGGCAGGCGCAGCCGTTCGGAGAGGCCGTTCAGCATCATCATGCGGCCCAGAGGATTGGGCAGCGCGGCGATCAGCAGGCCGTGATACCGGCGCGTGATGGCGCCGCTCACCGTGCCCGAGGCGTATCCTCCCAGCCCATTGGTGACCAGCCACTCCTCGGTGCAGGTGCGGATCGGTTTCCGGATCGGACACGCGGCGCCCCGGCAGGACGCGGATCAGATCTGCATGGCCCCATCTCCGGACCGGGCAGCATGACCACGGCGGAATTGCCCGGGATCTTCCAGGTGCGCCATGGTCCAGCGGCGCCGTTCCCGATCCGCCGTATAGCGGATCTTCCGCTCGACCAGAACAGTTTCCAGAGTTTTCCCGCCGGCGGCGCCAGCAGGGGCTCGGGTGCCGGCTCCAGCAGCAGATCCCGCCCCAGATTGAGCAGCAGCAGCCGGTCGTCCCCATCCGGCTCGAAAAAGCGCAGCACGAGCGCTTCCGGCCCGAGTACTGCGCCATCCACCCCGCGCGGCCGTTGCGCCCGGAAGACCGGATCTTCGCGCCGGATCCGGAGCAGGTCCTTGTGCAAGCGATAAATCGGGGCGTGCCCGGCGCGTTCGGCGAAATCGAGCTTGCACCGCTCAAAGGTCCGCGGGTCGCACGGGTCCACGTGGTGCGGGTACATTTCAGGCTGCGCCAGGCTGGGAAACTGGGCCAGGAACTGGATGCGCCCGTGCTTCACCTGCGTGCCCAATTCACCGCGGTGATCGGCGAAGAAGAAGAACGGACGAGACGATGCAAATTCCTGTCCCTGAAACAGCATGGGAGTGCCCGGACCCAAGCAGCAGCAGCGCCGTGAGCGCTTTGCACCGGCCCGGCGATGTGAGCCGGTTCAGCCGTTCGCCGCTGCCGGAGTTGGCCACCTGATCGTGATTCTCGAGGTACGTGACGAACTGCTCCGGCTGTAAGCCCCAGGCACGGCGAGCCGCGCCGCTTGGATTGCCAGGTGTATCGCTGTCCCTGGTACAGGTAGCCATACTTCACGGCCGAGATCAGCTCCTGCGGTGTGCCGTGATAGTCGGTGTAGTAGGCTTCGTTGTGGCCCGTCGACGGCCACGCGCGCGGAGTGATGGAAGTCGTCATTCCATAGGCCGTCGAGGCCGTAGCCCTTCTCCGGGCAGGGTCGCGCCAGGTGGGTTTCCTGCGATTCGTTCTCGGCTACGATGAATGTCTGGCGGCCCGCGTGCCGCCGCGCGAAAGCTGCGTGCCAGCGCGGTCATGATGTTCTCCGCGGAAGCATCGAAGATCTGTTGCGTGGCATCCAGCCGCAACCCGTCGAAGTGAAACTCGCCGGCCCAATAGGCGGCGTTGGCGCAGACGAATTCGCGCACGGCTGCCGGAGTTCGGGCCCGTCGAAGTTGACCGCCTCGCCCCACTCGTTGGCGTAGCGATCGGTGAAGTAGTCCTCGGAAAATTGCTTGAGGTAGTTGCCGTCGGGGCCGACATGGTTGTACACCACGTCCAGGATGACCGCCATTCCAAGGCCGATGCGCGTCGTCGATGAACTGCCTCAGAGTCGTCGGGCTCGCCGTACAGCGTCACGGGAGCGAACAAGCCCACGCCGTCGTAACCCCAGCCGAAATCGCCCGGAAAATCGGCGATCGGCATCAGTTCGACAGCCGTGATGCCCAGGCGCGCCAGTTCGGGAAGCTCGCGCCGCGCCGCTTGCCAGGTGCCTTCCCGGGTGAAGGTGCCGATGTGCATTTCGTAGATCACCTGACCGTGCAGGGCGAGCGCCCGGCCACGCCGAATCGGTCCAATGAAAGCGCGCCGGGTCAATCGACCTGCGAGGGGCCGTGCGGACCCTCCGGCTGGAATCGCGAGGCCGGATCGGGAAACGCGTCGCCGCCGTCCAGCCGAAAGCGGTAGCGCGTGCCGTGTCGCAGCCTGCGGCTACAACGCCGGAGAAGTAGCCGCCGCTTTCGGGTCGCAGTGGCACCATGGCGCCGTCCATCCAGCACCACTTCCACGCTTCTGGCGCCTGGGCGCCCAGACGCGGAAGCTCGACTACCGCCTTCCGGTAACACTTCGGCGCCGATAGGATATTTTCGCGGTGGCATGTTCGGTCAGTCTGTCAACTCGCGCAGCAGCGCGGTGCTGCGCGCGATCAGCTCGTAGGGCTCGCCCGGTCGACGACCACCATTTCCTGGTCGCGCTTCGGGTATGCGGAATCCAGCATAACCTGCCAGGCCGTGCCTTGCATGCGCGGCATGAAGAAACCGAATGGGCTCATGGTGGGGGTTCAGCAGAATCAGGAAGGTCTCGTCGCGGATCGGCTCGCCGACGCCGTTGACGTCGTCCAGTGTGCGGCCGTTGAGTTGCAGGCCGATGCAGCGCACCCAGCCCTGATTCCATTCCTCCGGCGTCATTTCTTCGCCGTCCGGGCGCAGCCACGTGATGTCCTGCTCGCTGTGGCCGTCCACCTCGCGCTGCTGTTCGTTGCCCGGGTCGATGCTGCGGTCCTGGAAGAACTTCCTGCGGTGCAGGTTGGGATGCTGACGCCGCGATCTCCACCAGCCGGCGGGTGAATTCGAGCAGCGACTTGCGCGCGGTCATCCAGGTCCCAGTCGTACCAGCTGATCTCGTTGTCCTGCGCGTAGGCGTTGTTGTTGCCCTGCTGCGTGCGGCCGATCTCGTCGCCGCCGCAGATCATCGGCACGCCTTGCGAGAGCAGCAGGGTGAGCCAGGAAATTCCGCTTCTGGCGCTCCCGCACTTCGAGAATTTCCGCGTCTTCCGTCGGCCCTTCCGACGCCGTAGTTGTAGGAGTGATTGTCGTTGGACCCGTCGCGGTTGTCTTCGCCGTTGGCCTCGTTGTGCTTTGTCGTTGTAACTCACCAGGTCGTGCAGGGTGAAGCCGTCATGCGCGGTGACGAAGTTGATGCTGGCGGTGGGATGGCGGCCATCGCGCTGGTAGAGATCGCTGGAGCCGGTCAGGCGGTAGCCCAGTTCGGCCAGTTGGCCGTCGTCGCCCTTCCAGTAGCGGCGCACCACGTCGCGATACCGGCCGTTCCACTCCGCCCACAACGGCGGAAACTTGCCCACCTGGTAGCCGCCCTCACCCACGTCCCATGGCTCGGCGATCAGCTTCACCTGCGAGATCACCGGGTCCTGATTGATGATGTCGAAGAACGCGGACAGGCGGTCCACCTCGTGCAGTTCGCGCGCCAGGGCGGCAGCCAGATCGAAGCGGAAGCCGTCCACGTGCATCTCCTGCACCCAGTAGCGCAGGCTGTCCATGATGAGCTTGAGGACCTGCGGATGGCGCACGTTGAGCGTATTGCCGGTGCCCGGTGTAATCCATGTAGTAGCGCGGGTTGTCCGTCACCAGCCGGTAATACGTGGAGTTGTCGATTCCGCGGAAGCTCAGCGTCGGCCCCATCTGGTTGCCCTCGGCGGTATGGTTGTAGACCACGTCGAGAATCACTTCGATGCCGGCGCGGTGCAGCGCCTTCACCATGGCTTTGAATTCGCCGATCTGCTCGCCGCCGATCGCCGGACGCGCTATATCGCGCCTCGGGGGCGAAGAAGTTGATGGAGTTGTAACCCCAGTAGTTGCGCAGTCCCTGATCCAGCAGGTGCTTGTCGTCCACGAACTCGTGGACCGGCATCAGTTCCACGGCGGTGATGCCCAGCTTCTTCAGATAGTCGATCGCCACCGGGTGCGCCAGGCCGGCATAAGTGCCGCGCAATTCCTCGGGGAATCTCGGGATGCTGCGCCGGTGAAGCCCTTTGACGTGGAGTTCGTAAATGACCGAATCGTGCAGCGGCGTCAGCGGCGGGCGGTCGTTCTCCCAGTCGAAATGCGAGGTGGTGACGACGCTCTTGGGAACGCCCCACGGCATCGTCGCCGGGGTCGCAGGACAGATCCTCCGCCTGTGTCGCCGATCTTGTACCCGAATACCGGCGCGTCCCAATTCAGCCTGCCCGGCCAGGGCGCGGGCATAAGGATCGATCAGCAGCTTGGCGGGATTGAAGCGGTCGCCGTGCGTCCGGGTTCGTAAGGGCCGTGTACGCGGTATCCGTACAGCTGCCCGAGTTTCAGCCCGGGAAGGTAGCAGTGCCAGACGTACGCCGGTGGATTCGCGCAGGGTGATGGTCTCGCATTCGCGCTGTCGGCAGCTCGTCGAACAGACACAATTCCACGCCGGCGGCCCGTTCCGAATAGAGCGAAAAGTTAACGCCCGTTCCATCCCATGTGGCTCCCTGAGGGAAAGGTTTCCCTGGTAATACGCTGCGCGCCTGGCCCACGCTTTTGAGCTTACACTCCGCGAGTAGGCGCAGGGGCGCGGAAAGCCCTTCGTTTGGGTGCGTACGCACCAACCGGCGCTCCGTTTCAATGAGAAGAGCAACGTTACTCGGTTCGAAGCGCGGTGATGGGCGATATCGATGCTGCCATGCCGGCCGGAATCAGAGCCGCAATCGCGGCGCAGACCGAAAGCGCTCCCGCCGCTGCGGCCAGTGCCAGCGGATCCCAGAAGGAGACTTCGTAAAGCTGGCTGGAAATGAGCCGCCCCGCGGCAACCGCCACCGGCAGTCCCACCGCCAGCCCGGCAGCGACGCGCAGTAAAGCTCCGCGCAGGATGTATCGCACTACCCGGGACGCGGTCCGCTCCCAGAGCCATCCGGATTCCGATCTCGTTGGTTCGCTGCGCCACCGTGTAGGCGGTCACCCCGTAGAGTCCCACCGCGGCCAGCAACAGTGCCGCAAAACCGAATAAGCCGGCCAGGCTGGCGACGGCGCGCTCCTGGTCGAATGTCAGCTCCACCTGCTGTTGCATGGTGCGGACGCTGTTGATCGTCAGATTCGGATCCGCCTTGGCCAGAACGCGGGTGATCAGCGGTTCCAGGGCGCCCGGCGAAGCGTTGGTCACCAGCATCAGTCCGCTAATGAAGTGCGACTGAAGTTCCACGCGCTTCATCAGCGGGTCCGTATAAGGAACATTCTGCGCCAGCGGAACATAGAACATGGGACGCGCCGGCCGGCGCAAGGCAAAGCCGGCAAACTTGGCGTCGTGCACGATGCCGACGATGCGGAACGTGCCGGCATTCTGCGGCAGATCCAGGCCGAAATGCTGCCCCATCGGATCTTCGTCGCTGCGGAAGAATCGCTTCGCGAACGCTTCGTTGATGAGTGCGACAGGCTCGGTGGTGTCGTTGTCGCCGCGGTCGAAGTATCGCCCGCGGATCAGTTTCACGCCGAAGTTCTGCAGGTACTCGGCGCTCACCCGGTCCCAGGATGCGCCCGCGGACTCGTTCAGCTTCGATGCGGGATGGCCGGAGACCAGGATGAGTTCCCCCCAGTTGTCCGTGAGCGGGTTGTATAACGCCAGGCCCGACCCGGTAACGCCCGGCAGCCGGTTGAGTCCCTCTTCCATTTGCCGGTAGAGCGATGCCAACTGCGGCTGGCTGTAACTCGCCGGAGGCCGGTTCAGGGACACGACTACACGTCCTTCGGTCAGGTATCCGAAATGCTGATGCTCCAGCTTGTTGAGGCTGCGTGCCAGCATTGCGGAGCCCGCCACCAGCACCACCGAGAGCGCCGCCTGTACGATCAACAGCGCCTTCCGCGCCGGAGAGGAATGGTCTCCCGTGCTCCGTCCGGCGCCGCGCAACGCTTCCAGCGGACTGGTGCGGGTGGCGAACCACGCCGGAGCGGCGCCAAAAATGATGCCTGTGGCCAGCGCCACCGCAAAAGTAAATGCCAGCACGCCGGGCGAGGGCAGCGTGCTGATGGGAATGAAACGCGACCCGCGAAATGCCAGCGCCAGTAGCAGGCGCCCGGCCACAATGGCGACACCGAGCCCGGCAATTCCGCCGCCGATCGCCAGAAGGATTGCCTCGATCAGCGCCTGCCCCACAATCTGCCGCCTGCCGGCTCCAATCGCCATGCGCAGTGCGGTTTGGCCGCGGCGTGCCACCGCGCGCGCCAGCAGCAGGTTCGCGACATTGGCGCACGCGATCAACAGCACCATGCCGCAAACCCCGAACAGGATCTGCAAACTGCGGCCGTACTCTTCCTTCATTTCGGCGACTCCCGCGCCCGCCGGAACCACGTTGATCACCTGTTTGGGCAGCATTCGTATGACATCGGGCATCCAGTTGGCCGGATAGCCGGAATCGTGTTGCATCCATTGCCGCAGAATTCCGCTCAAGCGGGGCGACATGCCCGCGGTGGAAGCGCCGGGACGCAGGCGGCCGATGACCCGCAACCATGCGGCGACGGACTGGCGCATCAGCGCGCCCTCCCCGGCGAGGAGCGGCTCCTGCTGCACCGGAATCCAGATATCGGGCGGATCGCCGCGCAGTGTTTCGCCAAAGAACCCCGGCGGCGTCACGCCGATCACGGTGAATGGATGTCCCTCCACCACGAAAGTCGAGCCCACCACGGACCGGTCGCCGCCGTATTCCCCCTGCCAGGTGTGATGGCTCATGATGGCGACAGGCGGCGCGGAGGGCCGGTCGTCGTCCGGAGAAAGTAAACGGCCGCCGAACGCTTGCACGCCGAGCGTCGAAAAATAGTTGCCCGTGACGTACTCCGAGCGCAGCGGCTTGGCGATGGTTCCGCTGCCCTCGCGCCGAACGCTCACACGATGGCCGCCGGCTTGAAATGCCGCCACCTCTTCGAATTCCGGCGCCGCCTCCTTCAGGCGCTGGTATAGGGGATATGAGAACATTCCCCACCGGTCTTGAGGAACGCCTTTCACGCAGCAATCGTCGCCGTCGCCGATCCGGTAGAGCAGCGCCGGATCCGCAACGGGCAGGGATTGCAGCATCACCGCATGAATCATGGTGAAAATCGCGGTGGTGCCCCCGATTCCCAGGGCGAGCGTCAAGGTGGCGGCGGCAGTAAATACCGGCGACTTCCGGAACTGTCTCAGGGTATATCGGATAGTGCTGCGCAGATCCTGCATACCGACTGAATACTCCGCGGCAGCAAAAAGGTTACGCGGAATCTGGGTTATAGGGATGGCGCGCGGCAACCGGGAGCTCTGGACGAAACCTGCAAGCCATCCCGTACGGGTCGCAGGCTACTTCTTCTCCACCGCGTCGATGCGCGCCTGCGCGGCAGCCATCGCCTCGAGCGCCACCGCGGGATCCACGCCGAGCGCCGGATTCATGACCTGCTCCTGAGCCTTCTGCAGGTCTTTGCGGGCGCGTTCGATGTCGATCTCTTCGGCCTTTTCGGCCACGTTGGCGAGCACCCGCACCTGGCCGGGCAGCACTTCCACGAATCCGCCTTGGAGGGAAAGGTAGCGCTTGGAGCCGCCGCACGTGTAGCTTAGAAAGCCCGTCCCCAGTTCACTGAGCAGCGCGGCGTGCCCCGGCAGAATCCCCAGATAGCCGTCCTTGCCGGGGATCTGCAGTTCGTTCACCTGCTCTTTCACCAGCAGGCGCTCGGGCGTGGCGATTTCCAGGTCGAAGGAGTCGGCCATGGTCAGGCCCTCTTCAAGGTTTCGGCGCGCTCCAGCACTTCCTCGATGGTGCCCTGCATGTAGAACGCCTGCTCGGGAATGCCGTCGTGTTTGCCTTCGGCGATTTCGCGGAAGCCCTTGATGGTGTCGCTCAGCTTCACGTACTTGCCGGCAATTCCGGTGAACTGCTCGGCCACGTGGAACGGCTGCGAGAGGAAGCGCTGGATCTTGCGGGCGCGCGCCACCGCCAGCTTGTCTTCGTCGGACAGTTCGTCGATGCCCAGAATGGCGATGATGTCCTGCAGATCTTTGTACCGCTGCAGGATGCCTTTCACCAGTTGCGCCACATCGTAATGGTCGTGGCCGATGATCAGCGGATCGAGAATGCGCGAGGTGGAGGCCAGCGGATCCACGGCGGGATAAATGCCCAGCGCCGCGATGTCGCGCGAAAGATTGGTGGTGGCGTCCAGGTGCGCGAAGGCGGTAGCCGGCGCGGGATCGGTGTAATCGTCGGCAGGCACATAGATGGCCTGCACGCTGGTGATCGATCCGTTCTTGGTGGAGGTGATGCGCTCCTGCAATTCGCCCATTTCCGTGGCCAGGTTCGGCTGGTATCCCACCGCCGAAGGCATGCGGCCCAGCAGCGCCGATACTTCCGACCCGGCCTGCGTGAAACGGAAAATGTTGTCGATGAAGAGCAGCACGTCCTGGTGTTCCTCGTCGCGGAAGTATTCCGCCACGGTCAGGCCGGTCAGGCCCACGCGCAAGCGCGCCCCGGGCGGCTCGGTCATCTGGCCGTAGATCAGGGCGCACTTGGATTTGGTGTAATCGTGCGGGTCGATGACGCCGGATTCCTGCATTTCCAGCCACAGGTCGTTGCCTTCGCGCGTGCGCTCGCCCACGCCGGAGAAAACCGAAACGCCGCCGTGCTTCTGGGCGATGTTGTTGATCAGCTCCATGATGATGACGGTCTTGCCCACGCCCGCCCCGCCGAACAACCCGATCTTGCCGCCGCGCAGATACGGTTCCAGCAGATCGATGACCTTGATGCCGGTTTCGAACATCTCCAGCCGCGTGGACTGGTCTTCGAAGGAAGGCGACGGCCGGTGAATCGGATAGTGCAGTTTGGCGTTCACCGGACCCATTTGGTCCACCGGCTCGCCGATCACGTTGAGCACGCGCCCCAGCGTTTCCGGGCCCACCGGCACTTCCACCGGATGGCCCAGGCTGATGGCCTGCATCCCGCGCACCAGACCTTCGGTGGGCTGCAGGGCGATGGTGCGCACGCGGCCTTCGCCGATGTGCTGCTGCACTTCGCAAATGATATCGATGGGTTCCGGTACGGTGAACCCTTCGCTGGTGATCCGGATGGCGGTGTAGACCAACGGAATTTGCCCTTCGGGGAATTCACAGTCCACGGCCGGACCGGCCACCTGTACGACTTTTCCGACTACCAGAGCGGTTGTAGTTGCCATAACATTCCTTACTCGGCGGCTGCGGCGCCGCTAACCACTTCGATGATTTCCTTGGTGATGCTGGCCTGGCGAACGCGGTTCATGTACAGCGTCAGCTTCTCGATCATCTCGCCGGCGTTGGAGGTTGCGGCATCCATGGCCGTCATGCGAGCGGCATGCTCGGCCGCCGCCGATTCCAGCAGCGCACGATAAAATTCCATCTCCACGTACCTGGGCAGCAGGGCGCCCAGCATCTCGGCCGGCGGCTGCTCGAAAATGTAATCCACCGGCGCCTGCTCCTGCGGCAGGTCCACCGGCAACACGCGCGATTGCACCAGCTTCTGCGCCACCACGCTTTTGAATTCGTTGTAGATCAGGTAGACTGCGTCGATCTCTTCGTTGCGGTACATCTCCATCGCCTGCCGGGAAATGGCGGCGACCTCTTCGTACGCCACCTTAGCCGCCAGCCCGATATGCTCGGCGTGAATAGCGGCGGCGCGCTTGCGGAAAAAGTCGCGGCCCTTGCGGCCGATCAGTTCGAGTTGTACCGAGGCTTCGGGACGCTCCACCATGAAGCGCTGCGCCCCTTTGATGGGGTTGGTATTGAATGCGCCGGCCAGGCCTTTATCGCCGCTGATCAGAACCAGCAGGATGTTGCTGCTCTTCGCGCCGCGCCAGCAACGGATGCGCGCCCGCGGTCTGGTCGGCAGAGACGGCCGCGGCCACATTGGCCAGCACCTTGCGAAGCAGCGCCCCGTAAGGCCGCGAGGCAATGACCCGGTCCTGCGCGCGACGCAGTTTCGCCGCCGAGACCATCTTCATGGCCTTGGTGATCTGCTGCGTATTCTTCACCGAGCGGATGCGCCGCCGGATGTCGATCAGACTAGGCATGGGCTCCCGCCGCGGGCTGCTCGGCCACGAATCGCGCCTTGAACTCTTCGATGACCTTTACTACTTTCGCGCGCAGTTCGTCATCCAGCGCCTTCTTAGTGCGGATTTCGTCCCACAGAGGGCGGTGCGCGTTGTCCACAAAACGATACAACTCCTCTTCGAACTTGCGGCACTGCTCCACCGGAAGGTCGTCCAGGTACCCCTTGGTGCCGGCGAAAATGATCACGATCTGCTTTTCCAGCGGCAGCGGCTGGTATTGGCCCTGCTTCAGAATTTCAACCAGGTGATTGCCGCGATTGAGCTGGTCCGTGGACGCCTTGTCCAGGTCGCTGCCGAATTTGGCGAAGGCGGCCAGCGCGCGGTATTGCGCCAGGTCCAGGCGCAAACTGCCGGCGATGGACTTCATGGCCTTGGTCTGCGCGTTGCCGCCCACGCGGCTTACACTGATACCCACGTTGATGGCCGGCCGCACGTTGGAGTTGAACAGGTCCGACTCCAGAAAGATCTGGCCGTCGGTAATCGAAATCACGTTGGTGGGAATGTACGCCGATACGTCGCCCGCCTGGGTTTCGATGAACGGCAGGGAAGTGAGCGAGCCGGCGCCCAGTTCGTTATTCAGCTTGGCGGCACGCTCCAGCAGACGGCTATGCAAATAGAACACGTCGCCCGGGAAGGCTTCGCGCCCCGGCGGGCGGCGCAGCAGTAGAGAAATCTCGCGATAGGCCGCCGCGTGCTTGGAAAGGTCGTCGTAGATGCATAGCGCGTGCCGCTTGCTGTCGCGGAAAAACTCACCCATGGCGGTGCCGGCGAAAGGCGCCAGGTATTGCATGGGGGCGGGATCGGAAGCCGACGCCGAAACCACGATGGTGTAATCCATGGCGCCGTGATCTTCCAGCGTCTTGACCACCTGCGCCACGGTGGAACGCTTCTGCCCGATAGCGACATAGATGCAAATCATGTCGCCGCCCTTTTGATTGATGATGGCGTCCAGCGCGATAGCCGTCTTGCCGGTCTGGCGATCGCCGATGATGAGTTCGCGCTGGCCGCGGCCGATCGGAATCATGGCGTCGATGGCCTTGATGCCGGTCTGCATGGGCTCTTTTACCGGCTGGCGCGCCACCACGCCGGGGGCCAGGCGCTCCACCGGAAAGAACTCCGTGGTCTGAATGGGACCCTTGCCGTCGATCGGCTGGCCCAGCGCATTCACCACGCGGCCGACCAGCGCTTCGCCCACCGGCACGGACATAATCCGGCCGGTGCGCTTCACTTCGTCGCCTTCTTTGATTTCGGCGAAATCGCCCAGCAGCACTGCGCCCACCTGGTCTTCTTCCAGGTTCATGGCAATGCCCGCAACGTCATGCGGAAATTCGATCAATTCCCCGGCCATGACTTTTTCCAAGCCATGTATACGGGCGATGCCGTCACCCACGGAAATCACCGAGCCGATTTCCGAGACGTCGATCGCCCGCTCGTAATTTTCAATTTCCTGGCGGAGAATGCTGGTTATTTCATCCGCGCGAATATGAGCCATAACACCTTCCCGTTCCGATTAACGTTCCGCGGTCAGCTTCCGCTCCAACGTTTGCAGTTGGCCGCGCACGCTGCCGTCGTACACCGTGGACCCGATCCGCGCCACGACCCCCCCGATCAGGGCGCCATCCACCGAAAAATGCATGCGAATGCGCTTTCCGGTAAGCCGCTCCAGTTCCGCGCTCAAGGCGGAGCGCTGCGGCTCACTCAGTTCGCGCGCCGACGATACCTCGGCGCGCGCGAAGCCCATCCGTTCATCCAGAATCAACTCCAGGCTGTGCAGGATCGCGCTCAGCGAAGTGATGCGGCGCTTATCCACCAGCACAAAAAGGAAATTGCGCGAAATCTTCGAAAGCTCCAGCACGTCCGCCACGCGATTCACCACCGCCTTCTTGCGGCTGCCCGGTACTGCCGGAGTGATGAGCGCGTTTTGCAATTCCGTGGAAGCTTGGAGCGCCGCCTCAAACGACCGTAATTCCTGCGGCACCCCGGCCAATGAGGCGCCTCCGGCGGTGACCACATCCGCAAGGGCGTTCGCGTATCGCGTAGCTACGGCTGATAGTGTCATGGCTGGCTCTTATCAGGATGCGGGATGCTTCAGATCGTGCACGAAGCCGCGCACCAGGTTATCCTGCGCCTCGCCCGTCATGCGCGCGGCAATCTTCTGTTCCGCCAGTTGCACCGCCAGTTCGGCAGAGTAACGCTTCAGGTCCATGCGCGCTGCTTTTCCCGCTGAGACGATTTCCCGCTCCGCATGCGCCTGGATCTTGGCGATTTCTCCTGCCGTGTGCTTCATGCTGCGTTCGGTTTCGGCCTTGGCTTCGGTCTGCGATTCGGCCCTCAGCGCGGCAATTTCCGCTTCCAGATTGGCGAGGCGGCGGTCCACGTCGGCGGCGCGCCTTTCGGCGTCTAACCGAAGGGCTTTCGCATCCAACATATCCTGCTGAATCTTCTTGTTGCGGGCTTCAAAAAAAGGCCCGGCATTTTTCCTGATCAGATAACCCAGTGCACCCGCCAGCAGCAGGAAATTGGCCAGCTTCCAAACTTCCATTTCCCCGTGCTCGCCCTCGCTGGGCTTTTCCTTCGCGAGTTCTTTCGTGTCAGGGGCGTGCTGAGTCTGGGCCAAACCGGCCAGACTCCAGCCCGCGATCAGGACCACCACTGCCAGACGTTTCATGCGGCACTCCGGCGGAGAACGGCTTCGGTAATCTGTTCGGCCAGCAGTTCGCTGTCTTTTGCCAGCCCGGCCTTGGCGCCTTCCACATCAAGCGCCAGCGCAGCGCGGGCTTCCTGAATCAGGACCTCGCTGCGCTTCCGGGCCTTGGCCAGTTCCTCGGCTTCGCGTTCCTGCAACTGCTTGTGAATCTGTTCCTGCGCCTGGTAGACTTCGGCGCGCGCCGCCCGCATGGCCGCTTCGTATTCCGCGGTCTTCTGCCCTGCCCGCGCTGTGCTCTCTTCCGCCAGTTTGCGCGCGCCTTCGGTGGCGTCGTACCGCTCTTGCAGTACCTTGCCCATGGGCTTGAAGAATACGCTCTTCAAGTAGAAATGCAGCACGATAACCAGCAGGAAAGTAGGCACCGCTCGCAGGAGCAGTTGGCCTAACTGGTGAAGAATTTGATCCATGGTATTTCGGAGAGACGGGTGTCTTTAAGGAGTACAGAGTAACACCCTGGGCGAGGCTAGTCAACCTCACCAGGAGGTGGTGGCGGCAGCGAAATTTAGGGGAAAAATTCCCTCATTTATAGCTTACCGCAAGTCGAATAGCAGGGAAAATCGCGCGCCGTCAACAAGAAGTTGCGGCCCCATAGATGATGAAGAGTATACTGAGAGTTTGAGATCAGCCTGCCCGCTTTCCGCACCTTCGGGTACGGGTGCGAACCAAAGACTTTGGCGAAGCCTTCGCCACAATCAGGATTAAAGCATGAGTGCACTCGCGATCAGTCCCATCCATCGTGCCGCCCGCTTCTGGGAAGCGCCCATCGGCAAGAAGGTGGTGATGGCCATCACCGGCCTGATCCTCTTCGGATACGTCATCGGACACCTGCTGGGCAACCTGCAGATCTACTCGGCGGACCACCAGCAGATCAACCGGTACGCCGCTTTCCTCCACAATCCGGCCAACGTGATTCCGCTGTGGGTGATCCGCGCGGCCCTGCTGGCGGCGGTGATTCTGCATATCGTTTCGGCGGTGCAATTGTGGCTGCAGAATCGCGCCGCGCGCCCGCTCTCCTATAAGAAGAAGGCCGACGTGCCCACTTCCTACGCCGCGCGCACCATGCGCTGGAGCGGCGTGATCGTAGGCGCATTCATCGTATTCCACATCCTGCACCTGACGGTCGGATCGGTGCTGCCCATCAGGGAAATCGCAGCCAACGAACCGGACGTGCGCTCCAACGTGATTACCGGATTTCAGAATCCCCTGGTGGCGGGCTTCTATATTCTTGCGATGATCCTGCTGTGCATGCACCTGTATCACGGGCTGTGGAGCATGTTCCAGTCGATGGGATTCAGCCATCCGCGCTACACGCCGCTGCTGAAGAAGGGCGCGGCGCTGGTGGCCATACTGATTGCGATCGGCAACATCTCGATTCCGATCGCGGTGTTAACCGGTTTCTTGACTCTTTGAAGGACGATGCGCATGCAACTCGACTCGAAATGTCCAACGGGCCCGATCGAAACCCGATGGGAACGGCATAAGTTCAATCTGAAACTGGTCAATCCCGCGAACAAGCGGAAGCATACGATCATCGTTGTAGGTTCCGGCCTGGCAGGCGGAGCCGGCGCGGCCACGCTGGCCGAACTCGGCTACAACGTGAAGTGTTTCTGCTTCCAGGATTCTCCCCGGCGCGCGCACAGCATCGCGGCGCAGGGCGGAATCAACGCCGCCAAAAACTATCACAATGACGGCGATAGCGTGTTCCGGCTCTTCTACGACACGGTGAAGGGCGGCGATTTCCGCGCCCGCGAATCCAACGTCTACCGCCTGGCGCAGATCAGCCTCAACATCATCGATCAATGCGTGGCGCAGGGCGTTCCGTTCGCGCGCGAATACTCGGGCTACCTGGACAATCGCAGTTTCGGCGGCGCCCAGGTATCGCGTACGTTTTATGCCCGCGGCCAGACCGGCCAGCAGCTCCTGCTGGGCGCCTACCAGGCGCTCGAAAAGCAGATCGGGCGCGGCCAGGTGACGATGTTCCCGCGCACCGAGATGCTCGACCTGATCGTGATCGACGGGCGCGCCCGCGGCATTGTCACCCGCAATCTGATCACCGGCAAGATCGAATCGCACCTGGCCGATGCCGTGGTGCTGGGCACCGGCGGCTACGGCAACGTATATTACCTCTCCACCAATGCCAAGGGCTGCAACGCCACGGCCATCTGGCGCGCGCACAAACGCGGCGCGCTGTTCGCTAACCCGTGCTTCACCCAGATTCACCCCACCTGCATTCCCGTTTCCGGCGAATACCAGAGCAAGCTCACCCTGATGAGCGAATCGCTGCGCAACGACGGGCGCGTATGGGTGCCGTTGAAAAAGGGCGACAAACGGCCGCCGGGCCAGATTCCGGCCGCCGAGCGCGATTATTTCCTGGAGCGCAAGTATCCCAGCTTCGGCAACCTGGTGCCGCGCGATGTGGCCTCGCGGAACGCCAAGCAGGTGTGCGACGAAGGCCGCGGCGTAGGCGAAACCGGACTGGCGGTCTACCTGGACTTCGCCGAATCCATCCAACGCCTGGGCACTTCGGTCATCAAGGAACGCTACGGCAACCTGTTCGACATGTACGAGCGCATCACCGGCGAGGACCCTTACAAGGTGCCCATGCGCATCTTCCCGGCCATCCACTACACCATGGGCGGCCTGTGGGTGGATTACAACCTGATGTCCAATGTCCCCGGCCTGTATGTGACCGGCGAGGCGAATTTCTCGCGACCACGGCGCCAATCGCCTGGGCGCCAGCGCGCTCATGCAGGGGCTGGCCGACGGCTACTTCGTTCTGCCCGGTACCATCAACGATTACCTGGCCTCCAGCAAGCTCGAGAAGGCCGACACCTCCCACGCCGCCGTGAAGGAAGCCGAGGCCAACGTCAACAGCATCACGCAGAAACTGCTGGCCACCAAGGGCACCCGCAGCGTGGATTCCTACCATCGCGAATTGGGCAAAATCATGTGGGAATACTGCGGCATGGCGCGCACCGCCGAGGGCCTGAAAACGGCCCTTTCGCAGATTCCCGGCCTGCGCGAGCAATTCTGGCGCGACGTCAAGGTGCTGGGCACGGGCGAAGAATTGAATCAATCGCTGGAGAAGGCCGGGCGCGTGGCCGACTTCTTCGAACTGGCGGAGTTGCTCTGCCTGGACGCGCTGGAGCGCAACGAAAGCTGCGGCGGCCACTTCCGCGAAGAGTATCAGACGCCCGAAGGCGAAGCGCAGCGCGACGACGAGAATTACTCCTACGTCGCGGCCTGGGAGTTTCGCGGGCGTGGGCCTTCGCCCCGAACTGCACAAGGAACCGCTCACTTTTGAATATGTGCATCCGGCGCAACGGAGCTACAAGTAATGAGAATCATCCTCCACATCTGGCGGCAGCGCAACGCGTCGGACCAGGGCCGCATGACCCGCTATGAAGTCCCCAACGTGAGCGAGCACATGTCGTTCCTCGAGATGCTCGACGTCTTGAATGAGGACCTGATCGCCAAAAATGAAGAACCCGTGGCGTTCGACCACGATTGCCGCGAGGGCATCTGCGGCATGTGCGGCTGCATGGTGAACGGCGTGGCGCACGGACCGCTTCCGGGCACCACCCTGTGCCAGCTCCATATGCGCCACTTCAAAGACGGCGACGAACTCTACCTGGAGCCGTGGCGGGCGCGCGCATTTCCGGTGGTCAAGGACCTGGTGGTGGACCGCACCGCCTTCGACCGCCTGATTGCCGCGGGCGGCTTTATCTCGGCAGCCACCGGCAGCGCGCCGGACGGCAACGCCATGCTCGTGCCGAAAGAGAAGTCGGACCTCGCCATGGATGCGGCGGCCTGCATCGGCTGCGGAGCCTGCGTGGCCATGTGCCCGAACGCTTCGGCATCGCTCTTCATGGCGGCCAAAATCGCCCACCTGGCTCTTCTGCCGCAAGGCCAGCCGGAGCGCGAGCGGCGCGTAACGGCCATGGTGGCCCAGGCCGGCCAGGAGTTGTTCGGAAGCTGCACCAATATCGGCGAATGCGAAGCGGTCTGCCCCAAGGAGATCAAGCTGGAAGTGATCGCCCGGATGAACCGCGATTTCCTGAAAGCTTCCTGGACCGGCCGCGGCGAGTAAGATAGACGCCGGCTACCGGCCCGCATTGCGACGGATCTGCGTTTCGAGCCGCAGCCGCAACCTTCGTTTGACTTCCGGCCAGTCCCTATCGAGGACGCTCGATGGCCCCCATTTTGGTGAGAGCGTTCCTGGAACGGACATTGCGGCTATCCGTTTGAAACTCGACTCGAAAACAGCGGAGCCACTCGAAACCATACTCCAGAAGCAACCGTTTCGATTCGGTGTTCCGGTTTTCTGGCGAGATGTTCTTCAGCCGTGTACAGCCGGCTAATCGCGAATCCGCAGCCATTCGGACGATGAAGGGCAACGCTGTTCCGGAAAGGTGGTCGCGGAGCAATCCATCCACATAGGTTTCCATCTGTTCCAGCGAACCGCCCCGAGTGGTGAGGTACCGCCGGATTTGCGCGTCGCCGGAGATGCTCAGGAGTTCTTTGGCGTGCTCGCGCCTCAGGGGCTCAAGCCGTACGATTTCTCCTTCCAGCCAGTTGTCGGCCAGTTCGTTCTGGACGTGGTGTCGCTCGGTCACAGACCTCCCGGCTATCGCTGAAGCGGAGAGCGGAACCCTAGACACAATCGGGAGTTCACTTCAGGTTAGCGGGCGGGCGGCCTCTACAGTAAATCATCCGGTCTCCTACTTTTTGCCATGCGCAACCAGTGTCTGGAGATTGAGCATGTGCTGAGGCTTAAACCTCTTACTCGACCAGCGGATGGCGGATTCGAATTCCACTCCCACGAAATAGCCGATTTCGCGATAAACGCAGTAACGCACGTGGCCGGCGAATTCCTGCTTCGGCGACGTCCAGCGAATCTCTGAAGCCAGGGGAATCGCGGCTTCCAGTTGCAGGCACGCTCCGGAAGGAGAAATATCCTCCAATAGCGCCGTGGCTTTGCCGGTGTGGCCGGTGGCGTCTTTCCAGGAGACGTCCAACATGTCTGCGCATAACATCCGAACTTCCGAACGACGTTCGTCCATACCAGGCATATCGGCGGAATCTGCCGGGAGCTTTACATCTACCGGCAGGCCACAGCTCCGGGGTTCGCGTTACTTGCCCGGGTCTTGCGCCCCCAGGCGTTTCCGCTGCTGCTGCCTGAGTTCGGCTTGAGCGTCGTTGAGGCTCTTTGTCAGCTTCCGGATGCGATCGTTGGCCGCCGCAAGATCCTTTCTGAGTTTGGCCGACTCCCCCGCCTGAGGCTGTGCATCGCTCAGCCTCTTTTCCAGATTCCGATTGCGCTCCGTCGCGACAGTGAGATCCTTCCTGGCTTGCTGCACCTGCTCCCGTTGCGCCGCCAGGTCTGCCCTCAGTTTGGCCACCGCTTCGGAATCGTCCGCCGGGGCGGCCGTGGCCGCCGCTGGGGCATGACCCACAAAAGCCGCTGCGGATCGAACCGGCGCTCCGGACGGCTCCTGAACCGTCAGCGTCACGTCCACCTGTCCGCTGTCCCTCCCATAGGTGAAGGTGCCGCTCCTCAGGTGATCCACATCCAGGTGAAGTTCTTTGCTGGGCAAGCCGCCATCGGCGATGGTCAGGACACCGGAAGTAGCCTGTTGGACGGCGGCCGAGGAGGTATCCCAGCGAATCTGCAACTGGCCGTCGGTATCGAAGGTGCTCAGGTGGAGATCCGCCGGAGGAGCCGGAACGGCGGCAACCGGCGGCGTGGCCCCCGTGAGCTGTGGTAACCAGAGGTGCCGCGTCCCGAATGCAAAGGCGCCGGTGCCCAGCCCGATAGCCAGGAAGATCATCACTTTGAGCCACACCCAGGCCCGCGCCTCCACTGTTACCGAGGCGAACTTCGGCGCCTCCAGAGGCAGCGGAACCACCGTCGGGGCCGGCGGGTCCGGCGCCTGGGCCGGCTCCTGCGTCGGCCCCGCCACATCGGGAGATACCTGGATCGCCGGTCTGGAGGCTTCCAGTTCCGTCTGGGGCGCCACGGCCGTACCGTCCCCCATTTGCGGAATCATGCCGGTGGGAACGGGCCGGAGCGGCATGGCGTCCAACACGAATTCCTGGTATGCAGCGGTAGCGTGAATGGAGCCGTCCGCTTCACGGAAAAAAAATCCGCAGCGCATCGGCTGAAAGGTATGGGGCCTTAGCACCAGCGCCACCTGCCAGGGCTCCGGGAAGAAACGATTGTGAATTTCCTGGTCGGCGTCGGAAAGAAAGACCTCGCTGCGCGTGTGGGAATGGTACCACCCCACCGGCTGCAGACCGGCCGGGTCCGCTTGCGACCCGGTCAGCAACTCCTGGAGTCTGGTCTCGTCCTTCGGGGACAGCACGAAGGAAGGTCCCATAGCATGTTCGCAATCGAGCGCCATGTACTCGGCGATCGTGACGCGCCGCTGGGTGTGCCAGCCCAACAGGATACCGCCGATTTCGGCGCCTCCGCGAGGCAGGGAGAAAAATGCGTCCACTACGGCGAGGCGGATGTTATCCATCACTTCCGGCACGTAGGCTATCGTAAAGGGGCACTCGGGTACGCTCCAGGTACCGGGTGCGGTCTCGGTTGGACTGTCGGGCATCTATGCCGTTCCGTTCCTATTGATTGTAGGCGATTGCACCTTGTAAGTCGTGCTATACCCCCCAAAAGATCTATGAGGTGCCGATTCCCTGCCCGGCTATAATAGAGGCGTGCCGAAGCCGAAAGAGCTTGAAGCGCGTCTCGAACGCACCGAGCAACAGTTGCGCCTGTTTCAGAAGATCAGCCGCTTCATGGTTCGGGACCTGAGTCTGCAGGATGTGTTGAAGGGTGTGGTGGATCTGATCGTGGAGTTCACCCAATGCGATGCCTGCCTGATGTACCTGTTGGACGGTGAAGAGTTGGTGCTCTGCGCATCCAATACCCCGCATCCGTCCGTCATCGGAAAAATCCGCCTCCGCTGGAACGAAGGCCTCACCGGGTGGGTGGCCCGGGAAAGGCGCTTGCTGGCCATCTCGCGGGAGGCGTACAAGGATCCACGATTCAAGAATTTCGGTGAGTTGCCGGAGGATAGCTTCGAAGCGTTCCTGTCGGCGCCCCTGATCGCGCGCAACCGGGTGATTGGCGTGATCAATGTGCAGCATCGCTTGCCGCACCAGCATACCGGCAGCGAAATGGAAGTAATTACCACGGTCGGGGAGCAGATCGGCTGCGTTCTGGTTTTGGCCCGCATGACCGCCGCGGCGCTGGAGTCGGCCAATCACGTGGAGCTGGTTTTGTCCTCCGGCCCGGTGCAAATGAAACATTAATCGTGTACTCTCTATCGTCCCGCCTCATTTGCGCGGCCATGATGCTGGCCGCCACACTGCTTCCGGCCGAGCTCCGGGCGCAGCGCTGGCAGATGCAATACTTTTACGATAAGGGTAAGTCCACTTTCAATATCACGGACTTGCAGTTCCTTTCCGATAAACGGGGCATCGCCGTAGGGTTCATTTCCGAAGGCCGGCGGCAGGTTCCCACCAGCGTAGTCACCAGCGATGGCGGGGCGCACTGGCAGACCGTGGCGCTTAAGGATCTGCCCGGCTCGCTTTTCTTTCTGAACGAATCGCTGGGTTGGATGGTTACCGACCATGGCCTCTGGCAGACTGCGGAGGCGGGCAAGAGCTGGGTCAAATTGCCGAAACTGCCCGGCGAGGTGGACCGTGTTTTCTTCCTCGACGAAAAGCGCGGCTGGGGAATCGGCGGCAAAAAGACCGTCGTGCAAACCGTGGACGGCGGTCACGTTTGGACCAAAGTGGCCGCAGCCGCGGAGCCTCCGGGCAACCCGTTGTACAGCGCCTATAACTGGATCGCCTTCGCCACACCGCTGGACGGAATTATTACCGGGTTCAACCTGCCGCCGCGCTTGTGGGGCCCCGATCATCCCGGCTGGCTGGATCCGCAGGCCACTCTCGCCCAGCGCGATACGCCGCACTTGAATTATTCCCTGGTAACCCACGATGGCGGCAAGACGTGGCATGCCAACTCGGCTTCGCTCTTCGGCGAAAGCACGCGCATCCGGTTCGCCAAAACCGGTATGGGCCTGGGGTTGGTGGAGTATTCGCAGATGTTCCGGTATCCCAGCGAGGCCTACAAGCTGGAGTGGAAAACCAACAAAAGCGAAACGATTTATAGGGATACCAAATTCAGCGTTACCGACATCTGGCTCACTCCGGACGGGACGTCCTACCTGACCGGTACCCTGTCGCAGGGCCAGTTGCGCAGCGTCATTCCTGGCAAGGTACAGGTTCTGACCAGCAAAGATTTCGGCGCCTCGGGGTGGACCGAGATGCCGGTGGACTACCGCGCCGTGGCGACCCGCACCCTGCTCTCCGGCGGGGACAGCCAGAACATCTGGATGGCTACCGACAACGGCATGATCCTGAAGCTCGTTGCCGCCAAAACAGGACAGTAGCGCCGCGTTTTATCCACAGGTAATCCACAGTTACAGACCTGTAACATCATGTAAATACGATGAAAAGATCCTGTTCAAAACCGGGCCGAAACAGCCAGAAACGTGTTGACGCCGGAACGGGTTCGGGAGCATAGTGAAGTTGGTTCCAAGAGGTTTGAGGAACAGCGAGCCTCCGGAAACGTAGCGGACCAGGAACGGTGATCCGTAGACCAGACTAGCAATAGAAAGCGTCTGCGGGGAGCGAGAGGAAATCGGGCGAATTCGGAAGGTGGACCGGGCGGCAGCGAACCCGGAGGAACGCTTTGATCCGGCGGGATGTAAGAATCCCAAAGGGGAGCGGAAGCCGGGAAAGCAGCCGCAGAAGTTGACTGACGATTCTGTAACGGGCTTGAAGCGTTGAAACGGCCTGAACCGGGGCGAACCGGTACAGGCGGTGGAGCGGAAGAGCCGAACGGGCGGAATGGTTGGCCAACAAAGACGTGAAGTAGCAGGTCGGGAACTTTGACCCCGGAATGGAGGCTCTGGAATGGGCAGCCGTTGCGGGCGAGCGAAAGGCCGTTACGAACGTCCGGTTCCGGTCAGGAGAAGTACAGGCCGCGATGTGCCTGGAAGCTATGATCCGGTGGTTGGATAAACCAATAGCCGGGGAGCGGAAAGGCGAGGCGTTCGGCGCTTCTGACTGCAGTGCTTCGTGCCGTTGCATGCCGGCGGGGAGCAAGGCTGGGAATTGGATCACTTGGAACCATTTTTCGTTTCAGGGCCATCGAATTTCACCGCGGTTTTGATTTTTCGAGCGGCCTATTTCACTGCCAGCGTCTTCCTGGGCTCCATCGTAGCGTCCAGCAGGCGAAGCTCAATGGGCAGCCCTCCCACCGATGACGCCACCTTTCGCACCAATCGCTCGAACCCGGCCACGGCGTCCGGCCGGTCCCAGATTCCGTCGTTCACGATAAACGAAATTGCCGTGCTGTCATTCCGGGACAGCACCACGGCGTCGCCCTGGTCCTGCAGGAAGCCCGCGGCGCGCAACGCCTGGGCCAGCGCGGAAGCCTCCGGCCCAGTCGCTGAGCCCAGGTAGTACACTGCGTCGCGCGTCCCTGCCGGGTATTTACCGATAGTCAACTCCTTGTGCAGCAACCGGTGGGAGTCGATCAGCCGAACCTTGATGGGAAAGCCGCCGACCGACGTGGCGATGCGCCGCCCGATCTCCTCAAAGCTGTAGACGGTATCCGGATGATCCCACGCGCCATCGTTGAGGGCAAAGGAAACCACCGTACCGGCGGTGCCTTTGGAAAGCAGCACGGTGGTGCCTCTATCGTTCAGAAAGCCGGTTTTTTGCAGCGCTGCGCCCAGCGCGCGGGCCTCTTCCGGGGTTGCGGCGTGATAGTAGTAGACCTCGTCATGAGAGCCGATCGGAACCCGCGTCAGTTTGGTCCGCGGCCTCCGTACCAGTTCGATGGCGCCGGTCACCACCGTCGCCAGGAGCAGCAGGCCTATGCCGTAAACTGAGAGGGTCGTAGCAATCCGTCTACCGCCGGAGGGCATGCCTTAATTGTCGGGCACGATATACCCCCGGCGCCAGGAGGTGTGTGCGGGCGGTGTCCCCGTGGGCAAATTCACTTCCACGCGCACCTTGCGATAACGCCCGTCGTTGGCGGCGTTGCTGGGGAAGTACCCGAGCATGTACTGATTGCGGATTTGATGGCTCAGTTTATCCATCGCCGCCGGAAGCTCCGAAAGGTTGTGGACGGTGATCATCCCTCCGCCGGTCTCCTCCGCCATTCTTTCCAGGCCGCGCGCCCTGGTGAACAGGCCGATGGCATAGACGCTCACATCGCCTTCCCGCACCAGCGACATCATCTCCGCTTCCGTGTAGCGGCTATTATTGTCTTCCCCGTCGGAAAGCACCAGCAGCACGCGCCGGGGATTAGCCGCCCGGCGGGTCTGGTGCATGCTCAGGAACATCGCGTCGTAAAGTGCCGTCCAACCGTGGGCCGCCATGGAGCCTAAGGGTCGCTCGATTTCCGCTGCAATGCGCGTGAACCCCGAAAGCAGGGTGGCGTTATCGGCGAATTGCACCAGCGAGAATTCATCGTTCGGGACGGCGGTGGCCAGAAACTGCTTCACGGCGGCGCGCGAGTCCCTAATGCGATGTTTCATGCTGCCGCTGGTATCGAAGACGATCCCCGTGGAGACGGGCGCATCGGTCATCGAGAACGAGGAGATACGCTGCTCCACTTCACCATCGAACAGGCGGAAATTCCCAGCCTTGAGGTTCATGACGTTGCGGTTGAGAGCGTCGGTGACCGTAACGGGAATCTGCACCATCCGGGAATCCACACGGAAATTCGAAGGCGGCAGTCTGCCTGCCGGTGGCGCCGGCCGCGCTGCCAGGGAAACGGCGGTTTGCGCCGCAGCGCTCCCCGCCAGAAGAGCAACCATCGAACAAGAAATGAGAAATCCTGAGATGACCCTCATACCGGAACCTTGAGAGATGTCGGAAACAGTATAAGCCTTTCATTGCCGACATGCCTCTCTCGAATGTTCTCAGGTGGGTACTGCGGGATTTCACCACCAAGACGGCAGCTACAGGACCGCTCCCGCCCGCTCCAGAGCCTTTTCGAGGGATTCTTTGGGCCAGTCCGTGCTGATGAAGAGTTCCTGGCGCGCCCCGGCGCTCAGGGCGATGGCTTTCCAGCCGTTCTGCACCGGAACCGTGATGCGCACTTTGACTTTGCCTCTGGCGTCGCGCACCGGGCGAATGACGCCGGGAATCACGGACCGGATTTCGGGGTTCCGAGCCAGCAACTCTTCCAGAATTTCGCGGACGCCGTCGATGATGCTGTGCTCGATTTTGAGCCGGTCCTTCGCGGTCCGTAGTCTCATGCGCGCCACCCTTCGATTCCCAGCAGAGGCACGAAGCTGCACTGCGTCGAGACCCTGCGGCGCGTGCGGCCCTCCTCTTTCTCCACTACAAGCAACTCCTGGTCCAGATGCGGCCCTACGGGGATTACCATGCGGCCGGGGTCGGCCAGTTGTATCAGCAGGCCGGGCGGAATTTCAGGAGCGCCCGCTGCCACGGAGATGGCGTCGTAGGGCGCCTGATCGGAATAGCCCCAGGATCCATCGCCGGCGATCGCCCTGACGTTCAGTCCGTAGCCGGTGCGCCGCAGCGTGGCGCGGGCCGTTTCCGCCAGTTCCGGAACCAGCTCCACGGTAATCACATCGCGCGCCAGCAGCCCCAGCACGGCAGCGGCGTAGCCGGATCCCGTCCCCACTTCCAACACATGCTCGCTGCCGGTGAGGGCCAGTTCCTGCGCCATCAGGGCGGTCATGTAGGGTTGGGAGATGGTTTGCCCGTAGCCGATCTGGATGGGACCGTCCCAATATGCGGCTTCCCGTTCCTGCTCCGGCACGAACTCTTCGCGTGGAATCCGGCTCATGGCATAGAGCACGCGCTCGTCGCGAATACCGCGAGCGCTCAGTTGCCGGTCCACCATTTCCCGCCGGTCCGCTGAATAATCGGGAAGCAATCTCGCCCCAACTTTATAATAGCTGTGATGGCCCATCAGATAACGCTGATCCCCGGAGATGGAATTGGACCCGAAGTCGCCGAAGCGACCGTTCGCGCCGTAGACGCCACCGGAGTAAAGATCGAGTGGGAGCGCGTGGATGCGGGAGCGCGCGCCCTGGCCGAATACGGCCAGTTGATTCCCGACGAGGTGTTCGCCTCCCTGGAAGTGACTCGCGTGGGACTCAAGGGGCCCACCGCGACGCCCATCGGCGGCGGTCATCAGAGCATCAACGTGGCGTTGCGCAAGAAACTGGGCCTGTACACCAACTTCCGCCCCGTGCGCATGCTGCCCGGGTTAAAGACCCGCTTTCACGATCTGGACATCGACCTGGCGATCTTCCGCGAGAATACCGAGGACCTGTATTCCGGGCTGGAGCACGAGGTGGTGCCGGGCGTGGTGGAGAGCCTCAAGATCATCACCAAGAATGCTTCCATGCGGATCGCGCGGGCGGCCTTCGAGTATGCGCGCCGGGAAGGACGCAAAAAGGTCTCCGCCATCCACAAGGCCAACATCATGAAGCTGAGCGACGGCCTGTTTCTGAAGTGCTGCCGCGAAGTGGCCGCCGGCTACCCCGAAGTGCAGTACAACGAGCTGATCGTGGACAACGCCTGCATGCAGTTGGTGATGCGGCCGGAGACGTTCGATATGCTGGTGCTGCCGAACCTGTACGGCGATATCATTTCGGACCTGACGGCGGGGCTGGTGGGCGGTCTGGGCATTGTGCCCGGGCGCCAACATCGGCGACCATCACGCCATTTTCGAGGCGGTGCACGGCACCGCGCCCGATATCGCCGGAAAAGGCTTGGCCAACCCCACCGCGCTGATGCAGTCGGCGGTGCTGATGCTGGCGCACCTGGGAGAGCGGGAGGCGTCGGCGAGGCTGCACCGCGCCATTTACCAGGTGTACGCAGCCCAGGAGCACCTGACCGGCGATGTGGGAGGGAAGGCTTCCACGAGCGAATTCACCGACGCCATCATCCGCCAGCTCCGGTGAGCTAAAATAAGACGACAGTTGGTGACCCATGCTTCGTTCCCTTTTTGCCGTTTCGGTTTGCGGTGTAGTGCTGGCCCTGGCAGCGCTGCCCCAACAGGTGGCTCCTCCGGCCAAACAGCAAGTGGAACCGGCCAAACCCGAACAGGAAAAGCAGGAGCCGCCGCTGACGTTCACCGGCGGCGTAACCGAAGTCATCGTTCCGGTAACCGCGACCGATGAAAAGGGTAAGTTCATTTCCAACCTCACGGCCAATGATTTCCGGGTGACCGACGAGGGGCGTCCGCAGCGGATCAGCTTCTTCAGCCACACCGATAAGCAGCCCATCGTGGTGGGTTTCCTGATCGACCAGAGCAGCACCATGCGGATCCACTGGGATAAGTACCAGGAAGCCATCCTGGAATTGATTTGGGCGCTGCTGCCGGGCGATGCCCTGCACACCGGCTACCTGATCAGCTATGCCAATGACGCGGAACTGGCGGTCAACACCACGGAGGATTCGGACAAGCTGGCGGCGGCCGTCCGCAAAATGAAGCCGAGCGGCGGTTCGACGCTCAACGACGCCATCTATCGCGCGTGCATCGACCGCAAGCTGGTAAAGGGCGAGCCATACGAGCCGCGGCGCATTATTATCATTGTGGGCGACGGGCACGATAACGCCAGCAAGCACAGCACCGACGAGGTTCTGGAACTGGCCAAGCGCAACCAGGTGACCATTTACGCCATTAGTACCGCGGCTTTCGGTTTCGATAATCCTTCCCGGGATACGCTGGAGAGACTGGCCATCGAAACCGGCGGTCACGTGGAATACCCGCTCAACAATCTGTATAAGGATGTATCCGGCTATCTCTCGCATCCCTCCGATGACGGCAATTACGCCCTTACGGTGGGTGTAGGCGGCTATGCCGGGGAGATTTCGGCGGGCATCATCAGGGCAGTGACCGGCATCGCCGGAGAAATCTCCACGCAGTACGTGCTCCGCTACCGGCCGGACATCGACGCGGAAGTGGTTCCCAGGCAATTCCGGCGCATCAAGGTAGAAATCCCGATGCTGCCGAATGCCAAGCTGAGTTTCAAGAACGGATATTTCCCGTTTGCCGTGCAGCAACAGAAAACCGGGGCCGGGAGCAAGTAGGGATTAGGGATGGGGGTTGGGGATGGGGGGCTGGACTTATCCCCCACCCCCAAACCCTATCCCCACCCCCGAAGTTTTTGCCGTTTCTTCCGATAAGCAGGTTAGGATAGGTACGAGCTTTCCATGCCGGCCAGCATAGTTCCGATTGCCTCGCGACAGGGCATTTACGTGGTGCTGGAGGCGGCTTTGCCGCAACGGCCCGGCGTGCCTGTAGGCGTGATTCTGGTCGATCCGGAACAGAATCGCGGGTGGGTCCGGTTCCGCCAGGAGTTTGGCGGGCTGGCCGATGCGGACGACGTCGAAGTGCTGGAGCTGTTGGCGGAGGACGCCCGGCAGAAGATAGCGGAATCCGGCGCGGAAGAGTATTTGCGTTCCCTGGAAGATTCGCTTTCCAATTCCCTGCGCGTCAGCGAGCGGCAGAGGGTGGCGGTGGACGCCTATTCGCGCGTGCTGGACCGGCTCTTCGGCGAGCATGTGGAGCCTGTGGCGGTCCGGCCTTTTCAGACGCACCTGCCATTATTCAGCCTGCGGGCGGCGGCCGGCGGCCTGGGGGAAGAAATGGAATCGCAGGCGGAAGACTGGGTGCCTGCGCCGGAGGGCATGCGTCTGTCCCCCGATCTTTTCGTGGCGCACGTGGTAGGGCGCTCCATGGAGCCGCGCATCCCCGATGGCAGCCTGAACCTGTTCCGGCTGCACCCCGTAGGGTCGCGGCAGGGCAAAATCCTGCTGATCCAGCGGTTCGGATCGGTGGACGAGACGGCGCGCTACACCGTGAAGCGCTATACCAGCCGCAAGACCTATAGCGGCGAAGACCAGTGGCAGCACGAACAGATCCGCCTGGAGCCGCTCAATCCGGAATTCTCGCCGTGGGAAGTAGGGCCGGAGGATTTCGCGGTCGTTGCCGAATGGCTGCGGGTCATCGAGTAGCCCGGCTTCTGCTGGAATGGTACGCGCGCGGCCATCGCGATCTGCCGTGGCGCGGCACCCCGGACCCCTACCGCATCTGGGTTTCCGAGATCATGCTGCAGCAAACCCGGGCGCAGGCCGTGATCCCGTACTACGAGCGCTTTCTGCTTCGCTTCCCTACCGTGGAAGCGCTGGCCGCCGCGCGGGAGAACGACGTGCTGGCGCTGTGGGCCGGCCTGGGCTACTATTCGCGCGCTCGCAATCTGTGGCGGGCGGCGCGGCAGGTAGCCGGCGCGGGAGCGTTTCCGCCGCACTACGATGCCATCCGGGCGCTGCCGGGCATCGGCGATTACACCGCCGCCGCCATCGCCAGCATTGCCTTCGGACTGCCTCATGCCGTGCTCGACGGTAACGTGCTGCGTGTTGTGGCCAGGGTGGAGAACGATGCCGCGGACATCGCTTCGGCACGCACGCGCGAGCGCTTCCGCGCCGTGGCGCAGGGCTGGCTGGATTCCCAAAAGGCGGGCCATTTCAATCAGGCGCTGATGGAACTGGGCGCCACGGTCTGCCTGCCGCGCAATCCTCTGTGCCTGGTCTGCCCTCTGGCGGACTGCTGCCGGGCCCGCCAGGAAGGCACTGTGGCGCAACTACCGGTGAAACTGCGCCGCACCGTGACGGTGGAACTGGAGCGGACTCTGCTGCTGATCCGCCGGCGCGGCAAACTCCTGCTGCGCCAGAACGCTCCGGATGCCCGCCACATGGCCGGCTTCTGGGACCTGCCCACACCGCAGGAGTTGCCCGCGGCGCGCGTGGGAGAGCGGCTTGGCGAATTCCTGCACACCATCACGCATCACCGCTACACGATTGCTGTACACGCCGCCACGGTCCGCCGCGTAGGTACAGGATATGGCTGGTTCGACGCCGCACAGTTTGGGGAGATTCCGCTCAGTACGACGGCGCGCAAAGCTCTCAAGCTGACCGAGTAACAGAACCGCCAATCGGGTTAAGGAGACTATGGAGAGGACGCGGAAGCTGTCGATCGCCAAAGCGGCGGTGGTTCTGGGGGCCATCCCGATTCTGCTGTGGGCGTACGAGTTTGGACCGAACCCAGGGTATGTGGGCGTCCCAGGTGAGAACGGCGGCGCCAACTGCGCCACCTCCGGGTGTCATACCGGGACGGCGAATACATTCGAAAAGGAAGTGTCAATGTCACCTTTCCCAACGGCATGACTTACACGCCGGGAGTGACCCAGCAGTTGAGCGTGACCATTCAGGATCCAGCGACCAGCCAGCAGGCTTATGGCTTTCAACTGACGGCACGGCTGGCAAGCGACGCTTCCACCATGGCGGGCAGCTTCGCCTACCTGGACAACTACACGCTGTTGATGTGCTCGCAGCCCAACCTCCAGAATTTCAGAGGGCTGTGCAACACACCTGGGATACAGGGTTGCAGTCTGAGCGGGACTACCTGCCCGTCCACCATGACGCTACAGTATATCGAGCATAGTTACACCGGCTATCTGAATTCGCTGCAGCCGCCGCACAACGGGTCCTACACTTACAACTTCAACTGGACGCCGCCCGCGACGGACGTCGGGAACGTCACTATCTACGTGGCCGGCAACGCCGGAGTGGGTGGTGCGCCGAATGTGATGGGCGATCACATCTACACGAATAAGTACACGCTCACGCCAGCCACAGGAACGACGATTGGCATCGATTACGCGGCGTTTCCAACAACGCGAGTGGGCAGGCCGGAAGTCGTCCCGGAGGGCTGGGTCAGTATCTACGGCTCCGATTTTACATCTCCCGGGTTCACGGACAACTGGAGCAATGCGATTGTCAACGGCAGGCTGCCTGCATCACTGGACGGCGTTAGCGTGAGCATGGGCGGAAAACCGGCATACATCTATTACATCAGCCCTACACAGATTAATGTGCAGGCGCCGGACGGAGGGGCCGGCCCGTTTCCGTCACCGTGAGCAACGGCGACTGGCACCAGCTCCGCCGTCACCGCGACCTCTACCATGTTCAGCCTGCGCTCTACCTGTACTCCCCAACGGAATACGCGATTGCGATCCGCTATCCTGACAACGCCTGGCGGAACAACGGCAACCTTCGCCGGCATTAACGGATACATCCGGCCAAGCCCGGAGACGTCCTGATCTTATGGTGCACCGGGTTCGGGTCCAGCCAACCCAGCCGTGCCGACCGGTGTCGTTCCCAACGGCACCGTGCTACCACGGCCACCACTCCAGTGACGGTCACGGTTAGACGGCGCTCCGGCCCGGTCTATCCACGCCTCTGAGCCCGTATTCGCCGGCCTCTACCAAGTGGTGGTGACAGTTCCCGCCACCCTGGCGCACCACGGCGATTACCGCTCATCGCCACAATCGATGGAGTTCGCCTTCGCCCCTAACGTGATTCCTGACTGTGCTGCACAATTAGCCCGCCGCGCTACCATAGCGTTTGGATCAATTCGCGCTGGAATTCGACCTCACGCCCGCAGCGGCGCATCTTCTCCGTCAGCGAGCTGAACTGCCGCCATCAAGGCGGTGCTCGACGGCGAATTCCGCGACGTGTGGGTGACCGGCGAAATCTGCGGCCTCAAGCTGGCCGCCAGCGGGCATTACTATTTCACCCTCAAGGATCGCGCCTCCAGGTGCGCTGCGTGGCGTTCCGCTCGGCGCACCGCTATTGGAAATTCAAGCCGCAGGACGGCCTGGCGGTGCTGGCGCGCGGCCGCCTGGACGTGTATGAAGCCCGCGGCGAATACCAGTTGCTGGTGGAGATGCTGGAGCCCCAGGGTTTGGGCGCGCTGCAACTGGCATTCGAGCAGCTCAAGAAAAAGCTGGCCGCCGAGGGGCTGTTCGCGCCGGAACGCAAGCGGGCCCTGCCGCGTTTTCCGCGCCGCATCGGCATCGTCACCTCGCCGCAGGGCGCGGCCATTGCCGACATGATCCAGATCCTTTCGCGCCGCTTTCCGGGATTGCACATCCGCCTGTTTCCGGCGCGGGTGCAGGGCGAAGGCTCGGTGGAGGAAGTGTGCCGCGGTATCGAATGGTTCAGCCGCTCGAAGTGGCCGGACGTGGTGATTGTGGGCCGCGGCGGCGGGTCGCTGGAAGATCTGTGGACGTTCAATAAGGAGGCCGTGGCGCGCGCCATCGCAGCCTGCGCCGTTCCGGTGGTTTCCGCGGTGGGACACGAGACCGACGTCACCATTGCCGATTTCGTGGCCGACCTGCGCGCGCCCACGCCTTCGGCCGCCGCGGAGATGGTGGTCTGCACCTGTGAGGAACTGCTGGAGCGCATCGCCGCCGCTCGCACCAAGAGCGCGCAGGCCATGCGCTACCGGCTTCGCCATGCTGGAGCGGCGCTTGCGCCAGCAGGGAATCGAGCGGGCCTCCAGCGTGCTGCACCGGCGCGTGGGGCGCGGGCTGCAGCGCGTCGATGAGCAGGAATACGCCTTGCGCGAACGGATCCGCGCGGCTCTGGAGGGGCGCGAACGCGCGCGCCGCGCGCTGGAGCAGCGGCTGCGGCCGGTTCGATGTGCGTCCCCGGCTGGCGGTGGACCGCCGCCGGATGGAAGCGGCGCACACCGCCGCCCTGCAGGCCATGCGGATGCGGCTGGCTCGCCGGCGCGCCCGGCTGAATGAACTGGCGGCGCATCTTTCGCAGCTCAGCCCTCTGCGCATTCTGGAGCGCGGCTACGCCATCGTGTCGAACCAGGGCGGAGTGGTGAAAGACCGCGCGGAAGCGCCCGCCGCGAGCCGGATTCACGTGCGGCTGGCGAAGGGCGAATTGGACGCGACGGTGGAGTAGCCTGCCAGCGCGGCGACGTGCGCGGCGGCTGCGGACGCCAGCCCCGCGAGCGTATAGCCGCCTTCGAGAAGCGACACCACACGGCCGCCGGCGTGGCGTTCGGCGATCTCCATCACGGCGTGAGTCAGGTCCGTGAAATCCCGATCGGTCAGGGTGAAGCGGCCCAGCAGGTCGCCGGTGCGGGAATCGAAACCGGCGGAAACGAGCACCAGATCGGGCCGGAACTGCTCCATCGCGGGGATCAGCGAATTGCGTACGGCGCCCAGAATCTCATTGCGCCCGGATCCGGCGGGGAACGGAAAGTTCATCGTGGTCTTGCCTGCGCCGGTTTCATCGGCGCGCCCCGTTCCGGGATACAGCGGCCACTGGTGGGTGCTGAAGAAGAACACGCTGGAGTCGTCATAGAAGATGTCCTGGGTGCCGTTGCCGTGGTGGACATCCCAATCGACAATCAGGACCCGCTGCACGCCATGCTTCCGCTGGGCATGGCGGGCGGCGATGGCGATATTGTTGAACAGGCAGAATCCCATGCCGCGGCGCGCATTGGCGTGATGGCCCGGCGGACGCACGGCGCAGAATGCGTTTCGCGCCGCGCCCGTCAGCACCGCATCCACGGCATTCAGCACGCCGCCCACCGCGTGCGAGGCGGTCATCAGGGAATCCGGCGTGATGTCGGTATCGCCCGTACTGAGATACGGTGCGCCGGCGGCGAAATCTTCGCGCACCATCTCCAGATACTGCGGGGTATGGCAGAGCAGCAATTCGTCGTCGGTGGCCGGACGCGCCGGTATGCGAGCCAGCCGCTCCAGCAGGCCGGCGGACTGCAGCCCCTCCATCACGGCGTCGAAGCGCTCCGGCTTTTCGGGATGGGCGCGGCCTTCCAGGTGTTTCCGGTAGACGGGGTCGGCGAGCAGGGCGGTAGCGGGTTCCATTGGGAAACAAAATAGCACGTTCAAAACGTGCAGTCACAGCGCGACGAGGTTCAAACGCCTCGCCGGTTGCCCCACAGGTCCACGTGCAGCCGCGGGCTGAAGCGGAAGCCTTCTTCCTTGCAGATTTCGGCCAGCCAGACGCCGCGCTCGCGCAGGCGTTCCGGGTCCGTGCCCTCGGGCATCAGGATCACGCGCTCGCGCGCGGCGCCGAGTGTCTCTACAAGCGCCCGCGCCTCCTGCACATCTTCCGCCCGCGCGATCACGAATTTCAATTGATGTTCGTAGCGGTGCATCAGTTCGCCCAACACCGGGGGCTGGATGCGCAGGCGGTCGTGCTGTGCCGCCCAGCGGCCTTCGGGCGTGGAATTGGCCAGCTTGGGACTGATGCTCATCAGGTCGCAGGCCACCGGCTGGAACACCGTGCCCGCGGTTTCGATGGTGATGTGCAGGCCCAGCGCGCGCAGTCGTTCGGTGAGCGGCAGAATTTCCGGCGCGATCATGGGTTCGCCTCCTGTGACCACCACGTGGCGAGCGGGGTGTGCCTGCACTTCGTCCAGAATCTGTTCCAGCGAAAGCTCCGTGCCTTCCGGCTGCCAGGACGTGTAGGGCGTATCGCACCACGAGCAGCGCAGATTGCAGCCGCTGGTGCGGATGAATACCGAGGGCACGCCGATCAGCGAGCCTTCGCCCTGAAGGGAATAAAACAGCTCAGCGATCTTCAATGCCGGCCTCTTCGAATCCCTTGCGGCGCAGCAGGCAGGCGTCGCATTCGCCGCAGGGAGCGCCGTCCGGGCCGGGATCGTAGCAACTATGAGTGAGCGCGAAGGGCACCCCCAGTTCGCGCGCCAGTTTCACGATGCCGGCCTTGCTGAGCTGCGAGCAGCGGTGTGTGGATCTTCAGCCGCGTCGTGCCTTCCACGCCTGCCCTGGTGGCCAGATTGGCCATGCGCTCGTAGGCCTCGATGTACTCCGGGCGGCAATCGGGATAGCCCGAGTAATCCAGCGCGTTGACTCCGATGAAGATGTCGGAGCTTTCCAGCACCTCCGCCCACGCCAGCGCGAAGGAAAGGAAGATGGTATTGCGCGCGGGTACGTAAGTGATGGGAATACCCTGCCCCATATCGGCCGCGGAGCGCGACTTGGGCACGGCGATATCGGCCGTGAGCGCCGATCCGCCGAAAGCGTCCAGCCCGATTTTCGCCACCATGTGACGCGCGGCTCCGAAGTGGGCGGCAATGCGCGCGGCCGCGTCCAGTTCGAAGTGATGGCGCTGGCCGTAATCGAAACTAGAGCGCGAAGCAGTCGAATCCCAGCCGCCGCGCCAGCGCGAGGCAGGTGGAGGAATCCAGGCCTCCGCTCAACAGACAAACTGCTTTTTTGGAAGATGACACCGGCAAGTCCTGCTCTCATGGTGACATAAGGCGGGTATCATGGGAACACCGTTGCGCATTCGCTTCCTGACTTCAACGCCTTTGGATATCCGCCGCGGCAGCGGCACCTATGTCGGGATCCACGTGCTGGCGCGCGCGCTGGAAGCGCAGGGGCACCGGGTGGATTTCGAAACGCCGCGGCGCCATCTGCCGGTCTACACGCTGGAGCGGCTGCTGTTCAATCGCGGGCTCCGCCCCTCGGCCGAATACGATCTCACGGTGGGCTTCGATATGGACGGGTACCGCATCGCCGGCGGCGCCCGGCATGTGGCATCGCTGAAAGGGGTGATCGCCGACGAGGTGCGGTTCGAGCGGGGCTTGACGCGGCGGACCATGGCCGTGCAGGCGCGCTGCGAGAAACTGCACGTACATCGTGCCGCGCGCGTGCTGTGCACCAGCCGCTACTCGGCGGAGCGGGCGCGCGATCTCTACGGACTGGCGGAACTGCCGGCGGTGGTCCCGGAGCTGATCGATCTGGCGGAATGGCGGCGTCTGCTGGAGCATCACGCCGCCGCCGGCGCAGCGGTTCACGGTGCTGTTTGCGGGCCGGCATTATCGCCGCAAGCGGATCGAGGTGCTGCTGGGTGCGGCCGGATTGTTGCGCGCGCGCATCCCGCAACTGGAAGTGCGGATTGTGGGCAGCGGCCCCTGCACCGCGGAGCTACACCGCGCGGCGCACAGGCTGCAGTTGGAAGACACGGTGACATGGCTGGGCGACGTCTCGCGGCCGGAGTTGGCGGCGGAGTACAGTCGTGCCCACCTGTTTTGCCTGCCGAGCGTGCAGGAGGGGTTCGGAATCGTGCTGCTGGAAGCCATGGCGGCGGGCAAGCCGATTGTGGCCGCGCGCGCCGCGGCCATACCGGAAGTGGCGCCGCACGCCACGCTGGTGGAGCCGGAGAGCGTGGAAGCGATGGCGGCGGGAATCGAAGAACTGTATGGTTCGCCGGAACGCGTCGCGGCGCAGGCACGGGCGGGCCTGGATTGGGTCCGGCAATTCGATGCCCCGCGGGTGGCGGCGAAGTTTCTGGAAGCAGTCTGCATCGAAAGGAGCAACGGATGATTTTCGGGGCTCATGTAATCGTGTACAGCAAGGACGCGGCGGCGGACCGCGCCTTCCTGCGGGATGTCTCGGGTTTGCTTGTAGATGCCGGCCACGGATGGCTGATCTTCGCGCTGCCTCCGGCGGAAGCAGCAGTTCATCCCGCGAAGAAAACGGGGCCGCCGAGCTTTACCTGATGTGTGACGATCTCAAGGCCGAAGTAGAGGCTCTCCGGCAGAAGGGCGTCCTCTGTTCGGAAGTGCAGGAAGCCAGGTGGGGATCGATCGCGCGCATTCCTCTCCTGGCGGTGGCCAAGTGGGCTTTACCAGCCGAAGCATCCCCTGCGCTGGCCCGGGCTACTTGAAGGTCAGGAAGATCGTGGTCGAAATGGGGGCGAGCGAATCCGTTTTGGCGTTCACGACGTAGGTCGCGTGCTCCTGGGAATCGGTGGCGCTTTGCTGCTCGGCGGCGTTGCGGATCAGACCGGTCTGCGGCGCGGCGCGCGTAAACTGCACCGTCAGAACTTTTCGGCCCGGCCGGTCGGACGTAACTACCGGAGTATCGAACTTGATCAGGCGTTCCACTTTGGCGGATTGGAGAACCGGGACGCCGCTGTCCCAAAGAGAGAGGAAGCCGCCATCGTTGGGAAGGAACTGAAGCTTCACGGAATCGCCGGCATGAAGCTGGTTGGG
Organism: uncultured Solibacteraceae bacterium; assembly: GCA_963835555.1. Classification (GTDB taxonomy): domain Bacteria; phylum Acidobacteriota; class Terriglobia; order Bryobacterales; family Bryobacteraceae; genus Sulfopaludibacter. The sequence continues at coordinate 398,635 of CAWIGC010000038.1, read as the reverse complement.
TTCCACCTCCACAAAATCGCCGGCCTCATTCCGGCGCAGCACCGTGTATTTCACGCCCAGGTAGGTGGCGCGAGCGGCTCCCAGGGCGGAGAGGGCCTTGAGCGGCGCCGCGATCCGCTGCTGCTCTTTCTTGTCGCGCGGCTGTTGCTGCTGGAGGCCGGCGGCTTGTTGTTCCTGCAGGGCTCCGGAAACGACAGTCTGCTGCGGAGCATAGAACAGAGCCTGGGCGTTCTGTAAGGGGATCGGTTTCGAGTCTCCCTCCGGCAACGCAGATAGCGAACCGGCGGAGCCACCCCCGCCCCCGACTACACCTCCGACCGCACCGAAATCCTTGGGGGCCGGCGCTGCCATTGTCGCGACGGCGGACGGCGTGGGCGCGACGGCTTCATTCCGGGCGGCGGGCGGCGCGGGTGCAGCGGCAGGGACCGCGGGAGCGAACAGCCCGGACATATCTTTGTTCTCGGGCGCGGGTTCGGCAGGCGCCTTTTTCATGGGCGTGGCACGTCTGGGGCTCGAGGCAGGACGGTCGGCGACGGCAGGTCGAGGCGTCTGCGGCGGCGCCGCCGGCGGTTCCGGCTGCTTCACTTCGGCAACCAGCAGAGGCGTTGCGGCGGGATGCGGCTTGGGCCGGGCGAGATAGACGCCGGCAATCAGCAGACATGCGGCGGCAGCGGCCACGATCGCCGCGGGCCGCCAGAATTGCCGGTACCAGGGCAGTGGCTTTTCATCGAGCGCGGCCAGCAGTTGCGCCCGCGCCGCGGGGTCGTTCAAAAGGTCGCGCAGCGACTGCTCGCGGGCCAGCGCGTCGAACAGTTCCTGGTCGGTGAGCGCGGCTTCGAACAGGATTTGCTGCTCTTCGGGCGTGAGGGTGCCGGTAGCGTATCCGCCCAACAGCTTTTGGATATCCTGCCGGTCCATCATTTGTCCTTCCCTTCCCAATGGCCGCCCATCAGGTCGAGCAGATTCTTGCGGCACCGGTGGTCCCACGTATATACGGTATTGAGTGCGCCGGCGCCCATGATGCTTCTGTATCTCCGGAAACGTTTTGCCCTGCAGCTTGAGCCGGATCAACTGGCGGCAGCGGTCGCCCAATTGCGCGATGCACCGCTCCAGCCGTTCCAACATTTCCTTGCGCTCCAGGGAATCGGCCGGGTTGGCGTCCAGGTCGGGCAGCGGAATATCGGTAATGGACACCTGAGTATACTCGCCACGGCGCACCGCCTTTCGCCGCAAACTCATGATTTTGAACCGTACTATCTGCAAAGAGAGCGGCAGCAGATCTTCCGCCCGCTCCAGGTGCGCGTACTTTTCATGCAGGAGCATGAGCACCTCCTGGGCCAGATCCTCGGCGACGTCCCTCGATAAATGAGATGCCGCGAACAGTACAATCCTTTCACGGAGCTTGGCCAGGACCTGTTCGCGTTGCACTGAAAATCCACCGTTCTGTGGCAACCGTTCAGTGGCAATCATAGCATCTGTCCGGCACGGTACAATTCGAGTGTGGCCCGTGTCCTGATGGTCTCGTCAGAGGCCGCTCCGCTGGCGAAAACCGGTGGACTGGCCGATGTAGTAGGAGCTTTACCCACCGCCCTCCGTACTTTTGGCGATGACGTCGCCGTGGTCATTCCGCGGTACGGTTCCATCGATCTGAAGAGTCTGCGGCGGGTCTTCGACAGCCTGCCCATTTACCTGGGACTGACCCGGTACGATACCTCCATCTACCAGGCGGCCGAAGAGTTCCCGCTGTACCTGGTGGATTGCCCGCCGCTGTTTGACCGGAAGGGCTTCTACGGGGAGACCGGCTTGGATTATCCGGATAACCACATCCGGTTCGCCGTATTCGCGCGCGCGGCCCTGGGCGTGGCGCGCTATCTGTTCCGCACCGAGATCTTCCATTGCCACGACTGGCAGGCGGGACTGGTGCCGGCCTATCTGCGCACGGCGGCGGCCACGGACCCGACCTATCTGGGCGTCCGCACCCTGTTCACCATCCACAACCTGGGCTACCAGGGGCTGTTTCCCAAGACCGCGCTGGCGGATGTGGCCCTGCCCGCCAGTGTGTATCGTCCCGACGGCATGGAGTTCTTCGGCCACGTCAGCTACATCAAAGGCGGCATCTCGTTCGCCGACTGGCTGAGCACGGTTAGCCCCACGTATGCGCGCGAAATCCAGACGCCCGAATTCGGATTCGGCCTGGACGGCGCGCTGCGTTCGCGGGCGGACGTGCTGACCGGCATCCTGAACGGAGTGGACTACCGGGAATGGAACCCCGAAACAGACAGGTTCCTGCCGGCGCGGTATTCCGCCGGAAGATCTGAGCGGCAAGCGCATCTGCAAGGAGCAGCTTCTGCGCGAATTCGGCCTGCCCGCGGAGGCCATGGACCGGCCGCTCCTGGCTGTGGTCTCGCGCTTCACCCGGCAGAAGGGCATCGACCTTGTGGCTCATGCCGCCGCCCGGATCGTGGACGAGGACGTCTACCTGGTGGCGTTCGGCTCGGGCGAACCGGAGTACGAAGAGTTCCTGCTGCGCGCGGCCGCCGAGCACCCGGGCCGCATCGCGGTCAAAATTGGCTTCGATAACGCCCTGGCCCACCGCATGGAAGCCGGCGCCGATCTGTTCCTCATGCCGAGCCAGTATGAGCCCTGCGGATTAAACCAGATTTATAGCTTAAAGTATGGAACGGTGCCGGTGGTCCGCGCGACCGGCGGCTTGGATGATACTATCGATGAGAGCACGGGATTCAAGTTCAAGGAATACTCGGCGGAGGCTCTGCTAGGCGCGCTGATGGCGGCCACGCAGGCGTACGGGGATCGGCAAGGTTGGCAGGAGATGATGCGCCGGGGAATGCGCCAGGATTTTTCGTGGAAAACCTCGGCGGCGGCTTATTCGGCGTTATACCGGCAACTGTTGAGTGTTTGAATCCTTTTTGCGAGCGAAGATTCTAATCTACGTAGGGAGAGAAAATGGCAGGTCAGAACACATTAACCTTTACCGATGCGGGTTTCGATCAGGATGTGCTCCGGTCGGACGTTCCGGTTCTGGTGGATTTTTGGGCCGAATGGTGCGGCCCGTGCCGTCAGATGGCGCCCACCATCGACGTCGTGGCAGGCGAGTATGCCGGTCGCGTGAAAGTGGGCAAGCTGGATGTGGACAACAATGGCAATACGGCCATGCGGTACAACATCCGGGGGATTCCCACCCTGTTGCTCTTTAAGGACGGCCAGGTTGTGGAACAGCGCGTCGGCGCGGTGGGCAAGAGTGATGTAGTGAAAATGCTGGACGCCCACGTCCAGGTAAAAGCTTAAGAAATACCGCTCCCCCGGCGGTGGCTGAAGGTTGCTGCCGCCGGGGGAGCGGTTTTCGTTTCACTTCAGGGCCAGACTGGTTTCGCTCCAATCCCCAGCTAATTCCGCAGCCTCCCGTTCCTGGCACGGCACGCAGTAGCGCGCCCAGGGAAGCGCGGTCAGGCGTTTGGCGGGAATGGGCTCCTCACAACTCAGACAGACGCCGTAATCGCCGGAGGACAACCGGTCCAGAGCTTCATCGATCAGGCGGAGCTGACCGTAGTCCAGGCGGTTCAGGTGCAGGGAAACGAATTCCTCGTGTGAAATCTGTGCCTGGTCGTCTTCGGCCACCCGCCCCATGTGGGCCCGGGTGTCGAACTTCACGCCGAGACCGGCGAGCACTTCCTCTCGCTTCTGCCGCAGACGCAGCTGGTATACCTCATCAGTTATGGGAGCAAGCGGCGCGCGCTTCTTCATGAAACCCTCCAGAAGCCGAGTTTCGGATATCGGCACCTTAATGGTTCCAGAAACGTATCAGAATTCTCGAATAAATACAATCCTTAAATTCGGTTATGCCTAACGGCCGGGAAGATAGTCCGCAGGCAAGTTGTTTGAAAGGTCCCGGAGGATGTCCTGCTCCTGGGGCGAGAACTGTTTTTTAAAGGCATCGTTTTCGAGGCGGGCGTTGCGCTGGTCTTCGGGCAGCTTTATGAGTTGCGTGAGTGCGCGGCGCATGGGCTGGATGCGGTCATCGGGCAAATTGCGGAAGGCGTTGAGCTGCTGGAGCACAAGGCGGCGCTGTGGCGGCGGCAGGCTGTCCAGACCGCGAATCTGGCGGGCAATGCGGTCTTTGTCAGACTGCGGAAGGCGATCCAGCCTTTCCAATTGCCGGCGGATCATCTCCTGTTGTTTCGGGGGGAGTTTCTCCAGGGCACGATCGCGCTGTTCGGGAGTCATCTGCAGCAGACGCTGCGCGGGACCGGGAGTATTAATGCGGGGCGCATTGTTCTTGGGAACCCCTCCGCCGGCGTTAGGGCCCCTGGCATTCCGGTTGTTGGGCGCCGCAGCCGGCGGCCGCGCCTTGGGAGGCGGGGCCGATCTGTTGGGCTTTTGATCGGCACACCACCCCGGCCATGCCATCAGGAGCGCCGCTCCCGCAAGTTGAAAAGCGCGATTCATGCTTTACATCTTAGAGGTCGCGCCGGCGGGCTCGGAGCGCATCAGGTGATTGAACTGATTCAACATCTCGACTTCATCCACGGCATGCTGCACCTGATCGGGCTGGAGCGCTTCCACCTGCGCGCTTTGGGGCGAAGGCGCGGGCGCTACGGCGGGCCGGTCCAGTAGAAAGCCCGCCATGACCAGTACGCCGGCTGCGGCGGCGATAGGCAGACTTCGGGAGGGGATGAGCGGACGGAATGGCCGGATCAGCAGATCCCACCAGGAAACCTGCCGCTCGATCCGCTGGTAGAGGCGGCGGTCGAAATCGGCGGATACGGGCGGGGCCTCCCAGGAATCCAGGGCTTGCCACACGGCCGTTTGATCTTCCACGAACTGGCGGCAGCCCGGACACGCTTCCAGGTGCCGTTGCAGGCGAACGGCGCTCTCCGGTTCGAGCGTGCCGGAGCTGTACGCCAGCAGCAAGGCTGAACCTTCTTGACTCTCCAGGGGACAATGCATAAACGCCTCTTCTTCCCTAAGCCATATGGGCCAAACGGGCGCGCAAGCTTTCATACGCCCGGAACAAAAGCGACTTCACCGCAGATTCCGAGCAGTTCAGCACCCGGGCAATCTGCGAATACTCCATTTCCTGATACTTGTGCATCAAAACGGCCGCTCTCTGCTTCTCCGGCAGAGTAGCTACCGCCCTGCGCACTTCTTCGAGCCGCGACTGGTACACCATGGACGCCTCGACCGTCGGCCGCTGATCCGACACCTGCCGTACCGGCAGGTCGCCCGAGGCATCATCCAGCCGTTCCTGCGATTTCTCATGCTTCCCATCCCGCAGCGCGTTCAATGCCAGATGCGTCGCGATACGGAAGAGCCACGTGGTAAACTTCGCGGTCGGCTCGTACGTACTCCGGGAACGATACACGCGCAGGAACACTTCCTGCGCCAATTCCTCTGCTACTGCATGATTCTGGACCATTCTATAGAGGAAATGGATTACGGACAACCGGTGCTTTTCGAGCAAAACACCGAAGCTCGCGCCATCGCCATCCTTGACGCGAAGCATCAACTCCGCATCGTAGTCCAGGGCCGCCGCGGTTGCCCCCATATCGGTCTTAACCCGTTGGTCCATCCCAGGTTGCGCTTTCGGCTGTTAAATATCTTTCTTTTTAGTATCTTTCGGCTACTCGCCCTTCAGGGATCGCTCCATCAGGCTTTGAATCGCATCCCGCGGCGAAAGGCCAAAGTGCAGCATCTGGTACATCTGTTCGGAGATGGGCATTTCCACCTGGTACCGCTTCGCCAGATCCACGGCGGCGTTTGTGGTTTTAATGCCCTCGGCCACCATTTTCATGGAACTGACAATCTCGTCGAGTTTGCGCCCGTGCGCCAGCGCGGCGCCGACAGCGCGATTCCTGCTGAGATCGCCGGTGCACGTCAAAACCAGATCGCCCAGACCGGCCAACCCCGCCAGAGTCTGGGGTCTCCCACCCATGGCCAGCGCCAGCCGGTTCATCTCCGCCAAACCACGGGTGATGAGCGCTGCCGTGGCATTGTGCCCCAGTCCCATTCCATTTAACACTCCCGCGCCGATGGCAACAACATTTTTAATGGAACCGCCAATTTCTACACCAATAGGATCTGTGCTGGTGTAGAGACGGAAAGTGGGGCCGGAGAAAGCTGCCTGGATGGCCGACGGGAGGGCTTCGTCGCGACCCGCCACTACCAGCGCAGTGGGCTCAAAACAAGCCACTTCGCGAGCAAAAGTAGGGCCGGAAATGACTGCCACGCGAGGATCGAAGGCAGGCTGCAGAACCTCCCCGATGATCTCCGATACTCGTAGTAATGTGCCGTTCTCCAGGCCCTTGGTGGCACTCACAAACACCATGGAATCATTAAGAAACGGCAGCATCCGGGTGTAGAGGGAGCGCACCAGGTGGGATGGCATCACACTCAGGACGATATCTGCGCCATCCAGGGCGGTGGCCAGATCGCTGGTTATTCTTACATGAGTAGGAAGCAGGCGCGCCGGCAAGATAGACATCGTTTTCGCGAGTTACGGCCATGCGGGCCGCCAAGTCCTGCTCGTAGACCCAAAGCCGGACATCGGGAAAGCGCGGGGCCAGCACGACGGCCAGCGCCGTCCCCCAACTTCCTCCGCCAATGATCGCAAGGCCCTTCACGAGCCGCTTCCGAAACGGAATACGTGTTCAGAACCGTCGCGAAGCCTTTGTATGTTGCTCTTATGTTTGTAGATAATAAATACCCCCGCCAGGATCGCGGCAATCACTACATACATAGAAGGTTGCAGAATCAGCCACACGGCCAGAGGAAACGTAGCCGCAGCCACGATCGAGCCCATGGAGATGTGGCGGGTGGCGAGGACCGTTCCCACGAAGACCACCAGAATGGCAGCCAAAGGAAGGGGCGTGAGGCAAAGGAAAGCCCCCACGAAGCTGGCCACCGCTTTCCCGCCCTGAAATTTCAAAAACACCGGATAGGCGTGGCCGGCCATTACGGCCAGGGCGGCGGCGCTCATCCAGAGCGCGCTGTGGTCCGTAAGCCGCCCGGCGACCCAGACTGCGAAATATCCCTTGGCGATATCGAGCAGCAGCGTGAGCACGCCGGCGGTGCGCCCGGTAGTCCGCAGGACATTGGTGGCGCCGATGTTCCCGCTGCCGGAAGAGCGCACATCGGCGCCGGTTTTCCACTTCACCAGGAGATATCCGAACGGAATGGCCCCCAACAGGTAGGCCGTCAACAAAGCGAGCGCAGGGTTCATTTTGAGAACGGAAATTCCGCAAGTTTAGTGTACACGGAACCGCTGGGATGCAACTGGCTGCGATACAAAAAGAAGCTGCGCGGCGGTGAACTCGTCCGAACTCCAGCGAGGGCTGGGCGGCGATAGCTTCGCGCAAGGGCTGCAGGTCCAGCTTCTCCTTAATGCGGGCCAGCGTCAAATGCGGGGAGAAATCGCGCTGTTCTCTGGCTACGCCCAGCGCCGCTGTGGCGCGGTCGGTATCGGCGGCGAGTTCGGGCAACCCGGGCGCTTCTATGCCGCACCAGAAGACGCGCGGCGAATGCGGATTGGGAAAGAAGCCCACCTTGCGAATGTGAACCGGAACGGGCGGCCGCGCGGGTAGCGATGCCAGCGCCTGCTGGAGTTCGCCGAGCCGTTCCTCCGGCCATTCGCCGATGAACTTGGTGGTGATGTGGAGGTTGGCCGGAGGGCTCCATCCGATGCGCGCCGCGGGGCGAAGCTGCCGCAGCAGTTGCTCCAGATTGCCGACCACCTCGGCGGGCAGGTCCAGTCCCGTAAACAGTCGCATGACGCGCTTTCATTGTAAATTATGAGCGTAGTGCGCTTCGGACCGATTCTCAAACGCAGTTTCTACGATCGCGAGACCAGCGAAGTAGCCCGCGATCTGCTGGGGAAGGTGGTGGTCCACGGCCCCACCGCCGGCATCATCGTCGAAACCGAGGCATACCCGGGCGGCGACGATCTGGCATCCCACTCCGCGCGAGGGCTCACCGAACGCACGCGGGTCATTTTCGGGCCGCCGGGCCATGCCTACGTGTACTTTATCTACGGCATGTATGAATGCCTCAACGTGGTGGTAGGCGCGGCGGGAACTCCCGGGTGCGTGCTGGTGCGGGCACTGGAACCGGCCTGGGGCATCGAGACCATGCGCCTGCGCCGTCCGGGCGCGCGCAGGCTGCAGGACCTCACGTCCGGTCCCGGTAAACTGACGCTGGCATTGGGTATCACCAGGGCGCAATATGGCGCCGATCTGACGCGCGGCAGCCTGGTGCTGCGGCAGCCGGCGGAACCGCGCGCGATTGAAGTGGAAGTCACCCCGCGGATCGGAATCAGCCAGTGCGCCGAGCGTCCCTTGCGGTTTGCGATCCGGGGAAATCGATTCGTGAGTCCTGCCAAATTTTAATATTGCGATTCGTTCATGAACAGACGGGGGAATGTAACCCCGCGGACAACTCTTCGTCTATGATGTTGATCCGCGTCTTATTCGGAGGGTAAGTGTCTACGAAATCGCCTCAGACACGGATCAGCGGCCAGACCATCATCGATGAGCTGGTACGCAACATGGAGTTGGGCCGGCTGGAGCTGGCATACACCGTCCTGCTGCCTTGTATTTTCAGCGTTTACCTTCACCCGGACGATCACGCGCGGCTGCAGGGCGTGCAGGACATCATCCGGGAAGACGCACGGCGCGCCCTGGCGGCGCGCATGGCGGAGTGGAACAAGAACTCGCTGTTCCGCCGCGGCGGCAAGAAAAAACAGTACCGGATCGCACAGAACGACTGGTGGATCGAGCTGTTCGCCGACGCCGAAGGCGCGGTGCCGCAGGGCGACGTGGAGATTCATTCCGAGCTGAACGACGTAGTGCAGCCGGGCTATCGCGGCGTCAAGACCACGCTGATCGAGCGCGAGCCTTCGGTGACCGCCGCCCGTGTGGCGCGCGACCGCGAGAGCACCCGCGGGCAAACTTCCAAGGTGTTCGCCGAGATCCGCTATCAGGACGATTCCGGCCCGCAGACCTACTTCGTCACGCAGGGCGAGGTGAGTATCGGGCGGGGCGGGGAAGACCTGTGGGTGGATCTTCCGCTTTACACCAGCGACGAAATCTCGCGCGAGCATGCGCGGTTGCGGCGCGACGCTTCGAGCGGACGTTTCAGCATCGTGGATCAAAGCCGCAACGGCACGTGGGTGAACGGGCGCAGGCTGACGCGCGGCGCCGAGATGGAACTGCCCGATCGCGCCGAGATTGGGATTGCGGAAGTGGTGAAGCTGAACTTCGAGGCCAAACGGTGAAAGATCTTTACTACCTGCACACGCCCTTTGTGGCTGCGTTTCTGGCCTTCGTCGCGCTGTTTGTGCTGGCGCATTGGAAGGAGCGGCGATGACGACCGTGTTCCAGGCCGGCGCGGCGACGGATACCGGTCTTCTGCGTTCGTGCAATGAAGACCGCTACTGGATGGATGCCGAGCGCGGCGTCTTTCTGGTGGTGGACGGCGTGGGTGGCCAGGCGGCGGGCGAACGGGCGGCGCAGACGGCGGTGGACGCGGTGCGCGAATCGCTGGCGGGGGCCGGCACGGCGAGCGCGGAAGAGCGCGTGCGGGAAGCTATCGCCGGGGCCAACAATCGCATCTGCGGGCTGGGCGAGGAACATCCCGAGTTGCGCGGCATGGCCTGCGTGCTGACTCTGGCGCTGCTGGAAGAAGAGCAGATCACGATCGGGCACGTGGGCGATTCCCGGCTGTACCTGGTGTGGAAGGGCAATATCCGCAAGCTGACCAGCGACCACTCGCCGGTGGGCGAAAGTGAAGATGCCGGCGAACTCAGCGAAGAGGAAGCGATGCAGCATCCGCGGCGCAACGAAGTGTTCCGCGACGTGGGGTCGCGGCGGCGCTCTCCCGGGGATGAGGGATTCATCGAAATCCGGACGTGCCGCTTTCACCCGGATGCGGCCATTCTGCTGTGCAGCGACGGGCTGACGGACCTGCTGACCGCGTCGGAAGTGCGCGAGATTGTGGGACGGTACAACGGCGACGCCGCAGCGCGTGGCGGGCGAGTTGGTGGAAGCGGCCAATCTGGCCGGGGGCTCGGACAATATTACGGCTCTGTTCGTGGCAGGTCCGCAGTTTCGCGGGGGCGCCGGCACGACGCGTCCGCGCACGCCTACTACGCGAGTGCGCCGGCAGCGGCGGCTGTTCACCGGCAGGATGGCGTTTCTGCTGTACGGGCTGCTGCTGGCCATGGTGGTGTGGGCCTTCCGGAGAGGTGCGTGGTAATGGAACGAGACTCCTGGACAGGCCGGGAGGCCTGTCCTACGCGCGTGGGCCGCTACGAGATTGTTCGCCGGCTGGGCAGGAGCATGACCGATGTCTACCTGGCGATCGACACGGTGGACGAACCGGCGGGCCGCGCTCAAGCTGGTAAAGACAGGCGGCGACCGCGCCTCGCGCCTGATCATGGAGGCCGAGCGGCGCGGCGCGGAAATCCAACGCGCGGTGCAGATGCTGGATGCGCGCGTGGTGGAGATCTACGACGTGGGCGACGAGGACGGCTACTTCTTCGTGGCCATGCAATATCGTGGAAGGCCGCAACGTGGCCGAAATCCTGCGTCAGGATCACGTGATCGAACCCATGCGCGCGGCGGTGGTCGCGCTGGAAATCTGCGAGCAGCTCGCCAAGTTCCATTCGTGGCAATCCACCGTGGTGCACGGCGACATCAAGCCCTCCAACATCCTGCTGGGCGCCAACGATACGGTGCGGCTGCTGGATTTCGGAATCGCCAAAATGCTGCGCGCCGACGGCAGCGCCACGGCGCACAATTTCGGCAGTCCGAGCTACTGCTCGCCGGAGCGGCTGACGCACAGCGAAGTGGACCGGCAGAGCGACCTGTGGGCGGTGGGCGCGACGCTGTACGAAATGCTCAGCGGAATGCCGCCGTACCAGGCCGGAGATACGCGCCGGCTGGAGAGCCTGATTCGCTCCAAACGGCCGCCGCGCGCGTTGCCGCCCTCCTGCCCGCGGGCGTTGCAACTCATCGCCATGAAGGCTCTGGCGCCGGATGCGAAAAGGCGGTATCTCACGGCGGGAGAATTCCAAGCCGACCTGCAGGCGTTTCTGGAAGGCAAGCCCACCGGCGCGGAACGGGAACGGCAGGGTTGGAATCCGAACGCCACGATCGAAGCGGCTCGCGAGGCGCTGCGGAAGGCCACTCGCACGGTGAAACAGGCCAACCAGCGATGGCGGTTCCTGGGTGCGGCAGGCTGGTTTGCCGCGGGTATGGCGTTATGGATTGGCGGCGCCGTGGGCTGGCAGCAATTGCAGGCGCGCAACGCGGCGCTTACCAGGCTGGACGCCGCGAAGGTCTCCGCGGAGTGGCGGCGGATTTACCTGGACGAGGCCAATACCGCCCTGCAGGCTTCCGACTGGCAAAAGGCGGAGATCTGCCTGCAACGCGCCGTGCAGTTGGGCAGCGGCGACGATCTGACGCTGGGGCGCCTGGCATTGGTGCGGGGGTACATCGAATTGGAGCCGGCTGGATGGCGTCGGGAACTCCGCAGCCGCCGCGGCGCAATGGAGCAGCGCCGCGCGCGACCATTTCGAGGAGGCCGCCCGGCGCATGCCTCGCGAGCCGGCGCCGCATCTGGCGCTGGCGCGGATTTACGTGTACTGGCTGCCCAACGTGGAACGCGCGATGGGGGAGTTTCACACGGCGGAACAGTTGGGCGCGCCAACAGGGCAGCGGGAGATCGAACAGCAGGGCGATGCCTATCGCATGGAGGCGCTGCGAGAAGCCCGCAGTGCGCCGCAGACGGCCTGGCAGGATGCCGGGATGGCGCGGCAGATTTATCAGCGGGTGCGCGGGTTCGATCGCGTGGAGCAGTCGCTCAAGGAACTGGAGGCGGTGAAGGCGCCGCGGCCGCGTCATCGCGCCGCGCGAAGGCCGGTACACAGGAGGCGCACATGGCGGTAACACGCAGTTGGACTGCCAAGCCGTTCGTGGTTTCGGTAGCGAACCAGGCGCCGCCCAAAAGCGAGCTGGTATGGCTGGCGGCCGCGTCTTTATTTGTGGCCGCCGCGCTGGGCATGGTTTATTCCGCCAAAGTGCAAGGCTTCGCCAGCACCACGGCGCTGGTGAATGTAAACACCGTGGGGAGCGCCGAAGAACTCGCTCCGCTCTTCGCGCTTTACCCGGATCGTACGCAGCGGGAAGACCTGGCGCGGGAGACCTTCGAATTTCTGGAGCGCGCCCGGCCCCTGCGCAACGTGGGCGCTTTGACGGCGCTGCATGCCCCCGGCACCCGCCGGCCGCTGCTGCCGCTGGCCCGGCTCAAGCCGCTGATGACGGTGCGTACGCCTCGGGAATTCCAGCGGACGTTCCTGTTGTGGGCCGGCCTGTATTTCGGGGGCTTTTACCTGGCGGCCTTGGTGTGGAAGGCGGCGCGGTTCGCCGGCGACCGGTCCTTTCTGCCCGCGCTGCAACTTCTAACGGGCATCGGGCTGGCGTTGATGATCAGTATGCGCGATCCGCTGCGCGACACCCTGGAATTCCACAAGTTCGCCCTGGGCGTGTTCCTGGGGTGTCTGCTGCTGATTCTGCCGGCGCTTTCGTTGTTCGATTACCGGCGTCTCTCCGATTGGTGCTATACGCCGTTATTCGGCGCGCTGGGTCTGTTCGGCGCGCTGCTGGTGTTCGGAAAAGGGCCGGCGGGCAACGATGCCAAAGTGAACCTGGGGCCGTTCCAGCCGGTGGAGCTGATCAAGATTCTGCTGGTGCTTTTTCTGGCCGGATACTTCACGCGCAATTGGGAGCGGCTGCGCGATCTGCGCAATCGCGTCGGGCACGCCTGCGCCTGCAGCACGTGTTGCCGGTGCTGTGCGCTACGGGCGTTTCCGTGGTGTTCTTCTTCGTGCTGAAGGACCTGGGACCGGCGCTGGTGACGTTCTTCGTGTTCCTCTCCATGTTCGCGGTGGCGCGCGGCCGGCCGGGGCTGGCGCTGGCGGGACTGGCGCTGATGGTGGGGTCGGTGGCGGTGGGATATCGCATCGGGCAGCCGCACACCGTGGTGGAGCGCATCGACATGTGGCTGGCGCCGTGGGACAACAACGTGCACGGCGGCGATCAACTGGCGCACAGCCTTTGGGCGCTCTCCACCGGCGGGCCCTGGGGCTCCGGGCCGGGGTGGGGCGATCCGGAAATGATTCCCGCCGGCAATACGGACCTGGTGCTGCCGGCCATCGGCGAAGAGTGGGGCTTCGTGGGCGTGGCGGCGGTGTTTCTGCTGTTCGGCTTTCTGGTGGCGCGCGCGCTGCGTGCGGCCACGCGATGCCGCACGCATTTCGGACTGTTTCTGGCGCTGGGGCTGGGCTGCCTGATCGCTTATGAAATGGTGCTGATCTCCGCGGGCGTGCTGGGAGTGCTGCCGCTTTCGGGCGTGGTCTCGCCGTTCCTCAGCTCCGGCAATACGGCGATGCTCTCCAACTTCCTGGTGTTGGCGCTGCTGCTTTCCATTTCGGCCGATGGCGAGCCGGGCGTAGTGCCGTACGAGTTGTTGCAGCGTCCCACCGGATATCTGAAAGTCGTGCTGGCCTGCGCGATGGCTCGTCCTGCTGGCGGCGGCGGCACGCTACCAGGTGCTGATGGACCGCGACTACCTGGCGCGCGATGCGCACGCGTTCGAGGCCGACGGCGTCAAGCGCCCGCAGCACAATCCACGCATGAACTCGCTGGCGCGCGAAATTCCGCGCGGCGCCATCTACGACCGCAACGGCATTCCGCTGGCGACCAGCAGTTGGGCCGAACTGGAACGGCACCAGCAGGATTACCAGGCGCTGGGCATTTCGCTGGAGCAGGCGGCGTCGCGCTTCGACAACCGGCATTATCCATTCGGCGCCGCGCTGGCGCTGGTGCTGGGAGATCTGCGCACCGGGGAGAACTTCCACGCGTCCAATGCATCGCTGGTGGAGCACGATTCGGCTACACGGCTGCAAGGCTATGAGTACGCCGAACTCGCCGGGCTGGTGCGCTACCGGCATCAGCCGGGCAATCCGGCCATCGCAAAACTGCTGGCCCGCGACCGTAACGTGAAGCTCACGCTGGACGTGCGGCTGCAATTACGCGCCACGGAGATTCTGGAGAAGCACCTGCGCGATGCGCACTCGCAGAACGGCGCCGTGGTGGTGATGGACGCGTCCTCGGGCGATGTACTGGCGCTGGTGAGCTCGCCGGCGCCGGATCCGCCGGGCTCGCGTCCATCCGCGCCATCGCCCGACGAATTGCTGGACCGTGCGCGGTACGGGCTGTATCCGCCGGGCTCGACCTTCAAGCTGGTGACCGCGATTGCGGCGCTGCGCGCCAATCCCGAACTGAAGCATCGCACCTTCCTGTGCCGCACCCTGCCCGATGGGCGGGCGGGCAACGTGATCGCGGGCTGGAACCGGCCGATTAAAGACGATATCGGCGACCGTGCGCACGGCACTCTGGATATGGAGCGCGCCATCACGGTTTCCTGCAATGCGTACTTCGCACAGTTGGGAGTGCACGATGTGGGATCGAAGGCGCTGGCGGAGACGGCGGCGGAACTGGGAATCTCCACGGGAGACGCGGCGGAGTTGCGGAAGGCGCTGCCGTTCGCCGCCTACGGTCAGGGACCGGTGCTGATTTCGCCGTTCAAGATGGCGCGCGTGGCGGCGGCGATCGCTTCCGGCGGGCACATGCCGGAAGGGCGCTGGGTGGCTGATGAAAGCAATTCGCGGAATGACGCGCCGGTGGAGATTCTGCCGGATTCTCAGGCGGCTTTCCTCGCCCGCGCCATGCGGCGCGTGGTGACCGAAGGCACGGCGCGGCACGCCATGGCGGGTGAAGCGGTAGGGATCGCCGGCAAAACCGGAACGGCGCAATTGGACGCGGGCATGCCGCACGCCTGGTTCGCGGGCTTCGCTCCTTATGACGCGGGCGCGGCGCGCCGGCTGGCGTTCGCGGTACTGGTGGAGCATGGGGGATACGGTGGGGCAATCTCGGCGCCCATCGCCCGCGAGGTGATGGAAGCGGCCAGTGAATTGGGGCTGTTGAGGTGAATATGACGCTCTCTGAGTTTCTGGAAAAATTCGGCCGGACGGTATTCGAAGGGCCGCTGGCCGGGCCGGCGCACCGGGAGACACCGGCGGAACTGGCGGAGATCCGTCTCGCCATTCTGGACCGTATCCGGGAAAAGAGCTATCGCTCCGGCGGCAGGAAGGTGTTCCCGTTCGATCTGCTGCGCGTGCAATTGCGGGGGGTGGAGGAGAGCCGCCGCGACCTGTTCTCCGGCCAGTTCTTCCGGCGCTACCTGGAGCAGGAAGTCCACGGCGCGCTGCACGCGGCCGGATGCCGCTTCCCGGAGAATCTGCGCGTGGATGTGGATCCGCAGGTGGGCCTGCCGCAGCGCGGCGAGAACTGGCTGGTGGTGGAGGCGCTGTCGCAGAACTCCGGCGCAACGCCCAGGCCCATTGCGCTTCTGAGGGTGCAGGAAGGCGCCGCCAATGTCACGGAATTGCGGCTGGACAAGGCGCGCACACATATTGGCCGCACGCGCGACGTCTACCGCAACGAAGGGCTGTTCCGCCGGAACGACCTGGTGTTCGAGGAAGACACGGAGGTCAACCGGAGTGTCTCGCGCGAGCACGCCCACATCCGCTTCGATAAGCTGACCGGCGAGTATCGCCTGTTCAACGACCGGTGGCAGGCTCACGGCGAGCGGCAGGCGCAGGAATGCGGCACCTGGATTGTCCGCGACGGCTTGAGCCTGGAGGTGCATCGCGACTCGCGCGGCACCCGGCTGGAACCTGGAGACGAAATTCACTTTGGGCGGGCCGTGGCGATCTTTGAGTTAGAGTGAAGTGGATGTTCGATTGGAAGCAGGATCCGCACCGGCGGTTCAATCCACTGACTCGCGAATGGGTGCTGGTGTCTCCGCATCGCACCGAGCGCCCCTGGCAGGGGCAGAAGGAAGCTACTGCCGCGCCGGCGCAGCCGGAATACGATCCCGGCTGCTACCTCTGCCCGGGCAATGCGCGCGCGGGCGGCGTGCGCAATCCGCAAGTACGACGTCCACTTTCATTTTCGATAACGACTTCGCGGCGCTAAAGCCCGGGACGCCGCTGGACCGGTACGAAAAAGAGGGCCTGCTGGTGGCCGAGTCCGAGCCGGGCATCTGCCGCGTGGTTTGTTTTTCGCCGAAGCACAACCTCACCATCGCCAACATGGAGCCGGCGGACCTGCGCAAGGTGGTGGACACGTGGGTGGAGCAGTACGGCGAACTGGGCGCGCGCGCGGAGATCAACTATGTGCAGATCTTCGAGAATCGCGGCGCCATGATGGGGGCCAGCAATCCGCATCCGCACTGCCAGATCTGGTCGAGTCACGCCATCCCGAATGAAGTCGCGAAGGAGCAGGCGGCGCAACGCGCCTGGAGCACGGCGTGCCTGCTATGCGATTACGCCCGGCTGGAATGCGCCGCGGGGGAGCGCGTGGTGGAAGAGAACGACGCCTTCGTGACGGTGGTGCCCTTCTGGGCGGTATGGCCGTTCGAGACGATGGTGATTGCCAAACGGCACGTGACGGCGATGGATGAACTGGACGCGGCGGAACGGGACGCGCTGGCCGGACATTCTGAAGCGCACCACGGCGCGCTACGATCGCCTGTTCGACGTCTCGTTTCCCTACTCGATGGGATTCCATCAGCGGCCCACCGATGGCGAAGCCCACGCGGAATGGCATTTCCACGCGCACTTCTACCCTCCGCTATTGCGCTCGGCAACGGTGCGCAAATTTCTGGTGGGGTTCGAAATGCTCGCCATGCCGCAGCGGGACATCACGCCGGAATCGGCGGCGGAGCGGTTGCGCGGAGTGTAAAGGCGTCAACCGAGAATTTCGGCAATCGTCAGTTCGCCGCCGCCGAACGCGGCAAGCGGGATGGTCTCGGGGGGAAGAAAACGCAAGCTGGAGCCATCGCGATGGATCACCGTCGCCGAGCCGGCCCCGATGTCTACGATCCAGAATTCCACTCCGCCGTTGGCCAGGCTGAGTGACGCCAGCTCACGCAATTTGCGATCGGTATTAGAGGGTGATTTGATCTCGATGACCAGTTCGGGAGCGCCGCGGAGGTTGTCGTCCGGATCGATCCCGTCGTAGCGCGCCTGGGAAACCAGCGCGACATCGGCGACACGTAAATCGAACTCGGCGACCGGGCGGTAGGGGAACTCCATGCCGACCTCGCCGAATCCAGCTAATCGGTTCTCCAGCAGTCGCACGAGTCTCCATTGCAAGTGATAGTGTTTCGCTTTGGGTGGGGTGACGACTACCAACTCGCCATAGTGCAAGTCGTAGATGCAGCCGTCGTCCGGCATCTGACGGAACTGTTCCACCGTGATCAGGTTGGGAAGCGCCGCCATAAACTATTCTCTTCTTACTGTACACTTCCTCGCGGCGGCCGTCCGGCGCTATTCTGATAGTCTCAATCATGCACGCCGCGGAGGTTCAGGCCCCATCCAAACTGTATACGCAGGCCATGGTGGCGGTGTTTGTGGTGGCGGTGCTGATGGTGTCGTGGCAGATGGCTTTGTATCCCACGGCAGGGATGGGGAAGTATTTCGAGACGGTGGACGTGGCCCGCAGTCTGGCCGCCGGCAAGGGATTCGCCAACCCGTTCGGAGCCTTGGATACCGGGCCCACCGCGCACGTGGCGCCGCTGGTTCCGCTGATTCTCGCGGGTGTGTTGCGCCTCACCGGCGATACGCCCACGTTTACGCTGGTGGTGATAGTCCTCTGCGTAGCCCTTCACGCTCTGCACATGGTGCTTCTGCTGCCCCTCTCGCGGTTGCTGCTGGCGGATTACCGGCCGGGCGTATGGGCCGCTCTGTATGCCTCCATCGTTCCCACCATGCCGGTTTTTCCGCAGTGGGAAGTGATCTGGAGCGCCACCGCCTCGATGCTGTTCTGCCTGGCGACGGCGCGCCTGCTGCGCTCCCAACACCCATACTGGATCAGAGGCGCGGTCTGCGGCGCACTCTGCGGACTGTTGCTTCTTCTCAATCCGGCGCAGTTGATGCTGTGCGGCGCGTGGATGGCCTATCTCTGGTTCCGCGACCGGATTTCGCTGCGTCAAGGGACGATTCTCGCCTTGAGCTTCCTGGCAGCCGCGGCGGTGATACTGACGCCGTGGACCATCCGCAACGAGCGCGAGTTTGGCGCTCTGTTTCTGGTGCGTGACAATTTCGGACTGGAGCTCTACTCTTCGAACGCCGATTGTGCCGACGCGCGGGACTACATCAACGGATTGAATGGCTGCCACGAGCGCATGCAGGCGAATCTCAACGTGCGTGAGGCCGAACTGGTTCGCGCCATGGGAGAGGTGCATTACAACCGCAGCCGGCTGGCCATCGCGAAGCAATGGATCCACGATCACCCGGCGCGCTTCGCCGGGCTGGCCCTGCGGCGCTGCAAGGAGTTCTGGTTTCCCAGCCCGGGTGAGGCGGGGCCGTACGCTTATTCAGTTTGGGTGGTCACCGCGCTCTCCATCGCGGGCCTGATTCTCATGGCGTGCCGGCGCAACCCGGCGGTGCTGGTCATTCTGGCGATTCTGGCGCTGTATCCCGCGGTCTACTACCTGGTGCAGTCGGCTCCCCGGTTCCGGTTCCCGATCCTGTGGGTTTCGCTGCTGCCCGCGGGCCTGGCCATGCAACAGGCATTCGCGGCGCTGCGCCGGCAATCCGCGAAATAAACAGCACCGGAGTGTAGTGGAAACGGCGCCGGTAGGGTCTTTGGGCTCGCGGAGTAGCGATCCGCCGCCCGATTACATCGTGCGCGGTATCAGCGCGACTGCGCCTTAGTGCACCGTCCCGCTGACCGGCGCCGAACTTCCGTCCGCGTTCGTCAGGACCACCGATACCGAAGCCACGGCGGCAGTTCCGCCACTCACGGTGAAGGGCTGGGTGAAGCTGAACTGGCTGCCGAAGGGCGCCGACGCGCTGCTACCGTACCAGGTAGCGAACAGGCTGGTAGCCGGAACGGTCACGCTGGTGGTTTGCAGATTCACTCCGCTGGCAGGCGTGAACGTGAAGACTGCCTGGGTCATGCTGCGCGAGGTGGCGAAGCCGACCACCGTTACGGTAAAGCCGCCGCTGGTGGATGTGGCGGTCACGGACGTGATCACGGGCGCCACGGAATTGATCCGGACCGTGCGGGTGGGCGCGGGCGAAGGGGTGATATCCGTAGTGCCGGCCAAAAGGTGCGCGGTGATGGTCACGGTTCCCGCCACGGTCCCGATCTGCACGCCCACAGTTCCCGATGCCGTAGTCGAACCCGCCGGAATGGTCAGTTGCGCGGTGCGTCCGCCGGTGGAGAACTGCACGGTGGGGTCGTCCGGCCCCGAATCTGCCGCAAAGGTCAAGGTCAGGTTCACGGTGACATCCACCGGGAACGCGGTGCCGATCCCGATGGTGATGGTCGATTGCGTGGCCGGCGTCGAGGTGGCGGGCAGGCCGGTGACATTCAGAGTGGGCGCCGGCGGCAGGGATACAGTCAACTGGAAGCTATGGCTGGCGGTGGCGCCCGCGCTGTCTTTCACGGTCACCGACACACTGGCGGACCCGGGCGCCGTGGTCGTACCGCTGATGGCGCCGCCGGAAGAAATCGAAAGGCCGGCGGGCAGTCCCGTAGCGCTGAAGGTATAAGGCGGAATGCCGCCGGTGGCCGCCACGCTCGCTGAATAGGCCGTACCAGCCGTGGGATTAGCCAGCGACCCGGTGGTAATGCTCAAAGGCGCCACCGCTATCTTGATCGAGAAGCTCTTAGACGCCTTTACCACCGAAGTCGAAACGCTGGTATCCGTCACCGTGGCGGTCACTGAGAATGTGCCCGCCGTGGTGGGCGTGCCGCTGATGGCCCCCGCGGGCGTGGCGGAAAGCCCATCGGGCAGGCCGCTGACCGACCAGGAGAATTTACCGCTGCCGCCGCCGGCAGCAAGGTTGACCGAATACGCCACATTCACCGTGCCGTCCGGCAGCGAACTGGTGGTCACTGTGAGCACCGCGGCAGCGATGGTGATGGGGAAGGTCTGGGTGGCCGTGGCTTTGGCTGAATCGGTGACGGTCACGCTCACCGTGGACTGTCCCGCGGTGGTGGGGGTGCCGGTCACCGAGCCGTTGGCGAAACTCAGGCCATCCGGCAATCCAGTGACCGCGAACGTATACGGGGCCGTCCCGCCGGTGGCGCCAATCTGGCCGGTATACGCCACGCCCACTTGCCCGTTGCCGAGCGTGGCGGTGGCGGTGAGGGCCGCCGTGTTCACCGTGAGGCTGAAACTCCTGGACCCCGGCTGGGACTGCACGCTATCGTTCACTAGCACGCTGAAGTTGTAGGTTCCCGGCGTGGTCGGGGTTCCCGAAAGGGTACCGTCCCCGGCGAGGCTGGTGCCGGGCGGCAGTGTGCCGGTTGAACTGAATGTGTAAGGCGGAACTCCGCCCAGCGCCGCGAACTTAATACTGAGTGGGGAGCCCGTCGCCACGCTCGCGAGCGGTGCCGGAGTGGTGATGGACAGAGGCTGCGGCTTGATCAGCACGGTGAACGACGAACTCGAGTTCAACCCGTCGGCATCGGTAACCACCACTGAGAAGGTATAGCTCCCGGCGGTGGTGGGCACTCCTCTCAGAACGCCGGTGGTATCCAGACTCAGCCCCGGCGGCACCGTGCCGGTTCCCAGCCCGAAATTCACGTTGCCATTCCCGCCCGTTGCGAGGAAGGAATAGTTGTACGAGACGTTCACGAAGCCGGTCGGCGGCGAACCGGGGCCCACCTGCGGCGGCGGGGCCGGCGTGGAGACCGTCGTGGAGAAACGCGCGCTGGCGCTCAGGCCGTTGGAATCGATCAACGCCACAGAAATGGCGATCGCCCCAAACGAGGTGGGCGTGCCGGAGATCTCACCGGTGGCTGAGTTGATGGTCAGGCCCTGCGGCAATCCTCCGGCGCTCCAGATATACGGAGGAGTGCCTCCGGTGGCCGCCAGCTTGACATCGTAAGGCTGGAGGCCTGTTGCGGCAGGAATGGAAGTCGTGGTGATTTGGGGCGTATTGAGGTTGATTTTGAACGGGGCCGTAACGTAGTTGTCGGTGGTCTGCACGGTGATCTGAGCAGTGGAGCCGGCAATCATGCTGGCCGGAACCGTGCCGGTCAGTTGCGTCGCGCTAACGAAGCTGGTGGGAATGGCAGTGCCGTTAAACAGGGCGGTCATCGTGGCCGAGAAGTTGGTTCCGTTCACGGTGAGCTTTCCGCCCGGGTAGGGATTGGGGGTGACGCTGGTAATCGCCGGTGCGGCGAGCACCGTGACATTGACTGTATTGGATGTCGCGCCGGCCGGATTCTGCACCTGGAACGGAATCGTGCCCGCGGTGGACAGGGTCACGCTGGCGGTAAGGCTCGTGGAACTGACGAAGGTAGTGGTAACGGGGCTGCCGCTGACCAGAACGGTGCTCTGTGCCGGCGCCGCGGAGCCGCTGGACAGGAAACCGGACCCGGTGACGGTCATCAGCGTCGGCGTGGTACGCGCCGTAAGAGTAGAAGGCGTCACCGTCGTAATAGCGGGCGCCTGCACGGTGAAGGTCACGGAGTTGGACTGGGACCCGCCCGGCTGGATCACCACGATCGCGAGCTGCCGCGCTGCGTTCAAAAAGGACGCGGGAATGCTGGCAGTGGCGCTGGTGGAACCTGCGACGGTGGTGGGAAGCTGAGTGAATCCGGTATCGGTCCCCACCACGTTGACTGCGATCACGGATCCGGAGATGAAATTCGTACCGGTAACCGTAACGGGCACGGCGTTACTGCCGGCCGGCGCGGAATTGGGACTGACCGCGGTAACGGTGGACGCCACCACGGTGAATGTCACAGAATTGGACTGGGCGTTGCTCCCCTGGATCACGACTATCGCGAGCTGTTGCGGCACGGTCAAAAAGGACGCTGGAATGCTGGCGGTAGCGCTGGTAGAACCTGCGACGGTGGTGGGAAGCTGAGTGAATCCCGTATTGCTACCCACCACGTTGACTGCGATCACGGACCCGGAGATGAAATTCGTACCGGTAACCGTAACGGGCACGGCGTTACTGCCGGCCGGCGCGGAATTGGGACTGACCGCGGTAACTGTGGACGCCACCACGGTGAATGTCACCGAGTTGGATTGAGCCTGACTCGGCTGGACCACGACTATCGCGAGTTGTCGCGGTGCGTTTAAAAAAGACGTGGTAATACTGGCGGTAGCGCTGGTAGGACTCACCACGGTAGTGGGAAGCTGCGTGAATCCCGTGTCGGTCCCCACTATACTGACCGCGATCACGGACCCGGCGACGAAATTCGTGCCGGTCACCGTGATGGGCACGGCACTAGTGCCGGCGGGTGCGGAATTCGGGCTGACCGCCGTGATCGCGGGTCCGCCAACAATCTGGAACTGCGCGGTGGCTTTAGAGCTGTTGGAGTCCGTCACCGTTACTGAGATAGTGGAACTGCTGAAGGCGGTGGGCGTGCCGGTGATCTCGCCGGTGGAGGAGTTGATCGATAATCCTTGCGGAAGCCCCGTGGCGGTCCACGTATAAGGGGTGAAGCCGCCGGTCGCGGCCAATTTGGCATCGTAGACCTGCCCGGCCGCGGCGAGGGGAATCGAGGTCGTTGTGATTTGGATGGGAGTGCCCAGGTCAATCCGCACCGCGGGCGTGATGTAGTTGTCGGTGGTCTCCACGGACACCAGGGCGGTGGTGCCGACATACAAGGCCGCGGGCACCGTGCCCTGCAATTGCCCGGCGTTCAGAAAACCGGTGGAAATGGGCGTTCCGTTAAACAGCACGGTCATAGTGCCTGTGAAGTTGGCGCCGTTTACCGTGAGCAGGCCCCCCGGAAACGGGTTGGGTGCGGCGCTGGTGACCGAGGGAGCTGCCAGAACGCTGACGTTGACCGTGTTCGATAGAGACCCGCCCGGATTCTCGACCTGAATGGGAATCAAGCCGGGAGTGCCAAAAACAGCGGTAGTCGAGAGACTGTTGGCGCTGCCGAAGGTGGTGGAGGCGGCGCTCCCGCCGACTAGAATCGTGCTCTGATTGGGAGGACCGGCTCCATTGGCCAGGAAGTAGGCTCCGGTCACCGTCAGGGCGACTGCCGAGGGGCGCGCGGTCACCACGGAAGGTGTCACCGAAGTAATCGCCGGACCCAGAATGGTGAACGGCACGGAGTTGGAGCGGGCCCCACTCGGTTGGACAACGACGACGCCCAGTTGCTGTGCGCCGCTCAGGAAACCGGCTGGGATGGTGGCAGTGGCGGTGGTGGCATTGATCACCGTGGTGGCCAGAGGCACTAAGCCGGCGGAGGATCCGCTGTAGACCAGTTCGACGAGCGAGCCTGCATAATTCGAGTCCAGTTGCGTGGTGGGGTTTACGAAATGAGTCCCCGTCACCGTAATCGCGAGGGAGGGACTGCCGGCGATCACCGAGTTCGGCACTACCGAGGTGATGGTGGGGGGATCGACGATCTCGATTGTTTCGTAAGTGACCAGGTAGGCGCCCCATTCATCGTAGATCTGTACGGCGAACGTGTATAAGCCGGCTTGCGTGGGCGTGCCGGTGAGCGTCGGAGTAGTCGTGAAGTTCAGTCCGGGAGGCAGGCTGCCTGAATTCGAGACATCCGCAATCGACACGTCATAGGGCGCGGTCCCGCCGCTGAAGATGGTGGCACTGTATGGTTGGCCGGTAGTGCCTGCCGGCAGCACGTCGGACGCCGGCGGGGTCAGCGGCGGATTCACGGTAAAGACTGCCGCATTCGAAACCAGGCTTCCCTGAAATACCGTGATGTTGACGGCTTGCGGAGAACTCACCGCTGTTCCCCACAAGCTGCCGGTATCTCCCTGCAGGGGTACCGTCACGCTGATCTGGGTGGCCCCCACGCTGTTGATCCCGCTGCTGGGGAGGAAGTCCTGAACCACGTGGGTCACGGTGTTGGTCCACTCCACCTTGGTGATGTTGCCGACCGAGAAACTGCCGTTGATAAAGAGCGTAAAGCTCCCCTGCTCGCCCAGTCCACCGCTGGTGATCGCCGCACCGTAAAGCGGGCCGGCGTAATAAGTCGAAGATTGCAGACTGGTGATCGTAGGCTGCGCGTGCAATGGCGCGAGCGTGAGCGAGATGAGAAAAAGAAGTGGCGAAATTCGACGCATTGTCCCTCCGAACGCCGAAAAATTACTTCATTAATTATAGGGGTCGATCGCGAAAATGCAAACGCATTCTTCTCAAAAGAAAAGGGCTATCGAAAGATCGCGACAGTGGCGCCCCAGCCACCCGCCTCGGCGGGGGCATCCCGAAAGGCCAGGACATAGCTGGTGCGGGCCAAAATGGCGCGGACAATTTCACGTTGCACGCCGATGCCGCGGCCGTGAATCACGCGGACTGCCCGGAATCCCAGTCGATAGGCCTCGATGAGGTATTCCTCTACAACGGCGGGAACGTCGGCGGGAGGGACGCTATGGAGATCGAATACATCCGTGATGGGAATTCGGACAGGTTCTTCTTCCATGAGACGCAAAAGCAAAAAGCCCGGTCAGCGGAAAACTGACCGGGCTCTTACGATTACCGCTTAGACAGCGCGCACCTGACGTTAAGCGACCTGTTGAGATCGATACTGACTCATGATCGCTTCCATCTGATCTTTTAAACGAAGTTTGAGTTTCTTCAAACGCGTCTCCTCCAACTCCTGGTCCTGAGTCAGATGAGGAAGCGCTTCCAAAGCATCCAGTTGGTGAGCAAGTTCTGTGTGGTGGCTGGCAAGCTTTTGAAACTCTTCGTTGGTAGCCATCAGATGCGCTTTCAACTCTTCCTGTGCATTCCGTTCCATATTGGGCAATTCCTCCCAGTGAGGTTGCCGCGCCGAGTCGGATCGGTCGGAAATAAGGCTCGGTGGGTAATCTCTCTCATGTCTCATGGACGGGTTCTCCGTCTACTCGCCACCTTAACATGAATGAAACTTCATGACAATAGCCGCTTCGAGGGGTAATTCATAGTAATCCCGCCTTACTCCGATCTCCTTAAATCCCATAGACTTATAAAGATTGCGAGCTGCCAGATTGGACTCACGAACTTCCAGGAAAATGTTCCCGCTGCAAGCCCCGGCCAAGGCCCGAATCAGGTGCCGGGCAAGGCCCCTGCGGCGGAAATCAGGGGCCACCGCGAGGTTCAGCAACTCGCATTCTCCTTCGCCCGGGGAGCGGGCGGCAAGGAATCCTGCCACGCGACTTTCGCAGACAGCGACCCATATGTCGAAGGCGGCATAATCGGCATTCTTCCACTGGGCTGCCTCGGGACTCGCGGTCTGAATCGCGGCGATCGCCTCGAAATCACCGGCCGCGCCACGCCGGATTGCTGTCATATATTGAAATTATTATGCACGCGGTGCTGGCGCTTTTTTTCTTCCTGTCTCAGCCTTTCTGGGAAACCAAACCTCCGGAAAGATGGACCGATTCGGAGGTTGATACGGTACTGCATTCCAGTCCGTGGGTGCAGCGGGCAGGACCTGAGCCGGCGGTGCTGGTCTATTTCGCAACGGCCACCCCCATCGAAGAAGCGAACGCCGAACTGCGGGCCCGCTCCGCAAAGTCCATGCCCCCGTCCGATCCGGATTATCTGGATTACCTGCGCGATAATCGGGAAAATGCTTTCATTCTGGGCATTCCCTATAGCAAACCCGCGGCGTTCGACAATGCCGAAGACGAAAGGCGGATGCAGACCGAATCGCGCATGAAGATCGGCAAAAAGACGTACCGGATTCTGGGTCACTTTCCTCCTACGCCGTCCGATCCGGTCTTCCGGCTGGTGTTTCCGCGGGAAGTCAAGCCTACAGACAAGACCATCGAGTTCCAGTTATACGTTCCCGGCGTGCCGTTTCCGGAGCGCGAAGTATTGTTTTATGTGAAAGACCTGCTGTTCCACAACAAAGTGGAAATGTAGAGGGCGCAGGTTTACATCTTTGGTGCGAAATAGCCGGGGCGGACGCGCACAATCAGGTCTTTCCGGCCTTTGACGCGCAGATCCATGTTGTGGAAGAGTCCGTCGGTCACCAGCGGTTCCGGACGGTACAGGATGATGTACTGGTGAGTCAGTTCGTTGTTGATATTTTCGAATGATTGCGCCAGGTCTTCCACCTTGAACGGGAAGTAGGCGCGTCCGCCGGTTTTGTCGGCGAAATACTTCAGCACCTTGTCGCCATCGGTATCGGAACGGCTGATGTTGGTGGAGATCGAGTAGACCACCACATCGGCCTTTTGCGCCTCTTCCAGCGCCTGATCGCGGGTGTAGCGGCTCTGGTTGTCGTCGCCATCGCTCAGGATTACGATCGCGCGGCGAAACTTGCTTTTCGGCTGGTCCACCGACAGCTTGTCCCGGCAGGCGAAGAAGATGGCATCGTAGAGCGAGGTTCCACCGCCGGGGCGGAGATCGCGGATTACGGTTTCCAGCTTTTCGGGGCTGTCCACCAGGTCGCTGACCAGTTCGGCGGAGGTGTCGAAACTGACCACCATGGCTTTGTCCTGGCGGCTGCGCATGACGCTGCGGATAAATTCGCTGGCGGCCTCCTGTTCGAAGCGGAAGCGCTCGCGGATGCTGTTGCTGGTATCGATCAGAACACCGAGGCGAAGGGGCAGGTTCGTTTCAGCCGAGAATTCCTGGATGACTTGGGGCCGCTTGTTTTCGATAATCTCGAAATCGTTCTTGGTCAGGTCGGTCACGAAACGACCCTTCCGGTCCATCACCGTGAAGAGCAGATTAACGCGCGTGACGTCCACCGAAATCCTGGTGGGATCGTCGGATTGCACGGGCGCCGTCTGCTGCTGCTGCTGGGCCAGAACAGCAACGGCAAGCAGACCGGCGGCCGCAAGATATCTCATATTTTTGAGGGTATCACGTACCCGGCAGCCAATTCTCAAGCTCGGGCGGCAGCGGAGAGGTGAGCACGATTTCGGCGTCTGTAGTGGGATGGCGGAAGCGAATGCGGTGCGCGTGCAGGAAGTAGCGGCCCAGGGCGGGCCGGCCTTCCACGCAGGCCGGCGCTCCATATAGCGTGTCGCCGGCCACCGGATGCCCGATGCTGGACAGATGCACGCGAATCTGGTGCGTGCGCCCGGTGCCGATGCGGACCTCCAGCAGGGTGAAGCGGGGGAAGCGGCGCAGCACGCGGTATTCGCTCCAGGCCGCGCGGCCTTCTTCCAGTCGCGCCGTCATGCGCGTGCGGTGAACCGGATCGCGGGCAATGGGGCGTTCGATCCGGCCGTGCTCGTGCTTCACTTCGCCGTGCACCAGCGCGAGATAGACCTTCTCCACCTGCCGTCCCGAAAACTGGGCCGCCAGGCGATGGTGGGCGGCATCGTTTTTGGCCACCAGCAGAACGCCGCTGGTGAACCGGTCCAGCCGGTGGACAATGCCGGGACGCAGCGCGCCACCCACGCCGGAGAGCGTCTGAAAGCGGTGCAGCAGCGCGTTCACCAGGGTACCGGAATGGATGCCGGCGCCGGCATGAACCACCATGCCCGCCGGCTTATCGATAGCCACCAGGTCGTCATCCTCATAAAGGACCGAAAGCGGTATTTCTTCCGGCATGGCGCGGAGGGGCGGCGGATCGGCCGGTTCGGCCTCTATGGCGTCCCCCACACGCACCGGATAAGCGGCGCGGGCCTTGACCCCATTCACGTGGACGCGCCCGGCACGGATCCACTCCTGAATCCGCGAGCGGCTGAAACCGGGAAGGTGTTCGTGCAGCAGCAGGTCGAGACGCTTGCCGGCATCGCCGGCGGCGGCGGTGAAGCAGGGCTCGGAGGTTGGGGGTTGGAAGACGGCGGGTGACTGCTCATTACGGTCGCGGGCTGGCTGCGCTCCTATCGTGCCGGCGGCGCGTTTACGCATCCGAACTGACTGTATCCGACGGGGGCGTCGCCTTGATTTCCATTTCGGATCTCTCGGCGGCCGCGGCATTTTCTACAGCGGTCGCGCGCCGGTCGTAGAATTGACAACGGCAGTAGCGGCAGTGATACAGCCGGCCGCCGCTCATCAGGCGCTCGATAAAATTCAAAACACCCGTATACATCGGGTCAATTTTATCGGGCGACTTGAGTTTAACGATGCGGAAAGCCCCGCAACGCGGGCAGCGGGCGTTGGGGCCAAAATGGAATAAATACCGCCGCGGGACGGATTCCTCGTTCCCACAGTCCTTGCATTCGTAAATCGCGAGATAGCCGAAGCGTTCCAGGAATCGGCGATGCACTCGCCCTAATTTCCCACCGCATTGGCTGCACTTATACATTTATCGCTGTTATAACGCAATTTGCGTAAGGTCACAAGGCGCGGGACAATAAAAGGACCAGCCTTTTCATACGGTAAATATCGTATATCTGCACCTATGCTTGACCGGATCACAGTGCATGGCGCACGCCAGCACAATCTGAAAAATATCGATATCGAGATTCCACGGAACACCCTCACGGTCATCACCGGCCTGAGCGGATCCGGGAAATCCTCATTGGCGTTCGATACGATTTACGCCGAAGGCCAGCGGCGTTATGTAGAAACGCTCTCCACTTATGCGCGGCAATTCCTGGATCAGATGGAGCGGCCGGATGTCGATTCGATCGACGGATTGAGTCCGGCAATTTCCATCGAACAGAAGACTACCAGCCGCAGCCCGCGCTCCACAGTCGGCACGATCACGGAAATTTACGACTACCTGCGGCTGCTATATTCCTCCATCGGCATTCCGCATTGTCCGGTTTGCGGCAACGAAATTTCGCGACAGACCACCGAGCAGATCCTGCAACACGTGCTGGCGCTTAAACCGGAAGACCGCATCATGGTGATGGCGCCGATTGTGCGGGGACGCAAAGGCGAGTACAAAAAGGATCTCGAAAAGCTGGCGCGGCAAGGCTTCGTGCGGGCGCGGATCGATGGGATATTGCGGTCGCTCGACGAAGAGATCCCGCTGGACAAACGCAAGAATCACACGATCGAAGTGGTGGTGGACCGGCTGCTGGTGAAGCCGGGAATCGAAAAACGGCTGGAGGCCTCCATCGAGACCGCCACCAAACTGGCGGGCGGACTGGTGCTGATCGTGGTGGTGAACGGCGAAGAGCGCCTGTATTCGCAGAAACTGGCCTGCACCGAATGCGGCACCAGCATTCCGCAACTGGAGCCGCGCTCGTTCTCTTTCAACAGTCCCTACGGCGCCTGTGAGGAGTGCCACGGGCTGGGCAATAAGTGGGCCTTCGATCCGGACAAAGTGATTGTCGATCCCGGCAAACCCCTGTTCGATGGCGGCATGGGTCCGGGCGGCAGTTCGTGGAACATGCAGCAGCAAATCGAAGCGCTGGCGAAGAAGCACCGCATCAATCTGAAAAAGCCTTTCGATTCGCTGCCGGCGAAGGCGCGCGACATCCTGCTGAACGGAGCCGGTGGAGACCCCGGAATTCTGGCTACTCTGCAGGAGAGCTACGAAAACACCACGGACGCGTATCGCGAGTGGCTCACCGAATACATGTCGCCGGTGCAATGTCCCGCCTGCCACGGCCAGCGGCTGCGGCCTTCCGGTCTGGCGGTGCGGGTGAAAAATTTCTCTATTGCCGAATTCACGGCGCTGCCGCTGGCGCGGGCGCTGATGACGGTGCGCGGCTGGGAACTCTCCGGGCGTGAGCAGCAGATCGCGGGCCGCGTGCAGGATGAGATCCGGCGTCGTCTGGAGTTTCTGTCAGCAGTAGGCCTGGATTATCTGAGCCTGGACCGCTCGGCGGCCACCCTGTCCGGCGGCGAAGCGCAGCGCATTCGCCTGGCTACCCAGATCGGCTCCAAGCTGCGCGGTGTGCTGTACGTTTTGGACGAGCCCTCGATCGGGCTGCATCCGCGCGATAACGGACGCCTGCTGGAAACCCTGACCCAGTTGCGCGATATGGGAAACACCGTGCTGGTGGTAGAGCACGACGCCGAGACCATCGAGCGGGCGGATTATGTGATCGATCTGGGTCCCGGCGCCGGGCGGTTGGGTGGCGGCCTGGTGGCCCAGGGAACGCCGGAGGAAATCGCCGGGAATCCGGCCTCCCTGACCGGGCAGTATCTTTCGGGTACTCTCGAAATTCCGGTACCAGAGGAGCGCCGTAAGGCCAACGGAAAGACGCTGGCCATCCGCGGCGCCACCGAGCATAACCTGAAAGATATCGACGTGGAAATCCCCTTGGGACTGCTCACGGTGGTAACGGGAGTCTCCGGGAGCGGCAAATCCACGCTGGTGAATGAGATTCTGTACCGGTCGCTGGCGCGCGAGATCTACGGCTCGCACGACGAACCTGGGGCGCACGACCGCTATCGAAGGCATCGAGCATATCGACAAGGTGATTCGCATCGACCAGGACCCGATCGGCCGCACGCCGCGCTCCAATCCCTGCACCTACACAGGGCTGTTCACGCTGATCCGCGACCTGTACGCCATGCTGCCGGAATCGCGCGAGCGCGGGTACAAGCCGGGGCGCTTCAGCTTCAACGTGAAGGGCGGACGCTGCGAGGCATGCCAGGGCGACGGGTTGAAACGCATCGAGATGAACTTCCTGCCGGACGTTTATGTGACCTGCGATGTGTGCCGCGGCCGCCGCTACAATCGCGAAACCCTGCAGGTGAAATACAAAGGCTATTCCATCGCGGATCTGCTGGAGCCACCGTGGAAGAAGCGTTGGGCGTGATGGAAAACCTGCCGCAGATCAAGGCCAAACTGCAAACGCTGCTGGACGTGGGGCTCGGCTATGTACACCTGGGCCAATCTTCCACCACGCTTTCCGGCGGCGAGGCGCAGCGCATCAAGCTGGCTAAGGAACTGAGCAAACGCCAGACCGGCCGCACATTTTACCTGCTGGACGAGCCCACCACCGGACTGCATTTCGACGATGTGCGGAAACTGCTGGATGTGTTGCAGCGGCTGGTGGGGCTGGGCAACACCGTGGTGGTGATCGAGCACAATACCGATGTGATGAAGACCGCGGACTGGATTATCGACCTGGGCCCGGACGGCGGCGAGTATGGCGGGCGGGTGGTGGCCTGCGGTACGCCCGAGCAGGTCAGCCGCTCGAAAAAAAGCTATACGGCCGAGGCGCTGCGCAAGGCGCTGGCCGGCCACGGAAGGGCGGCATGAGCAAATACGGCAAGCGACCGATGGATCTCGCCGGCTTGCGGACTGTCGGTCTGCAGGAACGCGGCGGCAAGGTGAAGACGGAACATTTCGCGTCGGCATACCGGCAGGGCGCGGGTATGGCGGGGTGGCTGGATTCGCTGCCGCACCTGCTGGCGGCCGGCTCTTTTCGCGCCGTGGTGATCCGCCGTGGCAGAGGCCCGGGCGCGGCGGCGCGCCATCATTTGGGGCATGGGCGGGCACGTCATCAAGTGCGGTCTGGCGCCGGTGCTCATCGACCTGATGCGGCGCGGCTATGCTACGGCCTTCGCCATGAACGGTTCCGCCGCCATTCACGATTTCGAAATCGCGCTTGCCGGACATACCAGTGAAGACGTGGAAGCGGTGCTGCCCGACGGACGATTCGGCGCCGCCGAAGAGACCGGCCGCGAGATGAATCGTGGCCATTGCAAAGGGCGATGGCGACGGCCTGGGCATGGGCGAAGCGCTGGGCCGCGCACTGGATGCGCAGGCGCCCCCGCACGGCGCATGCAGCCTGGTGCTGCAGGCATACCGCGGCGGCATCCCCCTTACCGTGCACGTGGCCATCGGCACCGATACGCCGCACATGCATCCCGCGGCCGATCCGGCGGCGATCGGCAGCGCCACGCATCGCGATTTCCGCTTGCTGTGCTCTTCGGTCGCGGATCTGAATGAAGGCGGCGTGTACTTGAACGTGGGCTCGGCCGTAGTGATGCCGGAAGTGTTTTTGAAGGCGGTATCCGCGGTGCGCAACCTGGGACATCCCCTGGCCGCATTCACTACCGCGAATTTCGATTTCCTGCAGCACTACCGGCCGCGCGTCAATGTGGTGGAACGTCCTCATGCCGGTGCGGACGGGCAAGGGATACGCCATCACCGGACATCACGAAATTATGGTTCCGCTGCTGGCCGCGGCCCTGATCGAGAAAGATGCATGATGGACGAAGGGCCGCAGGATCTGGGGCCGCAACTCCCCGCGGAGGAGCCGCCTCCGCCTCCACTTCCGCCTCCACCCGAGCCGTATCCGTTCTGGAGCTACGTGGACCTGTTGCTGATTACGGCCATGACCCTGCCCTGCATGGCTCTCGGCATCCTGCTGGTGCGCGGCGTGGTCTGGCTGTTGCACCGGCATCCCGCTCTGGTCGTGATGGAGCTGCTGCCGGCGCAGATACTGGGTTACCTCATGGTATTTGGCGCCATCGCCGTGATGTTCCGCGCGCAGTATGGCAAGCCGTTCTGGCGGTCGCTGGCGTGGGCGCCTTCGGGTGTGCCTCTCATCGGGATCGCCTTCGCCGGAGTAGCGACAGCATTGGGAGTAGCGCTTGCCGCGTCCCTGCTCAAGACCCCGGAAACGTCCAATCCGATGACCGACATGATGCAGGATCGCACCTCGCTGTTTCTGCTGACGTTTTTCGGCATTGCGATTGCGCCGGTGGCGGAAGAGCTGGCCTTTCGCGGTTTTCTGCAGCCTCTGCTGGTGCGCAGCGTCGGGCCGGTTTACGGAATTCTGGGCGCGGCCATTCCGTTCGGTCTGCTGCACTACCGCGAGTACGGAAATTCCTGGCGTCACGCGGTGGTCATTTCTCTGGCGGGCGCGGGTTTCGGCATCATGCGGCATCGCACCGGATCGACCCGGGCGGCCGCGGCCATGCATGCCTGCTACAACACATTTTTGTTTCTGGCTCTGTACAGCACAAGGAAGGATTTGCCCCATTTATGGTAGAGACGATTGAGTGGAAGAATGGCGCGGTGGTGATGATCGATCAGACGCGGCTTCCGCTTCGTGTAGAATACGTGACCTGCCGGACGTATCGGGAAGTCGCAACGGCGATTCGCGACATGATCATCCGCGGCGCACCGGCCATTGGAGTGGCGGCGGCCATGGGGATCGCTCTGGGCGCCATGCAGGCGGAAGAAGGCGATCTGGACGGGCAGATGGAAACCATCTGCGACACGCTCGCCAAGACGCGTCCGACCGCGGTGAATCTATTCTGGGCCATCGATCGTATGAAGCGGTTGTACCAGTCGCTCCGCGGCCGGCCCCTCGCCGAGATTCGCGAACGCCTGGTGGCCGAGGCGCAGGCGGTGCGCGAAGAAGACATCGCCATCTGCCGCGCCATCGGCGACCATGGCGCGGAACTGGTGCCGGATCACAAGACCGTGTTGACGCACTGCAATGCGGGCGCCCTGGCCACCGCCGGTTACGGCACGGCGCTGGGGGTGATCCGCTCCGCCGTAGCCGCCGGCAAACAAGTGGACGTATTCGCCGACGAAACGCGCCCCTTTCTGCAAGGCGCGCGGCTGACTGTGTGGGAGTTGCAGCAGGACGGCATCCCGACCACGCTGATTACCGACAGCATGGCCGGCCATTTCATGAAGGCCGGGCGCATCGGCTGCGTGGTGGTGGGCGCGGACCGCATCGCGGCCAACGGCGACGTGGCGAACAAGGTGGGCACGTATTCGGTGGCGGTGCTGGCCAAGGAAAATGGTGTGCCTTTCTTCGTGGCTGCGCCGGTTTCCACCCTGGACCTGACGCTGGCATCGGGCGACCAGATCCCCATCGAACAGCGCGCCGCCGCCGAGGTCACCCATGTATTCGGCCACCGGGTGGCGCCCGAGGGCACCGCGGTGCAGAATCCGGCGTTCGACGTCACGCCCTCGCGGTATGTCACGGCGATCATCACGGAGCACGGTGTGGCTCGCGCCCCTTACGAGGAATCATTGAGGAAAATGGTAAGGTGAAGACAGAAATGCGAAAACTCGCAATCTTACTGGGTATCGCGGCACTGGCCGCTATTGGCGCGCAGCGGCGCGCGCCCGGATTCGCTCTCCCCGATTCGCGCATGCAGGTGTACGACCTGGCGGATTACCGCGGCAAAATCGTGTTGCTCGAATTCATGCAGACTACCTGTCCGCACTGCCAGGCATTCGCCGACGTGCTGCACAAGGTGGAGCAGAAGTACGGCAGCAAAGTGCAGGTGCTGGCCGTGGTGAAGGCTCCGGAAGACGATGCCGGCAAGGTTTCGGAATTCATCAAAGCACACGGCGTGACTTACCCCATTCTGTTCGATGCCGGCCAGATGGCGTTTTCCTACGTCCGCAGCGGCAAGCTGATGTTCCCGCACCTGTACGTGATCGATTGGAACGGCGACATCCGCAGCGACTACATTTACGATCAGGCGCGCGACGTTTTCGAAGGCAAGGCGCTTTTCAACGAACTGGACCGGATGATCGCAGAGAAAAGATAGGCTGGCGCGAATGCTTGCGGCTCCGGCACGAATCGGTTTCGTCATCTTGACCGGATGCCTTCTCCACGGCCAGACCGTCGACAAGACTCTGAAGTTCGATGTGGCATCGGTGAAGCCGGCGGCGTTGCCTGCGGGCGGACCGGGAAGGATGATGTTCGCTCCCACGAGCGGCGGGCCCGGCACCAACGATCCAGGCAGGATTCACTATCCGTACCTGAGTCTGAAGGCGCTTCTGATGAGCGCTTACGACGTGAAAGACTTCCAGATCTCCGGACCAGCCTGGCTGGATACAGAGAGGTTCGATATCACCGCCACCATGCCGCCCGAGACCACTAAGGAACAGCTTCGGATCATGCTGCAGAACCTGCTGGCCGAGCGCTTCAAGATGAGCAATCACCGGGAAACCAGGGAACTTCCGATGTACTCCCTGACCGTCGCCAAGGGCGGAGCGAAAATGCGAGAGTCGGTGGAAGAGCCGGCCACCGCGACGGACGCCGATCCGCCGCCGCCACCTTCGCAGCCGAAAATGGGTCCGGACGGCTTTCCCATCGTTCCGCTGCCGGCGCGCCCCGGTATCTTTACGATCATGATGCCCACCCGCGCGCGATTCATCGCGCAGAAGCAGACGATGGCAGACTTCGCCGAGCGGCTCACGAGGCAATTGAGCCGCCCGGTAACGGACTTCACGGGCTTAACGGCAAAATATAATTTCATCCTGACCTTCTCGCCGGAGGGAATGTCCGGGCCCATGGGACCGATGGTTCCGCCGGCGGGCGCCGTCCCGGCAGGCGGTCCCGTCGGCGCTCCTCCCGACACGGAGGCCCCACCCGACATCTTCGCCGCCGTGCAGGCCCAACTCGGCCTCAAACTGGAGGCCAAAAAGGGGCCGGTGGAAATGATCGTTATCGACCATATTGAGAAAGTCGCCACGGAGAACTAAATTAGAGTTGAATGATAGCCAGGTTGGGAACCATCTGGAAGTGTCGCAGATTCCGTGTGCCAACAGAGTAGCGGAAGTACAGAGCGGTCGCACCAATCAGCAGGTCCGCAAACGGAATCGAGCGCCCGAGTCTTCGCGCCTCGACGTCGCTCTTCGCTGCAAGGGAGGCGATTTCCCTGGTGAACGGTTCCACGGGAATCGCCGTGAAGACGGTATCCAGATATTCGCGCCGTTTCCGCGCCTGCTCCTCGGTTTGGGCGCGATGCAGACCGTGCTCCAGCTCGATTACGGTGATGGAAGAGATCACGATTTCGGTCTCTCCGTATTCGTGTTCCAGTGCGCCCAGAAGCGCACTCACCGGCTTGGCGTCACGCTATCACCTCGATGCCCTCCTGTACTTTGGCCAGCACCGCATGAATATCGCGGGCAAGCTCACCTTCTGTGATGCGGAACGTCGCCATCCCCTTGATCGTACCAGTGCAGCACCTTCTGGCAGGCCCGGCCGATATACTGGGAACAGCGGCGAAGGACCGTTGCGCTTGGGTACGATGGAGTTCCAGTTCACGGAGACCAGCTACCAGACCGCCCCGCTGGCGGAGTATAGCGCGGTTCTTCGCGAGCGGGCAGCGGCTCTCTTCCAGCGGGTCGCCGATCGGGTGGGTCCTGCAAGAGCCAAGCAGTTCAAGGGCAGTTTCAGTGTCATCGCCGCGTCGAGCGATGCCACCGCTGCCAAGATCCTGATCTACGAAGCGGGCAAGGGCAAGATCAACGGCCACGATCCGCAACTTGCCGACGGTATCTACGTGCTCGTGCGAGTCCACGGCGCCTCCCGCCGCACCATCGCGGTCGCGCCGATGCACCACGAGCGGTTCGCTTATTTCCGTCTTCACGAACAGCAGGAACTCGACGAGATGGCTGATTTTATGGCCGCCTGCGCGGCGCAGTAAGCTACCAGGTCAGGCGCGCCACGAACTGCAGGGAACGTGCGGGCAGTTGGTTGGTGATGCCGGCCAGCGGCGCTCCGAAACCTGCGCCGGGAGTGACGCCGTTGCCCCACGTTCCGCTGTACCCTGCGAAATTCGCGTGGTTGAACACGTTGAAGGATTCCACCCGCAGCGTCAGGTGAGTGCGCTCGCTTTTGATAGCAAATACCTTCTCCAGAAATGGGGAGAAGTCATAGATGGGACGCCCGCGGCCCGTGTTGCGGCCCACCACCACACCGTTGATCACCGGCCGGTCGGTGGTCGCGCCATCGCCGCTATTGGCCGCGCCGGTGACATAGTTAAACGGCAGCGCCGAGCCCAACGTCGCCACTCCGCCGAAATGGATTCCCAGCGGAAGCATGTAAACGCCGCTCAGCACAAGGCGTTGATGCTGGTCGAAGATGGCGTTGCCGTTTTCCGCCATGGCGGTCATGAGCGGGTCATTGGGATTCTGGCCCGGCACGTCGGGATCCACATTATCGATGGCGTGCGACCAGGTGTAGCTCACCAGCATGGAGAACTTGCTGCTGAACTGGTGGGTCAGGTTAACGTCCAGAGCGTTGTAATGAGCGAACCCGTTGTTGACGTCGCTTTGAATCAGCGCGTAGGGCGGCTGGGGATTGGTGGCCGCGGCCGGATTGCACGCCGTGCCGTGCTGCTGATACCACCAGATCCAGTATGGCCGCGTGCAGTTGGCGGCTTGTTGCGATCGCACCTGGCCGGGCGCGGTCCGGATGAAGGAAGTGGGCGGATTGACATCCAGCGGACGGTTGATCTTCACCGTGTGCGAGCCCACGTAGTCCACGCTCAATACCCAATTGGGCGCCAGTCGCCGCTCTACCCCGATACTCCACTGTTCCGTGTACGGATTCAGCAGCGCGTTGGGGTAGCCGGTCAGCGTGCTCGTGGGGAAGAACTGGTTATAGTAGGAGGCGTCTCCGGGCCGCAGATACAGGTTGCGCAGCGGTTGTTGAGCGCCCGCCGGGAACGCCGGAAGAGGCACGGCGGCAACGCTGGTGGGGAACCCGATCTGGCCCGGACCGGCGGAGTAGTTGAAGATGCCTGTGGGCCCGGTGAGGGAATAGTTGGCCTGGTTATTATCGACAATCTGCGAATAGTAGATGCCGAAGCCGCCACGGATCACGGTCCTGCCGTCGCCGCCGGGATTGTAGGCGAAGCCGATGCGCGGCGCAAAGTCCTTGCGCGAATCGGTGAAGGTCTGCTGTTCGTAGCGCAGGCCCAGGTTGATGGTGAGGTCCTTGCGGATGTGAAAGTCATCCTGGACGAACAAGGCCCACAGCGCATCGTTCACGGTGTAAACCGCGTTGCCGTAACTCTGCGCATACGTCTTCACGTTGCTGATGTTGTTCAGGTAGGCCTGGCTCTCGCATTGCAGCGCCGTCAGCGCGCAGGTGTTGTACGTGAACACGCCCAGGTAACTGGGTCCGCCGAATTCCTTTCCGTTGCCGCCGGTATGCGCGAAGATGAAATCGGCGCCGAACTTGATCTGGTGCCGCCCCCGGGTCGCCGAAAGTACGTCATTTGCTTCGTACTGGCGATTCATCAGCACCGCGGATTGCGAAGTGCCGGAGGTGAAGGTGCCCACACCCGCGATCGGCACCGAATACTGCGTGCCATAGATCGCCGGATCGAACTCGGTGATCGGCGATGCCAGTTGGAATTGCAGGCGAAGGTTGTTGATCAGGGTCGGGCTCAACACCGCGGTCTCGCCCAACGCCTCGGAATACGTCCGACGCCGGAAGGTGCGCGCCACTGAAGGCAGGTTGTTGCCGCCCACGGTGCCGTTGGGGTTGGTGTCGTGGAAGCCATCCACGTCGCTGCGGAAAAACAGGGTGTGGTTGTCGCTGAGCTGGCGATCCAGACGGAAAAAACCCAGCCAGTCGCGGTAATGTCCCACGAAGTTGCCCGGCGCGACCGGCGTAATCACGGGAGAAGCGCGGTTTTCGATGATGTATTCGCCGGCCGCAAAGACGTGCGTCCGGTGATCCGAACCGAGCGGCCCTCCCATGGAAAGCGCCATCTGGTTCATGGTGTCGTTGGTCAGGTCATTGCCGTTAGCCGCGTTGTTAGCCGTAAAACCGGACAGCGCGGCTTCCGGGCCGGAGGGCCTCGCGGCGTAATAGGCCTCGCCATGAAACTGGCTGCCGCCGCTCTTACTGACCATGTTGATCACGCTGCCCGCGGTGCCGCCGAATTCCGCCGAGAAGGCGTTGGTGAGCACCGTCATCTCCTGCAGCGACGCCGCCGGCATGTTGCTGAAGATGGTCTGGCGCCCCCACATGTCCACGCCATTGCTGCCGTCTACCTCAAACCACGCCTGGCGGCGGCCGGCGCCGTTGGTGGTGAACATATTCTCGTTCATGAACACGTCACCCTGGTTGATCGCCTGGCGATTGGCGGCGTTGAGCAGCGGCAGGTAGGTGATTTTGCGATCGAGCATGGGCGTTTCTTCAATCTGCAGGGTGCTCAGAACCACGCCCAACTGCGGCTGATCCGTGCGCACTTCTCCGGCCACGCCGGTAACCGTCAGTTGCGTCTGCCCGATGCCCACGTTCAGTTGCACGGTGAGGTCGGCCGTCATGCCGCCTTGCAGAACCACGTGCTGCAATTGGCCTTCGGCAAACCCCTGCTTGGCCGCCGTAATGTCATAAGCGCCGGCGATGGGCAGCGCCACGATGGTGAAGTCGCCGGACGCGGAAGTCTCTGCCTTTCTCTCCAACCCGCTCCGCGTATTCTTCACCGTCACCTGCACGCCGGCCACTCCGGCGCGACTCTGGTCGGTCACGTGGCCGTTGATGGTTGCGGTATCGGGCGTCTGTGCGAATGCGGCGGCGAAGGCGAATAGAAACACTGCGAGTGCGCGAGATCGAGACATTGGTCCTCTTTTTCCGATTAGGTTACAGGATTGGAACCAGGTACTACCATCGGTCGTAGCAGCCTCGGCCCGGCCCGCGCGCCGTTTTCCTTTACCATAGAACTCAGGCCGAATCGATGGAGCCCCCCACCTCCACATTCACGCTCCTGGAACAGGCACGGGCCGGCGACCGGCAGGCGCTCTCGCGCAGTTTCGAGAAGTACCAGAAGCGCCTCGCCGTGCTTGTGTACTTCAAACTGAGCAGCGAGGCACGGGCGTTTTCCGAGGTGGAGGACGTAGTACAGGACGTCTTTCTGCGCGCCTTCCGCGACCTGGACCGGTTCCAGTATCAATCTCCGGGCAGCTTTTTTCGCTGGCTTTCCACCATTGCCGATCATGTCATCATCGACCGCCTGCGCTACCAGAATCGCGAACGGCGCGCGGGAGAAAATATCGCGTTCCGTTCGTCCAGTAATCCGGGGGGACCGGAGCCGCGGGATACGCAAACGCCCAGCCGCTTGTTTGCGCAGCAGGAAGCCGTGGAGCGCCTGCTGGAGCAGTTGCGCGCCCTGCCCGAAGACTACCGGCAGGCTATCCTGATGGCCCGGATCGAAGGGCTCTCCACCGCCGAAATGGCCCAGCGCCTGGGCAAATCACGCGAAGCCGTGGCGCTGCTGGTGTACCGCGCCGTCAAGCGATTCCGCGCCATTTGCGAGGCCGCGCGATGATGAGCGAAGACGAGCGCGAGCAGCAGTTGGCCAATGCCCTCGCGGAGGCACTGGATCGCCGGGAAAATGGCGAAGCTACGCGGACCAGGCACCCGGAACTGGCGCCGGAACTGGCAGCGCTCGCCGAGATGGATCGCATGCTCGGAGCTGCCGCGCCAGCCGCGCCGGAGCGGCTCAGCGGACATAAGGTGATGGGCGAGATCGGCTCCGGCGGAATGGGCCGCGTATGGCTGGCATTCGACGAGGCGCTGGGACGGAAAGTGGCCATAAAGACCCTGGCCGGGCGATACGCGGACCAGCCGTTGTTGCGGACCCGCTTCATGGCGGAAGCCCGGGCCATGGCGCGCTTGAGTCACCCGCACATCGCCCGAATCTATAGCCTGGGCCCCGCGGAGGAACCGCCGCACTTCGTGATGGAGTACCTGGAGGGCGCGCCCCTCACGCGCGCCGCCTCCCACCTCACGTTCGAACAGCGGGCCGAACTGATGCACAAAGTGGTGCTCGCGGTGGAGTTTCTGCACCAGCACGGTATGCTGCATCGCGATCTGAAACCGGCGAATATCGTGGTGGGTCCGGACCTGGAACCGAAGCTCCTGGATTTCGGTTTGGCCCTGGACCTGAGCGTGCAGGAGCGGCTGTCACAGATCGGCGAGGTGGCGGGAACGCCCGAATATCTCTCTCCGGAACAGACGCTCGGCGCCGTCACGCTGGACGCGCGCAGCGACGTCTTCTCTCTGGGCGCCGTGCTCTACGAACTGCTCACCGGCCAGCCGCCCTTCCGCGGCGAGAACGTTTCCGACCTGCTGCTCCGCATACGCGAACAGGACCCGGTGCTGCCTCGCCGCATCGATCCAGCCATCCCCAAAGACCTGCAAAACATCTGCCTGGTGGCGCTGGAAAAAGACCCAGCCCGGCGCTATGCCTCGGCCCGCGAAATGGCCGACGACCTGCGGCGCTTCCTGGCCCGCGAAGCCGTGCTCGCCGAGCCCGCGGCTTATGCTCGCCTGATTACCGGAAAAGTGGCCCAGCACTTGCGCGACCTGGAGAGCTGGCGGCACGAGCAGATTATTTCCGGCGCCGAGTATGACGGAATCCGCAAGCGCTATGAGCGGCTGCTGGAGCGCGAAGATTCGTGGATCATGGAGGCGCGCCGCCTCACCTTGCCGCAGGTCAGCCTGTACCTGGGCGTATGGATTCTGCTGACTGGCGTGTCCTTCTTAACGTTCTTTCCCTTTCCGGCGCTGGCAGGCCTGCCTGCGGTGCTGCTGGCCTGGGCCGGCGCGGCGCCCACCGCCTGGATCGGAATTCGCAACTGGCAGCACGGATACTATCGCGTGGCCATTGCCTATATGCTGGCGTTTTGCCTGGTAGCGCCGGTGGCCGTGCTGGTTACCCTGGAAGAAACTCGCGTGTTCACCGGGCTCACGCAAGGGCAGGCGAAGTTGGAGCTGTTTCACCGGCTGGATTTCGCCCGGCAGGCCACCAATGCGCAGTTATGGTGGGCCCTGCTGGCGGGGCTCCCGGTCTGTTGGTGGTTGCGCCGCTTCACGCGCGCGCCGGTATTTTCGCTGATCTTCGCCGCTCTTTCGGCCCTGCTCTGTTTGACTACGCTGCTGCGCCTGGGCGTGCTGGATTGCCTGGACCGCGACCCCGGCCGCTTCTACTTCGACCTGCTGCCCTGCGCGCTGCTCTTCATGACTGCCGGCTTTGTCTTTGAACGCCTGCGCCGTCCCGACGATTCCCGCTACTTCTATCCGTTCGCCGTGGTGTTTACCTGGGCCGCTCTCACCGGCCTGGCCACCTGGCACGAGCCGTGGGCTCACTGGCTGAAAGCCGCCGCGCCCTGGACACGCGGTCAGATCGAATACCTCTTCCTGATCAACGCCGCGGTGTATTTCGGGCTGGACCGTTTGTGCGACCTGTTCCCTTCGGAGCAGGTGCGCGTGGTCGGGAAATCCTTCCGCTTTGTGATTCCCGGCCACGTCATGACCTCGCTGCTGCTGCTGGGTCTGGCCGCCGAATCGCACTTCGAAGAGCGCCTGCTGGAATGGCTGCTGCCCGCCGTGGCGTGCGTTTTCGTCTTCGGCAGCATTCCGCGCCAGATGAAGAATTTCTTCGCCAGTGGACTGATTTTCTTTGCGATCGGCGCCTATCGCCTGCAGCAGACAGTCTTTGAAAAACATGCGTTCTGGCCGATTTTTCTACTCGTTGCCGGGCTGGCGTTGATGCTGGGCGCGGCCAACTATGCCGCCATCCGGGTGGCCTTGAAAAAAATCCGCGGGCCGGTGCAATCCTAGCCTCGCTGCATCGCTGTTCTGTAGTGGAGGCAACAATATGAAATTCGCAAGTTTTGCGCTGGTCCTGGCGAGTGTCGCGGCATTGACCGGGTGCACCAACCTGGTCTCTCTCAATCCGTTCGTCACCGGGAAGCAGGCGGTGCTCGATCCCAACCTGGCGGGTACCTGGAAAAGCAGCGACGATGATTCACTCCTCGTCGTGCAGCAAAACAGTTCCAGCTACTCCGTCACTTATACGGACGGCAAGGGCACTTCGTTAAAGTTCACCGCGCTGGCGTTCCGGGCCGGCGACGCGGAATTGGTGGACCTGGTAAGCGAAAACGAGGCCTTTCTCCAGGTGCCGGTCCATGCCTTGCTGCGGGTCTGGCCGGAAGGATCGTTGCTGCGATGGGCGTTCCTGGATTCCAAGTGGCTGCGGGACCAGGTGGGGAAGGAGTTAACCTCTCAATTCAGCGGCAAGGCACAAGTGCTGACCGCGCCGGGCGAGGCCGTGGACGGCGTGCTGCTCAAATATGCCGCGGACTCCAAGGCTTTTGAGAATGCGCCGAACGTAATGACTCGGGTGCCGTAGCGATCAGTGAGCGAGATACTCCAGCAGGCCGTGTACGGAGGAAAGCGTCGCGGGCCGCGCCATCAGTGCGAGTAGCAGTCCGCTCGCCAGGATTCCCGCGACTCGAAAGGCAAGGGACCTGCGCCCGCCGGACGGTTCCTGCGGCATGTCGCGCAGCAGGCGGTCCACCCGCTCGGCCAAGTCCCGATTGTCTGCCAGCAGGGAAGTAATGAGCGGAGCCGCTTGCGGACAGGCGCCCAGGCGCGCCACGCTGACCAGCGCGGACGCCAGCGAAACCGACCGCTGCGAATCGCCCGCCACAGCGGCATCATCCGCCGCCCATTCCGCAAACCGCGCCCAAACGCGCTCCAGGCGCGCGAAGCCTCGCCACGCCGGCAACAGATCCGGCGCCAGCAGCAAGAGCAGCCGTTTGAAATTGTCGCGCGATATCCGGTGCGCGTCTTCGTGACGGAGCGCAGCCGCCAGTTGCCCCACCGGGAGCGCATTCACCACGGGACGCGAAACAATCAGCCGGGGGTGCACAATGCCGGCCAATACCATAAATGGCGCCGAGCCTTCCACCACCCAGACCGGCGCATTTTCACCCGCCAGATGTTCCGGCCGTCCCACCATCTGGCAATAGCGGATGTAGCCCAGCGACCGCCGCGCCGCGCGTGCGCACCGGACAGCCGAAGCCGCTATCAATGTCAGACACAGGAGCGCCGCCAGGACGCACCACAGGCTTACTTCTTCCCGTGTGGAAACCGGTTCCAGCAACAGATAACTGGGCGCGCACAACCCGGCAACCACCAGCAGGGAACAGGCCGCGGGGAACAATCGCAGAGCCAGCAGAAACCGCGCCGCCTGCCGCGCTCTCAAGCGCTCTGCCCATCGGGCCGCTGCCGGAGTCAGCAGGGTGACCGCCAACCCCAGCGCCAGGTGCAACAGGAAGAAAGACGCGCCGCAGAGACACAGCAGACGCAAAACATAAGGAAGGGTCACGGCTTCCTCCTTCGTGCCAGTTCCTTGCGGCGCAGCCGGATCTTGC
This sequence comes from uncultured Solibacteraceae bacterium, assembly GCA_963835555.1. Classification (GTDB taxonomy): domain Bacteria; phylum Acidobacteriota; class Terriglobia; order Bryobacterales; family Bryobacteraceae; genus Sulfopaludibacter. Next base: position 354,746 of record CAWIGC010000038.1, on the reverse strand, counting down.
GCTCCAGTTCATCCAGCAGCGCTTCATCGTGGCGGCCCACCGCGTCCACCAGGCACGAGATCAACATCTGGCCGGAAGTCTGCGGCGCGGCCAGAAAGCCCGCCACGAAATCTCCCGTGCGCTTCTGCTCCCACTCCGCACGGGACAGGCGCGGGCGATAGACGAACGCGCGCTCGGCCTTGCGCCTCTCCAGCAGGCCCTTCTTGTAGAGCCGGTCGAGCGTGGTCATTACAGTGGTGTAGGCCAGCGGGCGGTGCAGGTGTTGCGTCACATCGTGTACGTTGCCGTCGCCGTGCAGCCAGAGAATCTCCATCACCGTAATTTCGAGCGGACCCAGGGCCTCCATAACCCTCAAAGTGTATCAGACCGCCGGATGGGTCCAGGGCTTGCGGTAGGGCCGCGCCAGGCGCCGGTTGGCCTCTTCGTCGCCGGTCACGCGGCCCGCCTTCACATCCCAGGCCAGCGAGCGGCCCAGGTCCATCGAGAGGTTCGCCAGAATGCAACTGGACGTGGAGATGTACCCCTGTTCAATATCCGCCACCGGCCTGCCGCGCGAGGCGATGGCATCCAGAAAATTCAGCATGTGATGGCGGATGGCCGGCGCGCAGTGTTTCTCCAGATCCTTCTCCGTTTTGTCTTCCGGATATTGCTCCAGCTCGTAAGTTACGTCCTGGTGAATGGGCGATTCGCCTTTTCCAGCGGGCGTGAAATCGTAACTGTACACGCTCAGCTTGAGCGTGCCTTTGTCGCCATAGAAGGTCGCTCCCCAGGTGTATTTCGGATCGGGCGGATCGCCCCAGGTGCGATGCTGCCACACGATTTTCAGATCGTCGTAGTCCCAGGTGGCGAGCTGGGTATCGGCGATATTCGCCTTACTCTTCGATTCCAGAATGCCGCCGCTGGAACTGACCCGCGTGGGCCAGCCCAGGTCCAGCATCCAGCGCGTCATATCGAACATATGGACGCACATGTCGCCCATGATGCCGTTGCCGTACTCCATGAAGGCGCGCCAGCCTCGCGGATGCACCAGTGCATTATACGGGCGCATGGGAGCGGGGCCGGTCCACATTTCGTAATCCAGGTTTGGCGGCGGCGCGGTGTCTGGCGGGTTGGCGGTGGCGCGCATGTGATAGTAGCAGTACACTTCCACCAGCCCCACTTTGCCCAACTTGCCGGGCTTCACCACTTTGTTCATCGCGTCCACCAAATGCGGAGTGCTGCGCCGCTGGGTGCCGATCTGCACCACGCGCCCGTGTTTCCGCGCGGACGCCAGCATAGCCTGTCCCTCGCGCACATCCACGCTGATGGGCTTCTGGCACCAGACATCGGCGCCCGCTTCCACCGCGGCGATCATGGCCAGTGCGTGCCAGTGATCCGGCGTGCCCACGAGCACGATATCCAGATCCTTCTCGGCCAGCATTTTTCGATAGTCGCCGTAGGTGCGCGGCCGGTGTTTGGATGCCTGCCGCGTGGCCGTCATATCGGCCGCGTCGGACAGCATTTTGGAATCCACATCGCACAGCGAGACCACCTCTACGGGCGCTACCTGAATCAGCCGGAACAGGTCGGTCTTGCCATACCAGCCACAGCCGATCATTCCCACACGCTTGGTTTTCTGATCCGCGGCCTGTTCGGCGAGCAGGCGCGTGGCAGCCGTAAATCCGGCGCCGGTGTAGATAAACTGACGGCGATTCATTGATTACCCCCCAGGGAACAGACAGGCCCGAAGGCCCTCCTTACTATATGCCCAGCACCCGCTTAGTGTATGCCAGGCTGGCCTCCAGATCTTCGCGCTCCTTGCGCAGCACGCCTTCGCGATCCTTGGGCGCAGCCTCCGCCGGCCGCGGCTTCCCCCGCGCGGCGATATCCAGAAAGCGCGCGAATTCCCATGCCGGGTCGTTGCGATAGGCATCCCAGAACTTTGGATCGCGATAAGGGTACACGCGGGCGTTGGTCACAATCGATTCCAGCGAGAGTGCCCGCCCGGGGCAAAGCTCGGCGTATTTCCGGATATACTCGTCGATCCGCACATTGCCCTCGCCCATCCGTACCCAGGCCACGGCGGCGCCTTCCGGCACCTTCCACACCGCGCTATCGCGCACGTGACTGGTGAGCACATAGGGATGCAGCGTTGCCAGCGTGAGGTGCGGATCTTCCAGGGTCCACAACGGATTGCCCGAATCCAGGCATACCCCAACAAAATCCGGCCCGGCGCCTTCGATCAACGATTTCAACTCGCGCGCCTGCATATCGCCCGCGTGGTTTTCAATGGCGACCTTGATGCCGGCATCCACCACCTTCGAGCGCATATTGCGCAGCACGTTCACGGTGCTCTCGATGTGCTTTTCGATGGGGCCGGGGCGCCGGTCGTCGGAGCTGCCCAGCACCGCCCGCACAATCCGCGACCCCACAATCTGCGCCGCATCGATCATGTGGCCCAGTTGCTCCTCCGCCGTGCCCGCTTTGGGATCGAACATTTTGGAGGTTGGGCAGATGGAGCGCATCCCGATCTCGATTTCGATGCCCAACGGTTCGGCGTGCCGCCGCACGGCGCGCAGGTTCTCCGGATCCAGCCCGCCGATAAAGCGGATCTCTGAAAAATGAACCACGCGAGCTTTCTGCGCCGCGCAATAATCCAACAGTTGAAGCGGCGTCCAGTTCTGCGACCGCAGGCTGAAGAGGTCGATCCCTAACTTCACCGGCAGGTCGGCCGCCGCGGCGGCCAGCGGTGCCGCCGCAGTCATCGCCATCATGGTCCGTCTGGTCATCTGACTTACCCCGAGTTACTGTACCGAATTCAAATACGCGATCAGGTCCGCCACTTCCTGCGAACCGCCGAAACTGGGCCATCCGATACCGGCCTCCTTCATGCGATTGAGCATCTGCGGCCCGTGCCGCCAAAGTGCGGAGATGATGGTCACTTCCGAATATTTGTGCGCCTGTCCCGGCAATTGCGGCGCGCCGTGCGCCCCGCCCGCGTGACACTCCGCGCAGCGGCGCCCTTCAAACACTTTCTTGCCCGTGGCGATACTTCCACCGGGATACACGAACTGGCGCATCCACAGGAAGCTGAGCAGTTGCCGCATCTCTTCGGGAGTCAGTGTGGGCGGCTGATCCAGCATGCGCGGCGCGTGATTCCACATATCCACCGCGATATCGGTGAGCGTCATGTTCTTCAAGCGGTTTTCCAGCGCCAGCGTTCCCACGTGGCAATGGACGCAGCCCTTGTCTTCGAACACACGCTCGCCCTGCTGGCCGCTGGTATTGGAAAAGTGAGACACCAGGTGACTCGTTTCCGGCAGTGACCGCAAGTACGCCAGGATGTCGTCCAGTTGGCCGCTGGTAAGTGACTGCCACTCCAGGTTGCGTCGCTTGAAGGCCTGCTTCATGCGGTAGCTGTGATTCCACATCTGCTGCACCAGCAGAACAGGGTCGGCCAGTGACTCCCACTTGGCCACTGGTGGAGCGCCTTCCGCGCGTGACTCGGTGATGCCATGACAAACGCCGCAGCGTTTCTCTGCGAATTCCCGTTTGCCGTCGGCGGCCTGCCCCGGCCGGTCGAAAAAGCGCGCCGAGTAGAAGAATGCGAACAGATCGGCGGCATTCTCCGGACTCAGTTTCGGGGTCTCGATTCCCGCCGCCTTGATGGCGCCGAACATCACCGGCGCATGGTTCCACATGGTGCTGGCGAGCTGCGCGGGCGTGTAGGCGCGATTCACCGTGCGTCCCAGGTCAAGCCCGATCCGGCCGCCGCGCCCATTCACCGCATGGCACTTGATGCACCGCTCGGTTTCGAAAATCTTTGCGCCGCGTGTGGAATCGCCCGGAATTACAGGTAGAACCGCCGCTTGCGCACTCAGCAGCAGGAAGCTTCCGGCAGTCACTCGCAGAAACTGGCGCATCGGGTCAGGCAGTCTTCTTTACCCGCCGGGCCGCTGCCCAGCGCTTTTTCGCAGCGAGCGAGATCCGCTTCCGCCCGGCCTCCGTCAACCGGCCGGGCTTGGCCTGCTTGGCCCGCGCGGGCGATTTTTTCGCGGGAGTCACGGCCACTTCCACATCGATGGCGGCGCGCGCCCGCGCTATTGAAGTCTTGGCTGAGTCCAGTAAATCGCGGAGCCCGTCGTTTCCGGCGGGATACTGGTCCAGTACGGTGGCCAGCAGCGTCTCGGCTTTGGCCAGTCTCTTGATTGCTTTCTTAGCCTTCATTCCAACTCCTTTCAGTAGGATATACCCACTGGTGGCGCCGGAGGCGCCCATGTTACAAAGTCCGTCACATCCGCCAGGCGGCGCGTCCCGTATAATCGGACAAGCGAGGGGAAATGCGCCTGATCTGTTTTTCCGTTCTTGGGTTGTGGCTGGCGGGGTCTGCTGCCGCAGCGTCCGTACCCACTTATTCCAAAGACGTAGCGCCCATCCTGCAACACAACTGCCAGGGCTGCCATCGGCCGGGAGAAGCCGCGCCCATGCCTTTGCTGACGTACCGGCAGGCGCGCCCGTGGGCCAAAGCCATGAAGGAAGCGGTGCTTCTGAAAAAGATGCCGCCATGGCCGGCGGATCCACAGGTGGGGCACTTCAGCAATGATCGTTCCCTGGCGTCCCAAGATCGCGACACGCTGATTGCATGGGTGGATGGCGGCGCGCCCGAAGGCAATCCCAAAGACCTGCCGAAACCGGTCGCGTTCGTGGACGGCTGGAATATCGGCCAGCCGGATCGTATCATCGAAATGCCGAAGCCCTTTGACGTGCCTGCCTCCGGCGCCATCGACTATCAGTACGTGATCGTCCCGCTCAACCTCACCGAGGATCGCTGGATTCAAGCCGCCGAGGTTCGCCCCGGCAATCGGGCAGTGGTGCATCACGTGATCGCGTTCATCCGCGAGCCGGGTTCCAAGTGGATGCGCGACAAGCAGCCTGGCGAGGTCTTTGTGCCGCGCAATGAAAAGGGCGACGTGCAGGCTTTCTCCGGGGACATACTGGCCGGCTTCGCCCCCGGAGTGCCTCCCACCAGACTCGAGCCGGGTACCGCGCGGTTGGTAAAAGCCGGTTCCGACGTGGTGTTTCAGCTTCATTACACCGCCAACGGCAAAGCTGCCGAGGACCAGACCAGGGTTGGATTCAGCTTCGCCAAGGAGCCGCCCAAAGAGCGCATCCTCACGTGGGGCGCGTCCAATACGAAGTTTAAGATTCCGCCCGGCGACCCGAACTACGAGGTGCATTCCAGCTTCGAGTTCGGCCATGACGTGAAGCTCATGTCGCTGCTGCCCCACATGCACTTGCGCGGCAAGGATTTCGAATACCGCCTGGTCTTCCCCACCGGCGAAACGCAAACCATCCTGCGCGTGCCGCATTACGATTTTGGCTGGCAGCTTTCTTACGACCTGGGCGCAGGCATCGATATTTCCAAGGGTACCCGCATCGAATGTACCGCCCATTTCGACAATTCGCCCAACAACCCGGCCAATCCCGATCCCACCAAAGAAGTGAAATGGGGCGACCAGAGCTGGGACGAGATGATGATCGGGTTCTTCGATATCTCTTTCCCCGCCGGCATGGACCCCAAGCTCATCCAGCCGGAAAAGAAGCCGCAGCGCAAAACCAGCGACAGCGGGAACTGACGTGCGACTGGTCAGGGCCGGCGGACTGCTCCTGCTCTCCGCCGCCAGCTTCGCCCACGACGTGATCAGCACCAACCTGACGTGGACGCGCGAGGTTTCACGCATCGTCTACCATCGCTGCGCGGCCTGCCATCGTCCCGGCGGCGCGGCCATGTCCCTGCTCACTTACGGGGATGCCCGCCCGTGGGCCAAGGCCATCCGCGACGAGGTGCTGGCGCGCCGCATGCCGCCCTGGGACGCAGTCAAAGGCGTGGGCGATTTCCGCGACGAGCAGAGCCTCGCGCAGCCTGAAATGGACATCCTGGTGGGCTGGGTGGAAGGAGGCGCGCCTGAGGGCAATCCCATCTATCTGCCCGAGGTTCCCCGCGTGGAGCCAGCCAAACCCCTGGCGCACCGCGGTGGCATCGCCTTGCGAGCTTCGATGACACTCGACCGGCCCATGCTGCTGCGCGCGATTCAACCCGAAGGCCCCGTCGAACTGGCCGCCTTACTGCCCGATCGGAGCGTCCGGCGCCTGATCTGGCTCCGGGAATTCCATCCGAAATGGAAACGCTCGTACGACCTGCGCGAGCCGCTGCCACTTCCGCGCGGCACCCGGTTGCTGGTCTATTGCAGCGCGTGCACCGGCAGCGTGAAAGCCACCGTGTTCACCACACCCTTGCGCTGAAACTGCATCCAGATCTTGTACGTGGTGGCGCGCGGGAAGAAGATATTGAATTGCATTTGCGGCCCGCCATCGGCGATAAACGGGTGACTGTGGATGGTGTCCACAAGGTCGTTGCTCACCGCCAGCATATGCGACCAGGCCCCGATATATTGCTCGATTCCGTCCGCCGGACTCAGGTGCACAAAGAGAAGCGTCTTCATGCCGGCGATCGGCTGTGCCGGTTCCGTGGTGAGCGCCACGCGCAGATTCGGGCCCTGCTTCGGCGCCAGATCGGCGGGCGGGTGGGGGATCGACTGCTCCAGCGAAGCTACGTAGCCAGCAGTGGAAATGGTTTTCGGCGCCAGTTGCGGAGTGCCGCCGCTCGGGTCGAAATCGGCCAGCAGGCGATACGTCCCGGCCTTGGGCAGCGTGGTGTTCAGCCGAAACCAACCGTCCGCGCCCAGCAGGGGATGCTCGTGCGAGAAATACTCCAGATCCTGACTCACCAGAAACAGGTGGAAGAGTTTTTCGTGCACCACTTCGAACTGCGTCACCGGCCGTCCGGTTTTCGGATCCAGCACGCGCATTTCCAGCATCACCGGGCGACCCGCCGGCAGTTCGCGAGGCGCCGCACGCAGATCCAGCGGATACTCGATGGGATTTGGAATGCCCGGCACCAGCGTCATCCCGCAGCGGGGACATTTGCCGGGAGCGGGCGAGCGGACGTCCGGATCCATCGGGCAGTAAAAACTCGGATCCTGGGCACACAGCGAAATCGCCGCCAATAAAATCGCCAAGAATGCAGAGAGCCGCATTTCACCGCTTCTTGGCTTTGATGGTCACCGCAAGCTGATCGTTGCGGATATTGGCGAATCGCAGCATCGTGCGGCCCTGCGCGTCGAGCGTAACGATCGCCGGAGTGTTCACGCTGGTCAGCGTCCAGCCTTCCGGCAGCGTCACGTAATTCAACGGACGCCCGAGCGTGCGGGTCCACACCAGTTCGCCGTTCTTTACGGTGTAGCCCACCGGGTCAGTGTACGTCTCCTCCACCCGGATGCGCACGGATTGGCCCTCGCCCACGGCTTGCGGCAGGTCGCCTTGCACCACTACGGAATCGGGATCGGTGGGCGTCGGATAATAGCCCAGCGCGTTCACGCTCTTGCCGGTCACCACGTGCGTGGGTAGCGGTTCCCCGGTGTCCAGGTCGAACATCTTCGAATCGGGCGCCACCGTACTGCCTTTGCGCACGAAACTGTGGACGCTCTTCTGCCCTACGCGAGTCACTGTGAAATCGTGCGAGATGCGGAACTGATGGCCCGGGGGATCGAGCAGCCAGTACCGAATTTCCAGATCCTGCGCGGCGCGGTGAAAGTTAGCCTGAGCCGCCAGCAGCGCAGGCACGAGCAATAGCACGGCCCTCATTTCACTTTCCTCCCGACGATGCGCACAGGAAGTTGATCGTTCCGGTCGTTCAGAAAGCTGAGCCGGATTCGGCCGTCGGCATCGGTAGATACAATCGCGGGCGAGGCCGAACCCGTCAGTTCATAGCCCTTCGGCAGCACCACCACGTTGCGCTTGATGCCGAGTGGACGATCGAACACAAAGCCGTCATCCTTCTCGTAGTATGACGGCGCATCGGTATAAGTCTTGTAAATGCGGATGCGTGTCTCCGCGCCTTTCGGCACCGGGCGCAGCAGTTTCACTCGCAGATACTGCGCGTCGTCCGCCGTGCGCGCGCTCACCCCGCCGGCAGCTTTCGCCGCCTTGCCATCCACTACGGCCAGTTCCAGCACCTTGCCGGTGGCCAAATCGATGGCCCGCTCATTGGTCGCCACCGAGCCCGGGCGAATCGGATTGTAGAAGTAAGGCGATCCCTCGCGGGTCTGCGTCACGTCGTAGATAATGTCGAACGAGTGACTCGCAGGCGCAAGCAATTCGTACACCGTGAAGTCGTCCGCCGCGAACAGCCCGGAAACGGCCAGCAGCACAGCAAGCATCCGCATATTGCGTAATTATAGCGTCCGCTTGCAGGGCCCTAACGGCACAGGGCGGCCGCCCCGGCAATACCCGCTTCTGAGCCGTAACGCGCCAGCACCAAAGGAATTTCACCGGCTCGCTGATTGATCGCCCAATCCTTCAGACCCGCCCGCATGTCCTCGAAGAATGAACTCATCAGTTCCGCCACGCCGCCTCCCACCACCATCACATCCGGTTCCAGGATGTCCACAATGGTGCCGAGCCAGATGGTCAGCAGGTGCGCGGTCTCGGTCAGAACCTCCCGCGCCACCGCATCGCCGGCGCGAAAGGCCTCGCCCACGTGCTCTGTCCGCACGGCATCCAGCCCGCCGGCCAGTTCCACGATCATCGACTTTTCCCCGCCCGCCAGCCGCTCGCGGGTTCGCCGCGCGATATTCGGACCGGAGGCATACCTTTCGATGCATCCACGCTTACCACAGCCGCAAACCGGCCCGTTGTAGTTGATCGTGACGTGCCCGCCTTCCGCCGCACTGCCGGTCCGGCCGTGGTAAATCTTGCGATCGAAAACGATCCCGGTGCCAATGCCAGTGCCCAGAATGGCAAAGAACACGTTGGTGTACCCGATGCCGGCTCCCCACAGCGCTTCTGCCAGACCCGCGGCGTTGGCGTCGTTATCCACCCTCGCCGGAACCCGGAACACCCGCTCTGTCTCCGCCGCCAGCGGATAGTTCCGCCAGCAGGGAACATTGGGCGGATTCAGAATCACGCCCGTCTTGGGATCCAGCGGACCGGGCGAGCAGATTCCAATGCCCGTCACTTCGGCCCGGGCTTCCGGCGCCTGCTCAAAAATAGCGTTGATCGCGGTCTCCACGGAAGCAAACCCGGCAGCGGCGTTGCCCGTGGATGCCATCGGCACGCGCGATTTGCAGGTGATCTCCCCGCTCGCATCCACCAATCCCGCGGCAACTTTCGTGCCGCCAATATCAACTCCAATTGTTTTCGTGGCCATCCTGCCCTTATTCGATTCCCAAATTCTTTTGCATCTCTTCCAGTGACTTGCCCGCCGTTTCCGGATACATCGCCAGCACCACGAAGAACTGCACGACCATCATCACCGCAAAGAAGACGAACGGCACGCCGCCCGATCTCGCTGCCAGCGTGGGGAAGATGAACGAAATCGCCGCGTTCATGATCCAATGCGTGAAACTGCCCAGGCTCTGCCCTTTGGCCCGCACGCGCGTGGGAAACACCTCGCTCAGGTACACCCAGATCACCGCTCCTTGCGAAAACGCAAAGAAGGCAATGAAGCCCACCAGACACCACACCAGCAACTCCTGATGCGTTCCAGAGAGGAAGATCGCGGCTACCCCGCCCAGCGCTACGGCGGTGCCGCCGGCCCCGATCAACAGCAGTTTCTTCCGCCCCAGTTTATCGATCACCGACATGGCCAATACCGTGAACAGCAGGTTAGTGGCGCCGATGGCCACCGATTGCAGATCGGCGGATACCTTGTTAAAGCCCGCCTTGGCAAAGATATCGTTCAGGTAATAAAGGATGGCGTTGATGCCCGAAAGCTGGTTGAACATCCCGATGGAGACCGCCAGGAAGATCGGGAATTTGTACTTGCTCTGGAGCAGCGGCTCGCTCGCTCCGCCGTGGCGCTCGTCCAGCGATTCCTTAATCTCCGCCAGGTCCTGCCGGTAATTCTCATCGCCGCCCTCGCGCAACACGATCTCGGCTTCGGCCAGGCGTCCCTGCCGTGCCAGCCAGCGCGGGCTCTCTGGAATGGTGAGCAGCAGCAGCAGGAAAATCGCGGCGGGAATCGCCGGCACGCCCAGTTTCCAGCGCCATTCGACATCGCCCAGCCCCATCGTCCCCACAAGATAGTTGGAAAAATAAGCCAGCAGAATGCCGAAGACGATATTGAACTGGAACATGCCCACCATCCGCCCGCGTTTCCGCGGCGGAGCTATTTCCGCAATGTACATTGGTCCCAGCACCGAGGAGGCGCCGATCCCCAGACCGCCGATGAACCGTGACACCACGAAGAAATCCCAGTTAAAGGCGAACGCGCATCCCAGCGCCGAGACCAGGTACAACATCGCTGTGATTCGCAGGCTGGCGCGGCGGCCGTACAAATCGCCCGGGATTCCGCCGAACAGCGCCCCGATGATCGTTCCGAACAGTGCCGACGAAACGGTCAGCCCCAGGGTGTAGGAATTCAGGCCGTATTGCGTCGTCAACGCTCCGGTAGCCCCGGCGATCACCGCCGTATCGAACCCGAACAGCAGCCCACCCAGCGCTGCCACAATCGAGCTCTTCATCATGGTCCCGTTTTTGTTCATCTCAAGAATGCCTCGCTACGCATGCCGTATTACTTGCGACCCTTTGAAGCCATAAAAGACGATATATAGATAGCAGAGCGCCGGCATCACGAAAGCCATGTGAATGCCGATGGAATCGGCCAGCACGCCCTGTAGCACCGGCAGTAGCGCGCCGCCCACAATGGCCTGGATCAGCAGCCCCGAGCCTCTTGCGGTGAGCGGACCCAAATCTGCGATGCCCAGCGTGAAGATGGTCGGGAACATCACCGAATTGAACATGCCCACCGCAATCACGCTCCACATAGCGACGCCGCCGCTGGTCGCCACCGTGGTCCAGACCAGCGCCGACGCAATCAGCGCCGCCGCGCCCAATACCTTGCCCGGAGACGCCTTCCGCAGCACGGCCGATCCCACAAAGCGGCCGACCATAGCGCCTCCCCAATAGAACGAAACATAGCCCGCCGCCGCCCGCTCGGTGAGCCCGCCGATGTTGGCCTGCGAAAAGTAATTCACCAGGAAGCTGCCGATCGAAACCTCCGCTCCCACGTATAAAAAGATACCCAGTGCGCCCAACACCAGATGGCGATGCTTCCAGATGCTATCGCCCGCGCCGATGCCGTGACTCTCTTCGATGTCCGGCAGCGCCGGCAGGCGAAAGCGCGAAATCGCACCCGCCAGAATAAACAAAGTAAGGGCAATTCCCACGTACGGCAGTTTTACCGCGTTGGCTTCCGCCATCTTCAAACCTGCCGCCGCCGGCCCATTGTGATCCGAGAGAATCAGCAGTCCGCCCAGGAACGGCGCCAGCGTCGTGCCCAGCGAATTGAAGGCTTGCGCCAGATTCAGACGGCTCGATCCTCTATCTGCCGGCCCCAATTGCGCCACGTACGGGTTAGCCGCCACCTGCAGCAACGTGATCCCCGACGCCAGCACCCACAATGCCAGCAGAAACAGTGGATACGAAGCCAGGGATGCCGCCGGCACGAACATCATCGCACCAACTCCCATTACGCTGAGCCCCAGCACGATCGACATCTGGTAGCCGATACGCGCCAGGACGCGCGATGAGGGCGTAGCCATCAGAAAATATGCCGAAAAGAAGGTGAACTGAATCAACATCGTCTGGGTGTAATTCAGGTCGAAAAGCGCCTTCAGATGCGGTGCCAGGATGTCGTTCAGCACCGTTACGAAGCCCCACATGAAGAAAACCGTGGTGACTACCGCCAGAGCAAACCCTGTCTTTTGTTGCGTGGGCATGGGGACCGCCAGTATAACGCGTTTCAGAGCCGCTTGACTCCTGCTCTCAATCCATATATATATCGATTGAGATATATGAAGCCGGATTCGTTCCTTCCCCTGAAACCGCACTGGTTCCATGTCCTGCTGTGCCTTGCCGATCAGGAACAGCACGGCTACGGCATCATGCAGGAGGTGCTGGAACGCACCGGAGGCAAAGTGCGGCTCTGGCCCGCCACGCTCTACGGCACTATCAAGCGGCTGATGGATGCCAGCCTGATCGAAGAATCCAGCCGCCGTCCAGCCGCCGCGTTGGACGATCCCCGCCGCCGCTATTATCGCCTCACACCCCTGGGCCGCCGCGTGCTCGACGCCGAGAGCCGCCGCCTGGAAGACCTGGTCCGCGTCATCCGCTCCAAGCGTCTCAGCGAAAGGAAGGCGCCCTCATGAATCGCCCCGTCAGCCTGAGCCTCCGGGTGCACCGTGCCCTCGCCTACCCGTACGAATTCCAAAACGCCTACGGCGAAGAGATGCTGCAGACCGGCGAAGAAGCCATCGAACCCACCTGGCGCAGTCTGGGCGTCTGGGGACTCCTCGTACTGCTCTTCGGCGCCCCGCTTTTGCCGGGAGTGCTCGCCCGGGTGGCTTATTACATCCCCGCCCGCCAATCGCTGCAGCTCGATCCGGCCACAGCGTTGCGGCAGGAGTAAGGCAGTCCTTCAGCCACAAACTTCTGTAGTAGAATTACAAATACGCATAGTATGCCCCAACCGAAGCTGAGTAAGCTGGAGATGCAGATTATGGACGCCCTCTGGAAGAGCGGCGCCTGTTCCATTCGCGAAATCCAGGAGGCCTTTCCCGAGCGCCGCCGTCCCGCCTATACCACCATTCAGACCACGGTATACCGCATGGAAGCCAAGAAGGCTGTGCGCCGCGTCAAGAAGATCGGTAACGCCCACATTTTCGAAGCTACCGTGTCTCGCCACGCTGCCCAGGGGCGCCTTATCGACGACCTGCTGGCATTTTTCGGCGGCAGCACCCAACCCCTGATGTGTCACCTGGTGGAAAGCCACCGGCTGACCCTCAACGACGTTCGGGAAGCCGAGAAAGCCATAAGGGAATTGTCCCGCAAAGAGAAAACGTCATGACGGCGTCACAAATTATCCGCTGGGGTCGTTATTGTTTTGAGGCCGCGACGTTTCCACAGGTGTGCCGGCGCCGCCCACGCGCACGCTATCTTTTCGGCAATACCGTTCCGGAATTTCGAACGCTTTGGGTTGTTTTTTCGTCATATACGGAAACGGCGCGTTCGACGGAATCAGGCGTGCAAGTGTCCGGAGACCCCTCGTAGATAGGCCTCTGCTGAATACAAAGGAGTTGATTATGAAATCAAGTCATCTAGCCATCGCATTCCTGGCTGGAAGCCTGACAGCAGGCGCCTTCGCCCAGACGGACGCCGTTCCTGAATTTGAGGCCGCATCGATCAAGCCAGCCCCGCCGCCCACCAGTAATATGATCCGCGTCATGATGCGCGGCGGTCCCGGCAGCGAGGACCCCGGACGCGTAGATTGGAGCAATGTCAGCCTTCGCCAGATGATCACTAACGCCTTCAATGTGAAGGACTATCAGGTGCAAGGTCCGGATTGGCTTGGTTCCCAGCGCTTCGACGTGGTGGCGAAGATCCCGGCGGGCACTACTAAAGAGCAGTATCGTCTGATGATACAGAAGCTTCTGACCGACCGCTTCAAAATGACCTTTCACCGGGAACAGAAAGAGCATGCCGCATATGCGTTGGTAGTAGCCAAGGGCGGCCCTAAATTCAAGGAGTCGGATCCGAATGACACCTCCGGTTTTGCCCCCATGATGATGCGCAGCCCGGATGGCGATGTTCGCGCCACTGCCCCTCCACCGCCGCCTCCTCCGCCTGGCGGAGCAGGGCGCGGTGCGGACGCCGGACCAGGCAGAGGCGGACCCGGGCGAGGTGGCATGATGATGATGGCGCCCGGTCACCTGCAGGCTAAGAAAACGGGTATGGACGGGCTGGCCAATATGCTCGCAAACCTCACGGGAAGGCCCGTCATCGATCAGACCGGGCTGACAGGGAATTACGACATCACTCTGGATTACGCCCCCGAGACTGCCGAAGGACTCATGATGCCGGGTGGTCCTCCGCCTCCGGGTGGCGCAGGGGGCGGCGAGGGACGGGGTCCTGCCGCGCCCGATTCGAGCGCACTGAGTCTCCCGGCAGCGGTGCAGCAGGAGTTGGGTCTGAAACTCGAACCTAAGAAACTGCCCGTCGAGAACATCATAATCGACCGCATGGAGAAGCTTCCATCAGAAAACTAGGAGCAAAAGTTAACCGATCGGCGTCCAAATCGTCATAACCGCGGAGGATCTTTTCATGAAAGGCACAATCTCGCATGCCGGCGCCATAGCTCTAGCGGCATGCGGCGCATTGGCCCAAACCTCCGCGTTTGAAGTGGCTTCGGTTAAGCCTGACCATGAAGCGCCGGATCTTTGAGACATCGTGATTATCGCAGTACAGCAGCAATTGAGCCTGAAGCTGGAGCCCGGGAAGGCCCGTCGAAATGATCATTATCGAAAAAGCAGACAAAATGCCGGCGGGCAATTAGCGACTTACCGAATGCGGAGCAATTATTTCATGTGGAATCGGATTCATCACTATCTGCTGTGCGGGGCACTGGCCGTTTTGGCGGCACTGCCTCTGACTGCGGCGGAGCACCACGGCATGGTGACGTTCGGCGGCCTCCCGCTACCCGGCGCTACCGTCACGCTATCGCAGAGCGATAAGAAGTTGACGGCGGTCACCGACGCACAGGGAGTCTACACGTTTCCCGACGTCCCGGACGGCACCTGGAACCTTCAGGTGGACATGCTCTGCTTCGAGCCCCTCAAGCAGGAGGTAGCCATCGCCCCCGGCGCGCCCAGTCCCTCATGGGAGATGAAGTTGCTGCCGCTGGATCAAATCAAAGCCGCGGCTCCGCCGCCTGCCCAGCCTACCACCCCGCCAACCGCTGCTCCGGGCAACGTCACTACCACCACCGCGACCGCTGGAGCTGCGCCGCCTAAACCGTCCATCGCCGGCGCGGAAGAGGCAGCCAATAACCCGGGCAATGGCAAGAATTCAAAATCGAAGAAAGGCAAGAAGGGAGCCGCGGCCGCAACACCCGCCAATCCGGCCAATGGATTCCAGCGGACGGACGTGAATGCGGCCGGCGGCGACACCGGCGCCCCCCGCCGATACCGGCATCGGAGCCTCGGCCGCATCGAGCGAACCTACAGGCGGCGCGTCCGAGGCCATGGTGGTGAATGGCAGCGTGAGTAACGGCATCGAGCGCCGTGTGATCGGCAATAACCGGAGAGGGCCGGGCGCGCTGTATCGCGGCGACATCATGGCCAAGTTCTCCAACTCGTACCTGAATGCCCAGCAGTACTCTCTGCTAGGCGCTAACACGGCGCAGCCCGCGTATAACAACCTGACCTTCGGCGGCTCCTTCGGCGGACCGCTCTACGTTCCACATATTCTCAAGAGCAATGGCCAGGTCTTCTTTACGTACCAGGGCACGCGCAACCGGAATGCCAATATTCTTCCCGGTACAGTGCCCACCGAAGCGGAGCGGAACGGCGATTTTTCGCAAGCGGTGAACCCGCAGGGGCAACCGCTCACCTTGAACGGGTTCCCCGGCAACACCATCCCGGTCAATCTGATCACGCCGCAGGCCAAGGCGCTGATGGCTTACTATCCATTGCCGAACTTCGCGTCCGTCAGCGGGTACAATTATCAGACCGCCCTGAACAGCGTCACCGATATGGACATGGGACAGGCGCGCTTCAACCGGAATCTCGACCGCAAGAACTTCATCAACGGGTATTACGCCGTCCAGAGACGCGATAGTACCAGTCCCAGTATCTTCGGCTTCGTGGATCCCACCAGCATGTTGGGCATGGGCGGGAATATCGTTTACCGCCACATGTTCAATCAGCGGATTAACGGAGCGTTGACTTACAATTACACCCGGCAGAGCGTCCGCACGGACCCTTACTTCGCCAATCGCGTGAACGTCTCGGGCGATGCGGGTATTGCGGGCAACGATCAAACGCCGGGCAATTGGGGGCCGCCTTCCCTCAATTTCACCAGTGGAATCTACGGGCTGAGCGATGCTCAGGAGAGGTTGAATCGCAATCAGACCCACGCGTTGAACTACGACATGTTGTGGATCCACCGGCCGCACAATATCCGGTTCGGCGGCGATTTCCGCCGCCTGCAGTTCAATTCGCTGAACCAGCAGAACGGGCGCGGCTCGTTCACCTTCACCGGCGCCACCACCGGTTCGGATTTCGCCGACTTTCTCCTGGGCGCCCCCGACACGGTGCAACTGGCGCTGGGCAATGCCGATAAGTATTTCCGCTCGGCTTCGTATGACCTCTACGTCACCGACGATTGGAGAATCGGACCGACTCTGAGCATCAATTACGGCGTCCGCTGGGAATACAGCGCGCCGGCATACGAGAAGTACGGGCGCATGGTTAATCTGGATGTGCTGCCGGGCTTCGCGGGCGTTGCTCCGGTGACCGGCGCCAATCCCACCGGAGCGCTGACCGGCATGAATTATCCAACTTCGCTGGTGAACCCGGACAAGCATGGCATCGAACCGCGGGTCGCGCTGGCGTGGCGGCCTATCTTCGGATCTTCGCTGGTGGTACGCGCAGGGTACGGCGTGTACTACGATACGTCAGTCTACCAGAGCATGGTCTCATCCATGGCGCAACAGTATCCGTTTTCGCGAACTCTGAACCTGGCCAACAACGCCGCCAATCCCTTGAACATGGCCACGGCGTTTCTCAGCCCCGCCGGGGGCGCACCGAATACGTTCGGCGTGGACCCCAATTTCCTGCTGGGCTACTCCCAAAACTGGCAGGTTTCGGTGCAGCGCGACCTGCCCGGCGGCAATGTGCTCACCGCGACTTATCTGGGCATCAAGGGCACGCGCAATACACAGGAGTTCGTGCCCAACACGTATCCCACGGGCGCCGTGAATCCCTGTCCGTCCTGTCCTTCGAATTTCTATTACATGACATCCAACGGCAACTCGACCAAGGAGTCGGGCCAGATACAATTCCAACGCCGCTTCCATAATGGCTTTTCCGCCACCTTGAACTACACGTTCTCCAAGGCCATCGACGATGCGGCCCTGGGCGGGGCCGGCGGCATTCAGGGCGGTGGCGCCGGCGCCGCGGTCATCGCGCAGAACTGGCTCGATCTGTCTGCCGAGCGCGGGCTCTCCCCCTTCAATCAGGAGCACCTGCTGGCTTTCAACATGCAATACACCAGCGGTGTGGGTGTGAAAGGAGGAGCGCTGCTCAGCGGCTGGCGCGGCCTGCTGTTGAAGCGATGGACCATCCTGAGTACCATTAACTATGGCAGCGGCATGCCGGAAACTCCGCTCTACCAGTCGGCCATTTTGCAGGGCACGGCGATCAACGGCTCGGTCCGGCCGGAGTATACGGGCCAGGACGTCTACAACGCACCGGTCGGCCGCTTTCTCAATCCGGCCGCGTACACATCGCCATTGCCCGGCCAGTGGGGCAATGCCGGAAGAGACTCCATTACCGGCCCCAGCCTGTTTACCCTGAATGCTTCGATGCAGCGTACTTTCGAAGATAATCTCGATCTCCGCCTCGACGCCACCAATGCCCTGAATCACGTGAGTTTTCCGACTTACATCGTCAACGCGTCCAGCCCGCAATTCGGGCTGGCCGGCCAGCCTAGCGGCATGCGCTCGGTTGTATTAACCCTGCGGTGGAGGTTCTAACCATGAAGCTGACTCTCTCATTCCTTCTGATTTTTGTGTTGGCGGCGGCCCAGCAGCCCCAGCAGAAACCAGCCGCACAGCAAGCCGCGCAGCAACCCTCCGAGGGCCCCGTGAAGTTTACGGCCAGCGCCCAGCTCGTGGTGGAAGCGGTGAATGTGACCGATAAGAGCGGCAAACCGATTGAAGGGCTCACCGCCAAGGATTTCACCATCACCGAAGACGGCGTGGCGCAGTCCGTAGCCTTCTGCGAATACCAGAAACTGCTGGATGCCGAAGGTCCCGGCCTGCAGCAGCGGCCTACGGTGCAGGCCCCTTCCGAACCCGACAAACCCAAGGTGGACCCGGTCACGCAGTTCCAGATTCAGCCCGAGACTCCCGGCACCGTCCGCTATAAGGACCGGCGCTTGATCGTGCTGTACTTCGACATGGGCGCCATGCCGCCGGCGGATCAGTATCGCGCCATGGATTCGGCCGTCAAGTTCATCAAGAAACAGATGTCGCCGGCGGATCTGATGGCGCTGATGTCCTTCTCCGATCGCCTGCACGTGCTGCAGGATTTCACCGATGACAAGGACAAATTGCTGACCATCCTGGACAAGCTGTTCATCGGCGAAGACCAGGGGCTCGACACCGGCGCGGCCGACGACAGCGCCGCCGATACCGGCAGCGCCTTCGGCGAGGACGATAGCGAATTCAACATCTTTAATACCGACCGGCAACTCGCCGCCCTGCAGACCGCGGTCAAAATGCTGGGCCAGCTCAACGAGAAGAAAGTGCTGGTGTACTACGCCAGCGGCGTGCGGCTTAACGGAGTGGATAACCAGGCGCAGTTAATGGCTACCACGAACGCCGCCACCCGCGCCAATGTCGCGTTCTACACGGTGGACGCGCGCGGACTGGTAGCGCAAGCGCCCATAGGCGATGCGGCCCATGGATCTCCGGGAGGGCAGGCCATGTACTCCGGCGGTTCAGCCATGGCGATGGCCAGCAATTTCATCAAGTCGCAGGACACGCTGTATGCCCTGGCGTCGGACACGGGCGGTAAGGCCCTGCTGGATAACAACGATCTCGCGCAAGGTGTAGTCAACGCCCAGAAATCGATCGAAAGCTACTATATCCTGGGCTATTATTCCACCAATTCCAATCTCGACGGCAAGTACCGCAAAATCAAAATCGCATACAACGGCGACACGTCTGCCAAGCTCTCTTACCGGGTGGGTTATTGGGGCGGGAAGACTTTCAACAACTTCAATAAGGTGGACAAAGAGCGCCAACTGGCCGACGCCCTGATGTTAGGCGACCCCATCACCGACTTGACCATCGCGCTGGAAGTGAATTACTTCCAGTTGAACTCGGCCGAGTACTTCTGCCCCGTGGCCATGAAGATTCCCGGCCGCGAACTGGCCCTGGCCAAAAAGGGCGGCGCCGAACACACCATGATCGATTTCATCGGCGAAGTGAAGGACGAATATGGGGTGACCGTGACCAACGTCCGCGATACCGTGGACATCAAGATGAGCGGCGAAACCGCCGCGCAGTTAGCCAAGCAGCCCGTCCAGTACAGCACCGCCTTCACGATTCTGCCGGGCACCTACACCATCAAAATGCTGGCTCGCGACAACGAAACCGGCCGCATCGGCACCTACATGCGCAAGTTCACGATTCCCAATTTGAACAAGGAACTGAAGCGTGTGCCCATCAGCAGCGTGGTGCTGAGCAGCCAGCGCATGGACGTGCATGACGCGCTGTTCAACGTGGCCGTCAAGGATAAGCTGCCCAGCGTGGATCCTCTGGTTCAGGACGGCTTGAAGCTGATCCCCAGTGTCACCCGCGTCTTCAGCACCAGCCGCGACCTGTATGTGTATCTCCAGGCGTACGAGCGCGGGCAGACCACCGAGCAGCCGCTGGTGGCGTTCGTGACTTTCTATCGCGGCCAGAATAAGGCGTTTGAAACGCCGCCGCTGCCCGTTACCGAAGGCATGGACCCCAAGAGCAAGGCCGTGCCGTTGCGCTTCAACCTGGCGCTGAGCAAACTACAGCCGGGCAAATACGATTGCCAGGTCACCGTGCTCGACCCCACCGGCCAAAAAGCCAATTTCTGGCAGGCGCCCGTGGTCTTGGTGCCATAGGACGGGCTTCCCAGCCTGTCCTTGTATTAAAATGGGAGCCATCCTCAGTAAGGAGTTCCCATGTCGAATTCGTACGACCGCAGAGATTTCCTGAAGACCGTGGGCGCCACGGGCCTTACGCTGGAGGCGGCGAAGTCCGCCCTGGCATCCAAGAACGACAGTAAGGCCACGGGCGGCCGCGTCATCGGCGCCAATGACCGCATCAATATCGGCATCATCGGCTGCGGCAGCCGCGCTGGAAGCGTCTCCCGGACTTTCGCCCAGATCGGACAAGCCGACAATAGCTGTCAGATCGTGGCCGCCTGCGACGTCTACGAGAAGCGCAAACGCGAAATGGCCGAACGCTACAAGGCCAAGGCCTACACCGACTACCGCGAACTACTCCAGCAGCCCGATATCGACGCCGTTTACATTGCCACGCCCGATCACTGGCACGCCAAGAACGCCATCGACGCCATGGATCACGGCAAGGATGTCTACCTGGAAAAGCCCATGGTCCACACCAACGACGAAGCCCGCCAGCTTGTCGCCACTGTGAAAGAAACCAAGCGCGTGCTCCAGGTGGGCTCCCAGACCACCTCCGCCGACATCTGGGCCAAAGCCAAAAAGGCCATCGCCGATGGCGCCATCGGCCAGATGCTGATGAGCCAGGGCTCCTATCACCGCAACTCCATCGAAGGCGAATGGAACTGGCCCATCGAAGCCGGCGCTGGTCCCGATGCCAAGGGAGACAACCACATCGATTGGGATCTGTGGCTGGGATCGCAATACAAGCTGGCTCCCAAGCGCGCCTTCGATGCCGACCGCTTCTTCCGCTTCCGCAAGTATTGGGACTACTCCCTGGGCATCGCCAGCGACCTGTTCTACCACGTTATCGCGCCGCTCAACATCTGCTGGGATGAGCCGCAGTTCCCCGTGAAGGTCATGGCCACCGGCGGCATTTACGTGTTCAAGGAAAAGCGCGAGGTGCCGGATACGTTCCATCTGATGGCCGAGTACGCCAAGGGCCACTCCCTGGTTCTCAGCTCGTCCATGGCTAACGATACCCACATCCCCGGGCTGATCCGCGGCCACGAGGGCACCATCATCATGGTGGAGCACGGCCAGTTCGAACGGAACGTTCCGTACATCACCGTGAAGCCGCAGTTAGAGCGCGGAAAGGCCATCGGCGGCGAAAAGTATGCCGACAAGTTCGGCCTGAAGGACTACCAGATTCCGGTGGATCAGACCAATATGCAGGAGGCCCACGTCAGGAACTTCCTGCAGTGTGTGCGCTCCCGCGAAAAACCGCGCCTCGATGTGGAGACCGGCGCCAAGGCGGTGGTGGTGATTAATATGGCGGCCGAATCCTACCGCGAAGGCAAAGTCATGTATTGGGACGAAAAGCGCTGGAAGTCTACGGATAAGCCGGTCAAGGCCTAAGCGTCCCTCCGCGGACACTGGATTCCCAAGAGCGGACAGGGCGCGCGCGCAAGTGCCGATAATCTGCGCGCCTCGCATGGAACCCGGCGTGCTTGCAGGCTCGCCGGGAGGTTCTATGCCCAAAAAGGAACGTCTGCACGAGTCCATCACGGCGCTGCCCACCCTGGAATACCTGACGCAGCGTATCCACGAAGGCTGGAAGTTGACCGGTCTGGAATGGGAGCGGGAAGGCCAGGCCGATTCCGCCCCCGTTGTGCCGCACAAGGACGTGGTGGAAGAAATTCCGTACGGCCTGCGTGTCTCCGATGATTGCACCCGCCTGGTGGAGAGCCTGGCGGAAAAGGAAATCATCATCCTGGCGCTCGATATGATTGTCGAGGATTGCGCGCTGTCCCGTGTGGCCGAGGAGTTGAACCTGCGCGGCTACCAGACCCGCGAGGGTAATCCGTGGACGCCAACCGCGCTTTTCAATCTTCTGCCCCGCATGATTCAAATGGGTCCGCGCCTCTTTACCAGCGAAGAGTGGACCAATCGCCGCAAACGCCTTCCCAAAATCGGGTGAAGTTACTGTAGTAAACTTTCACCTATATGAAGTCTCGACTTTGTCTGTTCTTGGCGGCGAGCGTGTGCGCCCTCGCACAAACGGCGCCCAGGATTACCACTCCCAAGGAAGCATTAGGTTTCAATCTCGGCGACGATTACCAGATGGCCAATTACGCCCAATTGGAAACCTATTGGAAAAAATTGGCCGGCGAAAGCGATCGCATGAAGCTGGTCAGCATTGGCAAGACCGAAGAGGGCCGCGATCAATACATGGCCATCGTCAGTTCGCCGGACAACATCAGGAATCTCGAAAAGTACAAGCAGATCTCGCAGCGCCTGGCGCACGCCGAGGGTCTCACCGATGCGCAGGCGCACGACCTGGCGCGACAGGGGAAGGCAGTCGTCTGGATCGACGGCGGCTTGCATGCCACAGAGACCGTCGGGTCGCAGCAACTCATGGAGATGGTCTACCAGATGGTCAGCCGCACCGACCCGGAGACCATGCGCTTTCTCAATGATGACATTGCTCTCTTCGTGCAGGCCAATCCCGACGGGCAGGACCTGGTGGCCAACTGGTACATGCGCGGATCCGAAAACGCCAGCGCGCCTTTGAAGCCCGAACAGGAGCGCCGCATGGGCGGCCTGCCGCGTCTGTGGGCCAAGTACATCGGGCACGACGACAATCGCGACTTCTACATGTCCAACATGAAGGAAACCACCAACCTGAACCGTCAGTTGTTCCTGGAGTGGTTCCCGCAAATCATGTACAACCATCATCAGACCGGTCCGGCAGGCGCGGTGATCTTCATGCCGCCGTTCCGCGATCCGTTCAATTACAATTTCGATCCGCTGGTTCCCCTGGGCATCGAACTGGTCGGGACGGCGATGCACAGCCGCCTGGTGGCGGAGGGCAAGGGCGGCAGCGCCATGCGCAGCGGAGCCAACTACTCCACCTGGTGGAATGGCGGATTGCGCACCGTCACTTACTTCCACAACATGATCGGCATCCTCACCGAGATCATCGGCGAACCTACGCCCATGACCATTCCGCTGGTCCCCAGCAAGCAGTTGCCGCAGGGCGATTGGCCCATGCCTGTTACACCCGGTCCGTGGCACTACCGCCAGTCGATTGAATACGAAATCACCAACAACCGCGCCATTCTCGACCTGGCTTCACGCTATCGCGAGACCTTCCTTTACAACATCTATCGCATGGGAATGAACTCCATCGAAAAGGGCAGCAAGGATTATTGGACCATCACGCCCAAGCGCATCGCGGCGCTGGAAGCCGCCGCGGCGGCCGAGGGCGGAGGCGGCGGTGGCGGTCGCGGGCGTGGAGGTCGCGGTGCGGCGGCTGCCGCTGCCGGAGGCGACACCCAACCCGGCCCTGACGCCATGGCATTCGGCGGCCGCGGCCGCGGCGGCGTGCCCCTGGAGTTGTACAACAGCGTGCTCCACGACCCCAAGATGCGTGACGCTCGCGGGTACATCATCCCGTCGGATCAGCCCGATTTCGCTACTGCCACGGAGTTCGTTAACGCGTTGCTCAAAAATGGCATTACTATCCAGAAGGCTACCGCGGCATTCACTGTCAACGGCAAGAGCTACCCCACCGGATCCTATGTGGTCAAGACCGCGCAGGCCTTCCGCCCGCATGTCCGCGATATGTTCGAGCCGCAGGATCACCCCAACGACTTCGCCTATCCCGGCGGCCCGCCCAACCGGCCCTACGACGTTACCGGCTGGACTCTGGCCTACCAGATGGGCGTGCAGTTCGACAGCATCCAGGATGGCTTCGACGGCCCCTTCACCAAGATCAACGGCCTGCTTCCGCCGCCGGCCGATTCCATCACCGGACCGGCGAATCCCGCGGGCTACCTGATCAGCCATCAGATCAACAATTCCTTCGTGCTCACCAACCGCCTGCTGAAAGCCAACGCGGACGTCTACTGGCTGAAAAAAGACATGTCGGCGGACGGTCAGGACCTGGGAGCAGGCGCCATCTGGGTTCCGGCTTCGGCAACGGCGCGCGCCATCCTCGAAAAAAGCTCCAAAGAACTCGGCGTTCCCGTGCACGCTCTGGCAACCAAACCCGCGGGTGACGCCCTCAAGCTCAAGCCCATTCGAATCGGCCTCTACGATGTCTATGGCGGCCTGATGCCCGCCGGCTGGACCAAGTGGCTCTTCGAGCAGTATGAAATGCCGTTCTCCGTGGTTTATCCCCAAACGCTCGACGCGGGCGACCTGAAGAGCAAGTTCGACGTGCTGGTCTTCGTCGGCGGCGCCATTCGCGGACAGGGCGGGTTCGGCGGACGGGGCGGTGGTGGAGGCGGACGCGGAGGCGCCCCCGCAGCCATCCCCGATGAATACAAGGCCTGGACCGGCAGCATCACCGACGATAAGACCATGCCGCAGCTCAAGAAGTTCGTCGAGTTGGGCGGAAGCATTGTTACCATCGGCAGCTCCACGGCCATCGCCGACGCCTTCCATCTGCCAGTGAAGAACTATCTCACCGAGATGGGCCCCGATGGCAAAGAGCGCCCTTTGCCGGCCGAGAAGTTTTATATTCCCGGCTCCCTGATGAAGATGAACGTCGATAACACCAATCCCCTGGCCTACGGCATGCCGAAGCAGGTGGACGTGTTCTTCGAGAACAGCCCCGTCTTCCGCTTGCAACCCACGGTCGAGATGGAGCATACTTCGCCGGTAGGCTGGTTCTCCGGTCCCTCTACGCTGGATAGCGGCTGGGCCTGGGGACAGCAGTATCTGGATGGCGGCACGGCCGTCGCGGAAGCTACCGTGGGCGAGGGCAAAGTCATGCTCCTCGGTCCCGAAGTCAACTTCCGCGATCAGCCGCACGCCACTTACAAGCTGCTCTTCAACGGCTTGTATTACGGTAACGCCACGGCGGCGCCCTTGAAGTAGCCGGCTGCCGGTGGCTTCAAGCGGTGAACGCAGATACTCGATCATAGCTCCGGTATCCACGGTATTACCGCGGACCAGCCAGATGCAGGTATGGCGTAATTGCCCGGCCGTAAGGGCCGGAGCATAGCGGTGAATCCGGGCGAAGTCCAACCGTTCGGCGGCTTCGCCCAGCAGGTTGCGGCAGATGCCGGCGTAGTCCTCCGGCTCGAACTCCGCGAGGTTCCACGTAAAGGCGCGGCGAGCCAGCGGCCAGGGGACCTCGTCATTGCTGCCGAAGACCAGTTTCTTCCGCAGCGCGGCGGCTTCACCCATCAGGGCGGTCAGGGACGCATCCAGCAGCCAGGTGCGCGGATAGTCGCATGACGATACCACCCGCATGACCAGGTGCAGGTCATCCACAATCACGGTCTGGTAACGCGCCAGCGCCTGCTCGATCATCTGCAGAAACGCTCCCTCCACGGCGTCCGGCTGTGGCGCGGAGAGCGCGCGCATGAAGTCCTTCGCACCCAGCAACGCCCCGCCCACGGCCTCGTGCAGCTTGTTTAGGATGATGCTCCTGCCGCACCCGGCTCGCGCCTTGAGTAGCAGTATGTCTCCGATTTCAGTTCCGCAGCGTAGCGAATCGAAAGTCCGCCGTTGCGCGGGGGAAAGCGCGATTTCTTGATTTTGTTTTTTCATTTTGCCTTCCAAAGACACAAATAGATCAGCGCGCCCTTGCGATGCGCGTCAGCAAGGCGAAGAAATACCGCTACTTACGCGAGTTCCGCCTATTCAATTGGAGTGATGAGTTATGCGACCGGAAAGAGTACGAAAGACAGGCGCTCCCGCGTGACGTCGCATCGAAGTTCCAGTTTAAAGTCGTCGATATGATTCAACAGAGGTGCCTCCTTTCGATAATTTGAGGTATTCAACAAGCTACCACGTCCTGGTGGAGCTTACAAGCTGTTTTTTCATTAAGCTTTGTTAGCCGGTATACTAACCGCACCGTGATCGCTATGGAAAGACTTACTATGACACTAGTTCCAAAGAAGATCGCGAGGGGTGGCGCCAGGCTGATGGTGGAGAGAATACTCATCAGTTCGTGATGACTGCCCACATACCATTCCAGGGTTTCCTTGAGAGTCATGCGTCCTTTGGAGTAACCCCCGTACAGAGGGATCAGCTTCACAGCATATGTGGTAATACAGACATAACACCACACCAGCGCGATGGCCGCCGCAGTGAGGCGTCCCATGCGGCCGAAGCCGCTGAGGCCGAGGAAAACGATTCCCAGGGCCGGCGCCAGAAGCACGATCGTGTACCACGGGGCGGCCCCCGCCGAGGCGCCTTTAAGAAAGACAACGTCGTTCCCCACCACCAGAATGACGGCCGCGCCCAAGACTGCCAGGAATCCCAGAACGCTCCACTCCCCGGCGGCGGGACCGCGGCGAATCGCCCGAACACCGTACAGTACAATACCCACGGCGAGCAGGACCAGCAGACTGTTGAGCGTTACCGAAGAAAAACTCGTGAAGGAATTGTTCCCGGTCCAGAGCGTGGCGCGCAGCATATATGGGATGGCGCGGCTCCACTCTACTCCGGCCAGCGATGAGAACGAGTTCACCCCGCCGGAGGTCATCAGCAGGCCGCTCCAATTGTGATACACCACCGCGTTCCGGACGTACCAGGGGCCGGCCAGCACCGCCACGATGCCCGCGAACAGGGCCAGCGCCCGAACGCGCCGGTACGCCACCACGATTGCGCCCAGCGCGAGTAGCGGCAAAAAGTATGCCTTCGTCAACAGTCCCAGCGAGGTCGCCAGCGCCAGCCACACCGCGCCGGTGGTCCTTGGCTGCGCGGAAAACGCGGCACAGGCGGCCGCGAACCAGACCGTCAATGGCAGTCCCAGCGCGTCATTGGCAACGTGGGCGACTGTGGCCCAGTACATCTGGCAGGCGAAAATGCAGAACAGAGCCAGTGCCTGATAGCTCCCGGAAAGTCCGAGCGTTCGAAACAGGCTTGTAGCGGCGAAGAATGTGATCAGCGCGGCCAGGCACGATGCCAGCACCCGCAGCCACAATACTCTGACGGCAATCGATGTTCTGGAGAGCAGCAAATCCGGCGCCGCCAGCAGCGCATATGCCAGCGGCGGCTGCTGCGCTTCATGATTGGTATGCCGATCCGGCAGCCGTGCCTCACCGCGCGGAATCGCCTCCAGGCCGCGCCGCATCCGGACTCGCGCCGCGGCGTCCAGCGCGAAGTAGCGGTCGAACGTCTGGAGTTCCGGCCAGGCGTGTGCCACCACATGGCTCGCGGGGGATGCCAGCATGGAATCCCACACCTCCCGCGAAAGCCTCGTCTCACCGAGCACCGGCACCCGGCCCGTTTCCAGCGACTGAACGTAGCCGTAGTGCCAGGGTTCATCGAACCCCTCCCACAGGGGAAGCAGGGAACTGTAAACCAGGGCGTTGGCGAAGGCGAAGGCGAGCAGGAGGTATTGATCCGCGCGCTTCACCTTCTCATTGTCGTCTCTTTGTGCGCCGCCACGTACTCGTTGACGTGCGCCGAGAAAGCCTTTTGCAGCGCCAGCCGGGCATCCTTCCCGCCGCCCACCTTCCGGCCCTCAATTTCGAGTACCGGCAGCAGATCGCGCGTGGTGGACGTGATGAACACCTCGCCGGCGGCTTCCAGTTCGGCGGGGAGCAGGGGCTTTTCGCCGATCTCGATTCCTTCGGCGCGTACCGGACCCAGCAGCAACTCCCGGGTGATTCCCGGCAGGCACCCGGAACTCAGCGGCGGCGTCCATACCTGACTGCCGTTCGCGATGAACAGATTGGCTGACGTGCATTCGGCTACTTCGCCGCGCTCGTTGAGCAGTATCACCTCATCGAAACCGCGGCGCTGCGCCGTTTCGAGCCATGTCAGATTCATCGCCCACGAGAGAATCTTGGTGCCGGCGAAATTGCAGGCGGCATGGCGACCCTGTTCCTGATACGCCAGTTTCACCCCGTCGCCCCACTGTTTCGAATCCGCGGTGAGCGCGATCAGGTCGCTCTCGCGGCCGTTGGACGGCCCCGCCCACATGCCACCGCCGTTGCGCACGATGACCACCCGGAGCGTGGAATTGAACGCGCTATTGGTTTCGATCAGGTCCAGCAACTGGCGGCGCACCGCCTCGGAGTCCGCCGGAACGGGAACGTGAAGCGCGGCGGCATCGCGCTTGATGCGGGCCCAGTGCCGGTCCCATTCAAACAGGACGCCTTCGGCTACCCGAAGGGTGCTGAACACGCCCCAGCCGGATAGCAAGCCCACCTGTCCCGGCGCCAGGACCGGATCGGAAGCAAGGCAAACCTGATTATTGTGAAGAATGTAACGGTGAAGCACGACGACTATTCTAGCAACGCGCTACGTCTTACTTCCAATTGGGAATATGTCTTACTTCCAATTGGGAAAGGGATTGGCCCGCGCCCCGCGGCACGCGGCAATCAATTCCGGCACGCGCTTGCGGCGTTCGAACAGCCGCTCCAGCACCTGTTCCAACTCGAACTCTTCCCCCTCCACCCAATCCGGAGGGATACTCTTCCACGCCAGATCCATCACTTCCTCCGGGAAGTGGCGCACCTGGTCGAGCCAGGGCTGGAAATCGTCCAGCGACCGCACATCGTCATACACCTGGCGCCGGGCGTACAGCCCTTGCAGGGGAGAGTCGGGGAAGTCCCAATTGGGACCGTTGAAGGCGAACCCGTGATCGATCATGCGAGCCACGAATCCGGGCTGCGCGCCTTCGCCCTGCCGGAGCATGGCGCGGTAGAAGACGCACTGGCGCCCGTCGGCATTGGCCACCCATTTATCGAAGACCAGAATGGCGCGAAAGTCGTCGAGGTTCGCTACTTTGGGAAGGAGGGAATCCGGCAGGAAGTCGTAGACGGCTGTCCGTCCGGGGTCGCCCGGATAGCGTGAGCCGAAGTGCCAGCCCGGTTCCACCGCCATCTGCCGCGTACCCAGCCTGAGATGCACCTCCGGATTCGCTTCCAGAAAAGAAGCCGGAATCTGAATCAGCGCGGTCGCCGGGACCGCGATCTTCAGGTATCCCAACAGCGCGGAAGCGGCAAGCTCGTTCACCAGGATGCGTCTGTGCTGCGGGTTGTTGCGGAATTTGACAACGTACCAGTGACCGTCATCCACTTCCAGCAGGTGTGCCTGTGCACCGCCTCGCATTTTTCGCACGTACCGGATCGCGGTGAGGGGCATCGCAAAGAAAATGCAGTAATCTAGAGTTGTATCACAGAGAGGACTACTTCCATATATGGCAGAACTGGAACCACGCAACAGCGCAGAAGATGCGGCAGCCGCTCAGCCCGCTTCTCCCGGGCGCAGCAAAGATGAAATCGCTTTGGAATTGATGCGGTTTATTGCCGTGACCACGGGATACGGAAAGACCGCCCAGACCGCGGGGTTCTCGGCCAAGACTTCGGCCGGGTCGGCGGAAGCGCACGCCGATGCGTTGCTGGAACTGTACGGGAAATGCCGGCAGGCGATTCACAAGGCAGTGTAGGGGCCGGACGGAAATCCGGCCCGCGATGCTCGATCTAACAGCTACTTCTTCTTTCCAGTCTTTTTTGCGGCTTTCTTGGCGGGAGCCTTCTTCGCGGCCTTCGTGGGTGGCGCTTTCTTCACGGCCTTTTTCGCCGGAGCCTTTTTCGCCGGGGCTTTCTTGGCGGGAGCCTTCTTCGCAGGAGCCTTCTTCGCGGGGATTTTTTTGGCAGGGGCTTTTTTGGCCGCCTTCTTCGCTGGAGCTTTCGCCGCCGCTTTCTTGACGGGCGTCGTCACAGCAGCTTTCTTAGCGGGGGCTTTCTTGGCGGGGGCCGCCTTCTTCGCGGCCTTCTTAGGCGGCGCCGGTTCGGGCGCGGCCACGGGCGGTGGGGGCTCAGCCGCCATGGGGGTGGGCGCAGGTTGGGCTACGGGAGGCGGGGCACTCCCCTCCGCTTCCTCATCATCGTCCTCTTCCTCGTCCTCTTCGTAATCGTCGAGTTTGGAGTTCTGTGCTGCTCCCTGCTCTTCGTCTTCGTAGTCGTGGAAGTCTTCCATTTCTTCTTCGTCTTTCGGAGCGATCTTTGAGCTATCAAACAACATTAAGCAAGCCTCCTGTAGTCAGGGCACAATCACCCATAGAATACCCCTTTTTGACTGCGAGGCAATAGCGAAAAGAAGGAAGGCTCCGAAAATTCGTTCGTGAGTGCCTATTTGCCGTTGTTGTGAGCCACTAACACCGGCGCTTTGCGAGCCGCGGATTTCTTCGCAGCGGCGGGCGTGGCGGTGCGGCGCGCGCTGGCAGCGGGGGCGCGACGTCTCGCGGCGCGCGTAACCGGACGCCGTGCCGGCGCTTCCGGACGCGCGACTGCCGGGATCAACAAGCGATCGCCTTCCACCGCGTCGTCCGATTTCAAGTTGTTCGCCGAAACAATTCCGCCGGGAGTGGCGCCATATTTCTTCGCAATTGTCATCAGCGTTTCGCCCGCCTCTACTTTATGCATCCGCCACGCGATGCGCCGTTCGGCGGGCACCGTCTGCAACGTGGCCATCAATTGATTCCCCGTGCCCTTCGGTACGTGCAGTGAATAGTTCGCGGGAGCCGTGCCCCGGAGCACAGCGGGATTCAACGACGACAACTCCGCCTGAGGCGTGTCGATGATGTCGCCGACCAATGCGAGACTTGTCGCCGCCGAGAGTTCCACGGTGTCGTACTGCACCGGCGGATCGTACTGCAGGTGATCCAACCCATACTCCGCGGCATTCTTTTCCATGATGGTCATGGCCAGAATAATGGGCACGTAGTTGGTGGTCTCCGCCGGAAGAACGCCGCGGCTGCGCAGTTCCCAGAAGTCCGCATAGCCCGTCCGCTCCACTGCTTTTTCCACCGTGATGGGTCCGCAGTTGTAGGCCGCGATCGCCAGGTACCAGTCGCCGAACTCATTGTAAAGATCGTGCAGATGCCGGGCCGCCGCGCGCGTGGCTTTCTCGGGATCCATGCGATCGTCGGTGTATGCCGTCTGGTTGAGGCCGTATTCGTTGCCGCGCCACTTGAGGAATTGCCACATCCCGCCAGCCGCGGCGCGTGACACCGCGCGCGGAATGAAGCCGGATTCGGCCTGCGCCAGGTGAATCAGTTCCTGTGGCACACCTTCCTCATCCAGCACCCGCTGGATCATGGCGCGGTATCTGCCCGAACGCTCCGTAGCCGCCACAATCGTCTTGTGGCCGCGGCCGGAAAAATAATTGATGTAGCCGAGAACCGTGTCGTTGACCGCCAGGGGCAGTTGGGAAACCGTAGCCGCCACCTGTTCCTTCACCCGATCCTTGAGCCGGGGATCCACGGGGAACGTCATGGTGAGAATGTCTTCCAGGGGAGCCTTCTCGAACTTGCCTTCTTCCACTTCCGCCGATGCGCCCATGCCCGTGGCATCGTAATGCGAAATGGCGTCCACCATCTGATCCAGGCGCTGTTCGTATTCGGTGCGCTCACCGGGGTTCTGGTCCGATGCATCCAGCAGCGCATCGACAGCCGCGTCGAATTCCCGACGCGCTCCGGCAATGTCTTTCGACTGGTAAAACTTCTTGCCTGCTTCGAATCGTTTTTCAGCCCGCGTAATCAAGGCATCGGCACGCGGCTTCCCGGGCGCCATGGTAGGAACGTTCAGCAGAAAAGACGGGGCTTCGGCCAGATAAACGTTGGGCGGTGGGACTGCCGGGGGTGGGTCATTGTCGCCGGGTGTGCCTACCAGGTGGGCCGAGGGAGGGAAGAAGGAATTTTGGAACCTGGACTGCTGATTGATACTACATCCAGCGGTCGAAAATACCGCGCAAAGGAGCGAACAATAGAAAAGCGTCTTCGTTCGATTATCCATCAGCAGCCTCGAACAATGAAAATAAACTACTTCCGCAGAAGTCGCCCGGTAATATCCCTACGAGCCTATAACACCTAACCGGCCGATGCAAGCGGGAGCACAGAGTGCGTCTGTGCCCCCATTGACACATATCTGTGTCCAAAACGTGCAGAAGAGAACTATTCTTCTTCTTCCTCTTCGCCCGTTTTGGCAGCCTTCGCGGCGGCTATGATCTTCTCCGCCTGCAACTGCGGCACAAAATCGTAATGGTCGAACTCCATCGCGAACGAGGCGCGACCCTGGGTCATCGCCGTCAGATCACTCTGATAGTTTAACATTTCCGCCATAGGCACCTGAGCCCGGATGAATTGGGTGCTGCCTTTGGTCTCCATGCCGGAGATTCGGCCTCTGCGTCCGTTCAGGTCGCCCATCAGATCTCCGGCATACTCCACGGGCGCCTGAATTTCGACATTCATCACGGGTTCCAGCAGCGCCGGTTTGGCTTCCTGCATGGCGGCCTTGAAGGCCTTACGCGCGGCCAGCTTGAACGCCAGTTCGGAAGAATCGACATCGTGGTAGGAACCGTCATAGACGGTCACCTTGAAATCGACCATGGGATAGCCCGCCAGGTAGCCCTTTTCGGCCGTTTCGATAATGCCTTTTTCCACGGCCGGGATGTAGTTCTTAGGAATGGAGCCGCCGAAAATCTCATTGGCGAATTCGAACTTGGCGCCGCGTGGAAGCGGTTCCATCTTGATCCAGCAATCGCCGAACTGCCCGTGACCGCCGGTCTGCTTCTTATGCCGCCCCTGCACATCGGCAAATCCGCGAATGGTCTCGCGATAGGGAATCTTGGGCGCCTTGAGCGTGACATCCACGCCGTAACGCTTCTTCAACCGGCTCACCACGATTTCCACGTGTTGCTGGCCGGTGCCCGCCAGCAGGAACTCGCGCGTCTGCGCGTCGCGGTAGAAGCGCAGGGACTGGTCTTCCTCCAGCACTTTGTGGACGGCGTTCCCCATGCGGTCTTCGTCATTGCGGCTCTTCGCCTCGATCGCAAAGGCGATGGAAGGCTCGGCCAGTTTCACCTGCTGATAGGCGATGTTCAGCCCTTTGTCGGCCAGGGTGTCTCCGGTCAGAGTATCTTTCAGTTTGGCCACTGCGCCGATGTCGCCGGCATAAATCTCGGTGACCGGCTGTAGTGTCTTGCCCTGAGGGCAACTCAGGTGCGCCAGACGCTCAGAGGTGCCGCGGGTGACGTTCTGCAGGTTGGAATCGTTCTTGATGACGCCCGTGCACACCTTGAAAAACGTGATGCGGCCGGAAAAGGGATCGGCCGTCGTCTTGAAAACGAAGGCTGATGCGGGTCCGGTGGCGGCGATCTTCTGGGTGGTCTCCTGGCCGTTCAGGGTAGCCTTTACACCTTCGCGCTCGGTGGGAGCGGGCATGTAATCGGTAATGAAATTGAGAATCTGGTCCGTGCCCACATTGTGGTATCCGGAAGCGCATAGCACCGGGAAGATCCGCAGTTCCCGCATGCCCTTTTTGAGTCCATCGATAATGTGTTCGACAGGCAGCGTACCCTTGTCGAAGAACTCTTCCAGGAGCGCATCGTCGCCTTCGGCGGCCATTTCCACCAGCGCCTCGTGGGCTTTCTGGGCGGCATCCGCCATATCGCCGGGAATCTCGCCTTCTTTGCCTTTGCCATCCCCGTCCGGCGTGTAGGTATACGCTTTCATGCCGATCAGATCGATAACGCCTTTGAATTCGCGCTCCGAGCCGATGGGAATCTGTATGGCCACCGTGCTGCGGCCGAAATTGGTCTGCACGCTTTCCAGGGCGCGCTCAAACGCGCTGCGCTCGCGAGCCAGCTTATTGATAATGATTGCCCGCGGCAGCTTGAATTCTTCGCAGAAACTCCAGACCTTTTCCGTCTGCACCTCCACACCCGCCACGCCGTCCACCAGGACCAGGGCCGAATCGGCCGCCGTCAGGGCGGCTTTCGCGTCGTTAATGAAAATGTTGTAACCCGGAGTATCGATGAGGTTGATTTTGGCCTTCTTCCATTCCGCCACGGCGATGGCAGTAGAGATCGTGATTTTGCGCTGGATTTCCTCCTCGTCAAAATCAGTGATCGTATTGCCTTCATCCACACGAAGCAGGCGATTGGCCGCCCCGGTGGTAAAAAGCATACCGGCGGTGAGCGTCGTCTTGCCGGAATCGCCGTGGCCCACCACACCGACGTTCCGAATGTCCTTGCTTTCGTAGACTTTCACGGAGGTGCCCCCTTTTTAAAACGGAATAGTAACACAGGGCTCCGGGGTGGGGGTTGGGGATGGGGGCTAGGGGTGGGGGTTCGCGCGGATGGGGAAAGCAAGGGTGCATCACCTCCCTAACCCCCAACCCCTACCTCTAACTCCTGCTTCCGACTACGCCCGCCAGTGGACTGCTGGCGCTGGCATACAGTTTCTTCGCCATGCGGCCCGATTCGTACGCCAGGCGGCCGGCTTCCACTCGCCAGTTTCATGGCCAGCGCCATCTTTTCCGAGTCTTCGGCCGCGGCGATGGCGGTGTTCATCAGAACTCCATCGGCGCCCAGTTCCATGGCAATCGCGGCATCCGACGCCGTGCCCACGCCGGCATCCACGATCATCGGGACCTCCGTGATCATTTCGCGCAGAATGCGCAGGTTGGTGGGATTCTGGATGCCCAGTCCGGACCCGATCGGCGCCGCCAGCGGCATCACCGCCGCCGCGCCCGCATCGATCAGTTTGCGGGCATTCACCACATCGTCATTGGTGTACGGCAGCACCACGAAGCCTTCCTTCACCAGCGTCCGGGTGGCTTCGAGCAATCCGTCGTTGTCGGGGAACAGCGTCTTCTCGTCGCCGATCACCTCCAGCTTGATCCAGTTGGAGAGACCCACTTCGCGCGCCAGCATCGCGGTACGCACGGCGTCATCGGCGGTGTAGCACCCGGCGGTGTTGGGAAGGATGAAGATCTTAGAGCGATCGATGAAATCGAGGAGCGACTCCTTGGATCTGTCGGTCAGGTTGACGCGCCGCACCGCGACCGTCACCATATCGGCGCCCGAGGCCAGTGGCAGCGCTGCATCTCCTGGAAACTGCGATACTTGCCGGTGCCGACGACGAGGCGCGAGTGAAACTCCCGCCCTGCAATGTGAAGAGTGTCCGCCATGAGCCTATTGTAGCGGGCTCAGGCAGTATCCCACTTGATGCTGTGGTCGCTGGTAACCGCGCGCGTCTCCGCCGGCGAATCCGTACGGAAGTAGCGACCACGGGCCGGGGATCCAGGGATAGCGCTCGATCACGCTTTCGTCCACCCTCACCCCGAGGCCGGCCGTGCGCGGCACGATCAGGTCGCCATGATCGATCTGGAGCGGCTCTGTCAGGATCTCGGCCGCCAGCGGAAACGGGTACATGCCGGCGCGGCCCGGGGCGGAGTAGCACGGATACTCCAGCCACTCGCCACCGTGGGCGGCCAGCAGATGCCCAGATGCGCGGCCGCCACCACTTCCAGCGCGGTGCCCCAACTGTGGAAGGCGAAGCGCAGCCCCTGCCGCGCGATTTCGCGCAGAACGCCGGCGACCTTGCGCGTAGCCGCCCTGGCAGCACACGTCCATCTGCACGTAATCCACGGCCTGCGCGAGAATCAGGTCGATGATACTGCTCTTCGTTCGGCTCGTGCTCGCCCGCGGCCAGCGGCACGAGGTCCTTCTCCTTCAGCGCTAGGTAGCCCGCGTGGTCGTCCGGCGGCAGCGGCTCTTCCAGCCAGGCGATGTCGTACTCGGCCATGGCCCGCGCCAGGCGCTCCACCGTTTCCAGGGAGTAGTTGCGGTCGCCCATGCGCCACCAGGTGTGCGCGTCCACCATCAGGTCGAAATCCGGACCCACCGCCTGGCGCATCAGGCGCACGGTTTCCAGATCCTGCTCCGGACCCAGCGCCGGCCGCATTTTGTACGCGCGGAATCCCAGGGCCGCGACCGCCGCGGCCTCGGCGGCGTACGCTTCGGGCGGCATATACATGCCGGCGCTGCCGTAGAGCCGGATGCTGTCGCGCACCCGCCCGCCCAGCAATTCCGAAACCGGCACGCCGCGCGCCTTGCCGGCCAGATCGAACAGCGCGATTTCCACCGCGGCATATGTCTTGGCCAG
Organism: uncultured Solibacteraceae bacterium; assembly: GCA_963835555.1. Lineage (GTDB taxonomy): Bacteria > Acidobacteriota > Terriglobia > Bryobacterales > Bryobacteraceae > Sulfopaludibacter. The sequence continues at coordinate 319,057 of CAWIGC010000038.1, read as the reverse complement.
CTCGCGATCGGCGCCCGGCCGTTCCAGGAACTGCACGCGCAGTGCGTCCGGGTCGGCCAGGACGCGGCCCTCCAGGAACGGCGCGATGGTCTCCTGGATCTCGCGCTGCGCCCGTTCGCTGCCCGGCCCCGGCGCATAACCCACCAGTCCGTTATCGGCCTCCACCCGGATGAACATGGCGTCGCGCTTCACGATGGTGCGCTCGCCGCCGTAAAAGGGCAGGCGGACCGGCTCCGCGAAGGGGTAGGACAGCAGAAAGGAGCGAACGCTCGCGATCTTCATCGACGCGATTCAGGATAACACGGCCCGCCAGGCTTCCTGACAATTCGCGCCTACCCCTCCAGCATCTTCCGTAAGAACACCAACTGCCCCAGGTGGTACGCGTTATGATCCGCCACCAGCATGGCTTCCCGCAGCAGTGTCTGGCCCGTGCCATGCGGGATTTTCGCCAGCAGGTCGAGCTTGGTATCGGCCACCAGTTCCTGCATCTGCTTCAAGTCGTTCTGAAACTGCTGGATGCTGGCATCCCACGCCTCTTCGCTGGGAGGGGCTTCGGTGGCCGGCCAATAGTCGTCCGGAAATTTCTTCTCCCGGTACCTGGCATTGCGGCTGAAGTCGAGGATGTCTTCCTGCGCGAGGCGCAAATGCTCCAGCAATTGCCAGGCGGTGTGGGGCGCGCCCCGCGGCTTGACCCCGCGCAGAGCTACCGGGAAATCGGCGACTGCCGCCTCCAGATTCACGTGGGCGCCCTTCATCCGCAGCAGATCGGCCAGGTGCTTTCGGAGAGAGACGGTCTCTTGCTTTGCCATACCTCTAGTCTCGCATTCGTAGCCGTGCCGCAAGGTCGCGATAGGAACCCTTCAGCGGCAAGGCCCGCGCCGGAACTCCCAGCGCCTCTCCCACTGCCCGGGCCAACTGTTCCGTCGAAACGTCCGTCTCGTCCGGTGCGGGCACGGCTAGTGCCGCGCCGGCCCTTCGACCGTATGGCTGGCCTTCACGGCGGGCTCCACAACCACCTGACCGATACAACCGCCCGCAGTGGCGAATCGTTTCCTGCTAGGCATCCAGCGGAAAGCCGACATGGCTGCGCATCAACACGCCGGTCAGTTCGGCGATGCTGTGAAGGATCAGGTCCGGGCGGCTCTCGTGGATGCGTGCGGCTTCCACATACTCAGTGACGATTCCCACGGTAAACACGCCGGCATTACGGCCCTGCTCTACGTCCACGGGCGTATCGCCCACGTACCAGCAGTTTCCGGACACGCCGCCCATCGCCGCCAGAGCTTTCAGGACGCCTTCCGGGTGCGGCTTGGAATGGCTGACATCTTCGTGGCAGACCACCGCGCCGAACCTGGATTCGAGGCCCAGGCAGGCGAGTTCTTTTTCGATGCGCGGACGGGTGCCATTGGTCACGACGCCGGTTACGATTCCCTGCTCGCGGAGCGCGTCCAGCACCCGCCTGGCGCCCGGCATCAGCCCCGGAGCCTCGCACCCATAATGATGCTGCCAGCGAAGGTCGGCCTGCTTCCAAAGCTCTCCGGAAAGGCCGAGCGCTTCGTACATGCGATACCAGCGCGGGGTGTAGATGGTCCGGTACTTCTCGTCGGTAAAAGCCACACCGAAATCCGCCATGGACTTCCGAAACGCACGCAGGCTGGCGGCGCCTGAATCGAAGAGAGTTCCATCCCAATCGAACAACACGGTAGCGGGGATTGTTGCCGTCACCTTCGAATTATCCCATCCTGGATGAAGATGCAGCCCCTTAAAACCGAAGTCGTGTATTCCACGGCGTTTTTCGATCTGCTGGCCAAGACGATGAAGCCCGGCGAAGAGCCGTACTACTCGTTGCGCGTTCCGGATTTCGCGGTGATTGTCGCGATCACCGGCGAGAATCAGGTGCTGGCGGTGCGCCAATACCGGCCCAGCGTGGAGCGGTATACCGTGGAACTGCCCAGCGGACTGGTGGACCCGGGCGAGAGTCCCGCGGAGGCGGCGCAACGGGAATTACTGGAGGAGACGGGTTATGCCGCCCATGAGGTGGAGTTGCTGGGGCCGATGATTCCGGAGGCAGGCCGGCTTTCTAACCGGCTTTGGACCTGCTTCGCGCGCGGCGTACAGCGCACGGCGGATCCCGAGGCGGGGATTGAGGTGATCCGCTATTCCATGGAAGAGCTGGCCGCCGCGACTCTCCGCGGCGAATTCAGCCATGCGCCCCACGTGGGCAGTGTGCTGCTGGCGGTGCTGCACGGAAGGCTGGAATTTGGCGGCCGGGTCTGATTCTCCGCGCCGCCTGTTACAATCCATTCAGGATCTGAAATACCTTCTATGCCGCGCCGTCTGGGCCGGAAGCTGATGCTTTCGATCACGGTGATTGTCATCATCGTGGCCGCAGTTTCAGGCTTGGTCAACGTCAAAACCGAGGAACAGCAACTCCTCAAAACCATGATTCTGGGGGCGGACCAGCTCTCCAAGGGAATCACCAGCGCCACCTGGCATGCCATGCTCGACGACAATCGGGAGGCCGCCTATCAGGTGATGCAGACCATTGCGCTCAAGCAGGGAATCGATCGTATCCGCATCTATAACAGCGCCGGCCAGGTGATGTTCTCCACCAATAGCCAGGACACACTCAAGGCGGCCGCTACGAGGCTGGATCTGAATCACCCGGTCCGTTCCAGCCGCGGCGCCGACGGGTACCGCCGCCTGGAGATGCTCACCCCCATCTATAACGAGCGCTCCTGCAGCCAGGCAGCATGCCATGCGCATCCCGCCGACGTAAAGGTGTTGGGCGTGCTGAACCTGGCGCTGAATCTGGAAAGCGTGGATCACGAAGTAGACAGCATGAAGTTTCGCGTACTGTTGGTGACCGGCGTCGAAATTACCCTGATCAGCCTGTTTATCATCTTCTTCACCCGCCGGTTCCTGGGGCGGCCCATCGAAAAGCTGATTGAAAGCAGCAAAGCGATCAGCCATATGGAACTGGATAAGCCGCTCGATCTCGCAGGCGGCAGCGAAGAGCTGGACGAACTGGCGCGCTCCTTCGAGGTGATGCGCCGCCGTCTGCAAACCGCGCTCGCCGAGGTCAACCAGTTCACACAGAACCTGGAAACCAAGGTGGAGGAGCGCACGCAGCAGCTTCAGGCCGCGCAGAAGAAACTGCTGCACAGCGACCGCCTGGCGTCCCTGGGACAGCTATCGGCCAGCGTGGCGCACGAGATCAATAATCCCGTCTCCGGCGTGCTCAACCTTTCCATGCTGCTGCAACGCATGCTGAAGGACGACGGTATCCCGCCGAACCGCATCGAAGAGTTCCGGAAATACCTGGGGCAGGTGGTGAATGAGACTGCCCGCGTGGGCCGGATTGTTTCCGACCTGCTGGCATTTTCGCGCCGCTCCAAGCCGCAGCGCACGCCGGCCGACCTGAACAGGATCGTCAAGATGACGCTCTCTCTGGTGCAGCACAAGATGAAGCTCAGCAATGTGACGGTGGAACAGAATCTGCGCGAAGACCTGCCGGCGGCCGCTTGCGATGCCTCTCAGGTGCAGCAGGTGGTGCTGAACCTGCTTCTGAATGCCGCCGAGGCCACGCAGAGCAAAGCGGACCGGCGCGTGATGGTTTCGACCGAAGCCGGCCCTGGAGAGGTGCGGCTGCTGGTGGCTGACAACGGCGAAGGAATCCAGCCGGAAAACCTTACGAAGATTTTCGATCCATTCTTCACCACCAAGCCCGAAGGCAAAGGAGTGGGGCTCGGGCTGGCCGTCTCCTACGGAATCATTCAGGCGCACGGCGGCGATATTGAAGTAAAGAGCGAAGCTGGAAGAGGCGCAACTTTCATCGTCTCCCTACCCCTGGAACAGCACGCACCGGCGGATGAGGCGCTGCCCGCGGAACCGGCCGTAAAGGGATGAAGTATTTCTACCTCGGCGCGACTCCGGAGGTGGAGCGGCCGCCGTTCGAATTGGTGTTCCGGCGCATGGCCGCGGAATACGGCGCCCCGGTGAAGGAGATTGTTCTTCCCAGCGTGGAGTTCGCGTACGATATGGGCCGGCAGCAGTACCGGTCCCTCGATGTGCTGGAGATGCTGGCGCGGATTTTTCCAGCGGACGCGGCGAAGTTGCTGGCTCTCACCGAACGGGATCTGTTCGTGCCGGTGCTGACATTTGTATTCGGGCAGGCGCAATTGGGCGGCCGCGTGGCCGTAGTGTCGCTGGCGCGCCTGCGGCAGGAGTTTTACGGCATGGCGCCCAACCCGGAGATTTTTGAGGAGCGCGCCGTCAAGGAAGCGCTGCACGAAACCGGCCATACGTTCGGGCTGGTGCATTGTTCCGACCAGACCTGCGCCATGTCTTTGGCGACCAACGTCCGGCAGATCGATGGAAAGAACGGAGCCTGGTGTTCCGCATGCGCGGCGCGGTTACGGCGATTGAAGGGAATAATTCGATGAAGACTCACTGGCAGATTCTGGTGGTGGATGACGAAGAGGTGATGTGCGAATCGCTCGCCGCCTGGCTGCGCGAGGACGGATACCATGTGGATACTGCCGCATCCGGGCGCGAGGCGCTGGAAAAAGCCCAGCAACGGGACTATGCCATTTATTTTGTCGATCTCAAGATGCCAGGCGGCATGGACGGCATCGAAACCATGATGCAGGTGCGGCGTCTGCATCCGGAAGCCTCCATCATCATCATCACGGCATACGCCACCGTGGACACGGCCATCACGGCCATGAAGGAAGGCGCGCAGGAATACATCGTCAAGCCGTGCAATCCGGAGGAGATTTCGCTGCTGGTCAGCCGCATCATCAAGGTGAAGAACCTGCAGCGCGAGAACACCATCCTGCGTAAGAAACTGAGCCGGCAGTATTGCGTGCAGGACGTGATCAGCAAGAATCCTGAAAATGCAGGAGATCCTGGCGTTGGCTCATCAGGTCTCGAGCCTGCGCAGCACGGTGCTGATACAGGGCGAGAGCGGCACCGGCAAGGAGATGGTGGCCCGGGCGGTTCATTTTTCGGGCGACCGCGCGTCGAAGCCGTTCGTCGCCGTCTCCTGCGCGGCGCTGGCCGAAACGCTGCTGGAAAGCGAACTGTTCGGCCACGAGAAGGGCTCCTTCACGGGAGCGGCGCAGCAGAAGCAGGGCAAATTCGAGATGGCCGACGGAGGCACCATCTTCCTGGACGAGATCGGCGATATTTCTCCCAAGTTGCAGGTGGACCTGTTGCGCGTGCTTCAGGACCGCAGCTTCTACCGGGTGGGTGGTTCCGAAATAGTAAAGGTGGATGTGCGAGTGATCGCCGCGACGCACGTAAACCTGCAGCAGGCCGTGGCCGATGGCGACTTTCGCGACGACCTGTTTTACCGGCTGAACGTCATTGAAATCCGCATTCCGCCGCTGCGCGACCGGCGCGAGGATATTCCCCTGCTGGCCGCGCACTTCGTGGAAAAGCTCGCGCACGAGTTGGGACGCGATGCCGGCGAGATCTCCGAAGGCGCCCTCAAGGTGCTGATGGCGCACGATTGGCCGGGCAACGTGCGGGAACTGGAGAATGCCGTGGAGCGCGCCATTGTCACCTGCCACTCCCACGTCCTGACGGAAGAGGATTTCTCGTTCCTCACGGAGGTTCGAGGATCCGCGAAACCGATGACGATTCCAGCGGGGATGACCATACAGGAAATGGAACGGCTGCTGATCGTCGAGACGCTGCGCCGTGCAAATGGCAATATCAAGGAGTCCGCCGCCACCCTGGGAATCGACCGCTCGACGCTTTACGAAAAGATCAAGAAGTACGAGATTCCGCGGTAGGGGCGGGGGGGTAGCGCCTGCAATACGCACCACTTTCCGAGTCGACAATCCGACCGGAGGAGGCGGAGACATCATTTTGCGGTTAGGGCGTGTGTCACGACCGGGTGGCGGAGAGGATCAACTGCCGCGGGGATTCGCACGCGGGGCGTTCAGAGTAAAATGTAGTCATGCGCAACGAGTTCACGGCAATCGTCGAGCAGGATGGGCCTTGGTTTGTAGCGTACTGCGCCGAATTGCCAGGCGCGAATGGACAAGGCAGGACTGAAGAAGAGTGCCTCGCGAACTTGCGCGAGGCAATTGCGCTCATCCTGGAACATCGGCGTGAGGAATCTCTGCGGGCTTTACCTCCTGACGCGAGGCAGGAACCCGTGGTTGTTGGATGAGGCGCGAAGGGCTTCTCCGGCACCTTCGCCGTCACGGTTGTGTGCTGCGCCGAGAGGGCAAAGAACACACTCTTTGGGAGAATCCACAAACCGGCCACGCTGAAGCAGTTCCTCGCCATTCCGAGATCGCAAACCTCTTGGCACGAAGAATCTGCCGGAAACTGTCAATCCCAGACCCGCCAGGCTAATAAGCAGCTAAATAGCAAAGCGAGTTCACTTCCGGCGCCTGATCAAGTCACTCACGCTGCATCAAGGGCGGGTGGTGGGGGAATGCCTGCGGCATCTTCGCATCAACATGGATGGCGTCTACTCATGCAGGAATAAGAAGTAGACCAGAGCCAATCCCACCCCTGTCTCGGTCCCTGGTTCCCGGTGGTGACAGGAAACCTATGATGTCAAAGCTACCCACCGGCGACGGACTGAAAACTGCTGCGGCCAGAAACGCGGGCAGGTAGTGGGCCATCGCCTCGGGAGACAACCACATCAGGACGGGCGACAAAGCCGGAACGTTCTCTACTTCAAGATCGGCCCATTGTCTGCCGCGAAGCTGTCGAAACTCCTCCTCTGCTTCGTCAACGTAGTCCGGCCTACCTGGAATCGCTTCGTCTCCGGGATAATCCGTGCCGGCGAACGCGGACTTCAGCTTTTCTATCAGTGGATTCCCCTCGATTTCGGAGATTCTCATGCGGCTTGGACCGGCAATAGGATACTACCCCTCCAGGAACATCTCGCCGCAGACCGCGTCCCAATCGGCCTCTGGGATAGCCTGGCGACGATGTCCGCGACGGGGACTCCGCCGTCGGCCAGTGCCGGCGCCGCGCCTTCGGCGGTAGAGCGTCAGTTGCAGCCGTTCCATTTCCCGCATGAGCCACGGGCGGACTTCGGCGCCGCGCAGCAGGTGACGAAACGCGGGCTCGCCGGCGGCCGCCGGCCGCACTTTCAGGTACCAGCCGGCGCCGGGCGCGCCCGCTTCGACCACTTCGCCATCCACGGGCGAAAGCACGCGCACATCCGCGCCGCGCTTGTGGACGCGGAACGCCGTGCCGTTCACCTCTATCGTGCGAACCCCGGGCGGCAGCGCCACGCTGTCGGGAGTGCCCAGCAGCCGCGGAGCCTAATTCGTCCAGCCCCACCGTCACCGTGCCGTCGCTCTCCGGGCGCACCCAGGTGTGCCCGCGATGGTACAGGCGGTCCAGCGGGAACGCCATCCCGAAGATCTCCTCCTTCCCTCGGCCGCGGCTACGCGGCATGGTGCTCCACCAGTTTGGCGTGCGTCTCGCACTCGCGGCAGTCGAAGGCATGCGGACACTCGCGACTTTCCAACTCGCCGGTGAGCACGTGGCGGCAGACGCGGTCGCCGGCCGGCAGGTCGTGGAATTCCGAATGCCAGCGGATGCGCTCCAGCCTTGCGCGCCGCGCAGCGCCCGGCGCGAGCGCAGGGCCGCACTCACCAGCGTGGTGGCCGACCACCGCCAGCACAGTGTAGAACGCTCCCAGAAAAACGATGTGTCCGGCAGTCCAGATGAAATCCATAGTTCCATGGCAACATGTCGATATCTCCCGGCCAACGCTCACCTTCATCGGGCGGCCTGCTCCGAACTTCAGTTCGCGCTCCGCAGGGAAGAGCTGGAAGTAGCGGAACGAGAACGAATAGACCAGCACGCCGTACGCCACCACCGCCAGAAATGTGCCGGTCTCCTGCCAGCTCGGCGTGTAGGACAGGAACCGGTCGAAGGAGAGCGTGGGCAGCGCCAGCGTCTGCACCGTCAGCACGAATCGGTTCAGCGCCACGCCGGCAGCAGGCCAGGGCCGCGGCGCAACCAGCCAGCCGGTGCGCGCCCGCAGACTGCGGCGCCAGCAGGATCAATGCCGGCACCAGGCCGAACAACACGATCTCCGCGAACAGAATCCAGGTGCCGAACGGCTTCCAGCTAGTAGTATTGCGCCGCCGGGAAGCCGGCCTCCGGCGACGTGCGGTTGATCCAGATCAGCGTGTCCACGGTCTTCGCCAGCACGTAGACGGCCAGCAGCAGCCCGGAAATCCGGCCCAGCAGCTGCAGCACTTCCGGCCGCACCAGCCGCTTCCGCGATGATCTTCTCCACCAGCCAGGTGGTCAGCAGGATGAAGCTCGGGCCCACCGCCGCGGCCGAGAGGATGAACAGGAAGAACGTCGACGGCCACACCGCCAGGCCTTCGCGGAACGCGAACGGCCGGCCGCGCAGCACGCCGTACAGGCCGCCCAGCGAGCCCTGGTGGAAGAACGAAAGGAACGTCCCCACGCCCGCCAGCACGTAGACCAGCTTGTGCAGCTCGAATTCGAACACCAGGAACGACGGCACCTGGCGCAGCTTGCGGTTCTTCAGCACGATGGGCAGATACTCGATGGCCAGCACCGTGAGGTAGCAACTGATGCAGAAGGTGACCTCCGTCAGCATCGAGTGCACGTTGGGATACCAGAACGTGAACCAGGCGCGCAGCGGCTGGCCCACGTCCACCGCCAGCACGCACACCGCGCCGCTGTAGCAGACCAGCCCGATCACCACCGCGCTGTTGATGACCGCCCGCAGTTCCTTCAGCTTCAGGATGTACAGCAGGAAGCCGGTGAAGAACGCGCCCGCGCCCAGCGCGATCACGGTCAGGTCCAGGAAGATCCACAGGCCGAACGCGAAGCGGTTGTCCATGTTGGTCTGGTTCAGGCCCTTCACCAGGCACAGGCCCGCCGAATAGAGGCCGAACACCAGCAGCGCCACCCAGGGCAGGATCCACAGCAGGAACTTTCCGCGTGGAGCAGCGCTTCACGCCGCGCGCGATGAATTGCTTATCCACGGTGGTTCTCCTTTCCGGCGTCATGCTGCCCGGCGAGGGGTGCGGCGCATCGGCGATCTCGCGCACCCACTCGCGTTTCGACCGGTAATAAATCTTGGGTCGGTGCCGAGCTTTTCCAGCAGGCGGAAGCTGCCGCCGCTCCGCGGCCGCCAGGGCCGGGGCGCTGGCGGGGTCGTTCAGGTCGCCGAACCGGATGGCCCCGGTGGGGCAGGCCTCCGCGCAGGCCGGCAGTACTGCACCGGCTCGGTGTCCGGCTTTCCTTCGGCCGCGGCCTGCTGCTTGGCGGCGTGCCAGCGGCCGTGACAGAAGTTGCACTTCTCCACCACGCCGCGCATGCGCGGCGCCACGTCGGGATTCAGCGTCTTCTCCATGCCCTCGGGCCACGCCGGATCCCACCAGTTGAAGTAACGCGCGTGATAGGGGCAGGCCGCCATGCAGTAGCGGCAGCCCAGGCAGCGCTCCGGCATCTGGCCCACTACGCCGGTGGCCGGATCCACATCCACCGCCTGCTGCGGGCAGACATGCGCGCAGGGCGTTTCGTTGCCGCACTGCTGGCACAGCACCGGCACGAACGCCGACCGCGTTGTCCGGATAGGCTCGGCCGTTATCCACCTTGTACACGCGGATCCAGGTGAGCCCGTTGCGGTCGGTCGCGCCCGCGTGGGCCGGGGGAACATTGTTTTCCACGGCGCATGCCACCATGCAGGCGCCGCAGCCGTGCACCGGTCCACATCGATGGTCATGCCGTAGCGCGCCGCCCGGATGTTTTTGTTTGGTCCGAGTCATGCCCGCACCACCTTTGCCCGCGGCGAAGAGCGCGCACAATATCCAGCGTGCGCGGCCCGGCCGCCACCTGCACCACCCCCGGCGGAGCGCCCGCGTCCACGAGTCACCCGACATCGAGCCGGCCGCAGCCGGTCTCCAGGATCGCCCTGCCGCCATCCTCAACCCCGCAATCGCTCGCCACCGTACGGGATGGAGCGCCACCCGGTCCGGGCGCAGCCGCAGGTTGGATTCCTGGTACAGCTTGGAGAGAATCGGCGAACCCGGTCCGGCCGGCCCGTTCAGTCATCACCACGGCCAGCGGAAGGCTGTCCGCCGACGACGTCCGCGGCAGGCGGGCCGAGCGCCAGCTTAGGGCTCTCCGCGTTCCCTCCGGTACCGCATCCATCCAGCAGCCGCCTTCATTCAGTGCCTTCCAGAAGTCGTCCGCCTTGACATCTTTCACGGCGTCGATTTCGCGTCGGCATAAGTGAATAAGGTTCCGCGACCGGATTTGTGGATGGCATCGGCGCGTTCCCGCAGGGCATTCGACGCAGAGATCGCCGCCAGGGCGGCGACGAACTCCGGCGGGTTCACCACATCCGGCCGGCGGCGGCACTAACGGCAGACGAGAGCCGGAACATGGCGGCCGGCGAATCCACCGCGGGCGGGATATCATCCACCATCTCCGGGTACACCGCGGTGGGCAGGACGTAATTGCGCGTGGCGCCCGTAGCCTTCGCCCGACCAGGCGAACGCCACCACCACCGGATTCTCCGCGACCAGTTTCTTTTCGATCGCGCTCCAGGGCAGGTATGGCGCCCGGCGCCGATTCGTCAATCAGCAGGACGCGTACCGAACCATCCGGCACCGCACTCAGTTCCGTCGCGGCTACGGCATTTTTCCACTCGCCGGGGACCGGAGTTTCGCGGCGCGTCACAATGGTGTGTCCCAGACTGTCCACCAATTGATTCAGCGCCAGAATTTCGGGCCGGTCCCGGGCATCCAACACTAACGACGGGCCGTTATCGGCCAAGTCCCGAGCGGCGGCTATAATCTGCGCCTCCGTCAGCCCGGTTTCCAGGGCCGCGTCATGCAGGGGCTGGTTCGCCAACACATTCGCGATGGCACGCGCCAGCGCCGTTTCTGACCCCGGCCGGATGGGCAGCCACTGGTCCGCCATCACGGCCGTTCGCGATTCCACCGTCTCGGCCTGAATCAGGCGGAAGCCTTCGCGCGCGGCGATCACGTTGCCCGGTGTACCCCAGCCGTCCAGCAGGGGAGTCCCAAAGCTGAGGACCGTCTTAGCCGCGGCCAGTTTCACCGCAAGGTTTCCGCCGAACGTGCGCGGCAGCGCCAGGTACGTGCCGTTCTTCCACTGCGCTAATGCGCGGCGGTAGGTCCAGGAGGCGGTGCGTCCGGGCCGCAGATCCAGCACGGCGATTCGTTCACCGGCGGCGCAGAGCTTCAGGGCATCCGAAATTGCCGCGGCTGCCTGCTTCACGGGACCCTGCGAGATTCGCGCGGGATGGTACGGAAGATGATGCCCCGCCAGGCCAAACGGGCACAGCGCGCCGTGCGTGAACGGGTGCTCCAAAACTCCCATCAGTGCTACAGGCTGCTCGCCCACGCAGCGGGCGCGTACGGCGCACCCCGCCGGACAAAGCGAACAATTGGTGTACTTCGCGCGAATTTCGCCACGCGCGGGGCGCGGCACGCCGGGCCAGGTTTCCGACCAGAGCGCGGTATCCGTGACCAGCCGCCACGGAGCCGGCGTGAACAGGGCGCCCACTGCCGCGCCGCCGGCGAACTTGAAAAGATCTCTTCGGGTGGATGTCATGGTGGGCCTCCTATTTGTGGCAGTCCAGGCAACTGTGTTCCAGCCCCTGCTGCCGGTGGCATTCCACGCAGGCGCTCATGGTCATGGCCGCGCGCGTGGTCTTCACGCGCTCCGCCGTCTGCCAGATGTTGCGGGAGTAGCCGCTCACGCGGTCTTCCTGGTACGGCAGCAGATGGTCCGACGCGCCATGATCGCCGTGGCAGCTTTCGCACGCAAGTTTCGCCCGCTTCACGTGCGCGATGTGGCTGAAGAAGACGTTTTCGGGCTGCCGTGCGTATACCGCCCATTGCGGTTCGCGCGCGGGCGTGACGTACTGCTCGACAAAATTCTTTTCCGCCGCCGTGGCGCCCATCGGCGCGGCGTGACAGCCGGCGCATTTGTCCAGAGCGGGGATGCCGGCGAACGTCCCATCGGGACGAAACGCGTGACAATCCTCGCATTTCTGGCCGGCCTTATCGGCGTGGACCTTGTGACTGAAATCCACCGGCTGAGGCCGGCTCTTGTAAATGGCGTGGGGAAACCCCGCCCACCCTGCCACCAGCATGATTGCCACACCGGCCGCAAATGGGAAAATTCCGCGCATTCAGACTCTCTTTCCGCTCGCGTAAGGCGAGAAAAATTCGTGAAACAGCACGCGCAGCCGGTCGCCATCCAGATGGTGCGCCAGGCCGGCTGTGAACAGGCCGCCATCGGCCATCGTGCCCGAGCGGGCGCCTGTTCTCTGCTGGAGAAATTCGTTCATGCGCCGCTGTTCCTGTTCCATCCAATGCCGCGCGGCCGGGCCTTCCATCAGGCTCTCCGTGGTCTCGGGCAGGGGCCTTCCTTCGAACAGCCACCCCGTGGTGTAAGGCTCGCTGGTGAGGCGCGAGGGATTGGCCCGCAGGTAGAGATTGCAGGCGGTCAGCAGGATGGCGTTGGGGAACATTACCTCCAGGTCCACGCCGTTTACGGTGAGCACCGCGGCCGGCCGGGTGCGCCCTTGCAACTGCACGAAGGTGAGCCGGTCCACCGGCCCCAACACGCGGCTGAGAAACGCATCGATTCCCACGTGGCACATGCCGTCTTCACCCATGTCCAGCCACAGGTGATTGGCGGTGTAGCGCAGCCGCTCCGGCATGGCGAGCCCTTCCACTTCCTCCGATGGAATGCCCGGCTGGGCCATGGAAAGGTACAGTTCGCAATAGTGGTAGCTATCGGTGCCGCAGCGCGAGAGCAACGATTCGCTATAGGGCACCAGTTTTGCCACCGGGGCCGCCGCGCAGTATTGCATCAGCGATTCCCGCAGGAACGGGCACGGCCCCTGGTCCGCCGATTCTTCGAGCGGCTGCGTTTGAAACACCTTGCAGGTGCGATATTCCCCCGATGAGCATTTCTCTTCGGTCCGTCCGGCGTGCGCCAGGGGAATCAGCTTCCGGACAGCAGCAGTCCGGCAGTACTTGACCTGGGCTTCTCTGAGGAAGGGGCAGGTCATACGGGCTACCGCTCCTCTTCTTTGTCGAGCTTCTCGCCGCCATCCGCCATGGTGAGGCCAAGACCGGGAGTGTGAAAGGCGTGGCCGTCCTGGAAGGACGCCACCAGGTCTGCGACCTCGCGGTCTAACTGCGACAACTCGATCCGCTTCTTCCGCCTCGCGGAGACTTCCTGCAGGACGCCGATGCCCACCGCGAGGAAGCAAATCAGAACCACAATGCCCAACGCTGCATTGGTGAGAGTCAGCCAATAAGTCGAAGGATCGTTCACGGAAACTTCTCCTTTCCATGGATGAAGTTGCACGGCTGGGGCCATGCACATCGGAAAGGAGTTAGCTGGCTCGGGGCGGTGGTTCGTGAGGGATTATCGGATTAGTTAGTCTGAAATTCCGGCAGTCCGGCGGGTCGCCTGCGGATTTCGGGATAGTTCCTGCAGTGGCAGGGGCTCGATCTCACCATCAACGCCACCGAGCACGCGAGCGGTGTGGGCAAATGCCAGAGGGTCGCCGGTGACGAAGTGCAGGACGCGCCCTTGTACGAAGCAGGCGTGCGGCGTGCCCAGCGCGGCCTCCACACATTCCGCCGTCACTTCCGCGCTGTCCACCAGGTTCACGCCTTTTCCAGCGACCCGCCGCAGCACGTTTCGCAGCAGCGGATAGTGCGTGCATCCCAGCACGAGCGTGTCGATATCCGGATGGCCGCTCAGGTAATGCCGCGCCAGCAATTCCGCTTCCGGCGAATCTGCCAAGCCTTCTTCCACCAGGTGCACCAGCATGGGGCAGGCCCGCGCCCACACACGAAGTCCGCGCGCTTCCAGCCTACGCTGGTAAGCGCCGCTGGCAATAGTCGCCTTGGTTCCGATCACTCCGACGTTGCCCGAACGGGTGACGCGTGTCGCGGCTTCCACACCGGGATCGATGACTCCCCACACCGGGACGGGGCAGCTTTCGGCCAGTCCCGGAAGCGCCACGGCGGAGGCGGTATTACACGCTACCACCAGGCCGTCCAGTCCCATTTCACATAGGAAGCGGGCGATGCCGGCAGCGAATTCGACTACCATTTCCGGGGGTTTACGGCCATAGGGCACGCGCGCCGTGTCACCCAGATACACGAAATCGCGGTGGGGCATCCGGCGGCGTAAAGCCTGCAGCACGGTAAGTCCTCCAACTCCGGAATCGAACACGCCGATAGCGTGTCGCAACTGCAGTTTCAAGGTCATTGCCGAAGAGGATGCACGTTCCGGGCCGTTTGGCGTGCGATAATCGGAATTCCACAATGAAAGCCCGCGTTTTTGTCTCCTTGAAATCCACGGTGCTCGACCCGCAAGGGCAGACCGTCTGTTCCGCGCTGCACGGACTCGGCTACCAGGGCATCGCCACGGTGCGCCAGGGCAAGTTTTTCGATATCGCCATTGCCGAGGGCGTCACGCCCGAGCAGGCGCAGAAGGACATCGAAACCATCGCCCACGAAGTGTTGGCCAACCCGGTAATCGAAGAGTATCGCGTCGAACTGTTGGATTAAGTAGCCGCCCCTATAATAAGGGGATGTGCGGAATCGTAGGCTATATCGGCAGGCAGAAAGCCGTGCCGATTATTCTCGACGGGTTGAAACGGCTGGAATACCGGGGATACGACTCCGCGGGTATCGCCGTCTATTGTGACGACCGGCAACTGGCGGTGCGCCGCGCCAAAGGTAAACTGCACAATCTGGAAGAGGCCATCCGCATGGTCCCGGTGGACGGCTCCTACGGAATTGGGCACACTCGCTGGGCCACGCACGGCCGGCCCACCGAAGAGAACGCGCATCCGCATAGCGACTGCAAGGGCGACATCGTGGTGGTGCATAACGGCATCGTCGAAAACTATCTGTCGCTGAAGCACCAGTTGGAATCCGAAGGGCACGTCTTCAAGACCGAAACCGATACCGAAATCATCGCGCATCTGGTGGAGAAGCACTTTCACGGCAACCTGGAAGAAGCCGTGCGCGCGGCCGTCAGGGAACTCTCGGGGGTTTTCGCCCTGGTGTTTATCTCGCGGTCGGACCCGAACAAGATTGTGGCGGCGCGCAATGGACCGCCGGTAGTGATCGGGTTGGGCGATAACGAATACTTTGTAGCCTCCGACGTCCCAGCCATTCTGAGTCACACGCGCGACATGTTTTTTCTGGCCGATGGCGATATGGCGGTGCTGACTCCGGAGGGGGTGCGGCTCAGCGATTTCGACGGCCGGCCGGTGAATCGCCAGGTGACGCGGGTGTTGTGGGATCCCATCATGGCGGAAAAGGGCGGCTACAAGCACTTCATGCTCAAGGAGATTTACGAGCAGCCGCGAGCCGTTCGCGACACCATGCTGGGGCGCGTGGGACAGGAGACCGGGCGTATTTTCCTGGACGAGATGGACATCACCCCGGCGGAATTTGCGCGCTTCCGCCAGGTGCGGATCATCGCCTGCGGCACCAGTTGGCATGCGGGACTGGCCGGCAAGTTCATGATTGAAAAGCTGGCGCGCATTCCAGTAGAGGTGGACTACGGCAGCGAATTCCGGTACCGCGACCCGATCGTGACGCCGGACACCCTCACCGTGGTGATTTCGCAATCCGGCGAAACGGCGGACACGCTGGCGGCACAGCGCGAGGCCAAGCAGAAGGGCTCCAAAACACTAGCCATCTGTAACGTAGTCGGCAGCATGATTACGCGCGAGGCCGCCGGCACGCTGATGACGCACGCCGGCCCGGAGATCGGCGTAGCTTCCACCAAAGCGTTCACCTGCCAGTTAACGGCGCTTTTTATTCTGGCGATGTACCTGGGCCAGACCAGCGGCTATCTGGATGAGAGCGCGTCCCGCTGCCTGATGCAGGAATTGATGCGCATCCCCGGCAAAATGGAAACGGTGCTTTCGAACGATTCCATGTACGAAGGCCTGGCGCGCGAACTGTCTCACTCCACCGACGCCCTGTACCTGGGGCGCGGCATTCATTTTCCGATCGCGCTGGAAGGCGCGCTCAAACTCAAAGAGATTTCCTATATCCACGCCGAAGGGTATCCGGCCGGCGAAATGAAGCACGGTCCCAATGCCCTGATCGACGAGAAACTTCCAGTGGTGGTGCTGTCCACCCACGACAAGACCAGCGGCGCGAGCCGCCTGCTTTACGAAAAGACCCTGTCGAATATCCAGGAAGTGAAGGCACGCGAAGGCATCGTGATCGCCCTGGCCACCCAGGGCGACGAAACCGTGCATAAGGTGGCCAACCACGTCATCGAGATTCCACCGAGCCTGGAAGTGCTGACTCCGCTGTTGGAGATCGTGCCCCTGCAACTGCTGGCTTACCATATCTCGGTGCGCCGCGGCTGCGACGTGGATCAGCCGCGCAACCTGGCCAAGAGTGTAACGGTTGAGTAGTCCGGGGCTGCGGCAGTTTTCGCACCGCCTGCAAGTGTCCACCAGCGGGCAAGGCCTGTACGACATCACCGGACAGGTGGCGCAGTGGCTCTCCGGCCGCGATGTCCGCGCGGGCCTATTGACGCTCTTCGTACAGCACACCTCGGCGTCGCTGACTATTCAGGAAAATGCCGACCCGGACGTGGTGTACGACCTGAACGAATTTTTCCGGCGGCTGGTATCCGAGGATTCGCGGCTGTACCGCCACACCATCGAAGGGCCGGACGACATGCCGGCGCATATCCGCGCGGCCCTGACGCTGACGCAGATCTCCATTCCGGTGGAACAGGGGCGGCTGGCGTTGGGAACATGGCAGGGCATTTACGTTTTCGAGCACCGGGCCGCGCGCCATCGTCGCTCCATAGTGCTTCATCTGCTGGGCGAATAGTGCCACAATGAAGCCTCGGGAGGCTACTCATGAGTACTCATGCATCGGTCCGCCATTCGGGCGGTGTTGCGATTGTGGACGTGTCCGGCCCCATCACGCTGGGGGAGGGCTGCGGACTGATTCGCAGCACGATTAAGGATCTGATCGCGAACGGTCACAAAGACATTCTGGTCAACCTGCAGAATGTCGGTTACATCGATAGCGCCGGCCTGGGCGAATTGGTGGGTTCCTACGCGAGCATCTCTAACCTGGGCGGGCAGATCAAGTTGCTGCATGTGACAGGCAGAGTCAACGACCTGTTGCAGGTTACCAAGCTCTATACGGTGTTTCTCACTTTTGCCGACGAAGCAGAGGCGCTGCGGAGTTTTACGGCGGCGGCGACCGCCTAGGGTAATTTCCCGACCCGGACTATTCGGGTGTAGAATGGGATAACTTCTCGGGCAAAGCTCTTGTTTGGCCGCTTGCACCCCGTCTCGCCTGTGAAGTTTTAGCGGCCTCCAACGTAGAAGGATAGGTATTTGCTGAAGACCGCGTCTGTCTTGTGCCTGGTCACGCTCATGGGCAGTGTAGTGTGCCTGGCGCAGGAGACTCCGGCCCCCGCGGTTGGCGGGCAGACGAATGCGGCTCCCGCAGTACCGGACGCGTCTACCTCGCAACCTGCGAAGCCGCGCCATAAATCGTTTCTGCAGCGGGCATTCAGTGTGGAAGCGGTTACGGCTACCATTCCCGGTGCGGTCCTGCAACAGTTCCATGATTGGCCGGAAGAGTGGGGCAAGCAGCGTCTCGGTTTCGAGAAACGGGTAGCTTCGCTCTACGGACAATTTGTGATCGGGGTGGCGATCGAGGATACCGTCAAAGCCGTTCACCATGAGGACACGACGTATCACAGGCTGGGGCGGGGCAATTTTTTCCGCCGAACGGCGCACGTGATCACCGACACGGTAACCGCGCGGAAGCCGGACGGCGATCGCACCATCGCTTATTCCCTGCCCGCGAACGCCTACGGCAGTTGGGCCATCGCCACGCTCTGGAGCCCCCACGAGTTCCGCAATCCGGAGGCGATCTTCGAATGGGGCAGTGCCGGCTTGGGCGTGAGCGCGGGCGCCAACTTTGCCAGAGAATTCTGGCCGGATATCAAAAAGGTTTTTCGGAAAAAAAAGAAGACAACCACGTAAGAGGCGGGCCGGACTTATCTAGCCTTCGTACGGGAACCGGTTGATGGAGCGGATGCATTCGGCCAGAGCGTCCAGCAGCGTCTTCCCCCAACCCACCGGCTTGAATGGGGCGGTGTTCTGGTTGATTTCCTTGTCCGCCTGGGCGAAAAAGTGCATGGTGGGCTCTTTGGGTGTGACGTATTCTTTCACGGTGATACGAAATTCGATTTCACCGGAGGCTTGCTGCTTCTTCACCGAAAAGAAATGTAATAACGCCAACTCCTGCGCCGGACTGGTTTGTGCGAACCCCCACTCTTTCATGAACGCTCCTCGGTACATTGTATACGCGGGCCGGCCACGCGGGATACCGCATTGACCAGTTTGCGATACGGAATCTCCTGGAAGCTGTCGAACGGCAGCCATTCTCCCTCGCGCCAACTGGAGTAATACCAGCGCGCCAGCAGCGCCAGATATTCCTGGCGCTCGCGCACGGAGAGCTTGCGCGGCGTGACCGCGGTGAAAGTCTCGCGGAGCTTGCGATCCAGCGACACGGGTTTACCTTCGTGAATTTCAAAATCGAACCGCTGCGGCTGCTGCCAGTTGCCGTCGCGCACGAACCACATTTCCACGGCATTCCGTTCCCGCGAGCGGGTCACGGCCACACCATTGAGGCGGTCCACATCGCGAACCAGTTCGTCGCGCAACTTCAGGACATCCTGCACTTTCTCGTAGCGCTTATGCTGGCGGGCGGCATCTTCAAAACGCATCTCTTCGCTCAGGCGATCGCGGGAATGCTCGATGGCCGACAGCAGGGAGCGCCCGTCGGTGTGCAGGAACTCCACCACGCGCGCGACCTCGCCGGCATACTCGGCCGTTCCCACCACCTGCTGGCAGGGGCGCAGACACATGCCCATTTCCCCGTAGATGCACCCGGGATGCGCGGGCGAGGGCAGCCAGGTCTTCCTGGCAGCGCCGCATCTGGAACAGGTCGAGGAACTGCCGCTTCGAATCGCTCCGCGGACGCGCGCGAGCGGAACGGTCCGAAGTATAGGCCCGGCGGCGCGCGTCGAGGTGGGTGGTGATCTGGCTGCGCGGAAACTCGTTGCCGAGCACGATCTTCACGTACGGCGGCATGCGCAGCTTCAGCAGGTCCAGGTATGTTTCGCGGAAAATGGCGGCGCGCCTGTTCGTAGAGCAGGATGCAGGATTCGAAGGCCGAGCCGGTGAGGCGGTACTCGATGCGCTGTCACCGTGTGGCGCAGATTGAGCAGGCGCGACGGCTTCTCGCGTTCCTTCAGGAGACGCAGCAGGCGGCGCCGCAGCAGCGTGGTCCTGGAAAGGTAGGGCTCGCCCTCCGCGGGCCAGAGGAGAAAGACCGCCGGGCTGTTGGGCAGCGCCTCCAGCGCCGCATCCAGCAGCGCCAGGTCGGCGCCGGCTTCGATCGTGGTCATCACTGGTACAGCCGCGAATACTGTTCGCGGCGCCACCGGCGGGACCCGGGCGACGCCCAGATTTTCGAGCACGTGCTCGCGCTTGCCCATCCCCACCAGGGCCACCGCAATTCCCGGCGTGGACCGGGTAAACTGGATGGCGCGCTGCGCATCGCTGGCAAGACCCGGGAGCAGGTCCTGAACGGTTTCCGGCATGTTGGCGAGGATGCGGGCCTGAAGGAGCGTGGCGCTGGCGACCACGGCGATGCCCCAGGCGCGCGGCGCGCCTCCAGCACGCTTTCCGGGCGATCCAGATAGGCCTCCACCATTCCCAGGTTGAACGGAAGTTGGATGAAGCGGAAGTGGTGGCCGGGACCGCCCTCTTCGCCGGCAATCGCGGCCAGGCGCGGCAGGCTGAGCGCATCTTTCTTGCGGAATCCTTCCCAGGTGGCGGCGCCATACCAGCGAATCCGGCCCTGTTCCACCAGGCATTCGAGTTGTGCGAAGGCTCGCCGGATGCGGTCTTCAAACTCCGCCGGGGTGCGGAAGCCGAGCTGCGTTTCCGGGTTGTGCAGGTAGAAGACGTCGATGGTATCCACACCCAGGTTGGCGCGGCTGCGGTCGATCTGGTCGGCCAGAAACCCGGGTGCGAGGGAGTGAATTCCGCCCACCACGTCGCCGGGTTGGAGCGAATCGGGGATAGCGCCCGGGGTCAGAAATCCGGCTTTGGTGCACACCACCATTTCGTCGCGCTGCAGCCGCCTGAGGGCCGCGCCGATACAGCGTTCGGATCGCTGCTGGCGATAGTTGATGGCGCAATCGAAGAAGTTGATGCCGTTTTCGCCGGCAGCGATCAGGGCATCTGTGTAGGCCCGGTCGGCGGCGTCATCGGCCTCGCCGAGGTAGGTGCCGATGCCCAGGCTGGAGATTTGCAGGCCGGAGACGGAGCGGAAGAACGCGGCATCGCGAAACTCCGGAAAGCGTTCGACGTATCGCGCCGTGCCCTCAACGGTGGCGTACATGCGTGACTGGCTTTACTCCGAAACGGCCTTGCTGTCGATCAGGGCGCGGATGGCGGCGATGAATTCCGCTACGGGCTTGGCCCCCTGGTCGCCATGCTTGCGATTGCGCACCGCCACCTGGCCGTTCTGCTGTTCGCGATCGCCCACCACCAGCATGTACGGGATCTTCTGCAACTGGGCTTCGCGAATCTTCAGGTTCACCTTCTCGTTGCGCTCGTCCACGGTGGCGCGGATGCCGGCAGCGTCGAGTTGCTTCTGGACGCTCGCGCGCGTACTCGATCTGCCGGTCGGTAATGGGCAGCACGATGGCCTGCACGGGCGCGAGCCACACCGGGAACGCGCCGGCGTAGTGCTCGATCAGGATGCCGAAGAACCGCTCGATGGAGCCGTAGAGGGCGCGGTGCACCATCAGCGGCTGGTGCTTGTTGCCGTCTTCGCCGACGTACTCCAGCTGGAAGCGGCGCGGCAAGGTGAAATCGAACTGCACGGTCGAGAGCTGCCATGGCCGCCCGATGGCATCCACCAGCTTCACGTCGATCTTGGGACCGTAGAATGCCGCTTCGTCGGGGACCACTTTGGCCTTTACGTTCAGACGCTCACAGGCATGGCGCAGGGCATCTTCGCCCATCTTCCACTGCTCTGGCGTACCGTCGTATTTGCCGCTGGCGCCACCGTCCCAGGTGGAAAGCTCGGCCGAATACTTGTCGAAGCCGTACGTGGTCAGGGTATCGACGGCGAACTGCAGGCAATCCACCACTTCGTTTTCGATCTGCTCGGGAGTGCAGAAAATATGGGCGTCGTCCTGGGTGAAGCCGCGCACGCGGAACAATCCGTTGAGGACGCCCGACCGCTCATAGCGATAGACCGTGCCCAACTCGCCGAGCCGCACCGGCAGCTCGCGGTAGCTGTGCTGCTTATCCGCATAGATCAGGATATGGAACGGGCAGTTCATGGGCTTGAGCTGGTATTCGGCGTCATCCAGCTCCATGCGGGAGAACATGTTCTGCACGTAGAACCCCGCGTGACCGCTGGTCTTCCAGAGATCGAAGCGCGCCACGTGCGGGGTGTAGACCAGCGAGTATCCCCGCTTCAGGTATTCGTCGCGCATCCAGTCTTCGAGCTGCTTGCGGATGATTCCGCCCTTGGGATGGAAGAAGATGAGGCCCGGGCCGGCAAGTTCCTGAATGCTGAACAGGTCCAGCTCTTTGCCCAGTTTGCGATGGTCGCGCTTCTTGGCCTCTTCGAGTTGCTTGAGGTAGTCGTCCAGGTCTTTCTGGGTGAAGAAGGCGGTGCCGTAGATGCGCTGGAGTTGCTTGTTATGCTCGTCGCCCTTCCAGTATGCGCCGGCGATGGAAAGCAGCTTGAAGGCCTTGATCTTGGAAGTATTCGGCAAGTGCGGGCCGCGGCAGAAATCGATGAACTGCGGTCCCAGGGTGTATTCGGTGAAGACTTCGCCGGCGCGCTCCTCGATCAGCTCGCACTTCATCCAGGCTTCGGAGTATTTTTTGAGGCCTTCCTCCTTGCGGGTGTAGACGCGCTCGTAGGGAAGATTGCGCGCCTGGATTTCCCGCATCTTCTTTTCGATCTTTTCGAGATCGTCGGGGGTAAACGGGGTGGGGCGGTCGAAATCGTAATAAAAGCCGTTCTCGATGGGCGGTCCGATTCCCAGCTTGGTTTCGGGATACAGTTCCAGCACGGCGGCCGCCAGAAGGTGGGCGGTGGAGTGGCGGTAGACCTCCAGCGATCTCCGGGTCTTTGTTGGTCAGGATTGCAGGCTGGCGTCTTTTTCCAGCGGGCGGGTGAGATCGTACAGTTCCCCGTTCACTTTTGCGACGATGGCGGCATCCGCCAGACGAGGGCTGATGGACTGCGCGATTTCCAGAGGACTGGTCCCTGCCGCGACGGACTGTTTACTGCCGTCGGGCAGGGTGATCTCGATGTTTCGCATAGGGAAATTTCAGCGTAACACGGCCCGGGGGTCAGAATTGGGGCTCTACACGCTCTACACGCGGAGGCCCGGGTGAGTTTGACAGCTTGCGCTATGATGGAAGCAAAGTCTCATGACCGTTTCCAGCCAAGCCAACGATCGAAGAGAGCACGCTGGTCGCGCAGGCCCGGGATGGCAATACCCGCGCCTTTGGGGAATTGGTGCGACGGTACGAAGGCAAGATCTTCCGGCTGGCGCAGCACATCACCCAGAATCGCGAGGATGCCGAGGATGTTCTGCAGGAAACCTTCATGAAGGCCTACGAGCATCTGGACCAGTTTCAGGGCAACTCGAAGTTCTACACCTGGATTGTGCGCATTGCGGTCAACCAGGCGCTCATGAAGCTGCGCCGAGGCGCAAGACCGATAAGTCGGTTTCTCTCGACGAGACTATCGATACCGGCGAAGATACCATCGTGCGCGAGATCGCGGCCTGGGATGAAAATCCCGAGCAGCAGTTCTCGCGGGAAGAACTGGGCGGAGTCTCGATTCGGCCATCCAGAGCCTGGAACCCTTGTATCGCTCCGTCTTCGTGCTGCGGGACATCGAAGAGCTATCGACAGAAGAAACGGCGGAGGCCCTGGATCTCTCCGTTCCTGCCGTAAAAAGCAGGCTGTTGCGGGCCCGCTTGCAGTTGCGGGAGAAGCTGACCCGCTATTTTAAGCGCAAGGGAGACGACGCCTTTGCTTACCTGTAAGGACTTTCTGCGTGAGCTGAGCGATTACCTGGACGAGATCGCTCGATAAGGAAATCCGGGCCAAGCTGGAAAAGCATATCACCGAATGCCCCAACTGCTGGGTGATCGCCGACACCACCAGGAAGACGATCCAGATCTACAAGGGCATGGACGCATATCCTGTCCCCGTGGATGTCGAATCGCGGCTGATGGCCGCGTTGGAAAAAAAGATGTCTGCTAAGGCTGCCAAGAAATAGCTATTTGATAGCCAGAGTGACACCGGACTGGCTGCTCCTGGCAGAACCTAACTGCCCGATCGAGACTACAATTGGCACGTTTGTCCCCACTTTCGCGCTGGGCGTCACGACTGCGTTGATCTGCACCAGCCCGGCTACTGCCAAGTAGGCTGCGCCCGCGTAGGTGACCACACAAGGCTGTCCTCCGATTTCCACGCGCACGGTCGTGTTATCGGCAACCACGTTCGGGGCGCTGCTGATGGGGATTACGTCTCCGGTAAGCGGACTGTCATCGGAGAGGATACCGAGGCCGGTGAGGTAGATAGCAATTGTGTTACCCCGCGGTTCGGCGTTCTTGGTGGAATTGACAGACGTCACAGTGCCGGTGGAGTCGTAATTAATAATGGCTCCCTGACCTTGCCCCAAACCGCCAAAGGTAAACATGCCGGGATTCTCGGCAACGATTGTCACACCGAACGGGATGGCCGTAGTGGAGCCGCCATTGATGACCGAGATGGATGCCTGCTGGCTGGGAAGGCTCAGCAGTTCCACCACTTCTTTGGGCACGATGGCATTAATCTGGTTCATTGAGGTCATCAGGATGGGCGCCGCCCGGGAAACCGTATTGCCATTGGCGTCCGTGTAACTGAAAATCACGGTGATGTCGCCCCACGTGGTGCCGTAAGTCAGACAGTCGGTAGTTCCGTCTGTTACGCCGGGACAGCCCATGCTGAGGGGCTGTGCGGTGCTGGCCGTGGACGGACCCAGATTCTGCCCAAAGATGGAGATGATTTCCCGGGGCGCCACAGCGGCGGGGCTGCCGCCGGCTGCCACAACCGGGTCTCTTCCGCCTCCTGCCCACACCGATGCCTGCTGATAACTGGCTGCGTTCACTACCCCCGAAATACTCGGCTGCGTGGGATCCAGGGAGACAAAGGGCGCCGTTACCGATGGAAGACTTGGGTTGGTAGCCGGCGCCGGATTGGCTATTTTCAAGAACCAGTCCACTGGCAAACCGCCGCTCTGCGGCACGGTGAAATAGGCCTGATTCACCGTAACCTGAAGCAACTGCCGGCTCAGATAGGCAGGTTGGGGCAACGCGATTACCGCTCCCACCGGAGCGTCCGGTGTTCCCTGTTGCAGGCTGACCGCGGTTGTTGTGAAGAAATTGTCGCCCACCAGAGTAAAAACAAAGTTGCCGGCCGGTGTGGTCCCGGCCAGCACGGCATTCACCGCAGTCGGAAAAATCGAAGTGATGAAGGGCGCGCCCGCGGCAATATTGAGCGTGACCGGAACGGTAAAACTGCCATTCACGGCTTGCGCGGCCGCAATCGTGATGGTTCCGCTGTAGGGACTTCCCGCGGGGTCGAGAGTGCTGATGGCCGTGTAGTCAAGCGTGACTGTGATGCCCACGAACGAACCTGGAAAAGCCGAACTGCTGGCAGCAGTGGCAGCCAGACCATTCCCCCCGCTTGCCGTAACGCGTAGCCAGACAGGTGTGGTCGCGCCCCCTCCTGAGCCCTTCGAAGTGACATTCGCTACCGTTACGGTGAACGGAATAATGTCTCCGGTGGACGATACGTTGATCACTTCGGACGGCGGCGTAGGGGAAAGGTCGGACGTGGTGAAGGAAAAGCCGAGAGTGTTGATCTGGTTGCCGGATGCGTCCGTGGGAAACCATGGGGAGGTAATAGCGAGCTTGGACGGCGGGTTGGAAATGGAAAGCGTCACATTCACAATCACCGGATTGAAGGGTGCGGTAGTGGTGGTGACGGTGAAGAACCCGGTGTAGCTGCCCGCGGTGAGGGTGCTGGGGTTAGCCGTCACGGTCAGCGTCAACGGCGATTTCCCTGTTGTGGGCGAGATGCTCAACCATCCGCAGCCGGTATTGGACGGTCCCAGACTGCAAATGTTGGCCCCGTTGTAACTCATCTGGTACATCGCGACCACGACATTGTTGACCGTCAGCACTTGACTGGCATTGGCCGCTGGCAGGGTCACCACCACCTTTTGCTGCTGAATCAACGGGGTAGCCCCCATCTGGTAGCTGAAGTTGACCGCCGACGGAGCTATGGTAGCCGTCTGAGCCTGAACCGACCAGCAGCCTGCCAGCGCCACCGTCATCACAACGCTCTTCAGAACACGCGTCTTCATGCACTATCTATCGGATGAGGATGGCAAAAACTTGAGGGGAAGCGGTTGTACACTACGGGTATGCCGTACTCCCGACGCGATCTTGCCTTGCTTCTACCGGCCCTGACGGCTGCCACGGCCGCCGCGCAGGATCCGAAAAAGACTTTGCCCAGCAAGGTCTACAAGTTCGAAGATCTGCCGGTTAAAGTCAATGGACAGAACAAATCCCGCGCCGTCCTGAACGGAGAGCTGCATTCCGGTTTCCCGGTGGAGTTACACATTACCGAGCTGGCGGCAGGACAATCTCCACACTCTCCGCACAAACACGAGCACGAAGAAATCGTCATGCTGCGGTCCGGGCAGTTGGATATGACCATTAGCGGCCAGACAACCCGCGCCACCGCCGGCTCGGTGATCTACGTCGCATCCAATGAGCTGCATGGATCTCACAATCCCGGTCCGGAACCGGCGATGTACTTCGTAATCGCACTCGGCCGCCCTTGAACAGCTACCGCTTGGCGGACTTGGTCAGCCGGTTTTCCAGGTCGCGCAAAAAGGCTTGCAGAGCCTTCCGGTCCGCGGCCTGCCACTTCACCACCACGAAATAGCGGCCCACCTCGAAAAACACGGTGTCCGCGCTGGGCCGCCACCGTTGCGCCAGCAGCGTCCCCACCGTGGGGGACGACAACTGGTAGACGCGCGCCTGAAGCTTTCCGGGTCCCGCATAGGCCGCCTCGCGGAGGTGCTCCACTTCGTTGCGGGGCACGGGATCGGGCGATTCGGAGACCGGCAGGTCATGCACTTCCCCGCGACGCCACGAACCCGCCACGGTTTCCGGAAAGAGGTCCCGCGGAAGATCGGCGTCTTTGCGGCATCCGGCGAAAAACAAGAGGCTTAACAACCAGCTTCGGCGCTTCATCCCTCTCGATTCTTGCATGTCCCGGGAAAGCCAGGTGATACCATCGCATTTATGGCGAAGTTTAAGCCGGCAAGGGGAAAGAGCAAGAGCCCGGTTGCCCCTCAGGGCGGGTTGCCGTGCGTCATCCTGGTGATCCTCGGAATGATTCTGGTGATGCTATTTCTGTACTTTGTAATGACCGGATCGTCGCCGAAATAACAAACATGCGAACAGACAGTCGAAAGCCCGACCAAGCCAGGCCGGTGGAGATACTCACCGGAGTCCTCAAAACCGCGGAAGGATCCGCGCTGATCAAGGTGGGCAATACCCACGTACTATGCGCCGCCAGCGTCGAGGATACGGTGCCGCCCTTTCTGCGCAACTCGGGCAAAGGGTGGGTCACGGCGGAGTACTCCATGCTGCCCCGCGCAACCGCTAAACGCACACCGCGCGAAGTGACCAAGGGCCGCGCCTCAGGACGGACGCACGAAATTCAACGGCTGATCGGCCGTTCCATGCGCTCTGTGGTGGATGTGAACGCCCTTGGCGAGCGCACCGTGGTTTTGGACTGCGATGTAATTCAAGCGGATGGCGGCACGCGCACGGCCTCCATCACCGGCGCCTTCGTGGCGCTGGCTTTGGCGTTGCGCCAGATGGTGGATTTCGGAGTGCTCCGCACCGTGCCGCTGCGCGATTACGTGGCTGCCACCAGTGTGGGACTGGTCCGCGGCGTCCCCATGCTGGACCTTTGCTACGAAGAGGATTCGCAGGCCGATGTGGACATGAACGTGGTGATGACCGGCAGCGGCAAGTTCATTGAAGTGCAGGCTACAGCGGAACATGCTCCGTTCGATGACGGACAGATGGGCCTATTGGTCGACCTGGCGCGCGGAGGCATCACCGAGCTGGTACAAATCCAGCGGAAGGTGGCCGGGCTTTGAACCGCCTGTACTGCGCCACGGGAAATGCCGGGAAGTTGAGCGAGTTCCGCCTGGCGGCTGCGCGGAGCGGCGTGGAGATTGAGGCGGTGCCGAATTTTAAATCGCTTCCGCCCTGCGTGGAGGATGGCGCGACCTTCGCCGAGAACGCCATCAAAAAGGCGCACCATTATGCGGTTCACGTGAACGGCCCGGTGTTTGCCGACGATTCCGGCCTGGTAGTGGAGGCGCTGGATGGCGCTCCCGGTGTGTATTCGGCGCGTTATGCCGGCGCCGACGCCACCGACGACGCGAACAATCGCCTGCTGCTGGAGAAACTCCGCGGAGTTGCCAGCCGGGCAGCAAGCTTCGTTTGCCTGATTGCGCTGGTGGAAGGCGGCCGGCATCGCGGCCTGTATACCGGACGGGTGGACGGCGTTGTCCTCGAAGAGCCGCGCGGTTCCGGCGGGTTCGGGTACGATCCGCTGTTCTACTGTCCGCCCCTCGGCTGCACCTTCGGCGAAGCTACCGAGGAGCGGAAATTCCAGGTTAGCCACCGGGGCCAGGCGTTCCGCTCGATGCTGGCGGACCTGCGGTAAGCAGTCACGGCGCTTTCTCGGCTTTGCCCGCATCCATTTTCTGCTTCCAGGGCAGCAGGACGCGCAAAGTGAACAGGTTGATTGCGGCAATGGTTACCGCTACGACATAACGTTCCTGCGCGACCGCCGCACCCAGCACGCCGGTGGTCCAGATACTGGCTGCCGCGGCAGTGCCGTGAACGTTGCCTTCGCTCTTGAGAATGGCCCCTCCTCCGATGAATCCC
Organism: uncultured Solibacteraceae bacterium; assembly: GCA_963835555.1. Taxonomy (GTDB): domain Bacteria; phylum Acidobacteriota; class Terriglobia; order Bryobacterales; family Bryobacteraceae; genus Sulfopaludibacter. The sequence goes on along the minus strand of CAWIGC010000038.1, from coordinate 290,875 downwards.
ATGCCCGCCACCAGGCCCTGAATGATACGGCTCTGCGCCGCGGGATCCGATGTCTTTGCCAGCAGGACATATCCGCAACTGGCCATGGCGACCAGCGGAAAGGTGCGGACTCCCACGCTGTGAGCTTCCTTTTCGCGGTGCCATCCCACCGGCATCGCCAGCAGGTAAGCCACCGCCAGGCGCAGGATCTCATAGGCCTGGTCGGGCATCCCCGACAGATTCAACATACGTGTTTTATACCACTTTAAAGGCTAGAACATTTCTTGTACATTATGTTATATGCAGAACAGTCGCGATTCGTCTGTCTGGCGAAGCCTGGCCGTCGCTTTCGGGGATGGCCTGGCTTTCGGCGTTGGCATGAAGCTCACTCAGAACGCCCGCCGAGCGTCCGTTGCCGCCCCACCAGGCGAGACCGGCCCGGTCACACTGCGCCTGGAGCAAATGGAGCAGCGGATCGCCGAAGTCGAACAGCGTCCGCTTGCCTTGGCCTCCCCGGACCAAGGCGCGCCGGGCGGGCATCCGTTCGATCAAAAGGTCCTGGAAGCCGTGATCAATGCCCTGGACGCCCGCCTGCGCGAACATGGCGGCCAAGTCGAGCGGCAGATTACCGAGCTACAGGCCAAAGTCACCATCGAACTCAAAACTCTGCATCAGCAGGACCGCTCTATTGCCGACGGGCTGCAGGCTCGCATCGAGGAACTGCAAAAGCATTTCACCGAACAAGTGGCGGCCATCCGGCAGACGGCGGAAGCCGACCGCCGCGCCGTGCAGGAGCATTTTGCCGCATTGCGCCGGGAGGTGGCCGGACTGGTAGCCAATCATTCGCAGGCTCGTACGGTGGAACTTCAGGAGCAATTCGCCGGCCAGTTGGACGCACTTCGAACTGCCGCGGAGTCGGACCGGCGAGCCGCGGGGCAACAGTTTGCAGCCTTGCGCGACGAGGTGGGTAGTGTAGTGGCGGAGAGTTCGCAATCCGGCGTGGCTCTGCGGGAGCAGTTGTCGGGCGAACTGGCCGCCGGCCGCCAGGCCATGCAGGAGCAGATTGGCGCTCTCCGCGAGGAAATGGACAGCGTAATTACCCAGAGCTCGCAGTTCCGCTACGACATGCGGGAACAGTTGTCGGATGAGTTGGCCGCCACCCGCGAAAGCGTGGAAGCCGGTCGCAAGGCGCTGCAAGAGCAGGTCGCGGCTCAACTTCCGGCCATGCAGAGCCAGTTCCGGGAAGATCTGCGCCAGGCTGTGAGCGATGCGGCCAGCGCGGCCGCATCCGCCGCGGATGCAACCCTCGAAGCGCGTACGGCTCCCCTGCGGGCCGCCCTGGAGGCGAAGGACAGGGAAATCGCCGACTTGCGCGCGCGCCTCACCGGTAACGACGCGGCGACCCTGGATTTGCTGCAGGGCATAGGAGAGATCTGCCGCCGGGCAGCGCAGCGCATCGCCGGCCCGCCGGCTCCTCCGGCAGAAAGTCCGGCGGGTGTGGTGGAACCGCAAGCGGGAGTGGCGGCGCAGGGGCCGGAACCCGCGGAGAGCGCCGGCGACGTGCCTGGCTTCGCGCAGCCTCAGTCCCCGGGAAAGCTCTGGCGGGTTCCGCTGGTTTCCTCCCTGGTGCTGACTACCGGCGCGATGTGGATGCTGCACTACCTTTCGTACTGACGCCAGCCCAGGTTCCGGGGCATCCACTAATTATGTCCCCCGTGTTACGGCCGCGCGACTCGCCCGGCGCCGGCGGTGCGGGGGCCGCTCTAATCTAACCGCCGCCACCGCGAAAATACCGTACCGCGTCGCGGCGAAAAAGAAACCAGGCGATCGCGGCAAAGAACAGACAATGCATCGCCAGTTCAGGCAGAGTGTGAAACGCGCTCACGATGACATGAAACCCGATCCAGGCTACTGCCACCCATCTGGCCCAGTTACGGCCGCGGAGCATGAATGCTCCACACACCACCGCTGCCAGCCGGACGAGTTCGATCCACAGCGCGTCATATTTGAACACGCTCCCGGCGTTTAGGTCTCTGAAGTGATACACCAGGCCAACGGCGCCGGCCGCTATGTACACCCACGAGATTACAGTTACCGGGATCGGACGTTTGTTCATCGCGGCTTGTTCCCAGTCCCCTATCTTACAAAGGCCGGCTACACTTTATCGCAACGCCGGCCCTACGGCCCGCGTCGGAAGACCCGGAAGGATCCCGGCCCATGAGACTGTTTCTTGCCGCCTTTGCCGTCTGCGCTTTTTCCCTTACCGCGCAGGATTATCCTGCCGGCCAACTCAAGCACCTGCCGATTCCTACTGCCGGCGGCCAGCCGGTTGTTACTGTCGCCGCGCTCGAAATCGAACGCGGGGCCGAGTATCCTACCGTCGTATATCTGAAAGGGAGCGTGGAAATCAGGATGCGGATCTGCGTGGTGACCGGTCCCGGGAATACACAGGTCTGCGCGGGGTACATTGTTATGCACGCCGACGAGGCCGATTTCCACGAGGATTCGGGCCAGGTCGATGCCCGCGGGAATGTAACAATCACCCGCGAGAAGTAGCGGCCGGGTTGCGTTAGAGTGTTAGGTGCTTATGCCAATACTCTCGCCTTCCCGATTCGCACCGTTTCTCGCCATGGCCCTGGCATTGCCGGCGCTGGCCCAATCCACGTTACACGATAGCCTGGTGAAACACTGGAAGACCACCGAAGATTTCACCATCGCGGTGGCCCAGAAGATGCCGGCGGACAGCTACGGTTTCAAACCCGTCCCGGAGGAACTCAGCTTCGGACAATTGATGGTGCAGATCGCCGGAGCCAACCTGAATGCCTGTAGCCTGGCCAGCGGAATGAAAGGGCCGGCGGTACCGGAAAAGCTCGCGGCGGCCCTGAAGGACGAAAAACTCGGCATCGACAAAGGACACCGCCGTTCAGTTCCTCACCGATACCTTCGAGTTCTGCAATAAAGCCGTCGCGTCCATGACGCCGGAAAAAATGGACGCCGTGGTGGGCACTTCGCGGAAAATGACCGGGTTCGAGTGGCTCTGGTCCTATTTCACGCACACCGCGCACCACCGCGGGCAGGCCGAAGTGTACCTGCGGGTGAAGGGTATCACGCCGCCCACCTACACCTTCTGACGCGCATCTATTCGGGGAAGCATGGCATCATGGAATTAACGGATGCCGTCTGCCCCACAGCAGCCCCAGGTTAACCCTTGGATTGTCGCTATCGCGGTGATGCTCGCCACCTTCATGGAGGTGCTGGACACCACGGTGGTCAACGTGTCTCTTGCCACACATCGCCGGCAGCCTGTCGGCCAGTGTGGATGAAGCTGCGTGGGCGCTTACGTCCTACCTGGTGGCCAACGCCATTGTTCTCCCCATGACGGGATGGATCGCCAATTACTTCGGCCGGAAACGTACCCTCACCGCCGCGGTTTTCGGTTTCACCGCCGCTTCGGTGTTGTGCGGGCTGGCCCCCAGCCTGCCCGTACTGATTCTGTTCCGCATCATGCAGGGGGCCACCGGCGGCGCGCTCCAGCCTCTCTCCCAGGCCGTCATGCTGGAAGCCTTCCCTCCGCGCGACCGGAGCAAAGCCATGGCATTTTGGGGACTCGGCGTGGTGGTGGCGCCCGATGCTCGGTCCGGTGATCGGCGGCTGGCTGACCGAAAACTACAGTTGGCGCTGGGTCTTCTACATCAATCTGCCGGTAGGACTGGCGTCGGTCATCATGACCCGCCTCTTTATTTTCGACCCGCCGTATATCCGGCGCTCGAACCGCGGCATCGATTTCTGGGGCATGGGCATGCTGGCCGTGGGAGTGGGTGCGCTGCAGATCGTTTTGGATAAAGGCCAGGAGGAGGATTGGTTCGCCTCCAACTGGATGGTCATCTGTGCCGTGCTGGCCGGCATCGGCCTCACCGCGTTCATCATCCGCGAATTGAAGACGCGCGATCCCGTCGTACACCTGCGCGTCTTCGCCAATCGAACCTACAGTGCCGGGGTGTTCCTGATGACCATCCTCGGCTTCGTGCTGTACGGCAGCCTGCTGCTGGTTCCCATTTTCCTGCAGACGCTGCTCGGGTATCCCGCGCTGGAGGCCGGGATAGCCATGGCTCCGCGCGGTTTGGGATCGTTCCTGATGATGCCGGTGGTGGGCACGGTGCTCGGCAAGTTCGACCCGCGCAAGGTGCTGGCGGTGGGTCTGGTTGGCGCGTCGTGGAGCCTTTACGCGCTCTCCCGCCTGAATCTGGAGGCGGGCTATTGGGACATTTTCTGGCCGCAATTCATTCAAGGCGCGGCGCTGGCGCTGTTGTTTGTGCCGCTCACCACCGCGACCATGGATCCCATTCCCAAGGAAGAGATGGGCAACGCCACCAGCATGTTCAACCTCATGCGCAACCTGGGCGGCAGCGTGGGAATCGCCAGCGCCACCACGTATCTGTTCCGCCGGACGCAGATTCACACCAACGTCCTGGGGGCGCACGTAACCGCCTTCAACCCGCGGGCGCGGATGCTCTCCGGCAGCCTGCAATCCGCCATGATCGCGCACGGCTCGGATCCGGTTCTGGCCTCGCGCCAGGCCTACGTGTCGCTCTGGAACCTGGTGGAGCGCCAGGCATCCATGGCAGCCTTCGTCGATACGTTCCTGGCCCTGGGGGTGGTGTTTCTGCTGGTGCTGCCGCTGCTGGCGGTGATGAAGCGTCCCAAGCACCGCGCCGGCGGCGTGGCTATGCATTAATGAATCATGCGGTTTCTCCTGGCTGTCTTTGCGCTCAGCATGATGCCGGTTCGCGCGGCCGACCTTTCCGCGCAGATCCTCTCGGCGTCGGCTTCCGGCAGGACTTCCGCCGTTCAGGCCTTGCTCGAAAAGGGCGCGCCCCTGGAGGCCCACGATAAGGAAGGGCGTACGCCGCTCATGCTCGCCGCCCAGCATGGGTATGCCGAGACGGTCCGGGCTCTGCTGGCAAAGGGGGCTCGCGCCGATGCCCGCGACAAATCGGGATTCACCGCCTACGGCCTGGCCCTGCTCGCGCCCGCCGGCCGTAACGATCACGAGCAGGCGCTTCAGGCTCTCCCTCAACCGCCGCACCCGCGCCTTGCCATGGAGGCCGTGGTGGCGGCCGGAGCGCTCATCAGTTCCTGCTTCATGCAGTCGCTTCAGTTGAAGCAGGAGGTGACTAACCTGGACCTGGGAGCGGCCACGGTGAAAGAGATCGTCGATTACGCCCGCACCTCCGGCAAGGGCATCGCTCAGATCGTGCAGGTAGATAAACCTAGCGACGCCGATGCGCAGGTGACCGTGGAAATCCAACCCGGCGCGGCCTGCGAGGCGCAGACCGGAGACAGCCTGAATCTCGCTATCGAGGTGCGGGTCTTCCGCGGTAACGATCATCAACTCCTGCAGAAGAAGCTCTTCGGCGGCGGTTTCCGGGGGCTACGCAAACAAACGGTCACCAACGCCGCGCAATACGGTCCGGTATACCTGGCGTGGATCAAGCCGCAGGCCGGTCCCATATACTGGTTCATGGTGCAGGCGCTGTTTCAGACAATTCTCTGACGCCTTCTCTAACGCTGCAACGGGAACGTTGTCGCCTGGCATCGAGAGCGTGGCCCGTGGCGATTTGAAAAGTGGGGCGAAATGGGGACACCGGATTCATTCACGACTCCTTCTCCCGCAAGAGACGGAACCGCCAACTACACGCTACTCGTATCTTAGTGCCGCGATCGGGTCGAGCTTCGCCGCTTTCATAGCCGGCCAGATGCCGAAGAACAGGCCCACGCTGGTAGCTACCGTAAAACCGGCGAACACGCTCCACAGTGGCACGGTGGAAGGCACGCTGGGAACAAAAGTACGGATCGCCAGGCTGAGCACCCAGCCCACCAGAATGCCGATCACGCCACCCGCCGCCGTCACCGTCATGGCCTCCAGCAGGAACTGCCAGATAATATCGCTGCGGCGCGCGCCCACTGCCTTGCGCACACCGATTTCGCGCGTGCGCTCAGTGACCGAGACCAGCATAATGTTCATCACACCGATGCCGCCCACCAGCAAGCCGATGGAAGAGATCACTACCATCACCAGCGCCACCGTGCTGATCACCTGCCGGAACTGAGTGATCACCGATTCGGCGCTGGCGATGCCGAAATTATCGGGGTCTTTCGGCTTCACATGACGCCGGCGGCGCAGCAACTCGGTCACTTCGTCCCTGGCCTGCTCCATTTTGCCGGGCCGCACCAGCACACATAGAAAATTGTCTTTGGCTTCGGGATACACCTTCTTGAAGGTGTTGTACGGCACCAGGATGGCTTTATCGTTCTGATCGTCGCCCAGAAACGATTTGAACTTGGTCAGGGTGCCGATGACTTCCACGGTGTGACCGTCCACCAGCAGGCTCTTGCCGATGGGGTCTTCGTGCGGAAAGAAACGCTCGCGCACCCCGTTGCCGATCACCGCCACATCCCGCCGGTGCTGGTCTTCCGTGCCGGTGAAGAAACGGCCTTCGCGCAGCGTCGCGTTAATCAGCCGCAAGTGGTCCGCGGTCACTCCCACGAAAAGGGCGTCGAGCATGTCCTGGCCTTTATAGCGGGCGGTGACGGGCGGCAGGCCGAAGTCGCCCACTTCGCGAAACAGTTCCACCGAGACCAGTTCGGCCGATGGGCACTGCTCCTGAATGGCCATGGCGTCTTCGTAGCTGAGCGGCTTGCGCAGGCGTTCTTCGCGGGTCAGCGAGTGGGGAGCCCCCATCTGCAGCTTGTAGACCCACAGTGTGCGTGTGCCGAACTGTTCCGCCACATCCACCAGTTGCTTATCCAGGCCGGCGATCAAGGAAGTCACCGCGATCACCGTAGTCGTGCCGATGACCACGCCGAGCACCGTCAGAAAGCTGCGAAACTTATGCGTACGCAGCGTATCCAGCGCCAGCAGCAGATTTTCGCGAATGTGGCGGCCGCGGACTTGCATCGTCAGTTCTCCGTTCGCAGCGCTTCGATAGGTTCCAACCGCGCCGCTTTCCGCGCCGGGTAAATACCGAAAAACAGGCCCACGGAGGCCGATAACGCCACCCCCATCACCATGGCGCCTACCGGTACCGACGCGGTGAAGAACGCGTTCACGATGCGCGCGATGCCCGTTGCCAGCAGCACGCCGGCGAGTCCCCCCGTGCCGGACATCACGCCGGCTTCAATCACGAACTGCCACAGGATGTCGCGCCGCCTGGCCCCCAGCGATTTGCGAATGCCGATCTCGTGCGTCCGCTCGGTCACACTGGCCAGCATGATGTTCATGATCACGATCCCGCCCACCACCATGAACACCGCCACCAGCCCGATAGTCACCGCGAAGATGGTGCCGGTCAGGTTTCGCCAGGCGCTCATCAAGGTATCCGAAGCATTGATGCCGAAGGTATCGGGTTCGTTATAGGGGACGTGACGCCGCGCGCGCATCAGCGCCCGCACTTCATCCTGTAGCTCCATCATGTGGCTGCCGTCCGGCGCTTTGATGTATACCAGCAGTTCGGGACGTCCCAGCCAGATGCTGCGCATTGTCGAGAGGGGCACGAAGGCGAAGTTATCCTCGCTCTGTCCGAAGGTGCTGCCGACCCTCTCGGCGATCCCGATGACGCGGAAAGGCAGGCCGCCGAGCGACACTTCCTTTTCCAGAGGGTCGATATTGGGGAACAGTTTTTCCACCAGGTCCTGGCCAATCACGCAGACCCGGGAATTGTGCTGGTAATCGCTCTCGCTGAGGTAGCGGCCGGATTGGATCTTCTCGCGCCCGATATCCGCGAAGCTCGCGGTCATTCCATTCAGAGTAATCTCCTCGATTACGTGACTCCTGTAACGCGCCGGCGGATTGGGGCTGAGATTCGCCAAAGCGCCGATTTGCAGATATCCCCGCAGATTGTCCCGCAGGTATTCGTAATCCTCCAGGCGGATGGGCTGGTTACGGCGGCGGGCCTGGAGAAACGTATCGAAGCTTTGGGCCCACTGAAACTGGTGCAGCACGAACGTATTCGTGCCCAGGTTGGCGATGTGTTCCTGAATGTAGAGGTTCATGCCGTTGACCACGGACATAACCACAATCAGGGTGGTGGTGGCGATAACCACGCCCAGCAGCGTGAGAAACGATCGTAGCTTGTGACTCCGCAGTGCTTCCGCGGCGATCCAGAAAGCTTCGCGCGCGGTTACCCATACGGTAATGCGATGACTCTTCGTACGCACGGGAACCTATAGCACATACGTGCCAGTAGGGAGCTATAAGTTCGAAGGTACCATTATCCAGGACTCTCCGGCGATGCGCCCACCGGCATGTACCCGTCGCGGTGCAGTCCCAGTTCCATGACCGCCGGGGCTATGGATTCTTCGAATTGCAGATCGTCTTGGTCCGGCTTTGCAAACGCGGCGCCAATCCGGAGACCGATGGCCCCCAGGGCGAACGGCGCCACCAGCGCGGCTGTACTGCGGGCCTGTTGCAACATTTCGAGCTCGAACTTCACGCTCAGCATCACGAACTGCATCAGCCCCACGGAGCCCAGAATAATCATGTGCATCTGCGATTTTCCCGGCAGATAAGAACAGGTGAAGGGAATCTTATGGAAACGGAGCAGGCAGGCTTCGGTCAGGAGAATCCCGATGAGCCCCAGAAGTGTCAGGTGGCCCAGCGCCTGCTGCCAGGGCCAAAGGCGAAGGCAGAGCGTCGCAGTGATCAGCCAGACAGGCGCGGCGGCAAGGGCCAGCAGCGCGCGCCGGCTGGCCGCCACGGTTTTCGGCCCGCCCCGCACGCTGGTGATGCGGAAGATCCAGTTCGCCCGCAGATCGAGCGGCAGGGAGAACACCGCGCGCGTGCCTGCTACCGCCAGCACCATCATCACGATGCTGGCCGCAAGCAGGGGAGTGCTGGCGGCGCGCTGCATCTCCGGAGACTTCAGCAGGAAGATGGCGAACGCAAACCCGATGCCCAGATAGAAAGCCAGAATCATGCGATGCTGGCGGCTGCGCACCAGCGTGCGCACGGCGAATTGACCGATTGCGGTCTGCGCGCGATCGCCAAAGGGCGGCAGCCAACCGAGCCTCCGTACGCCGGGAGCGATGTCCGGCTGTTCCACAATTTGCCGGAGCGTTCGCACGTAGGAGAGCCCGTACGAGAGGGCAGATGCGCCGATGACCACGGCGAGGCCTGCCCAAGCGCGCGTCGCCGGAATATTCAGCAGCGGAATGGGAGATCCGTTCAATTGCTGAAACAGCCCCAGGAACCAGTAAGACGGCAGCCAGTGGAGCGTGCGCTGGAAGCCCGGCGCAGTCAGGTCCGCGAGTGCGCCGAACACCGGCTGCAAGAAGAAACCGCACAGGAACAGGCAGAATGCGCCCATTTGCAGCAGGCCGGAGACACGCAGGAAGATCCGCCGCGGCAGCAGTTGTGCGGCCAGCCCCTGCACGCTCAAGACCGAGCAATAAATGAAGGCTCCGGCCGCCAGCATGGTGAACCAATAGGCGGCGTACCAGCGAAGCAGATTGCGCGTGCGCGGGAATGAACACCGTATCCAGAGAAATAGCCGGCTCACCCGCCAGGCGCTGCCGGATGTGGTCGCCCAGCAGATCGGCCAGGGCCGCCGTATCGGGACCGTTGTTCAGCAGGATCACCGCGGCATAATCGCCTCCCGGGTTGAAGAATGCAAAGCTGGTGTAGCCGCGCTTGGCGCCGCTATGCGACCAGGTGCCGTTCTCCGCCGTATAGAACCACGCCAGGCAGATGGCGGTGCGCGGCGGTCCTTCGGCGCGCGGGCGGTGGGCCAGGGTCATGGCCTCGGGCAGAGTGCCCGGGAGCGTCTCCGGGTGCATGTTGGCCACCAGGTACTTTAGTAGGTCGCCGGCGGTGGAGACAATCGCGCCCGCGCCGGCCAATCCCTCCAGGTCCGGCGGCACCGGTTGGTGGGCCCCGTCGTACCCCTGGATGAGCCGTTTCTGTTGCTCGGGCGAAGGCGATGCCACCGTGTTGGCCAGGCCGAGCGGGCCTATGACTTCCCTCTCCACGAGTTGCGGATACGTCAGACCTTCGTGGTTGGCGAGCAGTTGCCCCATCGACTCCGAAAGCGAAATTGCTGTACTGAAATGGAGGGTGGGGCTGCTTCCTGACGCCGCGCCGCGACAGGAACTCCATCCAGTCGCCCGGGACCGTTCGCGGCAGGTCGGAATGCTGCGAGGCGATATCGATCAACGTGATTTCATCGTTACGCGGCGTGGAGACTGTTCCGGGCGGCAGCAGCAGACGGATCGGTTCGTCCAGCGTCACCTTGCCCTGCACCACCATCTGCGCCAGCATCAGGCCAGTGAAGGTCTTGGTGATGGACCCAATCTCGAACAGAGAATCCGGCTTGGCCGCGCCATACCCGAAGACGCGGGAATCGCCGCGCTTCCACACCCCTACCGTCAGGCCTCCGCCGGCTCCGGGCGCCAGGGTCCCCTTGCTCCAGTTGGTCTTCAGATCGTGCGTCAGGACGGTTTGCAGATTGGCGGCCGATACCGGATTCGGCGTGGGATCGGCAGTCAGGGCGGGGATGGTCTGCGGTGTGGCGTGAGCCGCGAAAGCGAAAGGCCAGACCAGCCCCATGGCGCCGTGCAGCAGGCCGACTGAGACCAATAGCGACGTGACTGCGGCCGCCACCTTGGCCAGGAACATGGTGCGCGCGCGGACGGGCAGAGGAGATAGCACCAGCACGTCGCGCCGGTCGGGAAAGGTGGAATCCCAACTCAGCACAGTGAACAATCCAACCATCAGCATCGTCGTCGAGATCAGGAATTGGCTGGTGACCAACTGTAAGGCCAAAGCCGCGGGCGGAGCCATGGGGGCGCCGGCGTACCCGAGCGCGCCGAGCGCCGTCCATACGCTGATGAAGACCAGAAGCGCCGCAAATCGTCCCAATAGCTTGTTCGCGTCACCTTGCGCGTGCGCGGAGAGCACCTCCAGATCCACCATGCGGAACAGAAACTCGCGATAGAGCACACGGAATTGCAGCTTTCCCATGGCGGCTCCTTATGCGTGGATCAGGTCGGCGATCTGCCGCGAAATCGATGCCGTGTCCTGTTCCACGGCCAGTTGGGAAAAGATCCCTTCCAGCGTCGGCACCGACATGAGCGTGCGCAAATGCTCGATGGAATCGTCGGCCACGATCCTGCCCGCGATGCAGGATCACCACGTGCGAGCAGACCCGCTCCACAGTCTCGAGTTCGTGCGAGCTGAACAGCACCACTTTGCCGCGTGCGGCCAGTTCCTGGATCAGGCTGCGCAGCACCAGGCCGGTGCCCACGTCGAGTCCGGAGAACGGCTCGTCCAGCAGCAGCAGGTCGGGATTGTGCAACAGCGCCGCGGACAGCAGCACCTTCTGGCGCATGCCCTTGGAGTATGCCGAAATGGGCGCGTGCCGGTCGCTGTGCAAGGAGAACAGGCGCAGCAGGCCATCGATGCAGTCAGCGGTGGACTTGGCCGGTAGATTGCGCAACTGGCCCACCATCACCAGGTATTCCAGGCCGCTCAGGTGCGCATAGAGATGCGGCTCTTCCGGCACGTAGCCCATGCGCTGCTTGTAGGCGATGAGGTCCCGGCCGATGGGTTCGCCTTCGAACAGGATCTGGCCCGAAGTCGATTCCAGCAGGCCCGTGATCATCTTCATGGTGGTGGATTTGCCGGAGCCGTTGGGCCCCAGGTAGCCCGTGATTTCGCCCGGGCGCGCCGAAAAACTCACATTGTCCACCGCCACAATACCGCTGAATCGCTTGCACACATTGCGGAGTTCCAGCATGGCTACCTATGTAGCAAGCTACCTATACAGTTGTCAAGTAGCATGCTACATAGGTATAATCCATCCGTGGCGCTGGAACCAAAACTCTCCCATACGGCAGCCCTGATTCTGCAATCCATCCATGCCGGCCACGTATATGGCTATAGCGTCATGGAGATGACCGGCCTTCCCAGTGGCACCGTGTACCCGGCCCTGCGCCGGCTGGAGCGTGACGACCTGATCCGTTCGCAATGGGAATCGCAAAGCGTAGCCGACGCGGGACTGCGGCCGCCCCGCAAATACTATAAGCTCACGCGGTCCGGCAAGGCCACGCTCGAAGCATCGCACAAGCGGTATCCGCTGCTGGCCAGGTTGATGGCGGCCACGGAGGCGGAGAACGCATGACGCTGCCGCTGGCCATCCTGCGCACGGCAGCCCTGCTGGTGCCCGGCGAATATCGCCCCGGGTGGCTGGCGGAGTGGCGGTCGGAACTGTGGTACGTCCGCGGAAATACGGCGGCATTCTGCGCCGGCGCTTTCCGGGACGCGCTCTGGGTGAGGCACAATACGGCGGCGCCGCGTGCCCGGCTGCAGTCTCCGGTGCATTGCATCCTGTTTCTGGCGGCGCTGGCCGCGGTCAGCATCTTCCTTGCATTCCGGCTGCCGCTGCCTCGCGCGTTGCTGCTCCCCTCGCCGCACCGGGACGCCCGCAGCCTGGTGATGATCTCCTCCGGCGGGAGTGACCGCATGGCCGTAGACCAGTTCCTTTCCCTGGCCCGGCGCATCCCGTACCGGTTCCGCGGCATGGCTTTCTACCGGCCCATCAAGGCCGCCCACATGTCGGTAGCGCTGGCCAGCGACAATCTGTTCGAGCTGTTGGCGATACCGGTAGCCGCCGGTCCCGGCGCGCGCCTGGCGCTCACCCGCGAGGCGTGGCGCGCCTTTTTCCACGGAGATCCTCACATCGAGGGCCGCGTGCTGGATGTCGCCGGACTGAAGGCCACGGTCGCCGCAGTGATCCCCGATGGCCTGTGGGACCTTCCCGGCCGGATAGATGCCTGGCTGCTCGTGGACCAGTCGCGCATCGCTCGCCTGCCTTCGGGAACTAAAGGATACGTACTGGCCCGCCTCGGCGCGCCTGCCCCGGCGGCGCAGCGCTGGAATTTCGAAAGCTTCGAGTGCGCATCGCTGGCGAAAGGAGGCATGCTGCTCCCTTACCTTTTGACCACGTTTCTATCCATACTGTTTCTGGTGGCCACTACCACGTTTTCGCTGGGAGAGTATCCGGCGAATCGCGCGGTGCGGCACCGGCGCTGGATTTTTTTCGGATTGAAGGCTGCGCTTCTACTGCCACGTGGTCTGTTTCGGATCCCTCGATGTCGCTTCCGTAGTCGGGGCGGGATTTCAGGCGCACGGCTTCATCGTGGGCACGATCGTGGCGATGCGCTGGGCCCTTGCCGATCAGCGCCGCCGCTGCCCGGTATGCCTGCGGGTGCTCAGCAACCCTACGCGCATCGGCGGCCCCTCGCACGTCTTCCTGGAATGGTACGGCACAGAACTTATCTGCGCGCAGGGCCACGGGCTGCTTTACGTTCCGGAAATCCCCACCAGTTGCTACAGCACCCAGCGCTGGCAATATCTGGATCCCTCCTGGAGCACCCTGTTTTCCTAACGGGTATCTCAGTTGCAGCCGGATGGAGACCTTAAAACACGCGCCGCTTCAGCCGTTCCAAGGTGAATTTCGCAGTGTCGGCCACGGCCATCACAGCCATCACGCCGGCTTGAACGGGATCGCTCACCACCAGGTCGGCGGCATCCGGTACGCTTCCCGCCATGTTCAGGCTCACCACGATCAGGCCTTGCTGCCGGACCTCGCGCACGGCGGTTTCGATGTCGCCGCCCATCAGGGCTCCGGCCAGCACCAGCGCCTTGGCGCGCGGTAACCGGGCCACGGCGCGGACTGCGTCGGCCAGTTTCTGCTCGCCCACCAGCGGGATCGTATCCACCGAAATGTGCTCGCCGCGAATGTTGTGCCGGTCGGCTTCGGATACCGCCCCGATGGCCACCTGCCCCACCTGCGCGCCGCCGCCCATGATGATGATGCGCTTGCCATAAATGGTCTGCAGCGTCTTGACGATCTCGACGCGGCGCACGATAGGTAGAGCCCGCAATCCCTCGATCATGGGATCGACGCTGCCCGGCAGATTGATCTCGAAATACGTGCGCGCCTCCTCCGGCCGGTTCGACAGAATCGCCACCGAAGTGATGTCTCCCTCGTGCTCTGCAATCACGCCCGCCAACTGGTGCAGCACGCCTGTGGTGCCGACTGCGTGCACCACCAGCCCGATCGTCTGGTTGTCCATGTGTTTTTAGTCTATAATTCTGCGATGTACAAATGGGCGATCGTTCTCGCGGTGGCGTGCGCCGGCGCGAGTTCGCAAACCGCGGACGAAGAGCCGCTTTTCCACTACCAGGAAGTCATGATTCCCATGCGTGACGGCATCCACCTGCAAACCACGATCCTGACGCCGGTGAACCAGAACGGGCCGCTGCCGGTCCTGCTGAAACGCACTCCGTACGGTGTGCCCGCCGCGGCGCCCACCTCCCTCGGCGCGGCCCTCAAGGAATTGATGGCCGACGGCTACATCCTGGTGCAGCAGAACCTGCGCGGCCGGTTCAAATCCGAAGGCGTTTTCAAACTCAGCTCGCAGGTCAACCTTTCCGATCCCAAAGACACCAACGAAACCACCGACGCGTACGACACCATCGACTGGCTGGTGAAACATGTGCCGGACAACAATGGCCGCGTGGGCATCTACGGGGTCTCTTACGACGGGCTCACCGCGGGGCTCACGCTGCTGCACCCGCATCCGGCGCTGAAAGCCGTCTCCGAGCAGGCTTCGCCCGTGGACCAGTGGATGAATGACGACATGCACCGCTACGGAGCCCTGCGGCTGAGCTACGACTTCGAATACTCGATGATGGAGCAGGCGGACAAAAACGAAAACACGCACTTCCATTTCGATATTTACGACACCTACGAATGGTATCTGAAGCTGGGGCCGGTCTCCAACATCAATGCTCGCGTGGTGCACAACTCCCTGCCGTTTTGGAACGACACCGTGGAGCATCCCGATTACGACGCCTTCTGGAAGCGCGAAGCGTGGGTCGATCAGCTGCACAACAGTCCGGTGCCGAATCTGAACGTAGCCGGATTCTGGGACCAGGAAGACCCGTGGGGTCCCTGGCAGATCTTCTACCACGCGGCGCAGAGCGATCCGCAGGGCAACAACTTTATGGTGGCCGGGCCCTGGTATCACGGCGAATGGCAAACGGCCAAGGCCGATTCCATCGGCCAGGTGACCTTCGGCGGACACGAGACCGCGCGCGAATTCCGCGAGAATATCGAAGCGCCGTTCTTCCGCTACTACCTGCACGGCAAGGGTGAGAAGCTTCCGTGGAAGGTGAGCACGTTCCAGTCCGGCTCGAACACCTGGCGGCAGTACGATGCATGGCCGCCGAAGCCGGCCCGGGTCCGCAATCTGTATCTGCATTCCAACGGCACGCTTTCGTTCGACGCTCCGCCCGCCGCGGGCGCGGAGTTCGCGCAGTATATTTCCGACCCGGCGAATCCCGTGCCCTACCGCCAGCGTCCCATCTCGCCGACATATCCCGGCGGCGACTGGCGTACCTGGGAAGTGGCCGACCAGCGCTTCGCGGATCACCGGCCCGACGTGCTCAGCTTCGTGAGCGCGCCGCTGGAAAGCGATCTCACCGTGACGGGAGCGCTCTCGGCGGAGTTGTTCGCGTCCACCTCCGGTACCGACAGCGATTTCGTGGTGAAGCTGATCGACGTGTATCCCGACGATGCCGTGGAAAATGCCTGGAAGGCGGACGAAGGACCCGCGCCGGGAGAATACGCGAAATCCCTGAACGGGTACGAACTGCCCATCGCCATGGAAGTGAGGCGCGGCCGTTACAACCGGAGCTACGAGCATCCTGCTCCGCTGGTGGCCGGCCAGCCCACGCAGTTCCACATCCCGTTGCGGGATCACGATCACGTGTTTCTGAAAGGGCACCGCGTCATGGTGCAGGTGCAATCCACCTGGTTCCCGCTGATCGATCGCAACCCGCAGAAATTCGTACCCAGCATTTATACGGCGAAGCCGGCGGATTTCACGTCCGCCACCCAGCGCGTGTACTGTTCGCCGAAGCTGCCTTCGCACATCGTGCTTTCGGTGATGCCGTGAGGCTCACGCCCGGAACTTCCTCGTCCAGGTCAGCTCCTTGCCATCCTTGAGGATGATCCGGCGCTCGCCGTGGAACCAGGGCTGCATTTCACGGATGCGATCCAGGTTCACCAACCCGGAGCGGCTGATGCGCGCGAACTGATCGGGGTCAAGCTGGCGGGCCAGGCTTTCGAGCGTGCTGCGCAGCAGGAACGTCTCCCGTCCGGCGTACAGGGTGAGGTAATTGCGGTCGGCCTCCACCCAGTCGAGCTGCTCCACCGGTAGAAAAAATTCCTTGCCGCCTTTTTCCACCAGCAGGCGCTTGACGAACTTCGCCGGCACGGCGGCGCTTCGCTGCGGTAGTTGCTGTTTGGCGCGCTCCAGCACACGTTCGAATCGCTCGGGATCGACCGGCTTCAACAGGTAGTCCAAGGCTTCCGCCTCGAAGGCGCGCAGCGCGTGGTGATCGTGCGCGGTCAGGAACACCACGTGAAACTCGCGCGGCGGGGGGACGCGCTCCAGCACGGCGAAGCCATCCATGTCCGGCATCTGTACGTCCAACAGCAGCAGGTCGGGCCGGAAACTGCGCAGGGCATCCAGCGCCTCCTGGCCCGAGCCAGCCTCGGCCACCGCGCCGATATCGGCATCCCGTTCCAGAAAGCGCCGCACCTTGCGCCGCGCGGGCGGCTCGTCATCGGCAATCAGCACGCGGATCATGTGTGAAAGGGCACCGCGACGGTGACCAGCAGGCCGCCGCCTTCGCAGTTCTCGAGCTCCAGCTTGTGGTGCGCCCCGTAAAGCTGGCGCAGGCGCTCGGCGGTATTGGAAAGGCCGGTGCCCTTCTTGTAGCCCGCGGCGATGCCGCGGCCGGAATCGCGCACCTGCAAGCGAATAGCGTCACCGTCGCGCTCGGCGGTGACGCTCACGGAGACCGCATTGGTGAGCGGATCGATGCCGTGGCGGATCGAATTCTCTACCAGCGGCTGCAGCAGAAGTTGCGGCACCAGGGCCTGCTCCACGTCCGGCGACACCTTCACATCCACGCGCAGTTTCTCTTCGAAACGGCGGCGCATAATCTCCAGGTACAGGTCCAGCGTCTGGATTTCGCGGTCGAGCCGGACTTCCTGCGCGGTGGATTCCTGCAAGGTGTTCCGCAGCAGGTCGCTGAGGCGCGAGATCATGGCGTCCGCCTTGCGCGGATCTTCGTACATCACCGACGAGATCGTGTTCAGGGCGTTGAACAGGAAGTGCGGCTGGAGCTGCAGGCGAAGGTTCTGCAGGCGGGCCTCGGCGAGTTTGCCTTCGAGTTGCGCGGCGCGCACCTGGCGATCGAACAGGTAGAGGATCGTCACCATGATCCAGTAGCAGATCACGTCGTTAGAGAATTCCATGGGAAACCGCATGGCCATGATGCCGTAATCGTATGGGCCCAGGCGCAGGATGGGAAACAGTACCGTGCGCGATCCCCACATCATGAGCGTGTGGACCACGGAATAGGCTGTCATCGCCAGCAAGTGAAGCGGAAAATGCCGGCCGCGAGCGATGGAGAAGCGCCGCGCAAACCGCACCAGAAGCGGGTAGAGCAGGGCCGCGGTCCAGACGCCCGTTAGTTCTTCCGCCAGGGGCGCCAGGAAAGGGGCAGGATTCGCCCGTGCCCGATAGTCCAGGTACTTATAAGCGAACAGCAGCAGACCAATGGCGGTGAACAGCCCGAAAATCGTAAGGCCCTTGAACAGCCTGCCCCTCATGGTGACTAGCTTATCGCGCGATTCCTAACAATTTCCACCACCACATGCCGACTCCCATCCAAATCACCAGATTCACCACGGAGATCAGAAAGCCGATGCGCCACCACTCGCCCTGCCGCACATATCCAGCGCCGAAGTAGACCGGCGCCGACCCGGTGCCGTAGTGCGTCATGGCGGCGTTGAGGCTGGAGAAGTACGCCAGCGGAAGAGCCGCTGCCATGGGAGGCACTCCGCCGGCGAGCGCCGCGCCCAGGAAGCCCGGATAGAGCGCGGTCACCTGCGCCGTCATGCTGGCGAAGGCGTAGTGGACGTAGCAGTAGCTGGTCACCAGCACCAGCAGCAGCAGGGGCCAGGGCCACCCCCCCATCAGGCCGAACAGTTTCGTGGATAGAATTTTGACGACGCCGGTCTCGTTCAACTGGTCGGCCATCATTACCAGGACGGCGAACCAGATCAGGGCGTCCCAGGCCTTGCGCTCGTCGAGCAGGTCCTCCCAGGTGAGCACTTTGGAGAGCAGGATCGCCGAGAGGCCGGCCAGGGCCACAAAGGTGTTCGAAATGCCGTGCCACGGCGAAGTGATCCAGCCCGCCATCACGCAGACCATGATGCCTACCAGCCACTTTTCGTTGCGCTGGAGCGGGCCCATGCGCGCCAGTTCTTTCCGCGCCAACTGACGTGCCGGTTCGGTATCGCGGATTTCGGGGCGCGCCAGGCGCCAGATCAGCCACGGCACCACGATCAGCGAGATCATGCCCGGCACGATGGCGCCGGTGAACCAGGCGCCCCACGTCAAATCCACATGGCCGATCTTGCGCGCAAACTCGGCGATCAGAGGATTGGCGGCCATTCCGGTGAGAAACATGCCGGACGCGGTATAGGTGGAATGAAACGCCACCAGCGTGAGGAACGCGCCCATGCGCCGCGCCGTGGGTCCGGGCTCCGAGCCGAAATCCGTCGCCACGCTTCGTACGATGGGATAGATCACGCCGCCGCCGCGCGCCGTATCCGAGGGGATGAAGGGCGCCAGGGTGAGATCGGCAGCGGCCACGGAGTAGCCCAGGCTCAGCGGAGACCGGGCGAATCGCAGAATAAACAGATAACCCACGCGCGTGCCGAAACCGGTCTGCGTGAAGGCGCGGGAAAACAGGAAAGCCGTGAATACCAGCCAGACGGTGACGTTGCTGAAGCCCGAGAGCGCTTTGGCCGGAGACAGCGTTTGCGTGAGTTCGAGCAGGGTCACGGCAACTACTACCGAAACGCCCATGCGGACCGGCTGCGCCACCAGCGCGATGATGGTGGCCACGAAGATGCCCAACAGGTGGCGTTGCTGCGCGGTGAATCCGGCAAGCGGCAGGAAATAGAGCAACAACCCAGGCAGCAGGACGACGGCCCAGCGCTTCATCGATACATACCCGGATGACACTCCCGCATTTCGCGCGCCTGGGCCCGCGCCGTTTCAATCTGGATTAGCGGCCCCTGGCCGATGCCCGGACAGTAGTGCGCCGTTTTCTTCCATTCGCGCTTGCTCTCCACCAGTTCCGGCCAGAACGGAAAGATGCGGCATTGCGTGGGCTTGGCCGGATGAATGGAGCAGCCGTCGCTGCGCAGAAAATTGCATTGCGAATCGCGCGGCACCCTCAGGCGGAGCTTGTTCCGGGTGCGGTAAACGTACTTGCGCTCGAACAGGGCCGGCGTCATCCCCAGAAATTCCGCAGCCCGCACCAGGTCGGCTTCGGTGAGATACACAAACCCTTTCTGCTCGCAGCACTTGATGCATCCCGGCTGGCAGGTAAAGCGCAGCGCGTCGGCCATCTGCTTATTATGCGTCAGCGGGTGCGTCGATATTCCCGGGCCCCCTGCCGGCGCATCCCGTGGTACGCTTTCTAGCTGAGGGTGGAGGGTATCGTGAAACGCAAACTTTCGATCTGTCTAGTGGCTCTGGTGGCAGCGTTCGTCCTGACCGCGCAGGAGAAAAAAGCTCCCGCCGCTTCCGGCATATTGCATCCCGAAATGACCGTGGAGAACGGCACTTGGGATAAACCGATGGCTTCCATTGGAACCAAGCCCGCAGCGGGTACGCCTTGGAGTACGACGTCGGTCGCCGCCGGCGTAAACAGCAAGCCGCAGCCCGGCAGACCGGTCACTGTGGTGGGCGAAATCGTGGACTTTTCGTGCTACATCCAACTGGGCAAGCACGGCGAGAAGCACCGTTCCTGCGGACAGAAGTGCGTCCAGAACGGGCAGCCGATCGGCCTTTTGACGCGCACCGGCACTCTGTACATGCTCATGCCGGAAGAGCACGATCCGCGGCGCGATGGCGGCGTGGACGCGAAGGCTTCGGCATCCGACCACATGGGCCACATCGTCTCGGTCAGCGGGACGGAAGCTTCCGTGGGAGCTTATCGCGCGATTTACGTGCAGGGCCTCACCAGGTAAAAGAGAGAAGGGCTACCTTCAGTAGCCCACTTCCTTGTTGACCACGTTCAGCAGCGGTTCGCCCTTGCGGTAACGCTCGAACTGCTCCAGGAAGAAGCGCATGGCCAAATCCATCCAATCGGGTGTGTGGTCGGCGCAGTGGGCCGAGAGTAGTACGTTTTCCAGCTTGTAGAAGGGATGGCCGGGCGGCAGAGGCTCCTGGTCGAATACATCCAGCGCGGCGCCTTTGATGAGCCCTTGCGAAAGTGCCTGCACCATGGCCGCTTCATCGATCACCGGGCCGCGGCCTACGTTGATCACCACGGCATCCGGCTTCATGGCCGCGAACTCGGCCGCCCCCACCATCCCCTTTGTCTGGTCGGTGAGGGGAGCGGCCACCACCAGGTAGTCGCAGCGCTGGATCATTTCGAGCAGGTGGTTGGGAGCGTAAATCTGCTCCACTAGCGGATCCACGTGATACAGTGGCGGCCCCGAGCGCTTTACCGCAAGGACGCGCATTCCCATGGACTTCATGCGGGTAGCGCAGGCGCGGCCGATATCGCCATACCCCAGGATGCCGGCGGTCTGGCCGGAGATGAGCGTGATATCGAACGGCTCCCATTCGCCTGCCTGCTGGTGGCGGACCATGCGGCGGAAATCCTTGGCGAAATACAGGATTGCCCCAAGTACGAATTCGCCCAATGACGGGCTGAAGACGCCGCTGCCATTGGTCAGCGGCACCGGGTGAGCCACCAATTCCGGGAAGAGCACGGAGTCGAGTCCGGCGGAACGGGAGTGCACCCACTGTACGTTTGGAGACATCCGGAACACCTCCTGCAGCAGGGCGCGGGACCCGGACCAATTGAAGATGACCGTAGCATCGGGAGCCGTGCGGGCAAAGGCGTCGGGGGTGTTTCCAACGGCTAGAGTGGTTTCGGGTGGCAGTTCCTCGAGCATGGCAAGCTGGGGCTCGGCGGGGTTTGCCAGAACGAGAACTGTGAGATTGTCCATGAGGAGAAAGCTACCATATGTTCGACCTGTCTTTAGAAACGTTGGTTACGTTTCGGCGTCTGCCGTGCCTGGAAGGTCCGGTAGCCGCGCGATGGCGCTTTCGACGGCCCGGCGCAGCGGAAGGGAGGGGTCTTTAAAAGGCAAGCACCGCCTCGTTTACGGCGCGCTCGCGGACGGGCGCCTTGAGCGTATGGACGGGAGATAGGTCGACGCGAGTACCGAGCAGATCTGACAGATGAAGCTCGAGTCCAACCATATCGAGCAAAGACAAACGCCTTGCCGGATCGAACTCCGCGATCAAATCGATGTCGGACGCGGCGGAGGCCGTGCCGCGCGCCAACGACCCATGAAGACGCAGATGTACGACGCCGCCAGCCTTGAGTTCCGGCTCATGTTGCCGGAGTTTGGCTAGCACGGAATCCCGATCCATACCTGCAATGTCTCACAGCAGGCGAAGCGCGGCAAGGGCTTCGTAAACTGCTCAAACTGCTGGTACCCTGATAACAAATGTTCGACCTCTCTCTGGAAATGTTGCGGGTGGTGGAAGACGCCGCCATCGCATCGGCGCGCACCATGGGAATGGGAGACGCGGATTCGGCGGACCGCGCGGCGGTGGAATCCATGCGGCGCTGCCTGGATACGGTCGCAATCGATGGCACCATCGTGATCGGAGAAGGGGAGCGCGACGAAGCGCCCATGCTGTTCATTGGAGAGAAGGTGGGGTCGCGCAACCACGGGAATCCCATTGCGGTGGATATCGCCGTCGATCCCCTGGAGGGCACCAATTTGTGCGCCACCGGCGGCGCGGGCGCCATCACCGTATTGGCCGCTTCGGAAAAGGGCGGGCTGTTGCACGCTCCGGATTGCTACATGGAAAAAATCATTGTAGGGCCGGCGGCGAAAGGCGCGGTGGACCTGGATGCGCCCGTGAAACACAACCTCAAGGCCGTGGCCCGGCGACTGCAGAGGGGCGTGGACGACCTGGTGGTGGTGGTGCTGGACCGGCCGCGCCACCAACAACTCATCGCCGATATTCGCGAGGCCGGCGCGCGCATCCGCCTGATCTCCGATGGCGACCTTTCCGCCGGGATTGCCGCCGCCGTCGCGGGCACCGGCGTACATGCCGTAATGGGCTCCGGCGGCGCCCCGGAGGGGGTACTGACGGCTGCGGCCCTGCGCTGCCTGAATGGCGAGATTCTGGGCCGCCTGATCGTAAAGGACGACGCGCAAAAGGAACGGATGCAGGCCATGGGAATCACCGATCCCCAGCGCATTTACGCCACACCGGACCTTGCGCCGGGCCGCAACCTGGTGTTCGCCGCCTGCGGTGTGACCGATGGCAACCTGCTGCGCGGTGTCCGTTTTTCCGGCGACGGAGTGCTCACTCAAGCGGTGGTGATGACCTCCACCACCCCGCGCGTGCGCTTCATCGATACCACGCACCTGGAGAATAAGCCCGACGTGAAGGTGCGTTTCCGCTAAACTGAAATTGTCGAACCATGCCGGAATTTTGTAGTTGCGGCGCCCAGTTGGCGCCGGAATCTCTGTTTTGTCACAAATGCGGAAAGGCCCAGCGGGAACTGGTTACGGTTCCGGAGCAGGCTCCTGTTCCGGTGTACGTGGCTCCGCCGCCGCCGGTGGCTGCGAAGCCGGCGTCCCTGCCGCTGAATTTCCACAATCCGGTGGCGGTGCGGATCGCCATGCTGGTGGCGTTGTGCGCGGCGTTGCTGGGATTCACCGTCCTGCCGATTCTAAGCTGGCTGGCGGCGGGATTTTTCGCGGCGTTCTTTTACCGGCGCAAGACCGGGTCGCTGCTCAATGTAAGCGGCGGCGCGCGCATGGGCTGGATCACCGGAATCATGATGTTCGGCATCTGGACGGTGGTGTTGACGGCGCTGGCTCTGCCCGCCGCTATGTCCGGACGCCTGCTTTCCACCTTCCAGGAGCAGATCAAGAATTCACCGTGGCAGGACCCCGCCATGCTCAGCCAGATGAATCAAATGCTGCAGACCGGGGAAGGCGTGGCTACCGCCGTGGTGGTGTTCTTCCTGATGCTGTTCGTGTTCATTATTTGTCTGAGCATGGCGGGCGGTGCGTTAGGGGCTATGCTGGGGCGCGACCGGACTTCATAGGGTGCTGCGAATAGCGCTTCACCGCCCACACCGCGGCGAAAATAATTAGCATGGAAACGGCTTCGCGAGCGCCGAAATGCTCGCGATAAAACAGCCATCCCAGGCCTACCGCCACGATGGCGTTCACGTACGGGTAAATGGAAACGATGGCCACCGGCAGTTTGTCCATGGCGTACACGTAGGCGCTGTATCCCACCAGGGAACCGAAGCAGACCAGGTAGAGAAGCGCGCTGACGCCGCGCGTGCTCCAGTGAATGGGCTCGTGCCGAAGCAGGAAAGCGAAAGGAGCCACGGTGAGGCCGGCGGCCAGTTGCTGCACACCGCCGGAAACGATGGGGTGCGCCTTACCGGTTTGCCGGCGCTGGTAAATGGAGCCGAACGACCAGCCCGCCATCCCGACCTGCAGCATCAGGAATCCGTTCAGCAGATTGCGGTCGAGGGCATGCGTGCCTACATCGGGACTCACCAGGAGAGCAGCCCCGGCGAGTCCCACGGCCATGCCGGCAATGGTGGGGGCGTGCAGGCGTTCGCCGCCCGGAAGCAGCGCCTCCGCGCCCACCATCCAGAATGGCGACATGGTGACGATCAGGCCCGCGATGCCGCTGGGAATGATCACCTCGGCGAACACCAGCCCGCCGTTCCCGATCCCCAGGACCAGCAAGCCGCTAAAGCATGCCGCCGCCAGTTCGCGCCCACGCGGCAGCCGGGAGCCTCGCGCCAGGGCAAAGAGCAGCGTGATGGAGCCGGACAACATATACCGCGTGCTGAGCAGGACCAGCGGCGGAAACGTCTCCAGCGACATACGGATTCCCAGATACGTTGTGCCCCAGAAAAAACAAACTGCGACCAGCGCCAGGTAAGGTCTAAAAAGAGGATGTCGGGACAGAACTCCAGGTTAATGCATTTCACCGGCCGCGCGTCAGCAGGGCACTGCAATAAAGAGGACCGCCGCTCAAAAGTGAAACCGGTACCTCACCTCGCCATAAATCTGCCGGGGATTGATATAGTGAGTCCCGCCGAATGTATTGCTCGTGTCCAGCAGATATCGCGTGTTGGCAATGTTGACGACGCTGGCGGAAACGGTCCACTGCTCTCCAATGGTCTTGCCGATGGAAAGGTCGAAAGTGGAGTGAGGCGGCAGGTGCGACGGGCCGTCCCCATTCAGAAAGCCCGAGCCGAACTGGTAGGCCGGCGTGGCCCACATGTGCCCCGGCAGGGTCAGTGAGAGCACCGACGACACCGTGTTGCGCTGATCGTGATCCAGCAGGAAGTTGCCCGTAGGTGCGTCCCCAAGCAGGCCGCCGGTAATCGGTCCGATGCCCTGGCCAATCTGGTTGGAGTACGCCACCCGCCATTGTGCCATATGGAAAAGCCGCGGCGAGCGAAGCGCGATTTCGGTGCCGCTGATAATGGCGCCCAGGTCCGTCAGCGGAATGAAAATGCCCGAGTCGCCGATGACGTCGTGGTCCAGAAAATTGCGCGCGCTGGTGTGAAAGTTGTCCACGTCCACCGACCATCCGCCCACAGGAATGCTGAGACCAATGTCGTGCTGGATGTCGCGCTCGCCTTGCAGGGGCACGAAGCCGAAGCCCTGCGATACCGCGAATTCCAGCGCCGGGCCGGCCAGGCTGTTCAGCGGCGGGGGCTGGTAATAATACGCATAGTAGCCGTGCAGGGTCCAGTTCAGGCGCGGAATGCGGATGGCCGCGCCCAGGCGCGGGTCGGCGGCATTTTCGTTTACCAGCCCGCTATAGTGTGTGAGCCGGAGCCCCAGGTCGAAAGTCAGCCACGAGGCAGGCTTGTACTGATCCTCCAGGAAAAGGGCGCTGGAATTGGCCCAATGCGTTTGCGCCTGGCTCAACACCGCTCCGCCGGGATTGGCGGTGAGCCCGAAAAAGGTATTGTCATGCTGGCCCCAGAGTTCCATCCCGAGGTGCAGGTCGTGACGCTTCTTCTGGACCTGCAGAACGGACCGGCCGCCCAAATAACTCGAGCGGCCATGATCGTCCAGCACGAAGGGTGTGTCGTTGGGCCCACCGGTGTAGCGCGCGCTGTTGAAATGGAAATAAGGCGAAAGGGTGAACGCCACCCCATCGGCGAAGGTGTGGGTCCAGTGGAAACCGGCCAGAAAATCCTTCTCCAGATCCAGATCGCGGATACCGGCAGCCTGAGCCTCCGGCGAGTTCGGAATCTGGTAATGGTCCCCGCGAACCGAACCAATCCAGCGGAGTTGGTCGTTGGCATCGGGATTGTAGAACAGGGAGACAAAGCCGCCCAGCCCACTGTATTGATCGTGAATCACCTGTGAAACCGGCGGCGCCAGACCCAGTTGCGAACGGCTTCCGTCCAGGCTGGCATAGTACGCGAAGCGCTGCGTGTGGCTGCCAAAATTGATCTGATCGTCGGTGGAATAGAAATTTCCGGCGGAGGCGACGATCTCGCCTTCGTTGTTGCGGTTGAAGCCGGAGGGCGTCACGACGTTGAAAAAGCCGTACGTCCGGTCGCCGTATTCGCTCGAAAATCCGCCGCGCTCCACTTCCAGTTCTTCCACGTTTTTGGGATTGATCAGCGGCGCAACGTTGGCCGAGATGTTGGTGTTGATCACCGGTATGCCGTCCAGGAACCAGTTCACCTGGTGGCCGCCCCGCAGGTGCAGCATGTCGTGCACCATGGTGGCGCCCGGCGTGAAATTGGTGATCATCGCCAGGCTGTTGGTTTGATCCGCCCCGGCGGTCCGCGCGATCTCCTGGGGCGAGACCATGTTCTGCACCGTCGATGTTTGCGGATTCAACCGGCTCATGGCCCCGGAAACTTCTACGCTCGCGTTCACCGCGGCGAGTTCCAATTGCAGATGCAATACCGGGTCTTTCCCGGCAGTCACGGCGACCGGGCGCGCCAGCGATTGGAATCCCGGGGCGGAAACCGTGACGGTGTAGGCGCCCTCCGGAATATCGCTGATTTGAAATTCGCCGTTCGCATCGCTGGCGATCGTCATTCCATGCACAGTCACTTGCGCTCCAACGATTGGACGATGCTGCGGATCGTGCACAACACCACGCAGATCGGCCCCCAGCGCCGGCAAGGCGCACAGACAGAAAAATATAACTTTCACGTTCCTCTCCTTTTAGAAACTGTTGTTTGTGGAATCTAAACGAGAGGTGCGGGAGGTCCGCGCTTCTGGTGCGACGTGCCGGACGCCGCGTAGTGCCGGGCTACCGTGTGTCTTTCAATTGCGGGATATCTGGCGGGCGCGGCGAAGACCGCCGCGGGACTCTTCACTACGGCGACATTTGCCCCGGCCGGAAAGGCTGCGTGAACCGGGTACGACGGACACCTCGCGCTGATCGCCGGCGATCCGGCGGCACTACCCGAGATCATCGCGCAATGGTGCTTGCCGTCACGCCGGCAGCAGGCAGGCACTTCCGGACCGGCGTCCGCGCGCAGTTCCGGCCCGATCAGCGAAAAGCTGAACAGAACCAGCAGCAGACTGGCGAACGCGCGCCGCATCCCCAAAAGTATTAACATCATCGCACATCGGGGGTCTGTCTTGGTTGCGATACACTGTACAGTTTACAGGACACTTGCCATGCGAATTCTTCTCGCCTGTCTTTTCGCGGTATCGCTCCACGCCCAGGTTTCCGCGGTCCTTTCCGGCACCGTCACCGACGCATCCGGCGCGGCCATCCCGGGCGCCCTGGTAAAGGTTACGAACGTGGATACGGCCGCGGTCCGCAGCACCCCCACTGACCCGGAAGGCCGCTACCAGTTCTCCTCCCTGCCGGTGGGACAGTACCAGATTCGCAGCTCCAAACCTGGCTTCAACGAAGAGGTGCGCACCGGCGTGCACCTGGCGGTGGGACAAAGCGCCACCGTGGACCTGTCGCTCCCCGTGGGTGAATCGAGCCAGCAGGTCACCGTAAACGGCGATGCTCCCCTGGTGGGCGTGAACACGGAAGACCGCTCCGGTCTGGTGGGCCAGCAACAGATCCGCAATCTGCCGCTGAACGGACGCAGTTACGATTTGCTTCTCACGTTGAATCCGGGGGTGGTCAACTTCACCTGGGAGAAGGTAGGCGGCGTGGGCGTCTCGAATTCCACGGTAGGCAATAATTTTCCGGTGGAAGGAAATCGCCCGCAGCAAAATCTGTTCCTGCTGAATGGCGTGGAATTCACCGGCGCGGCGGAGAACAATATGCAGCCGGGCGGCACCAGCCAGCAACTCCTCGGCGTGGATGCCATCCGGGAGTTCAACCTGCTCACCGACAGCTATGGCGCCCAATACGGCAAGCGGCCGGGCGCACAGGTCCTCATCGTGACCCAGTCGGGCGCCAACCAGGTGCACGGCTCGCTGTACGAATTTCTGCGGAACAACGCCCTGGATACCGCCAATTATTTCGACCCCGGCGCTGCGCCGGGCTTTCAGCGCAATCAGTTCGGCGGCTCGCTGGGCGCGCCCGTACAGAAGAACAAGACCTTCCTCTTTGCCAATTACGAAGGGTTCCGCCAGCACCTGCACCAGACCGGCGTGGACCTGGTCCCCGACAACAATGCGCGCAACGGGTACCTGCCTTGCAATCTGGTCAGTCCCGCGCCTGGCCCGTGTCCGGCATCGGGATTGTCCTTCGTGGGAGTTTCGCCGCTGATTAACGCGTGGCCCGCGCCCACCGCCGGCGCGCCCGATTTCGGTGGAATCGCCGAGGCATTCAACACGCCCCTGCAGACGATTCGCGATGACTTCGGAACCATCCGGCTGGATCGTATCGTTTCGCCCAAGGACACGCTGAGCGCGGTCTACACGGTCGACGACAGCGCCGACTTCACCCCCACCAGCACCAACCTCTATAGCGCGGACGCGGAAAGCCTGCGCGAACAGGTGGCCAGCATCGAAGAGACGCACGTTTTCTCTCCCTCGTGGGTCAACACGGCGCGTTTGGGTTATTCGCGCGCCGCTTATTTCTTCACCGGCGAACCAACGCCCGGCACTCCTGCCGCGAGCCTGCCGGGCTTTCTGACCGGACTTCCCCTTGGCGCGGTGGTGGTGGGAGGCAGCGCCGCTTCGAATCCCACCGCACAATTGAGCCTGGCCGGCAGCAACAACGGAAGCAATCTGGTTGTGGCGCGCAACCTGTTCACCTATGAGGACAGCGTGTCCTACACCAAGGGGCGTCATCAGCTCATTTTGGGCGCGTGGTTCCAGCGTCTGCGCAGCAACGAAAACCTGGCCCTGAGCCAGTACGGCCAGGCAACGTTTACAAGCCTGCAAACATTCCTGCAAGGGACCGTCGGCAGCCTGCTCTACGATCCCGCGCCCACGCCGCTCGGCTGGCGCTCCTGGTTCGGCGCCTGGTACGCGCAAGATACGATCCGCCTGCGACCCGGGCTCACGCTCTCGCTCGGCTTCCGCGACGAATTCACCAATGGCTGGAACGAAGTCCACGGCCGCGCCGCCACATACACGTTCACCGGCGGAGTCATCTCCACGCAGCCGGCCATCGGGAACTCGGCCTTCACGGAGAACGACGGAAAGTTTCTGCCGCAGCCGCGCGCCGGCCTGGCGTGGACGCCGTTCCAGAAAAGCCGCGCCACCGTCATCCGCGCAGGGTTCGGGATGTACAACGACCTGCAGGACGCCCTGGGCTATCGCACCGATCAGAACGCGCCGTTCAACCCCACCTACAGCCTCCCCAACGTTCCGCTTTCGCAATTGCCGGTGTCCCCATCGGCGGCGGTTCCGGCGACCGCCCGGCTAGTGCCCGGCGGAGTGCAGCCGAATTTGAAGACGCCCACGTTGATCTCCTGGTCCCTGCGAATTCAGCAGGAACTTTCGGCCAATACGGCGCTCACCGTGGGCTACGTGGGGTCGCACGGATATCACGAACTCATCGGCATCGATGCCAACGAGCCTTTTCCGGTGATCTGTCCCGCGGCGCCGTGTCCGGCCGCTTACCCCGGCAACTTTCCGGCGGGGATCGCCGGCACGCCGGTGCCCGCGGGGACATACTATGTGCCTACCTCGACCAAACCTAACCCCGCGCTGGCCAACACCTGGACTTACTTTTCCGAAGGCGATAGTTCTTACCACTCCCTCCAGATCGATCTCAACCGCCGGTTCAGCGCGGGCCTGTCCATCCGCGGTGTCTACACCTGGTCGAAGACGCTGGACGACGGCGATTCGCTCAACTCCACGACATCGGGCGGCGAACCGGCGCTGGCGTCCAACCCATTCAACCTCCGCGCCGACAAGGGGCTCGCCAATTTCGACGTTCGCAATGTGGCTGCCATCAATGCCACCTACGCGCTGCCGTTTGGACCGCATCGACATTTCCGCACGGCCTCTACCGGCGTGGGTAAAGCTCTGGCCGCTGGGTGGACCGTGAATTCGATTGTGACGCTGCAAGGCGGATTCCCGTTTACCCCGCAGCTCAGCTACAACCCTTCGAACAATGGCGACACACGCAATCCGGTGCGGCCGTTTGTGAATCCGTTCTTCACGGGCCCGGTCATTCTGGGTCAACCGGATCAATGGTTCAATCCGGCGGCCTTCCTGGCCCCGCCGAATAATAGCGGCTTCTACGGCAACCTGGGCAGGGACACTCTGACTGGTCCCGGCCTGGCCACGTGGGACCTGTCTTTCCTCAAGGACACCCCTCTCCGCGAAGGACTCACGCTGCAGTTTCGCGCCGAGCTGTTTAACATCCTGGACCGTGCCAACTTTAATACGCCGAACGCCATCGTGTTCACGCCGGCGGGTGTTTCGCCCACGGCCGGAGTGGTCACCGCCACATCCACCACGTCGCGGCAGATCCAGTTTGGATTGAAGCTGCTTTGGTAAGAGGCCCGGCCTGCGCCAGGACGGCACGAAAATCGACCACGCAAATCCACGCTATTCTCAATTGACCCTTGCCACGCAAGGCGGTATTCTGAGCCGTTCCTGGAGGAAGAGATGACACCGCAAGAAGTTCTGGAATTTGCCAAGACCAACGATGCCCGGCAAATCGATCTCCGCTTCACCGATATCCCGAGTCTGCAGCACCACGTGTCTTACCCGATCAGCGAACTGGAAGCAGACAGCTTCGAAGAAGGCTTCGGCATGGATGGTTCCAGTATTCGCGGCTGGGCCGCGATCCACGAAAGCGATATGCTGCTGATTCCCGATGCGACCACCGCGTTCATGGATCCGTTCGCGGAAGTTCCCACCCTGGTGATGTATGGCGACATCAAAGATCCCATCACCAAGCAGCGCTACGAACGCGACCCGCGCTGGATCGCACAGAAGGCGGAACTGTATCTCAAGAACAGCGGCGTGGCCGACACGTCCTATTTCGGCGCGGAAGCCGAATTCTTCATCTTCGATAACATCGCTTTCGATCAGAACCAGCATTCCGGGTTTTACTACATCGATGCCGAAGAGGGACGCTGGAATTCCGGCCGCAAAGAAAACAACCTGGGCTACCGTCCGCGGTACAAAGAAGGCTATTTCCCGGTACCGCCGACCGATCACTATCAGGATCTGCGCAGTGAAATGGTGCAGACCATGATCAAGTGCGGCATACATGTCGAGTGCCATCACCACGAAGTGGCCACGGGCGGCCAGTGCGAAATCGACCAGCGCTTCGATACGCTTGTAAAATCCGCGGATAACATGATGCTGTACAAGTACATTGTCCGCAACGTTGCAAATCAATATGGCAAGACAGTGACATTCATGCCGAAGCCCATCTTCGGCGATAACGGCAGCGGCATGCATTGCCATCAGAGCCTTTGGAAAGAGGGCAAGCCGCTATTTGCGGGCGAGTGCTACGCGGGCATGAGTCAACTGGCGCTGCATTACATTGGCGGACTGCTCAAGCATGCGCGCGCCCTGAGCGCCATCATTGCGCCCACCACCAACAGCTATAAGCGCCTGGTCCCTGGCTACGAAGCGCCGGTTAATCTGGCCTACTCGCGGCGCAATCGCTCGGCCGCCTGCCGCATTCCCATGTACTCGGCCAGTCCCAAGGCCAAGCGCGTGGAGTTCCGGCCGCCCGATCCCTCCGCCAATCCGTATCTGGCCTTCGCCGCGATGCTGATGGCCGGACTCGACGGCGTGCTCAACAAGATCAATCCCGGCGATCCCCTGGATAAAGACATCTACGACCTTTCGCCGGAAGAGATGAAGAGCGTGCCCTCCATGCCCGGTACGCTGGATGAAGCGCTGAGTTGTCTGGAAGACGATCACGGTTTCATGATGCGCGGCGATGTCTTCACCGAAGAGCTGATCGAGACCTTCATCGACTACAAGCGCAAGAACGAAGCGGAAGCCGTCCGCCTCCGCCCGCACCCGTACGAATTCGCCTTGTACTACGACATTTAGGCTTCATCGCGGAGACGCGGAGGGAACCGCGGAGAAAATCTGAGAAAAACCGGATTTAAGGCTTTTCTCAGCGTCTTCCTCTGCGCCTCCGCGCCTCCGCGATGAGTTTCTTCGTGGTGAGATGGAAGCAGATGGAACCTCTAATCATCCAAGTGAATACTTCCCCCGGAGGCCTGCCAAAGCGCGCGATCGCAGAGGGGTCCATCACGCCCCTGGGCATTGCCGGCGATCTCCATGCCCATCCCGAGATCCATGGCGGGCCGGAGAAAGCGATTCTGCTCATTGCCTCCGAAACCGTGGAAGAGTTCATTCGTCGCGGCTATCCGCTGTTCTACGGCGCGCTGGGCGAGAATCTGACCACGCGCGGCCTCAACGTGCGCGACCTGCGAATCGGCGACCAGATTCGGGCGGGCGGCGCGCTGCTCCAGATCACCCGTCCGCGGGGGCCCTGCCGCCAGCTCGATATCTACGGCGAGTCACTCAAAGAGGAACTCTACGATGCGCGCGTCAAACAGCGCGACCCCTCTTCCCCCCGCTGGGGCATGAGCGGTTTCTACCTCAGCGTGCTTCAGCCGGGACCCGTGCAGCCGGGGGATATAATTGCAGTCGTGTCTCACCTGGCATGACGCATGACTGCCGTTGACGAGCGCCTGCAGGCGCTGCTGGCCTCCGTGCCCGACCCTGAGAAATCGGCCCGCTACCTGGACTGCGTGCGCCACGATGCGCCGGCTGCATTCCAACGCATCGCCGCATCCCCGGCTGCCGCGCGCTGCGCTGTCACGCTCTTCTCCTATAGCAGCTTTCTTTCCGACGCCGTGCTGCGATACCCCGACCGCATCCTGGAGGTCGCTGCTTCCGCAAGCCTCTACCGGGTCTTGACCGCCGAAGAATACCAGCAGCGCCTCACCGATTTTCTCGACAGCCCCACCACGCTTTCCGCGGTGGACCTGGCCCGGTTCCGGCGCCGGCAGCTTCTGCGCATCGTCCTCCGCGACGTGCTGGGAGCCGCCACGCTCTCTGATGTCACCGAAGAACTCTCCGCGCTGGCCGACGCCATCCTGGACGTTGCCTATCGCCGGATCCGCGCCCAGTTTGTGACCCGCTACGGCGAACCGCGGCTGGCCGATGGCGCACCCTGTGGCTTCTCCGTCATCTCCCTGGGCAAATTGGGCGGACAGGAGCTGAACTACAGTTCCGATATCGACCTGATGTTTCTCTACGCCGGTAATGGCGAAACCGACGGGCCCGCTCCCATCAGCAACAAGGAGTTTTACAAAAAGGTCGCCAACGAGTACACCGCGCTGCTTTCGGCGTACACCAGCGACGGCCAGTGCTACCGCGTAGACCTGCGCCTGCGCCCCGATGGCACCCTCGGGGAAATCTGCATCTCCGCCGAAGGCGCCCGCGCCTATTATGCCGGCCGCGCCCGCGATTGGGAAAAGCAGATGCTCATCAAAGCGCGCGTGTCCGCCGGAGATCCGGCGCCCGGCGCGGAGTTGCTCGAGTTTGTCGAGCCGCTGATTTACCAGAGCTCGCTGGATTTTCGCGCCGTGGAAGCCGTTTCGGAAACGCGCCAGCGCATCAGCGAGAAAATGGCCGCTCGTCGCGGAGGGCAGAAACGCCTGGACATCAAACTCATGCCCGGCGGCATCCGCGATATCGAATTCCTGGTGCAGTGTCTGCAACGCTTGCATGGCGGGCGCGAGCAGTGGGTCCGTCACGGCGGCACCATGTTGGCCATGTTCCGCCTGCGCGATAAAGGCCTCCTCTCCGCCGGGGAGCACACCCGGCTCGCCGCTGCGTACCAGTTTCTGCGCTACCTGGAACATCGCCTTCAGATGGAAGAGGATCGCCAGACCCATACGCTGCCGAACGATCCTGGCGAACTCGATCTGCTGGCGCGCAAGATGCCCGGGGAGAGCACCGGCGCAGCGCTGCTGGCCCGGCTGGAAGAACACCGCGCCGCCATCCGCGAGATTTACGATCGCGTAGTGCACGCGCACAAGCCGCTTTCCTACACGATTGCCGAGGAGGCGGAAACCGCGCGCGAAGAAGCCGATGCGCCGCTTCTGGCGGAACCCGCCGCTGCCGCAAACCTGCATCGCGGTCGGGAACGCCTGGAGCTGTTTCTGGAATCGGGCGCCGCCGGCGATCTGTTCTCGCGGCTGACGCCCGGCAGCAATCTCGCCACCCAGGTGCTCGACCTTTTCGAACACAGCCCTATGTTCGGCGACGATCTGCTGCGCGATCCCGCCCTGCTGGACGAAATCGGCAAGCCGTTCGAACCGGGCGAAGCAGACCTCGCCGATGCCGCCGCGCTGCGCCGCTTCTATCGCCGGCAGATGGTCCGCATCCAGTCGGCCAGTATCCTGGATTCCGAACCCATCTTCTCCACGCTCGGCAAGACCTCTCAACTCGCGGATTGCGTGATTGCCGCGGCCTATCGCATGGCGCTCACCGCTTCGCCGCCGCCGGCCCACCCGGACTACGCCCCTTCCGACCAGATGATGGTGATCGCTCTCGGTCGCCTGGGCATGAGCGAATTTGACCTGGGTTCCGATGCCGACCTGATCTTTGTGCTGCCCGATGCCGATGCCGGCGAACACGCCTACTGGACCGCGGTGGCCGAGCGCATGGTTCAGACCCTGAGCGCATACACCGGCGAAGGCGTGATGTTCGCCGTGGATACGCGCCTGCGGCCCAATGGC
Source organism: uncultured Solibacteraceae bacterium (assembly GCA_963835555.1). Taxonomy (GTDB): domain Bacteria; phylum Acidobacteriota; class Terriglobia; order Bryobacterales; family Bryobacteraceae; genus Sulfopaludibacter. Next base: position 256,530 of record CAWIGC010000038.1, on the reverse strand, counting down.
CGCGAAGGCGACCTGGTGCAATCCGAGGGCGCCTACAAAACCTACTTCGCCAGCCACGCCGAGGCTTGGGAAGGCATCACCTACATGAAGGCCCGCGGTATCGCCGGAAACGTGGAGCGCGCTACCGAATTTCTGCACGAACTCCAGGATGTGGACTGGCGCCGCTACGGCCAGAGCATGCGCAGCCGCAAGGAGCTGGCCGAAATGCGCGCGCGCCTGGAGCGCGAACAGGGTCAGCGCAATCCGCTCAAGGCCGGCGCGGGCGGATATTACGATATCGATTTCGCCCTGATGTATCTCCGGCTGCGCGGCGCCGGGATCTTTTACAAGGTACTCAACACCCCGGAGCGCATCGATGTGATCGAAAAGATGGGGCACCTGGACCGCGAAGATGCCGATTTCCTCCGTGAAGCCGCCACCTTCTATCGCGCCGTCGATCACGGCCAGCGCGTCTCCACCGGCCACACCCAGGGGAACCTGCCCACCGCCCAATCGCAATTCGAAATGCTCACCAGCCTGGTGAAGCGCTGGACGCCGGAGCACCTCCACCAGCAGCGGCTGGATGCCACGCTGCAGGAAATTCGCCGCAAGACCCGCGACTTCTTCAATCGTCTGTTTTGCCGGCCTCGTTAGCCGAAGTTTTTGAGTGATTGTCGGATTCGGCAGCCAGGCTGACCGGGTAAGCGCTGCCGTTTGCGGCAGGTGGAATTAAGGGTCTCCTGCCGGCACTGCAATGTAACGCTAGTTCGCAGTAGGGTCTCGCTCTGCGTGGTCGATTACCAGATACTCGACTGGGGCCTTGCGAACCTCCAGTTTCAGACCTAAGTGCTGTACTGCGGTCAATACCGCCGCATCCCATCGCTTCGGTTCCGTCTGATACTCGGGGGTCCATCGAAGATCGATTCGATAGACATTGGTCAGACCCGTCAAATCGATCACCGGTAGATCTAGCATTCCGGAAAGGGAGTCGGCAAAACTCGAAAGCGGTACCGCAGTGGCCGTGAACCTCCCGGCGGACATACTCTGGTCCCAGTGGTCGGGCTTCGGAAGAACAGGTTCCAGCTTAACTCCGCTCTTTGCGGCAATTAGAACATACACCGGTGATTCCTTCTGTTCCCGATGCAGTTTGAGACCAAACCGCTCTGCTAACAGCGCCTGAAGCATCAGGCGTGCCGTAGCCTTGGAAGTGTCTGGCGGCATGGTCGACGAGATGTCGTAGGTGTCCACGTCGAGCCAAGCCGGACCGTTCACTTGCCAGGATTTCACGGAATACGCCTCCCGGATCAACGAACGCAACGCAAGATTGCAAGTCAGCCTTCCGGGCGTGTACTTAACGGGACGGATTGGTGATTGCATGGGACCACTGTTCCAGGCCATCCTCATCGACGTCGTGCCGCTGCGCTTTACAGAGGCCACCTCGAAGCGAGGCATGGCCTCCCCAACCGAATTCTGTTGGTGCGACTGCCCTCGCGCTGGCCCTGAATAGTGCACCAGAAACACGGTAATCAGAGCCAGCCTGAACCAAGACGTTCTCGACGCCAAAAGCAAAAGTCCCACCCTCATTGTCACATACTCCTGTGCGAATACTAATCCATACGCCGGGCAATGTGGCTTCCATCTTCACGCCGGCACCCGCCCCTTGCTGCGGATAAAGTCAAACACAACTACTCTGGCTGGCGACCAAAGCGCTAAAGGTGGTGGAATCCCCGCATGAGCCTGCCCGGTCATGATTCTGAGGCGTCCGCCGAAAATCGCTTGCCCCATTCGATGCGGCCGGGTTTCATCGCGGCTACAATCGTAGATCCTGTTGCTCGATATCTAGTAATCACAGTATACGCAGGAGACCCAAGGAGTACAGGAGAATCCGTACGGAGTCTGCCAGCAGTCGCACCCATCAAATTCAATGCCACACTGGTCAGGACAAGATAAGTCTTGGCTGTGATCTACGCCGTTTGGATCCGTACAGGTAAAGGTTCCTCCGCCCGCAAACGCCAATGTTGCAAGGGCAAACGTAAGAACAGTAAGCAGTGTGAGTCGTACTGCCTTATTGTGGAGCGCTCTTGTGAATTTCATTCGAAGATCCTCTTTTCTTTGAAATATGTTCCCAGATCCTATCTTCAACGCCACATGCCGATAAAGAATAGCGAATCACAAACTTATATCGGCATCGAAAGACGGCGCAACTCGTAAACCGCTTAAAGCATTCCGCTTTCTACTATATTCAAAACCTCCCGTTGGCGGGACTCCTCAAGCATTCCCCGAAATACCCGTTGAACGATTCCATTGGTATCTACTAGAAGAAGCGTTGGTGTACCTCGCAATCCGAGCGTCGGGGGCGCCTGACGCAGCCCACTAACCACAATATGCTCTTTGTCCAAAAACTTTTTCATTTCGGTTGAGGATTCGACGGAAAGAACGGAGAGATTGACTGTCTGTCGGTGGCCCTGCTGTGCGTCTGCCAACTGACGATAGAAGGGCACGCTAGCGACGCAATAATGGCAGTGACTGCTAATGAAAAGGACTGCGTTGAGACGGGAAGAGCTCCAGGTGAACCCAGGAAGATCAAGTCGTCTGCCCGTCAATACTGGCGAAGGATCGATCGGACGAGTGGACGTAAAGCGACGCTCCAGGATTAACCCTAGAGACACGACTGACACCGTTATCAGGCTAACTTAAGCTGTACGCTCAAGATTCAACATATTCAACATATTCAACATGTATACCTCAACAGTAGACGCAACTGGCGGGGACTTCTTGTATAACCGCGTATTAGATATGTCATAAGAGTATTTCGTGGATTTACTATAAAGTCAACACAAATTCTAATATATCGAATTGGTTTCTAAATGGCCCTTGGATAAATCGCGGATGCCACCGAGTATTCGAGGAATGGACGAACCCATCGTAGTGGTTGAGAGGCTGACGGAGGCGGCCATCAACGGCGAGCAAACGCTTCCGCCTTCCTTGTTGCTCATCAGCCGTTTCCAGCCCATTATTGGCTCCTCGCCATTCACCTTGAGGCGGCGAGATCGCCATCCGCGCGCTGGATTCCCCACGCACACACCGGCAGGCTAGAGCTAGAATCAGGTAGCTGTGCTCAGCAAAATTCTGCGCTTCGCCGCTTCCCTGTTACTGGTCGTCGGCGTCCTCGTCATCTATAAGACGGCGCTGCACGTCAACAATACCACCGTGGCGCTTTCGCTGTTGCTGGTCATACTCGGAATCTCCACGTGGTGGGGACTGGCGGAAGCCACCGTGGCATCCGTTATCGCCGTGTTGGGTTTCAATCTGTATTTCCTCCCGCCCTTCGGCACCTTCACCATTCAGGACTCGCAGAACCAGGTGGTATTCGTGGCCTTCCTGGTGACTGCCGTTACCGTTAGCCAGCTCTCCGCCCGTGCCCGCCGCCGCACGGCGGAGGCGGAGGCGCGCCGCCTCGAGATGCAGCGGCTCTACGATCTGGTGCAGACCACCCTGCTCACCGGCAACCCGCGCAAGACCATTCACGAGTTTGTGCAAAAGGTGGTGCAGGTACTTGGTTGTGAAGCCGCGGCATTTTATTACCGGTTCACCGAAGAATTCTTTCGCTCCGGACCGGAGAGCAAGCCGGTCAGCGATCACGAACTTCTCGCCGCCGCTGAAGTCCCCGACGTCAGCCTCGATCTGCTGCGCAGCGTCGCCACCGCCCCGGTACGCCTCGGCGGCCGCACTCTGGGCAGCCTGGCGCTGCTGGGACCGCTGCCGTCGGAACCCATGGTGCGCGCCATCGCCAACCTCATGGCCATTTCGATTGAAAAGGCGCGCGCCCTGGAAGACGCCAGTCACGCCGAGGCCGCCCGTCAGAGTGAAGTCCTGAAGTCGGCCCTCCTCGATTCGCTGGCCCACGATATCAAGACCCCGCTCACCTCCATCAAAGCCGCCGTTACCAGCCTGCTGAGCGATGCCGCCGCTGCCAGTCACGAACTGCTCACCATCATCGATGAGGAAGCCGACCGCTTGAACCAACTGGCGGCCGAAGTCATCGCCATGGCGCGCATCGAAGCCGGCAAGGTGCACCTCGAGAAGCAGCCCGTCCGGCCGGAGGAGCTGATTTCGAATGTGCTGGCGGACTTGAAGCCGGCTCTTCAGAGCCGCGCCGTGACCGTCGATGTGGCGCCCGGTTTGCCCGCGGGCGAAGCCGATCCAGAATTTGTGCAGCAGGTGATCAAGCAGTTTCTGGAAAACGCGCTGAAGTATTCGCCGGCAGATGCTCCCATCGCCGTTTCGGCGGGGTTACAGGGCGGAAAGATCGTGATTGGAGTCGCGGACCGTGGTCCCGGCATCCAAGAGAACGAGCGCGCGCTGATCTTCGACAAATTCTTTCGCGGACGGCAGCACCGCTTCGAATCCAAAGGAACGGGCATGGGGCTGGCCATCGCAAAAGGGATCGTCGAGGCGCATCGCGAGCGCATCTGGGTGGAGAGCGAGCCCGGCCATGGCTCGGCGTTTTACTTTACACTGGCCGTTTACGGAGGCAAAGAGGCTTGAGCGCGGGAAAGATCCTGGTGGTGGATGACGATCCGCAGATTCGCCGCGTCATGAAGGCTACGCTGGTGGCCCACAGCTACGAAGTGATTGAAGCGCGCACCGGGGAAGAAGCCCTGGAAGTATCCGCGCGCGAAATGCCCAGCCTGGTGCTGCTGGACATGAATATGCCTGGAATGGGCGGCCTGGAGACGTGCCGCGCGCTGCGGAGCGCGTCCGATATTCCGGTGATCATTCTGTCCGTCCGCAACACCGAAAAGGACAAAGTGGCCGCGCTGGACGCCGGCGCTGACGATTACGTCACCAAGCCGTTCAGTATCCAGGAATTGCTCGCCCGCATTCGCGCTGCGCTCCGGCGTTCCGCCTCTTCGCCCGAAGGTGGACCCGCCTCCTTCGCAGCGCCGGACCTGGAGATCGATTTCGCCACGCGCCGCGTCCACGCCCACGGCGTGGACGTGCGGCTCACTCCGAAGGAATTCGAGCTGCTGCGCTACCTGGTGGCGCACGAAGGCAAACCGGTCAGCCACCGCGAACTGCTGCAGGCCATTTGGGGTCCCGATTACGGCGACGAGCCCGAATATCTGCGTGTTTTCATTAACCAGGTCCGCAAGAAGATCGAGGCGAACCCCGCTAAGCCCAAGTACATCCTGACCGAACCCTGGGTGGGCTACAAGTTCGTCGCGCCGCTGGCCCCTTAACCCAATCCTGATTGTTTCTTTACGACTTCTTAATGCCCGGTTTCCTACTCTGGGAACGTGGATAACCGAGGTATGCTGCAAATCGATCCAGGGTCTCTGGCTGCTCCCGCTGAACCGCATGCCATTGAACTCTCGGTGCTGTACACGGAACCGGCGGTGACGAAAGCCGTGCTGGCGCGTGCGGCCACGCTTACGGCTGGGCTGGATGCGAGGATTCAACTGGTGGCCGTGCACACGGTGCCGTACCCGGCGGATTTCCAATGTCCCGCCGCTGTCCACGCGCACCTGGTGGAGCAGTTGGTCGAACTCGCCAGCTTGTGCCCTCTGCAGGTCAACCCGGTGGTGGTGCTGGCGCGCAGCCGGGCGGAAGGTTTCGCCTTCGCGCTGGAACGGGAATCCACGGTCCTGGTGGGCTCGCGAAAACGTGCCTGGCGGACCGCGGAGGAAAAACTCGCCCGTTCCCTGGCGCAGGAAGGCCACAAAGTCGCGCTGGTCCACGTCCCCTAAGGAGCAATATGCTGGATCTTTTCTTCATCGCGATCACGATTCTCTTTTTTGTGGCGGGTTGGGCATTCGTCAAGGGATGCGACCGACTGTAACGCCCGGAGGTCATTCATGGAATACGTTCTATCACTGGTAGTCGCGGCCGGGGTCGCGGTGTACCTGTTTTACGCTCTGCTTCGCCCCGAGAGGTTCTAACCTAACATGACCGGCAACGGTATTCTCCAAATCGCCATCTACTTTCTGGTCCTTCTGGCGCTGACCAAACCTATAGGCTCTTTCATGGCCAAGGTCTTCGCCGGCGAGCGCACCTGGCTGCACCCCGTGCTGCGTCCGCTGGAGGCGGGCATCTACAAGCTCTGCGGCGTGGACGAAAACGCCGAACAGGCATGGACGCGGTACGCCGGGTCCATGTTGATCTTCAGCGCCGTAGGGATCGTGTTCACTTACGCATTCCTGCGAATGCAACAGTTGTTCCCGTTCAACCCCCAGGGCTTCGGGAATCTGGCCCAGGACCTTTCGTTCAATACCGCCACCAGTTTCGGCACCAACACCAACTGGCAGGTTTACTCAGGTGAGACCACCATGAGCTACCTGAGCCAGATGGTGGCATTGGCTACTCACAACTTTTGGTCGGCCGCCGCTGGAATCGCGGTAGCCATCGCGTTCGCGCGCGGATTCGCCCGCCACTCCACCCGCATGCTAGGCAACTTCTGGGTGGATTTCACACGATGTACGCTCTACGTGCTGCTGCCACTCTCGGTCGCCGGGGCTTTGCTGCTGTGTTCGCAGGGCGTGATTCAGAATCTGAGCGCCTATACCAAAGCGGCTACCGTGGAAGGCGTAGTGCAGACCATTCCGCAGGGACCGGTCGCGTCCCAGGAAGCGATCAAGGAACTCGGTACCAATGGCGGCGGCTTCTTCAATGCCAACTCCGCGCACCCGTTCGAAAATCCCACGCCGTTCTCGAATTTCCTGGAGATGATTTTCATCTTCGTCATTCCCGCGGGCCTGACATATACGTTCGGCAAAATGGTGAAGGATACGCGGCAGGGCTGGGCCTTGTTCGCCGCCATGAGCGTGCTCTGGCTGGGCGGCGTCCTGGTAGTCTATTGGGCCGAGCAGGCCGGAAATCCGAACATCGCCAGCCTGGGCGTGCAGGCCCGGGCCACCGACACCCAACCCGGCGGCAACATGGAAGGCAAAGAGGTCCGTTACGGCATCGCCAACTCCGCTCTGTTCACGGTGATCACTACCGACGCCAGTTGCGGCGCCGTGAATAACGCCCACGACAGCCTCACCCCGTTGGGCGGACTGGTGCCGCTGATCAATATCGAACTCGGCGAGGTGGTCTTCGGAGGCGTGGGCTCGGGTCTTTATGGCATGCTGCTGTTCGCCATTCTCGCCGTGTTCATTGCCGGTCTGATGGTGGGCCGCACGCCGGAGTATCTCGGCAAAAAGATCGAGCAGAAGGAAGTCAAGATGGCCATGCTGGCGGCCCTTGTTCTGGCGTTCAGCATTCTGGGCTTTGCGGGCGTGGGCGCCGTGGCGCACTTCACTCCCAAGGGTTACCTCAATCCGCCCGGTCCCATCACGGCCAACCTGGGCAATAACGGCCCGCACGGACTTTCCGAAATTCTTTACGCCTACACCAGCGCCGTGGGCAATAACGGCAGCGCCTTCGGCGGCATCAACGCGACCACCCCGTATTTCAACACCACCATGGGAATTGCCATGCTCATGCGGCCGCTTCCTCATGATGATGCCGCTGCTGGCCGCCGCCGGAAGCCTGGCGCAGAAGAAGCAGGTGCCGGTTTCGGCAGGCACCTTCCCGACGCATGGACCTTTGTTCGTGACCCTTCTGGTAGGCGTTGTCATCATCGTGGGCGCGCTGACGTTCTTCCCTGCGCTGTCCCTCGGTCCCGTCGTGGAGCACTTCCTCATGCATGCCGGAAGGCTCTGGAGCTAATATGGCCACAACCATGACCACACCGACCCCGGACGATATCACGTCGCTCATCCCCAAGAAGGCGCCCCGAGCGCGTCCGCTATTCGATCCGCCCATTGTCAAGCGCGCCGTCTGGGATTCCTTCGTCAAACTGAATCCGCGCACCATGATGAAGAACCCGGTCATGTTCGTGGTGGAGATTGGCGCCGCCATGACCACCATTCTGGCCGTGCGCGATCTTGCGAGCTGGCGCAGCCGTCGCCGGCTTCACCTTCCAGATCACCCTGTGGCTGTGGTTCACCGTGCTCTTCGCCAACTTCGCCGAAGCCATGGCGGAAGGCCGCGGCAAAGCGCAGGCCGATACGCTTCGCAAGACCAAAACCGAAACCACCGCGCGACGCCTCCTGAATGGCCGGTCCGAAACCATCGTCGGCGACGCAACTGCGCAGCGGCGACCTTGTGATGGTAGAGGCCGGCGAGACCATCCCCGGCGATGGCGACGTGATCGAAGGCATCGCCAGCGTGGACGAATCCGCCATCACCGGCGAGAGCGCGCCCGTCATCCGCGAATCCGGCGGCGACCGCAGCGCCGTCACCGGCGGCACCAAGGTGCTCTCGGACTGGATCAAAGTGAAGATCACCTCCAACCCCGGCGAAACGTTTCTGGACCGCATGATCGCCCTGGTGGAAGGCGCGGAGCGGCAGAAGACGCCCAACGAAATCGCGCTCAATATCGTGATCGCCGGACTCACCCTGATCTTCCTGCTGGCCGTAGTCACCCTGCAGCCGTTCGCCATCTACAGCGTGAATGCCAGCGGCAGCGGGTCGGCGCCCTCCGTCACGGTGCTGGTCTCGCTGCTGGTCTGCCTGATTCCCACCACCATCGGCGGGCTGCTCTCGGCTATCGGAATCGCCGGCATGGACCGCGTGATGCAGCACAACGTGCTGGCCATGAGCGGCAAGGCGGTGGAAGCCGCCGGCGACGTCAATACCCTGCTGCTCGATAAGACCGGCACCATCACTCTGGGCAACCGGCAGGCGGTGGAGTTCATCCCGATAGGCGGGGCCGCCGAAGCGGAACTGGCCGACGCGGCGCAGCTTTCCAGCCTCGCCGACGAAACGCCGGAGGGCCGCTGCATCGTGGTGCTGGCCAAGCAGAAGTACGGCATTCGCGGACGCGAAGTGGCCGAACACGAGGCTCACTTCATCCCCTTCACCGCGCAGACGCGCATGAGCGGCGTCGATCTTGACGGCCGCCGCATCCGCAAAGGCGCCACCGAGTCCGTGGTGGAGTTCGTTCACGAGCACGGCGGCACGGTCCCCACCGAATTGATGGAAGTCACCGACCGCATCTCGCGCTCCGGCGGCACGCCCCTGGTGGTGGCCGACCGTGACCGCGCCCTCGGCGTGGTGCATCTGAAAGATGTGGTGAAGGGCGGCATGCGCGAGCGCTTCCAGCAACTGCGCGCCATGGGCATCCGCACCGTCATGATCACGGGCGACAATCCGCTGACCGCCGCCGCCATCGCCGCCGAAGCCGGCACCGACGATTTTCTGGCGCAGGCCACGCCCAAAGACAAGATGGACCTGATCAAGAAGGAGCAGGCCGGCGGACGCCTGGTGGCCATGACCGGCGACGGCACCAACGACGCCCCCGCCCTGGCGCAGGCCGATGTCGGCCTGGCCATGAACACCGGCACCATGGCCGCCAAGGAAGCCGGCAACATGGTGGACCTGGACAGCAATCCCACCAAGCTGATCGAAGTCGTGGCCATCGGCAAGCAGTTGCTGATGACCCGCGGCGCGCTGACCACGTTCTCCATCGCCAACGATATCGCCAAGTATTTCGCCATTCTGCCGGCCATGTTCGTGGCCACTTATCCGGTGATGGGAAAGCTGAACATCATGGGACTGCACAGCCCGCAGAGCGCCGTGCTGGCGGCCGTCATCTTCAACGCGCTGATCATCATCGCGCTGATTCCGCTGGCCCTGCGCGGCGTCAAGTACAAACCCATGAGCGCCGCCGCCCTGCTGCGCCGTAACCTGTTGATCTACGGGGTTGGCGGCGTGCTCGCGCCTTTCCCGGGCATCTGGCTGATCGACCGGCTGCTGGGCCTGCTGCACCTGGCGTAACGGAGAACTTATGAGACAGCTTTGGATTGCCATAAAACTTACCGCCGTGATGATCGTGATCACGGGCCTCGCCTATCCGCTGCTGGTCACCGGACTCGCCAGCGTCCTGTTCCCGCACCAGGCGGCCGGGAGCCTGATCACCGCCGGCGGCAAGACCGTGGGCTCGGAGTTGATCGGCCAGAAGTTCACCCGGCCGGAATATTTCCACGGCCGCCCCTCCGCCGCGGGCAATGACGGGTACGACGGCCTCTCCTCCGGCGCCGTCTAACCTGGGGCCCACCAATCAGAAGCTGATCGACCGCGTGAAGGACGACATCAAGCGCGTGCGCGCCGAAAATCCCACGTACACCGGCCCCATTCCCGCGGACCTGGTGACGCAATCGGGCAGCGGCCTCGATCCCGACATCAGCCCCGCATCCGCCGAATTGCAGATTCCGCGCGTTGCCGCGGCCCGCGGCATGAGTATCGATGTCGTCCGCCAGGTCGTCGCCGCCCATACCGAAGGCCGGCAGTTCGGCTTCCTCGGCGAACCCCGCGTCAACGTCCTGAAACTGAATCTGGCGCTGGATCAGCCGAAGTAACCTGCTATCATGCGAAGCGGCGGCGCGGTGCTCCAAGCCGGCTTTTTAGCCTCTCTGGGGTTACCCCAGGGGAACGTGAAGGACTGACATTTCGTCGCTGGACCGAAACAGCGCGATGCGCTGGAGTGGTCCCGCAGGGTGGGACTCGTTGGAGCATTTCGCCGCCGCATTACCATGGCGGACCTCAGGACCTTGACCAAGGCGCTAGCGCGTTGCTTCCTGGCGGAAGCGCCGTCCCTCGATCGCATGGTGGCTCGCGGCAGCGCTGTCTTTGGAAAGCGTTGGCGCTGGCTGCGACCGTTGGCAAAGCGGTACCTCAAGTGCTTCGACACACGCACGCGTCCGCACTCGCGCGAAGTGGTCCGCTTCCTGATCGAGGACGCCGGGCTATACCGGGCCCGAGGCAAATACGCCCTCGAATTGCAGGTAAACCTGAGCGCCACTGAGCCGCTCGTCATGCGGTGGCCGTCGCCTGCCATCGCGTCTTCCGCCGAACTGGCCGAGTGGCTGCGCATCGATCTCGCGGAACTCGAGTGGTTCGCGGACCTCAAGGGACTGGCATACAAGCACAGCGATCGTCCGCAACTTGGCCACTACCGCTATCGCGTTCTCGCTAAAGATTCAGGCAGTATTCGCCTGATCGAATCGCCCAAGCTTCGCCTGAAAGCCATCCAGCGGCGCATCCTGGCGGAAATCCTGGAAAAGATACAGCCGCATCCGGCAGTCCAGGGATTCGTGAAAGGCCGGTCGATCCGGACCTTCGCCGCGCCTCACGTGGGGCGCTGCGTAGTGTTGCGTATGGACCTGCAGGACTTTTTTCCGTCCATCGGCGCTGCCCGGATTCAGAGCTTCTTCCGCACCATGGGTTACCCCGAAGAAGTCGCGGACCTGCTGGCCGGCCTCTGCACCAACGCCGCGCCGCATCGCCTGTGGGCCGCGGACGCATCGCACGAGCTTCGCGAACTCTATCGCCGCCCTCACCTGCCGCAAGGTGCGCCGACTTCGCCCGCGCTGGCCAACGTCTGCATGTACCGCACGGACTGCCGTCTGGCGGGGCTCGCCCGGTCCGCGGGCGCCGCCTACACCCGGTACGCGGACGATATCGCTTTTTCGGGCGACAAAGATTTCGAGCGCCGCGTGAACCGCTTCTCGACGCATGTCGCGGTGATCCTCCACGAAGAAGGCTTCACTGTGCATCACCGTAAGACGCGCGTTATGCGCCAGGGTGTGCGCCAATATCTCGCCGGCCTGGTGGCGAATCAGCGAGTCAACGTACCGCGTCCCGATTTCGACCGCCTGAAGGCCACTCTCACCAACTGCTCCCGGCTTGGGCCGGCCAGTCAAAATCGCGAGGGCCACGAGAACTTCCGCGCGCACCTGGAAGGCCGTGTGGCTTTCCTCGAATCCGTGAACGCACGGAAAGGAGCCCGCCTGCGCCGGCTCTTCGAAGGCATCGATTGGGGTGCCTGATCGATCATTATGGAATCCTTAGCTCATCCTTATGGGTTCCTGAGGTGCTTCTTCCTATACTGGGCATGAACTGTGCCCCATCTATTGAATCGATCCGTCCTTTCAGCCCTGCCGCTCCTTGCAATGGCTATCGTCGCGCCTGCATCCGCCCAACCGGCGGCCCCGGTTTCTCCGTGGCATTATGGCGGGTTCCTCGATTTCGGCTATTTGTACGATTCGAATGACCCGTCGAATCACCTGTTCCGCGACCGGGCCACCACCCCGGTGGTCAACCAGCCCAACGTGAACATGGCGGACATCTATCTCAAGAAAGACGCCGATGAACATTCCCGTTGGGGCATGGAGTTGAACCTTGACGCCGGCAAGGATACTGAAGCGTTCGCCTTCTCCGCTACGGCGCCCAACCTGCCGGGCTCCAGATGGCTTCGTCACCTGGGGCCCACGGATGTTTCGTACCTGGCTCCCGTCGGCAGCGGCTTAACCGTGCAGGCTGGAATCTTCAGCAGCCTGATCGGGTATGACTCGTTCTATGCCAAAGACAATCTCAGCTACACCTTCCCGTGGGGCGCCGATTACACTCCCTACCTGATGATGGGCGTCAACGCCGCTTATTCCTTCAACAGCAAATTCACCGGCACGCTGGCCCTGATCAATGGATACTCGCACCTGGCCGACGCCAATCACGCTCCCAGCGTGGTGGGCCAGGGCGCGTACAAAGCCAACGAACGGGTCACGCTCAAGGAAACCGTGCTGTACGGAGCCGCTCAGTCGGATACTTCACTTTCGTATTGGCGGTTCCTTTCCGATACCACGGTGGAGCGAAAAACCAGCCGGTTTACCACCGCGTTCGAGTATCAGGTGGGCAGTGAACGGGTGGCTCTCCCGGGAAGCGGCCGTGCCTTGTGGATGTCCTCTCAACTGCCATTTCACTGGGTTGTGCGTGGTCCGTGGAGCGTGACCCTGCGCCCGGAGTTTTGTTGGGATCGCGACGGTCGCTGGACCGGGTCTCCCCAACTGGTCCGCGCCGTCACGACCACCTTGGAATACCGCGTCCCGTTCCGGTGGACCACCACCATTCTGCGTCTGGAGCATCGCTATGACAATTCGACCGGCAGGGGCGGCGGCTTCTTCCAGGACGGCGCTCTGACTCCCGGCGGCGCACCCGCATTGACGCCGGGCCAGAATCTGCTGGTGATCGGCCTCATCGTAACGCTCGATTCGCCTGTTGCGCGGCGCCCCTGACCAAAACCGTCATCCACAAAACCGGTCCACGGGGTTCGGATTCTCATCGCTCTCGGATTATCCTGTAAGCTTAGTGTCCAGCCGCACCGACAAACGTCCCGATCCGGAAGAGCTGCTGCGGCGCGTCCAGGCCACCGAGCGCCGGGAACGCCGCGGACGGCTGAAGGTGTTTCTGGGCTATGCTTCGCGCGTCGGCAAGTCGTTTCGTATGTTCGACGAAGGGCGGCGGCGGAAAGAGCGCGGCCAGGACGTTGTCGTGGGGGCCGTGCAAGGCAAAATCACTCCCGATATCGAAACCATTCTTTCGCGTTTTGAAGTGATCGCGCCCATCGTCGAGCAGCACGCCGGCAAAACCTACGAAGTGATCGACCTGGCCGCCCTCTTCCGTCGCCATCCTGGCGTGTGCCTCATCGATGGCCTGGCGTACGATAATCCTCCCGGCAGCCGCAATCCCGAGCGCTGGCAGGATGTCGAGGAGTTGCTGGATCGCGGCATCAGCGTCATTACCGCGGTCAACGTGCAGTACGTCCGCGAAAAGCAGGACCAGGTGGAGCGGGTCACCGGCAAGCGCGCCGCCAACAGTCTTCCCGAGGCCTTTCTGGCCGAGGCCGATGAAATCGAAATCGTGGATGCGCCGCCCGATGCCCTGATCGGCCGCACCAGCGATGACAGCATGCCTGACCCGCGCCGCCTGGCGGAACTGCGCGAACTGGCCCTGCTCCTGGCCGCCGACGTGGTCGACTACCAACTGCAAGACTATCTCGACTCTCACGGCATCGCCGCCCGCTGGGGCGCGCAGGAACGGATTCTGGTCTGTCTGACGCCGCGCAGCAGCGCCGCCGACATGCTGCGTAGCGGTCACCGCAACGCCCTCCGCTTTCACGGCGCGCTGCTGGTGGCTTACGTTCAACAGCCGCAACTGCGCCCCGAAGACCAGGCGCGCCTCGAATCGCACCTCGCGCTGGCCCGCGAACTCGGCGCCGAGGTCCATTGCCTCACAGGCGACGATGTCGTCGATTCGATTCTCGAGTTCTCCCGCGAACAGCGCATCACCCAGGTATTCCTCGGCCACAGCGGCCGCGAAAGCCGCTTCGGCCTCGCGCGCAATCCGGTGGACCGGCTCATCGAGGCCGCCGAAGACTTCGATATCCGGCTCTTTCCGCACCGGGAGGGCGAGTGAGCGCCGTCCCCAGAGGTAAGCTGAAAATCTACCTCGGCTATGCCGCGGGCGTGGGCAAAACCTTTCGTATGCTCGATGAGGCGCAGAAATTGCGTGCCGGGGGTGTCGATATCGTCATCGGTTATTTCGAGCCGCACGGCCGCAAGGAGACCATCGCCAAGACTGAAGGCATCGAGAGTGTTCCCCGGCGCATACTCTCCTATGGCGGCTCGCAATTCGAGGAGATGGATACCGAGGCCATTCTGCGCCGCAAACCGGCCGTGGCCATCGTCGATGAATTCGCGCATACCAATGTGCCCGGGAGCGAAAACGTCAAGCGGTGGCAGGACGTCCACGTGTTGCTGCATGCCGGCATCGATGTTCTCACTACCATGAATGTGCAGCACCTGGAAAGCCTCAACGACCAGGTGTGGCACGTCACCGGCGTTCGTGTCCGAGAAACCGTCCCCGATTGGGTCGTGGACGACGCCGACGAGGTGATTTTCGTGGACCTGACCCCGCGCGCCCTGCGCAATCGCCTGGAGCGCGGTGTGGTTTACGCCCCGGACAAGGCGCGCCGCGCCATGGACAACTTCTTCACCGAGGCGAACCTCACCGCCCTGCGCGAGATGGGCATGCGTCACACCGCGCACGAGGTGGAAGAAAAGCTGTCAGCTATCCCCGAGGCTGGTGGATCCGCCGCCGAATCGCCGCTGGAACCCGGCGCCGCAGCCCCACCTTTCGTGCGCCGCGAGCGCGTCCTGATCTGCCTCACCGGCCGTCCTTCCTCCGCCAATCTCATCCGGCGCGGCAAACGCGTGGCCGACTATCTGCAGGCCGAGTGCCTGGCTGTTCACGTGGCCACGGATCCGGCCGGCCGCGACGCTGTCGAGCGACACCTTAGCTTCGCCCGCAACCTGCGGATCGAAACACACGTATTGGAAGGCCACGATGCTCCCCAGGCCATTACCGAATTCGCCCGCGCCCGTGGCGTGACCCAGATTTTTATGGGCCGTTCCGTACCGCCCGTCTGGTGGAACCCCTTCAGTGAGACCGTAGTCCAGCGGGTAGTCCGCCACGCCCGTGATATGCAGATCACTATTGTGGCGGAAAAGCGCCGGTAAGGGATGTTACGCGCCGTCACTTGGGATACCATCAAGGAGTGCCGGTGATTCGCACCTCGGTTTTGGCCGTTTGTTTATGCGCTTGCGCCTTCGCGGCGGAAGAGCCTCCGCTCGATCAAGCGTTCAATCATCTCTATAACTTCCGCTTCGCGGCCGCGCATGACGTGCTGAATCGCTACATTGGCGCCCATCCCCAGGAGCCCTTGCCTTACGCCGTGCGTGCCTCGGCTTATCTCTTTACCGAACTCGATCGCCTGGGCATTCTGGAAAGCGAGTTCCTGATCGATGATAACCGCATCGCTAAGAAGGGAAAGCCGCTCCAACCAGACCAGAAGATTCGTGCCGAGCTGATGAAATCGCTCGACGATGTGCAGAGCCGCGCCGGCGTCATCCTCGCCGCCAATCCGAATGACAAGTCTGCGCTGCTGGCGCTTTGCATGGGCCAGGGCGTGACCATGGACTACATGGCTTTCATTGAAAAGCACCAGTTTCGCAGTCTGACCCCGGCGGAACGCTCCAACAGCTACGCGCAGCGACTGATCAAACTCGATCCGTCATTTCAGGACGCCTATCTGACCGCGGGCCTTTCCGAGTATCTGGTGGCCAGCCTGCCGTTCTTTATCCGCTGGTTCGTGCATTTCGACAACATAGATGGCAACAAGACCAAGGGCGTCGAAAACCTGGACAGAGTGGCGCGCTATGGCCACTATCTCAAACCGTTCGCCAAAATTCTGCTGGGTATCATCAACCTCCGCGAAAAGAAGTACAGCGAGGCCCAACGCCTTCTCACGGAATTGAACCGGGATTACCCCGAAAACCCTCTCTTCCGTACTGAACTGGTCAAAATCAATAACAGAGTGGGGCAGGCTGTTGCCCCCGCCAACGTCAATTAGCCCACTCCCTCGAACGGCTCCAGCAGCCAGAACTTCACATGCTCCAGCCGTATGCACTCGGCGCAGTCGCTCGGACATTTCCCGGCATTGTGCGCCAGCAGGTAGTCCAATTGTTCGAACATCACCTCTCGCAAAGGTGCAGGTCCGGTATAGCAGGAGGCAGGGGCCGCGCCGGCTCCCGAAGTTGCATGGGGCATCTTCGAGCGTTTCCCTTTCATTGCCGCACACACTGTATATCGGAACGATCGGCCCCAACCTTTATACGTGAGCGCACCTTACTGGCCCCGGCCGGACTCGGGAGGCTTCGGCATGGCCTCTTTGCTGAATCGCGGCACCATCCGGTCCAGGTTGGCCACATGCCAAACCGCTGCGCTCACTTCGCCAGCCGCGTGCTTCACGTCCTCGGGAACGATGCGCTCGTACGTGTCCAGGTTGGTGTGCCAGGTGAAGCTCTGGTATTCCACCGGATCCTGCTGCAATCCCACCCCCGGCAGGCCCGCCGCGTTGAACGAAGTGCTGTCTGTGCCGCCCGTGGCGCGGCTGCCGGTTACATTCGCGCCGAACACTCCCCAATCTTCAAATTCCTTGAGCGCCGGCCGCAGTGCCACAGCCGCTTCCGGAGGCCCGAAGACATTCGCCCCGCGCAAACGGCCCGTGCCGGAGTCCACGTTAAAGTAACAATCCAGCTTGTACCATTCCGGCTTGGGCTCTTCCGCCGTGCCGAAATGCTGCGCCACGTACGCCTTCGACCCTAGCAGCCCCTCCTCCTCGCCGGACCACAACGCCACCCGGACCGTCCGCCGCGGTTTCAGGCCCAGAGCCTGAATCAGCCGCGCCGCTTCCATCATGATCGAAGACCCGATCGCGTTGTCCGTCGCCCCCGTAGCCGCGTGCCACGAATCCAGGTGCCCGCCCAGCATGACCACTTCGTCCGCCTTATCGCTGCCGGGAATTTCGGCCACTACGTTATATGTGGTCTTTCCCTCGGGATACCAGTGGTTCACGATCGTGAATTCCAGCTTCACCTCATCGCCATCGCCCGCCAGTCGCTCGATGCGGCCGTAATCTTCGTTGCGCAGCACCACCGTGGGCACTGCCTTCTTTTCGTCGAACGTGCGATTGTTGAACGCGCGAATCAGGCCGTGGTCCATGCCGGCATCGTTGATGCGCAGCAACGCGCCGTTCGCCACCAGGAATCCGTCCACCTGCTCGGCTACCTGTGCGGCAGTCAGCCGGCTCGGGTCCGGCGTGCCCCGGCCCGCGCCTCCACGTCCGAATCCTCGGCCGGCATTGGGATTGTTGGGGTCGTAGCTCTGCCGCACCTGTTCGTCGTCGCGCCGCAGCGGAGCCGGTTCGAAATTCACCGGAACCACCGCCGCCTTGCCCACCATCACTATCTTGCCCTTGACGGCAGCCTTATTGGCCTCCATCCATGCGGTCAATTCCGCCTGCGTGGGCTGCTGATATTGCGGGCCGGCCGGCGCGCCTCGTCCCCCGCGACCGCTGCCGGCATCGGCATTGCGTGGAATCTCGGGACCGCGCGGCAGCACTACCTCCACCACCGGCCCGGTAGCTGTCCCCCGCGTCGAGGGCGTCCACGCCAGCACTTCGAATTTCAGATTCTCGTGCACGGGCGAAACAATGTAGCCCGCGGCGCGCTCATTCAGCCATCCCGGATGCCCGAAATCCCATGGCTCCAGGTGCGCGTTCTTGAAACCCCACTCGGTGAGCTGTTGAACCGCCCACTTGGCCGCAGCTTCATGATTCGGCGAGCCGGTCAGGCGCGGTCCGTAACGGTCCGTTAACATATGCAGCGTGTGCATGATCTGCGAATGTTCGGCTTCCTCACTGCGAATCCGGGCAAATGTCTTTTGATCCACCGCCGTCTGTGCCGCGAGCAGTCCGCCAAGGCTCAGGCAGGCCAGCAATTTGGTCATGCCACAGCATACCATCCGAAATAACTAAAGATATCGGAGTAATTTTACCCTTTTTGCTTCCCTCTGTGGTGTGGTGTAACCCTTCGCTTGTCGAATTCGCCTACATAAATGCGAACCAACAGAAGAGAATCTCGACAGCGGAAATCGCACCGCAGGATTCTCGGGTTCTACGTTGAACGTCTGTAAGGAGACTCACTTAATCCCATGACCATCAAATCCGTGCTCCTCGCTGGAGTGCTCGCAATCTCTTCTTTAACTCTCGCAAACGCAAAGACTTACGAGATTTCCTTGGCTGGGCCCACGAAGGCCGGCAATCTGACCCTGAAACCCGGACAATATCGTTTGAAGGTGGATGGCACTACCGCCACCTTCACTTTTGTCGAAACCTCCAAGCAGTTCACCACTACCGTAAAAGTCAACACCTCCGACAAGAAATTTGACGATACCCGCGTGGATGCCAGCAAAGACAACGGCACCGACGTGATCAAAGACATCCAACTCGGCGGCACCAAGACCCAAGTCGAGTTCTAATCCCGTTCCACCGGACAGGCCGCACGGCCTGTCCCTCCCCACCGTTTGGAAATACAATAGCTGCATGCGACTTACGCTTGCTCTATTGATGTGTGCCGCGGCATGGGCTCAACGTCCGGAACCGCCTCTGCCTCCCCCCTTGCGCCAGGCCGCGCAACTGATTAACGATTTCGGCAATACCGCGCGGTATGCGGCGGACAATGCCAAAGTGCAGGCGCCTGCATCCGGAGAAGAGCGAGTCGTATTCATGGGCGACTCCATCACCGATGGCTGGGGCCGCGGCCCCGGTCGCGCGCCCTTCTTTCCCGGTGAGCCGTACATCAACCGCGGCATCAGCGGGCAGACCACCGCGCAAATGCTGCTCCGCTTCTACCCCGATGTCATCGCGCTCCACCCCAAGGCCGTCCTGATTCTGGCCGGCACCAACGACATCGGCGGCAATCTCGGCCCCGTCACCCTCGAATCCATAGAGCAGAATCTCATGGCCATGGCCGACATGGCCCGCGCCAACAATATTAAGGTCATCCTGGCCAGCCTTACCCCGGTATGCGATTACCACCGCCCGCAGACAACCAACCGCCCGCCCGAAAAAATCAACGCACTGAATCAGTGGATCAAGGATTACACCGCCCGCAATCGCTTCACCTACCTGGACTACTTCACCTCCACGGTCGATGACAAGGGCTTCTTCAAAGCCGATATCACCGACGACGGCCTCCATCCCAACAACAAAGGCTACGAAATCATGGTCCCCCTGGCGCAAAAAGCCATCGACCAGACACTGGGTAAATAACTATGACTATTCCTGAAAGCCCCAGGCGCAATTTTCTGCGCCGCCTCCTGACGTTTGGAAGTGTAGCGGCAGTTGCGCCCGCGGCGGCGCAGGCCCAGAGCGGCGGCGTCACCCCGTCCGAACTCGCGCTTCCTTCCTATACGCGCGCACAGAACTATACTTCGCTGAAACAGTCCAGCGCCGATAAGACCGGCGGCAACGCGGACTCCTGGCGGGTTCCCGCGGGCGCCACCAAGGAATTGTTCCAGGCCGATGGGCCCGGCGTCATCAGCCATATCTGGTTTACCATCGCGGCGCAGAGCGGCGACCATCTGAAGGAACTGGTGCTGCGCGGATACTGGGACGGCAATGCCAAACCCAGCGTGGAAGTCCCCATCGGCGATTTCTTCGGCCTCAATCTGAATTCCTATTTCATCTACGAATCCAGATACCTGGCCTGCTCGCCCGGTAAGTCCCTCAACTGCTACTTCGCCATGCCCTACAAACGGTCGGCGCGCTTCACCGTCACCAATGAGGGCAAACGCGACGTCAATGCCTTCTACTCCAACATCGACTACATGACCGTGCCGCGCCTGCCCGACGACGTGCTCTACTTCCACGCGCAGTACCGTCAGGCCGCCCCCTGCGTGCCGGTGACCAGCGAAGGACCCAAGCTCAACCCGGATGGCCAGAAGAACTACGTCTACACGGAAACTCGCGGCCGCGGCCACCTGATGGGTGTCACCCTGGGCGTGTTACAGAATGCCAACGGCTGGTGGGGCGAAGGCGACGACATGATTTTCATCGATGACGAGAAAAAGCCCGTCATCAACGGCACCGGCTCGGAAGACTACTTCCTCGGCAGTTGGGATTTCGGCGGCCGCGACGGCGCCCAGCCATTCGCTCACGCCATGTACGGAGCGCCCCTCATCGTCAACGCGGAACGTACCGGAGGCCGCTATTGCTGCTACCGCTGGCACGGCGATAACCCCGTCACCTTCCAGCGCTACATGAAGCACACCATGGAGCATGGTCACGCCAACGACCGCGGCGATAATTTCTTCTCCGTCGGCTATTGGTATCAATCCACGCCCTACACCGATTTCCCGGAGATGCCGCCGGTAGCCGCGCGCATTCCCATCGTCAAGACAGCCTAAGAGAATCGGCCGCGGATGAACGTAGATAAACGCAGATGAACACGAATCTTTATCGGCGTCCATCTGCGTTCATCTGCGGCCAATATTTATTTCTCCCCATGAAACTTGCTCTACCGTTGTTCTTTCTCGCGTCCGCCTTTGCCCAGGCGCCCTACAACGAAATCCCGACGTACGCCCGCAGCCGGACGTTCGATCTCCAGAATCTTAAACTGGAACTCTCCTTCGATCTGCCCGCGCGCAAGATCGCCGGCACCGCCACTCTCCGCATGGCGCCGCTCGCGGGAGATCTGCGGGAAATGACGCTGGACAGCCGCTGCGCTGGATATCGAAAGCGTCACGGTAGGCGGCCGCAAACTCGCTTACCAGACCGCCGGCGACAAACTCATCGTCACGCTCGACCGCCAATACGCCGCCGGCGCGCCCATCGATTTCGTCATCACATTACAGCGCCCAGCCCAAGCGCGGACTGTTCTTCGTCTTCCCCGACAAGTTCCATCCCAACCGACCCAAACAGATCTGGGCCAACGGCGATACTGCCGGCGGCAACAATCGCTACTGGTTCCCCGGCTACGATTTTCCCAACGACAAAACCACCACCGAGATGCTGGTCACCGTCCCCGCCGGCTGGCAGGTGCTCTCCAACGGCAAACTGGCCGGCGTCTCCGCCAACACACACCTTCCACTGGGTCGCAGGACAAGCCCATGTCCACCTACCTGATCTCGCTGGTAGCCGGCGAGTTCGACAAGCGCGAGGAGAAGTGGATCGTGCCGGTGGAATACTATGTGCCTCGCGGCCGCGGCGCGGACATTCCCCGCACCTTCGGCCGCACCGTGGACATGCTGGAGTTTCTTCTCCGACAACATCGCGCCCTACCCGTGGGCCAAGTACGCGCAGGCCATGGTGGATACGTTCGGCGGCGGCATGGAGAACACCAGCGCCACCACCGAAGGCGCCTCCGCCATTCTGGAGGCGCGCGATTTCGAAGACCGCAGCCGGAACACCGACGGCCTGATCGCCCACGAGATGGCCCACCAGTGGTTCGGCGACCTGGTGACTTGCGCCGACTGGCGCCACACCTGGCTCAACGAAGGCTTCGCCACGTATTTCGAAGCGCTCTGGGAAGAGCACGCCTACGGCCGCGACGTCTTCGATTGGAAGGAAATGCAGGCCGCGCGCGGCATGACCTCGGGACCGCGTGAGCCCGGCATCGGTCGTGCCTAAGACCGATACCGAAGGGACACGGTCCGCCTATAGCCTGATCTACAACAAGGGCGGCTGGACCCTGCACATGCTCCGCGGCCAACTGGGCGATGCGCTTTTCTGGAAGGCCATCCAGTACTACGCCAAAAAGTTCAGCTACCAGACCGCCACCACCAGCGACTTCGTCGAAGCGGTCAGCGAAGCCACCGGCCACGACGTCGAGTGGCTCTTCGATCAGTATGTCTACCGTCCCGGTTATCCCCAGTTCGATGTCGCCTGGGATTACAATCCCGAAAACCGCCTGCTGCATCTTTCCGTTAAACAGACGCAGAAACCGCTGTTCCGTGTCCCGGTGGAGATCGAAACGCTCGGCGGGCATTCACCCTCTCAAACCTTCAGCCTGGATCTGCGCGATGAATCGCAGGAATTCTACTTCGGCATGAATGACCGGCCGGTCACCGTGCTGTTCGATCCGCGCGACATCGTTTTGAAATCGGTGAACTACCACAAGCCCGCGGCGGAATGGATCTGGCAATTGGAGCATGCGCCCCGCGCCCTCAATCGCGCCGAAGCCGCTTACCGTTTGCGATCCCCGGATAGCGCGGCGGCACTCGAAAAGGCCGGCGCCACCGACAGTTTCTACGGTGTGCGCGTCGAGGCGGCGCAATCGCTCGGACGCCTGGGATTGGAAGCCCCATTACTGAAAATGCTGGCCGACCAAAATGCGGAAGTCCGCCGTACTGCGGCAAGCGCGCTCGGCAGCGTCAAAAGCAATAGCGCACTCGTGAACCGTCTTCTCGAAGTCGCCCGCGCCGATGCCAGCTTCGACGTCCGCCAAAGCGCCTTGCAGAGCGTCGGAAAGTTGAAACCGGAACACGCCGTCGATCTGATAAAGCCGTTTCTCGCAGTGGACTCGCCCAGTGCGATCATGCGCTACGCCGCTACCGCCGCCCTGCAATCCACTGGCGATGAAGCCGCCACCCCCCTGCTGCTGGAGTTAAGCCGCGATGGCAACGATCGTATCCGCCAGAGCGCTCTGCGTTCCTTCGGCGCACTTGGCAGGAACAATCGGGCAGTAGAAGATCGCCTCATGGAAGCGCTCGACGAGGATTCCCCCGCCGGCGACAAGCAGTCGGCGATACAAAGCCTGGCGGCCCGTCGCGATACAGCGGCACTCCCGCTGCTTGATCGCCTCGCCGGCTCTGCCGCCCAACCCAACATTGCGCAGTTCGCCGGGAGGGTTGCCGCCCAAATCCGCCGCCCGCCCGCCGTTCTACCACGCCCGGCCGACGATCTCACCGTCCTGCGCACCCGCCTCGCCGAAGTAGAAAAGGAAAACGCCGAACTGAAAGCGCGCGTGGAACGCCTGGAGAAGAAATGAGGAGGTGTTTGTTTTTTCTCGCGGGCGCAATCGCGATTGCCCAGACGCAGGTTCCCGGCAACCTCAAACCGCCGCCGTCTGAAACTCTTTTGTTGAAAGCCGTGGGAAAGGGCCGCCAGATTTATGCCTGCCAGGTAAAAGACGGTAAATTTGAATGGACGCTGGAGCGGCCCCAAGCCGATCTGTTCGATACCCGGGGTAATCCCATTGGCCGCCACTATCAGGGCCCAACCTGGGAAGCCGCTGACGGCAGCAAAGTAATCGGCCAGGTACAGCAGCAAATGGCCGCGCCCAAACCGGACGCTGTGCCCTGGCTTTTACTGAAAGCCAAAAGCAACACCGGCACAGGCCTGTTCGCCAAAGTTACCTACATCCAACGATTGAACACCCTCGGCGGAGCCGCTCCCCCAGCCCCCTCGGAAGGTTGTGACAAAGGGCACACCAACGCCGAGATCGCCATCGAATACCAGGCTGACTACTACTTCTACGCAAGAAAGTGAGCGGTGCTCCCGCGCCGCTCACAGTTTCCGTTTCGGGGGTGGATTAGTCGCCGAAATCGAGCTGGGTGGTCGATCCGCCCAACTGAATCCGCCGGATATGGTCAGACCCATCCTGCTTGGTCGTGTCAACCGCGGTTTGATCGAATTTTGAAGGGGTCTGTTCAATCTTCACTGGCGCAGTGAAAGTCTTGTAGTTGTCCTGGCTGGTAAAAACGGCGGTATTGCCCTTTACCTTTACGGAGTACTCGCCCGCCTTCAGTTGAACGTTGCCGGCATAGGCGGGGTCGGATAGGGCGATTTGGTACGACTTGGCGCTGGCGATGATACTAAAGAGAGCCACAGCTCCCGTCAGGATGAGTGATTTCTTCATGGTCTTGATTCTCCTCGGAATCTCTTTTTCTGTTTCCACCTATTCGATGCGCCGGGAGCGGCGGCGGTATCTACCGTCCGCAGGGGATATCGCTCCCCGGCGACGGAGTATCATGAATCAGGCACACTGGGATGCAAATCACAAAATCGCCGCAAGTCTTTGATGTAGTGGTGGTCGGCTCCGGCGCCGGTGGCGGCACCGCCGTGAAGGTCCTCACCGATATGGGTCTCCAGGTGGCCCTCCTGGAAGCCGGACCCATGCTCAACCCCGCCAAGGACTTCCGGGAGCACGTCTGGCCATACCAAGTGGATAACCGCGGCGCCGGCGCGCATTCCGAGTTGTATTTCGGACGCCAGCAGTGGGGCTACTTCGCCGCGCCCGTGGGCTATTGGGACATCCCCGACGAGCCGTATACCGTCGCCCCCGGTCAGGAATGGCGCTGGTTCCGCTCGCGAATTGTGGGCGGCCGTACCAATCACTACGGCCGCATCTCCCTGCGCTTCTCCGATTACGATTTCCAGCCCGAAGACGGCTTGAGCGACCCCTGGCCGGTCACCTACCAGGAGATGTCGCCCTGGTACGACAAGGCCGAAGGCTTCATCGGCGTCACCGGCACCAAAGAAGGGTTGCGCACCGCGCCCGACGGCAACTTCCTGCCCTCCATCCCGCCGCGCGTGCATGAGGTGCTGATCCAGAAGTCCTGCGGCAAACTGGGTATCCCATGCATTCCTTCGCGCATGGCCATGCTGACCAGGTCCATCAATGGAAGGGCCGCCTGCCACTATTGCGGACAGTGCGGGCGCGGTTGCGTCACGGCCTCGGCATTTTCGTCCAGCCAGGCCATGATCTTCCCCGCCATGAAGACCGGGAAGCTTACCCTGGTCACCGGCGCCATGGCGCGCGAACTGGTCACGGACGGTTCCGGCAAGGTCACCGCCGTGTCGTATGTCGATAAGGCCACCCGCACCGAAAAGCAGATCCGCTGCCGCGCCGTAGTGGTAGCGGCCAGCGCCTGCGAATCGGCCCGCCTGCTGCTGAATTCCAAATCGGCGCGCTTCCCCGACGGGCATCGCCAACTCGTCGGGAGAGGTGGGCCGCAATCTGACCGATTCAGTGGGCTACAGCCTCAGCGGCACGGTTCCCGCGCTGCTCAACCTGCCGCGGCACAACAGCGACGGCATCGACGGCATGCACGTCTACGTGCCCTGGTGGCTGCTCGGCGATAAGACGAAGAACTTCCCGCGCGGCTACCACATCGAAATCGGCGGCGGCTTCCGCATGCCCATGATCGGCAGTTTCCATGGTGAGTGCGCCGCCTTCCAGGGCTATGGCAAAAAGCTCAAGGATTCCATCCGCGAACAGTACGGCGCCACCGTCAGCTTCGCCGGACGCGGCGAGATGATTCCCAACAAGGATACCTGGTGCGAAATCGACCCCGGGCGCGTGGACGCATGGGGCATTCCCGTGCTTCGCTTCCATGCCCGGTGGAGCGATGCCGAAATCAACCAGGTGCGCCACATGCACCAAACCTTCACGGGCATCGTCGAAACCATGGGCGGCCGCATCCAGGGTGGGCTCCCCGACCCCAAAACCGCCGGCATCTCCACCCCCGGCACCATCATCCACGAAGCCGGCACCGTGAACATGGGCAACGACCCCAACCGTTCCGTGCTGAACAAATACTGCCAGGCGCACGAGGTGAAGAACCTGTTTGTCTGCGACGCCGCGCCGTTCGTCAGCCAGCCCGATAAGAACGTGACGCTGAGC
This sequence comes from uncultured Solibacteraceae bacterium, assembly GCA_963835555.1. Lineage (GTDB taxonomy): Bacteria > Acidobacteriota > Terriglobia > Bryobacterales > Bryobacteraceae > Sulfopaludibacter. The sequence goes on along the minus strand of CAWIGC010000038.1, from coordinate 230,641 downwards.
ATCGTGGCGTTCGCCTGGCGCGCGTCCGAATATCTGGCGGAGGAAATGAGGAAAGGCAATGTCTGACGATCTCGATTTTTCCCGGCGCGACCTGCTCCGCCACATCGGCACTTCCCTCAGCCTGGCGCCGCCGGGCGAGGACGTGCTCGCCGCGCAGGATGCGCAGCATGTCCACGCAGGCCATGCGCCGCCGCAGAAGGGCCAATACCCCCCAAAAGCCTCGACCGCTCACGAATACGCCACCCTCCAGCGCCTCAGCGATTTGATTATTCCCGCCGACGAACATTCGCCCGGCGCCCTGGAAGCCGGGGCGGCCGATTTTATCGATTTCCTGTGCGCGGCCAGCGACGAGATGAAGTTCATCTACACCGGCGGACTCGCCTGGCTCGATGAGGCCATGCCGCACCGCTACGGCGGCAAAGACTTCCTGGCCGCGGATCCTTCCCAGCAGACCGCGCTGCTGGATCTGATTGCCTACCGTGAAAACCAGCGCAGGATCGCCGCGCTGATCCCCGGGAATCGACTTCTTCACCTGGGCGCGCCGGATGGTGGCCGACGCCTATTACACCAGCCCCATCGGCATCAAGGATCTGGGCTACATGGGGAATACCGCCATGACCCATTTCAGCGTCCCCCAGGATGCCATCGATTACGCGGTCAAACGCAGTCCCTTCGCGTAAGACAGGCCTCCTGGCCTGTCTCGCCTTTCCAGTAAAAAGGTATTTATTACCTTGTAATCCCAATGTCATCCGTGCCATACTCCCTTCAGGCACTCCGTTCGTGTCGTGGCTATTCGTGTCTCGCGCCACAAGCCCTTATCCAAAATCAACTAATAGAGTATCTGGTCCTAAATTATGTTGTAAATCTGGACTCTATTAGGATAAAATACTCCCAATTCTACACGGCGGGCCGGTGAATCCGTCTCGACCCGGGTAAGGGTGTTCCAAAAGTCTCACTTTGGAGTCAAACAAAATGAAAAGCGGTTTCTGCGGCAAGTTGTTGCCGATTGGGACGATTGTTCTCCTCGCGGGTCTCTGCTTCGGACAGACCCAGACGGCGCGCCTGCAAGGCACGGTTCATGACGCGTCCGGAGCCATTGTGCCGAATGCCAAAGTCGTCGCGGTCAACGACGCAACCAGGGAATCCAGCGATGCCACGGCCAACAGCAGCGGTCTCTATGTGCTGCCGGCGTTGCGTTCCGGTGTGTATACGCTGACCGTGGAAGCGGCCGGATTCTCCAAATCGGTCGTGACGGGAATCGAACTGGCGGTGTCGGCCAACATAACCCAGGACGTGACCCTGGATGTCGGCAAATCACCGAAGTCGGTGGAAGTTGCCGCCAATGCCGTCGCGGTGACTACCGCCGACGCGCAGGTTTCCTCGGCCGTCACCATGAACGAAATCAACAACCTGCCGCAACTGGCGCGGCAGCCGATCGCGCTCACCTATTTTCAGCCTGGCGTGGCGATCTCGCAGAACGGCTCCAACGCCGGCGCCGACTACAGCTTCTCGCACATCAACGGGATGCGCCAGGGCAGCAACAACAACACCCTCGACGGCATCGACGTGAACGATGCGGTGGCGCCGCGGCTGGGCCTGGCGATGACCGCCAACAATACCGACTCGGTGGAAGAGTTCCGCGTGGTTACCGAAGGCGGCAAGGCCGAATACGGCCGCAACGCCGGCGGCCAGGTGGAGCTGATCACCCGCTCGGGCACCAACGCCTACCACGGCGGCGTTGTTCGAATACATCCGCAATACCGCCGCTCAACGCCAACGACTTCTTCAGCAACAAGAGCGGCGTCGCCAAGCCCATGTTCATCCAGAACATGTTCGGCGGCAGCTTCGGCGGGCCCATCAAGCACAACAAGCTCTTCATCTTCGGCAACTACCAGGGGCGGCGCACGCACCAGCAGATGTCGCGCAACCGCACCGTTCCCACGGATCTGGCCAAGACAGGGTATCTTCCAGTGGAATACCAGCGGCCGGCACCCAGCAGTTCAACGTCCTGAACGCCGACCCGCTGCATCAGCGGCATCGACCCCGCCATCGCCACGCTGCTGAAGATATTACCCCTCGCCGAACAACAACGACGTCGGCGACGGCCTGAATTATGCCGGTTACCGCTTCAACAACCCCACCAACACCCTGGAAGATCAGTTCACCATCAAGGCCGACTACAACCTGAAAGACAACCAGCACATCTTCGCGCGCGTGAGCTGGCAGCGCAACTCCGGCATCGACTGCCTGAACAGCGCCGATGCCTATTTCCCCGGAGCAGCCGCAAGGCACGCAGGGCGGAAAGCGCTGGGGCGTAGCCGGCGGCTGGGACTGGACCATCAATCCGATCCACCGTCAACCAGTTCCGTTACGGGCACCAGAGCGCGACCACGGACTTTCCTGCGTCCCGCCCGCGTGGCCGGCACCATGTACACCTTCAACCAGTGGACCATGCCCATCTATAACGCCTTTCCGCAAGGGCCGCAATTCTCCGGTCAACGAGTACACCGACAACCTGACCAGGATTCACGGCAACCACACCATCAAGATTGGGCGGCAACTTCCGCTTCACCACCCAGTATGGATACAACGCCGCGGGCATCTATCCCAACGCCAGCCTGAGTTCCACGGCCACGGGCAACACGCCTCCCGCGGTGCAGCCGGCGGGTTTGAACTCCGACCCAGCTCACCACCTTCCAGGGTCTCTACAACAACCTGCTGGGCCGCGTCGGGTCGATCGCCCAGACGTTCTACAGCGACCTGAGCACGTGGCAGGCGGCGGGCACCCCGCGCGTCCGCAACTTCGTGTTCCACGAGTATGGCTTCTTTGTGCAGGACGATTGGAAGTTGTCGCGGAACCTGACCCTGAACCTGGGTCTTGCGTTGGGATTTCAGCGGAGTGCCGTCTGAAACCAGCGGATACTCAGGGCACTCTCGACCAGGCGGCCAACCTGAACACCGTCGAGCCAGATCGATAACCTGACCATCAAGAAAGGCGGCCAGTGGTACAACAACGACTGGAATAACTTTGCGCCGCGTTTCGGTCTCGCCTGGGATCCCGAAGGGCGACGGCAAGACGGCCATCCGCGCTAACTACGGCGTGTTCTACGACCGCATCATCGGCGCCACCACCAGTCTGGTGGACGGCAACACGCCGGGCTTCTCCCAGAGTGTGACGGTGTTCCCCAACCAGACGCCCGGAAGCGACCTCCGCATTGCGGACAACCCGCCGGGTCCCGCGCAGCCGGCAGCCCCGGTCCTCACCCTGCCGGCCACCCGCAGCACTTCGCGTCGTGGCCTTCAACCCCAACCTGCGCACCGGTTACGTGCAGATGTGGGGCCTGAACATCCAGCGCCAGATTCTGAAAGACACCGTGATCCAGGTGGGATACGTGGCAAACCACAGCACCAAGATGTTCATGAACCAGGACCTCGACCAGATTCATACCAATCCCACCTCGCTCGCGGCCTTCAATGAGCTCGCCAGCAACTACAATGCGGGCACGCTGGCCAACGTATCGCCGAACAATGTGTTCGTGAAGATGTTGGGCAGCGCCAGCAGCGCGGTGTCCACCCTCGGCGCCAGCAACCTGCAAACCGCCCAGTACAACAACGCCATGAACAACGTGGAGCAGTCGCCAATGTGCAGGGCAAATACCAGGCCGCCGGCGTTTCGCAGTACTTCCTGCGCAACTACCCGCAATTCCTGCAAGTGATCTACGGCACCAACGCCGGCAGCGCCACGTACAATTCGTTCCAGTTCAGCCTGCGGCACCAGACCAAGTCGTACCGCATTTTCGCGAACTACACCTTCAGCAAGAGCCTGGATAACATCTCCGCGGAAGGCAACGGCTTCACCGACGTGATGGACAACTATCAACCTGGGGCTGAATAAGGGCCGTTCGGATTTCGACCGTCCGCACGTCTTCAACCTGCAGGGTATTTACACGCTGCCCATCGGCCGCGGACACGCGCTCGGCGGCGACATGCCGAAGTGGGCCAATGCGCTGATCGGCGGCTGGGACATCGGCGGTCTGGCCATCTGGGAAAGCGGCGGCGTCATGACGGCCAGTTCCGGCCGGTACACTGCGTTGTCCTGGGGCGTTGCTTCGTGGGACAACTACTACCGGCAGCCGCAACATCGGAAGCGTCTCGCGGCGCGGCGATGGCGTCTACTTCATCGATCCGTCGCTGATTACCAGCTTCACTTACCCGCTTGCCGGCGACTACGGCAACGTCGGGCCGCAACACCTTCCGCGGTCCCGCGCTTCTTCAACGTGGATGCCTCCCTGGTGAAGTCCTTCGCCATCACCGAAACCAAAAAGGTGGCCTTCCGCGCGGAAGCCTACAACCTGTTCAACAACGTGGATTTTGCCAATCCCAGCCTGGCCATTTCCAGCCCGGCCTCGTTCGGCAAAATCAGCAACGTGGTCAATAACCCGCGCCTCCTGCAAATGGCATTGCGCTTCGACTTTTAGTCGATACCCTGACCTTACGCGCGCGGCTCCACCCGGCGCCGCGCGCGTAAGCAACCTCACTTCAGGCGGTCCGTGTCGCTTCCGTATTGATCCCCTGCTTTGCCAGTGAAGTCAGCTTCTCATCCGCCGCCGATTCTTCATCCAGTGTCTCCTGCAGCATTGTAGAAGCGCGATTCAAACCCAGTTGGTCGGCATAAGTACGAACCGTGCCGTAAGCCGCCATCTCGTAATGTTCCACCCGCTGGCACGCGGCAATAATGGCCGCGTCGCGCACCGCCGGTGTGGCGTCCTTCCCGATCAGTTCGTCCCCTTCGTCAAGCAATCCTTCCATCCCCTTGCATTTCTGCTTTTTCGCCGGCTGACCCGACATCTCGAACACCTGCTCCAGCCGCGATACGTGTCCCCGCGTCTCTTCCAGATGTTTTTCCAGCGCTTGGCGAAGGCCCGGCGACCGCACTTTGTCGATGATTTTCGGCAGCGCGCTCAGGATCTGGTCCTCTGCGCTATATAAGTCCTTCAGCTCCGCAAGATATAAGTCATTTAAAGATTCGAGCTTCATAGTTGTGTAACTCCACCTACAGGCTATCCAAGAAGGTTCGCCCCTACAACACCAGACCTGCAGACTTAGTAACCGGATGCACCCCGGCCGCCCGGCGCAAGGTCGAATGCTCACAACGGCAAATACGCGCCCCGCACCCGAGCCGCCGACTTCTACCTTGGACGCGCAAATTTACACGCCGTTCCCCGGTCCCCGCGGCTGCCCGGATACAAACGGAAGCCCCGGTGTACCCGCCGCTGGTACTTTCCCTCTATAGACCGGGTGTTAGGTAACAAAGGTCCGGCGCGTGATATTGCTACGGTGCGCCGCCTCGACCGGAGCCTCCAAAAATGTCAAAGTTGATCGCTGCCGTTTTCCTGATTTCGCTCTCACGCTACGCCGCCGGTGATGACGGCGGACCGCTTGCCGCCCGCCTGACCCGCCCCAATGCAGACGCCGCGAATATCCGCGTGGACGTCAATCTGGCCCTCGTACCCGTCTCCGTCACCGACCTGCTCGGACGCAGCGTCAAAGGCCTGATGCCCGAGAACTTTCAGGTCTATGACGGCTCGCGGCAGATGCCCATCGTATCGTTCAGCAGCCAGGACCAGCGCATCACCGTGGGCCTGATCTTCGATTGCAGCGGCAGTATGACGGACAAGTTTAAGACCTCGCGCCAGGCCCCCCGCGAGCTCTTCCGGCAACTCAATTCAGACGACCGGAGTTTCCTGATCACGGTATCCGATAAGGCCCAATTGAAGTGGCCCCTGACGTCCGACTTCGATAGTTTGCAGAACGCCCTGATGTTCACTCATCCGGATGGCACTACATCCCTGGTCGATGGGATTTATCTGGGCCTCCGCGAATTGAAGAAATCCCGCAATCCGCGCAAGGCTCTGGTGATTGTCTCCGATGGCGGCGATAACAGCAGCCGCTTTTCTCTTCACACGTTGACCCGCGCGCTGGTGGAATCGGACACCATGATCTTCGCCGTGGGCCTGTACGATAATCCGCAATCGCCCGAGGAAGTAATGGGCCCGGCTCTGCTTTCCCGCCTGACCGATCGTACCGGAGGCGCGAATTTCCAGGTCAGAGACGTGGCAGGGCTCCGCGTTGCGATGGGTAAGGTCGGTGTCGCGCTCCACAATCAGTACGTGCTCGGCTACTACCCGCCCCCCTCCGCGGCGGATGGCAAATATCGCAAAATCAAAGTCCAGCTCCTGGTGCCCAAAGGAACTCCACCCCTGCTCATTCATGCGCGCGCCGGCTACTATGCCCCGAAACCGTAGCGGCCGCCGCACAAATTCCTGTTAGAAATCCCGGCCGGCGGCAACTACCCTGGTGTGGAAGGGAGCACCGCCATTTCGGACCGGGACACCAGCCAGGACTCTCTGTACGCCCAGGCTGCCGCCGCCCACGGCGCCGCCCTCGACCGCCTCGCCCGTGCCTACGAACTCGATCCCGAGATCCGCCGCGACCTCCTCCAGGAGATCCATCTCCAGCTCTGGACCAGCTTCGCCCGGTTCGACGGGCGCTGCTCCCTCCGTACCTGGGTTTACCGCATCGCCCACAACGTCGCCACCAGGCACGTGGTCCGTCAGAGCCGCGTCCGCAGCCGGCTGGTGAGCATCGAAAACATCGAGACCGTCCCAGGCGACGATCGGGGCGAGCTCGCCGCCTCTCAGGCCGAAGCCCTCCAGCGCCTCTCCACCCTGATCCAGCGCCTGAAACCACTCGACCGCCAGATCATCGTCTCCTACCTGGAGGATTTAGATGCCGTTGCCATAGGCGAGATTACCGGACTCTCGCCGGCCAATGTCGCCATGAAGGTGCACCGCATCAAGGCCATTCTCCGCCGCTGGTTCGGCGAAGTGAGGTTCCCATGAACGATCCCCGAGACGCCTGGCAAAACCAGCCCACCGAGCCATTCCGCATGTCGCCTGACTTATTGCGCTACAAAGCCCGCCAGCGCCACGCCCAGGCCCGCTTCTCCGCCGCTCTCTCCATCGCCCTCGGGGCCGTCCTCTGTGTCTGCTTTGCAGCCGCTTCCTATATGGCCCGGGAAACCCTGCCCCGCCTTGGATGGGCCGTGCTCAGCCTCTGGAGCCTGTACTTCGCCGCCCATACCTACCGCTGGGTTCGCCCCGGCGGCCTCGCTCCAGACGCCAACCTCAGCACCTGCCGTGCCTTCTACCGGGCCGAACTGGAAAAACAGCGTGACTATGGCCGCCACATCTGGCGCAGCAGCGGCCTGTCGTTCTGCTTTTTGGGCATCGCCCTCGTCTTTGTCCCGGTCGCCGTCCATTCGTGGAAGACGCCCCGCCTCCTGGCCAACGCTCTGCCTTTCTTTATCCTCCTCGCCGTCTGGGCAGTCGCCTTCGTGCGCCTCAACAAACAGAAACGCAAGAAACTCCACGAGGACCTCGCCGAACTGAACGCTTTTGAAATGGATCGGCCCTGACGCCGGCTTATCGAATCCGATTGACCATTAATCCACACCTGTAGAGAAAACTACCACCAGATCGTGAAGTCCGATTATACTGGAGCTTCCATGAGCATCCCTTTCCAGATCGTGGTCTGCGGCAGCATTGTGCCCGACCCGCTCCAGACGCTGGAACCCGTCACCGGCTCCGGCGCGCCCTCCTTAAAGAACGAAATGATGCTGCCGGCCGTGCTGGACCCGTGGGCCGGCCACGCCCTGTTCGAGGCCGCGCACCTGGCTGCGAAGACTCCCGGCAGCAAAGTCTGGCTGGTGAGCCTGGGACCCAAGGCCAAACTCCAGCAGGTGATGATGATGGTGGCCCAGAAGGCGCCCTTCGAGCTGGTGGCGCTCGATGGTCCCGCGTCCGGCTTCTGCGATTCGTTCGAAACGGCGGCGGCGCTGGCCGGCGCCATCGAAGCGATTCCGGGCCTGGACCGCTCGCGCCTCCTGCTCTTCGGCGGATGGGAGTCCGCCTCGCGCGGCGCGGGGTCCACCTTGCAGATGATCGGCGAGCGCCTCGGCATCGCCGAGCAGTTTCAGGGTGTGGACCAACTCACCGTCTCTGGCGATGGCAGCCTGGAAATCCTGGAGCGCATCGAAGGCGGACAGCATCAGGTTTCCGTTTGCGCCGCGCCGCCTGCCGCGCTCGGTTGGGCTACCGGCCATCTGCCCGAGCCCCGCAACAATCCGCAGGTGGGGATGGCCAATATGCGGACCATCATGCCGGCGCTCCAGCGCTCCAAGCCTGCGCCGCTGCCCGCCGCGGGATTGTGTTTCGCCTCCGTCAGCCTGCCGAAACAGCAGCGCGAGACGCGCATAGTGAAGGACATGTCGCCGGAAGAGATCGCCCGCGAAATCGTCGCCTGGGTCAAGGAGGACTAACTATGGAAAAGATACTGCTTCTGGCCCACACCGAAACCGATGGCGCCCTGGCCAAGCCCGCTCTGGAAGCGCTGTCTGCCGCGCTCTCCCTGGGCGGCGAACTCACTATCGGCCTGGTAGGCGCTACCGTAGAGCCCGCCGCCGGGCAGATCGCCGGCGCCGGAGCGGTCCGCATTCTTGCCGTGTGCGGCGATGCCTTTGCCGCGCCCCGTTACGCCACTGACGCTGCTGCCGCCGAGGCACTGGCGCGCGCGTCCGGTGCGGCGCTGGTGCTGGCGCCCGCCACCTCGCGCTGGTCGCGAGCCATTCCCGGCGCCGCATTCCGCCTGAACGGACGCGTCGATACCCACGCTACCAATCTCGCCCTCCGCAACGAAGTCCCCGCCGTCACCCGCTGGTTCTACCGCCAGCGCATGGAGGCCGTGCTCACCCGCACGCAGCGTCCCTGGTTCGTGCTCCTCGATGCCGGCTGCTGCGAGCCCTGGAGCGGAGTGCCGGGCACTGCCACCGTCGAAATGGTGCCGCTCCAAGCCCCCGCCACGCGCACTACGGTCACCGGCGTCCGTTCGCCGAAAACCGGCGAGCAGACCATCCGTCCCGATGCCAAACTGCTCTTCGTCGCCGGCGCCGGCTGGACCAAGAAGCAGTCCGACGGCGCAGTCCACGGCGTCGAGGCCGAAAGCCTGATCCTGGGTTTCCTGCGCGCGGCCCAAGCCTCGCTCGGCTCCAGCAAGTCGTTGGTCGATATGAGCGGTGAGGGCGAAGCCGTCCTCAACTTCATGTCGCACCTCAACCAGATCGGCCAGACCGGCGCCACCCCGCGCCACGCCAAGGGACTCTCCACCTGTTGCCACGGAGAGGAACCGCACGTGGTGGGCTGGCGATTCGTCACCCAGAGGCGCGCCGTCAACCTGGACGCCAACTGCGGCTGGGCGCGCGGGAAGGCCGACGTCCTCTACGTCGCCGACGCCTTCGCGGTCATGCGTGACGTAAATCGCCTCATGGCATAAATCCGGCGGCAGACGTTACAGTAGAGATAGCGAGGTGCTGTCTTGCTGCGTCGTCTTCTATTAGCTCTTACTGCACTCATCATCGCGGTTGCGGCCGCGCCCCAGGAACAGAATCGCGACAACGTGCTCCGGGCCACTCTGGATAACGGTTTGCGCGTAGTGATTGTGCGCGATCCCCTGGCTCCGGTGGTCACGGTGGAAGAAAACTACCTGGCCGGCGGCAATGAAACGCCCGCGGGATTCCCCGGTACGGCCCACGCCCAGGAACACATGGCCTTTCGCGGCTGCGCCGGCCTGACCGCGGATCAGATCGCCGCCATTTATGCCCAACTGGGCGGCGCCCAGAACGCCGATACCCAGCAGAACATCACGCAGTATTTCGTGACGGTGCCCTCCCAGGATCTGGAAGTGGCGCTCCGCCTGGATTCTTCCTGCATGCAGGATGTCGAGGATTCGCAGGAGCAGTGGAACGAAGAGCGCGGCGCCATCGAGCAGGAAGTCTCCCGCGACCTCTCCAACCCCACTTACAAATTCATCACGCGCCTCAACGAAGACCTCTTCTCCGGCACGCCCTACGCCCATGATGCGCTGGGCACCAGGGAGTCCTTCGAAAAGACCACCGGCGCCATGCTCAAGAAGTATTACCAGGATTGGTACGCGCCCAACAACGCCATTCTGGTGATTGCGGGCGACGTGGATCCTGCCGCCACGCTCGCCACCGTCAAGCGATTGTACGGCCCCATTCCCCGCCGCGCGGTGCCGGCGCATCCGGAAATCAACCTGCCGCCCGCCAAAGCGGACACCTTCACGCTGGATAGCAACCTGCCCTATGAATTGGTATTCGTGGCCTTCCGCATGCCCGGAACAAGCAGCCCGGACTATGCCGCGGCCCGCATTCTGGGCGACGTGATCAGCAGCCAGCGCGCCGACCTCTACGGCCTGGTGCCTGCCGGAAAAGCCCTGGGCACGGACTTCGGAATGGCGGAAACCTACCCCAAGGCCAGCGTGGGCTTTGCGCTGGCTGCCGTGCCCGCGGGCGCCGATCCCGCTCCCATCACCGGCGAAGTCAAGAACATTCTCGCCGGATACGCGGAGAAAGGCGTGCCCGCCGACCTGGTAGACGCCGCCAAGAAGGGCGAAATCGCCGGCGCCGAGTTTCAGCGGAACTCCATTTCCGATCTGGCCGCCACCTGGTCGCAAGCCCTGGCCGCCGAGGGCCGCGAATCGCCTTCCGATATCGTCGACGCCATGAAGAAGGTGACACTCGCCGACGTCAACCGCGTCGCCAAGACCTACCTGACGCTCTCGACCGCGGTGGTGGCCACCTTGAAACCATCGCCCTCCGGGGAAGCCGTCGCGGGCAAGGGATTCGGCGGCGCCGAAACCACCACGGCCGCCCCTACCAAGCCGGTCACCCTGCCGGATTGGGCGGAAGCCTCCGTGAAGCGGCTGAAGGTGCCGGACGCGCCGCCCAAGCCCGCCGAGTTGACGCTTTCCAACGGCATTCGCCTCATCGTCAGGACCGAAAAAGCCAGCCCCACGGTCACCGTAGTCGGTTCGCTCAAGCATGAGCCCGACTTGCAGATTCCGCCCGGTAAGGATGGCGCCGATGAGGTGCTCTCCGAACTATTCAACTACGGAACCACGACCCGCGACCGCCTGGCATTCCAGAAGGAACTGGACGATATCGCGGCCTCGGAAAGCGGCGGCGCCGGCTTCAGCCTGAAGGTGCTGAAGCAGTATTTTTCCAAGGGTGTGGAACTGCTGGCCGATAACGAACTGCACCCCGCGCTGCCCGAAGACGCGTTTAAGATCGTGCGCGACCAGACGGCGCAACTCGCCGCCGGCACCCTCTCGAGTCCCGGCTACCGCACCAGTCGCGCCCTGGATACCGCCCTGCTGCCCAAGGGCGATCCATCTTTGCGCGAGACGACGCCGCAAACCGTTTCGGCTTTGACGATGGGCGACGTGAAGAGCTACTACGGCAAGGTGTTCCGGCCCGACATGACCGTCATCGCCGTCATCGGCGACATCACTCCCGAAGAAGCCAAACCCGTCTTCGAAAAATGGTTCGGCGCCTGGAAGGCTACCGGGCCCAAACCCACCGTCACCTTGCCGGCAGTGCCGGTGAACAAACCGGCCACCGTCAACGTGCCCGACCCGACCCAGGTGCAGGATTCCGTCGATCTGGCCCTGGAGGTGAACATCAATCGCTTCCATCCGGACTACTTTGCGCTGCAGCTTGGCAATCACGTGCTGGGCGGCGGCTTTTACGCCACGCGGCTGTATCGCGATCTCCGCCAGAAACATGGCTACGTGTACAACGTGGACAACGCCCTGCGCGCTTCGGAAACACGCGCCACCTATACGGTCACTTACGGCTGCGACTCCGATAACGTCTCCAAGGCGCGCCTCCTGGTCGAGGAGGATCTCGACGCCATGCGCACCACCAACGTGACTGCCGCCGAATTGCAGCAGGCCAAAGCTCTGGTGCTGCGTCAGATCGCCATGAGCGAATCCAGCGAAGATGCCGTCGCCGGCGGCTATGTGTCCCGCGCCCTGATGGGCCTGCCGATGGACGAGCCCACGCGCGCCGCGCAGCGCTATTACGCCCTCACCGCGGACCAGATCCGCGCCGCGTTCCAAAAGTGGATTCACCCCGGAGCCTTTGTCCAGGTGGTGCGCGGTCCCGCGCCCAAGTAGCGGCGGTCAATTCTCCGCTTGGATCGACAGCGGCCTGTGCTCGGCCACCCGGCGCAGACGGCTTGATACCCCTCGCCCGATCCATATTGGCACGGATCGCGCACCGCGGCTGCTATCACGTTAAGCTGAAAGAGGATGATTCCTGCCACCACCCGCGGCGCGACCCTTCCGGTCGTCGCGGTCTTAGTAGTTTTGTTCTCGGTCACTGCCGCGATGAACGGCGCGTATCACGCGACGCGGCAGAACCGTGCCGAGGCGCTCTACCGCTCCGGTCTGGAACTGGCCGGCGCGGGCAAGAATGCGCCGGCGGTGGAAGAGTTTCGCGCGGCCCTCACCTACGTGCACAACGACACACGCTACCGCATGGCGCTGGCGCGCTCGCTGATCGCACTCGGCAGATGGGGGGAAGCCGAAAGCTATCTGTCTGAACTGCGCGAAGACGACCCCACCAGCGGCCCTATCAATCTGATGCTGGCGCGTATTTCCGTCCGCGACCGGCGCGATCCGGATGCCGCCACGTTTTATCAACGGGCCATCTACGGACTGTGGCCCGATCATCCCGCGGAGAACCGCACCGCGGTGCGTTTCGAATTAGTGGGCCTGCTGGAGCGCGAGGGTCAGGAAAAACAAGTGCTGGCCGAACTGCTGGACTTAGCCGACGAAGCTCCGGACACAGACTACGCCTCGCGCCAGCGTATCGCGGAATTGCTGCTGGCGCACGGGTCGCCGGAACATGCCGAAGAACTGTTCCGGGGGATCCTGGAGAGCAAGCCTAATGACGCAGCGGCGGAAAAGGGACGCGCCGATGCGTTGTTCGCCCTGGGCAATTACCTGGAAGCGCTCAGGGCATATCGCGCCGCGGAGAACCGGGGCCTGAAAGATCCCGCCGTCACAGAACGGATCGCCGCGTGTGAAGCCGTGATTCGCCTGGATCCGACGCTGGTCCGGCTCAGCGCCGGTCAACGTTTCAAGCGGGCCCAGGACCTGGTCCGCCTTACCATGCAGTCCGCACAGGCCTGCGGCCAGTTGCCTGCGGACCTGGCGGCTACCGCTCAGAAGGCCGCCGATGAGAATGCCATCCGCCGGCGCGACGGAGATACACTCACCATGCTCTCGGTGGCCGAACAGCTCTGGAACACGCGTCAGAATCTGTGCGGAGGTTCCACGAAGCCCGATCCGCCGCTCGCCGCCGTCATGGCGAAACTGCAAAAGCAATGATCCACGACCCGTTCAGCAAGAGGCTCCATCTCAGCGAAGCGCAGCGATTCCTGCTTCTGGCCATTCTCATCGGCATCTTCGCCGGTCTGCTGGTAGTCTGCTTTCACATCGTTATCGAATTCATCAGTTGGGATAGCCTGGGCGCGCTCTCCGGCCGCTACCGGTTCGGACGCCTGATTTCACCCAGCATCGGCGCGGTGCTGGCTACCTGGCTGGCCACGCGCGTCTTTCCCGCGGCGCGCGGCAGCGGCGTCAACCAGACCAAGGCGGCCCTATACATCTCCGACGGCATGGTGCCGGCCAGCACCGTGGTGGGCAAGTTTCTGGCGTGCTCCATCGCCATCGGCTCGGGCAACTCGCTGGGGCCGGAAGATCCTTCCCTGCAGATGGGCGCTGGGGTTGCCTCCCTGTTGGGCCGCATGTTTCACCTGGGTCGCAAGAACATGCGGCTCATCGCGCCGGTGGGCGCCGCCGCCGGAATCGCCGCCGCCTTCAATACTCCCATCACCGGAGTGCTCTTCGTCATGGAAGAGGTGGTGGGGGCCTGGAACGCGGCCGTGGTGGGCTCGGTTGTGCTTTCGGCGGTATCCGCGGTGGTGGTGATCCGCTGGTTTCTGGGAACTGCTCCCCTGTTCCGCGTGCCGGTGTTCGAACTGACCCACCCCAGCGAACTGGTGGTGTATGCACTCATTGGGGTGTTGGGCGGCCTGCTCTCTGCGGCCTTCGTCAGTCTTATCGAGAAACTGCGGGAGCGGCTGGAGAGACTGCCGAAGCAATCGGAACTGGTGCAGGCGCTGGCGGCGGGTCTGTTCGTCGGGGCTGTGGGACTCTGGCTGCCCGAGGTGATGGGCGCCGGGTACGACGCCATCGATTTCGCCCTGCATGACCGCTTCACCTGGGAATTGCTGCTATTGCTGGGCGGCGCCAAGCTGCTGGTGACCCTGGGCTGCTTCAGCACCGGAGTGCCCGGCGGTATGTTCGCGCCTACTTTGTTTATCGGAGCCATGATCGGCGGCGGACTGGGTGGCCTGGCGCATCATTACTGGCCTTTTCCCACCAGCAGCGCCGGAGCCTATGTGCTGGTCGGTATGGGGACATTCTTTTCGGGCGTCTTCCGCGCCCCCATGACCAGTATCTTCATGGTGTTTGAGGTGAGCGCCAGCTATTCCATTATCCTGCCGGTGATGATCGCCAATACCATTGCGTATTTCGTGTCGAGGCGGCTGCACCCGGTGCCGTTTTTCACTATGCTGGCGCAGCAGGAAGGGGTCGATCTGCCGTCGGCGGAAGAATACCGCTCCACTGAAGTGCTGCGCGTGGAAGATGCCATGCAACCGGTTCCGCCGCACGCCGTTTTGGACAGCACACCCCGTATCTACCCCGACGTGCCGCTGGATTCGGCACTGCGCCTGCTCTCCCGCAACGAAATGTTGAAGGTGGCCAGCCGCGCGGACCCGGAAAGGGCCATCGGGGTGATTACCCTGGGCGACGTGCATCGCGCGTACGGCATTCAGGACAATTATTTTTGAGAAATCTCACCTCTGACCGCCACTACTACTGCTGACAACCCATGATCCGTACCTGGCTGCTGCCGTTGAGCGGCCTCTTTCTTTCCCTGGCGCTTCCGGCGGCTGAGCCGGGCGTCCGGGCACAGTTCGTAGGCGGTACACTGCCCGAAATCAAAGTGAAGTCCACGGCGCGTTTGAACATCACCGGCAGCGACGAGCTGGTGTTCGCCTGGGAAAAGAGCGAGTTGCGCATTCCGTACAACCGGGTCAGCACACTGGAGTACGGACAGAAAGTGAGCCGGCGGTACGCTGCCGCCATTTTGATTTCGCCGGTGCTGCTGCTCAGCAAATCGCACCAGCATTTCGTCACGCTGGGGTATGAAGATGCCGATGGCAAGCAGCAGGCGCTTGTCTTCCGCGTGGATAAAGGCGACATCCGCAGCGTGCTGGCGGGCCTGGAAGCGCGCAGCGGGCGGCGCGTGGAGTATCAGGACGACGACGCGCGAAAGAAGGGACAATGACCAAACTGACGATGTGGATTCTGGCCGCGTGTGCCACGGCCGCGGCGGCGGACGTGCCCCCGGCTCCTTCCGCTTTGCAGGAGGCCGGCTTGCGCCAGTTGCGTACCGTTCGCCGGGTCTACGTGGACCGGCTTACCGGCGGTGAAACCGCGGCACAGATGCGCGACATCCTGATCAGCAGCCTGGCCGGCGCGGACCTGTTCATTCTCACGGAAAACCAGGAACGGGCCGATTGCATCCTGCGAGGCGCTTCCGAAGACCTCGTCTTCACCGACGTGCACCAGTCCTCCGACGGCATCAACGCGCACGCCAACCTTGGCATGGCTACCCGCAACGGCGGTTATGGCAGTTCCGGCAACTCGCGCAGCAACTCGGCGGGCCTTAGCATCGGGGAGAACGAAGCCGATCGTTCCGCGGAGCGCCGGCACGAGGCTATCGCGGCGGTGCGGCTGATCAACAAAGACGGCGATGTCATCTGGTCCACCACGCAGGAGAGCCTGGGCGCCAAATTCCATGGGGCCAGCGCCGACGTCGCCGAGAAGATCACCGCCCGTTTGAAGGACGATTTCGAGAAGGCCCGCCGGCTTCCGTGACTGCTGTTACCATTGGCTAAATGGCGTCAGCACCAGGCCTGAAAACCGGCCCTCCGCCTGCTCCGCCTCAGCGGTGGCAGGGCGTGGGAGCACGCGCGTGGCCTCCGGCGCTGATGCTTTTCGGCGTGATCGCGGTCTTCTGGAAACTGGCCCTCACCAAGCAGTACACATTCCTCGAAAGTCCCGATCTGGCCAACCAGGTGATGCCGTGGCTCCAGGCGCAGGTGTATGCCATCCGCCATTGGAGCGTGTTGCTTTGGGACCCTTATGAATGGTTCGGGCAGTCGCTGATCGGACAGGTGCAGCCGGGCGTCGCCAGTCCTTTCACTTTTTTGCTGGCTCTGGCGCCGCTGCACGATGGGCACATCCAACCGTTTTATGTGGGTCTGTGGTTTGTCCTGATACACTGCGCCGCGGCGCTGTTCGCGTACTGGTTCCTGCGAGATCTGAAGCTCGCGGCCTGGCCTTCGCTGATTGGCGGACTGCTCTACGCCACGGCCGGGTTCTGCGGCAATACCGCATGGCCGCAGCAACTGGCTCCCGGCATCTGGGCTCCCGTGGTGTTCCTGTTTCTGCTGCGCTCGCTGCGCGGACGCTCTCCGCGCAAAAGCGCGGCCTGGGCCGGCGTGTTACTGGGAGTTTCCTGGCTATGCGGGCACCACGAACCCGCCTTCGTCCTGACGCTTGCCGTGATGGGGACCGGCGCCGCCGCCCTGGTGCAAAGCGCGGATCGTAAGGCTGTCGCCCTGAGGCTGGCCATTTTGTTCGGCATCATGGCGATGGTGAGCGCGGTACAGGTGCTCCCGGCCATGGAATACGGCAGGCAGGCCAAACGCTGGACTACCACCGGGGCGCTGACCTGGAAAATGAAAGTGGGCATCCCCGAGCACGAAGAGAGCGGACTGGCGCCGCGCGACCTGATCTACGTGGCGCTGCCGGGAGGCAACGGCCTGCGCACCGATCCGTTTTTCGGCATCGCCGGGCTGAGCCTCGCCGCCATCGCCATTCTGGGGGCATTCCGGCGATGGGAAGTGCGCCTGCTTGTGGCGCTGGCGGTATGTGCCTTGCTCTACGCCATCTCACGCAACAACCCCATCTACGGCCTGCTCTACGTGTTTCTGCCCTTCGTGGAAAAATCGCGCGCCCCCATCGTTGCGCTCAGCGTCTTTCATTTCGCGGCGGCTATGCTGGCGGCGTTCGGCGCGGACCTGCTGTTCGATCGCGTCGAATGGCTGCGTCAAAGCCGCATGTGGAAGCCGCTGCTGTGGCTCGCCGCAGCACTCCTGGGCCTCACGCTTCTCAAACCGGATATCGATTCCCGATGGAATATGATCATGTTCCTCGCGCTGTTACTGGCGGGGCTCTACTACGCCTGGAGCATCGGGCATCTCCGGCGTCACTGGGCTATGGCGCTGGTGGCCTTGGTGGTAGTGCTGGAACAGAGCAACGAGGTAGGCTGGGGCTGGACCAACGTCCACGATGAAAAACGAACGGTGTTCCTCAAGCCGGTGCTCGAAACCCAGGACGTGGGCCGCTACCTGCAATGGCTACCCGGCATCAAGCGCGTGGGCGTCAACGATAACGACGTCAAATTCACGTTCGGCGACTGGTACCGCCTGGACGCCGCCCATGCCTTCACCGCCAGCATGTTGACGGCGACTTCGGAACTGGGCTGGTGGCAGGATCGCCTGGTACAGATGTACGGCATCAACTTCGTGGTGAGCCGCACGCCCACCCGCCCGGCCCATCAACAGGAGATGTTCCAGGGCTCGTCCGGCATTCGCGTGTACGCCAATCTGGACGTCTTCCCGCGCGCCTGGACGGTTCACCGGTTGCTGACGGCGCCCAACGAGTGGAACGGCGCGACCATGGTGCGCGATGGCGATTTCGACCTGAGCAAGGTCGCGGTGATGGTGAAGGAAACACCCCGCCTGGACCAATGCGATGGCGCCGACAACGTGACCGGTATCGTAGACCGGCCCAACTACGTGCAAGTGGGCGTAGAGATGGCCTGTAAGGGCCTGGTGGTGGTGAGCGACAACTGGTATCCGGGTTGGAAAGCCGAAGTAGATGGCCGGCCGGCAAAAATCTGGAAGGTCAACACGGTCATCCGCGGAGTGGTGGTGGATAAAGGCAGGCACCAGGTCGCGATGAGATACCGTCCCTTTACGGTTTACTTCGGCTTCGCGTGCCTGCTGATGGGCTTGGCGGCGGCCGTGGTATTGCAGCGCCGGCGGGAAGAAAACTCGCCTGACGCGGGCTGACGGAAAATATACCCTCTGGACGGTAGTTACCTGCCGCCACCCCTCCGCGCCCTTACTTTTGCAAGCCAAAAGCACTTGCAAATCACACAAAACACAAGAGGAGAACTTACATGAAAGCCATTCTGATGGTCGCCGCTCTCGCTATCGCCAGCCTGTCCGTTGCCAGCGCCAGGAGCTATGAGATTACGTTGAACAGCCCGTCCGCCGCCGGACAGACCGAGCTGCGCGCCGGTCATTACCTGGTGAAAGTGAACGGAGCTTACGCCGAGTTCCTCAATATCGACAACAGCCACAGAGTGATGGTGCCGGTGAAGGTCGAAAACGCCACCAGCAAGTTCGGCGTAACCGCGGTCGATACCAGGACCAACGACGGCGTTTCGCAGATCCAGTCGATCGAACTGCGCGACACCAACAGCAAGCTGGAGTTCTAATTTCCCCCTTTGCTTCTCCTCTCTGGGGACGGGCCCTCCCGGCCTGTCCCGTATTACTCCTGCCTCAGCGCGGTGAGAGGGTCCACCCGGATCGCGCGCCGCGCCGGTATCCAGCATGCCAGGCCGGAGATCCCCAAAATCATCAAGAACACGGTTGCGAATGTGGCCGGGTCAGTCGGCTCGATCCCGTACAGCAACTGACCCAAAAGGCGGCCCGCCGGCAGCGCTGAGCCGAGCCCCAGCACGGTGCCGCAACCGATCAGCGCCAGGGCGCGCCGCGCGATCGCCCCGAGCACTTGTCCCTGATCCGCCCCAATGGCCATGCGGATGCCGATTTCCCGCGTCCGGCGGGCCACCGCGTAGGCCATGGTTCCGTAGATTCCGGTAGCAGCCAGAATGGCCGCCAGAAGTCCGAATGCACCCAGGGCGGACGCCGCGATCTGCGCCGGGAAAAGTGCCAGACCGAGTTGACTGGTCAGGGTGCCTTCGCCGAATAGCGCGAGCGTGGGGTCCAGTTCCCGCGCCGCCTGCCGGATCTGCCGCAGTGCCTCGACGCCATTCCCCTTGGTGCGCGCGACATCGCGGCATGGGGCTGTACCGATCGCCAGAGGAGTCCAGAACGCGGGTTGCGGCGATTCGGTGAGAGAAAGATACTTGCCGTCCGCCACCACGCCCACAATCTCCATCGGCTTGCCATCGGGTTTGGTGCGAAACTGTTTGCCCAACGGCCAGTCATTGCGCAGCAATTGGCGGACGAAGGCGCGGTTCACGATGGCTACGCGCATGGCGTCTTTTTTGTCCCGCGCGTCGAACTCCCGGCCTTGCAGCACGGGCGTCTGCATGGTGCGGAAATAGTCCGGACTCACATCGTAGGAGTAGGCCACGGGCGCATCGGCGGCCCTTACCGGAGGCCGCCCCTCGACATAGATGGAATCGGAGCTGACGTTCAGTGTCAGCGGCCGCGCTCTTCGCTGTATCCCTGCAAGTTCAGATCGAACGACGCCGTCACCGCGCCGTTGGGGTTGTACCCGATGGGCGCCTTCAGCGCGCGCTGCAGGCTTCGCACCACCAGTACGGAACAGACCATGAGCAGCACCGAGATGGCCACCTGCGCCGCTACCAGGTAATCGCGAAGGCGCCAGCGCGGAGAGCAGGTCGGTCCTGGTGGCCTGCAAGGCGGGCATGAGCCCGAACAGCAAGGTAGTTCCCAGGGAAGCCAGCAGGGTAAAGAGGAAGACGCGCGCATCCGGCTGGACCACCAGGCGAATGGGAAACTCGATGGGCGGACGCGCGAGCCAGCAGCATACTCGCCATGTTGGTGCAGGCCACCAGCAGCACCAGACAGGAAATGGCGAACAGGGCGGCAGCGAACGCCAGTACCGGGCCCCGGATGTAACTTCCCGCCAGTCCCGTCCGCGACACCACAATCTTCATCTGCCGGCATCGTCTTTGGGATACTCTTCGGCAAGCCGGCGCGCGACCGCGCTCACACCGGCCTGCGCCTGCCGGCGGCGAAACAATTCATGGTGCTCCTGGCGTCCAGCGTTCCCGTTCCGCCTTCGAGTTTGCGGCCCACAGCCGCGGGATCGCCGCCGAAATGCTGCTGCCAGCAGTCGTAGCTCAAGACCGCCACCGGGTGCGCGCCGGGATGCAGGTCGTCCGCGGGCGTCAGCAGGCGGCCGCGTGCCGCATGGACGCCCAGCATCTCGAAATAGTTGCCGGTCACCAGGTATCCCCACAGCCGCCGGCTGGTTCCCGGCAGCCCCAGTCTGGCGGGCAGAACCCGGTAAGCCGCCAGGCCCGCCAGCACCTGATTGCGATCGCGGATGTCCCGGTAATTGGGGTAGGAGAGAGTAGGGAACAGGTTGCCGCCCAGGCTTCCGTTCAGGGAGATCGGCTCGCTCGACCGCGCCACTGGCAACGGCCGCAGCACCACCTGATTGATGACGCTGAAAACCGCGGTGTTGGCGCCGTCCTGTTCGCATTCGAGACAGGCTGTCACGCTCCCGGACACCGCCGGCGTGAAATATACCCTCTGGACGGTAGTTACCCGCCCGTACCCTCCCGCGCCCTTACAATTGCAAGCCGAAGCGCTTGCAAAAACAAACCCAAAACAAAGAGGAGAACTCACATGAAATCCATTTTGATGGTCGCCGCTCTCGCTATCGCCAGCCTGTCCGTTGTCAGCGCCAAGAGTTATGACATCGTTTTAGCCAACCCCGCTCTTGCCGGCCAGACCAAGCTCGCCCCCGGCCACTACACCGTGAAGGTCAATGGCTCGAACGTGGAATTCCACAATGTCGGCAACAGCCATACCACCACCGTGCCGGTGAAGGTCGAAAACGGCGCAACCAAGTTCGGCTACACCGCCGTGGATACTAAGACGGACGGCAGCGTGGACCAGATCCAATCCATCGAACTGCGCGACACCAATACCAAGCTCGAGTTCTAAGTTAGTAAGTCTCCTCATTTGATATAGGGCAGGCTACCCCGGCCTGCCCTACCCCGCTGACTTGCTCCCACACAGCCGCTCGGATACTATCAATTCATTCAGGAGGCTCTCCGTGCGGTTATTCGCGCTGTTACTGGTTTCGATCCTGTTGTACTCCCAGACGCCCTCGCGCTTGCAGCCGGGCTACGATTCCATCCAGCCCGCGACCTTGCAGGCCGATCTGACATTCCTTTCGTCCGACGCGCTGGAGGGCCGCCGGTCTCTGGAGCGGGGCTCCGAAGTGGCCATCCAATGGATCGCCAGCGAGTTTGCCAAAGCGGGCCTGAAACCTGCCGCCGGGGATTCTTACCTGCAGCCGGTACCGCTGATCGAATATCAAATGGACCGCGCCCAAACATCCCTCACGCTGGTAGAAAGGGGGCAGGCCGAAACGTTTCACGCGCCGGACGCTACCGGGACTTTCTCCAATGAGACGAACGTCTCCGGCGCGGTAGTGTTCGCGGGCTTCGGGATCACAGCTCCGGAACTGGGCTACGACGATTACGCCGGAATCGACGCCAAAGGCAAAATCGTCCTGATCTTCAATCACGAGCCGCAGGAATCCGACGCCAACTCGATTTTTAATGGCCGCGGCAACACCCGCTATGCCAATACCTACTCGAAAGTCTTGAATGCGCAGCGCCATGGAGCGGTCGCCGTGCTGACCGCGGCCGACCCGAACCATGCGGGCAACGGGCGCGGCGGGGCAGGCCGCGGAGGACGTGGCGCGCAGCAGCAATTGCGCCCGCGCATTCCGCCCGAAGCCCTGGCAGAGGGAGGCACAGCCATTCCCACGTTCGCCCTCTCCGCCGCCGTGGCCGGCAAGTTTTTCGCCGCCGCCGGCAAAACGCCCGCCGCCGTGCTGAGCGCCATCGATAGCAAGCCCGCCCCGGTCTCCTTCGAAATCCCAGGCATCCGGGTGGACCTTCACACGGTAGTCGCCGACCGCAAACGGGCCAACTCGTATAACGTGGCCGGCCTGCTGGAAGGCAGCGACCCCGCCCTGCGCGCGGAGACCGTGGTCTTCAGCGCCCATTTCGATCACGATGGCGTGGGGCCGCTCGGCATCATGCACGGCGCAGACGATAACGGCTCCGGAACGGTGGGCGTGGTTGCCCTGGCGCATGCCTTTGCCCGGAATCCGGAGAAGCCCAAGCGTTCGATCCTGTTCATAGTCTTTGCCGCCGAGGAGCGCGGACTGCTGGGCGCCTACTACTATGTGGCGCATCCGCTCCGGCCGCTTGGCAGCACGCGCGCCGAGATCAATTTCGATATGATCGGCCGCAATGAAGCGCCGGTGAATCCCGACGTGCCCCAGCCGGAGATTTCCGCGGACACGTCCAACCAGTTGGGCCTGATCGGCACCCACTACAGCCCGGATTACCGGGAAACCGTGGAGCGCAATAACAAAATCGTGGGATTGAACCTCACTTACAAGTGGGACCACGATTCCACCCAGCAGGTACTCTTCCGCAGCGATCAGTATCCCTTTCTGATGCACGATATTCCGGCCGTCTGGTGGTTCACCGGCTTTCACCCCGATTACCACCAGGTGACCGACACGGTGGAGAAAATCAACTTCGCGAAGATGGCGAAGATTCTGCGCCTGGCGTATTTATCGGGGTTCGAATTCGCCGGCGAACAGAACCCGCCGCGACTCCAGGGTCGTGCGAGGAGCGTGGAGTAGGCGCCATGCGTTCCCTCCTGTTCGCTATGGCGCTGTCGCGGCTGCTCGGGGCGCAAACGCTCACCACTCCGGCGGAGATCCGCAGCGCGCTGGCACAGGCGCCGGCGAATGAAACCGACCCCTGGCTGGACTGCTCGGTCGCTCCCATCAAGCCGGTGCTCAGTTTCGGCCTCCGGCTCCAGGCCGGCTATGTTTTCCGGTTCCCCCTGGGGCAGTTCGCCGGACCGGGTCACAGCCTGACCGTGCTGACTACGGTTACGCCGGAGGGCGTCAGGGAGCCGGTTCACCTTGTCGATCGTCTGGCATTGCCGGCCATTCCGCGGACCGATCTGGACGGCGAGTCCGGCGGCGGTTTTTTCGTTGGGGAGGGCCGCTACCAGGTCAACTGGCTGGTATTCGACGAACAGGGGCGCAAGTGCATGAAGAGTTGGGCAATCGATGCCCGACTGGGTCGCGCGGGGCGCGATGTCAAGCTGGCAATACCGCCCGACTCGGTGACCGAACTCTCTTTGGGCGGCGCCGGCCCGGCGCGAAAACCCGATCCGGCGCCGCCGAAGCGTCTCACCATTCTCCTGGACGCCGCACCGCTCACGTTCGGCCGTTCCGCCACGAGCATGATCGATTCCAGCGACCAGGTGATGCTGTTGGGCGCCCTCTCCGCCCTGCTGGAGCGCGTGCCGGCATCGTCCGTCCGGCTGGTAGTGTTCAACCTCGAGCAGCAGAAGGAGTTGTTGCGGCGCGATGGATTTACACTCCAATCGATGGATGAGGTCGCCCGGACCCTGAACGAACTCAAGCTGGGCAAGGTGGACGTTCAGGTTCTGCAACGCCGCACCGGCCACGTGGATCTGCTGGCGGGCCTGATCGACGGGGAACTGCGCGCGGATCCCCCGCCCGATGTGGTGATCTTCCTGGGGCCGCGCGAGCGGTTCCACGACAAACTGCAGGCGAAGGCCCTGGAACCGCATAGCGGAGCCTCCCCGCGGTTTCTCTACCTGGCGTGCCACTCTCCCCGGCAGGTACAGGGCGGGCTCGCGGGGGATCTTGGATCGGATGTCGCATCCGGTACGCTGCTCGACATTTCACCGACATATGACGGGGTGTACGATAACCCCACGTCTCGAAAGCCTGTGCGGGGAGTGATCCCCGATTCCCCCGAGCGCCTGCCCGACACCGTCAGTCTGGCCGTCGGCGTATTGAAAGGCAAGACCCTGGACATCGACTCTCCCAGTCAATTCGCCAAAGCGATCCAGGCGATCGAGCGGACCAAGGGGCGGTAGCGATCCACGGCTACATTCCCGTCCGGACCAGATATTCCTGCACCTTTTCGAATTCAACCTGGGCGCTCGGGATGGTCTCCCCGGCTTTCTGCAGGTGCTGGAGCCCCTCTTGGATCGTGCGGGTGTCCGAGGAGAGAACCAGTCCCAGAATGAAATGCGCCCGCGGGTATCCCGGCTCCAGTCTCAGGGCCCGGCGCGCCGAACCGGCGGCGTCGGTCAACTGCTTCAGCCCGAACTGCGCCAATGCCAGATTGGTGAGCAGCAGTGGAGTGGGGCTGCCCACTTCCAGCGCACGCTGGCATTCTTCCTCCGCCTCCGCGTAGCGGCTAAGGTGGATGTGGTCAGCGGCCAGATTGATATATGCATCGGCATAGTAAGGCGAGAGTTGCACCGCCTTCTCCAGTTCCACGGCCGCTTTTTCGTAGTTCCCGGCCCGGGAGAGTTTCTGGGCCGCCAGAACCGCCTGAAACGCCTTCCGGCTGGGCGGATGCTGCAACTGCGCCATCGATATGGGTCCTCCGGGCGGCCGCTGCTGCGCGGAAGCCGTGACATGCACCGTGATGGCCTGCGTCATCTGGCTGACGGTGATGAACTCCTGGTGCGCCATCTCGCCGCCGGGGCCCGTAACCATCAGTTGGTAGTCGCCGTATGGCACGTGGCGCATGGTGAAACTTCCGTCGGACATCAGATCCGCGGACGCAACCTTCTGACGCCCATGGAGTTCATTGAGCTCCAGCGAGTAGTCTGGTTTGGCGCTGCAGTAATCGCATTTCAAGTCCACTCGCAAAACCGGCAATTCGTTATCCTGCGCCCCGACCGGCACCACGGCGCAGAGAAGAAGCGACACTGCGCCCAGCAGGCGCAAAGCTTTTCCTTGCACAGCAAAATCCTCCGAATTTTTTGGGTGTTGGTTCTCAGGCGGGGAGAAGCCGTGCGCGGGCGCCAATACACCCGCGCGGGTTTCTAAAGCAGATAAGGGCCAGGCCCTCGATTAGTTGGTCTGTTCTTCGCGGTTTAAATCTTCAGACAGAATAATTGCCTCAGCCAGTTCCTTCATGGGGCGGCGGAGCCGGCGGCTTTGGTTGCGCAGGCGGAGATAGGCTTCCTCTTCAGTGATGCTATGGCGCTGCTGCAGAATTCCTTTGGCCCGTTCCACCAGCTTGCGCGTTTGCAGTTCCCGCTTCATCTCCTGGGTCTCTTCGAGCAGGCGGGCGTTCTCTTCGCTCAACAGCGATCTGGAAATCGTGACACCCAACTGTTCACCGATAAACACCAGGATGCCGGTCTCTTCGGTAGTATGTTCGTGGGGCTCGCGATGGTGTACGTTCACTACGCCGATCAGTTCGCCGCCGCTTACCAGCGGCACGGAAAGGAATGCCTGGTAGGTATCTTCGATCAGCCCCTGGAAGCGCTTGAAGCGGGCATCCTGGGCGGCGTTGGCACTCAATGCGACCACGGATTTGTGCTCCGCGACCCAGCCCGTCACGCCTTCGCCTACCTTCATGCGCAGCATTCCCAGGTCGGTAACGTGCGGTACCTGAGACGCGCGCAGAACGACTTCATTGGATTCGTGGTCGATCAGGTAGACCAGGCACGCATCGCAACCGGTTGCCTGTACAGTCAAGCCGATCACTTCACCCAGCATCTCGTCCAGCGACAAATCCGAGCTGACGATGTTACTGATCCGGTGGAAGATCGATACGGATTCGGAAGAAGCCATCGTAGCAGTCCCCATGTATTCAACGTACCGTTCTGCCGAAGTACAGTCCAATTGAAAATTTCTATGTGGGCCATTATTACCGAACGATGAACTCTTCTAAAGCGCGGGCTTGCCGGCTGCCAGGGACTTTTCGTTGGCGCGCAGGCGGGCCAGTGTATCCGCGGCCGAGTGGGCTTCCAGCGAGGCGGTGGTTTCCGAGATGACGCCCCGGGCGGCGGCATTGTTAATGGTGGTTTGCGCCGTGGGGTCGGCCCGGCGCGCCGGCTGAAAGGATCCGGCCCATTGTTTCAACTCGGCGATCAGATCGGCGGATGGGGTAGATGCCGCCTGCGCCTTTTCGATCCGCGCGATTAACTCGCGGATGGTCGCCAGCGTAAAGCGGCGGCGCTCCACCATTTGCGCGACCTTCTCCGGAATCCCCGCCGAACTACCGTCGGCGAACAGCGCGGCCTGCAGTTTGACGTAGTCGGGAACCGCGCCGACGGTCA
Source organism: uncultured Solibacteraceae bacterium (assembly GCA_963835555.1). Lineage (GTDB taxonomy): Bacteria > Acidobacteriota > Terriglobia > Bryobacterales > Bryobacteraceae > Sulfopaludibacter. Next base: position 204,347 of record CAWIGC010000038.1, on the reverse strand, counting down.
TATTGGTTACCTGGATTCGCTTTTCGGCGCCGGGCGCGATCAGGGCGGCGGCGGCTTCGTCCTGCCAGAGCGAATAGTAGCTGCCGGGGTAGTTGACCAGTTCAATCAGGAACGCGGTGACCGGTTGCGTGCCGGTATTTTTGACCCAGAAAATAGACCCGCCGGGGATAGGCTCGGTGCGCAATACGGGCAGAGGTTGCGCCGCCTGCGCGGCGGGCGCCAGAAGCAGCGCGGCGATCAGGATTTTCAGCGTCATAGAGAGCCATTATCCTCCTTCCGCCGCAAGCGGTACACTGGTCCAATCATGCGATCCACCCTCATTTTGGGCATTGCCCTGTGTGCCTGCCTGCCCGCGCAAGTCCGGTTCTCACGCGACCAGATCAGCATCGATGTGGACAAGAAACCGTTCACCACTTTCCATTACGGCGAGGATTACGGGCGGCCCTTTCTGGCCCCCTTGCGGAGCGCATCCGGCAAGATCGTGACCCGCCGCTTTCCCATGGAAGAAGTGGCGGGCGAGAGCCACGATCACTTGCACCACACCGGGCTGTGGTTCTCCTACGACGACGTCAACGGCGTCAAGTTCTGGGAGAACGACCCTTCGTATACCAAGCCGCACATCGGGCGCATCGTAGTGCGTAACGCGCAATACAAAGACGGCGACCGCTCGGGCACCCTCACCGCCACCATGGAGTGGCGCGACCCGGCCGGTAAGACGCTCGTGGTGGAGGACCGTAACATGATTTTCTACTCCGACCCGAAACTGCGCACCATCGATTTCGATATCACGCTGACCGCGGCCGAGGATCTGACTTTCGGCGATACCAAAGAGGGCGCCTTCGCTATCCGCCTGGCCGATGCCTTCACCGAAAGAAAGGGCGGCCGGATGGTGGATGCCGATGGCCGCGCCACCATGGCCAACATCTGGGGTAAGCGGTCGAATTGGGTGGATTACACCGCCGAACTGGAGGGAGAGCGCCTGGGAGTGGCCATCTTCGACAATCCGCAGAACCCCCGTCATCCCACGTACTGGCACGCCCGCGATTACGGCCTGTTCGCGCTGAATCCGTTCGGCCGCAACGCCTTCGACCCCAAGCAGGAAGAGAGCCAGTGGAAGCTGCCGAAGGGGCAGAAATTGCATTTCCGCTGGCGCGTGGTGATCCATCCGGGCGATGCCGAAACGGGCCATGTGGCGGACCTGTACAAGCAATACGCGTCGGGACAGTAGGGGTAGGTACCGGAGCCTACGCCACAAAATACCCCAAGCCGGGTATGGTTGGGCACACCCGTTGTCCTTAGGATGGTGAGATAGGCCGGGAGGCCTGCCCTACGTCTGGCTTTGCCATCCGCAACCCGTACTTCATCGTTGTCATTTGCCTGATCATTGCCGTAGTCGGGGTCACCAGCGTGGTGCGCATGCCTGTGGACATGTTCCCGGCGATGAACATTCCTGTGGTGGTGGTGGCCACATTCTATTCCGGCATGCCGCCGGAGCAGATCGAGACCGACATCACCAGCCGGTTCGAGCGGTTCTTCACCCTGGGGAGCGGCATTGAGCACATTGAATCGCGGTCGCTGCCGGGCGTCAGCATAATCAAAGTATTTTTCCAGCCCGGTACCAACGCCGATTCCGCCGTCACCACCATTTCCAACCTGGCCATGGCGCAGTTACGGCGCCTGCCGCCCGGCACCCTGCCGCCGGTGGTGCTGAAATTCGACGCATCCAGCCTGCCGGTCTGCCTGGTCACCTTCCAGGGCCAGGGGCTGAACGAAACCCAATTGCGCGACCTGGCGCAGTTCCAGGTCCGCAACCAGGTGGCCAGCGTGCCCGGGGCCAGCGTGCCGCAGCCCTTCGGCGGGAAGTACCGCCAGATCATGGTCTATACCGACCCGTATAAGCTGGAGGCCCATCAGTTGAGCCTGATGGACGTGGTGCGCGCCGTAAATTCGGCCAACCTGATCCTGCCCGCGGGCGACGTGCAACTCGGACAACTGGATTACAACATCTATACCAACAGCCAGTTGCGCTCGGTGCCCGAGATCGAACAACTGCCTATCAAGACCGTGGGACAGGATCCGGTGCGCGTTTCGGACATCGGCTATGCCGAGGACGGCCACGAAATCCAGACCAACGTGGTGCGCGTAGACGGCCAGCCCTCGGTGTTCATCCCGGTGATGAAGCAGGGCGGCGACACCAACACCATCGAGGTGGTGGATGGGGTTAAGTCCACGGTGGCCAGTCTGCTGGACGTGCCCAAGGCGCTGATCAGCCGCGTGGTGTTCGATCAGTCCGTCTTCGTCAAAACGGCCATCGAAACGCTCATCCACGAGGGCGCCATCGGCCTGTTCCTGACGTCGGTAATGATTCTGGTGTTTCTGGGCAGCATGCGGGCCACCGTGGCGGTATTCTTCTCGATTCCGCTTTCCGCGCTCACCGCTTTCATCCTGCTCTCGATGGGCGGCAGTTCGATCAATGCCATGGTATTGGGCGGGCTGGCGCTGGCATTCTCGCGCCTGATCGACAATTCGGTGGTGGTGCTGGAGAACATTTACCGGCACCTGGAACTGGGAGAAACTCCGGAGGCGGCGGCGCAAAAGGGCGGCAACGAGGTGGCGCTCCCGGTACTGGCATCGACCCTCACCACCATCGTGGTATTCTTTCCCGTAACGCTGTTGTACGGCGTGAGCCGGTACCTGTTCTCCGCCCTGGCGCTGGCCGTAGTGCTTTCGCTGCTGGCCTCTTATTCGGTGGCCATGTCGGTGGTGCCGCTCTTCTGCGCGCGCTTTATCAATGCCTCCCACGTGGGGCATCACGGGCCGCACCCCGAACTGGATGACACGCTCGAGCCCCCGCTCCATGTTGTGCCGGCGGCCAGGCATCGCCGAGGGCCGTTACAGGTCTTCAATGACTGGTTCAACCCCAAATTCGAGAGTTTTCTGGATTTTTACGACCGGGTGATCAGCGTAGTGCTGAAGCGGCCGGTGGCTGTTCTGTTTGGCCTGAGCGGGCTGATTGTGCTGAGCCTCTTCATTTTCCCGCTGCTGGATCTTTCCTTCTTCCCGCGCACCGATCCGGGACAGTTTGTGATGAACGTGAAGCTGCCATCCGGCACGAGGATCAGTGTCACCGAGCAGGAGGTGGCGAAGGTAGAGGACACGATCCGTAAAGAGGTCTCTCCGGAAGACCTCGGAATGATCGTTTCCAATATCGGGTCCACCCCGGACTTCTCGGCTATCTACACCAGCAACTCGGGCATGCACACGGCCACCGTGCAGGTGAGCCTGAAGGAAGATCACAAGGTGGGCAGCTACGAGTACATGGCTCGCGTGCGGAAGCGCCTGGCCGAAGAGATGCCGGAGATCACGGCCTACTTCCAGGCGGGCGGCCTGGTAGACGCCGTCCTGGGTATGGGCATGCCGGCGCCGATTGACGTACAAGTGGCGGGTTCCAACATGGAGGCGAGCTACGGAACGGCGCTGCAACTCGCCCGGCAGATCCGCAAAATTCCCAATGTCGGCGACATCTACATCCCGCAGGACCTGGATTATCCTGCCATCCAACTGGACATCGACCGCACGCGCGCCGCGGAGCTGGGCTTATCCCAGAAGGAAGTGGTGGACAACGTCATCACTGCCCTCACTTCGAATACCATGATTGCGCCCAGCTTCTGGATCGACCCGAAGACCGGCAACGATTATATGCTGACCGTGCAGTATCCGGAGACGCAGATCCAGAGTTTCAACGACCTGAAGGCGATCCCGATTCACGGCGAACACGTCCCCGATTCCACGCGGCTGGACGCGGTCTCGGGGATCCGCCGGATGAAGTCCCCCACGGAAGTGGATCACTACGCCCTGCGGCGGGTGATCGACATCTACGTGCAACCCGTGGGAGAGGACCTGGGCCGCATCAAGAAGAGCATCGATGGCCTGATTGCCGAAACCCCGAAACCGACGGGAGTCACGGTGACCCTGCGCGGGCTGGTGGAGGGCATGCAGCAGAGTTTCCATCGCTTCGGAATCGGCCTGACGCTGTCGGTGGTGCTGCTGTACCTGATTCTGGTGGCGCAGTTCCGGTCGTTCCTGGATCCCCTGTTGATTCTGACGGCGGTGCCGCCGGGACTCACCGGAGCGCTGTTGATTCTCTATCTGACCGGGACCACGCTGAACGTGATGTCCCTGATGGGGCTGATGATTCTGATCGGCATGACGGTGTCCGACAGCATTCTGATCGTGGAGTTTACGCGCCACCTGCGCGATGAGGGATTGACTGTCCGGGAAGCGGTGGTCAAGGCGGCTCGTGTGCGGCTCCGCCCGGTGCTGATGACCTCGCTGGCGACTATCATTGGACTGTTGCCGATGGCTTTGAAGCTCGGCGCGGGCAGCGAATCCTATGCGCCGCTGGCGCGCGCCGTGCTTGGTGGAATGAGCGTGTCGCTGGTTATGACGGTCATCATGGTTCCGGCGGCTTACTTCGTGGCATACCGGAACGCAGGGGACGGGCCTGCAGGCCCGTCCTACCGCGATAGCGTAGGAGCTGAGCACCTTCATGTAATTGGCGCGTTCGAAGGCCTTGGGCTGCGGGACGGAGTTGCGGCTCATGCTGCCCTGCATCTGGCTTGATGGAGTCGTATTCGTGTTCGCCCATCCAGATGAGCAGTTCGGTACACAGGGTATCGAGGTAGGTGATGCCGCGCTTGAGCAGCGCGGAGGTCATCATGGCGACCTTGGCGCCGGCCATCATGGCTTTCACCACGTCGGTGGCGCTGTGGACTCCGCCGGTGAGGGCGAGGTCGGCATTCACGTTGCCGTACAGGACGGCGATCCAGTGCAGGCGCAGCAGCAGTTCGTGCGAGTTGCTCAGGATCAGGTTGGGCACCACTTCCAGCGCTTCCAGGTCGTAATCCGGCTGGTAGAAGCGGTTGAACAGCACCAGGCCATCGGCGCCGGCGGCGTCCAGCTTCTGCGCCATGTTGGCCATGGAGCTGAAGTAGGGGCCGAGCTTCACGGCCACCGGAATTTTGACTTCGCTCTTGACCGCGTGCGACCAGGTCGACATACTTCTGCTCGACCTGCTCGCCGGTGGTGTTGGGATCCACCGGGATGTAATAGATGTTCAGTTCCAGCGCGTCGGCGCCGGCCTGCTCCATCTGTTTGGCGTATCGGATCCAGCCGCCCTTGGTGGTGCCGTTGAGGCTGGCGATGATGGGAATCTTCACCGCCTGCTTGCACTTGGCGATGTGGTCCAGGTAGGCATCCGGACCCATCACTCTGTAGAGCAGATCGGGGAAGTGGCTGGTGGCCTCGGCGGAGATCTCGGCCGACTCGGTGATAAAGCGGTCGAGTTCATCGCTCTCCATGTTCGATCTGCTCTTCGAAGAGCGAGTGCAGCACCACGGCCGAGGCGCCGGCATCTTCCATGCGCCGGATGTTGCCCACGTCCTGGCACATGGGCGAGGACGAAGCCACCAGCGGGTTCTTCAGCTTCAGCCCGAGATAAGTCGTGGAAAGGTCGATGGTTTTGGAAAGGTCGATCATTTTTTCACCTCCGCGCCGTTAGCGGGCTCGTGAGCCATGTAGTCGTATAGCTTCCAGCGGGCCGCCGACATCTTCCTGCGCCAGGTCCAGGAGCCGCTTGGCCTCTTCGGGATTGCTCTTGACCAGCATGGTGTAGCGGGTCTCGTTGTAGATGTAGTCCTTGAGGCCGATGGAGGCGGGCGCGCGAATCGAGCTGGAACGGATTCTTGCCCTGCGCCGACCAGGTCCGGGTTGTAGCGGAACAGCGGCCAGTAGCCGGAATTCACGGCGGCCTTCTGCTGGTCCATGCCGTGGGCCAGGTCGTAGCCGTGGGCGATGCAGTGGCTGTAGGCGATGATGAGCGACGGCCCGTCGTAGGCCTCGGCTTCCATGGAAGGCCTTGACGGTCTGCATGTCGCCGGCGCCCATGGCGATCGTGGCCACGTAGACGCTGCCGTAGCTCATGGCCATCATGGCGAGGTCTTTCTTGCCCACCGGCTTGCCGCCGGCGGCGAACTTGGCCACCGCGCCGCGCGGGGTGGCCTTGGAGGCCTGGCCGCCGGTGTTGGAGTAGACTTCGGTATCGAGCACCAGGACGTTGACGTTGCGGCCGGAGGCCAGCACGTGATCCAGGCCGCCGTAGCCGATGTCGTAGGCCCAACCGTCGCCGCCCACGATCCAGACGCTCTTCTTGACCAGGGCATCGGCGATGCTGAGCAGGTCGCGAGCCTCGGGGCTGTCGATAGCCGGCGAGTTTCGCCTTGAGGGTCTTGACGCGCTCGCGCTGGGCGAAGATGCCCTGCTCGGTTTTCTGGTCGGCGTTGAGAATGGCCTGCGCCAGTTCCTCGCCGATGCTGAAGCCGAGCCGCCAGACCAGTTCGCGGGCGTACTCGTTCTGCTTGTCGACGGCCAGGCGCATGCCCAGGCCGAACTCGGCGTTATCTTCGAACAGCGAGTTGGACCAGGCCGGGCCGCGGCCTTCGTCGTTGGTGCAGTAGGGCGTAGTGGGCAGGTTGCCGCCGTAGATGGAGGAGCAGCCGGTGGCGTTGGCGATCATCATGCGGTCGCCGAACAGCTGGGTCATCAGCTTGATGTAAGGGGTCTCGCCGCAGCCGGAGCAGGCGCCGGAGAACTCGAACAGCGGCTGGAGCAACTGCACGTCCTTCACCTGGTTCAGGGAGAGAACAGTGCGGTCGGTCTCGGGGATCTTGAGGAAGAAATCCCAGTTGGCGGCTTCGCTTTCGCGCAGCGGCGGCTGGGCCACCATGTTGATGGCGCGGTGCTTGACTTCGCTCTTGCTCTTGGCCGGGCAGACCTGCACGCACAGGGTGCAGCCGGTGCAATCTTCGGGCGCCACCTGCAGGGTGTACTTGCGGTCCTTCATGTCCTTCCAGCGGGCGGGAACGGACTTGAAGGTGGCGGGCGCGCCGGCGAGGTAGCTGGTCGTCGTAGACCTTGGCGCGGATCACGGCGTGCGGGCAGACCAGCACGCACTTGCCGCACTGGATGCAGAGCTCCTCGATCCCACACGGGGATTTCGAGGGCGATGTTGCGCTTTTCCCACTGGGCGGTGCCGGTGGGGAAGGTGCCGTCGATGGGCATGGCGCTGACGGGCAGGTCGTCGCCTTCGCCGGCGATGATCTTGGCCGTGACCTTCTGGACGAACTCGGGGGCGGCGGCGGGCACGCGGCGGGCGCATGATCGAAAGTGGAGGTGACTTGCGCGGGGACCTTCACTTCGTGCAGGTGGCTGAGGGCGGCATCCACGGCGGCGAAGTTCTTCTGCACCACGGTTTCGCCGCGCTTGCCGTAGGTCTTCTTGATGGCGTGCTTGATGGCGTCGATGGCTTCTTCGCGCGGCAGCACGCCGCTGATGGCGAAGAAGCAGGTCTGCATGATGGTGTTGATGCGGCCGCCCATGCCGGTCTCGCTGGGCCACCTCGTAGCCGTCGATGACGTAGAACTTCAGCTTCTTGTCGATGATCTGGCTGCTGCACCAGGCGGGGCAGGTGGTCCCAGACCTCGTCGGGGCCGAAGGGGCTGTTGAGCAGGAAGGTGGCGCCGGGCTCGGCGTACTTCAGCATGTCGATGCGTTCCAGGAAGGAGAACTGGTGGCAGGCCACGAAATTGGCCTTGGTGATGAGGTAGCTGGAGTGGATGCGGCTTGGGGTCCGAAGCGCAGGTGGGAGGTGGTGATGGCGCCGGACTTCTTGGAGTCGTAGACGAAGTAGCCCTGGGCGAAGTTGTCGGTCTCTTCGCCGATGATCTTGATGGAGTTCTTGTTGGCGCCCACGGTGCCATCGGCGCCCAGGCCGTAGAACAGGGCGCGCACGGTGCCGGGGTCTTCGGTGGAGAACTCGGGATCGTAGTCCAGGCTGGTGTGGGTGACGTCGTCCTTGATGCCGATGGTGAAGTGGTTCTTGGGCGTGGGCTTGAGCAGCTCGTCGAAGACGCCCTTCACCATGGCGGGGGTGAATTCCTTGGAGGACAGGCCGTAGCGCCCGCCGATGACCTTCTTGGCTGACGCCCATTTCGGCGAGGGCGGTGACCACGTCGCAGTAGAGCGGCTCGCCGGTGGCGCCGGGTTCCTTGGTGCGGTCGAGGACGGCGATGGATTTCACGGATTGCGGGCAGGGCGGCGACGAAGGTCTCGATCGGCGAACGGCCGGTACAGGCGGACCTTGAGCAGGCCGACCTTCTCGCCGGCGGCGATGCAGGGCTTCCACGGCCTCGTGCGCCACTTCGGCGCCGGAGCCCATCATGACGATGACGCGCTCGGCATCCGGCGCGCCCACGTAATCGAACAGGTGATACTGGCGGCCGACGATGTTGGCGAACTTGTCCATGGCGTTCTGCACGATGGTGGGGGCGGCCAGGTAGTAAGGAGTTGCAGGCTTCGCGCGCCTGGAAGTAGACGTCGGGGTTCTGCGCGGTGCCGCGGATGACGGGGCGGTCGGGCGAGAGGGCGCGGGCGCGGTGGGCGTGCACCAGGTTCTCGTCGATCATGGCGCGCATGATCGTCCGGCGGTGAGCTGCTCGACCTTGGCGACTTCGTGGGAGGTGCGGAAGCCGTCGAAGAAGTGCAGGAAGGGGATGCGCGATTCCAGGCGTGGCGGCCTGGGCGATCAGCGCCATGTCCATGACTTCCTGCACGGAGTTGGAGGACAGCATGCCGAAGCCGGTGGAGCGGGCGGCCATCACGTCGCTGTGGTCGCCGAAGATGGAGAGCGCATGGGCGGCCAGGGCGCGGGCGGCGATGTGGAACACCGTGGCGGTCAGCTCGCCCGGCGATCTTGTACATGTTGGGGATCATCAGCAGCAGGCCCTGCGACGCCGTGAAGGTGGTGGCAGAGCGAACCGGCCTGCAAGGCGCCGTGGAGCGCGCCGGCGGCGCCGCCTTCGCTTTGCATCTCGACCACCGTCGGCACGGTGCCCCAGATGTTGGTCTTCTGTTCGGCGGACCACTGGTCCGCCCATTCGCCCATGTTGGAGGAAGGCGTAATGGGATAAATGGCGATGACTTCGTTGATCTGATGCGCTACGTATGCGGCTGCCTCGTTGCCGTCGATAGTGACCTTCGGCCGAGTGGTGGTGGATGAGTTGCTCAACTCTCCCCTCCTTACTAGTATGGGATTCACTTCCTTAAACCATATTATAAGACCTGTTTGTCGTAAAAATCTACAAGTATTTTCGAAGCGGGGCTGGGATGGGGGGCAAAAGAGGGGGTGAGGGGCCAAACTCATCGCGGAATCGCTGAGGGGCGGAGGAGGCGCGGAGCATTTAATAAGTTATGCGTGGCAGCCGGCTTGTTCCGTTTGACGGCCGCTGGCACAGTGTTTCCGAGCACCAATACCACTACTCGTGGGAGAATCCGATAAAGGAGTCTGCATGCGCTTTTGTGCCGTTGCGTCTTTTCTTGGTGTATTGGCCGCACTTTCGACCGGCTACGCACAAACCGAAACGCCCAAGCCCGAGGCGGATCAGAAAGCCTACACCGCCGCCAGTAGGACCATGGACCCTGCTCAGAAACTGGAGGCGCTGGAAAAATTCAAGGCCGACTTCCCCACCAGCGACATGCTCTCCGCTGCGGATTCGGCGATTCTCCGCACGCTGGTCAAACGGTTTCCCCAGCAGAAGGGCCGCATCCTGAAGCAGGCCAAGGCGATGTACACCGGCGCGGAGGCGCGGGAAAAGGGATCGACAGCCAACGAGATCGCCGTCGAATTTGTGGATGCGGGGCGGTTCCTTGGAGACGCCGAAGGTTACGCCAAACTCGGCGTGGCAGATATGCAGGAGGTCCCCTACGCCAAAGAATTGAAGGCGGGCTACGAGAAGCGCAAGCAGACGCTTCCCTCGGATGACGAGATTGCCAGGCGGTTTCGCGAGAGCCGCGCTTCCCGCATCGCCACCCTGGGTCGTGTAGAGGTGGCGCGCGGCCAGACGGCGAGCGGCCGGAAACTGCTGGAAGAAGCCTGGGCCGCCAATCCGAATCTGACGGTGGTGGGCGCTATTTTGGGCGAACTCGCGTACAAAGCGGGCAACGACGAGAAGGCCATGGAGTTGCTCGTCCCGGCGCGGCTCAGCGGCCGGGCGCCGGCGAGCGCCAGACAGGCGCTGGAGGCGCTCTACCGGAAGCAGCACGGCGGATCGATCGAGGGGCTCGACGCCATGCTCGATGCGCAGTATCGCAAGCTGTATCCCAACCCCATCAAGGTGGAGGAATACCATCCAACGGAAAAGCGCAGCGACCGCCTGGTGCTGGCGGAAGTCTTCACCGGCTCGGGATGCCCTCCGTGCGTGGGCGCCGACCTGGCCTTCGACGCCGCCATGGAGCGCTTCTCGCGCAAGGATCTGGCGGTGGTGATGTACCACGAGCATGTGCCGCGGCCGGACCCGATGACGAATCCGGACACCATGGCCCGCTCCAAGGCGTACGAAGTCCGCGGCGTGCCTACCTCAGCCATCGATGGCAAGACGATAGGCGGCGGCGGAGGCCCGCGCGACAATGCGGAAAAGATTTATGAGCGCATCGTGACTCCGATTGAAAAGGATCTGGAGTTACCGGCGGAGGCTAAGCTCACGGCTCACGCGGCGATTTCGGGCAATATCGTGAAAGTAACCGGCGCGGTGAGCGATGTAAAGGAGAAATCGGATGACCTGAAAGTGCGGGTGCTGCTGGTAGAGAAAGAGATTCGCTATACCGGCGAGAACGGGATTCGCTTCCATCCCATGGTGGTGCGCGCCATCGCCGAAGAGAAGGCGGACGGCGAGTACAGCCACACATTCCACGTGGACGAGGTGAGCGCCGGGCTCAAGAGGCACCTGGACGAGTACGAGGCGGCGGGACATCGCGGCGAATCCTTCAAATTCATCGAAAAGAAAGACGCCATCGATCGCACCAATCTGGCGGTGGTGGTGATCGTGCAGGACGATAAAACCAGGCACGTGCTGCAATCGGCGATGATCGACCTGAGCACCGAAGGGAAGAAGCTTCCCACCGAAACCAAATGAAAACGTCTGATCTGTACCATTCTGCTGGCGTTCACCCTGGCGGGAGCGGCGCCGGATCCCGTGGCGTGGAAACTGGCGGACGGACCGGCGAAGGCGGTGAAGCCCGGCGCCCGCTTCACGGTCAACCTGGTGGCGCGGATCGAGGAAGGGTGGCATCTCTACTCCATGAAGCATGTGGAGGATGGTCCGGTAGCCACGCGCATCTGGGTGGCCGAGGGACAGCCGTTCCAACTGGCCGAGAAGGTCAAAGGCTCCACGCCCGAGACATTGCAGGATCCCAGCTTCAATATGGAAGTGGAACTGTATGAAGGGCAGGCCACCTTTACCCTGCCGCTGAAAGTCGCGGCCGGCGCGGGGGCGGGCGCTCAGACGCTGGTGGTCAACGCGTCGTATCAATCGTGCAATAACAAGATCTGCCTGCCGCCGAAGACGGTGAAGGTCGAACTGCCGGTTACGGTGGCGAACTAAGAGCGGCTACGCCACGGGCTGGCATGCCCAGCGCGCAGACACGTTCTGGATGCGCTCCACGGCTTCCATCAGGTTGGCCAGCGAATTGGCGTAGCTGAAGCGGATGTAGCCTTCGCCGTACTCGCCGAAGCAGCCGCCGTTGAGGCAGGAAACACCTGCTTCGTAGAGCAGATAGTCGGCCAGTTCCTTGGATTCCATGCCGGTGCCGGTGACATTGGCGAAGGCGTAGAACGCGCCTCCGGGCACTGCGCAGTGGAAGCCGGGAATCTGGTTCAGGCCGGCGCAGAATGGCGTCGCGGCGGCGGCGGAATTCCGCCACCATCCGGTCCACGCAATCCTGCGGCCCGGCGCAGCGCCGCGATGCCGGCGCGCTGCGTGAAACTGGCGGTGCAGGAGTTGGAATTCACCATCAGCTTGGTGACGGCGTCCACCAGCCACTCCGGCATCACGCCGTAGCCCATGCGCCAGCCGGTCATGGCATAGGTCTTGGAGAAGCCGTCCAGGATGATGGTCTTTTCCAGCATCCCGGGGAACTCGGTGATGGAAGCCGGCGCCTCGCCGCTGTAGTAAATGCGGGAGTAGATCTCGTCGCTCAGCACCATGCAGTCGCGGTCGCGCAGCATGCCGGCGATCGCCGCCAGGTCGTCGCGCGGGATCACTCCGCCGGTGGGATTCTGCGGGGAATTGAGAACCACCATTTTGGTGCGCGGGCTCAGGCGGTCGCGGAACAGGTCCAGGTCGAAGGAAAAGCCGCGGCTCTCTTCCAGGGGCATGGGCACCGGGGTCGCGCCCAGGAACCGGATCATCGATTCGTAGATCGGGAAGCCGGGATTGGGATAGATCACCTCGTCGCCGGGTTCCAGCAGGGCCATCATGGGGAAAAAGATGATAGGCTTGCCGCCGGGAACTACCGAAACGTGCTGCGGACCGACGGTGATCCCGCGCGTGCGCGAGACGTACGCGGCGATGGTTTCCCGCAAATCGGGCAGCCCCTGGGTGGGTCCATAGTGGGTCCAACCCTGATCGAGCGCCTGCTTGGCCGCTTCGACAATGTGGGCTGGTGTTGGAAAATCCGGCTCGCCGATCTCCAGGTGAATGACGCTGCGGCCTTGCGCTTCCAGTGCGCGGGCGCGCACCAGTACGTCGAAGGCGGATTCCACGCCAATTCGCGACATACGGTCTGCGAGTTTCATACAATCCTCACGAACATAGAGTAACTCCAACCACCGGCCCGTGGTGCGATTTAGTTTTTCGGCCCCGGCATGAAACGCTTGATGAAGTTCGTGTCGAATTTCCCGGCTTGGAAGTCCGGGTCGGCCATGATCTTCTGATGCAGCGGGATGGAGGTGTGGATACCTTCCACGATAAACATACTCAACGCGCGCTGCATACGGCGGATCGCCTCCGTGCGGTCGGCGCCGTAGGCGACAAGCTTGGCGACCAGCGAATCGTAATAGGGCGGGATCACGCAATCGGTATAAGCCCAGGTATCGACGCGCACGCCGATGCCTCCGGGCAGGTGAAAGCCGGTGATGCGGCCGGGCGAAGGAACAAAAGTGTCGGGATTTTCAGCATTGATGCGGCATTCGATGGAGTGCCCGCGCAAGGTGATGGGGCCGGGTAAAACCTCTTCCAAGGTTTCTCCCTGGGCGATGCGGATCTGGCTCTTGACGATATCGATGCCGGTGACGAATTCGGTAACGGGGTGCTCCACCTGCACGCGGGCGTTCACTTCGATGAAGTAGAGCTTGCCGGTTTCATCCATCAGGAACTCTACGGTTCCGGCGTTGGTGTATTTGGCCGCGGACATGGCCTTGCGGAGGCTGCCGGCGATTTCCGCTCGCTGTTCGTGCGGTCACCACGGGCGAAGGCGACTCTTCGAGCAGTTTCTGATGACGCCGCTGGATGCTGCACTCTCGCTCGCCCAGGATTTCGACGTTACCGTGCTCGTCGGCCAGCAGTTGAAATTCGATGTGACGCGGGGCGCCGATGAATTTTTCCAGGTACACGTCGGGGGAACTGAAGGCCGAGCCCGCCTCCTGCTGCGCCTGCACGAACAGCGCCTCCAGTTCAGACGCCTGGTTGACCACGCGCATGCCGCGGCCGCCGCCACCCGCCGACGCCTTGATAATGACCGGATAGCCAATCTGTTCGGCCATCTCCAGCGCCTCTTGCGGCGAGTTCAGCACACCGGGCGACCCGGGAAGCACCGGCACGCCCATTTCGCGCATAAAGGCGCGGGCCCGTTCCTTGACCCCCATCATGCGGACCACTTCCGGGCGCGGTCCGATGAACTTGATGCCGGAGGCCTCGCAGACTTCGCCGAAGCTGGCATTTTCGCTCAGAAAGCCATAGCCGGGGTGGATGGCATCCACGTTGGTGATTTCGGCGGCGCTGATGATGGAGGGCACATCCAGGTAACTGCGCGCGCTCTTGGCCGGGCCGATACAGATGGACTGATCGGCGAAGCGTACGTGGGAGCTATACCGGTCGGCCTCGGAGTAAACGGCGACGGTCTGAATTCCCAGTTCCTTGCAAGCGCAGATCACGCGAACGGCAATTTCGCCCCGGTTGGCGATGAGGATTTTCCTAAACGGCGCGGACGGCAAACAGAGCCTCCCCGTACTCCACCGGCTGGCCGTTCATCACCAGCTTGCTTTCCAGAATGCCGGACGTTTCCGCCTCGATCTCGTTCATGAGCTTCATGGATTCGATGATGCACAGCACTTTGCCGGGCTGTACGCGTTCGCCCACACGCACGAACGGGGCGGATCCAGGGGAAGGCGACTCATAAAAAGTGCCGACGATGGGTGACTTCACCAGCACCAGGCCAGGGTCGGACGGCTTGCCTTGGGGTGCGGCGATTCCCAGGGCGGGCGGATCGACGGCCACGGGAGGGACGGCTGCGGAAGCCGGAGCGTGCACTGTCTGGGGCGCTGCGTAGGCCGTGGGGGACACCACGATCTCCTGTGGGGCTGCAAACGCCCTGCGGATGCGCACCCGATTGTCGCCGCGCTGTACTTCCAGTTCGGCGATTCCTGTCTCCGCCGCCAGGTTGATCAATTCACGGATCTCATCAACGGTCATCAATGGTTTAGCTTAACAGAGGTTTAGCGCGGCGCTGGGAATCAGATGGAGTTTACGCCCGAGGCCAGGAAGCCGCCGTCCACCGCAATACACTGTCCTGTAATGAAGCTGCAGGCGTCGGAAGCCAGCAGCACCGCGGCCGGGGTGATTTCCTCCGCCTGCCCGAAGCGGTCCATGGGAGTGCGCATCCGCAATTCACGGCCACGCTCGGTGCCGTCGAGGAACGCCGCGTTGAGGTCGGTCCGGAACACACCGGGAGCGATGGCATTGACGTTGATGCCGTCCCTGGCCCACTCCACCGCCAGGCTCCGGGTCAGGGCCAGCACCGCCGCTTTGGACGCGGCATACGCCGTGACCTGCACCAGCGACACGTAAGAATTCAGCGAAGCGATGTTGATGATGCGGCCGCGCCGGTTGGCTTTCAGCGGCTCATAAAACGACTGGCAGGCGCGCAACATGCCAGTCAGGTTGACGTCCATCAGCTTGTTCCAATCGGCCTCGGAGACGTCGATGGTAGGCTTGCGGAAGATCTGGCCGGCAGCGTTCAAGAGCGCATCCACCTGTCCGAACTCCGCCAGAATGGCGTCGCGGAAAGCATCCACGGATGCGCGCGAAGCGATGTCGCAGGCCTTGCGGAGCGTTTTTCCGCCGAACTGCTCTACCTCTTTGCAGACCTCTTCCACCATCTGTTCGCGGCGTCCGGTGGGCACCACCGTAGCGCCGGCTTCGGCCAGGCCGGCGGCCAGTTTGCGGCCGATCCCCGAGGTGCCGCCGATCACGGCCACCACGCGGCCCGTCAAATCCATCAGTTTTTGGCCATATCTTCCTTTCGCTTTTAGCGTTGAATGCGCGCCGACCCGCCCTTGGCAAACGACTTCACCTGCTCCAACGAAGCCATAGTGGTATCGCCCGGGAACGTGGTGAGCAGCGCGCCATGGGCCCATCCCAGTTTCACCGATTCGGCCGCGGACATGCCCGTCAGCAGTCCATAGAAAAAGCCGGACGCGAAGCCATCGCCGCCGCCGACGCGGTCCAGCACGTCCAACTCCGCCACCGGAGCCACGTGGGTTTCGCCGTTGATCCAGGCGACGGCGCTCCAACGGTGCCGGTTGGTGGACTGCACTTCGCGCAGGGTGGTGGCTACCACCTTGACGTGCGGATGCTGTTCCACCACCTTATTAATCATCTCCAGGAAGGTGGCCGGATCGAGCTTGGATTTCGACTCGGCCTCCGGCCCGGGCAGGCCGAGGCCCTTTTGCAGGTCTTCTTCGTTGCCCACCAGCACATCCACGTTCTTGACGATGCGGCCCAGCACTTCCACGGCGCGTTGGGCGCCGCCGGCAATATTCCAGAGCTTTTCGCGATAGTTCAGGTCGAAGCTCACCACCGCGCCCGCTTCCTTAGCGGCCTGCGCGGCTTCGATGACCAGTTCGCCGGTGGTTTCCGAGAGCGCCGCGAAAATACCGCCCGAGTGGAACCAGCGCACGCCCTGGCCAAAGATGGCCTTCCAATCGAAATCGCCGGGCTTGAGCAGCGCCCCGGCCTCATTGCATCGATTGTAGAAAACCACGGGCGCGCGCACGCCCTGTCCGCGGTCCGAATAGACCGCCGCGATGTTGGGTCCGTTGACGCCATTGTGCTTGAACTGCTTGTAGAACGGTTTCACGCCCATGGCTTTGACCCGCTCGCGCACCAGGTCGCCGATGGGGTAGTCCACCATGGCCGATGCAATTCCGGTATTCAGGCCGAAGCAATCGGCCAGATTGGCGGCGCAGTTGAATTCGCCGCCGCTGACGTGAATCTGGCACTCGGTGGCTTTGCGAAACGGGATGACTCCGGGGTCCAGCCGGTGGACCAGCGCGCCTAACGAGAGGAAGTCCAGGGCGCCGTCTTGACGAATGGTGAGAGCTTGACTCATTGCTGTTCCTTTGATGGGTGGCGTAATTGGTTCGCGCCAGAGAGATTCAGACACGAATCGGATCTTTCACGCTATTGCCATTGCCCGGCGCGTGTCAAGTTGGCGGCGCTTGCGGGATCGTTTAGCGGAACTGAAAGGTGGGGATTCACCACGGAGTCACGGAGAACGCGGAGGAAGCACGGAGAATGGCAAGTGAGATGGCCGTTTAGTGGCGGTACAATTCGATTTCATGTCAACTCCATTTCGTCTTGACGGGCTGAAAGCCCTGGTTACCGGCGGCGCCAGCGGGATCGGCGAATCCACCGCGCGTGTGCTGACCGAAGCCGGCGCGGCGGTCACGATCGTGGATGTGGACCGCGCTCGCGCCGAATCGGTTGCCGCCGAACTGCCCGGATCTTCCGCGGTGATTCTGGATATCACCGAGGAGACCGCGGTGAATGCCGCATTCGCCGGGATGCCCGCGCTGGATATTCTGGTGAACAACGCCGGAATCGGGCTGGTGGGCGGGATTGAAGAGACGCAGCTCAACGATTTTCAACGGTTGTTCCGCGTCAACGTGGAAGGCACGTTCCTGGTTACCAAAGCGGCGATGCCGCTGCTGCTGGCGTCCAAAGGCTGCATCGTGAATATCGGATCGGTGGCCGGGTTGATCGGCGTGAAGCGGCGCTTCGCCTACTGCGCCACCAAGGGCGCGGTGGTGGCGCTCTCGCGCCAACTGGCCATTGACTACGCCGGACGGGTCCGGGTGAATTGCATCGCCCCGGGCACTATCGCTACGCCGTTTGTGGATGCCTACATCGAGAAGAATTTCGCCCAGGAGAAGGAAAAAGCATGGGCCGATCTGCACGCGCGCCAGCCCATCGGCCGCTGCGGCTATCCGCTGGAAATCGCCCATATGGCCCTCTATCTCTGCTCGCGCGAGGCGGAGTTCGTCACGGGCTCTGTGATGACCATCGACGGCGGCTGGACCGCGGCGTAGTCATTTGACTTCCAGTGCGGGTTTCAATAGCATTGCCTTACCGTTATGAGACTCGCGACAAAGGCGCCCTTTTTGCTTTTTCTGCCGGTGCTCATCCTCTTCGGCGCCGGGCAGTACCAGAAACCTCCCCAGGCGGTGATGGATATCCTGAACTCGCCGGCAACCCCAGCCCTCTCGCTGGATCCTACCCACACGTACGCCATACAGGGGCGCCCCGTCCGCTACCCTCCAATCGCTGAACTCGCGCAGCCCATGCTTCGCATCGCCGGAATGCGCATCAATCCGGCCACGAACGGCCTTCATAACGTGACCTTCAACAGCACCCTGTCGCTGCGCAAAATACCCGAAGGCACGGAAATCAAGGTGATGCTGCCGCCACCGGGCGCACGCACAGGATCGAAGGCGTGCACATTAACGATGTGATGGGCTCCGCCGGCGCCCGAAGGTCCGCACGTTCAGGAGAGCCTGGGCGGCGGGCGCGGCGTGGTGACTCATGAAGACATGCTGCAGAACGAGCATGACGAAGACCTCTTCGAGTTCTACGCCACGGCGCAACTGGCCACAGTGGATTCAGTGACCGGAAGAGCGACGCCCATCGGCAAGGCGGGCATCCTCGAATCGGCGCGGCCTTCGCCCGATGGCAATTATTTCCTGGTCACGACGCTTCACAAGCCGTTCTCGTATCTCTACCAGGCGCGCCAGTTCCCCAAGGAAATGGACGTTTGGGACCGCACCGGCAAACCGGTCCATCACATTGCCAGTATGCCGCTGGCTACGGGGGGACGCGGCGGCGGGCTCGGACCCACGGACGATCCGCTGGCGCCTCCCGCCCAGCCGCCCGCACGCGGCACTCGCGGGCTCGCCTGGCGCTTCAACGAACCGGCTACGCTGATGTGGATCGATGCCACGGCGATGCGCCGGCCGGGGCGGACGCGGCGCCACTCCGCGTCCCGAGCACCTGATGGCCCTGGCAGCGCCGTTCACGGGCGAAGCCAAAGAGCTGTACAAGTCCGAGACCGGGATCCCGGGGGTCACTCTGTTTGAGAACGGGCATTGGGCGCTGCTGGGCAATGGCGGCGGCCGGGGTGGGCGCGGCGGCGGAGGCGGTGGAGCGGCCGGGGCGAATCGTGTGTCCCGCACGCTCATGATCGATCTGGACAAACCCGGCGAGGCGCCGCGCGAACTCTGGAGTTACAACACCGGCGACCGGTACGCCAATCCAGGCGCGCCCATGGAAAAGACCGTAGCCGGCGGCGAGCGGGCCATCCTGATGGATGGCGACAACATTTTCCTGCAGGGCAACGGCCCCACGCCGGCCGGCGATCATCCGTTCCTGAATCGCTTCAACCTGACCACGCTGAAAACCGAAAAGCTGTTTCGCTGCGATGACGAGCATTACGAAGCGGTAGAGGGCCTGCTGGACAAACACGGCGAGACGTTTTTCACGCGGCGGGAAAGCCCCACCCAGCCACCCAATTATTTCATCCGTACGGCCGCCGGCAAGCTGACCGCTTTCACCAATTTTCCCGACCCGCAGCCCATCATGCGCACGGTGAAGAAAGAACTGGTGACGTACAAGCGTCCGGACGGCGTGGAAATGTCGTTCACCCTATACCTGCCGCCGGATTACAAACCTGGCACGCGCCTGCCGACCATCATTTGGGCATACCCCCGCGAGTATGAAGACGCCGCGGCGGCCGATGCCGTGGCCGTGAGCGGATCGCCCCTGCGCTTCACCGAAGTAGGCGGCTACTCGGAAATCTTCTTCGCGCTGGACGGTTACGCCGTGCTGGATAACGCGTCCATGCCCATTGTGGGCGACCGCCGCACGGTCAACGATCATTTTGTGGAACAGGTGGTGATGGACGCTCAAGCAGCCGTGGATAAGGCCGTGGAAATGGGCGTGACCGACCGCAATCGCGTGGGTGTGGGCGGCCACAGCTACGGCGCGTTCATGACCGATACGCTGCTGGCCCACTGCGACCTGTTCAAAGCCGGCATCGCCGAAAGCGGCGCCCCCAATCGCACCTTGACGCCTTTCGGATTCCAGAGCGAGCGCCGCACTATCTGGCAGGCGCCCGATCTGTACACCAGGATCTCGCCCTTCCTGTACGCCGATAAGATCAAAGCGCCGCTGCTGTTGATTCACGGCGAGGCCGACGATAACGACGGCACGTTCCCGATTCAATCGCAGCGCATGTACGAGGCGGTGCGCGGGAACGGGGGCACGGTCCGGCTGGTGTTTCTGCCCTCCGAAGCGCACGGGTATCGCGGTATGGAGACCATCGAGCACGTCAACTGGGAGAAGCTCACCTGGTTCGATAAGTACGTGAAAGGGGCGGGGGCGAGCCCGACGAACAACAACAACTGAGGATTCCGGGGCCAAATCCTTTAGCCAACAATTATAATAATTAATAGGGATGATGGTCCGACTGTATCGAAGGCGGCCAATTTGTCAGGCGAGTTCCCCAGCATTTTCTTAAAGACCCTCCGCGTGGCTGAGGCTTTTCAGCGCAAAGATTTTGGCGGGATCTGATGGTAGTGCACGAGTAACAGCGGCGCTCCGGACCGGTTAAGGCCGGACGCTTGAGAAGCAAGGAGAGAAATGTCGATGAAATTGGCGAAAGCGCCGTTGCTTTTCACCCTGGTGTCGGTGGCGGCATGGGCCCAGGTCAATATAGGCGAACAGAAGCCCGAAGCCAGCCTGCCCTTCACCATGACCACGGTGGCCACATTTAAACTGCCCTGGCGGGTGGCATTCCTGCCCGATGGCCGCATGTTGATCACCGAAAAGCCCGGGCCGGTTTGGCTGGTAACCCAGAAGGGCGAGAAGACACCGGTGGAAAATACGCCAGCCGTTTACTTTCAGGGCCAGAGCGGCATGCACGGCGTCTTCCTCTCGCCACATTACGCCACCGATAAGAGTATCTATCTCACCTATGCGGAGCCGGGTGACTACGGCGGCGGACTGGCGCTCGCCCGCGCCAAACTGAACGCCACCGCCACTTCGGCGAAACTCGAAAACTTCGAGGTGCTGTGGCGCCAGATGCCGACGGGCAAGGGCGGACAGGAGGGCGCGCAGGTCGCCTTCTCTCCCGATGGCAAGTTTCTGTTCCTCTCCGTAGGCGACCGCCAGCGCTTCACCCCCGCTCAGGATCCCAATCAACCCGAAGGCAAGATCCTGCGCCTGACGCTGGACGGTAAACCTGCCCCTGGCAATCCCAACTTCGGCAAGACCGGCGCTGCCGCCATTCCCCTGATCGATCCGCCCCGAGACACCGAAGCCGCCAAGACCGCGCCGGTGGTAAGCACCTATACCTTTCCGGGCCCCAATCTGACGCCGGCGGAAACCTGGGCCAGCGGGGTCCGGACGCCCTATGGGCTGGCATTTTCGCCCTCCGGCGAATTGTGGGAGGTGGAACATGGCCCGCGCGGCGGCGACGAGTTGAACCTGATCGAGAAGGGCAAGAATTATGGCTGGCCGCTGGTCTCCTATGGCAATAACTATAACGGCGTGCCCATTGCCAGGCCCAACACGCGGCCCGACCTGGCGGAACCGGTGCTCTATTGGGTGCCGGTGATCGCGCCGGGCAATCTGATGTTCTACCGCGGCACCAGGACCTTCCCGCAATGGAACGGCAACGGCTTCGTCAGCGGTCTGGCGACCAAGGCGCTTGTCCGCATCGTCTTTGACGGCCATGGCGGCGCCAAAGCCGCCGAACGCTGGGACGTGGGCCACCGCATCCGCGATGTGGAAGAAGGTCCCGATGGTTCCTTGTGGATGCTGGAAGACGCCAATCCCGGCGCGCTGATCCATGTGACGCCCAAGTGATCGCTTGGCGTCGGTGGCCGATGGGTCTCGCGCCCGAGTGCCGCAGTATCTCAAAATGGGAGGGATGCAACCCTTCGACCGGATAACCTGGAACCCGAACCAGATGACGGCGGACTCAGTCTCCGGCGCGAGCGGAGCTTCCGTGATTCGTTCTGCGGTTGCAGGGTTTGGGCGCCCACGAGCTTGTTGAGCTGGTTCGCAGGGTTCTGGCCGGCAACTCCGGCTGCAGCGGCAAGTTCCATGCGCGTATATGGGTAGTAATGAGGGCCCGATAGGGCAAGGCTCGTATTCTCATGTAGCCATGCTCCGCTACCACGTGGCTTTCTATCTTCCGAAGGCGTCCGGCGGCATGGTCGTAGCGGAGGCGCTCGATTTTCCCGGTGCAGTGACTCAGGGCTTCGACCTGCCGGATGCGCGCCTGATGATTTCGAGTGCTCTCGAAGAACTGGCGCAGGCGCTGCTTGAGGAGGGGAAGCCGCTCCCTGTGCCGTCAGAGGAGGCACACGATCTTGGATGCTGACCTGATCGAGCTGGTGCCATTATCGGTTCACGCAGGGATCGCTCCGAAGTGAAACGGCACGAACTGCTGGACCACCTGCGCCGGCATGGATGCGTTCTTTCCGCGGACGTCATTCGGTCTTTTCCAATCCGGCTACGGGCGCAAAGGCTCCAGTGCCGCGCCACGCCGAAATTGACAATCGCCTTGCTCGGAAGATCTGCGATCAACCCGGCATTCCGCCGATACGCCGATGCAGGGGCGTTTGTCGTTCGTAATCCGTTCCGGCCGATACCAGCGCGGTAGCCGTAGCCCAAACATTCTGCTAGAGTTCTGTTGTGGCGGTGGGATACGACGAGATCGGCATGGGCGCGCAAGACCTGCTTCCAGCCGGAGTAGAATAGGGGAGCATGTCTTCCAGCCGCCCCGTCCGCACCGTATGGATTCTGGCAGGACTGCTTACCGGGTTTGCCGTGGTGGTGGCCGGGCCGGCGCTGCTCTTCTGGGAATTCCTCCATCCAAGCCCCTGGAATGAGACCAATCTAAACGCGAAGTTGCAGTTCGTGCGGTACGAATCCGGCGGTCTGGTGTTCCGGTACACCGTGCGCAACTTCACGAGCCGCGAGGCGCGCTTCCGGCCCACCCTTACCGAAATTCGCGCGCTGCAACCGAAGGACCAACCCCTGGTGGGTTACCCCAACGTGCTGCTTCCGTTCGAGGTTCCCGCAAACGGTACCCACACTCTGGATGTGCGCCTGGAACTACCCGGCCTTCGCAGCCTGTCTTCCGGAATGTCGTTTAGTGAATTCGGCGCCCCGCCATCGCCCGCCGCCGGACCACCGGGTGTGGCGGGGTTCAGCCCGCAGGACGCGCTGACAGACCTGGAAGGCTTCGAACTGGTGGACGAAAGCGATGGCATCCGGCTGGTGCTGCCGAGAGCCTGGTGAGCCCTGTTAGAATACCGGTATAGATGTTCAAGCGATTTATCCTCTGGGATTTTGCCCGCGCCAGTTGGCAGTACGATGTCATGGTCGCTATTATCGTGGCATTTATTTTCCTCACCCCGCGAGACTGGTTTCGCGACCAGCCCCGGATTCCCAGCGCCAGCAGCATTATCCCCTTGCCGGCGGACGGCTTCTTCGTTCCAATCGAAGTTCTGGCGAAGATCCCCGACAATCAGCGCATCGTTTCGCTGACCCGGCAGATCCGGACGCTTCCCGGCCGGAGCCATTTCACAGTCACCCGGATTGAACCGATTAAGAATTCGGAGAGCGAACTGCAGGGTTACATGGCATTCGCGCGACCCTGAACCGACGCGACCACGAGGAGTAATTGAATGCCACACTTTCGACCTGCGCTCGCCGCCCTCGGAATCATGGCCGCACTGGTGCTTCTGCCCTGTGGGGCGCTCGCCGCCGACGATCTCACGACCGTCTTCAGTTCGCTCGACAAAGCCGCCGCCGGCTTCCGGGGATTGTCGGCGGACGTCCACAAGGTGAAGCACACAGCGCTCATCGCGGAAGACGACATCCAAACCGGAAAGATCGTGGTGCGCCGCGCCAAGCCGCACGAATTGCAGATGCGAGTGGATTTCGACCCGCCCGATCAACAAGAGGTGGTACTGGATGGCACCAAGGCCGAAATTTATTACCCCAAACGGAACAGCATCACCCCGTACATACTCGGCAAGGCCAGCCGTCCGATGGCCGAACAATTGCTACTGCTGGGATGGGGCACTTCGAGCCAGGATCTGAAAAATACGTTCCAGATCGCATACGGGGGGCAGGAAATGGTGGCTGGACAGAAAACCGCGCGGTTGGAACTGATTCCTAAGGACAAAGACCTGTTGGCCCACGTACCGAAATTCGAGCTTTGGGTTTGTGAAGACGGACCCCTCGCCGGAACCGCGGTGCAGGTGAAGTTTTACGAACGGGGCGGCAAGGACTATAGTATCGCGACATATACGAACGTCAAGTTGCAAAATATATCGGAGTCGCAGGTGAAAAGCACGGCGCCGAAAAATGCGCAGCGGGACAAGCCCATTCATCTCTGAGTTTCGAGCAGTGGCATGAAGAAGACCAGGGCGAGCAGTTACCGGTTGGAATACCTCGATTGGGTGCGCGGAATCGCGGCCCTGATCATGCTTCAGGGCCACGTGTTCGATTCCTTCACAAGACAGGATTTGCGCACCGGCGGAGCTTTCGTGTTCTCACAGTTCGTGGGGGGAATGCCGCCGGCGGTCTTTCTGTTTCTCACCGGCGTCACCCTCTCGTTTCTGATGGACAGCACGGAGCGGAAAGGCATGGGGCCGGCGTTCCGGGTGATCGAGGCCTTTCGGAGGTCCGGTTATTTGTTTTTTCTGGCGTTCGCTTTCCGGCTGCAGGCATTCGTTTTTGGTTTTCCGGCCGCCTCGTGGCAGGATCTGCTGAAAGTGGACGTCCTGAACTGCATGGGATTCTGCATTGCGCTATTTTCACTGATGGCCGTATTTACCACGCGGGAGCGCATTCGATTCTGTGCCATTCTGGGCCTGGCAATCGCGGCAGCGGCGCCGCTTGTCTCACAGATGGACTGGTCGCACGTGCCCTGGATGGTGCGCGCCTACCTGGTGCCCGATTATCGCTATTTCGGCCTGTTCCCGTGGGGCGCCTACCTGGCATTCGGCATGAGCGCGGGCAGCGTGATCCGGACCGTGCCGCCAGAGTCCACCGAACGCGTGATGCAGTGGGGCGCGCTGCTGGGCGGCGCACTGATTCTGGTGTCGCAATATTTCGCCGGCGCGCCCTTCCAACTCTACTCCAAGGCGGAGTTCTGGCTGAACCACCCGGCGCAGATTCTGACCAAACTGGGCGTCACCCTGCTGATGCTGTCGGTCGCGTTCGTGTGGACCCGGTGGGGCGTCAAGGAGGGCGCCTGGAGTTTTGTGCGGCAGTTCGGCGTGACCTCGCTGCTGGTGTATTGGGTCCACATCGAGCTGGTCTACGGCCGCTGGTTCTTCTTCCTGAAAGAGCGCCTGAACGTGGCGCAGACCGTGGCCGCGGCGGTCACCGTGATTCTGCTGATGCTGGCACTTTCGTTGATCCGCACCAACTGGGAGAAGGTCAAAGCCACGCTCAATGACCTGGGTTGGCGCTTCGGTCCGAAGCCAGACCCGGTCGCCGGCGACTAGCATCTGCTACAATTCCCCTGGAATGCCAGCCACCTCCTCCCAGTTCATGCAGCGCGCGATCGGCCGCTCTCCGGATCGTCTCACACTGGAGGAACGCTCCCGGCTTGTGGGCAAATATATCGCGCTGGAGATTTACAGCCCGGACACGCTGCCCCTGCGCCGCATCGAAGCGATTGGCGAGAGCCTGAGCGAATGCATCCGCATGTTGAAATCCCGGGGACTGGACCCCATGCGCTTCGAATTCACGCAACTGCATCCGGCGTTGTGAAGCCTTCTGGTCTTTACACCTTGCGCAACGCCAGGACCGCGTTCAACCCGCCGAAGGCGAAGGAATTGGAGAGCGCATATTCCACCTGCTCCCGCCGCGCCACGTTAGGAATCACGTCCAGGTCGCACTCCGGGTCGGGCTCGCTGAAATTTGCGGTGGGAGGCAGGATGCCATCGCGCAGCGCCAGCGCGGTGGCTACGCACTCTAGCGCGGCGGCGGCGCCCAGAGCGTGGCCGTGCATGCTCTTGGTGGAACTGATGGCCAGCCTCTGGGCATGGTCGCCGAAAACGCAGCGGATGCCGGCCGTTTCCGTGGGATCGTTCGCCGGAGTGGCGGTGCCGTGGGCGTTGATATAGCCAAAGGCATCCGGGGGAAGATGGGAATCGCGTAGGGCCGCACGCATGGCGCGGACCGCGCCGTCCACCGAGGGCTGAGTGATGTGGCAGGCGTCGGAGGACATGCCGAAGCCCACAATCTCCGCGTGAATGCGCGCGCCCCGGGCCTGCGCCGCTTCCAGAGGCTCCAACACCAGCATGGCCGCGCCCTCGCCCAGAATCATGCCGCGCCGGTCTTTCGAAAACGGACGGCAGGTCTCCGGCGAGACCACCCGCATGGCTTCCCATGCTTTCAGAATCCCGAAGCTGAAGGGCGCTTCGCTGCCGCCCGTAATTGCCAGGTCGGTGATTCCCGAACGCACCATCCAATACGCCTGGCCGATGGCGTGGGCGGACGAAGAGCAGGCCGTCGAGATGGTATAGCTGGGTCCGGTGATGCCGAACTCCATGGACATGTGGCTGGCGCCGGCATTGGCCATGGTTTTCGGAATGGTCAGGGGGTGCACGCGATTGTGCCTGAGTTTGTACACCTCCTGGAAGCCGATATCTTCGGTGCTCTGTCCGCCGACGCACGAGCCGGTAATGATAGCGGCGGTCTCGCGCAGTTCGGGAGTCCATACAATGGCGGCATCTTCCACGGCTTCGCGCGCGGCGATGACCGCAAACTGCGCGAAGCGATCGATGAAGTCCGCGCGGCGGTCGTCAAAGTAAGGCTGATGGCTGTAGTCCTTGACTTCGGCGCCGTTCTGAAAACGGACAAGAGAAACATCCGTCGATTCGATCGGGCCGATGCCGGAACGGCCCGCCCACAATGCGTCCGCGAACTCCGCGGTATTCCGGCCCAGGGCGCTGATCGTGCCGAGGCCGGTGATGGCGACTCGCCGCATCGGCTACTGGCCGGCCTTCGTCCCGGTGGACTTCGCAACCACCAGTTTCTCCACGCCCTGACACATCTGGCGCACGTTTCGCACGGCGCGCACTTCCTCATCCGGGATGGTGATGTCGAATTCGTTCTCCAACGCGAAGAGGATCTCCACGGCGTCCATGGAATCGATTCCCAGTTGCTGAAACTCGCTGTCGATCATGACGGTTTCCGGCGGAATCCGCTTGGAAGTGGCGATCACCTTGAGCACTCTCTGCACTAAATCGTCGGACATAGTAGTCGGCTAACCGTTTCGAATCTGTAGCCCCTGTCGAGCAGCGCGGGGACCACGCGCCGGACGGCCTCTACGGTCTGACCGGCATCCGGCCTGACACGCAACTCCCGTCCATCGTGAAGACACAGGATAGCGCCGTTTGACACGCCACGGGCTACCCGCTCCACGATTTCACCCGCCCCCAGACTCCAATCATATCCGATTGCCGTCCACATGACGCCGGTCAGGCTCATCGCGCGCTGCGCCCTTTCCAGACCGAACCAGCGTACCCCGTAAGGCGCCCGGAACCACGCCGGACGTGTCCCCGTGTGCGTTTCAATGGCTTCCTGCGCCCGCCTCAGTTCCTGCTCCATGAAGCGCGAAGAACGGAAACAGAACATGGGGTGGGTATGACTGTGGTTGCCGATTTCATGGCCGCCCTGCGTCACCGCGCGCGCCACCCGGGGCAGGCGCTCCACGTTCACACCCACCTGGAAAAAGGTAGCGGGCACATTGTGGCGGGCCAGGATATCGAGGATCTCCGGGGTGCTCTCGCTCGGCCCATCGTCAAATGTCAGGGCGATGGCGCGGCGGTCGCGCGGGCCGCGCCACACCGAGGAAGCGAACACGGACGCCGAGCGTCCCCGCACCGCCCATGTCATCCATCCGGCCGAAGCGGCCAAGCCCGCCGCCGCGATGGGAATCGCCTGGTCCACGAAACTTATTGTAGGGCCTGGCTTGGGATATAATCGGCGCAGCCTGGAGGAGAATTTGCATGCGTTCCTGCCTGCTGCTTTTGGCCGCAACGCTGGCGACCGCTTGGGAATACCCTCAGGAGGATCCGCCGCGGCCGGTGCTGGCCTTCAACGTGGTGGTCCATGATGCCAAAGGTGAGCCGCTCCGGGATTTGAAAGCGGGCGACCTGCGCATCTACGACGACGGCAAATCGATGCACGCTGTCTTCTGCCGGCCTCTGGAAACGGCGCAACCGGCAGCCGCGTCCCTGGGCGCGCGGGAGTATTCCAACCGGCCTACCGGAGGCAAATTGCACTCCACCCTGGTGCTTCTGGACCTGCTGAACGCCAATTTGGCCGAGCGCGGCCTGGGGTGGAACGAAATCGTCCACACCCTGGGCAAGCTGGAATCCGGCGAACAACTGTACGTCTATCTGCTCACCAAGGAAGGCGAGGTGTTTCCGATCCACCCCATGCCGGCGGCGGAGAGTCCGCTCTTGCCGGACGATGGCGCTTGGATCACGCAGGCTCAGGGCCTGCTCGACAAGGCCATGCACGACGTCAACCGCCTGCGGCCGTGGGAGTTTCAGGTCAATGCCGATGCGCGCGTGCAGAAGACGCTGGCGGTGCTGCGCGAAGTGGGTTCACAGTTGGCGGCTCAACCCGGCCGCAAGAGCCTGGTGTGGATCTCGCACGGAGTCCCCATTCTGGCGCGCGGAGCCGATGGCAACGAGCACGACTTCACATCCGGGGTGATGCACCTGGCCACGGATCTGGCGCGTTCCGGCATCGCGATATACGCGGTGGACCAGGCGGAGCGTTCCACTTCCGGATTGAACAGCATGGATACCCTGCAACAAATGGCCGGATTGACCGGAGGGCTGTGGCTGCCCAGCGATGCCACGGAACAGGCGATCCGGCAGGCCATCGAAGAAGGGCCTGCCACGTATCAGGTGGGATATTCTCCGAATCTCGAGAGATGGGATGGCAAGTTTCACAAGTTGCGCGTCACCGCGGGGGTCAAAGGCACGCGGATTCGCGCGATCGAAGGGTATTTCGGCGATCCGCGCGAGAAAGATCCGGCTGAGCGCGTCGCCTTGGCCAGCCTGGGCGGACCGGACGATCCAGGGATCGGAATTCAGGCTACCGCAACGCCGAGCGAAAAGGTGAAAGGGTGGATCCACTTTCAAATTCGCGTGAACGCCGCGGACCTGCAACTCGGCTCCAGGGAGCCTTATTCGGGCGGCTTCGGACTGATCTTTGCGTACTACACCACCGAGTGGCAGCCGGAGGCATCCCCGGAGATGCCGACAGACTTCCAGCTCAACGCCGCGGAGCATGAACGAATTCTCCGCGATGGCGTCGCGCTGACACTGGACCGGCCCCTGCCGGCTGGAGTGCGAAAGGTGCGCATCGTGGTGCGGGACAAGCAATCCGGAGCGGTAGGCTCGCTCAGCGTTCCTATAGCGTAGCCGCATTCCGCCGGGGCGGTCCGGTCAAAACCGTTTTTTGAAGTAGAAGTCGATGCCGAACATGCCGTTCTCCTCGCGCAAGGCCATCACGCTCCACTGCTTGGCGAAGGCCCATTCCACCTGCACGATTTGCGGGTTGCTGGTGGTCACGTCGGTGATATAGGTAAAGGTAATATCCGGCGTCACCTGCTGTTCCAGGGTGAGGCGCGCCTGCGGGTTGTATTCGATGCCGGGCAGGGTGGGATCGATGCGCAGGTTGCTCACGCCGAAAAAGCGCTGGAGGCGCCCGGTCACAGGGCTGGCGATGGCCTGGCCCAGGAGCGCCGACGCGCCCATTTGCTGCCAGGATTGCGGCGAGGTGGCCTGCTGCGCCAGCATGGCGGGATCGTTGGTAGGGGCGCGCCCGGTGGCCAGCAGCGCCACGATTTCGTTGAACTGCAGGGGCGGATCGCTGCGTGGGGTGAGGGTCAGTTTCGCCAGCGGGCCGGAGACCGTCAGGGTAACATCCACGCCGCGTGCCTTGGTTTCGAGGTCGATGTCCAGCACCGGTTCCACGCGGACCGGGTTGTAGAACGCGATGGAGCCCTGGCTGATGTTGTATTTCGTGCCGAAGAAGACCACGCGGCCTTGCGTCACGTTGATCCGGCCCAGCACCGCCGGATTTGTGAATGTGCCGCGCAACCGCAGATTCGCCTCCAAATCGATATCCTGCGTGAGGGTGCTCTCCACCTGAATATCGGGCGCGGTTTGAATCTGAATGTCGAAATTCATCCCGCCCAGAATTCCGGACTGGGACGAGGGCGTCCGTACCGGTTGGGCGGAGGAGGCGATGAGCGAGCTGAAGTCGGATTGCGGATTGAAGCCGGTACGCAGCACCGTAATGGTGCCGGCCAGCATACTCCGGTCTGTGGTTCCGGTGAAGTTGAGACTGGCATTGGCGACCGTGCTCACTCCTTCGGGATAGCGGATGCGGACTTCGTCGATCCGCGCGTGCAGGCGATACGCGAGCGAGCCTCCGCTATAGGCCGCAAAACCGGACAGGGCGATCCGGCCGCCGCCGGTTTCGCCGCGGAAGCTTTGAATGGTCGCGCGATCTCCGGTGAACAGGATGGCGCCATTCGCGTTGGAGATTCCGTTCGGCAGGTCGCTCACCTGGAAGCTGGCGTTCTGAAATGCCAGGCGGCCGCTCACCTGGGGCGAGGCAAACGTCCCGCGGACAGAGGCATCGGCGGAGACTGTGCCGGTGGAGACGAAATCGCGGTTGAGCTCACGCATGATGGCGAGATCGACCTTGCCGTTGACCCGCAGGTCGAGCGGGTTCTTGTCCTGGAACGAAGCTTTGCCGGTGACGGTGAGATCGGTGTCGCGGCCCACCAGGTGAGCGCTGGTCACGGTGATTACCGAATTCGCCAGGCTGGCTACGATGGGGCCGGAATTGCGGAGGGTCAGATTCGGCGGGGCGGCGGCGGGTTTGGGACCGGTGCGCGGCGCAGCGGTGATTTCCAGGGTTGGGATAAGCAGTTGGGCCCGGCCAGCCTGTGGTTTCAACAGAGGAGCGTTAATGCTCAACTGGCCCTCGGCGAAGCCTGCAAAAGGCAGAGCCTCCGCGGAGTGCGACGGCACCAGCCAGTCCCGCAGGGCGGCGAAATCGACTCGGGAAAAGGTGACGGTGGCCGAGCCGGGGTCGTCGCCGGACAGGTTCCATGTACCGTCGCCACGGATATTGGAATTGGCCATTGCAGATTCCAGGTGCGCCCGCAGCACCTGCCCCTGCGAGGTGACGGTGAGATGCGCGTCGCCAAGCGCCTGGCCGCTAAGCTGCAGGCCATGGCCGGAGAAGTCGCCCTGCAGATCGGCCACCCGGACTTGGATTTCCCCATTGCGGTCCGGCGCAAGATCCAGCGAGCCGGCCGCCGTTAACTGAATGACGCCCTTCACTCCCGGATATTCGGCGAGCAGTGTTTTGACCTGATCCATGGGAGTAGCGCTGGTGCCGATCTGAAAACTCAGCCGCCCGGCGTTCCATATTTGCGGAGCGTGGGCGAACGCGGCGGACAATTGCGCCGTTTTGGAGCCGGCGGAGGCTTGCCCGCCAGTGAGTTCGATTTGGCGCGCGGTGTAGCGGACGTGGGCGGTGAAGCGATCGAATGGCTCGCCGTACGTTTGGCCCTTGGTCACTTCCAGGTCGGCAGTAACCAGGGGATCGCCGATCGTGCCGTTCAATTTGGCGGTGGCGTTCAGAGTCCCTGAAACGGGCAGCGGTTTGTCCATCGCCAGCGCCGCGAGATCCTTCACCGATGCGCCGCGAATGGCGCCGCCGCCATCGATGAGGCTGCTGTCCTGGGGCTTCCAGTGTTGCAGCGCTACATCCAGTTGAAACTGGCCGCGCAGGGAGCCGCGCGCCACCGATGCGTTCCGCAGGCGCAGATTGTCTTCGGTGGCGTCCACATCCGCCTGAAAGCCGTCGATGGTTTGACCCGAATAGACCGCGCCGGCGGCCTGCATGTGACCGCTCAACCGGGGGCGGTCCAAGGCGCCGGTGACCGCGCCATCGAAAGCCGCCGAGCCGTTCTGCAACTTCACTGGAATCGACGCTGCGCTTTTTCCGAGGACCGGGAGAAAATCGTTGAGGTCGCGCGTTTCCAGATGGACCAGCAGGCGCGAGCCGACCACCCCGGAAATTTCCGCGCGGGATGAGGGTAGAGTCAGAGTGGAGCGGCCCACGTCGATGCGGCTGCCGCGGGTATCGTAGGTGGCGGTCAACTGCCCGTGGACCGGCGCGCCTTCCGGCGCCGGCGTCAGGCTCAGGTCTACCTGGGCGCGCAGTTCGCCCGAGCGCTGCAACCGGCCCTCGACGCGAGTCTGGCCGGATACCTGGCCATTCCAGGGGAGCGGCTCGGCGCTGTAAACCGCCACGGCCCGCCGCGCATCCACACCGCTGATTTCGCCGTTGACCGTAAAGCGGTCCAGATCCAGCAGGCTTGCCTGCCCCCGGAACCGGCCGCCCAACAGTGCGACGGCGAGGCCACGCAGTTCCAGATTCTTCCCCGTTACTTCGGCCGCGGCAATATTTCCCGCGAGAGGAGTCGCGCAGGGCCACACCGCGCCCTTGCACGCGCCCGGTCCGCCTACGCTGGTGGAGAAGTGGAGGCCGGTGAGTTCGAGCTTTTGCGGATTCAGCGAGACAGTTCCCTCGGCGCGGGAGTTTCGCAGTTGTACGTAAGCGCCACGATACTCCACGCCAGAGGCGTGCAGGTCACCGGTCAGGGTGTACTCGCTGCCGCCCGGCCAGTTCACGATGCCCTGGGATTGCACTTCGCCGCGATCCAGCAGCTTGAGTCCGAAAACGCGGGAGGCATCGGCCACGGAGGCGTTCACCTGGTAGTGGACCGTGCCGTGGGGCGACTGCAAATCGGCCAGTTCGCCGGAAAGTTGCAGCCGGGAGTGCCCGGTGGCGATATCGGCGCTGGTGATGCCAATGCGGTTCCGTTCTACCGCCAGAGCCATGGTGACATCCAGCGGCGTGGGAGCGATGCCCGGCGCCTGCACCTGCAGCGGCTGCATGGAAAGGGTGCCGCGATACCGCGGGCCGGCGCCCTCGAAAAATAACGCAAGCTCCAGGTTCTGGCCGCGCGCATCGAATGGCGTCCGGCTGCGCGATTCCACTTCGAAAATACCGTGGCGCACCTGGAAACGGCCGGCAGCCAGTTGGAACAGCGGGTCCAGCGGGCGCGAGCCGGGCTGCGCGGGCATCTTCGGCGTGGGGAGATTGGTGCTGCCGTCGGGATTGACGATCAGGTAGACGCGCGGCTCGACGATGTCCACGGATTGAATATTCACATCGCGCCGGAGAAGCGACACCAGTCTGAGCCCGATCGCCACGGAGGAAGCGTACAACAGCGGCGGCTTGTCCGCGGCTTCTTTGCCATGTACCGCCAACCCGCGGGCTTCGGCGCGCATTTGCCGCCAGTCAAAACGGAAGGAGGCGAGCTCGACGCGGCCGCCGGTGGCCTTTTCGACTTCGGTGACGATGCGTTCCCGCACCTTGTTGTACAGCCATGAGCTTTGGAGCGTCATCAACAGGGCGCCCGCCAGGAACACCGCGACTCCCACGATAGAACTGCACAGAACCCAGGCTTTACGCTTGCGGGTCACTGAATTGCCTCCTGGTGATAGACGATCTGGGTCCGCCGGCGCGCGGCCTGCAGCCAGGTATCCATATCGCTATCCACTTTCTGCCCGATGAGCGTCTGCTCGATCTGGTCGCGGTAGTCTGCGAGTTTGGGGGTCTGATTCGGATGCGCCAGCCGTGCCGCGGGGGCCACGGTTTTGTCGAAATAGTCCTGGATTTCCTGATCGGTCACCTGAACGCCGGGCCGGAAGCGAATGTCGATAAAGAGGAGCAGCGTACGCTGCCAGAGCAGCTCGTTCTTCACGTCCTGTTC
Organism: uncultured Solibacteraceae bacterium; assembly: GCA_963835555.1. Taxonomy (GTDB): domain Bacteria; phylum Acidobacteriota; class Terriglobia; order Bryobacterales; family Bryobacteraceae; genus Sulfopaludibacter. The sequence continues at coordinate 170,981 of CAWIGC010000038.1, read as the reverse complement.
GGTAATCCCGGCGGCGGCCATCGCCTGCCGGTAGGCGGCGTCGTCCGGGAAGAACCTGGCTTTGAATTGCGACAGTTCGGGTTCCACCTCGGCGGCCGCGGGGACGGGATAGCGGGCGTTCTCCAGTTCGTTGTGAATGAGCTTTTGTTCCACCATGCGCTCCACCGTGGCGCGCTTCCCGGTGTTGGTGAAATCGGGTTTGACGCCGTTGAGAAAGGCCGTAACGCGGATCTCGCGGTCGAGGTCGCTGGTGGTAATCACGCGATTGCCGACCGAAACGGCGATGCGGTCGATGATATCGGCGCGCAGGAATGCCACTGCCGCCAGAGTCGCGGACGCCATCCATCGCGATGTCCCGGGGGTCATCAAAAGGTTTGTCCTATGGAAAAGAAAAATTGAAAATGGCCGGTGTTGGTGACGGTGCAATGGGTATTGCCGTTGGAGCAGGGATTAACGCCGGCATTGATCAGATCCTGCTCGGTTCCATTCCAGCCGAAAAAGCGCGGCGGATTGAGGCTGTAGGCCAGGTCCACGCGGACCGGGCCGATGGGCGTACGGTAGCGGAGACCGAAGCCGACCGCGTGCACCATGTAATCGAAGTCCTGCAAGTTGTGCTGCTTTACCCGGAAGGAGATGTTATCGATGCTGGAGTAAGTGTTCCCCATATCGTGAAACAGCACGCCGCCGATGTTTTCGCCGATGAGTGGAAAGCGCAATTCGGTCTGATTGAAAAACTGAGCCGTGCCGCCGATTGGAAATCCGGTCTCGAGATCGCGCGGGCCGGCCTGATTCTCGCCGAATCCGCGGTGGGAAGTGCCGCCGCCGCCGAAGTAGCGCTCGGCGAGCGGGATCGCGTCCAACGGATTGCCGTTGTAGTTGAAGACGTGGATCGCGCCGAATTGCGTGCTGCGTGCCAGCACGAGGCGCTTGGTGAGCTGATAGTAAGTGGCATTACGGGCGAGAAAGTGCACGTAATTGCGCTGCGATCCGAAGACATGTTCCGGCAGGCCCATGTCGATGGTATTGTAGTTGCCCTTATGTGGCTCCACCGGATCATCGCGATGATCCTGGATCACGGACATTGAGACTTCGCCCAGTCGAACCGGCTGCGCCAGCAGGGGAATCAGAAACGGCGAGATCTTCAGAGTGGCCTCATCGATGCTCACGCGACGATACGAGTAGCGATAGAAGAGGGTGGTGGATTTCCTGAAGTGATGAGAGAGCTGTATCGAGACCTCTTCCCTGCGGGAGGAAAACGTCCGCACATCGGTGGAGTTATCGTACAGGCCGTTGATCGAAAAACTCAGATTGCTGTTGTTGCCGAAGCGCGGCCAGGTATACGTCAGCAGGGCCTGTTGTTCCAGGGTGGAGGCGCGGGTGCGCAGGCTGATGCTGTGGGTTGCTCCCCAGAGATTGTTGCGGGTGATATCGAAAGATACGCGGGGAGAAAAACCAGTAGCGCCGGCGGGAGCATCGAGACAGGTGCTGCACCCTCCGATGCGGGCGATCTCGGCGCCGAAACCGAATGCGGTGGAGAAGCGGCGCGCTTCGTCCAGTTGGTAGAGGACGTACTTGCGGTCGGACTCGCCATCGGGATCCTGAATGGCAGCGTCCACGCGCGCAAACACTCCCAGGTCGTAGAGTCGCCTCTGGGTATCGGTGATGGCGGTGGGAGACAGCGGGTCGCCGGGATTCAGCTCCAGGAGCCGGTTGATGATGTTGTCCCTGGTAGTTTGATTTCCGCTGTAAATCACCTGCCGTACGAATTGCTGGTTGCCTTCATGAATCACAAAACTCAAATCCACGCGGTAGGGCTGCGATGCCGGCTTGGAGCTCCACTCGAATGTGACACTGGCAAAGCCTCGCTCAAAGTACTTCGCGAGAATCGTGTCGCGGTCCACCGCGACGTTGAATTCGCTGAAGGGCTGGCCCTGGATGGAGCTGATTTGCGAGAGCACGTCTTTGCGGTCCAGTTTCTCAATCCCGCTCACCTGCAGGTTAGCGATGAAATACTGCGGCCCCTCTTTAATGGTAAAAAAGACGGCGATGTCGCCGGGCTTTCCCTGGTAGTCATCTTGTGAGCGATGGGTGACTTCCACATCATGAAATCCGTTGGACTGGTAGAGATTGCGAATGGTGTCCTCATCGCGGGCTACCAGGTTCTCGCTGTAGCGGCCGTGAGGGAACTGCAGAAACGACGCGGTCCGCAGGAACATGCGGTCGGTCAACATCCCGGTGCTGAAATAGCGATTCCCGCCGATCTGGACGGAGACCAGTTTGTGCCGCGTGCCGAGATTAATCAGGTAGTCAATGGCGGCCTGGTCGTTGATCACGTTCTGCTGCTTGAATTCCACCTCGGCGTTGTAATAACCCGCGGACTGGAAATAGTCCTGCAGGTTACGGGCGCCCTCGGTGAGCAGATCGCGATCCACCGCGTGCTCTTCGTAGATCGGGATATAGCGGCGGAGTTTGCCCTGGGAGACCTTGGCGCCGATGGTGTTCACAACGATGCGCGGCCCGGCATCGATACGCAGGGTGGGCAGCGCGGTGTCCGCGGCGGAGTCGAATTTCATGCTCTCCAGCGAAACTTTGGCCTCCAGGTGGTCGGTCTTCTGATAAAGGGCGCGGACTCCATCCAGGGCCTGGCGCACGCGCGTTTGAGTCATGGGCTTCCAGGTATGAATGATCCACCGGCGGAACTTCGTGGCGCGGAGAAGCCGGTCCGGATCCAGTTTGGCATCGCCCACCAGCACAGGTGTAGTGAAACGGGCACGCTGGCCGCTATCCACCTGCATGGTGATGTTCACTTGTTGGTAATCTCTTCCGGTTTCCCAATCGAAGGACGGCTGCACGGTAGCGTGGTACAGTCCGTTGGCTTCGAGCAGGCGGTGTTGGTTGGCCTCGGCCACAGTGAGTTTGGATTCCATATAGGGCTCGCCCAGGTTCAGTTGGGTAGCGTTCTCCAGTTGCGCGACGCTGGGCGGGCTGGAGACGTCGCCACTCACCGTGACGGAACCGATGAACCAGCTATTGGTAGTGAGGAACCGGATGATGACTCCGTCTTCGTAGGGGCGGGCCTCGACCTGGATGTCGGCGTACCGGCCGGTGGCGAACAGGCGTTCGATGCTGTCCCGGACAAGGGCCATGTGAAGCGGTTGGCCGCGCTTCATGGGCAGGATTTGAAACAGCTCATCGGGTTCGAGAGGCTGCGTGGCGGGATCGAACTGAATGTTTTTGACCGGCTGGCCTTCGTATTTTAGATCCTGAGCGTGGCCCATCCGCAGCCCGGCCACGGTGAGCGGCAGGAGCACGCGAAGAATGAAGGCAAACCGCCGGCACACGATCCTCATGATAGCGTAAGCGGTTTATAGCAACTTTGTTACCATGAGCTTCGATGGACGCGGCCGGGCGCGAGCGATATTCGCGGCAGATTCTTTTTCCAGGAATTGGGGAAGCGGGGCAGGAGGCGTTACTGCGGGCGCACGCGGCGATCGTGGGCTGCGGCGCCCTGGGCAGTTTCCATGCGGCGGCGCTGGCGCGGGCGGGCGTGGGCCGGCTGACGATTGTGGATCGCGACTACGTGGAGCCCAGCAATCTGCAACGGCAGTGGTTGTTCGAAGAATCGGACGCCGCCGAGTCCCTGCCCAAGGCGGTGGCGGCGCAAAAACGGATCGCCGCCATCAATTCCAGCATTTCGGTTCGGGCGGCGGTGGCGGATTTGACTGCATCCAACGTGCAAGATTTGCTGAACGACGCCGGCCTGATCCTGGACGGGACCGACAATTTCGACACGCGCTACCTGATTAACGATTACGCCGTGAGCCGGGGAATTCCGTGGATCTACGGAGCGGCGGTGGGCAGCTACGGCTTAGCGATGCCGGTGATTCCGGAAGTGACCGCCTGTCTGCGGTGCGTTTATCCGGAGCAGCCCACGGGAGTCCAGCCGACCTGCGAGACGGCCGGCGTGCTGAACGTAATCGTATCGGTGGTGGCTTCCCTGCAGGTGGCCGACGCGCTGAAGATTCTTTCGGGCAACACGAATCTGGTGCGCCCGCGAATTACTACGGTGGATGTTTGGGAGGGCGGCATCCGGCAGATCAGCGGGCCGCCGCGCGACCCCGAATGCCCCACCTGCGGGCGGCGCGAATTTCCGTACCTGGAACGGACGGCGCTGCCGCCGGTGAGTTTGTGCGGACGCAACGCAGTGCAGGTGCGCGATCGCGAAAGGCCTATCGATCTGCGGGAACTGGCAGGGCGGCTGCGGCCGGTGGGTGAGGTCCGCGCCAACGAATACGCCCTGCGATTTTTGATTCCGCCTTACGAAATGACGATATTCCCGGACGGCCGCGCCATTGTGAAGGGCACGGACGACCCGGGAGTGGCACGAAGTCTATATGCGCGGTACATCGGGTAGAAAAGAGTCTTTCGAAGAAACTATGGAATGCGCACCACAGTGAAATTGGTTAGTGTGATGCTATCGCCGGTTTGAGCGACCCTGCCCTGGAACGAAATATTCAAGCCGCCGGTGTAATCGTCGGGGACGGTTCCGACTGTCGCGGCGAAGGGCAGGACGGTGCCCCAGGTTTGGGAACTCACCTGGGCGCCGGCGGTCAGGATGGCCGCGCCGGCGCGGCCGGTCACCAGGGCATCGGGAGCGGCGGCATCGCGACGAACCAGCAACGTGCCTCCCCAGTCCACTTCCACCGAGAAGCCCGCGGCGGTTCCCGGGTGAGACACGTCAAAGCGAATTTCCAGCCGGTCGCCGGGTTGCAGCACGCCGGCCCGAATGGCGCAATTGCCGATGTTTTCGAGGGTGAGGCTGCTGGTGGCGGCCCCGGAGCCGCTACAGAGCACCTGTGGGCTGGTGAAGGGCTGGACTTCGGGGTCCGGACTGTAGATGCGATAGCTGGCGAGGAGCGTATCGCCGGGCTGCGGCGTCGCTCCGATAAGGAACTGGATGGCGCTGCCCGTCAGATTGAAATCCTGACCGGCCTTCTGGAGAATGCCATTGCGGTAGATGGCCAGGCTGGTAGTGGGATCCGGCACGGTCGAAATCCCGAACAGGTTGTTGGCTCCGTCCACGATGCCGCTGAGCGCCTCGCTGTCAATAAACGAAGGCTGCGCGCCGCCGCACGGGCCGGAAGATCCATCCACGTGGACGCAATCCGACGGCGCGCCATTGACCGAGGCCAACATGCCGGTGGGGTCCACGAGGGCCACGGAGCCGGCAGCATAAGACATGCTTTTGAGCGGGCGGGAACCAAGGTCGGCAATCAGTCCGATTACCGAGGACTCGGGTATCGGGGTGGTGCCGGTATCGCCGGCGCCGGAACCTGATGACGAGGGCGCAATGGCGGCGGCAATCCGCACATCGCGGACATGCAGCGGCTGACCGCTCGACGGCACGGACCAGGTCTCCTGAAATTGCACGCGGCCATCGCTGGTGTAGACGACGGAGTAGTTGACTTGGGGGGTGGCGGTGGTAGTGGGCGCCAGTTGGACGCGAAGCACGCCATCCACCACTTTCGCAGTAGTGGATTGCGTCACGATGCTGGAGTTATCAGCCGCCTGAAAACTGTTCCAACTGATTGTCACCGAGCCGTTGAAGCGGGTACCATCGGCCTTATAAAGCACGTCTTGAATCGTGGTCAACGCCGGACCGGCAGCGAGCGCGGACGACGCCAACACGGCTGCGAACCAGAAACGGGAAATCATAATACCTCCGGAAAGTGAATCCGCACCCGGACGGGCGCGGGAGAGAGACGAACTCTTCCAACGCCCTCAGTGTAACCGGCCGGTCGCAGGATTCCGGCGCGCGCCGGCAGTCGAAAAAACAAAAACACAAACAGAAACAACGATTTGCGGCTTGCCAGAAGATGCGGGAGGCTGTGTGACCGGCCTCTTGAAGGGTCGCGCAACCGGCCGCCCCTCCAGCGTGTTATAGTTTTCAAATCAAATTGAAAGTATCGGTGCGAAATCAGACCCGCGACACCGTTTTAGGCGATGCCGTGGACGTGGCGGATACCAGTTCGACCCGGCGGACCGGCTTGTTGAAACACGACCGCCTGGAGGCCGGACAGGGGTTGTGGATCATCCCTTGCGAATCGGTCCATACGTTCTTCATGAAATTTCCGATCGACCTGGTGTATCTGGACAAGCACAAGAAAGTCCGCAAGGTGCGTCACGCGGTGCCGGCGTGGCGGCTTTCGATGTGCCTCGCCGCGCGTTCGATCCTGGAACTGCCGGCGGGTACGGCGGAGCGGAGCGGCACGCAGGCGGGCGACCAGTTGGTGATGGAACCGTTGCCCTGAATCGCAGGCTCCGCGGCGCTGGCACGGCCGACCAGTGGGGTAACGCCGTCTTTCGTCCACGACCCTGTTCGACCGGGCTGATCCCTCGCGTGCGAGCTGATGAGGGAACGAACACGATACCCACGATCCGTCAGGCGACCCTGCGTCTCAGTTCGCCGTGGGTTTCTCGGCGCGTTCCACTATGATGACGTCCAAGGGAGCCTTGCCTGGCGTCAGCTTTAGTCCAAGCTTCTCTAACGCCGAGAAGATGGAGGGACCCGCCGTGGGATCCGATGCAGCCGGCGGCAGATCTGTCGCGACGCCGTTCAGGGTGACGGGACCGGTTACGTGGCGGTCTGGAACATATTCGATGTGGACATCAAACCGCTGTGTCAATCCGGTCTGATCCACTACCGGCAGATCCACTGCACTAATCAACATCCTGCCGGCAAGTTCCGCCATACTCACACCGTACCAATCGGCGACCATCAACGATCCGTTGCTTCTTGTGCGGCCCATTCCACAGTAATTCGGCATCGTCTCACCAGCTTTTGGCGGCGCCGGCGGCCGTATGTTATTCAGGTCCATCTCGATGCAGCTTCCCGCCTTCGCCGGCTGCAGCTTGGGACCGCCACTGGTGACGGTCAGAATGTACACGGCGGAACTCTTGGTCTCTTTCTGGACCTTCACCTTGAATCTCTCTTCGAGCAGCGTTTGCAGCATAGGCGCCGCCGGCTGTCCCGCGGCACTGCCCTCGGATTTCGCGAAAACATCATAGTGCTCCGTGTCGAGCCAGCTCGGACCACCCTGAACTTCCATCCGGCGCGCACCCAGGCCGGGCCCGACCAACACGTCCCCATAAGCAAGCCGAATCAGTGCCCGGAGCGACACGCATGGTAACGCCAGATTGCGTGGCGAGATGCCAAAACGCCCGCCGGACCCAGCCTGACAATTGGGATTGAGCTTGACCGAAGCTACGTCGAACGCCGGGGGAGTCGATTGCGCAGGGCTGGTCGCGGCACTGAGAAGTAGAAGGAAAGTGAAGGGACTGCTCGAACGGATCATCCCCTATCGTAGCCCGGCTCAGGTTGTAGAGCTCGGGGACACGCGCGCCGAAGCCTTCGGCTTAGTCCCTGGCGGTTCATTCCATTGACTCGCCGCGCCCGTTTCGCTTTACAGTTTCGCAGGGGGCTTTCGATGGCCAGGGCGGCGGACGCCCATGGTATGCTCGTTTCGATCCGGTGAAACACTCGGCAAGCTTGGGCATCGCAATCGGCGCGTTCCTGATCCTGGTTCTGGGCGCCGCGTACTTAGTCGTTATGCGGGAGCCGGGATCCCTCTTCTTCCCCTTCGCAGCCCTGATTTTCATCGCCGCTCCGCTAACCGGTGCAACCATAGCGGCACTCCAGGCGCACACGAATAAGACTCCTGTTTTCCTGCGCGCCGCCGTCGCAGTATTCGCCTTAGCGGCGCTGTCCTTCATCCTGACCTATGCCGTCTATCCGGAATTCCAGCGGACCAGCGTTCAGCTTCCCGCTTCCTGCGGCAGTTTCGCGGGCGTCCAACCGCCGGCAAGCTTCGTATACGATCTTCCGGGTGTTGGTCCCACCACGCTCGTTACCAGCGATGCACGGTCGGCCCTTGTAGCAGCAATCGATTTCCGCAATCCGCCCTTTCCGAGCACGGTATATCTCGTGCGGAAGAGCGACAATCACATCCTATGGAGCGCCCATTTCGACGATGACCTCATCGCCGCGAAAATAGACGATGGAACAGATGGAACGCTCTACATCTACAACGACAAGCTGGGATTCTGGATCGACTCGCATACCGGCTTGCCCGAGCGCAAGATCTTCACCATCGATAATTACGGGGGGGTTTCCTCATCCGACCGTCCCATATTCGCTTCGACGGCTTCCACGGGCCGCTGGTACATGGAAACCTCGGCGGTGATATCCAGTTGGAATCGGGATGGATCGGTGGTACCCCGCCGGCGCGTGATCTTCGATGGCACCGCGTTCAACTGCTTTATAAATGGCAGCACACGCAGCGTCGAGCAGCTTTGGAGCCATTAGGCCGACGTTTTGCGCAAGTCAACGGCCGGATTACTGAACGGCCATCGACAGGTTGCCCTGGCTGGAGACTCCGCCGACGGTCACCACCACGGGAACGGACGAACCCGATTTGAGGCCGCCGGGCACGATGGCGTCAATCTGAGTCAGTCCATTGATGGCGCCGGGCGCGACGCCGGAATAAACTACTTCCGCCGAAACGCCGCCGATGGTTACGGTTACTGGCTGGGCGGCAAGGGCTGGAAAGGGTGCAGTGAGCGTAGCGAGCGTGCCGTCCGTGGATGCGGGTATAGTGACTCCCGCTCCGGTGCAGTAGATAGCCACCACACTGCCTGCCGCGGCAGGGCGGGCCGCGGAATTGACGCTGTAGTCCTGATTCAGAATCGCGCCCGGCCCGCTGCCGGACCGATCGTAGGAAAAAATCCCGGGCGTGGTGGCTTGTACCGGCACAGTCAGCGCCGGCGAGAGCGCATTGTTGTAACTCACGGTCACCGCCACAGAAGGGCCGGTGGTGGAGTACGGCACCACGGCATTGATCTGACCGGCAGAGACGTAAAGCAGAGGTGCGGCGGCGGCTCCGAACATCACCTGCACTCCGGCCAAGGTGGTTCCAAAGGTCTGCGTGTTGGAGATTCCAGTCACTGGTCCCAGGCTGCTGCCGAACAGCGCCACAATTTCGCCGGGCGAGATGGAACTAGGCGCAGGTGTCCCGATATCGTAGCTGGCATCGTTCACCACGGCGGCCAAGACAGGCCCGGCGGCCTGGATTGCCTGCTGAGTCACGGTCAGAGTCGCCGCCAGAACCGGGTTGCCAGTCAGATCGACGCCCGATTGGAAATAGATGTGGCCGGTTCGGGGTGCGCCCACGTTGGCATCCACGGAGTACGTGAAAGCGCCCGGCCCGGAACCGGCGAGGGTAGCGGGGACGTGCAGCCAGTTGGCGGAATCGGTATAGGCACGCCAGGAGCAGGCGGCACCGGTAGTCACAGTCACGTTCTGGTTCGTGAGTGCGCCCGCGGGGTCAGTCACGCTGGGCGGCGAGAGCGTGAAATTGGAGAGAGACCCATCCTGCACGATCTGGAAAACGGGGGGATTCGGCAATCCCGTTTGTAGCGTGATTACCCCGGATCGCGGCGCGGCGCAGAGATTCGCGGCAACCTGATAATTAATAGGGCCGGTGCCCAGGGTTCCGTTCGGCGCAGTAATGGTTATAAAGGTGGTGACGACGGCGCCCCAGGTGCAGCCGGTGTTGACAGTGAACGTTCCGGAACCGCCGGTGACCGGCACTTTGGCCGAGGAAGACGAGAGAGAGTAGTTACAGATGCCCGCTACCTGAGTCACTACGAACGGCAGTGACTGGGCGTCCTGAGTCACTTGTGTGCCGGGATAGACGAGTATCTGGCCGGTACGGAGCTGAGCACTGGTGTTGGCATCGACGGAGAAAGACACGGGGCCGGCGCCGGTGAAATTGGCGCCCTTGGCTGGCGCCGCGACGTGCAGCCAGGCGGCCGTGCCGATTGCCACGAACGGGCATGAGGCTGGAGTGGTCACCGTAAACGAGGGACTCTTGTCAGGAGCACTGGCGGCGGCACTCACTACGATTCCCCCCGCCGAAAGCTTGTATGTGCACTGAGTGGTCTGGCCAAAGAGCGGAACGGCAGCGGCCAGCAGGAGGAGCAATCGCATCACTGGTATAGTAGCGCCTCCCGGCATGCTTTCAAGATGGCGACGGCGCCCGGGGTATCGCCGTGGACGCAGATGGTTTCGGCATGGCCCTCGCGGGCGAACCGCACGGCCTGAGCGGCGGCGGCGGCGGGATCGGTAATCAGGGCATCGGCGAACTGGCGATTGCGCAAGGAGCCATCCGGCTCGTAGCGGCGGTCTGCGAAAGCTTCGCCGGCGACCGGAAGGCCCATTTCGCGCCACACCTCCAGCATGGGCGATGCAGCCAGGCCGAAGATGGGCACGCGGGGATTCCAGCGGGCGACGCCGCTGCCGATGGCTTGCGCCACTTCGCGATTTCGCACGGCGACGTTGTAGAGCGCGCCGTGCGGCTTCACATGCACGATTTCGCCTCCCAGGCGGCGGACAATGGCGTCGAGACGCTGGATTTGTTCGAGCACGACGCCCTCGATCGCCTCAGGCGTCAGCGGCATTTCGATGCGGCCGAAATTGGCGCGATCGGGGTAGCCGGGATGGGCGCCGATGCGGACGCCGCGGTCCATAGCCAGGCGGGCAGTCCGCTCCATAATGGCATCGTCTCCAGCGTGGCCGCCGCAGGCGATGTTGGCGGAGGAGATGTACTCCATCAGCGCGGCTTCGTGCGCCGCATCTTCCATTTCTCCCATGTCGCAGTTGAGGTCGATAGTCATAGGCGTTACGGCTGTCCCAGGCTGTATAACCAGCGCTCCTGATCGCGCAGCAGCTCGACGGCATCCTCAATAGTAACTTGCTCGAAGCGTACCTGGTCGCGCGGGCGGAGCTGGCCGAGGCGCCAGAAATCGGCGGAGATGACGTTGGCCGGTTTGGGGTAGCCGCCGGTGGTCTGGTGTTCCACGAAGAGGATGATGGGCTGGCCATCGGGCGGCACCTGGATGGCGCCCAGAGCTACGCCTTCGGTCAGCATGTGGCCGGCATGGCTGGGGATAGGCGGACCGGCGAGGCGCAGACCCATCCGGTTGGATTCTTCGGTGAGGGTATAGGGAGCGGCCAGCAGTTCGCCCGCGAACCAATCGGCTTGCGGGCCGGCGGTGACCCGAAGCAAACCGCCGCGGGCGAATTCCGGAACCTGGCGCGCGGCCGGACGCGGCTTGCGGACCGCGGCATCGCCTACGGGCAGGATGTCGCCCTTACGTAACGGACGCCCGCCGACTCCGGTGACGATGTGGACCGACGCGCTGCCCATCACCTTCGGGACGGCGATGCCGCCGCGCACGGCCAGGTAGCAGCGCGCTCCGGAGCGGGTGGCGCCGCACCGTACGGTTTGGCCGGCGCGAACCTCGAACGGAGTCCACAGCGGCAGGCCCGCACCGAAATCCGAGCCGGTGAGCGCGACGACGGCGGCAGCTTCGAACTCGAAAGCGCCGCCCGCCAGGGTCATCTCCAGCGCCGGGGCGTTTTCGGCATTCCCCACCAGCAGGTTTCCGGCGCGCAGCGCCAGCGCATCGGCCGCGCCCGAGGCGGAGACTCCGAAGTGGGCGAAGCCAAAGCGGCCCAGGTCCTGCACGGTAGTCTGCATACCCGGGGAGACAACGTGGATCCGGCTCACAGGGGCGACTCCGGCAGGCGGACGAAGCGCAGGCGGTCGCCCATCCGCAACAACGCCGGCGGCTCGGCGGAGGCGTCGAAGAGGCGCAGCGGGGTGCGTCCGATGAGACGCCAGCCGCCGGGCGATGCGATGGGGTAGACGCCGGTCTGCGCGCCGGCGATACCGATGCTGCCGGCCGGCACCAATTTGCGCGGGGCGGAAAGCCGCGGCGTGGCCAACTCTGCCGGCAGCCCGCCGAGATACGGAAAGCAGGTGGCGAAGCCCACGAAGTAGACCACGTATTCGGCGGCGGAGTGGCGTTCGGCGACTTGCGCGGGGGTGAGGGAGTTGTGACGGGCCACGTCTTCCAGGTCCGGCCCGAACTCGCCGCCGTAGCACACCGGGATCTCCAGGGTTCGCGGTTCGGGTAGTGGCTGGTGCGTGGCCTCGCCGAGGCGTTCCCGCACCAGGGACTGGATTTCAGCATGGGTGCGCAATCGCGGATCGAAATCGATCAGCAGGGTGGAGAAGGCGGGATGCAGGTTGAGAATGCCGCGGATGCCTTGCAGGACACGCGTTAAGCTGAGCACCTGCCGGTGCATTGCGAGAGAGATTTCATCGCCGAAAGAAACCAGGATGGAGCGGTCGCTGGCGGGCCGAATGGTCACGTCTTCGTGATGTTAGCACTGAAACGGACTCATGCCAGCAGGGCGTTCATCTTGGCCCGCAGGTCGTCGAGGTTGAACGGTTTAGTCAGCAGCGCATGTCCCTTCTCGACCACGTACTTCTGGACGACATGGGTATTGTCGTATCCGGAGATGTACAGTACTTTCAGGTCGGGTTGAAGAGCGGTGAGGCGGTCGGCCAGCATGGGGCCGCTCATGCCGGGCTGAACTACGTCGGTGATCAGCAGCGCGAGGGGATCCTTCTGTTTCCTGACGAGCGTGAGAGCATGTTCTCCGCTATCGGCGGTGAGAGCCGTGTAGCCCGACTGGTTGACTACCGCGCCGACAAGTTTCCGCACTTCAGGCTCGTCATCGACGACCAGGATGGTTTTTTTGCTTTCGGCCATGACATCCCGATTTTAGACCAGAAGTGCCGGTTTCCAACGGGCCGGGAGTAACTGGACGGCGAATATCGACTGCAAGTATGAACAGACGCACACAAACTAAGTCACCTTGGTGGGAAATGTTCGCTCGCGTCAGTATTTTACCTTCGCCGGCGCGAAATTCGGCGACATCAGGTGGAGGAGAAGCAGCGCCACAAAGTAGGTGCACCCGCACACAGCGAAGACCACCACGTAGCTATGCGTCCATTCCACGATATGGCCGACGAAGACGTCGAATCCCGCGCCCGCGGCCGACCCCAACATGCCGCCGATGCCCACTACGGAGGCGACTGCCGCCTTGGGAAAGAGATCGGAGGGAACCGTAAACAGATTGGCCGACCAGCCCTGGTGCGCCGCCATCGCCAGGCAGACCAGGCCTACCACGACCCACAGATTGGCCATGAAGGGGACCAGTACTACCGGAAGGATGCAAAGCGCACACAGCAGCAGTGCCGTCTTGCGCGCCGTGCCGACGCTCTTGCCCCGCTTGATCAGTGCCCCCGAAAGGTAGCCGCCATAAATGCCGCCGACGATGGAAACGCCGAACGACAGCATCACCGGAAGGCGATTGCCTTCCAACGTCAGATGAAAAGTCTTTTGCCAATAGCCCGGCAGCCAGAAGATATAAAACCACCAGACCCCGTCGGTAAGGAGTTTGGCAAGACCGAACGCCCAGGTCTCCTTGCACGGCAGAAGCCTGGCCCATGGCACACGCGCCAGATTCTCGGGAGGATCGCTTTGGATGTGCGACAGCTCCGATTTTGAAACGCGCGGATGCTCATCCGGCTTACGGTATAGCCACAACCAAAGCACCAGCCATACAAATCCGCTAGCCCCGGCGGCGGCAAACGCACCGCGCCACGTGAACGCCACTACCAGCACCGGAACAATGATCGGAACCGCCATAGCGCCGATGTTTGCGCCCGAGTTGAAAAGGCTCGTGGCCAGCGCACGCTCTCTTCTGGGGAACCACTCGGCCACCGTCTTGATGCAGGCCGGGAAGTTCGCCGCTTCGCCCAGTCCCAGGAAAAACATGGCGATCCCGAAAGTGAGCGCGGAGGTGGCCAGACCGGGCGACATGGCCGCGAAGCTCCAGAGTACGATGGCGATGGCAAAAGCCTTCCGGGTCCCCAAGCGGTCCGTGAACCATCCGGCCGCCACAAGGCCGATGGCATACGCCACCTTGAAGGAGGCGGCAACATATCCATAGGCGATATCGTCCCAGCCGATCTCCTTGCGAAGAGTCTGCTGCAGGTATCCGAGAATTCCGCGGTCGATGTATGCCACCACCGTGGCGAGGAACAGAAGGCCGCAAATCACCCATCGGTATCGCGACGCTGTAGGCCTTTCGGCGGCAAGTGCCATGGAAGCCTGATTATAGCCGTTTGTTCCGGCGAGATATATAACCCACAGTAAAGTGGTGCTAATATCGGAATTGAAGGTATGAGTATCTCCAAAGCCATAGCGGAGCAGATGGAGCGGTCCTCGTGGATCCGGCGGATGTTCGAAATCGGCGTCCAGATGCGGCAGGAACGCGGTGCGGAGAACGTGTTCGATTTCTCGCTGGGCAATCCGGAGGTGGAACCTCCGGCGAGCGTGGTGGAAGCGCTGCGCCGCGTGGTAGCGGAGAACCGGCCGCACAGTCACGGCTATATGCCGAACGCCGGCTATCCCGAGGTGCGGGAGGTGCTGGCGCGCGGTCTGGCAGCGCGCACGGGCATGCCCTTCGAGGCCGGCGACCTGATCCTGACCAACGGCGCCGCAGGGGCCATCAACACGGTGCTGAAGTCGATTTTGGATCCGGGGGACGAAGTAATCCTGCTGCATCCGCACTTCCCCGAGTACCGCTTTTATGTGGAGAATCATGGCGGGCGCGTGGTGTTTGTGGAGACGGACGAACGGTTTCAGCCCGATGTGGAGCGAATCGCACGCGCGATTACGCCGCGGACTAAGGCGCTGATTCTGAATTCGCCGAACAATCCGAGCGGCGCGGTATACTCCGCGGAAACGCTGCGGGAGTTGAACGGGGTAATTCGCGAGCCGGTGATGGTGATCAGCGACGAACCGTACCGTCCGCTGACCTATGACGGGCTGGTGCCTCCCGAGGTGCCGAAGCTGGTGGAGCGGAGCGTGGTGGCCTGGAGCTGGTCCAAGGCGATGGCGATTCCGGGCGAGCGCATCGGGTACCTGGCGATCTCGCCGCGCCTGGCGGAGCGGGCGGCATTGCGCAACGCATGCACGTTCGCCAATCGGATTCTGGGCTACATCAACGCGCCGGCGATCTGGCAATGGGTGGTGGGCCAGGTTCCGGATGCGGCGGTGGACGTCGGGCCGTACCAGAAAAAGCGCGATTTGCTGTGTGGCGCTTTGGCGAAGATGGGGTACGATGCGCCGCGGCCGCAGGGGTCGTTCTACATATTTCCGCGGACTCCGATTGCAGACGACGTGGCATTCATCCGCTTGCTGCAGAGGGAAGGAATTCTGGCGGTGCCGGGTACCGGCTTCGGACGGAGCGGGCACATGCGGCTATCGCTGACGATTGCCGGGAGTGAAATCGAGCGCTCTCTGCCGGGGTTCGAGAGGGCCATGGCAGCGGTTTGCGCAGAGACCGGAGCGCGGACCAGCTACGCTAGAGGTAATGGCGCCAGGTCATGAACCCGATGATGGTTTTGGCGTCTTCGATTTTGCCGTTGCGGATCATCTCGGCCAGTTCTTTGCGTGGTGAACCAGCGGGTTTCGATGCGTTCGTCGTCCATGGGAGTGGCCTGCCGGCGGTGAGACCGGTGGCCAGAAAGATGGTCATGCGCTCCTGCACGAAGCCGGGGCTGACGAAGAACGACGCCAGCTTTTTCCAGGTGCGCGCGCGGTAGCCGGTCTCTTCGATCAGTTCGCGCTTGGCCGCCTGAAGCGGCTTCTCGCCGGGGTCCAGGCGGCCGGCCGGCAATTCCCAAAGATACTTTTCGGCGGGCAGGCGGTATTGCCGCACCAGCAGAATGCGCTTCTTTTCATCGACCGCCATCATGACGGCCGAACCGGCGTGGCGCACCACGGAGCGCTTGATTTCGAAGCCGGTCTTGGGGTCGACGGCCTGGTCTTCGGTGACGCGAAACAGACTGCACTTGTAGACTTCGCGGGAAGATGTGATTTTCATGATTTTGCCTGAAGCGCGGCGGCGAAGCGATCCGCCGGCAGGGTATTCATGATATCGCCGGGCCCCAGCCAGCCGCGGCGCGCGGTGATGACGCCGTAGCGCATGCTGGCCAGGTGCTTGGGATGGTGCGCGTCGGTGGAGATGGTGAAGCTGCGCGCCCTTGGCCTTGGCGCTGCGGATCAGCGGGCCGTTCAGGTCGAGCCGCTCGGGGCTGGCGTTGATTTCCAGCCAGACGCCGCGGCTGCACGGCCTCGGCGACGATGCGGTCGAAATCGAACGGGAACGGATCGCGCTGCAGCAGCAGGCGGCCGGTGGGATGGCCGAGGATGCGCAGGTGCGGGCATTCGAGGGCGCGCAGCAGGCGGTCGGTCATCTCGGCGGCTTCCAGGTTCATGTGGCTGTGGACGCTGCCGATCACCAGGTCGAGCTCCGCCAGCGCGTCGTTGGCGAGGTCCATGCGCGCCGTCCTTGAGGATGTCGCACTCGATGCCGGAGAAGATGCGGATGCCCAGGCCGTCGCGATTGAGCTCGCGCACCTGCCTGGCGAACGCCACGACGCGCGCTTCGTCGAGACCGTTGGCCATGGCGAGCGCCTTGGAATGGTCGGTGATGGCGATGTATTCGTAGCCGCGCTCGCGCGCGGCCTCGGCCATTTCTTCGAGCGAGGCGCGGCCGTCGGTCTCGGTGGTGTGCATGTGGAGGTCGCCGCGGATGTGCGGCAGCTCCACCAGTTCGGGCAGGCGGCCTTCGGCGGCGGCTTCGATCTCGCCGCAGTTCTCGCGCAGCTCGGGCGGAATCCAGGGGAGGCCCAGCGCCTCGTAGACGCTCCTCTTCGGTTTCGCCGGCCACTTTGCTTTCGTCCTCCACGCGGAACAGGCCGTACTCGCTGAGCTTCAGCCCCATTTTGACGGCGCGCGTGCGGATGGCGACGTTGTGGTCCTTGCTGCCGGTGAAGTACTGCATGGCGGCGCCGAAGCTGTCGGGCGGCAGCGCGCGCACGTCCACCTGCAGGCCTTCGCGGCCCACTTTGGCGCTGGCCTTGTTTTCGCCGCGGCCCAGCACCTCTTCCACGCGCGGGATACGCGACGAAGCGCTCCAGCGCGGCCGTAGCGGCGTAGGGCCGGTGACCAGCAGGTCGAGATCGCCCACGGTTTCGCGGCCGCGGCGCAGGCTGCCGGCGGGCGTGATGGCTTCCACGCCGGGCACCTCGTCGAGATACGCGGTCAGCTCTGCGGCCATGGCCTCGGCGTAGCTCAGCAGGTAGCGGCCGCTGCGCTGGCGGTATTGCGCGATGGAGCGGAGCACCTTCTCTTCGAGCTTGGCGCCCATGCGCGGCAGCACGCGCAGCTTCTGTTCGCGGCAGAGGCGCTCCAGTTCGTCGATGGTGCTGATGCGGTAGTGCTCGAAGATGCAGGGCGATGCTCTTGGGACCGAGGCCCTGGATCTTGAGAAACTCGAGCGCGGTAGGCGGGAACTTCTGCAGCAGCAGATCGCGCCGCTCGCAGGAGCCGCGTTCGACGATCTCGGCCAGCACGGCGGCGAGCCCTTTGCCGATGCCGGGGATGTCGGTGACCTTGCGCTCGGGGTCGCGCAGGATGTCGTGCGATGCGTTCGGGATAGCCTTCGATGGCGGTAGCGCCGTTGCGGTAGCTGCGGATGCGGAAGCGAGTCTTCGCCGGCGATCTCCATCAGGTCGGCCGTTTCCCACAGCATGCGCGCGATTTCCTTGTTCTCCAAGCGGTGACCCTCGTTTCAATTGTAGGCACACGCCGCGGGACCGCTATCCTGGAGATTCCATGCCCGAGGGATCGTACCTCTATTGCGACGTCAGTCTGCCGGTGCCGCTCGACCAGCCGTTCACCTATGCGCTGCCGGAGACGCTGCGGCACCGGGTGCAGCCGGGCAGCCGGCTGGTGGTGCCGTTCGGGCCGCGCAAGCTGACCGGCGTGATCCTGCGGCTGCCACGACGAACCGCCCGCGATGGCGGCCCGCGAGGCGCTGCGCCTGATCGATTCCGAGCCGGTGCTGGATGCGCGAACTGCTGGCGCTGGGGCGGTGGATCGCGGGATATTACTGCGCGCCGCTGGGCGAAGTGCTGCGGGGCATGCTGCCGCTGGCTTCGGAAATCCGGCGGGGCAAGGTCTGGTCGCTCACCGATGCGGGGCGCGACGCGGCGCGGCAACTGCTGCTGGATTCCTCGCCGGACGATCCGGTGGCGCAGATTCTGCGCATGCTGGAAAAGCGGCCGCTCTCGGCGGCATATCTGGCCAAGGCGCTGCCGCTGGCCGATAAAGCCCTGCGCGTCGCTGGAGCGCAAGGGATTCATTGTGGCCGAGCAGGTGCAGACCGAGCGCGATCCGCTGCGCGCGCCGGCCGAACGGCTGCGCGTGGAACTGGCCGCCGGCGGCGCCGCCGGACGAGGTCAAGCTCAACAAGCCCGAGCGGGAATTGCGCGCCTTTCTGGAACTGCATCCGGGCTCGCACAACCTGAAGGAACTGGAGGCGACGGTCGCAGAACGCCAGCCCGGCGGCGCGCTCGCTGGCGCGCAAGGGGATGGTCACGCTGAAGCCGAGACCGGTGGCGATGACCGCCGGGCCGGTGCGCGCTCCGCATGCGCTGAATCCGGCGCAGCAGGCGGCTTACGACGCAGATCCGGGAGGCCATCGAGGCGGAGAGTTCCGCACGTTTCTGCTGCACGGCGTCACCGGGTCGGGCAAGACCGAAGTGTACCTGAACGCCATCGAGGCGGGCTGGCGGAGGGCGCGGAGCGCGCTGCTGCTGGTGCCGGAGATCGCACTGACTCCGGCGATGGCGGGGCAGTTCTTCTCCCGATTCGGCGACCGCGTGGCCATTCTGCACAGCGCCTTCACCGATGCGGAGCGCACCGAACAGTGGCGGCGGATTCGTTCGGGCGCGGCCGTCGGTGGTGGTGGGGACGCGGTCGCGGCGTGTTCGCGCCGGTGCGCAACCTGGGGCTGATCGTGGTGGACGAAGAGCACGACGGCAGCTACAAGCAGGAGGAAACGCCGCGCTACAACGGCCGCGACGTGGCCATCGTGCGGGCGCAGGCGGCGGGCGCGTGCGTGGTGCTGGGCTCCGCCACGCCCAGCCTGGAGAGCCGCTACAACGCCGAGCGCGGCAAGTATACGCTGCTGGAGCTGCCCGGCCGCATCGAGGAGCGGCCCATGCCGGCGGTGGAGCTGATCGATATGCGCGCAGGAGTTCCTGGAGACGCGCAAGCAGGCGACGTTTTCGCGCAAGCTGCTGGAGGCGATCGGCGGAGCGGCTGGAGAACGGCGAGCAGACCATCGTGCTGCTGAACCGGCGCGGCTTTTCGAGCTTCGTGGCCTGCCGGTCCTGCGGGGAGCGGGTCCAGTGCATCAACTGCTCGCTCACCCTGACCTTTCACAAGCGCGACCGGCGCCTGCTGTGCCACTATTGCGGCTACGCCGAGAAGGTGCCCAGCGTGTGCCCCAAGTGCGCCAGCGAGCACATCTACTTTCTGGGACTGGGATCGGAGAAGGTGGAGGAGGAACTGCACCGCGCGTTTCCGACGGCGCGGATTGCGCGCCTGGATCGCGACACGGTGACCGGCAAGCGCCAGTACGAGACCATTCTGCAGGAGTTCCGCGAGGGCAATTACGACATTCTGGTGGGCACGCAGATGATCGCCAAGGGCCACGATATTCCCAACGTCACGCTGGTGGGCGTGGTCTCCGCGGACGTGGGGCTGGGCGATGCCCGACTTTCGCGCGGCCGAGCGCACCTTCCAGTTGCTGACGCAGGTGGCCGGACGCGCCGGACGCGGCAACGTGCCGGGAATCGTGCTGATCCAGACCATCAATCCCGATCATTACGCCGTGCGCATGGCAGCGGCGCAGGATTACCAGGCGTTCTACGAGAAGGAGCTGCACTTCCGGCGCATGATGCACTATCCGCCGTTCAGCGCCATGGCCAACGTGCTGGTGCGCAGCGAGAAGAAGGAAATGGCGATGCGGATGAGCGCGGAGTTGGGCATACTGCTCACAGCCGCCGCCGGAGAAACTGCGGATCATGGGTCCGGCCGAGGCTCCGGTGCCGCGTCTGAAGAACGAGTATCGCTACCAGTTCCTGATCAAGGCTGCCAGCCGGAAGGCCCTCAACGAGTTGCTGCGGAAGATCCGCGCGTTTGCCGTGGCGCAGAAGTGGGGCGCCACGGCGTTAGTGATCGACGTCGATCCGCTGACGTTGATGTGAGCTTAATTCGCGAACAGCCCTTGAAACTCCGGACTGCCGATGAAGCCTTCGTTGGGCGTGCCGAGTCCCAGCATGGACATCCGCCCGCTGAATCCGGCATTTCCCTGGAACAGAACGCCGGGGCCGCCGGTGTTGGCCACGCCGGTCCAGAAGCTCAAACCGCCGGCGTCGGGATCGCGGCCCAGAATTACGTAGTACAGCATCCGGGCGTAGAGGCCGTTAGTGTGATCGATGGTGAAGGTTCCGGTGCTTTGAAATTCGTTGTTGGCCGCGGCGATTTGGCTGCCGGCCGGATAGCCGATCAGGGTTTGGAACGACGGCGCCAGGCCCGCCGAGTTGGCGCTGGCGAGTTCGCCCGCGAGCGGCGGCCGGCTGAGCAGGTTCTGGTAGAGATTCGTGGCCGTGTAGTTGCCGTTGAGGAGCGAGGTGAAGAGCCCGGAGACGGTCTGCGATCCGGTCCGGATTGCCGACACCGCGGCGGCGTACTGCGCGTAGGTGGGTGGAACTCCCTTGGCAGCCTGGTACGCCGCCATTACGGCGAAATCGCTGCCGAACGCTTCCGGGCTGGTCAGAAAGTCATCCGCCATTTGCCCCAGGGCCACAGTGGACTGACTTGTCCAGAAGCTGAGACCGGCGATATCGGGGTCGCGGCCCAGGAGCCCCTGGTACAGTGCATACACCTGCCGGTAAGTGAGATTGTCGCCCGACCCGGCTTGCGTCAAAGAGTAAGAGGCCGACGCCGCCCCGCTGGTGACCGTCACCGTTGCGGCTCGCTGGGTGGTGTGAACGTTGGTCAGCACGGTGAGCAAGACCGCGCCTGTGCCGCTGCCGGTAGCCCCGGAAACGATACGGATGATGGATGGATCGGAGGACGTGGCGGTCCAGGCGCCGCAGGTTCCACTGGGCGTCACCGCGATGCTCAGCGGGGCGTCCGGATAAAATCCGCAGGTATTCTGGGTGGGGTCCGGGCAAGCCGCCGGACTGGAGGTGCCGGTGGCGGCCAGACTGGCGGCGGGAGGGGCCAGGCTCAGGGAGCAGAGCGCCATGCCCATGCTGATCGGCCCCGCGATGCGCGAGTTATTGGCTTCGTCCAACTCGGTGACCGCTGTGCCCGAATCGGCCATGGCCGCCAGATACCAGATGCCCGGGGCGAGACTGGACGGCACAGCCACGGACACCGAACAGGTGGTGGATGCGCCTGACGCCAGACCCGCAATGTTGCATCCGCCGAAGGTATCGGTAGCCGCGGCCTGCGAGAAACTGTTAGTCGGCGAAAAATAGAACTCCACGCGGAATGGACCGGCACTGCCGGCGCCCTGATTGCTCACCGTGGTGGAGAGGCTGACGGTTCCACCCGGGTTTCCGGTGACCGGGCCGGTTAACGATGTGAGAACGAGGTCAGGCAGGGAAGCCTGGCAGCCGGCGATCGAAAACAGGGGCTGCGCGGCGCCGTTGGCTGCAAAGCGCGGTAACGGTAGCCACGTACTGGTTGTATGGGCGGTGCCGTCTGTAAATGCCGGAGGAGCAGGAGCGAGAGATCCCGTGAACGTAGCAGGCGTGCTGGTATTGTTGGCGGACTTAACCCAAACGAGAAAATCGAAATTCTGAAGGGAGGAGGTATCGGATTCCAGCACCTCCCAGACCGCGGTAGCCGAACCGCCGGACACGGTGAGTTCGACGACGGGAATGTCATCCAGCGTGCCGGTTTGTAGGGCCGCGATGAAGGGCAGCATCTCATTAAGCGCCAGGCGCGCGATGGGACCGCTGCCCGGGACGGACGGAACGCCATCAGTGAAGGTCACCGGCAGGGCGCTGACAAATACCCGCGTGCCGGCGAGAATATGATCGATTTGGGCGCGCAGCCGAGTGCCGGCACTGGCCAGCCCGACGGTCGAAAAGTCAACCTGGGTGGCGCTCAAAGCAGGAGCGAAGAAGCGGCTCTCCGTGCTCAGTGCAACCGAGTCGCCGGGAATGCTCTGCGCCACGGGTGGCGCGGACGTATCGTTGCCGGCGAACGGCGCCGAGGTGCGCGGCAGGAAGGCCGTGCCGAACAGCGAAGAGAACCGCACAACTCCAGCCTGCTGCGGCGCGTCCGAAGGGCAGGTGGAAAATGCCGATCCGCTGCCGGCGGCGGCGGAATCGTCGGCCTTGCGAACCGAACTGGCGAGGCCGGGTGTGACATACGCAACGGTCGCGGTCGCGTTGGTGACCGTGAGCGAGCCCACGCTGACGGTCCCGGATACAGTTCCAGGCGTGTTGCCGGAAGCCGCAACGCCCGATACGTCGGTCCGGACATTGGTGATCCGAAGGGTTCGGGAACTACCGAGGGGCGCCGGATCGATGGGCACACCCTGGAATATGACGACGTTTCCGGAGACCTTCCCCGGGAAGACGTTAGGCCGGCCCGTGGTTCCGCCGTAGGTACCGATGCCGGTCCCGGTTCCGGTAATCCCGCAGATTCCGGTGGGGTCGCCGCAGGCCAGCAGGGTGGATGAGGAGCCTGCCAGGCCCGTCGCCGGCTCATCGACGATCAACAGGGCTTCGGACCAGTTGTTGGTGTACGAGCGGCTGGTGACCGGCGTGGTGAGTGCCAGTTGGACGTCATAGGCGGTGACGGCGGCGCCGGCGGCCGTGGGAGTACCTCCCGTGCAGGAGAGCAGCGAATCGCCGATGAATTCTGTGATGCCTTCGTTGCGCACCTGGGGCGCCGGATTGTAGTTAGTACACTGCAGGGCGCCGGTTCCCGAGGAGGCCCCTGTTACCGTCAGGATGACCGGGATAGTTACCGGCGTGAAGGCCGCGGTGGTCGAAGTGAGCAGGATGCTGTACTGGTAGACCCCGGCCACTGCCGGGGGGGTAATGCTCAACTGCACGGCGGACGGCGTGTTACCGGTTGCGGCCGACAGAGATAGCACTCCCTGACCGGACCCGAGCGCGATATTGTACGGCAGCGCCGCGCCGGTGCTGGCCACCTGGATATTGACCGGGGCGGGAGCGGCCGATCCAAGCTGGTAGGAGACGGAAATGCCGGCCGGACTTAGCGTGAGGCACGCATCGATGGCGCAGGACGCTTCATCCGCCGAAACATCGGTGAACCGCGGTAAGGGTGAAGCCACGTCCGCCGCGTCCGCGCTGCTGACTGGCCCAATTTCGCCGGTCACCTCCGCCGTGCCGGTGGGCGTCGCGCTGTAGGCGACGATCAGCCCGAACTTGTATGTTTCCAGCAACGCCGGGTCCGAACCCAGCACCTCCCAAGCGACCGTTCCCGCCCCGTTCACCAGAGTCACCGGGGCGATCCCTACCGTAGCGCTGCCGATCTTAATCGTTGTCGTCTGGCTTACCGCAGTGTACGATCCACCGCCCGCGGCGTCAGTGGCTGTCAGCCGGGCGGAAGTGGCAACGCTGGCCGGCAGCGGAGCCGTGGTCACGAAGAGCTTGACTCCGTCCGGCACGTTCGCAAACGTTGCCATCAGCCGGGTGCCCTGAGTGGCCAGGTCGGTGGAATTCAATCCGTTCGTGGTCACAGTGCTGATATAGTAGCCGGATTCGGTATGGTAATCGATCCCGGGCGTGCTCTGGTCGGCGAGAGTACCGGGCGAAGCTACCGTGGTAGCTGTATTCCGCCTGCGAAAGCTCTGGTTGAACCCTTCGGCGAATATCAACTGGTTGGTCAGGACACCGGTGGTTGCCGTGCCAGAAGCGGCAAGGCTGGAGTTTACGGACGCCTGCGTCAAATCGATTCCCGCCGGGTTGCCGGTGGCATCAGCCAGAGTGAAGCTGAGACCCGGGGCCTTGGTCCCAACCAATATGGATCCGGCGAGCGTCTGGCCGAAGTGAACGGCTGCTGCGACGGCTGTGCCTTTCAGGTTCCGGGCGTTGGTGCGGATGTTGGTGATGCGATAGGTTCTGTGATTGGCGGGAACGTTGTAGAACGTCACCTGCGAGGAACTGGTTTGCAGGCTTGTAAAGAGGTTCACCCCGATCTCGGTCGAGAGCGGTTCATCGATCAGGAGGATCGCTTCCGAAACCGTGGAGTTCTGGCCTACCCGGTGGCTGGTGATCGCCGCCGGGGTGGAGTCTGAGGTGCTGCTCAAGTCAATTACGACATTGGCATATCCGGTAGCGCTTCCGGGGCAGGTAATTACCACGTCGGCAATGCGCTCAGCGAGTCCTTCGGCGCGGAGCAGCGCGGGAGTGTTGGAGTTGGCCTGACACCCGCTCCCCTGAGCCGAGGCTAGCGACGCGAAGAGTAAGGACGTGAGAAGAACAGCGGCTTTGTGCATTCGGACCTTCCCAGAATTGCTGCCTGGAATAGAAGTTACTGGCATTCCCGGACGAGAATGCGGGCATCACTGTAGTGCTACAGGAAATCAGATAATAATACCATTAATTCATAAAAACAAGCATGATCGGCCACAAATTCAAATTAAAACTCCTCCAATCCGGATCCCTCCAATAACCTCGATCGGTATTCACCTACAGGAACTCGGCGATCCGCTCCAGCACCCGTTCGGGCTTATCTCCATTGCTGTCCACCACTCCCACGCGAAGCTTCAGCAGCGGACGAACTGTCTTTCCTTTGTGTAGGCAGGCATAGGATCCACCTAAGTTCTCAGCAATGAATTTTCCGTGATTGATGGTATCGGACTTGGACTTGGGAAGGATGGCGACAAAATCCTCCTCAGCCCAGCGGCCGATTATGCATTGTTCGGGCAGACTGTTTCTTAATCTCTTTGTAAAAGCTCCGGTCAGTTCGGATGAAACTTCGCGGCTGAAACTTACCGCCGCGATTCGCAATCCGCCGGCTTTGATTAGCAGCAGGCAGTAACCGCCGGAATGCGACCGGATCCGGTCTTCCATTTCGGCGCGATTAAACAACTTAGTCAGGTCATCAATGGACGCCGCCGCCTCCAGAGCGTCAATACGCTGGTGCAACATGCGGATCTCGGTCAGAAATTGAGAGAGGGTGATCTGGTTTTGCTTTCGAATCTGCTCCAGGCTCTGCTCAATGGTGTTTGCCGTTCCCGCCAGCGAATCGCGCAAGCCGTTTTCGGTGGATCGCGCGAGGGCCCGCAGTTGGAGCAGAGCGCTGCGCACCCGGGCCTCGTGATCGTCATCGCTCTGGGTCATGGCTTCGGTGATTTCCTGAAGAGCCCGCGCCGTTCCCGTCAACTCGTCGCGGATTTTCGCCACGTATTCCGCGGCTTTATCGCGATAATCGCGCAGCAATCCGCGCAAGGTCGCGCGACTTTCCGTCAATACCTCCGCTTCGCCTTGGGCAACCCTGTCGGCCAGGTCACGCAAGTATTCGCGATGCGGCGCGGTGATTTGCGGATCCAACTCAATGGCATAGTGGGACGCGTTGCGGATTGCATTCACGTAGCAATCCAGCGCGAGATCCAGGCTCTGGTGGCAGCGGTCCAGTTCGTTTAAGTTCTTTCCAATCGAGATCATTTCCAGCGATGCTCACAAGTACCATCGGCGGGCTGCAGGAAAAGCTTTACTTTCTCTTTTTGTTCGCCAATAATAAGAGAGGAGGCTGCGGCACGCAGACTAGCTATGGCACTCACCAAGCGGCAGAAGCAGGTGCTCGACTTCATCGCCAAGTTCGTGGAAGACAATGGCTATTGCCCGAGCTATGAAGAGATCGCTCGCGGACTGGAGTTAGCTTCGCTGGCCACGGTGCACAAACACATCTCGGTGCTGGAGAACAAGAACTATCTGAAGCGCGGTTTCAACCAGAGCCGCTCGCTCGAGCTGGCGCCCAAATATCTGCAGGAGCAGCGCCGCGTCCGGACACCGCCCACGGAAATCCCCCTGATGGGCCGCATTGCCGCGGGCGCGCCGGTAGAAGCCGTGGAGCAGCGGGGATCCTTGAGTTTTGCGGACTTCACCGGCAGCGGCGACACCTTCGCTCTCGAAGTGCGGGGCGATTCCATGATCGACGATCATATCTGTAGCGGAGACATGATCCTGCTGGAAAGAATTGCGCAGGTGCGCGACGGTGAAATCGTAGTGGCCCTGGTATCCGGTAGCGATACAACCCTCAAGCGATTTTACCGGGAGGGTGGAGATATGGTGCGATTACAGCCCGCCAACTCCGCTTTGAAGCCTATTTTAGTTCCGGCGAAGGATGTGCAAATACAGGGCCGGTTATTGGCCGTGTTAAGAAAGTACCGGTAATTATGCAGTACGGAGGCGGAGCATCTGTTCGGCGCTGGCCCAATCTTCTTCGGGTGAACCGCCCTGGCAACCGCGTGCTTCCCAGAAGCTGTAGGCGAGCGCCGCAACTTCTTGGTGGGTGGGCTGGTATGGGGCCACCGCTTCCACTGCGTGCGCGACAAGGGCTACCGCAATTGCGGGTTCCGACACGGGCTCAGCCGGCGAAACCGAGAGCTTCTTCCGGGGCCGCTCGGCGATTGTTTTTCGGCGCGCCGGGACGCCAGCTGCGGAAGAAGACACAGATCGTTCAGTTTCGGAAGATCGCTTTCTTGTCATATTATCCTTGGAGTCCTGTCGGGACTGAGTTAATCTCCTATATTTTAACCTACGGAGCGGGGATCTTTGAATCAAAAGTTTCTATCAGTTTAATTACCAGTGAGTCTTTTCGGACCATCGTGTCCGCGTGGTGTATAGTGAGGGTAGATTGCGAGGAAGAGGTGCCATTCTCGCGTTAGCGTTAGCGCTTGCCGCGCAGGCGCTGTCCGCCGCCAAGGTCATCGTGGTGGACGTAGATGGCGTAGTGCATCCCATCACAACGGAGATTGTTTCTTCCGCGATCGCCCGCGCCAAACAGGAGAACGCCGCGCTGGTGGTGGTCCGGCTGAATACCCCGGGCGGCCTGATGGAAGCCATGCGGGAAACCATCCAGCAGATTGTTTCTTCGCCGGTTCCGGTGGCCACTTACGTAGCGCCCAGCGGAGGCCGCGCCGCATCGGCGGGATTCTTCATTCTGGAATCCGGCGACGTGGCGGCGATGGCCCCCGGCACTAACACCGGCGCCGCTCATCCCGTGGAAATGTTCGGCGAGATGGATGCCGAAATGAAAGAGAAAGTCGACAACGACGCTGCCGCCTACATGCGCAGTATCTGCAGCAGTCGCGGGCGCAACAGCGAGTTGGCGGAAACTGCCGTTCGCGAGAGCAAATCGTTCACCGAAAAGGAAGCGCTGGACCAGCATCTGGTCGATCTGATCGCGCCTTCGGAAGCGGACCTCCTGCGTGCGCTGGACGGCCGCACGGTCACGCGCTTTAACGGTGAGACCGTGACACTGCACACCGCCGGCGCCACTATCGAAGTCTACGAACGGTCGCTGCGCCAGAAGATCATCTCGGCGATCGCCGATCCGAACATCGCCCTGATTCTGCTGGTGGTCGGCGCATTGTGCATCTACGTGGAATTCTCCTCGCCCGGGATGGTGGCGCCGGGAGTGGTGGGGGCTATCCTGCTGCTGCTGGGGCTGTCCGCACTTTCCGTGCTGCCCATCAACTGGCTGGGGGTGGCGCTGCTGCTGCTGGCGTTCACGCTCTTCGTGCTGGAGGCGAAGTTCGCGGCGCACGGCGTTCTGGGCGTGGGCGGCACAGTCTCTATGGTGCTTGGCGCCGTCATGCTGGTCAACAGTCCTTTCCCTGAAATGCGGATCCATTGGGCCACTGCGATTGCCCTGGCTCTGCCCTTCTCGCTCATCACGGTGTTGCTGCTCTCGCTCGCCATCCGCGCCCGCCGCAACAAGGTGGAGACAGGCAGCGAAGGCATGATCGGCGAGATCGGCACCGCCTTCACGGCTCTTGCGCCGGAGGGTAAAGTGTTCGTGCACGGCGAATACTGGAACGCGGTATCCCCGGTGCCTGTGGCTGCCGGCGCAAGCATCCGGGTGAAGGCGATCGACGGGCTGATTCTCACCGTCGAGCCCCGTAACAGGAGAATGAAATGATCGACGTAACTACGGTAGTCATTGTGATTCGTCGGTTTGTACCTGCTCAGTTCCATCAAGATTCTGCGGGAATACGAACGCGGCGTGATCTTCCGCCTGGGGCGGGCTCTGGCGCAGCCCAAAGGGCCCGGCGTGATCCTGGTATTCGCGCCGCTCGATCGCATCGTGCGGGTTTCGCTGCGCATCGACACGCTGGAAGTTCCCTCGCAGGACGTGGTGACGCGGGACAACGTCACCGTCAAGGTGAACGCCGTGATCTATTTCCGCGTGCTCGATCCGCGGAAGGCCGTGCTGGAAGTTTCCAATTTTCTGTATGCCACTTCGCAACTTGCCCAGACCACGCTGCGCAGCGTGCTGGGCGAAGTGGAACTCGACGAACTGCTGAGCCAGCGCGAGAACGCTGAATGTACGGCTGCAATCCATCCTCGACCAGCACACCGCGACCTGGGGCGTGAAAGTGACCATGGTGGAGGTGAAACAGGTGGATCTGGCGGAGCAGATGATCCGCGCCCTCGCCAGACAGGCGGAGGCCGAACGCGAGCGGCGCGCCAAGATCATTCATGCCGAAGGCGAATACACGCGCAGCGGAGAAACTGGCCATGGCCGCGGAGGTGATGCAGAAGCAACCGGCAGCCATTCAGTTGCGGTATCTGCAGACCCTGGTGGAGATCGGCACGGAAAAGAACACCACCATCGTGTTCCCCTTGCCGCTCGATATAATTGCATCTTTGGGACGCGCTTTGGACCGGACAGCTCAGCCGCCGGCGCCAAGCGCGGAAATCCATCAACCATGAGAAACAACGAGACCGGCGAATTCGAATTGGTAGTTGGCAACCGGCAGATGCTGAGCGGGTTTTTCATCGTCGTTCTGCTTTTCGCGGTGGCGTTGGCCATGGGGTATGTTGTGGGGCAGAACTCTCCGCGATCCGCCAAGATGGCGACGGAGACATCGGCGGCCGCTCCCGCCGGCGGCCTTCGGACGGACGGCCGCAACCGGCCGCTCCCGCGCAACCAGCCTCGCAGACTACGCCGCCGGCCACCAGTGGCGAGCAGCAGCAACCGCCGCACCGAGACCTCCGCCGCAGCCTACCACGCAGCCGGTGCGGGATGCATCAGCCGCCGCCGCCGGCAGCCGAGCCTCCGGCCGCGCCGCGCCGCCGGCGACCGAAGCCGCCCCCGGGGCCTACTGGCAGGTGATGGCGGTGCAGCGGCAGAAGCGATGCCGACGTAGTGGTGCAGACGCTGAAGGACAAGGGCTTCCCGGCCACCGTCAGCCCCGGCACCAAAGGCCTCACGCGCGTGCTGGTGGGTCCGTATCCGGAGACGTACGGCGCTGGGCCGCGCCAAGACCGAGCTGGAAGCGGCCGGGTTCAACGGTCTATATAAAGTCGAGATCGGGAAATAGCGTGAGCCAACCGCTGGTACAGATCCTGGGAACGCGCGACGGCGCGGCGCGCCCGCGCCTGCCCGAGTGGGCCCGCAAGAGCCGCACGCATTTCGAATCGCTGAACCGGCTGAAGAGCGGGTTTCGGGAGCTGAACCTGCACACGGTGTGCGAATCGGCGCGCTGCCCGAATATCCACGAGTGCTTCCACCGCGGCGCCGCCACGTTCATGATTCTGGGCAACTGGTGCACGCGCGGCTGCGGCTTCTGTTCGGTGCCCAAAGGCAACCCCGCCAAGCACGACATGCGGCTGGATCCGGACGAGCCCGCCAACGTGGCCCGCATGGCCGCCGACATGAAGCTGCGCTACGTGGTGATCACCAGCGTGAATCGCGACGATCTGCGCCGACGGCGGATCGCACCACTTCGCCGAAACCGTGCGCGAGGTGCGCGGCGCTCTGCCCGAGGCGCGCGTGGAAGTGCTCACGCCGGATTTCTGCGGCGATCTGGACGCCGTGGCGCGCGTGCTGGATGCCGGCCCGCACGTCTTCAATCACAACATGGAGACGGTGCCGCGCCTTTACCGCCGCGTGCGCCCGCAGGCCGGACTACCGGCAGTCGCTCGACGTGCTGGCTTTCGCCCGCCGGTACGCGTCCGGGCGTGCTCACCAAGTCCGGGTTCATGGTGGGGCTGGGCGAAACCGAAGAGGAAGTGCGCGCCCTGCTGCGCGACCTGCGCGCCGCCGGCACGGACGTCGCCACCATCGGCCAATACCTGCAGCCCACGCGCCGCAATCTGCCGGTGGCCGAGTATGTCACGACCCGCGCAGTTCGAGGCGTACCGCGATTACGGCCTGTCGCTCGGCTTCAAAATGGTGTTCAGCGGGCCGCTGGTGCGCAGTTCCTACATGGCCGATGAAGTCAGCGAGGAAGCGCGGCGGTCCCTGTGCTGAACCTGGCTGCTGGCGCTGCTTTCGGCGGTGCTGCTGATCCTGGCGTTTCCCGAAGTTCAGCCTGGTGTGGCTCGCGCCGGTGGCGCTGGCGCCGCTGCTGGTGGCCGCCGCGCGCGAAGCGCGCCCGCTGGCGCCGCTTCCTGCTGGGCTGGATTGCCGGCGTGGTCTACTGGTTCGGCGTCTGCTACTGGATCCAGTTCGTGCTCGCCGTACCATGGCGGTATGGGCGACGGCCGCCGGCTGGGCCGTCTTCCTGCTGTTCTGCCTGGCCAAGGCGCTGCACATGGGCGTGTTCGCCTGGCTGGCCGGCATTCTGATGCGGCGCTGGTGGGCCATTCCCGCGGTCGCTGCGCTTGTGGGTGGCGGTGGAAGTGACGCACGGTCCTCTGGGCTTCGCCTGGCTGGCGCTGGGCAATGCCGGCATCGACATGGGGCATTCCGCATGCGCCTGGCGCCGTTCACCGGCGTCTACGGACTTTCGTTCGTGTTCGCCATGATGGCCGCCGGCGCTGGCGCTGGCGGTGCTGCGCCGCCCGCGACTGGAACTGTTGTGGCTGATCGTGCTGCCGTTCCTGGGCTTTCTGCCGCGATCTGCCGCCCGCCGCCCGCGGGCACGAGAGCGCGCTGCTCAACGCAGCCCAACATCTCGGAAACCGCAGAGTGGACGGCGGCTTCGCTCGACGATATGGAGCGCAACCAGGTGGCTCTGTCGCTGCGCAGCGCGCTGCTTCAGGCTCCCAAGCCACCCTCCATCATCGTCTGGCCGGAAGTTCCGGCGCCCTTCTATTACTATGAGGACCCGCGCTTCCGCAACCTATGTCGACACGCTGGCGCGCGCGGCTCACGCCTACGTGCTGTTGGGCATTGTGGCCCATACGGCCGGCGGCGCGCCGCTCAATTCCGCCGCCCTGGTTTCTCCCGCGGGCTTTGCCGTCAGCCGGTACGACAAAGTGAACCTGGTGCCGTTCGGCGAATTCGTTCCCTGGCCGTTCGGAGCCCTGGCGACCAAAATTTCCACCGAGGTGGGCGATTTCGCCGCCGGCACGCCGCGTGGTGGTTTCGCCGGTGGACGGGCACCGGATCGGCACGTTCATCTGTTACGAATCCGTCTTTCCCAATTTCGTGCGCAAGTTCGCCGACGGCGGAGCGGAGGTGCTCTTCAACATTTCCAACGATGGCTGGTTCGGCACAGCGCCGCGCGCCTGCAGCACCTGGAAATCGTCCGGATGCGCGCCGCCGAGAACCGCCGCTGGATCCTGCGCTCCACCAACGACGGCATCACCGCCACCATCGATGCCGCCGGGCGCCTGCGCGGCCGTCTGCCATTGTATGTACAAGCGACCTCTTACACCGGGTTCAATTACGAAAGCGGAAAGACGGTCTATACGCGCTTCGGAGACTGGTTTCCGCTGCTATGCGCCACGCTGGCGATTGCATGCCTGATCGCGCACAAAGTTTTGTAGCGCGCGACTATTCGTACCGCAAGGCGTCGAGCGGGTCCACGCGGGAGGCGCGGCGGGCGGGCCACCAGGCGGCGGCCGCTGCGGTGAGCGCGAGCAGCAGGGTGGCGGCGGCAACTACGGTCACGTCCTTGCCTTTCACGCCGAAGAGGCGGCTTTCCACCAGGCGGGTGGCGGCGAGAGCGGCGGGGATCCCCACTCCCAGTCCGAAGCCGAGAATCCAGATCAGCTCGCGCAGCACCATGGAGCGAATCTTCGCCGGCGCCGCACCCAGAGCCATGCGGATGCCGATCTCGCGGGTGCGCCGGGCGACCCCGTGGGCCATGACGCCGTAGAGGCCCAACATTGCCAGGATGGTGGCCAGCGCTGCGAAGGCGGCGGCCAGCCGCATGGTCAACTCGTCCTGCCGGATGTTGAAATGTACCTGTTCTTCGAGCGTGCGGAAATCATCCAGGGGCACGCCCGAGTCGATACTGCGCATCACGCTGCGAATCTGCGGGACCACCTGCTGCGGCGGCAGAAACGTACGCACATAGAAAGTGAGCGCGCCGAGGCGCTCTTCCTGCCGCCAGGGGCGGTAGAACACCGGGGGAATCTGCTGCCGCACACCGGCGTAATGGCTGTCTTTGACGACGCCCACAATTTCGGTATCCAGTGCGCCGTCTCTGCCGGTTCCGATGTGCTGGCCGACCGGGTAGCGCCCGCCCAGGAACTGCTTGACGAAGGTCTCGTTCACCACAACCACTTTGGGCGAGGAGGCGGTATCGGTCTCGCGGATTTCGCGCCCGGCGAGGAGCGGTATGCCTGCTTTGCTGAAGAACCCGGGGCCCACCGCGTTCAGTTTGGAGTTCAGGCCCCGCTCTCCGGCAGGCCGGCCCTCCAGATGGATGCTTGTGCCCCAGGTACTGCCGCCGATAAGAGGGACCTCGGCGCCGACGGCGCTGCGCACGCCCGGAATGGCTGCCAGGCCGGCCTCGGCACGCTCGAACAAGGCCTTGCTCTGCGCCGGAGTGTATCCGTTCCACTGCGGCGTGATGCTGAAGCCGATCACGTGGTCCGTGCGGATTCCCAGATTGACGTGCAGCAGGTTCACCAGGCTTTTCAGGAAGAGGCCGGTGGGGACAAGGAGGATGATGGAGATGGTCAGTTGCGCGCAGACCAGCACTTTGCGGAGCCGGGCGGAGCCGCGCGAGGACGACGACTTGCCGGTTTCGTCGCTCAGTGTCGCGGCCAGGGTAACGCGCGAGGCATCCCAGGCGGGATAGAGTCCGAAAAGGACGCCGGTGGCGAGGGCGAGTCCCAGGCTGAACCAGAGCACCGGCCAGTTGAGTCCGGCGCTGTTGAACGCATCGTTCGCGCTGCCGCTCCAGGACGCCAGCAGAAGTTTCAGGGTGACCTGCGCGATGGCGAGTCCAGCGGCGCCGCCCGCGCCGGCCAGAAGCAGGGCCTCTGTAAGAAACTGGCTCATCAATTCGCCGCGGCCGGCGCCCATGGCGGCTCGGATGGCGAACTCCTTGCGGCGTTCCGCGGAACGCGCCAGCAGCAGGTTGGCGGCGTTGGCCATGGCGATGAGCAGCACCAGGCAGGTAGCCAGCATCAGAATGTTCAGCGCCGAACGGTATTCGTCGCGGAAATCGCTATTGCCCTGGCTTCCGTCCTTCAAGGTGAGTTTCTGCTGGAGGAAACGCGCGGTTTTCGCGATGGGCTGCTGCATTGCCGGCGCCATCTCTTCCACCAGGGCGTGGTAGTTGACGTTCAGCGACGCTTCCGCCTGGGCGCGCGTGACGCCCGGCTTTAAGCGCGCCAGCAGGTAGACCCAGTAGTCGGCGAGTTTGTCGGTGCCGTTCCAGCCCTCCGTGAGGTGCGGCTTAAACGACATGGGCATATAGATGTTGGCTTCGCGCCCCACGGTGGTGCCGGTAAAATTCGGGGGTGTGATCCCCACGATGGTGAAGGGCTGGCCGTTCACTTTGACGGTCTGGTTCAGGATGCCCGTGTCGCCGCCGAGCCTGTCGTGGAAGTAACGGTACGAAACGTCGGCCACCGGGTTTCCGCCGCCCGGAATATCGTCTTCGGGACCGACCAGCCGCCCGGCAAACGGCTGGACCCCGAGCACGGGGAAGTAGCGGCCGGAGACCAGCATGAACGTCCCGGAGACGGTCTGGCGCGAGAAGGCGAGGTTGCCGGGAAAGGTGCGAAAGCCCACCACCCGGGCGGCATCGTTGTGCCGCTCCAGTTCGCGGAAGGTGTGCCAGTTGAAGATGTAGTCCTGATCGCCGGAGTCGTCATCCGAACTGCGGCCGTTCTTGAGATCGCCGGGCGCGGTGAGCAGCACCAGTTGTTCGGGATGCGGGATGGGCAGGGAACTCAGGACGACCTGGTGCAGCAGGGAAAAGATGGCCGTGTTGACGCCGATGCCGAGCCCCAGAGATGTGACTACGACCAGGCTCAGCAGCGGGGCTTTGGCCAGGCTGCGCAGCGCGAAACGGATACGTCCCATGGAGAGTCCTCCGTGCTTGTTTTCCGATTAGACGGTGCAAAGGGGCGTGGCGTTGGCAGGAAATCTGACGTAAAGTGCGAGTTGAGGTTCGGCGAATGTTGGTAGTATTGCGATGCATGGCGGTGTGGGCGCTGACGGCAAGTGCCCAGACACCGCAGGCATTTGAAGCCGCCTCGGTTAAGCCGGCGGCGCAAGCCACCGGAGTTCGTGTGCGCCCGTCACAAAGTGGCGGACCGGGGTCGAGCGATCCAACCCTCTTCACCGCCCACAACTGGAGCCTCACGGTGCTGATAGTTACCGCGTATGACTTGAAGTACTATCAGTTTTCCGGTCAGCCTTGGATGGATTCATCGTTCTTCGATGTTGTCGCCAAGGTGGCCCAAGGCGCTACGCGAGAGCAGTTTCGTTTGATGCTGCAGAATCTGCTTGCGGATCGATTCAAACTGAAGGTCCATCACGAGTCGAAGGAAATTCCTCTGTACCAGTTGGTAGTTGGCAAGAACGGCCCCACGTTCTTGACAGAGACGGAGAAGCCAGAGGAAGAGCCGGGAACTGCGGCCGTCGCGCCACCGCGGGGCCGGGCAAAGGTAGTTCTCGATGAAAATGGATTCCCGGTCCTGCAGCCCGGCGGGCCTCCGATGCTCTCGACGCCCGATGGACATGCTCGCATGAGAGCGACCCGCGAAACCATGGAGCAGTTCGTCAATTTTTTGTCGTTTCAGGTCGAGAAACCTGTGATCAACGCGACCGGATTGACCGGAAGGTACGACTTCATTCTTTCCTGGGTTGGCGACCCTATTCCCTCCCTTCCGGCCGGCAACGCGGGAGCACAGGAGCCGAACCTGCAAGCATCGGGACTCGGTTTGATGGGCGCTATTCAGAAACAGCTTGGCCTCAGACTGGAATCGCGGAAGGGGCCAATTGATATTCTGGTTGTAGATCACGCGGAAAGGGCTCCTACTGTCAATTGAGAGAGGCCAGGACAATCCGACGAGGCGAAGTTTGATTCTGGTATGGTATGGCTATGGCGGTTGAGACGCTGATCCCGGTCGAGGAGTATCTGCGCACATCGTACTCTCCGGACGTGGAGTATGTCGATGGCGAACTGGTGGAGTTGAATGTGGGTGATCCGCTGCACAGCCTGGTGCAGAGCAACATCATCTTTGCTCTGCGCACGAAGTACAAGAACGTCAAGGTTCTTCCCGAGGTCCGCTCCAAGGTAACGAGTACCCGGTACCGTCTTCCGGACATCTGCGTGACACTGACTTTTCCGGGTGGGAAGGTGCTTCTCGATCCTCCCTTCGTGGCCGTCGAAATTCTTTCGGAAGACGACCGGATGTCCCGCGTGATCGAGAGGCTTTTGGAGTTTGCGGCGATCGGCACGCCGCAATATCTGGGTGATCGATCCGCGCCTGAAAAAGATGTTCACCTTTCATGGCAACACGCTGCAGGAAGTGGATGGCGAGAACGATCGCCACCGCCGATCCGCGCCTGGAACTGACGCGCGCGGAGATTTTCCAGGAGTAGCGTGCGCTGCCTTTTTGCTCTTCTGATGGTGGCCGGCGCCTGCTATGCGCAGCCCAAAGATCCCTGCTATGCGTTCGAAGCCCGGGGTGACATCAGCATAGTCTGCCAGGGCAAGACCACGCAGGTTACGCATCGCGGCGATGTCCAGAGTTTCGCCGTGAGCGACGAACAGGGCAGCCTCGCCATCGTCACCGGCAAAGCGTCCACGGCCACCGTGGTGAATCTCAAGACGGGAACTACCAAACGGGTAGAAAGCGTGGACGGAGTGGTCAGCACCTGCGGCGGAATTCTGCCGATTCCGCTGGGGGCAACCGGCAGCGTTCGGGAAATGGTGACCGGCGCGGAGTTGACCTTCGCACCCTATTTCCGCTTTCGGTGCAGTTCGGACCGGCGCGTGGTGGCCGGGATCACGCAGCACGAACTCTATGCGGGAGTGCCGCCCGCTACGAAGATCGCCGCCTCCGGAGAGGTCCACGACCTGTATTTCAATGTGAGCCCGGACGGCAGCAGGATCGCGTGGTTCAACGACGTCCGGCCGCTGTGCGTAGTCTCGCCTCCGGGACACAAGGAATGCGTGGAGCATGAGACCATGAGCGACCCCGTTTCGGTGAACGATGCCGGAGAGTTGCTGGCGGCAGCGGGTACCGGGCGCGGCTGCGACTATAAGACCTCTTACAACTTCACTCCGGCAAAGACGGCGAACGGCGGAGACGATGAGTGCCTGGGCGTCGGGTACTGGAAGGCGGGGATGCCGGCGATCGTGTTCCTGCAGGAGATTGGCCGGAATCCGCAATGGCTCCGGCCCGAAACGGCGAAGTTGCTGAGCGACTGGGCGGCGCGTCAGGTCAAATCCCGGTAAGCGCGGCGGACATCTTCCAACAGGACCTCCATGTCGCGGCGCGTGGTGCGGTAGTTCAGGACGCAGCCGCGCAGGGCAAATTTTCCGTGGACCATGGCGTTGGAAAGGTAACTGCTGCCGGCGCGCTGGAGCTTCACCAGGATGCGCTCGTTGAGGGCGTTCAGATCGCCCGCGTAGCCGGGCGGAGTGTAGCGGAAGCAGAAGATGGACAGGCCCACGGGCGCCAGCAGTTCGCAATCGCCGCTGGCTCCGACCAATTCGCCGAAATAGCGCGCGCAGTCCAGATTCTGCTCCACGGCTTGCGCCAGGCGGGCGGCGCCCACATATTTGACGAGCAGCCAGAGATCCAGGGCGCGAAACGGACGCGACAGTTCCGGACCGTAATCCCAGAAGGCGAAGGCCTCGTCGCGCTCCAGCCCGATGGCGCGGGTGTAATCGGCGGCGTGGCTGAAGGCGGCGTGCGCGGTGGCGGGGTCGCGATACAACACGCAGCCGCAGCCCACCGGCAGGTACAGCCACTTGTGGGGATCCAGGGCCACCGAATCGGCTTCGGCGATGTGCGCGAAGAGCGGGCGGGCAGTGGGCGCCAGGGCGGCGAAGCCTCCATACGCGGCATCGACGTGCAGCCAGAGATCGTAGCGGCGAGCGAAGTCGGCCAGCTCGCCGATGGGGTCGAAGGCGCCGGTGGCGGTGGTGCCGGCGTTGGCCACAAGGCAGAACGGGCGATAGCCGGCGGCCAGGTCCTGTTGCACCAGCCGTTCGAGGGCGGCGAGATCGATTTGCATTTGCGCATTGGTGGGAACGCTGCGCACGTTGGCTTCGCCGATGCCCAGCATCCCGGCTGCTTTGCTGATGGAAAAGTGGCCCTCGGAGGAGACGTAGGCGCACATGCGTCCGGCCGCCGCCATGCCGTCGCGCACCACGTTGGCGGGCGCTTTGGCGCTACGCGCCGCGGCCATGGCGGCGAAGTTGGCCATGGAACCGCCGCTCACCAGCAGGCCGCCGGCTTGCGCGGGATAGCCGAGGATCTGCTTCATCCAATCGATGGTGACGTGCTCCAGATCCGTGGCGGCCGGCCCGGACCGCCAGCAGGTGACGTTGATGTTGAGGGCCGCGGCGAGCATGGCTCCCACGGAGGTGACCGGCGTTCCCGGGGAAGAGACGTAGCCGAAGAAGCGCGGGTGGGCGCTGTGGCGGCTGTAGCGGGCGATCACCTCGTCCAGAGTCTTCAAGAGCGTATCGAAATCCACGCCGTCCTGCGGCAGTGGCTCTTCCAGCAGGTCGCGCAAGGCTCGCGATGTGGTGGGAATTAGTACGGGCCGTTCGTCCAGGGTGTCGTAATAGGCCGCGATTTGTTCCACGGCGGCGCGCCCCAGAGACCGGATCTCCTCGGGCGGAAGGAGCAATTTGTCCACTCATCCAAAATAGCGTACACGCTTTGGCGGGAATCGCTGTATTTGTTAGTAGGAAGGATGAAAGTCCTGGCGTTTCTGGCGACCATACCGATCGAAGGCCCGGATGAGCGTGCCGCGGCGATCCCATCGGCACGGGCGGGCGATCTGGCGGCGTTCGAAGCGCTGATGCGGCGGCACGAGCGCCTGGTGCTGGTGACCGCGCTACGGCTGGTGGGGAACATGGCGGATGCCCAGGACGTATCGCAGGAGGTATTCCTGCGGCTTTATCGGAATTGGGGCAAGGTGGAGGAAGCCAGGAACCTGCCGGGTTGGCTCTATCGCGTCACGGTGAACGCCAGCCACGACGTGCTGCGCAAAAGGCCGGCGGCGGACCCGATGGAGTATGCCGCGCACGTGCCCGCCGCCGGACTGGATCCGCAACAGAGCACGTCGGAGGCGGAACGGCGGCGCGTGCTGGAAATGAGCCTGCGGCTGTTGAGCGAAAAGGAACGGTCGGCGCTGGTGCTGCGGGATCTCGAGGGGCTGTCCACGGAAGAAGTGGCGCGCGTGCTGGGTTCCAGCGAGGCGACGGTGCGCTCGCAGATTTCCAAGGCGCGCGTCAAGGTGAAGGGATTCGTAGAGCGCTACTTCCGGAGGCGGATATGAATTGCACGCATTGGGAGGAACGGATCGCGCTGTATGCGGGCGGCGATCTGCCGGCGGCGGAGGCGGCCAAGGTGGAGCGGCACTTGGGCGATTGTCCGGGGTGCCAGCTTTTCGCTTCGGGGTTGAAGGAGAGCCTGCAACTGCTGCAGGGGATTCACCAGGAAGAGATTGCGCCGGCGCACTTTGCGGCGGTGCGGACGCGGGTGATGGCGGAATTGGAAGGTTCGCTGCGGCCGTGGTGGCGAAAGGCGTGGGTGTATGGCCTTGCCGGTGTGGCTGCGCGCGGCTTTGTTTTTGATGCTGGCGTTGCGTCCGGCGGCGCCCGTGCATCCCGAGAGAATGGCGATACAGGCTCCGCTGCCGCCGCCGCAGGTGGAAGTGACGCCGCCTGCGCCGGTGGTCCCGCGAGTCACCAGGGCACATCACGTCCGGCGCCCGACGGTTCGTCCACCGGCAGCGATCCCGCGTACGCCCGGTCCGCCGATTGTGGTGAAGCTGCTGACCGACGACCCGGACGTGGTCATTTACTGGATTACCGATAACTCAGGAGAGTGAAGATGAAACGACAACTGATGGCATTCGTACTGCTCGCGCTGCCGCTGGCGGCACAGGAGGCTCCCAAGCCGGCGCCGCCGGTTCAAATTCAGAAGCTGATCCCGCTCAAGTATGCCGATCCGCGCACGGTCGGAGACCTGCTCCGGATTTTCGAAGCGAGCATCATCTCCAACACGGAAATGCATGCCTTGGCCGTGAGGGCCACGCCGCAGAGCATGCAGGCGATTGAGGATGCAGTCGCAAAGCTCGATACTCCCGCGGCGGCTCCCAAGGATATCGATTTGACGATTCACCTGCTGGTAGGGAGCGACAGCGAGGCCAATATCGGCGGGCCGGCGCCCAAGGATCTGGAATCGGTGGTCACCCAACTTAAAAACACCTTTCCGTTCAAAAACTATCGCCAGCTGGACGTCATGACATTGCGCACGCGCACCGGTCAGAGGGCAGGCACGGAAAGCTCCGGGGGCTCCATGCAGTTCGGCACCATTACCAAGCCGGTGGTCACGTCGTTTTCGCTCAATTCGAGCAGCGTGGGAGCCGATGGCACCACAGTAAGGCTCGATCAGATCCGTTCCACCACCAAGATTCCGGTAGAGACATCGCCGGGGAGCTTCAATTACCAGGACCTCGGCTTGAACACGGATCTGGATATCAAAGAAGGGCAGAAAGTGGTGATGGGCCGGATGGGAATCAACCGGGAACAGGCGCTATTTCTGGTGCTGACCGCGCGATTGGTGCAGTAAGAAGAAGAGACAGGCGGGGACGCCTGTCTTACCTCACTCTGCTCGTCTTTTTCCACTTTGCCGTCGCGCACGTGGACCACGCGATGGGCATGCAAAGCGATATCGTGCTCGTGAGTCACCAGCACGATGGTGTTTCCTTCCGAGTGGAGCCTCTCGAACAGCGCCATGATTTCGTTGCCGGTGGCGGTATCCAGGTTGCCGGTGGGTTCGTCGGCCAGCAGAATGGACGGATTGTTGACCAGCGCGCGCGCCACGGCCACGCGCTGGCGCTGTCCGCCGGATAGCTCGTTGGGCTTGTGGTCCATGCGCTTTTCCAGGTCCACCTGGCGCATGGCCAGCTTGGCCCTTTCGATGCGTTCCCTGGCGGGCATTCCCGAGTAGATCAGCGGCAGCTCCACGTTGTGCAGCGAAGTGGCGCGGGGCAGCAGGTTGAAGGTCTGGAAAACGAAACCGATTTCCTTGTTGCGGATGCGCGCCAGCTCATCGTCGCTCATGTCGCTGACCAGGTTGCCGTTGATGTAATACTGCCCTTTGGTGGGCGTATCCAGGCAACCGATGAGGTTCATCAGGGTCGATTTGCCCGAGCCGGATGGACCCATGATGGCCACGTACTCGCCCTTTTTGATCTCGAGATCGACGCCGGAAACGGCGTGAATTTCCTGGTCGCCCATGACATAGGTTTTCCAGAGATCGTAGGTGCGAATGACGATGCCGTCCCGCTTCAGTTGTTCGCCGCGCTCGATGAGTGCTTTTTCTGCTACCGCTGACATCGGATGAACTCTCGTTTCTAAGACTTCTGTTCCACCACCGGAGCCTTGTTATCGACTTTCACCTGGGCCTCGTTCTTCACGGTGCGGATCACCTGGTATGTCCCGGTGATGATCTGATCGCCCTCTTTGAGGCCGCTCAGCACTTCAATATCGGTCGCGCCGGTGATGCCGGTTTCCACTTTGCGGAACTCGGCCTTGCCGTTGGCCACCACGAAACACGCCCTGCACCTCTTCCTTGCGCGCCTTCTCCTCGGCCGGGGTCAGCTTGACCGGGGCGATGGGGGCCTTGCCGCTGGCCGGTGGCGGTTCCAGATCGCCCTTCTGGCGGACGGTCAGGGCCTGGATCGGAATGGTCAGCGCGTTCTGGCGGGTGGCGGTGGTAATCTTGGCCGTGCAGGAAAGGCCGGGCCGGACCTCGTCCGGGGGATTATCCATGGCGATCACCACCTTGAAATCCTTGGCTTCCTGGCTGGAAACGGCGCTTTGGGACGCGGCCACGCCCGTGGAGCGCAGAATCGCGGTATTGCCGATTTCGGTCACATGGCCCTTGAAAATCTTGTTCGGTATGGCGTCGATGGTGATATCGGCAACCTGGTTCAAGGCGATGTTGACGATGTCGGTTTCATCCACCTTTACTTCAGCGGTGATCAGCGACATGTCGGCAATAGTCATGATGGTACTGCCGGCCGAACTCTGAATGCCCGGCACCACGGATTCGCCGAGGCGCACGGGCAGGTTCGTGACCACGCCATCGATCGGCGCGTAGGAGTTGTGCTTGCGCAGGATATCGTCGAAACGCACCAGTACGGCCTTCGCCTGCGCGATGCCCTTCTGCGCGGCGGCCAGTTGCGCGGCGTACTGTTCGCGCTGCCCCCTGGCCTGCGATACGCGGGCTTCGGATTCGCGAATGGCAGCCTTCTGCGCTTCATAGGTGAATTTCTTGAGTTCGAAATCCTGCTTGGCGAGAAGCTTTTCGTTGTACAGTTCCTGGCTGCGGTCGAAATCCGCCTTCATGCGCTCCAGGTCGGCCCGGTCTTTTTCCAACGCCGCCTGCATGGTGCCGATGTTATCGTCGGCGGATTTTAAACCGGCTTCGGCAGCAGAGGAATTCGCTTCCGCCGAACTCAAGGTGGCCTTTTGAGCGTTGACATCGGCTTCCGGCTGAATATCCTCAATCCGGGCGAGCAACTGCCCCTTCTTGACACGATCGCCTTCCTTGACCAGAATTTCGGTCAGATCGCCCGGAGGCATTGGCGCCAATGTTGTGATAATCCTTGGGCTTAATCTCGCCTGAAGCAGTTACCACGCTGGTGAGATCCTGCCTGACCACTTGCCCGGTTTGCACGGTGACAACGCCGCGCTTGGAGTACACGGTACTGGCATAGACGCCGATCGCCGCGATCAATAAAGCGACCAAAGTTATGAGAATCTTCCACTTACGCTTCACGACAAAAAATCTCCCGTCCTGTGGTATCACCCATTTAGACGCTGTTTGCCAGTCTGTAGTTCAATCTTATTTTACACTTCGGGGTCTGTTGCAAGCGGGTGAAGCCCTGGCATACCCGAAAGATTGACGGATGAAACGGGGAAATATTAGCAGACCAAATTAGTTACTTCAGCCAGTCGATCGAGTCCGGAGTGGTGTTCTCGCATTGGTTGGATTCGGTGACCCCGCCGGAGAGTTGCGCACAAGCATTGGTGACGGCGGTGCGCAGCGCTTCCTGCTGGGTGGCGGCGGAAGCCGTGCGGCAGTCGCGATTACCTTTGAAACTGATGCATACCCGGCAGCGAAAGCCCTGGGGCCGGAAACTGGAATAAAAGATATAGCCCAGCACCAGGACGGCGAAGGCGATGCCCAGCCAGGTAGTCTTCTTCACGCGAAGAAATTCCCCATCTTGCGGAACTTGGCGTAGCGATGCTCCACCAGTTGATCGCCGCTCATGATGGAGAGCTCGCGCAGCCGTCCTGCCAGGTGCTGGCGGAGATTGGCGGCGGCCGTGTCCCAATCGTCTTGAGCGCCGCCGGGCGG
The DNA here is from genome assembly GCA_963835555.1 of uncultured Solibacteraceae bacterium. GTDB lineage: Bacteria > Acidobacteriota > Terriglobia > Bryobacterales > Bryobacteraceae > Sulfopaludibacter. The sequence goes on along the minus strand of CAWIGC010000038.1, from coordinate 128,103 downwards.
CTCGGGGATGATGGCGTCGATCATTCCCAGGGCATTCAGATCTTCGGCGGTCAACTTCAAAGCTCCGGCGGCCCACTCGGCGCGGCCGGTGTCGCGGAACAGAATGTTGGCGCAGTTCTCCGGGGAAATCACGCTGTAAACCGCATTCTCCATCATCAGAATTACGTTACCCACACCCAATGCCAGAGCCCCCCCGCTGCCGCCTTCGCTGATGCAGACCACCACCACCGGCACCGGCAACCGGGCCATCTCCCGCAGATTGCGGGCGATGGCTTCGGCCTGCCCGCGCTCTTCGGCGTCGATCCCCGGGTAGGCGCCCGGCAGTATCCAGAAATGTAACAATCGGGCGATCGAACTTGGCGGCCAGTTGCATGGCGCGCAGGGCCTTGCGGTAACCTTCCGGCTTGGGCATGCCGAAGTTGCGGTGGATCTTCTCTTTGGTGGTCCGCCCCTTCTGCTCCATCACGAAAAGAACCTGGCGACCGTCGAAATCGCCATAGCCGGTCACGATGGCGGCATCGTCGCCATACAGGCGGTCACCGTGGATCTCATGGAAATCGTTGCAAATGCGTTGGATGTAGTCCAGGGAGTGGGGGCGTTTGGGGTGGCGTGCCAAAAGCACCCGCCGCCATGCCGGGTCGAGCTCTCGCGGCGCTTCTTCCGGCGTTGCTGTTTTTCCCTCAGGATCCACCATCACATCTTAACAGGGTAGACGCAGTTCTCCGTTAACACGGTGCTGTATCACACCGTAAGCGGCTGCCGCGACGGGCTTCCGTGCGGTTTGTGGCTTGCCAATCTCGTGCAGCAAACCGAAACTCGAATTAGGAAGTTCGCACTGGAGGATCGACGACAATGTGTGATTACTCTTTGATGGCTGTACCCAACCGTCTGGCTCAACAAGGCGAGGATCTGGTTGCCCACCGTTTCCCCACGGGATCGCTGGGCTTGGCTTCGCCCGGCGATCTCAAGCGTATTCTCGAACCCGCGCCCACGGCCCGCCGGAGTTTCTGGTGCACCGTGAAAGCATTTTTTAATCCCCTGCGCACGGACCCGGTACCGGCAGTTTGTATCCCGCCCGGCGCGCGACTGCGATTGCAGGACATCCCGGTGAGGCTGCAGCACGAATTCGCAGTGGGCGCCGAAGAGGATGTGACCTTCACCCAAATCTCCGCCGCGGCAAACAGTTACCGCGATGCGGTTCGCTTTGCCAACGGCCGGGAGGTCCGCTTACAGGAACTGCGCGAGGGGCAACGCGTGCGCGTTCTGGACCTTTCCATGGCGGAAGAACTGGACCTCGAACTGCTCCGCCGGGAACGGGCCGAATTCACCTATCGTACGCGGTAGGACGAAGCTTAAAGTTGACAGCTCGGGTGGATTCACCCTAAACTTGATAGAGATTGAGTAGCTATCAACAGTTTGAATCCGCCCCGGCTGCCGAAGTTCTGTCCTGGAGCATCGGCACATTCGGGAAAGCGTTCGCCATCGCCACCAGTTTTCAGAAGGAAGGAATGGTGATCATCGACTTGGCGACGCGCATCGATCCTCAGGTTCGCGTTTTCACTCTGGATACGGGACGGCTGCCGGACGAGACTCACCTTATGATGGATAAGGTGAGGGAACAGTACGGAATTGCAGATTGAGGTGGTCCGTCCCGACCCGGCCGAAGTAGCGCGGATGGTGGCAGCCCACGGGGTCAACCTGTTCTACGACAGCATGGAAAATCGAAAGCTGTGCTGCGAGATCCGCAAGGTTCGTCCGCTGGAGCGCAAGCTGACCGGATTGCGGGCGTGGGCAACCGGACTGCGCCGGGAGCAGACCGAGGACCGCGCCGCCACTCCCAAAGTGCAAGTGGTGGACGGGCGGGTGAAGGTCAATCCGCTAGCCGATTGGACGGCGGCGCACGTGGACGAGTACATTGCCGAACATGCGGTGCCGCTGCACCCTCTTTATGCACGGGGATTCGGCAGCATCGGGTGCGCGCCCTGCACGCGGGCGCGTGGAGCCCGGCGAAAGCCAGCGGGCGGGCCGCTGGTGGTGGGAACAGGACGACCGGAAGGAGTGCGGCATTCATATCAGCGCCGCCGGGTTGGTGCGCCGATGCATAAGGGATTCACGGTTTGGTTCACCGGCCTGTCCGGCGCAGGCAAGAGCACCATTTCGACTCTTGCTGGAGCAGCGCTTGCGCCAGGCGGGCGCCCGGGTGGAGGTGCTGGATGGCGACGTGGTGCGGACACATCTTTCCAAAGGCCTGGGTTTCAGCAAAGAGGATCGCGACGAAAACATCCGCCGGATCGGGTTTGTGTGCGAACTGCTTTCGCGGAACGGTGTGATCGCGATTGCGGCGGCCATTTCGCCGTACCGCGCGGTTCGCGAGGAAGTGCGGGCGCGCATTCCGAATTTCGTGGAAGTGTACATGGAGTGTCCCATGGAGGTGCTGGCGCAGCGCGATGTGAAGGGTCTGTACAAGAAGGCGCTGGCCGGGGAGATCGCGCAATTCACGGGCATCTCCGATCCGTACGAGCCGCCGCATAGCGCCGGAGGTCACGGTGCATTCCTCGCTGGAAACGCCAGAGCAAAGTGCCGAGCAGGATCTGGGCTACACTGGAACGTTTGGGTCTGGTATCTTTTGATCGATCTGCACTCGCACACTAACGAATCTGACGGCACCTGCTCGCCCGCGCAATTGATTGCACGAGGCGGTTCGCGGCAGGCGTGAATATCCTCGGCATCACGGATCACGATACCTTTGCGGGCTACGACGCGGCGCAGGCCGCGGCGCGCGAATCGCGGGCGTCGAACTGGTTTGCGGCATTGAACTTTCCACCAAACTGCACGGCCATTCGGCACACCTGCTGGGATATTTCTGTGGCAAAGACGGGCTGGGCGATTTTCGCAATTGGGTGGTGGATCAGCAGGCGTCGCGGCGCGAGCGCAACGTCCGGCTGGCCAAGCGTCTGCAGGAGCTGGGTTTCGACATCACGCTGGAAGAGGCCGAGGCGCGCGGGCGCGGCATGACCGGGCGTCCGCACTTCGCCCAGATCATGGTGGAAAAAGGATACGTGGCCAACCTGCGGCAGGCATTCGACGATTACCTGGACGAATCGGCAAAGGGGTATGTCTACCGGCAGGAGCCGCAATTTGCCGAGGGCGTGGAGGCGATTCGCCGCGCAGGCGGGATTGCGTCGCTGGCGCACCCTATCCGCGTGAAGGGCGACGTGCAGGCGCTGATGCCGGAGCTGTGCGATGCCGGGCTGAATGCCATTGAGGCGTACCATACCGACCACACTCCCGCGGATACCGCGCTATACCTGGAACTGGCAAAGCATTACGGCCTTCGCGTGACGGGCGGATCGGACTACCACGGGGAAGTGAAACCTGGCGTACGTCTGGGCACCGGGTGCGACGGCAATCTACAGATTCCGGCGGACCTGGTGGAGCGTTTGCGGGCAAGCTGAGCTGGCTTTACCAGGGAGTGGCAAAGCGCGGATCCCGGGTGACTTCTTCGTCGGTGAGCGATTCGAGAAACGCCAGCAAATCCCGCCGGTTCCGAGGCGTCAAGGGCAATACTCTCACACGCTGGTCCTGATTCGGATTTTTGCGGCCTCCGGACGCGTAATGCGCAATTACGGCGTCCAGGGTCAGAATGCTCCCATCATGCATGTAGGGCCCGGTGAGGGCGATATTCCGCAAGGTCGGAGCTTTGAACTTGCCGACATCCTCCGCCCGGCGGGTGAATTCGTAAATTCCCAGGTTCGGCGGTGGATAGGAGAATAGCCCGGGCAGGTTGTACAGACCGTTGTTGTGGAATGTGACGGGCGCCGCGGCATGCCCGGCGTAGTCAACCGCATCGCTGAAATTGAACCCGCCATGACACCGGTAGCAGGCCGCCAGAGTGTCAGTAAAGAAGAGGACCTCGCCGCGTTTCGCCGCATCGGAAATCGCGTTCCGGTCGCCGCCGTAATGGTAGCGGTCATACGGCGAGCGGGCGGAAATGATGCTGCGCTCGAAGGAGGCGATGGCCTTGCAGACATTGGCAATGCTGTACGGATCGCGCTCCCCCGGAAACGCCTGGGGAAACAGGGTCTGGTAGGTGCTGTCCAACCGCAGAGCTCCAAGGAATTTCCGCGCTCTGCCGCTCATCCCGAGTTCCACCGGCTCCTCCGCAAGTAACGGGACAAGTGCTTGCTGCTCCAGCGAATGCAGATGCGGCCGGCTCCACGTAAGCACTGCGCTATAGGCCACATTTACCAGGCTCATGGAATTGCGCGGCAGCGCTTGTCCGGTAGCGCCCGCAGGCGTGGGCTTGCCGTCCGTGAACGCCACCTCCTGGCGGTGACAAGTGGCGCAGGACATGGTCTGGTTGACCGAAATGCGTTTGTCGTAGAACAGATAGCGGCCCAATTGCACCTTAACGACGGACATGGGATTGTCCGCCGGGACACGGGGGACGGGAAAGCCCGACGGCAGTTCCCAATGGTACGGCGCACTGGCGGCGAGTCCCAGATTGATGCGGACCACGTTGGAAAGGCGGCCGTGAACGGAACAGATCAGGTCCGTCTCTCCCATGCCGCGCAGACGCGACGGAAGGCGCACGGTCAGCCGGTCCATACCGGCATCGCCCGTGGCTCCGAAAGCCAGCACGGGGACGCGGATGCCGGCAACGGTCACCTGAATATCCGAGAGGTTCGCGGCGTAGCGGAAGCCGGTTCCGAACAACCGGACGATGGCAGAGCGGTTTCCCGCAAAGGGTACGGCCACGGAAGCGCATTTCCCGGACTGACATTCATAGAGGGGCAAGTCGCGGGAAGGGCCGCCGGCCACGGCTGCGCGGGCGACAGCGATCGCGGGCCCCCGTCCATCGCCGGGGGCGGTCCAGAATCCCGGAGCCACGTCGGCAATGGTGACGCTTGTCGATTCGGTGGTTCCATCGCTGTGTTGCACGGTGACGCGCGCGGGACCGGGCGCGCACCCGGGAGGGACCACGAAATTCGCCTGCCCCCAACCGGATGAAACATACAGCATTGCCGCTTTCCGCGGAACCCCGGTGCGGTCCGTGATCCGGACGGAGACTTTGCCCAATTCCGTAGGCGGCGGGTTACGGCGGTTCCGTATGTCCTGCTCGGCGAAGATGGCGCCATAAACGATGGCGACGCTGCCCCGCGCAAGGGTGAAATTGCCGGCGGCATTCACGGCGAAGAGTCCCCGCATGTTCCCGCCCCAGAGATGAAACTGCACCACCTGGCCGATACCGAAACCGATATTGTCCGCCTGCCCGCAGGTCCATCCGTTTTCGAGCGATGTGGGAAGCAGACGCTGGTAGTCTCCGATCAGCTTGCCGGGACGGAACTCCGACGCTACCCAGGAGATGCCGTGCGCATCGAAATAGTCCAGGTTCGATTCCAGCACGGCTTCGGCGTCGCTGGGATCGGCCGGCAGCGAGGCGCACTCTCCGGAAGTTGTGTCTAAGTCCGGGTCGAGGCCGCCGGCGAGGACAGGCACACGTTCCGCAAGCCCGGCGAACTGGCGGTCCCGGTCCTGCCCGGTGCGCGTGGCCGCATAGCGTGGGGATACCAGGTAGATCGCGTTGCGATCGTCCACTGACTGCTCGCCGGGCCTAGGGACCAGGACGGGTTGCTTCGCCCCGGCGGCGCGAACGGCGTCCACGAGTTCCTGCGTGCCGGCAGTGGTGCCTGCGTCCAGTTGGAAAATCAGTTGGGGATAGTCGCGCAGAAAGGTGGAGCACTCGCGCCAGAAGCGTGGGTTGGAGCCGGGGGCCGACAGGATTACCGCCAACTCCAGGGCATTCGCGCGCCGGATCGTGTCCCCGAGGGCCTGCAAGTAGCCCGCATCGCCGGCATAATCCACGAGGCTCAGGGGGATGCGGATGGCATTCATATTCCAACGCTGGCGGATGGTGCCGAATACCGTCGAAGAGTACGGGCTGAATCCCGGGGCCGTTTCGGCGGCCCGCGGCGCGAGCGTTCGAAACTCCGGCAGCCCGGCGCCGCGAATGAGGAACGTATGGCCGGAGCTATCCACCAGGCGGTTGCCTTCCACGTGGATTGGCCCTTGCGGCACGGTGGTGAGTGTCTGCGGCGCGCGCGCAAGGGCTGTGAGAGCGAAGCAGAACGCGGCAAGCCAGGGGCACGGGGGAAATCGACACCACTGCACAGAAACATTATCGGCCACCCGGTCCGGTCAAAATTGAAAATACACGAAGGGAATGGCCGATTCCGATGCGGTGAACAACTCGATGGCGAGAAGCACCAGAATCGCCGCCGCGGCGCGGACCCAGGCGGGCGCTTCGGCGAGGCGGGTAAGCGCGTTTCCGTATTCCTCCGCCAGGCCCAGCAGGAGAGCCAGAAGGGCAAGGCGCACTTGCCAGGCGGTCCATACCATTTCGCCGGAAGAGCGGGAGAACATCTGGCCGAAGATAAACGCAGCGCGTGCCATGGTTCCAGCGCGAAATAGCACCCAGCCGAGGGAAACCAGCAGGAACGTCAGGATGGCCAGGGGGATGCGAAGCGGGCCGGTGGGTTCGCGGCGTCCGCGCACAAGGCGTTCCAGCGCCAGCAGCGCGCCATGGTAGCCGCCCCAGGCCACGAAGGTCCAACTGGCGCCGTGCCAAAGGCCGCCGAGCAACATCGTAATCATCAGGTTGAGATAGGTTCGCCAGGGTCCGCGGCGGTTTCCGCCCAGGGGGATATAGAGGTAGTCGCGCAGCCAGCGGGAAAGCGTCATATGCCAGCGCCGCCAGAACTCGCTGATGCTGGCCGAAAAGTACGGCCGCCGGAAGTTCGCCGGGAAGTGGAAGCCGAACAGCAGCGCGACGCCGATAGCGATGTCGGAATAGCCGGAAAAATCGAAGAAGATCTCGAGTCCGAAAGCGACGGCCGCGGACCACGCCGGCACGAAACCGGGCAGGGCCGCGGGATTGCCGAAATACCGGTCGGCGATGAATGCGAACTGATCGGCAAAGACGAGTTTTTTGGCCAGCCCGGTCAGGATCGTCTCGATGCCGCGCAGCCACTCGGTGCCGGTAGGGGGACGCCAGTTCCACAGGTCCACAAAGAACTCGCGCGCCCGCACGATGGGTCCGGCCACCAGTTGCGGGAAGAACGAAACGAAAAGCGCGTAGTCCGGAAAGCTGGTGACTACGGCCTGTTCGCCGCGGTAAACATCGAGGACGTAAGAGACGCTTTGGAAGGTGTGAAAGCTGATGCCGAGCGGCAGAATGATGTGCAGTGGATTTACGGCCATGCCCGGCTGCAAGAGTTGGAACCAGGCCTGGTGGAGAAAGTTGGCGTATTTGAACCAGCCCAGCAACCCGAAGTTTGCCGCCAGACTCACCAGCAGAGCCGCTTTTCTTCGGCGGCCGGATTGCACATGAATGACTCGCGCGGCGGTGTAGTCGATGGCGATCAGGGCGAGAATCAGGAACACGAACCGGGCCTTCCACGCCATGTAGAACAGCAGGCTCGCGGCCAGCAGCAGGTAACGGCGGAGCGGGCGGGGCAGCAGATAGAAGAGAAGCAGAACCGCGGCCAGGAATCCGGCGAAGGGCCAGGTAGTGAACAGCACGAATTACCGGACTCCCACCAGAGCGGCCACGATCTTGCCGAGTCGCGCGGAGAAGATGGCGCGTCCGGCGCGATTCAGATGCAGGCCATCGAAGAAAAACTCGGGGCGTTCCAGATCGCCGAAAGTGGCGGGAGGAAGCGCGAGCACGCCGGCCCGGGGAAGCGCGGCGTTCAGGAAGACCGGCGGCGTGGTGCTTTCCGGCTTGGGCAGGGGAGCGCGCGGCAGTTGCAGCAGGATCACGCGCGTGGGTGAGTTTCGGTAGAGGTCGAAGATCCGGGGCAGCCAGCGCTGCCGGTAACGCGTGGTCTCCCCGGTGTGCGGAGGCCAGTGAGGCATGACGGTTGCCTGGATCGAAGCGCGGGTGGCCGCATCGATACCGGTAGGGAAGGTGAGGATGCGGCGATTCCAATCGGCGCGCAGCCCGCGCAGGTCACGATCGATGCCGGTGAAGGCATTCACGCCATCCAGACCATGTTCGCGCCATGCGGCGGCGCGTTCGAAACGGGCGGGCCAGGTGGCCAGCAGGTCGCGGACATCGCGCCGCAGCGCGATTCCCTTGAGGATGCACCCCATCAGGGCATGGGCGCGGTTCTCGCGCGATTTCATAGATGCGGCGAACTCCCGGCAATCCGAGAGTCGCAGCCTGGCGATGACGAAGTTCAGGTCGATGATGCGGTCGGCATACACATCGTCGTAATCCTCATCCGAATATTGGTCCAGCGCCAGAACGATCGCCGCGAAGCGCCGGTGGTCGGGGTCGGCATCGCGCAGTATGTAATACCAGTCGCGCGGCAGGGTCCCGGCGATACCGAGATTCCAGAAGTGGAGGCTGTTTCCGGCGGCGTTGGACGCGCCCGCGGCCGAAAGCCCGTGCGCGATGCGCGAATCGCCCAGCACTACGACCTCGGCGTCGGAATCGTGAGGGCGTTGGGCGAGCCACGAGAGGTAACCTTCGACCAAACCGGCGGAGGAGTTGGGTTCCAGCCACCGGTTGTACCATCCGGTGCGGAAGAGCAGCCCTTCCACCAGGAGAAACGCGGCGAGAGTGGCCAGGGTCCAGACGACGGCCGGGCGCAGGGGGTCGTGGCGGGGAGCCATCGTCCGACCATTTCATCACAAACGGGCGGGCTTACCCCAATGCTATTCAGTGAGGCCGCCGCCGGGCGACTTGTCCGCGGGGCTGGAGAGGGGCGAGTGGAGTCGGACATTTCGAACACCGGATCGCGGGCCATCCCAGTCCGGCCGATCACGCCCGCCACCCTGCTATCGTTGGATTAATGTTGACGCGCTACATCCGTGAGGCGATGAAGAGAGCCCGGTTCAAGACTCTCGACGACGGCTCATGCTTCGGCGAGATTCCTGGACTGGCCGGCGTCTGGGCTAACGAGGCTACCGTCAACGCCTGCCGTGAAGTGCTCCAAGAGGTTCTCGAAGAATGGCTGATTCTTAAGGTCCGCGACAACGATCCTATCCCCCGCCTCGGCCGAGTCGGTCTATCGCTCAAAGCCGCTTGACCGATGGCCAAGCCGATTTTCCCGCAAAGACCTGATCCGGCGTTTCCACAACCTGGGTTTCACAGGACCGATCTCCGGCAACCGTCATCAGTTCGTGCAAAAGGGCGAACTCAAGGTTCGCATTCCAAATCCGCACAAGGGCGAGCATTGACTTGACTGGTCCCTATTGAAAGAGATCCTGCGTCAAGCCGGTGTCAAGACCAGCGATTGGGACAAGGCCTGATGCTCCTCCGCCCGCCGCAAACCGGAAATATACTTCGCACACTCGGGCGTTTCCCGTCAACGTGCCACGCCAGCCTAACTTCCGGTTGGGGCGTTTTCCGGGCACTACTCACGGTGGTCACCACAAGCCGCTGGCCATTCAAGCTTTCGGATCGAGTGTCTTGGCGGTGGTGCAGCCTTCGTTCAGGAGGCCAGTTCTTCCCGGATTCGTCGATAGACCGTGGGATGACTGAGCAGGTCCCAGTGGTTCAAACCATGACCGATCCATTGGCGCGACTCTGCAAACAACGGGGCGCTCCTGCGATTTGCGTGGCGGCCCAAGGCGCTGTCGACGCTAACCAGTCCGTCTCCGAAGTGCTCGCCGGTCTTACCCTTGCTGGCTGCAAGGGCCGAGCAGCGCACGCCTCTCGGCAATGGGAAGGGGTGGCGGCGGTCTCCCGCGTGGTGGAAACGGTCTGTTCCCTGCCAATCTTCGTCGAGGAGATTCCCGTAGCGCAGGTCGGTGATGCCGGCGCTGCGAATGGCAGCGATGCGCGAGAGGGGCGCACTGTATGGCGTCAAGTTGAGGAGGGTGTGAAGCCCGTTGCCAATGCGCTCGAGCGCAGAGCCTTGGTGCGGTGTGCCGAGGAAGACGAGGCATCGCAAGTATTTCGGCCAGCGGTGGCGTGCCTCAGTGCCGTAATAGCGGGCACTGCGGACCAGCAGACCGCCGACGCTGTGGCCAATGATCGCCAACTCACTCACCGGCATCGGCCATTGAGCGACGAGGTCTTCGAGCAAGGCGGCAAAGGCGTGCCCATTAGTCGAGACGTGCAAGCCGCTGTTGTAGTGCAAGTAGACCGGTGTCCATCCCAGATCGGCGGCCAGGGCATCGCCGTGATTGTGTTCTTGCCGTGTCCACTGCAGGTCGTTCATGCAAAGACCATGGACCATCACCAACACTTTGCTGCCAAGTTGGGGAATTGCCAAGGTCAGATGTTCCCTTTCCAGTTGCAGAGGGCTTCCGTGCCGGCGCAGACGCATCGGAATGGCGAGCGGGTTTTGTGTGGCGGCCAGATGGTCGCCTAGGATGCCGTTCAGGGCGGCCAGCAGAGCTTCCCGTTCGGACGTTGAGGGTTTGTTGCCCGCTGTGGAGGCATGCTGCGAGAGCACGGCCTCACTGACGCCGCCCGCCAATCCGGTGAAGGCGCGTACGGCCTCATAGACGTTAGCCGTCGTGCGGGCGATGAGCGCGTGCGAGGGCGTTCCAGGCAGGATATTACCGGCGATGGCGCGATGCATCGACTCCACCACGTCGATCATCCCCGAGGTGCCTTCCACTGCGAGTCGGCCGAACCCCAATAGGTCGGCCGGATGAAGACGAGTTGGATTACTCATGACGCTTGACGCGAAGGTCCACCGGTATTCTCAGCCTGTGAACATTGTATCGAACGAAGCTCGCGGCTGCGCGCGCCGGTCACGACTGCAAGAGAACAGTTGGCCGGATTGCAGGACTTCGTGCGAGTTCCGGCTGGCGTGCGTTCCTGTCAAGAGTAGCGACTTCACTCACTCACGCCCGGCATCACATGGAACTGGCGTTGCGCTGGGCCCATTGCGTGTGCATTGTCGGTCAACAGGAAGTTACCCAAGTTGACGCGTTGTCCCCTATGGTGATGTTGGCCCCGAACGGCGTTCCGGGAAGCCGCTGCCGCCCTCTGGTCAATTTATCCCCGAGTCGGAAATTGGCGCCGCTCCGGAGGATACTGGACGTTTCGCGTATCTCAACTGAACAGTATTGAGGCTTACCCTACGATTGCCCTGACGTTACCTGCGTGCAATTCCGTGCCGGGGTTGGCGTGCGGCGTGCGCACATACGCCAGGGCAAGGACTTTGCCCGAGTCCGGCGAGTAGACCGCCGAAGTAATCTCGCCGGCTTCGGCGCCGTCAGCGGTGAGTTTCGAGCCGGCCGCCGGCGCTTCCGCCGCGTCGATTTCGATACGCACCAGCTTCTTGTTCACGTGGCCCTGGGCGCGGATGCGCTCCACGATCTCCTGCCCCAGGTAGCAGCCTTTGCTGAAGCTGATGGCGTGCATCTGCTGGGTCTCCTGGGGAAGCGAGGTCTCGCGGATATCTTCGCCGTAGCGCGGCTTGCCGTTTTCGATGCGCACCCGGCGGAAGTCGTCTTCGGTGGCGCCTGCCGCGCCCGCGGATACGATCTTGCTCAGCAGGTCGCCGTCGCCGAAAATGCGGAAGCCCGGTTGCCCCGTGAGGCTCATGGCGGCTATGGTCGCGCTGCCCCACGGCAGGTGTGAATACGGCGCGCCGGGGATAGGAGCGCTCAGCGGGGCCAGTAGCGCCGCCGCGGCCGGACCCTCAAGAGCGATCTCCGACGTTTGCGCGGTCACATCTTCCAGCTCCACCTGGTCGGCGATGATGTAGCGGCGGATGTGCTGGAATACCTTTTCGCGCAGTTCGGGTTCGGTTTCGATCAGGAAACGATCTTCGAAGCAAAGCAGGTGCAGGTCGGCCTGGACGCGGCCTTGCGGGCTCAGCAGAAAGGCGTAGCAGCCGGAGCCCGGCGTCATCTTCTTCACTTCGTTGGTGGTGAGATTGTGCAGCAGGCGGGCCCGGTCGCGCCCGCGCGCCACAATGCGTCCGCGCGCCGAAACATCCAGAAAAGCTGCGCCGCGGCGCAGTGCTTCATAACCCTCGCTCATCATTCCAGTTTAGAAGATGCGGGAGAGCCAGGCCGATATCGCGATGATGCACAGGCCGGAAACGATAACGCCGGTCATCATGCGGGCGCGCCTGGCGTTGTCCGGCTTGCAGATGAGCAGCGCCACGGCGAACACGTGCAGCACCAGCAGCAGCTTGATGCCGAGCAGAGCGTGATACAGCGCGGTGTGTCCCGGTGTGATCAGGAGCCGGTAAATGCCGGACATGATCAAACCGATCATGGCCGCGATGACCAGCGGCCGATAGGCCGCCGCGGCCCGGTTGCCCAGTGACTTGCCGGATTCCGGAGAAAGCTCCGCGATGGCGGGCGCCATGACCAGGCGCGCGTACAGAATCCCTCCCACGAGCGTCGCCATGGAAGAGATGTGGAGCCAGCGCATGATAATCGTCAGTACGTCGGACATAGCCTTAGAGTATACAATCGGCGTATGATCCATGAGATCCTGCCGGTGGGCGCGTTGCAATGCAACTGCTCGGTGTTCGGCGATGAAGCGACGCGCGAGGGCCTGGTGGTGGATCCAGGCGACGAGATTTCGCTCGTGCTGGAAGCGGTCCGGCGGCACGGGCTCACCGTGAAAGCCATCGTGATTACGCATGCCCACATCGATCACATTGGCGGCGCGCAGAAATTGAAACAGGCTACCGGCGCGCCGGTCTATATGAATGCAAACGATCGGGAACTGCAGAAGATGATGGATGTGCAGGCGCAATGGCTGCGCACTCGGACGCCCGACCCGGTGGAAATCGACGTGGCGGCGAAAGACGGCGACCGGCTGGCGATGGGCGTTACCGAATTCCACGTGTTGCATACTCCGGGACACACGCAGGGCAGCATCAGCCTCTACATTCCGAGTGAAGAAAAGCTGGTCGCGGGGGACACGTTGTTCCTGGGGAGCATCGGGCGAACGGATTTGCCGGGCGGCGATTTCGAACAGATCCAGCGCTCGATTCACAACAAGCTGTTGCCGCTGCCGGAGCAGACGGTGGTGATTCCGGGGCACGGCGAGAACACCACCATCGGCCAGGAGAAGCAGTTCAACCCGTTCCTGCGAGGGCTGTAGCCATGCGTTCCACGCGTACGCAGTCGGCCGTGCTGGCGCAAGCGCGCGGGCCGGTGGCGATTGAATCGATTTACCTGGGCGAACCGGGAGCGGGCGAGGTGCTGCTGCGCATGGAAGCATGCGGGGTGTGCCATTCGGACCTGTTCGTGGCGGGCCTGGAAAAGCTGCCGCTGGCTCCGCTGACCCTGGGGCACGAGGGGATCGCCCGGGTGGACGCTGTGGGCGCGGGAGTGAAAGATTGGTCGCCAGGCGATCGCGCGGGCATCACGTTCCTGGGCACTACCTGCGGCAGTTGCGAATGGTGTAGTTCCGGCCGCGAGCGCTTTTGCCCGCGGCAGACCAATTTCGGATACACCCTGCACGGTGCGTTGACCGAATATGCGATCATGCCGGCCGCGGCGCTGGTGCGCGTGCCGGAGACGCTGGCGGCTGCCGAGGCGGCGCCCCTGTGCTGCGCGGGGTGGACGGCGTTCGGCGCGCTGCGCGAGTCGGGGTTGCGGCGCGGCGACAGTGTGGCGCTGTTCGGGCTGGGAGGATTGGGCCACCTGGCGCTGCAACTGGCCAAGGTCCAGGGACTGCGCATCGCGGGCGTGGATGTATCGGACGATAAGCTGCACATGGCGCGCGAATGGGGCGCGGAAGTGGCGGTCCACGGGGAAAACGCCGGCCGGACTTTGCAGAAGGAGTATGGCGGAGTGGATGCAGCCCTGGTGCTGACCCCTTCGGCGTCCGCGATCCATCAGGCTTTCCGCGCTCTCAAGCGGACCGGAACGCTGGTGCTGGTGGGGCTGGCGATGAGCCAGTACGAACTGCCGCTGGTAGATACCGTGCTAAAGGGAATCACGGTGCGCGGCAGCTACCTGGGCACGCAGCAGGATCTGACGGAAGTCTTCAACTTGGCCGCCGCCGGTCTCATCCGGGCTCACGTGGAGGTGCATTCGCTCGACGAAACGCCGGCCGTGCTGGACCGTCTGCGGCGGGGCGAATTGATGGGCCGGGCCGTCATCGGCTGGTGATAACATCGTCAGCATGGCGAATGTCTATCCTCCGAATCCGGAGTTCGTGAAGCGCGCGCATGTGCAAGGCATGGAAGAGTATCGCGCACTGTACCAGAAGGCCGCGGAACAGCCTGAGGAATTTTGGGGCGAACTGGCGGAGAAGGAACTGGCGTGGTTCCAGAAATGGTCGCACGTGTTCGAATGGCGCCCGCCCTTTGCGAAATGGTTCGCCGGCGGCCGCATCAACGCCAGTTACAACTGCGTGGACCGGCACCTGGCCACCCATCGCAAGAACAAGGTGGCCATCCTGTGGGAGGGCGAATCGGGTGAGCAGCGGCAGATTTCCTATCAGGAACTGCACCGGCTGGTGTGCCGTTTCGCGAATGTACTCAAAGGCCGCGGCCTGAAGGACGGCGACCGGGCCATCATCTACATGGGAATGGTTCCGGAGTTGGCGGTGGCGCTGCTGGCGTGCGCGCGACTGGGCATCACGCATAGCGTGGTGTTCGGCGGATTTTCGGCCGAAGCCTTGCGAGCCCGTATCCAGGACCTGGAAGCGCAGGTGGTGATCACCGCCGATGGCGCCTGGCGGCGCGGCAAAGAAGTACGGCTGAAGGATGCGGTGGACGAATCGCTCTCCGGCTGTGACAGCGTCCGCGACGTGATTGTATACCGCCGGACCGCCGGCGCCGTCGCCATGCAGGAAGGGCGCGATCACTGGTGGCATGAGCTGGATGAAGGCGTAAGCGAGGTGTGCCCGGCCGAGGAACTGGATAGCGAGCATCCGCTGTTCGTGCTGTACACCTCCGGGACTACCGGGAAGCCGAAGGGCATCGTACACACCACGGGCGGGTACCTGTTGCACGCCCACATGACCATGAAATGGGTCTTCGACCTGCGCGACGAGGACACCTACTGGTGTACCGCCGATATCGGCTGGGTGACCGGCCACAGCTACATTGTCTATGGGCCGCTCTCCGCGGGGGCCACCAGCGTGATGTACGAGGGCGCGCCGGATTATCCGCAACCCGACCGCTTTTGGCGCCTGATCGAAAAATACCGGGTGAACATTTTCTATACCTCGCCCACCGCCATCCGCGCGTTCATCCGGCAGGGCGACCAGTGGCCCAACGGGCACGACATGTCCAGCCTGCGGCTGCTCGGGTCGGTGGGCGAGCCCATCAATCCGGCGGCGTGGGAGTGGTATTACAAGGTGATCGGCAAGGAGCGCTGCCCCATTGTGGATACCTGGTGGCAGACGGAAACCGGAGGCATCATGATCGCGCCCATGCCCGGCGCGGTGCCGTTGAAGCCGGGTTCGGGCACGCTGCCCCTTCCGGGAATTCTGGCCGATGTAGTGGATTTGCAGGGCAAGCCGTTGGACGCCAATCGCGAAGGCTTTCTGATTGTGAGGCGGCCGTGGCCCGGAATCGCGCGCACACTCTGGAAAGATCCCGACCGCTACCGGCAGGCCTACTGGGAGCGCATCGACGGCGTCTACCTGGCCGGCGACGCGGCGCGGCGCGATGAAGACGGCTACTTCTGGATTCTGGGGCGCGTGGACGACGTGATGAACGTGAGCGGCCACCGCCTGAGCACCATGGAGATCGAATCCGCACTGGTGAAGCATCCCGCGGTGGCGGAAGCGGCGGTGGTGGGCAAGCCGCACGAAATCACCGGGCAGGCGGTAGCCTGTTTTGTGACGCTGAAGAAGGGGAACTGGAACCACGAGGAACTGGGCGAAGAGTTGCGCAAGTGGGTGGCGCATGAGATCGGCAGTTTCGCCAAGCCGGAACAGATTCGCTTCACCGATGCGCTTCCCAAAACGCGCAGCGGCAAAATCATGCGGAGGCTCTTGCGCGAGATTGTGACTTCCAACTCAGTCACCGGAGATGTGACCACGCTGGAAGATCTTTCGGTGGTGACTCGCCTTTCCGCGCAGCACGACGACGAGTAAGTCGTCGATTAAAGGTATTTAACTGCGCGTTAAGGAACCGCGGCTGCGGGCATGCATCACTATCTGGCGGAGGTGAGAAAAGATGTTCCGCAAAAGTTTAATCGCTGGCGTTTTCGCAGGAGCTCTGGCGGCCTTCCCGTCGATGGCGGCCGAGGTTTTCGTGCGGGTAGCGCCGCCCCGCCCCATCGTGGAGCGGACCATTCCGGCTCCCGGCCGCGGCTATGTGTGGACTCCCGGATACCATCGTTGGGATGGCCGGGCGTATGTCTGGGTTCCCGGAGCGTGGGTGCGGCCTCCCCGTGCACAGGCCCGTTGGGTGCGGCCGTACTGGGCGCATCGCCGGGGCGGGTACGCGTTCGTGGAAGGCCACTGGCGATAACCTGTCCGGGCGCCGGGTGGTGTCCTCCGCTGTTATCCGCAAATCTGTTTCGCCTGTCACCGGCGGCATGTTCGCGCGCCTGACCGCGGCAGGCATGCGGGTGAAGGGCCGGCGGAATGTACTGGAGCCGGAACTGGTGTCGGCGGCGCTGGTGCGTCTGGATCCCGAGCGCCGGAGGCAGGCGCCGGCCGGCCTGGAGTTGCTGGCTGAGGCATCTCGCGCGATGATGGCGTCGGGGAAACTGAACCGGTTCCTGCGAGGAGGAGCAATATGAACTGGCTTTTGCCGGCGATTGCGGCGCTGGTGGTGATGGCGGGCCTGGTGGCGCTGATTGGGACGACGCTGCCGGTGAAGCATCGGGCTACGCGGAAGGCCCGCTATCGCGCTTCGCCCGAGGCGTTGTACGCCGTGATTGCCGGGCCGCCCGACTGGCGCACCGGCGTCAGGAGCTTCGGCGTTCTGCCGGAGAAGGACGGACGCAGGCAATGGTGGGAAGAAGATACTCACGGGCAGAAGATCACGTTCGAACTGGTGGAGGATGTGCCCGCCCGGCGACTGGCTATTCGCATGGCCGATCCTAACCTGCCCTTTGGCGGCACCTGGAGTTTCGACATAGCGCCCGCGCCCGGCGGCGGAGCCGAGTTGCGCATCACCGAAGACGGCGAAATCTATAACGTGGTCTTCCGGTTCCTGGCGCGATACTTCTTCGGATATACGGCGAGCATCGAAGGCTACCTGCGCGACCTCGCCGTGAAGTTCGACGATACCATCGCGATTGAGGCTTGAGATGGGACAGGAACTGGACTGCCGCATTCGATTCCAAAAGCGCCGGCTCCAGGGACGCGCGCACCTGGAAACCGATCATGTGCTGTTTCGCGGCGAGGAGCGCCTCAAACTGCCGTTCCGGGAACTATCGGGTGTGCGAGCGGAGGGCGGAGTCCTGAAGCTGGATTTTCCGGGCGGGCCGGCCGAGTTCGAATTGGGCGCGGCCGCGGAGAAGTGGGCTCATAAGATCCTGCATCCACCTTCGCGGTTGGACAAACTGGGAGTCGAGGACGGCATGGCGGCGCTCGTGGTGGGCGAGTTCGAGGAAGCGTTTCGGGCGGAACTCCGGCAGCGCGGTGTGCAGGCGCGGGCAAGGCGAAGCAGGACTGGCCGGTGAATTGAAGCCGGCCGGCGCTTTGTGGGTAATCTACCCGAAAGGCGTCACAGCCATCCGCGAGATCGACGTGATCGATACCGGACGCACCGCGGGATTGAAGGACGTCAATGCCTGTGCCTTCTCCGCGACCCACACCGGGTTGAAGTTCGTGATTCCAGTGGCGGCCCGTGTACAATGACGGCCAGGAGGCCGACATGCGCACGACCCTTCGGATGCTGGCCCGCCGTCCGGGGTTTTCCGTTCTGGCGACCTTCACACTGGCTTTGGGCATTGCCGCGACGACCGTAGTTTTCAGCTTTGCCTACGGTGTCCTGCTGAGCCCCCTGCCATACTCCAACGCCGGCCGGCTAATGCTGCTCTGGGAGTTCGACCGCACCGCGCGAACCGACCCTGGCGCGGCGATGGGACCGGTGACTACGGTTCCGCCGCAGGATCTGCTGGCCTGGCAACAGCAGACCCGGACCATGGAATCGCTGGACGCGTTGACCTTCGGATTCTTTTCGATCGCGCAGGGCGCCAGTCCGACAGAGGTGATTGGCGGCCGCGTCACGCCGGGTTTCTTCCGCACCATTGGTGTGCAGCCCTTGATCGGCCGTGCCTTCGCGCCGGGAGATCCCGACGATGCGGTGGTGCTGGGGTACGACCTCTGGCAGACCCAGTATGGCGGCGATCGCGCCATCGTGGGACGGCAAATCCTGTTAGGCGACGGGCGGCATACGGTGCTCGGGGTTCTGCCTCCGCAATTCTTCTTTTACATGCGCGAATTCGCTCTGTGGGCGCCGCTGTCTCTGAGGGCGGGGAGCCGGCGGCCACGGCCCGTGATGGGAGTCGGGCTGTTGCGGCCCGGCGTCACCGAGCCCGAGGCGCAGGCGGAATTCGACGCCATCGCGAGCCGGCTGGAGAGCCAGTCGCCGGCCACGAATCGAAACCGCGGCGCGCGAGTCACTAGTGTCCGGGAGCAGTATTCGCGCTTTTACCGGCCGGTGCTGGGCGTTCTGCTGGCCTCCGTGGGCTTCCTGCTTTTGATCGCCTGCGCCAACGTGGCGAGCCTGCTACTGGCGCGCGCCACCGAAAGGGACCGGGAGATGGCCATTCGGGCGGCGCTGGGCGCGACTCGCTGGCAGATTGTGCGCCAACTTCTGGCGGAGAGCCTGGCGCTGGCCGTTTTCGCGGGTGCGGCGGGAGTGGCGGCGGCGTTGTTCCTGGTGCCGCTGGCTCGTACCCTGCTGCCGATGAAGCTCCCGATTCCTCTCCCCGGGGTGGACCGGATCGCCATCAGCACGCCGGTCCTGCTGTTCTCGTCGGTGCTTTCGATGGTCACAGTCCTGCTGTTCGGGCTGGCTCCCGCTCTGCGTTCCGCGACGTCGGCCTTGGGCGCGCGGAGCACGTCCTCAGGCGTGGCGCAGCGGCGCTTTCTGGACGCCATTGTGGTGGCCGAACTGGCGCTGGCGGTGCTTTTGCTGACCGGTGCCGGGCTGGGTATGCGCAGCGTGTACTCTCTCTATCATGGAACGGGCTTTCGGGTGGACCACGTGCTCACGTTTCGAACGCCCACGGCCGGATTGCCGCCGCAGCGGTTGGTGCGTTTCTACCAGGATGTGATCGGCGGGCTGCGCGTTCTGCCGGGAGTGCGCGCCGCGTCGGTGGCATACGGCCTGCCGGGCGGAGGGAGCAACGGAGGAAGCGCGCTATTCGCCGAAGGCGGCAGCACCGACCCGGCCGATGCCGTACAGACCGTGGTCAACCCGGTGAGCGGCGGCTTCTTCGGCGCGCTGGACATTCCGATTCTGGAGGGGCGCAGCTTTTCGGAGCAGGACACCGCGGACGCTCCGCAAGTGGCGATCCTCAGCACGGGCTTGGCGCGCAAGCTGTTCGGCCGCGGCGATGCCGTGGGCAGGCGGGTGCGGATTGGCGGGCAGGCGCCTGCCCAATGGCTACGGGTGACAGGCATCGCCGGCGACGTCCGGCCCATGCTGTCGCAGGCTCCCCAGCCGACCATGTATCGTCCATTTACGCAGGATACCCCTGGCGCTATCGGATTCGTGATCCGCTCGGACGGGCCGCCGCTCGATCTGGCGCCGGCCGCGGAGAAGACGGTCTGGCAGATCCGGCCGGGCCAGCCCATTACCTATGTGGGGTCGCTGGAAGGCAATCTGGACCAGCAGGGCTTTCGCGAGCGCCTGAGCGCCATCGGGTTGACCTGGTTTGCCGGTTTCGCCCTGGTGCTCGCGGCGATCGGGATCTACGGGCTGATCGCTTACGTAGTGAAGCAAAGGCTGCGCGAATTCGGCGTGCGGGTGGCGTTGGGCGCCACCTCAGACGACGTGGTCGCGCTGGTGCTCCGCCGCGGCGCGCTCCTGATCGCCGGCGGCCTGCTGCTCGGAGTGGGTGCGTCGCTGGCGCTCACGCGCGTTCTCAAAAGCGTGTTGTACGGCGTGCAGGCCATCGACCTGCCGACCTTTGTGACCGCGGCTGCGGTACTGGCGGCCGTCGGCGCAGCGGCGTGCTACCTGCCGGCGCGGAAGGCTGGCGGCGTGGATCCGATGGTGGTGCTGCGCAGCGAGTAACTACACCGCCAGCAGCTTAGGGAGATCCGCGGCAGGGACCCGGAGCCCCACCATGAACGCCCCGAATAACGCGTACACGGCGCTCACCTGGTCGAAGCGCATCTCGTAAATCAGCTTCTTGAACACCAGCGGATCTTCGGCGAACAGGTCTACGCCCCATTCCCAATCGTCGAAACCGATGGAGCCGGTGATGATCTGCTTCACTTCGCCGGCGTACCGGCGCCCCACCATGCCGTGCTCGTGCATCATGCGTTTGCGGTCCGCCATGGGCTCGGTGTACCAATTGATGGATTCGCCGCGGCGGCGGTCCATGGGGTAAAAGCAGAGGTACTTTGCCGGAGGGATCTCCGGCCACAGGCGTGGCGCCATGGCCTGACGCTGCCGCTGCAGCACCGCTTCGATCTCCGCCTTCCATTCGTCGGAGTTCGGCTGGACGCCCTTGGAGGCGAGATCGGTATAAATCTTGGTCGTGGATTCGTACAGGCCCAGTTCGATGATCGAGAGATAGCTGTTGACGGGCTCCAGATAGTCGTTGAGCCGCAGCCGCGCGACCGCCAGTTCCGCCTGGTTCAGTTCCTCGAAACTGCGCCGGAAATGCACCAGCATCAGGTCGCCTTTGTGGCCCAGCAAAGAAAAAACAGCGCTCTGGCGGCCATCCGCGGGCCGTTCCATCGCGGCCAGCGTGGCTACCGCCTGGGTGAGAATTTCGCCGCGCTGTTCGGCGGACAGGGCTCTCCAGGCCGTCCAGCGGAAGCGCATCATCTGGTGCAGCACGCTGGCGCCCTCCACGGTCAACGGAACGGGAGGCAGGGCAGTCTCGGAAACGGTTACGGGCGTCATGAAGACCATTATGTGACAGAACGCTCACCGCTCGCCGCGCGCCCAGCCGGCCAGGTAGGACTCCGACGCCAGTTCTTCCACTTCGCGGTCGCCGGCGGCCTGCCATTCCGCACGGCGGCGCTCCCTGAGCCGCTCCAGCAGGCGGCAGCGGCGCCGCGCCTCCAGCATTACGGCCTCCTGCGCTTCAAGCGCCGTCTGGTGCTTGGCCCGGCTCACCGCGATCTCCTGTTCCTGCGCCATCACGTGAAGGCGGTAGCCGCCGAGTGCGGTCACGTCGCGGCCCGCCACCGGCTTCCACTGGCGCACCTGGACCTCCGCGCGAATACCGGCTGCCTCCAGTGCGGCGCGCGCACGATCCAGTTCCGCGACGGCCGCCAGTCTGCTGTTTGAACCGGGCTTCCGCCAGATCGAGCTGCGTCTGACGCCAATCGAGAACCTTCTGTAAGCTGAACCGGAAACTGTTCATCGGCCTACCCTGGGGAGTGCGTACGGCAACCTGCTGCGTCTGGCTGTCAAGCTGACCGGCCAGGTTCTCCAGGCAGGAAAGTGTTTCTGCCGATGGCGAGTCTTGCAGCATGATCCTGGCGCAGAAACTCCAGCAGTTCGGGGCGCAGGCGGATGCTGGCGTCCAGCGCCGGGTTCGAGCCGGAAACGTAGGCGCCCAGTTGAATCAGGTCCTCGGCATCGCGGTAGGCCGCCAGCGCCTGCCGCGGATTTTGCGCGCCGCTTCCTTCTGCGTGCGGGGTGGCGATGGCCGAGGTCAGCCGGCTCACCGAGTGCAGAATATCGATCGCCGGGTAGTGGCCCTGCGCGGCCAGCTGGCGGGAGAGAATGATGTGGCCGTCCAGGATGGCGCGCACGGCATCGCAGATCGGCTCGTTGAAATCGTCGCCCTCCACCAGCACGGTGAAGAAGCCGGTGATGGAGCCGCGTTGAAAATTGCCGGCTCGCTCCAGCACCTTGGGCAGCAGGTTGAACACCGAAGGCGTGTAGCCCTTCTGGCTGGGCGGCTCGCCCGCCGCCAGGCCGATCTCGCGCTGCGCCATGGCCAGGCGCGTGACCGAATCCATCACCAGCAGCACGTTGGCGCCCTGGTCGCGGAAATACTCGGCGACCGCCAGCGCCACGAAGCAGGCGCGCACGCGCAGCGGCGCCGGCCGGTCGCGAGGTGGCCACCACCACCACCGAGCGCTTGCGGCCCTTCCGGCCCCAGTTCGTGCTCGAGGAAGCCGCGCACTTCGCGGTTGCGCTCGCCGATCAGGGCGATCACGGTCACGTCGGCCGAATTGTGCCGCGACATGGCGCCCAGCAGCGTGCTCTTGCCCACGCCGCTGCCGCCGAAGATCCCGATGCGCTGGCCCTTGCCGCAGGGCAGCAGGCCGTCGATGGCGCGGATGCCGGTGACCAGCGGCTCGGTGATGTGTTCGCGGTCGAGCGGGTTGGTGGCGCTGCCGTAGAGGCCGTAGGCGTCCTCGACCTCGAATGCGGCGGGCCGCCGTCCATGGGCTTGCCGAAGCCGTCGATCACGCGGCCCAGCAGCCCCGGCCCCACCTCGACCCGGGCCTCCTCGCTGCGCGCCACCATCGGGTCGCCCAGCTGCAGGCCGTCGATCTCTTCGAGCGGCATGGAGAGCACGCGGCCGTTGCGGAAGCCGATCACCTGCGTGCGGATGCGGCGTCCGTTCGAGGCCTGGACCTCGCAGAAATCGCCGATCGCCGCGCTCGGGCCCGCGCGATTCCACCAGCAGGCCCACCACTTCGGTCACCTCCCCGGTCCAGCGCAACGGGTGGACGCTCGGTCCAGCTCGTCGAGATAGGGCGCCAGAGACAGATCCTTCGGTCATCGATCTGCCTCCGCAGGCGGTCCGCCAGGCCGCGCTCGATCTCCTGAAGTTGCGTCTCCACCGAGGCATCCAGGTTGCCGCGCGCGGTTTCGAAGATCACCGGCCCCCGGCTCGCGCCCGGGATCGGCGACCACCTCGACTCGCGGCCGCCGGACGGCTCGTTCGCAGCAAGGCCGCGACCAGCGGCCGCGTGCGAGGGATGGACGCGCACGCGGCAGATCTCCTGCGCCTGCGAGTTTCTCCAGCGCCGCCAGCACCAGGCCGCGCATGGCGTCCGGGTCGACGGCCAGTTCGCGGCGCAGAACGCGGCGGGCAATCGCCAGCGACAGCTGGACCAGGTCGCTTCGGCCTCCCGGCGCAGCCGGGCCCGCAACTCCGCCAGTTCCTCGATGGAGCGCGCCAGCCGGTCGATCACCGGCTGCACTTCGGCCGGCGCGCGGCTCTCGGCCGGCGGCTTCGCCCTCGCGCAGACCCGGCCGCATGCGCTGTCTCCGCTATCTTCCGTTCGCTACTCCAGCTGCAGCAGCGCTGCCGCGTCGATCTCCGCGTCCGGCGCGGGTGCTGCGGCGGGCCTGCCGCCGGATCGCGGTCGCCAGCGCCGCACTGCTGTCCACACGCATCGGCTCGGACGGCCGTGCGGCGTCGTCCGGGAGGAACACCTTAGACGACATACTGCTCCCCGACCGTGCCCTTCAGGCTGAGCACGCCTTCCGCCTCCAGCTGCCGCACCACGGCGATGATCTGCTGCTGCGCCGCCTCCACTTCCTTGATCTTGACCGGGCCCAGCGCGTCCATGTCCTCGCGCAGCATCTCCGCGCCGCGCTGCGACATGCAGCCCAGGATCTGGTTCCGCAGCTGTTCGCTGGTGCCCTTGAGCGCCACGGTCAGGACCTTGCGGTCCACCTTGCGCCAGCACTTCCTTGAGCCCCATGGGGTCGATCAGCAGCAGGTCTTCGAAGACGAACATCAGGTGGCGGATGGTCTCCGCCAGGTTGGTGTCCTGCTGTTCGATGTGGTCGAGGATCTCCCGGCTGGAGGCCGAATCCAGGCGGTTGAACATTTCCGCCACCGCGCGCACGCCGCCATAGGATTCGCGGCTGAATTCGCCCAGCGCCTTCAGCTTCTGACCGATCACGCCGGCGATCTTGAGGATGATCTCCGGCGAGATCTGGTCCAGGCTGGCCATGCGCTGCGCCACGTCCGCGCGCAGATCCCGCCGGCAGCGACGTCAGCAGTGCCGCCGCCTGCGAGGAATTGAGGTGCGAAAGCACCAGGGCGATGGTCTGCGGGTGCTCGTTGTGAATGAACTTGGCCAGTTGCTGCGGATCGGCTTTCTGCATCGCGTCGAAAGATGCCGCGTCGGCGCCCAGCGCCTTGGTGAGGCGGTCCAGAAGCCGCTTGGCCTGATCCGGAGAAAAGGCGCGCATCAGCAGCTTGCGGGCGTAATCGATGCCGCCGCGGGCCACGTAATCGCCCGCCGTGGAGAGGTGGTTGAATTCGTTCAGGACAGATTCTGCCTGCTCTCCGGAAATCGCCGTCAGCTTGGCTACTTCGCGGCTCACCCGCTGCACTTCCTCTTCGCTCAGTTGCTGCAGCAGCGCGGCGCTGGCTTGTTCACCCAGCACGATCAGCAGCATGGCCGCTTTACGAAGGCCCGGCAGGTTCTCTTCTTTGGTGGTGTTGAGGATCATGCAATGCGGCCCGGGTTACCCCCTCAGCCCTCCTCCTCTTCGCGAATCCAGGTGCGCAGAATCTGCGCCGAAAGATCCGGTTCAGTGGTGATCTTTTCCCGCAGGTGTTTGGCCAGGACTTCGGCGGCTTTGGTAATGATCGGGGACAGCTTCAGGGCATTCAGCGCGTCGGTTTCCGCCTTCTGCTGTAACGCGTCACGCTCAGCCAGCTTGGCTTCGAGCTCCTGCTGGATGGCGTTTCCGGCAACGGACTTTGCGGCGGAACCGGCTTCCCCCGCCGGCAGGGCTGTGGGCATGCTGATCGCGGATGCTTTCTTTTTGCGTTTCAACAGTCGCCAGGTGCCGAAGACCAGCAGCAGGACGAGCACGGCGGCGCCGGAGACGATGAAGATCATATTGCGATTCCACTTGATAGGCCAGAATTGCGGAACGGCGAATTTGGATGGAGCGGCCGGCGCTGCCGGTTTGGGCGAAGCAGGCGGTTCCAGTTCGAGAGTGCTTTCGAACGGCAGCGTTTCTATGATGAGTTGGTCTCCCCGCTCGGCATTGAATCCGGTAATGCCGGCGACTAAGTCATGGATTACCTTCAGTTTATCCGCGCTGGGCGGCACCAGAATTCTCTGGAACCCGTTCTTATCGGGTTGCCACTGCACTGCCTGGTCCACCAGCACCGAAAGAGACATCTTGCGCACCCCCCCCGCGGGCACGCGCGTTTTTTTGATCGTCCGGCTGGTCTGATAGGTAATGTTCTCTGTGACCCGCGAGGTGCGATTGTTGTTGCCGGCGGGGCGCGACGTGGGCCGGGGCAATGCGGACGGCGTCCCCGGCACACCGGCGGCGCCCGCACTTCCCGAGGTGTCCTCGGTGCGCTCGGAGGTGCTCATCACCGACCGCGCGGGGTCGAAGATCTCTTCGCTCTGGTCGAGACCGGAAAAGTCACACTCCACCGAGACTCCGGTGCGGAACTTCTCGGCTCCCAGCAGGGGCTCGAGCGTGGCGTTTACCTTGGACAGCAGGTCCTGCTCCACTTTGTGACGGTAGTCCAGGGCGGCTTCGGAGGGTTCGGGTCCGTCCAGGCCGCTCGCGTGCCGCGGCCGGCCCAGCAGGTTGCCGTTCATGTCCAGCACCGAGACGGCATCGGGCGACAGTCCTTCTACCGCGCTGGCGACCAGGTGATTAATTGCCAGTACGTTTTGGGGCGACAGCCGCGAGCCCGGTTTCGGTTCTCACCAGGACGCTGGCCTTGGCCGGCTGCTGCGCGTCCAGGAATACAGAGTCCTTTGGAAACGTCAGATGAACGCGGGCCTGTTCCACCTCCGCCAGAGACATGATCGATCGCTCCAGTTCGCCTTCCAGCGCGCGGCGAAAGTTCACGTGTTCCGTAAATTCGGTGGCCCCCAGATTGGTCTTATCGAATAATTCGAACCCAATACGGCCCGTTTTGGGCAGCCCGGCCGCGGCCATGTTCAGGCGTAATTCGGCCAGCCTTCCCGACGGCACCAGAACGGCGCCCCCGCCCTCCGGCAGGCGGTACTCCACACCGGCTTCCTTGAGCTTCTGGACAATGCCTGCGGCATCCTCGGCAGCCAAGCCGGTAAAGAGCGGCTTGAAATCGGCCTCTTTCTGCCAGTGCACCAGGTAATAGATCCCCCCGATGACCATCAGCCCCACCAAGACGATGGTGATTCGTTGCGCGGTCGAGAGGTTGGCCAGGGCCTTTTTCATGGCGTTTACATCCGGGACTTTCGCCTGTAGATTCTATCGGCGGATTGCGCCGGAAACCTGAGCCTCAGAGTTGCATTTTCATTACTTCCTGATAGGCGCTGACCACCTTGTTGCGAGTCTGCAGAAACAGGTCGAATGCCATCTCGGCGCGGTTTGTCGCCATCACCGCAGTGTGCAGTTCCTCGCCATCCCCGGCCAGGAAACGCTCTACCGAAGAGGAAGCCGTCTTTCCCAGCGATTCCACCTGCTGGACGGCATTCGCGAACACGTTCTGGAAAGCCCCGGGACTGGATGCGGTCCCAGCCGGCTGGATCGTGTTCAGGATGGAGGCGGGCGATACCGGAAGAATGGGTGCTGACATAGTTCACCTTTAATGCAGCAGGTCGATAGAGCGCTGAATCATGTCCTTGACGGCGCCGATGGCTGCCACGTTGGCTTCGTAGCCCCGGGCGGCGCCCATTAAGTCCACCATGTCTTCCGCAGGTTTCACGTTTGGAAATGCCACATATCCGTCCGGGTCAGCGTCCGGGTGACCCGGCATGTAACGCTTCTCCGGGTCAGCGGAATCGATCACTACTTCCGAAACCGCTACCCCCGTTCCCTGGACCTGGGTATTAAAAACGCTGGCGAAGGGCGTGGACACTGTCGCTGGTTTCAAAAACCACGTCCTTACGACGGTATGGGCCGCCTTCCGGTGTGCGGGTGGTTTCGGCATTGGCCAGATTTTCCACCAGCATCTCGGCGCGCGTGCGCTGCGCCTGCATTCCGGACGAGCCGATGGAGAGCACCGAAAACAGGCTCATGACGTTTGACCCTCCTTGATGGCCGATCGCACCAGTTGGAGCTGGGAACGCAGCAACGACGAAGCCAGGCTGAAACGCAGCGCGTTTTCGGCCAGCAGGCGCGCTTCGCGGTCGAGGCTTACATTATTCCCGTCGTTCTTGGTGGTGAGGCCCTCCACTTCCTGCACCAGCGGAGCGCCGCCGGTGGCATTGCGAAATTCCGCCTGGAAATCGATATCCCGGGTTTGGTAGCCCGGAGTATCGGCATTGGCGATATTGGAAGCCACCAGCTTCTGCCGTGCTCCCAGCAGGTCCATGTAGCGTTCCAGTTGGCCGGCGATGGCATCGAGCATCACGCCTGGGCTGTTGCACGACGGGGACCATGGGGAAACGGTTTGGAATCAAGCAGGGATCGGGAGGATCCACGGCAGGATCTTGCCGGGTGACAAGAAATTGTCAATACCGATAGAGCCAGCGGGCCTTCTCGATGACTTTATCGGCATTGGGCAGGAACGCCGTTTCGAGGGGCGGGCTGTAGGGAACCGGAGTATCGGGAGCGGTGACCCGTACGATAGGGCCGTCGAGATATTCGAAGACGCTCTCGGTGATGCTGATGGCGAGTTCGCCGGCGATTCCCGCCGTTCGGGTGTCCTCGTGGAGCAGCAGGACCTTGGAGGTCTTTTTGACGCTCTCGCAGACAGTTTCGCGATCGAGCGGCAGCAGCGTGCGGAGGTCCACCACCTCCACCGACGCGCCCTCCCGGGCCAGTGCCTCGGCCGCTTCCAGGGCTACCCATACCATGGCCCCATAGGTGACGATGGTGAGATCTCTCCCCTCGCGCACAACTTTGGCCTTGCCGATGGGCACGGTGTAATCTCCGGCCGGCAGGTCCTCTTTGATGCGGCGGTAGAGGGCCTTGTGCTCGAAGAAGATCACCGGGTCGTTATCGCGGATGGCCGACTTGATCAGACCTTTGGCATCGTACGCCGTAGCCGGGGCGACCACCTTGAGCCCGGGAGTCCTGACGAACCACATCTCGGGATTCTGCGAGTGGAACGGGCCGCCGTGAATGCCGCCGCCGGAAGGCGCACGGACAACCATCGGCACGGCCGCATTCCAGCGATAGCGGCACTTGGCGGCGAAATTGACGATCTGGTCGAAGCCGCAGGAGATGAAATCCGCGAACTGCATCTCCGCAACCGGACGGAGGCCCATCAATCCCGCGCCGATGGCGGCGCCGGCGATGGCCGCCTCGGAGATAGGCGTATCCACCACGCGTTTTTCTCCGAAGTGTTCGAAAAATCCAGCCGTGACCTTAAAGGCTCCGCCATAAACGCCGATATCTTCTCCGAGGAGGAACACGTTCGGGTCGCGCTCCATCTCCTCCCAAAGGCCTTCCCGGATGGCTTCCAAATACGTGGTGGACATGTTTACAGATTCTCGTAGACGCCGTCGAGGAGGGTTGACGGATCGGGGTACGGGCTCTGCTCCGCCCATGCCACGGCCTCGTCCACCTCCGCTCGCACGCGCGAGCGGACGCGGTCCAGTTCGTTCCTGGTCCGCCCAGCCATTCTTTACCATCCTGGCTTCCAGTTGGGTGATGGGGTCGAGTTTCCCCCACTCATCGAACAGGCCCTGCGGCACGTAGTGCGCGGCGTCGTGAGCCGAGTGGCCGGTCATGCGGAAGGTCTTGCATTCCAGCAGGTACGGGCCTTTGCCGGAACGGACATGGGCGAGGGCACGCTGCGTGGCTTCGTGCACCGCCAGCACGTCGTTGCCGTCCACAATTTCGGCCGGCATGTTGTAGGCGGGCCCGCGATCGGCCACATTGGCACAGGCCATTTGGGCACTCAGCGGCGTGGAGTAGGCGTACTGATTGTTATTGCAGATGAACAGCACGGGCAACTTCTGGACGGTGGCCAGGTTGACGCCTTCGTGCCAATCGCCGCGGCTGGTGGCGCCGTCGCCGAAATAGCTGAAAGCGACTCCGTTCTTACCCTGATAGCGCAGCGCCATGGCAGCGCCCGCCGCGACCGGGACGGTGGCAGCCAGCGCGCTGATGATGGACACGATATTCCGGCTCATGTCGCCCATGTGCATGTTGCCGTCGCGTCCGCGCGTCAGTCCGTCCACGCGCCCCATGTATTGGGCCAGGATGCGGCCCAGGGGCACGCCACGGATGAAGAACACGGCCATGTCGCGATGGGAGGGAAACAGGACGTCGTCCGGTTCGGCCAGCAGCGCGGTGCCCACCGGAATGGCCTCCTGCCCGCGTCCCACGTACACGCCGCCTACGATCTTGCCCTGGCGGTACAATTTGCGCTCGATGCGGTCTTCCACTTCGCGCATCAAGCGACATGTAGTACAAACACTTATGCGCCAGTTCGGCTTGCTCTCGGGCGGCCTTAGTCTCCGGACCGGTGGCCTGGGTGGCGCTCATCGGGGAATCCTCATCGTTTTGGGTGCACCCGTAGTATATCGCTATTAAGGTCTGTCACGGTCGAAGAAGGCTTTGAGTCTGTTGGACCGGGCTGGCGATTTCCGAGACTGCGGCTTGCCGGTCGAGAATGCACCACAGCACCACCAGCGGAACCAGCGCAACCAGTGCCATGACTCCCAGGTTCGTGGGCAGATGGCGGGATAGGAAGAGGAGTCCGGCCTCGAGCGCCACCTGGCTGGCGGGCCCCGGCACCTGGCTCACCAACAGGTCGGCCAAAAACGCGGCGGCCATGACGAGCGTGGCCCCGTACGTCAGGGTCTTCCGCGCCGTTGCCGAGAGCCTGCCCCACCGGTGCCACGAAAACAACTCGATGAGCCAGGCCCAGATCAGGGCGACTGCCAGGATGGCGCCAACGCTGAGAATCTGCATGCGCGGCCGCAGGGTGATGGGCGTCAGGCCGCCGGATTTGGCCTCGGCCAATTCGCGGGGCGTCATCGGACTGCCGTAAATATCGGAAGTCGCGCGGGCGAATTGCCATGCTTCAAACTGCTGGCTGCTCTTCTCCCCGGTGGCGTACGGATTGTAGAGAGTCAAGCCCAGGATGCGCACCGGCTCCGGTTGAAACCCTTCCCCCCACGGTGCCTGAATCGCCGGCACGCGGCCCCCCAGCGCGATTTGCCAAAACGCGGGATTTACGTAGACATCCGGGGTTCCTGTAGGGCGAAAACGCCCGGGATTGCTCTGGCCGACCAGGTTCCGGCCTTGTCGCGCATACCCAGTCAACATACCGACTTCGGCACTGCCCGCCAGCAAAAACAAAATCGGGATGATCGCCATCGCGAGCAGGGTTCGACGCGAGAGGGGCAGCGCCAGGGTCCAGCGGGTGCTCAGCCGGGACTGGGCGTATGCCATCATCATGTACATCGGCGCGATCAGCCAGATGCCGGTGGCCACCCACCAGAGGCTGATCGGAATGATGACTGCCGACCGCCAGGGAAGCAGCGACCGCATAACGGGCCACCAGGGATTCGACGGTGCAGCGCTCCCGGCACTCTGGCGCGGCGCCGAGACAGCGACGGGAGCGCACTGGAACGCCTCGGGGACGCGTCTCCACGCGAGCACACCAAGAGTAACGGCTACCACCACGCAAATCGCCGGTATCGGAACCGAATGCTTCACTCCCAGGGTGAGCACCAGGACGATGACGGCGGTCACAGGGCATGCCAGCGTCACCCAAACCGGGGCGGCAAACTCCTCGATGCGCGTAGACAGAACGATCGTCATGCCCAGGGTCAACACGATGGCTGCGAAGCCGCCGATCGCGAAATCCGAAAAAGCGCCCTTCCCCGAGAGCAGGAGCGTTGCCCCCACGGCAGTAGCCGGCAGCCAGATCAGTGCCAGCAGGGATAGAAATCGCGCCAGAAGCAAATCGCGACCCGAGATCGGCAGGGCCGCTTCGAAAAAAGTGACCCGCCGGTGCGGTTGCGCGCGCATAAACAAAATCAGGATCAGGCCGCCCATGGCGCCGCCCAGCGAGCCTCCAATCAGGCCTCCGAGCCGGGAATAGAGGAGGGCCGCGATCACCGCCGCGGCACTAAGCCAGGGTGTGAACTTCCACGCCGGATCGCGCTTCATCAGTCGCAGAATCATGCGCGCTCCTTACCGGTCGCTCCCGACCATTTCGATGAATAACTCTTCCAGGGGAACTCGTACGCACCGTGTGCCGTTGACGCCGAGCGCTTCCTTCAGGCGCCGCTCCACTGCGTCCGGCGCGCCTTCGAACACGGCGTGCCAATCGTCGAAAACGGGGCGCGCGTGCAGACACCCGGGAAGGCGCTCCAGCGTCCCGGAATCCGGCGCAGACCCACGCGGCAGCATGGCCACGCACAAATCTTCCCGCAAACGGTCCAGATCCCGGTCCAGCCGGACCTTGCCCCCGTCCAGCAGAACCACCCGCCCACCGATTCGCTCGACGTCGCCCATGTGGTGCGACGAAAACAGGATGGAGGAGCCTTCGCGGTTCAGCAATTGAATGGAAGTCTCCAGAAATTCGCGCCGCGTCGCGGGGTCCAGACCGCCCGCCGGTTCGTCCAGGATCAGAAGTTCCGGCCGGTGGCAGACTGCGCACAGCAGCGCCACCTGCCGCGCCTGCCCCTTGCTCAACGATTTGATGCGCGCTTCCGGCTTGAGTGCGAACCGCTCCAGCAGTTCCGCTTCCCGCCCGTGGTCCCAGCGGGGAAACAGGTAGCGATGCAGTTCCGTCAATTCCGCGATGGAGGAGCCCGGCGGCAGCACCTGATCTTCGGCCACGTACCCCACGCGCTTTTTCACGGCCACCGGGTCCTGCGTGGGCGAGAGCCCGAAGACGCGGACGGCTCCGGCGTGCGGGTACAGCATGCCCATAGCGATGCGGATGAGCGTGGTTTTGCCTGCGCCGTTGCGGCCCAGCAGCCCGACCACCTCGCCCGGCGCGAGCGCGAAACTGACGCCGTCCAGCACCGGCACGCCCTTGGTATAAGACCGGGCGATGTTCTCAAACTCCAGGATGGGAGTCATGCTTTCTCCTTTTCCGATTTGTGGGCCCCGATGAGGTGCTCGTGCGCGTCTGCCAGGATTTCCCGCACCTGTTCGAAATTCATGCCGGCCAGATAAGCCTGGGTGAGCAGCCGCCGGGCGGTCTGCCGCACCCGTTCCAGGTCCGCATCCGGGTCCGGCACGGGGAGTTTCGGCGCCACGAAAGTCCCACGGCCACGGGCCGTTTCGATGAAGCCCAGGGACTCCAGCTCGTCGTAGGCTTTCTTTACGGTCAAGGGCGCGATCACGAGCTGTTCGCTTAACTCCCGGTGCGACAACAGCTTGTCTCCGCTCTTGAGTTTGCCGCCGGCGATGGCTTCGGTGATCTGCCGCATGATCTGCCGGTAGATCGGAAGCTCGTCGGCGGGATTGATCAGCAAGTGCACCTATGTGATATATAACTACATATCACTATACTGTCAAGAGATTTTTGGGCCCGTAGGAATCCTCAACACAAGTTGCGGCATCCAAACCTAACAAGTTAGTTGGGTGAATGGTCTTCAGGTCATGTATAGCTTGGCAATTGCAATACCCGAAACAGATCACTCCACTGCGGAGCGCTATGAATCTTTGATCCGGATTGCCACGTCGATCCGGGCGCAGAGGGATCCGCGCGAATTGTTCGGTGTTCTGGTCCACGAACTCGGCCAGGTACTACAATTCGACGCGATTGCGCAGTTTGACGAATGGTCGAACAAAGTCGCCATTCACCTGGGTCCCGGCTGCCTGGAAAAGGAACACTGTCCCGGGGAGATGGACAAAGAGGAGACAGTGGCGGCCTGGGTGTACGAACACCAGGAGACCCTGGTGCTGGGTACGCTGGATGGCGAGAGGCGCTTTCCCCA
The DNA here is from genome assembly GCA_963835555.1 of uncultured Solibacteraceae bacterium. Lineage (GTDB taxonomy): Bacteria > Acidobacteriota > Terriglobia > Bryobacterales > Bryobacteraceae > Sulfopaludibacter. Next base: position 95,207 of record CAWIGC010000038.1, on the reverse strand, counting down.
CTCGACGCGCATCATGCAGCAGGCCGGGCTGCAATCGGTCTGCGCGTTTCCTCTGACCACGGCGCACCGCCGGCTGGGCAGCCTGGTGATTGCCAGCGTGCACCGCGACGCGTATACGCCGGAAGAAGTTCGATTTTGCAACCTGGTGGCGGGGCAGATCGCGCTGGCCATGGACGATGCCATCAACTTCCGCGCGTCGCGGCAATCGCAGGAACGCCTGCAACTGCTGCTGGACCTGACCAACCGGGTGGTCTCGAGCCTGAATCTGCGCGATGTGCTGAACGAGATTTCCGCCAGTATTCGCCGGGTGATGCAGTGCGACGGCGCTGCCATCATGCTGCCGGATCCCGAGGACGGAAAGCTGCGCATCTATGCGCTGGATTTTCCAGGCAACCCGGAACATATCGAACATGGTTCGGAGCCGCAAGTCCAGGAGAAAGCGAGCGCGCTCGAGGTATTTCAACGCGGCGAGGCAATGATCCTCACCACGGAGGAGGTCCGCCGGGAAGCCTTGCCTCCCGAATTGGAATTGCAGTCGCTGGCCAACGCTCCCTTGAAGGGGCGGAGCAGCACGGTGGGCGTGCTGTCGCTAGGCGCGCACCGCGAGGGCGCGTTTTCGCCCGACGACCTTCCGTTTCTCACGCAGGTGGCGCGCCAGGTGGCGATCGCAGTGGAAAACGCCGTGGCCTTCGAAGAAGTTTCCGACCTGAAGAACAAACTCACCCTGGAAAAGCTGTATCTGGAAGACGAGATTCGCAGCGAGCTGAAATTCGAGGAGATCGTAGGCAAGAGCGAAGCGCTGCGGCGCGTTCTGCATCAGGTGGAAACGGTAGCGCCCACCGATTCCACGGTGCTGATCTACGGAGAGACGGGCACGGGCAAGGAGTTGATTGCGCGTGCGGTGCACAACCTGAGCTCGCGGCAGTCGCGGGCTTTCGTGAAGCTGAACTGCGCGGCGATTCCCACCGGCTTGCTGGAGAGCGAACTGTTCGGGCACGAGCGCGGCGCCTTCACTGGCGCGATTTCCCAGCGGGTGGGCCGCTTCGAACTGGCGCACCACGGGACCATGTTCCTGGACGAGATCGGCGAAGTGCCGCTGGAACTGCAGCCGAAGCTGCTGCGCGTGCTTCAGGAACGCGAATTTGAGCGGCTGGGGTCCACACGGACGCTGCGCACCGACGCACGCCTGATCGCCGCCACCAACCGCGACCTGGAAGCGCTGGTCAGCGAACAGAAATTCCGCTCCGACCTGTACTACCGGCTCAACGTGTTTCCCGTCCGCGTGCCTTCCCTGCGCGAGCGTCCGGAAGACATCCCGCTGCTGGTCCGGCATTTTGTGCAGCAGTTCAGCCGGCAACTCAGCAAGACCATCGACACGATTCCTTCGGAAACCATGACCACGCTGGTCCGGTACCCGTGGCCGGGGAATATCCGCGAGTTACAGAACGTTATTGAACGGGCGGCGATTTTGAGCAAGGGTCCGGTTCTCGTGGTGCCCAGCGACGAGTTGCGCGCCACGCCGAACACGCAGGCTTTGGCGGCGAGTGCGGCGGCCGAGGTAGAGCCCGGCTGGAACGGTACGAGGCGGAACATGCGTTCGATGCTGGATGACTCCGAGCGGCAGCAGATACTGGCCGCGCTGGAGCAGTCCGACTGGACCGTGGCCGGACCTAACGGCGCGGCGGCGCGTCTGGATATGAAACGCTCCACGCTGCAATCGCGCATGAAGAAGCTGGGCATCCGGATCGCCCGCACCGGCGCCTGATCCCCGCAAGTGCCGAAAATCCGGCACGCGGCTGCGTTCCCGTCAGCAGTTCGTCGGTTACCGCCGGTTGTGAAAGCGCGCAATCAATCAGATAGAGTTCCCGCGGAATTGGCCGCCGTCATGCCCTTGTTCCGGTCATAGAAACTGAGACGGCCATGTTACGTATTTCCTACTCGCGGATGGATCATCTGGATCGCTGGACGCTTTGCGGCCAACTGGCAGGAGCCTGGGTGCACGAATTGCGCTCCTGTTGGGAACACTCCCGAAAGGCGCCCGGGCGAGGCGCGTTAGTGGATTTGAGCGACGTCACGTTCATCGATGAAGGCGGAGAGAAGCTGCTCTCGGAAATGCGCAACGCCGGAGTGAAATTCGTGGCTACCGGCATCGAAACCAAACACCTGATTGAGAACCTGAAAAGCAAGGCCGAAAAAACGCTGCGGCGGCTGGTGTAAGAGAGGGGCAAAAATGACAACTCGTTTACAGAATGGGCTGGCGGCAGTTGCTGCCGTTGCAGGGCTATGGATTATGAGCGGCTGCGCCAAGACCACCGCGGCGGGGAATCCTCCACCGCCCGAAGTGGATGTGGCGGTGGTTGCGCAAAAAGATCTCCCCAGGGTCCGCGAATGGATCGGCACGCTGGACGGGCTGGTGAATGCCGCCATCAAGGCGGAGGTGACCGGCTACCTGCAGACGCAGAACTACGCCGAGGGTTCGTTCGTGCGCAAGGGACAATTGCTGTTTGAAATCGATCCGCGGCCCTTGCAGGCGGCTTACGAGCAGGCCATGGGGCAACTGGCTCAGGCGCGGGCGCAACTGGAGCAGGCCAAGACAGGCTTGCTGCAGGCGCAGGCGCAGCTTCTCAGCGCGGAAGCCAACCAGAAAAAGGCGCAACTGGACGAGGACCGCTACATCCCGCTGGCCGAACAGCAGGCCATCACGCAGCAGGATCTGGATAACGCCCGGCAGACCAACCGCTCTCTGCAGGCGCAGGTGGCAGCCTCGAAGGCCCAGGTAGAGACATCCAAGGCGCAGATCCAGGCGGCGCAGGCCGGCGTGACAGCGGCGTCCGCGGCGGTGGACACGGCCAAGGTGAACCTGGGCTTCACCAGACTCACTTCGCCCATCGACGGCATCGCCGGCATGGCCGCTGTGCAGGTGGGCAACCTGGTGAGCCCGGCCAGCACCGCCGTCACCACGGTATCCACGCTGGACCCGATCAAGGCTAACTTCACGGTAAGTGAGCAGGAGTATCTGCGGTTGACCGGAATCGGCTCGCAGCTCCGCAACATGCCGCTGGAATTGATTCTCTCCGATGGCGCCGTCATGCCGCAGAAGGGGCACTTCTCTTTCGCCGATCGCCAGGTGGACGCAAGCACGGGTTCGATTCAGATGACCGGCCTGTTTCCGAACCCCGGCAATCGCCTTCGCCCCGGTCAGTATGCCAAGGTGCGGGCGACCATCGGGCTGCGGCTCGGTGCGTTGATGGTGCCGCAGCGGAGCGTCAACGAAACGCAGGGCAGCTACATGGTGGCCGTGGTGGATCCGAACAACACCATCCGCTTCACGCCGGTCCAGGTGGGCGAGCGCATCGGCTCGGACTGGGTGATTGAAGACGGCCTGAAGCCGGGCGAGCGCGTGGTGACCGACGGACTCTTCAAGATCCGTCCGGGTGCGCCGGTGACGCCGAAGGAGACCAGATAATGTCGAAATTCTTTATCAACCGGCCGATCGTGGCGATGGTCATCTCGATCCTGATGGTGATCGTCGGGGCCGTCACCATCGCTACGCTGCCCATCGCGCAACTGCCCGCTATTGCCCCACCGGAAGTGCAGATCCGCGCGAACTATGTGGGCGCCGATGCCCAGACCATCGAGCAGAGCGTGGCCACGCCGATCGAGCAGCAGATGAGCGGCGTGGACAACCTGAACTACATGTACTCGCTGAATGCGGCGGGCAACGGCCAGATGACCATGATCGTGGACTTCGATGTGAAGACCGATCCCAACGTGGACCTGATGCTGACGCAGATGCGCGAAACCCAGGCGGCCTCGCAGCTTCCGCAGGATGTGACCAATTTCGGCGTGACCGTGCAGAAGTCGGTCACCGCGCCGCTCATGGTGCTGGGCCTCTATTCGCCCAAGGGCACCTACGATGGGAAATTTCTGGCGAATTATTCCTACATCAATTTGAACGATCAGTTGACCCGTGTGCCCGGCATCGGCAACGTGCAGGTATTCGGCGCCGGTCAGTATGCCATGCGGCTATGGGTGAAACCGGACCAGCTTTCCAAACTGGGGATCACGGTGACCGAGCTGGTCTCGGCGATTCAGGCGCAGAACGCAGTGAATCCCGCGGGGCAGGTGGGCGGCGCGCCCTCTCCCCGCGGGCAGGAGTACACCTACTCGGTGCGCGCGCAGGGCCGCCTCGCCACGCCGGAGGAGTTCGGCGACATCATCGTCCGCGAGTTGCCCAACGGCGGAACGGTGCGCGTTCGCGATGTAGCGCGCATTGAGCTGGGCGCGCAGGATTACACGCTCTCCGGACGCATCAACGGCAAGCCCGGCGCCATCATCGCGGTGTATCAGTTGCCGGGCAGCAACGCGGTGGATGCGGCCAAGGGCGTTCGCAAGCTGATGGAAGACGCCAAAAAGCGCTTCCCGCAAGATGTGGACTATGTGGTCTCGCTGGATACCACCGAATCGGTCACCGAAGGCATCAAGGATATCGCGACTACCATTGTGATCGCGATCCTGCTGGTCACGGTGGTGGTGTATCTGTTCCTGCAAGGCTGGCGCGCCACCCTGATTCCGCTGTTGGCGGTGCCGGTTTCGCTAATCGGAACCTTTGTCATGTTTCCGGTGTTCGGCTTCACCATCAACACGCTATCGCTCTTCGGCCTGGTACTGGCGATTGGGCTGGTAGTGGACGATGCCATTGTGGTGGTGGAGGCGGTGGAACGCCACATCGAAGAGGGCCTGACTCCGAAAGCCGCGGCGCTCAAGGCCATGGAGGAGATTTCGGGGCCGGTCATCGGCATCGCACTGGTGCTCTCGGCGGTATTTGTGCCCACTGTGTTCATCCCCGGAATCACCGGCCGCCTGTATCAACAGTTCGCTGTCACCATCGCGATTGCGGTGATCCTTTCGGCATTCAACGCGCTGACGCTGAGTCCCGCGCTGTCCGCTTTGCTGCTCAAGCCGAAACAGGAGAGCCACGGGTTGCTGCGGCGTTTCTTCGATGCGTTCAACCGCGCCTTTGGCCGCGCCACCAACGGCTATATCCGCTGGTCCGGCGCCATGCTGCGAAAAGGCGTGGTGGTGCTGGCGCTGCTGGTGGTGGCCGGCGCCGGCGCCGCGTTCTTCAGTGGACGCGTTCCGGCCAGCTTCCTGCCGGGCGAAGACCAGGGCTACATGTTCATGCACCTGCAATTGCCGAATGCGGCCTCCCTGGAGCGGACCGAGGCCGCCTGCACCAAGGTCGAAAACATTCTGATGCATACTCCGGGCGTGAAATACACGACGCGCGTGGCCGGCTTCAGCCTGCTGAGCTTCGTCAGCACCAGCTATACCGGGTTCTTCTTCGTCACGCTGGACGATTGGAAAGACCGCACCACTCGCGCCACACAGTACCAGGAGATTGTGCATCACGTAAATCAGGAACTGGGCAAGCTGCCGGACGGCTTCGCCATCAGCTTCCCGCCGCCGGCCATTCCGGGCGTCGGCACCTCTGGCGGGTTCACCTTCGTGCTGGAAGACCGCGCGGGCAAGGACGTGAAGTTCCTCTCGGACAACCTGCAGAAGTTCATCGCGGCCGCATCCAAACGGCCCGAGATTGCGCCCGGCATGGTCAGCACATTTCTGCCCAGCGTGCCGCAGGAATACCTGGCGGTGGACCGCGAGAAAGCGCTCAAGCAGGGCGTCGCGCTCCCCGACCTGTATCGCACGGTGCAGGCCTACATGGGCGGGCTGTTCGTGAATTACTTCAACCGCTTCGGCCGCCAGTGGCAGGTCTATGTGGAGGCGGAAGGCGATTACCGCAACGATACCAGCAAGCTCGACCAGTTCTATGTGCGCAACCAGCAGGGCGAAATGCTGCCGCTTTCGGCGCTCACCAAATTCGAAACGCGCGACGGACCCGAGTTCACCATGCGCTATAACCTGTACCGTTCCGCCCAATTGATCGGCGCGGCGGCCCCGGGGTACAGCTCCGCGCAGGCGATGAAGGCGCTGGAGGAGACGTTCAGTCAAAGCATGCCGCGCGAAATGGGGTACGACTACATGGGCATGTCCTACCAGGAAAAGAGAGCGCAGGAAGGGCTGCCCACGTGGGCCATCTTCTCGTTTTCCCTGGTGTTCGTGTTTCTCATCCTGGCGGCGTTATACGAAAGCTGGACGCTGCCGTTCAGCGTACTGCTGAGCACGCCGGTCGCGATCTTCGGCGCGTTTGCGGTTCTGTGGCTGCGGCGCTGGCTGATGGGCCTGTATCTGCCGCAGTACATGGTGCAGATCGAAAACGATGTGTACTCGCAGATCGGCCTGGTGATGTTGATCGGGCTGGCCGCCAAGAACGCCATCCTGATCGTGGAATTCGCCAAGGAGAAATTCGAAGGCGGCATGGGGCTGGCGGAAGCGGCGCTGGAGGGCGCCCGCATTCGTCTGCGCCCCATCCTGATGACGTCGTTCGCATTCATCCTGGGATGCGTGCCGTTGTGGACGGCGTCGGGCGCGGGTTCGGTGGGACGGCAGATCATGGGGACCACGGTGATTGGCGGCATGTTGGCCGCCAGCGCCATCGGCATTTTCCTGATTCCCGCGATCTTCTTTCTGGTGGAGAAACTCTCGGGCGCGCGCAGACCGGAGCCGGGCATGTCGCCGGTAATGTCGGAGGGAGATTGAGATGAGGTGCTCGCTGATAGCGGCGGTGGTTGCCGCGGGGGTGTTGACCGGCTGCGCCGTGGGGCCGAATTACTCGCGTCCCGCGGTACCGGTGCCCGCAACTTTTCGCGGTCCGGAACCTTTACCGTCTTCGCAGGCGGCTTCGCTGGCGGATTTGAAATGGTTCGAGGTATTCAAAGACGAACAATTGCAGCAGTTAGTCCGCACCGCGCTGCAACAGAATTACGACCTGCGGGATGCCGTGACGCGCGTCCAGGAAGCGCGTGCGAACCTTGGCATCGTGCACTCGAACCAGCTTCCGCAACTCGGCGCGAGCGGCGCATTGGAAGTGGACCGTTTATCGCGCGACGGCCAGTTGCCGCTGCCCGCCACGTTTGTCCCCTCGCAGAATCGTAACTGGGGGCAGGCGGGGCTCAGTCTGCTCTCGTTTGAAGTGGACCTGTGGGGCAGGCTGCGCCGGTCCACGGAAGCGGCGCGCGCGAACCTGTTGAACGCGGAGTGGAATCGACAGGCCGTGGTTACGACGCTGGTCGGCGATGTCGCCGGGTCGTATTTCAACCTGCTGCAACTGGACTATGAGCTGGGGATCGCGCAGCATACATTGGAAACGCGGCGCGATTCGCTGCGGCTGGTGCAGGAACGGCAGGGCGGAGGCGTGGCCACGCTGCTGGACCTTCGCCAGGCGCAAGAACTGGTGAGCACCGCGGCGCAGGAAATTCCCGTGCTGCAGCAGCAGATCGAGCAGACCGAAAACCAGATCGCCCTGCTGCTGGGCAGAAACCCGGACGGCATTGTGCGCGGGCGCAAATTCATGGAGCAGGAGATGCCTCCGGAGATCCCGCCGGGGCTGCCGTCCGCGCTGCTGGAGCGCCGTCCCGATATCCGGGCGGCCGAGCAGGCGCTGATTGCGGCCAACGCCAATATCGGGGTGGCCAAGGCGGCCTACTTCCCGCAACTGAGTCTCAGCGGATTTCTGGGCGGACAGAGCACCCAACTATCGAGCCTGTTTTCCGGACCGCACAGCACCTGGAGCTTCGTGCCGCAAGTTACGCAACCCATCTTCGCGGGCGGCCGGCTCAAAAACAACGTCAGGCTGGCGCAGGCCGAGCACGACAACGCCCTGGTGCAGTATGAGCGCACCATCCAAACGGGATTCACCGAAGTATCCAACGCGTTGATCGCGCACCAGCGTACGCGCGAGAGCCGCCAGGAGCAGGAGCGTCTGGTGGCTGCGTTACAGGATCGGATGCGCCTCGCCTACGTGCGCTATCGCGGTGGCGTGGATACGCAACTCAACGCGCTGGACGCCGACCGCGATCTCTTCCAGGCGCAACTTACGCTGGCCCAGATCCGCTATAGCGAACTGCTCAGCGTGGTGCAGTTATACAAAGCGCTCGGCGGCGGGTGGCAGCAGTAGCATCGCATGACTTCCGGCAACAACGGGACTTGGACTTATCGTTCCAAATCCGTGGCAGGAAATCATCTGTGCCGGTAAGTGATCCGGCCCTTCGTCAAATCATAGGGTGACAGTTCCAGTGAGACTCTGTCGCCGTTCATGATTTTGATGCGGTTCCGCCGGAGTCTTCCGGCCATTGTTGCGAGGACGGTCTTTCCTAAATCGAGCTCGATGGAGAACATTCCAGCCTTGAACTTCTCGACCACCTTGCCCATTACTTCAATTGCATCTTCTTTTGGCAAATTCTTCCTTTATGTATGCGTGAAGAACGGGGCTGGGGCACGTTCGGTACCGCGCCCCGTTCCAAATCCAGACTCTACCAGCGGCTTTGTCGCGAGCCGCCGCCATTGCCGCGCTCCGCTTTCGGACGAGCTTCGTTGACGTTCAGCATTCGGCCATCGACGTCTCTGCCGTTTATGCCGCTGATTGCAGCGTTCCCTTCGGTGTCTACGCTCATTTCGACAAAGGCGAAGCCCCTGGCTTGCCCCGTGTCACGATCAGTCACGATGTTCACACGGTCAACCGATCCGTATGATTCAAACATGGAACGCACAGTATTCTCCGTGGTTCCGAAACTAAGGTTACCGACAAAAATATTCTTCAATTTAACTTCTTTCTGAATTTGCAGAACAGCGAAAGGGCAAGACCAAATAGGGGCGGTGCTTTAGACCGGGTAATGTGGGAGCGTGCGCAATAGGCAGGACTGGCAAAGACATCCCTATACTAGCACAGATCTGGGTGCGGCCGAGAGGATACTCTTTTCTCATACAAGATGAGCCTGAACGTCGGGACTGAGATGCTGGGGATTAACCATCGGGATGGACGATTCGGAAGCAACGAGCCTGGAGCAAATTCGGGTATTTCCGGCCGCAAGTTGCGGGACAGTGCAATTCGCCGGAGCATGCAGAAAGAAGTGTGCTCTGCAGCGGCCGGAAAAGGGCCTCGTACGCCGCTACGTAGCCCGCATGACGGGCCTGAGCCGAGCACAAATCACGCGCCTAATCGGGGACTATGCCGCCAACGGGCGGGTGACCGTGACTGCCTATCAGCGCCGAAAGTTTGCAGCCCGATACGCGAAAGCGGACGTGGAATTGCTGGCCTACGTGGACCGGAGTCACGGCAATTTGAGCGGTCCGGCGACCAAATACATTCTGCAGCGCGAGTACGAAGGATACGGCCAGGTTGCCTTCCAAACATCCCGGCCGTCAATGCTCTCATGTCACAACACCACAATGGGATGGTACAGGTTGGGAAGCACAGCTTCGCCGATGGCCACCAGTTCTCCGTGGCGCGAGACCGCCTTCACATGCTTCGCGGCAGGACCGGAGCGGAACGGCGATGCGGGAAAATTGCGGCCATTGCGGATCTGCGTGATCGTGAGGTCGTCCACAAACACGGCAGGGAAGCCGGGCAACAGGCTGGCCGCGGGCAGCAGTGCATCCACCAGCCGCTCGCTGGCGATCAGGTCCTGGATCTGCGCAATGGTGCGCGCCATTTCCAGTTCGAACTCGCCGCTTAGGGTGCGGCGCAGTTGCTCGAGGTGCGCGCCGCAGCCCAGCGCCTGCCCCAGATCGTGCGCGATGGAGCGCATGTAGGTGCCCCCGGAGCAGTGGGCGCGAATGCGCGCCAGCGAGCCGCTCACCTCCAGAAGTTCCAACTCGTAAACTTCCACCCTCACCGGCTCGAGTTCCACCGCGATGGACTGGCGCGCAAGCTGGTAAGCTCGCTTCCCATCCACCTTCTTGGCGGAAACCGGCGGCGGCGTCTGCAGAAACTCACCGCGGAAAGGCTCCAGCCGCGCCTCCAGTTCCCCGGCGGTGAGTGTTACTTCGCGCTTCTCGCCGGTCGCCTCGCCGGCGCGATCGTACGTGGTGGTGGACCAGCCAAACCGCACCTGCGCGTCGTAGATTTTGCCGCTCCGTGTATAGAACTGCGCCAGCCGCGTGGCTTTGCCGAGCACCAGCGGCAGCACCCCGGTGGCGATCGGGTCCAGGGTTCCCAGGTGGCCGGCCTTGGCGCCCGTCAGGCGGCGGATCTTGTTCACTACGTCGTGCGAGGTCCAGCCTTCCGGTTTATCGACTACGATGACTCCGTTCAATGGTTTCCTTACTGCGCGCGGGTGCGCGCCGTGCAAATGTATCCGACTGTGAAGTTGCGGTCTCCGTCGAGAGAATCCAGAAGGGGCAGGATCAGGGCCGGCGGGACCACCAGGATCGCGGCCGGAATGAAGCAGAGCCAGCGAATTCCCCCCGTAAAGAATTGTAGCCCGTTGAGCAGGCGGCGCGCGAGCAGCCGGAAATACCCGCCGGCGGGGCGCATTTCGCAGATTTCGAAGCCGGCCTTCTCCAGCAGATACGCCAGCCCGTAGCGGGTGTAGCGGAAGTAATCGTGCGGCGCCTGGTGGACCTCCCATTCGTGCGGCGCGGCCACCAGCAGCATCGCGCCCGGCGCCATGGTTCGCGCCATCTCCCGCAGCGCCTCGCCGGGCTCGCGCAGGTGCTCGATGGTGACAATGTGAATCGCGGCATCGAAGGCGCCGGAGCGGAACGGCAGGGCCCCGAGATCGGCTAGCGCGTCGAGGCGGCTATAGTCCCAGGAGCGGTCGCCCACCGCCAGGTCTACCCCGCAGTATCGCTGTCGCGGGAAATGGCTGCGATACTGTCCTTCGCCCGCGCCCGCATCCAGCACGCGCGCGCCGTCCGGAAGCCCTCGCGCGAAAGCGGCCACGGCATCTTCGATCTCCACCTCGAAGTGCAGAATGTAGCGGCGCAGCGGGCGCGGCAGCCGGTACGCCAGCGAGGTGTAGCTCACGGGCGGCGCGCCTCGATCATCACCGTGGAGCCCGCGCCGCAGGCCGCTTCCAGCATGGTGAAGGGCAGCGCGCCGGCCACCAGCGCGAGGTAGGCCAGATCTTTGACAATGCGCGCGCCGCCGGTTTCCACGACACGGCGCACACGCCGCGCCATCGGGTCCAGCGAAGGCGCCAGGCTGCTGGCCAGACCGGCCGGATTGTCGCGCAGCGAAAAGAATTTTCTGCGCTCCACTTCGAAGCCGCAGGACCGCACCAGTTTTTCGATATCGCCGGCGCGGAAATCGAACAGGTGGCGCGGAACGTCCACGCCGTTCCACGCCTCACCCAGCAGGCGGAATTGCCAGCAGGCGGCGTTGGGTACCTGGATCACCAGGCGGCCGTCCGGCGCCAGCAGCCGGTGCGCGGCCTTCAGGTAGGCGCGCGGATCGTAGAGATGCTCCAACACGTGGAACATGGTCACGACGGCGACCGATCCGGCACGCAACGGCGCCTGCTCCAGCATGGCGCAAACAGCCGGAACCTGCTGGCGGCGCCAGGCAATGGCAGCGGCCTCGCGGGAGTTGTCCAGGCCCAGCACGCCGAAGCCGCGTTCCCGCATCATGCCGAGGAACAGCCCGCCGCCGCATCCCACATCCAGTAGCGGGCCGCGGGCGCGCGTCCGGCGTAGCGCCTGCGCCACAAATTGAACGTGGTCCCGCAGCACCAGGCGGCGGTACGCTTCCTCCATGCGGCTGGCCGCGCTGGCGTCCGGCGCGAACCAGTAGTTGTCCGGATAATAGCGGGGCAGTTCCTCGGGACGCGGAACCGGATCGAGCCGCACCAGTCCGCACTCGGAGCACCGGACCACCGAGAAATTCTCACGGGTGGTGCGATACAGCCTGTCCGAGCCTTCGAACAGCACGGCACTCCTGGCCGACCCGCAGATCAGGCACGCGCTCATGCCACTTCCCTCAGACTCAGCCGGTGCGACAAAATCAAGCGGCGCACTTCTCCCGGCGACAGACGCGCCATGCGGGCGATAGCCGCGCGCTTGCGCAGAATACGAGGCGCCAGGCGCAATGCCGCCACATCGCCGCCAATCAGAGCGCGGGCCATGGCCAGCTTTCCGCGCCATCCCTGAAAGTACGCCGTATCTCCGGCGCCGCGCCGGGCCATGGCTATTCCCGCGCCCACGCGGATGGCGAAGAACAGCGGATTCAGCCACAGCAGGCTCCACGGGAACAGCTTCAATGCCAGCAGCACGCGATTGCGTTCAATCAGAACCAGCCGCTGCGGCGAGCCTTTGCCCATGGTGGAGCCGCGATGGTGACGCACTACCGCCCGGGGCGTGTAGATGCATCTCCACCCGGCGATGCGCGCGCGCAGGCCCAGTTCGGCATCATCCCCGTAAGCGAAAAAATCTTCGTCGAAACCGCCGATCTGGTCCAGCATGGACTTGCGATACAAAGCCGCGCAACCGTCCGGCCACAGCACTTCCTCTTCGCATTCGAACTGTCCGCGATCCTTGGCGCCGCTGCCGCGCCCTCGATTCTGTCCGTCGGGAAAGATCAGGTGCCCCACTTTATCGATGCGGCCGGGTTCTTCCCACACCAGCACTTTGCTGGCGGCCATACCCACATCGGGGGCGCGCGAACAGGCCTCCTGCAGGGCTGCCAGCCAGCCTGGCTCGGCTTCGGCGTCATTGTTCAGCAGGGCGATGAACTCCCCCTGCGCGCATGCGATTCCCTGGTTGTTGGCCGCGCAAAATCCGCGATTCTCCGCATTGCGGATCACGCGAACTCCAAATTCGGTTTCTGCCAGATCCGCGGATCCGTCGGTGGAACCATTGTCGATCACGATCGTTTCGAAAGCGATGCCGATCTGCCGCTGCAAGGAGAGCAAACAGGAGCGCAACAACTCCTTCCGGTTCCAGTTCACCACTACCACGGAGATCAACCGATTATGCTAACAGGTTCACAGATCCCGGGTATTTCCTGTTGTAATATAGATTTAGAGGGTTAGGACCCCGCCTGTATGACCTCCGTTGGCGAGACTTTGCGCCGCGAAAGATTGAGGCGCAATCTGGCGCTGGACCAGATCTCGCGTGAACTCAAGATCAACCCGCGAATGCTGGAGGCCATCGAAGCCGAGGAATTCGACAAGCTCCCGGGCACGATTTTTGCCAAGAACTTCGTACGGCAATACGCGCACCTGCTGGGGCTGGACGAAGAGGAAATGGCCGGGGAAGTGCAGCGCGCCCTGCAGCCGTCCAGCGAGATTCCGCGATTTGCCGGGACCGGAAAACCCGCGCCCGCACCGGTTCAGGTAGCGCCCATCGTACTTCCAAAAGTGGAGCAATGGGAATCCGTCGGCGACCGCGGTTTTTCGTGGGGGTCGCCGCTGCCCGCTCTGGCGTTGTTCGTAGTGGCGATGCTGGTCTGCTCCGGCGTGTACGCCTGGTATCAACGGACGCGCCACCCGGTGCTGGCCCGGAATCCCGCCGTTACCGCGCCCGCTGACGCAATCCGAGCCTCCCCCAGCGCAGCCGGCGGTTCAGCAGCCGCCAGTTTCGCAACCGGTAGTCCCGCCGGCGCAAACCGCGGAGCAGTCGCCTGCCGCCCAGGCTCCGGTGCAGACTACGCCCGCTCCCAATACCCCGGCGCAGAATACGGCGGCGCAAAATACGGCGGCGCATGCGGCCGCCCCTCCCCCGGTTCCGGCAGCGACCGCGCCCACGGGCCCCATCACCGTACGCCTCCAGATCACCGCCGAAGAGCCAAGCTGGGTGCTGGTGCGGACCGATGGCAAGTATCTGTTTTCCGGCACCATGGAGGCCAATCAGACCCGTACCGTGGAGGCTTCCAAAAGCCTTGAACTTCGTTTGGGCAACGCCGGCGGCGTCACCGTAATGTTGAATGGGAAGTCCCTCGGCGCCCTGGGCCCCAAAGGCCAGGTGCGCACCGTTCAGTTCACTTCCGGCGGCTTCCAGATTGTGCCCGCGCCCAAATCCGCACCTTTGATCGACCCCCGCTGACGCATCAGCGCCCGCTGGCGCTTCCGTTCCAGTTGCAGTAGCTCATTGCGTCGCCGCTTTTTGATCCGCCCATCGACTTTGTGCCAGAATTTGCGGAAATAACTCATGGCCGAGAGAATGGCGAAGAAAATCACCACCCACATGAGCACCTTCGCCGGAAGCAGCAAAGCCGGATGACGGACCGCCAGCAGCATGCAAGAGATCGCCATCACTTGCGAAAACATCTTCGTCTTGCCCAGGTCGCTGGCCTTGATGGTGTACCCTTCGACGGCTGCGATACTGCGCAGGCCGGATACCGCAAACTCCCGGCCGATAATCAGGATGGCCATCCAGCCGGGCAGTGCCCGCACCTGCACCAGTGAGATCAAGGCCGCCGAAATCAGCAACTTATCGGCAATTGGATCGAGCAGTGTTCCGATTGTGGTCACCTGCCTCCAGCGTCGCGCCAGGTAGCCGTCCAGCAGATCCGTCGCCGCCGCCGCCAGGAAAATAGCCAGGGAAAGCCACTCGTTGGTGACCAGGTACGGGCCCAGGCGCACCACCACGTTCTCCTGGACCAGCGCCGCCACCAGAAGCGGCACGAAGAAGATCCGAAGAATGGTCAGGGCGTTCGGAAGGTTCATCGGTCCAAACCCAACTATAATGCGGAACACAGTCCGCCAACAAGCCATGGCTGTGCGGTGCAACGTCCCACACCGCTTATACTTGTATTTCACCCATGCTTGTCTCACGCCGACACATCGTTTTCGGTAGCCTCGCCCTGCCGGCGCTAGCCGCCAAGAAACCCGCCGTTGAGCGGCCCAATGTCGTCCTCATCCTGGTGGACAACCTGCCCGGCTGGATGCTGGCATGCTACGGCAATAAAGAGGTGCGGTCGCCCAATATCCAGCGCCTCAGCGATACCGGGACACGCTTTCTGAATCACTACGCCGCCGCGCCGGTGCCCGAGTTCAATCGCGCCACCCTGCTCACCGGGCGCACGCCCATGCAGATCGGCAATGCGGGCACACCCGGTCCGGCAGACATCACCTTCGACCGGCTCCTGTCCACCGCCGGATACGTGACGCACGACACGGCGGATCCGTCCGATGCACTGAGCTTCCTCGATCAGCAGGCTGCCGCCAAATCGTTTGCCCTCACACTGAGCTTCGGGGCCCTCAAGCCGCCGTATGACTCCGTGCCCCAGAAGTACCTGGATATGTACGCCCGGCGAACGGTTCGAGAGCTATGCCGCCGACCCGGTGGCGCCGAATGCCCGCGCCGGCAAAGAGATGCTGCTCGACCGCATCGCCAGTCTGCGCAAAGTGGCGGCCGGCATCACCGCTATCGATGACCGGATTGGCGCCCTGCTGGACAAGGTTACGCAGAAGCAACTGCTGGACAACACGCTGATCCTGTTCGCATCTACCTGTGGCGCGCTCTACGGACGCCATGGCCTGTGGGATGCCGGCCAGGCATCGGACCCGATCAACATGTACGACGAGGTAATGAGGAGCCCTCTGATCTGGAGTTGGCCGCATCGCATGCCGCCGCAGGGTCTGGTGATCGAGATGACCAGCGCGTACGACCTGATTCCCAGCCTTTGCGATCTGCTGACGCTCCCCGTCCCCGGCCGGAATTTATGCGGCAGAAGTTACCTGCCTGTGGCCCAGCAGAAGAAACTGCCCAAAAAACAGCCCTGGCGCAAAGCCATCTGCGCCCACACGCAAAACACCGATATGGCGCGCGAGGAAGATTACAAGGTGGTGCTGCGCGATGACGGGAAAGGCGCCAATGAATTGTATGACTTGACTAAAGATCCAGGGGAAAAAGTCAATCTGTACGACGCTCCCGAGTATCTGGATGTCAGAACCCGATTGACTGGCGATATCACACGATGGAAACAGACTTATTCGTCGTGAGAATACGGGGGAAGGAAAGGGAATAAGAGCAGCCCAGGCCGGTTCTCTGCCGAACCAAATGGCCGACGGGTGCGAACGCCCGCCCCGCCGGGCTGCCGGCAAAACTACTTGCCTTTGTAACCGTCGAGCGAATGATCGTGCGCGGCGTAATACTTGCCGGCTTCGGTCAGATTCTTGAGCATCACGTCTTTGTGCGTGGGATCCGCCTTTTCGTGGCAGAAGGTGCACTGCTTCTTTTCTTTGGCCGCGTAGGCGGGTTTTCCGTAGCTCGAAATATTGCAAACCAGGAAGCCGGCTGTCAGGATCGCCGCCGGGAGCGCGAGTTTCATCGTTCGCATGAAGTATCTCCTAATCTCCTCAGAGTACCGAATCCTGAGGGCTCTATTTATGATTTAATTATCGGCCAGCATGTCGGAATACACAACAGACTTTAATGAAAAAAGAGTTAAGGCTCTGAATTTGTGGGGCAAATTCCGCAGATCCCTTAATCAAAGGGCCGCCTCCGATTCCAGGCTGCGCCAAAGGTACCAACTCGCTACACTGCAGTACGGACGCCAGCAACTGGCAATCCGCTCCATTTCGGCAGGCAGAGGCATCTCTTTCAGGCCGTATGCCTTGCGCATCGCGGTCCGGATTCCCAGATCGCCCGTGGGCAGGATATCGGCGCGCTGCAATGCGAACATCAGGAACATGTGCGCCGTCCACACGCCGATGCCCTTCACCCGAGTGAGCCGCTCAATCACTTCGCCATCGCTCAAAGCCGGCAGATCCTGGAATACCACGGCGCCGTCCCTTGTATGCCGGGCCAGGTCGCGGATGTACGCTGTCTTTTGCGTCGAAAGACCCAGTTTGCGCATGCGGCCCGGTCGCAGTTTCAGGATGCTCGCCGGAGTTACGTTTCCGGCCACAGCCCGATCCAGCCGCCCGTAAATGACTGAGGCGACACGTCCGCTTAACTGCTGGTAAACGATAGACCGCACCAGGGTTTCAAAAACCGGGTCGCGAAATTGGATACCATATTCTCCAACGCGGTCAATGATCTCCGCCAGGATGGGATCCTGCCGCCTGAGGTGCAAAATGGCGTCTTTCATCTTGAAACATCCGCCCCGGAGGGCACGTCCCTATTGTACCGGCATGCGAACTCTCCTCGGTTTGACTTTGACTCTCGCGCTTTGCGCCCAGACGCCGCCCCGGCAGACTCCCCCAAAGCCTGCGGAGGAAGAATTACCGTCGATCAAAGTCGACGTGGATCTGGTCAACGTGCTGGCCAGCGTGCGCGATAAGAAAGGCACCCTGATTCCCAATTTGGAGAAGAACGATTTCACCATTCTGGAAGACGGTAAGCCACAGGAAATCAAATACTTCACCAAGGAATCGGACCTCCCGCTGACGATCGGGCTGCTGATTGACGTCAGCCGCAGCCAGGAGAACCTGATCGGCATTGAGCAGAATGCCGCCACGCAGTTTTTCACACAGGTGCTGCGCAAGAAGGATGAGGCGTTCCTCATCAGTTTCGGGGAAGAGTCCGAACTGCTCCAGGACTACACCAGCAGCCCCCGCCTGCTGCAGGACGGTCTGCGGGGATTACGGGTCAGTTCCGGAGTCGGGGGCCTCGGTCCGGGACCGGTTCCCACCGCAGGCGGACCTCGTGGAACGGTGCTGTACGACGCGATCTACCTGGCGGCCACCGAGAAACTGCGGACGGAGGTAGGCCGCAAGGTTATCGTGGTCATCACCGATGGCGTGGATGAAGGCAGCCGCCTGACCATCAACCAGGCGGTCGAGGCGGCGCAAAAGGCCGACGCCGTGGTCTACAGCATCGATTATCAGGATTCGCGCTTCTACGGACCGTTCGGCGGCTTCGGCGGCGGTGGAGAATCGGCACTGCGCAAAATGTCCGACGAGACCGGCGGCCACGTCTTCAGGGTGGACCGCAAAATGACCCTCGAGCAGGTTTTCAAGGAACTGCAGGACGAAATGCGCAGCCAGTATTCCATCGCTTACACCCCGATCAACGATCGCAAGGACGGATCCTACCGCAAACTCGAAATCAAACTGTCCAACAAGGACTATAAGGCGCAGGCGCGCAAGGGATACTACGCTATCAAACCGGAGCCCGCCAGGTAGCCTACGTTCCCTTCCTGTTGCGCTCTTCGAAATACCGCTTCAGCACTTCAGCCAGGGGCGGGACCGGTTCCAGGCCCACACGCTCCATTTTGGCGTTGGAAAGGGCGGAATAGCGCGGCCGGCGGGCCGTGGTCCGGTACTCCCGCTCGTCGGTCGCCATGAGGTGTGGCTGCACGCCCGCGGCTTCGAAGATCAGGCGCGCGAATTGAAACCAGGATGTAGGGATGCCGCCGCCGATGTGGAAGACTCCGTACTGATCCCGCTCCACCAGGTCGATGGTGCGGGTAGCCAGCGCGGGTGCAAATGTGGGCGAAGCGACGTGATCTTCCACCACCCGAATCGGCTGGCCGGACTTGGCCAGGCGCAGCATCAATTCCACGAAATTGCCGCGCGCCGTATGCAGCCCGCCCGGCCCGAAAACTCCCGAGGTGCGGATCACCAGAACCTGATCCAAATAGGCTTGGGCATAGAGTTCGCCCGCCAGTTTGGACACTGCGTAAGCGCCCAATGGATGGGTCGGATCCTCTTCCACATAGGGATGCCGCGCCTCGCCATCGAAAACATAATCGGTAGAAAAATGCACCAGCAGGGCATCTACCTGGCGGCAGGCCAGTGCTAGATTGCGCACCGCCAGGGCATTCACCAGAAACGCCGCCTGCGGTTCCTTTTCGGCCACGTCCACCTGGTTGTAGGCGGCCGAATTGAAGACAATCTGCGCGTCGAATTCGGCCAGCGCGCTTTCTACGGCGCCCGGATCGGTGATATCCACCTGGGCACGGTCCCAAGCCTTTACCTCGTAACGGCGCGCGCGCAACTCCCGCACCAGTTCCACGCCGAGTTGCCCGGCAGCACCAAATACAACCGCTCTTCGGTCCATAAGAACCCACAGGATAGCGCATGGCACTCAGTGTGGGTCTACGCGTTCCTCTTCCGCCTCTTCCCGGAATTCCCGGAAGCAGTGTTCCAGTTCGCCCAGTCCCCGCAGCACCTGCTCCAACTGCACACCCGCGAAGTGGCCGTCTTCCATAGGCCGGCAGTACATCACCTCTCCCAGGAAGATGGCGTCTTCCAGTTCAATGCGCAGCACTTTGCCGGACGGTATTTCTGTCTTCACGAAAAGACCCAGGCCGGTTCCGGATGCGTTCCGGATAACGGCTGTTTGCCGGAACTGGCGTTCCCCCAACGTAACGATGGTGACGCATTGCTCCGCCGCGAAACGGGTTTCGCGCCGTTTGTCCATACTGGACTAATCGGCCGACCGCGGAAAACCTGTAGGACGATGATCAAACCAGTTGGGTCGCCCACCCCCCGGATGTCCGTCCGCTCAAAATCCTCAGGAACAAAAGGGACCCGCCGCTCGTCTTCTAGCTTGTGGTCCGAACGCGACAATTCCGTCTGAGCGCCTCGTTTTGGGAAGCCACGCGCATCGCGGTGGATTCTCTGCGCAAGAACAAACTGCGCAGTTTTCTGACTCTTTTGGGCATCATTCTCGCCACTACGACATTAATCGCAGTGACCTCCCTGATTCACGGCATGGATGTCTACATCGCCGAAAAGGTCTCCAATATGGGGTCGGACGGATTCCGCATCGTTCGCATGGCCTGGTTCGGCCCCTGGGATCCCAAAAAGTTCTTTGAAATGGACAAACGCAATCCGCAATTGAAGCCGGATGAGTATGCGTTCCTCAAGGATCAGGCGAAGCTTTTGAAAGATATTGGCATGATGGCGTCGCGGGGGGCCCGCGTGTCCTACAAAGGCATCTCGCAGGAACAGGTGAGCGTCCAGGGGGTCACCGATAACATCCCCGCTATCAATAATGTGCAGATCGACGTGGGCCGCGGTATCACCTACGAAGAGGCGCGCCGCCACGCCACTGTGGCGTTCGTGGGAAACGACATTCGGGAACGTTTTTTTGCCGGAGTGGATCCCCTGGGCAAGGTGATTTCGGTGGAAGGCCATCCCTACGAGGTAATAGGGGTAGCCAAGGCGCTGGGCAGCGTTTTCGGCCAGTCCCAGGACAACTTTGTGATGATCCCCATCGAAAGCTATTTCAAGACGTACGGATCGCGCCAAGGCATCCGTCTTGTGGCCAAGGCCATCGACCAGGTCCATTTGAGCGCCGCCCAGGATGAATCGCGCGTCCTGATGCGCGCGTACCGGCACCTGCTGCCCGGCCAGGACGATAACTTCAGCATCTTCGCCTCCGACACAATTGTGACGTTGTGGGAATCGCTCACCAAGGCCATCTCGGGAATGGCGGTGGGCATCGTTTCGGTGTTCATGGTGGTCGGCGGCATCGTGATTATGAACATCATGCTCGCGGTGGTGACCGAGCGGACCCACGAGATCGGCATTCGCAAATCGCTGGGCGCCCGCAGGCGCGACATCCTGAATCAGTACATGGTGGAATCGGCGGTGCTGGCGGCCGCCGGCGGTCTTGTCGGTGTAGTGGTGGCGTGGTGCGTCGCATCGCTGGTGCGCGCTCTCACTCCGGTGCCCATGGCGCTCCCGTGGAGCAGCGTCTTTATCGGAGTCGGGCTCTCGGCCACGGTGGGCCTGTTCTTCGGCATCTATCCCGCGCGTCAAGCCGCCAAACTCGATCCCATCGAAGCCTTGAGGGCGGAGAAATAGTCATGACCAGGCTGACATTCGTCAACGGACTCAGTCTCGCGTGGCAGACCATTCGCAACCATAAACTGCGGGCTCTGCTCACCGTGCTGGGCGTAATCATCGGCACCGGCACCATCATCGGAGTCGCTGCCATTCTCACCGGCTTCGACGCTTCCGTATCCGCCGTGCTGCGCAGTTTCGGGCCCAACTCCATCATCGTGTTCAAATTCCCGGTGGGGCCCCGCACCAGCAACCTGACTCCCGAAGAGCGCACCCGCAAGGATCTCACCTATCAAAACGCCGTCGAGATCCGCGAGCGCTGTAATAGCGTGCAGGATGTTTCCTCCATGCTGTTCCCCCACGGCGGGCCCTTCAACGTCCACTACAAGGGCAACGACATGTATGATGTCAACCTGATGGGCGTCGAGGAGGCGTATGCCCGCGGAGGCCAGGTGGACCTGCACCTCGGCCGCTTCTTCACCGACGAGGAGAACCGCCGCCGCCGGCCCATCGCGGTCATCGGCGCCGATCTGGAAAAAGGGCTATTTGCCAACGTGGACCCCCTGGGTAAAAACATCAATGTGGACGGGCACGAGTACGAAGTCATCGGCACCATGATCAAACCGGCGGCGTCTTTCTTCGGCGATACCGACAATCGCGTGCTCCTGCCCTACTGGACCCTGCAGCGGATGTATCCGAACTCGCGCGAAAACGCCCTGGTGGTGACCGCCATGGACGGCAAACTGCCGCAGGCCCTCGACGAGGTCCGCACCGTGCTGCGCATCGACCGGCGCGTGCCCTACAACAAGCCTGACAACTTCGCGCTTTCCACCGCCGAACAAATGGTCTCGGACTTTCGCCAGATCACCGCCATCACTTTCCTGGTGATGGTGGTGCTCAGTTCCATCGGGCTGTTGGTGGGCGGCATCGGGGTCATGAACATCATGCTCGTCTCGGTGACCGAGCGGACCCACGAAATCGGCATTCGAAAGGCTATCGGCGCGCGCAAAGCGGACATCCTGGTGCAATTCCTCATCGAAGCCGCCGCGCTGACCGGGTTGGGCGGCATTGCCGGCATCATTTTCGGCTGGATCATTTCGCTGATCAGCCGGCTGGTGTTTACCTCGATCCCGGCCAGCGTACCCATGTGGGCCGCGGTCACCGGCATCGTCGTGTCTGTAGGAGTGGGCCTCTTCTTCGGCATCTGGCCTGCGAATAAAGCCGCCCGTCTCGACCCCGTCGAAGCCCTTCGCTACGAGTAGAACGGACCATCGCGCAGCGTGGTCTGTCGAGCCTGGCCCTTACTTGTGCGCCAGAATGGCATCCAGCGCCACGCCCGTCCTGCGCCCGTCCACCTCGGAAAATCCAGCGGCGTGCAGCAGGCGGGTATACTCGCGCAGGCTCCTCTCCCTGCCTTCGGTGACAATCAGCATGTTCAGCGATTGCATATTGGCGGGCACCGGACCCACGCCGTCTTCGGCCAGCAGTTTTTCCGCCACCAGCAGCGCGCCGCCCGCCGGCAGCCGCCGGTACACCCGCCCAAGCAGCAGCGCGATCCGGTCGTCGGCCCAATCGTGAAGGATGCGGCCCACCGCATACAGATCCGCCTCCGGAAGTTCGTCGCGGAAGAAATCGCCGGGCTGCACCTCGATGCGCTCCCGCGCCGCGGAAAGCGCCACCTGCTCGCGCGCCATGGCGGTCACCCGTTCCAGGTCAAACACCACCCCGCGCAATTCGCTGTACCGCTCGCAGGCCGCGATGGTCAGGTGGCCGGTCGCGCCGCCCAGGTCGGCCATCCGGCGAAAGCCGCTCAGGTCGAACGCCGCCACCACTTTCGGCGAAGTCAGCATGCCGAATCCATGCATTCCCCGCACGAAATCGCGCATGGCATCCTCACTGCGGAAGAAGCTGCTGAAGATCGGGCCGTCGAGTCCGAAGGTCTGGTTCCACCGCGGTGTTCCCTCGCGGATGGCGTCCGCCAGGTTGCCCCACATCGCGTACAGCGCCTGGTCGGAATAGCGGATGTATCCGCTCATCGTGTGGGCGCTGCCGCTGCACAGGTAGGCTTCGGCCGCCGCGCTGTTGCGGTAGACGCCGTCCTGCTTTTCCAGCAGGCCCAGCGCGGCGCACCCGTCCAGCAGCCGCTCCAGCGCGCCGGCGTGCACGCCCAGCGCCTGCGCCAGTTCCCCGGCGCTTGCAGGAGCCTTCTGCAGCCGGTCAAATACGCCCAGCGAGACGCTCGTGAACATGGTCTTGGAACGCCGGAATGCCTCGATCAGGTCGAGCACCACGGCGGCATCGGGAAGGTTCATAGGAATCGAAAGTGGTCGTAACCCAGCGGCTCCACCGGTTCGCCATTCAGCACCACGACGCCCGGCGCCCCTTTGCGCATCGTACCAATTCGCGTCAGGGTCACGCCTGCCAGTTCGCCCGGCACGCGCACCCGGGGCGGGACGGTGAACAGCAGTTCGTAATCCTCCCCGCCGTGCAGCGCCTGTTCCGGCGCGGCGCCGCGATATACCGGCGGCGTTTCGATCTCCGCGCTCAGCTTCGAAGCCAGGCACATCCGGTGCAGGTCCAGCGAAAGCCCGTCGCTCAGATCCATCGCCGCCGAAGCCTGTAGCTTTGTGCGCGCCAGCCTTCCCAGCGCCAGCCGCGGCTCCGGACGCAAATGCCGCCGCCATGCCTTGCCGCGCCCGCTCGCCAGTCCTAAAGCCGAACCTCCCAATGCGCCGGAAACGTAAATCGCATCGCCTGCACGCGCTCCGTCACGGCGCAGCGCCGACCCGCGCGGGGCCGCCCCACACACCACGATGTCGCACATCACGCGCTCGCTATGCGAGAGGTCGCCGCCTGCCAGCGCCGTGCCGCTCTGTTCCGCCAGCCGCAGCAGTCCCTGGTAAAAGCCCTGCACCCAGCGGTCGCCGGTCCATTTCGCCAGCGCCAGGGATACCAGGCAGAAGCGCGCCTGGCCGCCCATCGCCGCGATGTCGCTCAGCCCGCGGGCCAGGGCCTTCCATCCTACGTCCGCGGCGGAGTGCGTGTGCCCCAGAAAGTGCGTGCCTTCGATCAGCAGGTCCGTAGTAAACAACATATCTTCGTCGGAGCCGCGCGGCCGGTAGATGGCGCAATCGTCGCCGATACCCAATACCAGACCGCCACCCGGCGCCAGTCGCCGTATCCGCTCCGTGAATTGCCACTCGTTATCTGTCACCTTCTTGTACTGTAGCGGCAAAGTGAGGCGGCACACGTGCTCCTTGTTCCGCCTCTTCTTGTGCTTGACCGCACAAATACCATTTGAGAAAATACTTGACGCAGTTTTGATCCGTTGTTTGCCGGCCTCCGACGAACAAAGTAAGAGGAGAAGGTGTAGTGAAGGAAAAAGGTGTTGTGAAGTGGTTTAATGCCGCCAAAGGCTACGGCTTTATCCAGCGTTCGAGTGGTGACGATGTGTTCGTTCACTTTTCTGCCATTCAGTCCAACGGCTATCGCAGCCTGGATGAAGGCGCCGAGGTCGAGTTCGAGGTGAAGCAAGGCCCCAAGGGCCTGCAGGCCGAAAACGTAAGCCGGGTCTGATCTTCCCGAAATTTCCGAAGAGATGTTCCACGGGGCCCGGCGGGGCCCTTTTTCATTTTCGAGCCTACGGAATGACCTCCCGGCCAATGGCCATGTTGAGTTGTCCGGCCGCGGTCAGGTAGGCAGCCAGCAGGTTGATGTACGCCACTTCGGTAGCGCGATAGTCTCTCTGCGCGTCCAGATAATCCACCAGCGCCGCCTGCCCGCTGCTGGTAGGAAAACGACATGGTGTCGCGAATCCGCGTGGCCATCTCCAGGTACCCGTCCCTGGCCGTGTAAGGGCTCAGCAGATTCATCGCACTCACCATCGTGTAGTACGCCGAATCCACGTCGCTGAACACCTGCGCTTCCGCCGCCGCCTCTCTGCCGTTCGGCATGTGCGATGTCGATCTGGGTCCGCGCCTTCTCTCCCTGGTTGCGATCGAAAATCCGCAGGGGAATGCTCACTCCGACGCCCGACATAGACGTCATCGGTGGCATTGCCGTCCGGCATCCGCCGAAAAGGTCGGGTCGGTGGATCCATTGGCAACCGCCAGTTTGTGGTCCGTGCCGGCTTTCTCGACCGCCTGCACGGCGGCCTTCAAATCCGGCCGCGCCGCCAGCGCCGCAGCTGTGAAATTCGTCCAGCGACAGCACCCGGTCCTTGAACTCGAACGGACCGGTGACGTCGAACCGGTCCACCGGAGTGCGGTCGTTGAGCAGCATCAGCAGGGTGATCTTGGCGGTGCGCGCGTTCACCAGCGCGCGACTGGTAGTCCGATTCGTACTGCACGCGCTGCAGTACAATGCGGTCCAGGTCCACGCGCGCGATATCGCCGGCCTGGAAGCGGCTGCGGTTGATCGCCAGTTCCTTGTCGAAGTAGTCCAGGTTCTCCTTTGCATTGGCCAGCAGCGCCTTCGCCTGCAGGGTCTGCACAAACGCGCCGCGCAGGCCGAACAGCAGGTTCCGTTCCAGGTCCTGCTGTTGCGACTGCGCCATCGCCGTCCCCTGTTGTGCGCTTTCCAGGCGCAGTTCGCGCTTGTGCTGCCGCTCGTGCAGATAATCGAACGCGATAACAGGCAGTACGTAGGTCGAGCGGGCGGTAGGGATTGCCGTTGAACGGCTGCAGCTGATCCAGCGAGAGAGAAAGGTTGGGATTGGGCCGCAGATAGGCCGTAATCTCCGCCGCCTTGGATTCCTGAATATTGAGTTCGCCGGCGTGCAGGTTCGGATTGGCGGCTCGAAACCGTCCTCCACCTGCTGCCAGGTCAAGGCCGTCTGCGCGGCCGCCCCGCCTGCCGCGCACAGGCCTACACAGAAACACCGTAGGATGCAAGCGCATATTCTTGCTTGCCTCGTATCAAACCTGCAACGTATCGCCGTCGCGCGCCACCAGCGCGTACAGCACCGGCGATAAGAAGATCGACAGCAGCAGCCGCGAAGCCAGCCCCGCCACAATCACGATGGCGAAGGGCTTCTGCGAGTCGCTGCCGATTCCCGTGGACATGGCCGCCGGCAGCAGTCCGAAACAGGCCACCAGCGCCGTCATCATGATGGGACGCAGCCGCAGCATGGATGCCTCCAGCGTCGCCGTGGGAATGTCCCGCCCTTCCAGCCGCAGCTTGTTGATGAACGAATACAGAATCACGCTGGTCTGCACCGCCACCCCCATCAGCGCCACAAATCCCAGCATGGAAGACACGCTGAAATTGGTGTGCGTGAAGTACAGCGCCAGCAATCCGCCCACCGGCTCGGTCACCACCACGCTGAGAAAGATGATGATCGGGAATTTCAAATTTCCGTACAGCGCGAACAGGATCAGCAGAATCAGCAGCACCGTCAGCGGCAGAATCACCTTCATCTGCTCCTGCGACGCCAGGTAGTCCTTGTATTCTCCGCCCCAATCGAACTGGTAGCCGATGGGCAGCTTCACCGCGGCGTCCACTTTGCGCCGGGCCTCGCCCACCGCGCTGGCCAGGTCGCGCCCCTCCACGCTGAACTGCACCCCGATGTAGCGCGAGTTGGACTCGCGATAGATGAATGACGCGCCGCTTTCCACCTTGATGTCGCAGAACTGGCTCGAGCGGCAGGTACTGGCCGTCCGGAGTGGCGATCAGCAGGTTCTTGATGGCGTTCTCATCGCTGCGGAAGGGCTCCTGCATGCGCACGATCAGGTCGAACTGGCGCTCGCCCTGGATCACCTGCGTGGCCGCGGTGCCGCCCATCGCGGTTTCCACCAGCGTGTTCACGTCGCTCACGTTCAAGCCGTAGCGCGCCAGTTTGGCGCGGTCCGGAGTGATGGTCAGGCTGGGCTGGCCCAGTTCCCGCACCACGGTGATCTCGGTGATGCCCGGAATCTTGTTGAGGATGTTCTTCACCTGGTACGCCTTTTCTTCCAGCGTGCCCAGGTCCGGGCCGAAGATCTTCACCGCCAGGGCGCTCTTCAGCCCCGTCTCGGCTTCGTCCACCGCGTCTTCGGCCGGCTGCGTGTAGTTGAAGATGATGCCCGGGAAACGCCGCCAGCTTCTTCTGCACGGCCTCGATCAGTTCCGGCTTGGTGTGGATGGCGCCCTGCCAGGACTTGTCGCGAATACGGCTTCAGGCCGACGAAGAATTCGTTGTTGAAGAAGCCCGTGGGATCGGTGCCGTCGTCGGGACGGCCCAGTTCGTTGGCCACCGTGGTCACCTGCGGAAAGCTCGAGCAGGATGTTGCGGATCTGCGGCGAGAGCTTGGACGCCTCTTCGAACGAAATGGTGTACGGCGTGGTGGCCCGCACCCACAGCGCGCCTTCATCCAGGTGCGGCATGAATTCGCCGCCGATGAAGGGAATCAGCAGCAGCGAGCACACGAAGATCGCCAGAACCACGGCCACCGTCACCAGGCGATTGCGCAGGCACCAGCCCAGCACCCGCCCGTAGCCGTTGCGAATCCATTCGTAAAACGATCACGCTGCGGTTCGTGCACGTGCTTGCGCAGGAAATAGGAGCACAGCACCGGCAGCAGCGTCAGAGCGCACAGCAGCGAGCCCAGCAGCGCGAACGACATGGTATCCGCCATCGGCTGGAACAGCCGGCCCGAGGGCCCGCTGAGCACGTAGATGGGAAGGTATCCGGCGATGATCACTGCGATGGCGTAGAAGATGGGCCGCTCCACGTCGTGCGCCGCGGCGCGGATCACGTCCACCACGTTGCGCGCCTCATCGGCCGTGCCGCGCCGCCAGTTCGCGGAAGATGTTCTCCACCATCACCACCGCGCCGTCCACGATGATGCCGAAATCGATGGCGCCGATCGAGAGCAGGTTGGCCGGAATGTGCCGCCAGTCCAGGCAGATGAAGGAAAACAGCAGCGCGAACGGAATGGTGACCGCCACGATCAGCGCCGTCCGCACGCTGAACAGGAAGATGCCCAGAATCACCAGCACCAGCAGCATGCCGCGAAGCAGGTTGTCCTCCACCGTCTTGGTGGTCTCTTCGATCAGGCCCTGGCGGTCGTAATACGGAACCACTCTTCACGTCGGGCGGCAGCACGTGTTCGTTCAGCTCCTTGGTCATGGCCTCGACCTTGCGCAGAATCACCTGCGCCTGCTCGCCCACGCGCATCAGGATGACGCCCTCCACGGCCTCATCCTGCTTCATGTATCCGAACTGCCCCAGGCGCGGCGCATAGCCGATCTGCACCTTGGCGATATCTTTCACGTACACCGGAATGCCGTTCTTTTCCTGCAGGACGATGTTGCCGATGTCCTTCGGTATCGCGCACCAGGCCCAGCCCGCGGATGTAGTAGAACTGGCCGCCCTGCGAATAGAATCCGCCGCCGGCGTTGGCGTTGTTGTCGCCCAGTTGCTGCACCACGTCGCGGCACGCTGACGCCGTACGCGAACAGCTTGTTGGGGTCCAGCAGCACCTGGTATTGCATGGTGGTGCCGCCGAAGCCGGAATCGTCGGCCACGCCCTGAATGGAGCGGTAGTGCCGCTCCAGCACCCAGTCCTCGAGGATCTTCAGATCCTGCGGCGAGCGGTCGGTGCTCTGCAGAACGTAGCGGTAGATCAGGCCGCTGGGGCTGAACAGCGGCGAAATCGCTGGGCTGCAGGCCGGCCGGCAGCGTCGGCATTGCCCACCCGCTCGAACGCCTGTTCGCGCACGAAGTAAGGGTCGGCGCCGTACTCGAAATTCATCTGCGACCGAGGAGAGGCCGTACAGCGAAATCGAGCGCAGCGATTCCAGCCGCGGAATCCCGTTCATTTCGATTTCGAGCGGAATGGTGACCAGCCGCTCCACTTCCTCGGCGGCGTGGCCCGGCCATTGCGTGATGATCTCCACGTGCGGCGGCGAAAGGTCCGGGTAGGCGTCGATCGGCAGCTTCTGGAACGAGAGCGCCCCGAGATCATCAGCGCCACGCGAGGCGATCACAATCAGAAATCGCTGCCGGAGTGCGAAGGAAACCAGTTTCGCGATCATTCGGTTTGCGCCTTATTGGATCGTGTTGGCGAACTGCAGGAACAGGCTGCCGTCGGACACCACGGTCTCGCCCTCCTGCAAGCCGCCGGTGATCGCGATCAGTCCGTCCTGCTGGTCGCCGATGGTCACGCTGCGCTGCGCGAACTTGCCCGGTTCCTGCTGCACGTAGACGATCGGCTCGTTCTTGTCGTCCCGCAGCACCGCAGACACCGGCACCACCAGCGTATGGCTGCGTGCTCCGGTGTGGATCACGGCATCCACAAACATGTCCTTCTTCAGCAGGCCGCCCGGATTCTGCGTCACGATGCGGACCGGCGTAGTGCGCGTGTGCGGATCCACGAAGGTGCCGATGTAGGCGACCGTGCCCCGGAAATTGCGTTGGAACGCGGGGTTGGTTTCGTCCACCGGGTCGCCGCTTTCGACCGCCGGCAGGTCGCGGTCGAAGATGTGCCCCTGCACCCAAACCGCCGAGACGTCGCTGATGGAGAAGCACACGGTCTGGCCCGGCCTGAATCACCATTCCGGGCGAGACCATCTTCTGCACGATCACGCCGGCTGATGGGCGAGCGCACGGCCAGTTCCGTGTTGATCGCGGCGCCCTGCTTTTCCGCCTGCGTCGATCTCCTGCGCGGTGATGCCGAAGATGCGCAGCGCCTGCAGGCTGTTCTGCACGTCGGTGACTGGCGTCGTTGTAATCCGCCTGGCTGCTCTCGTAGTCCTTCACCGCGATGGCGCCCGCGGTCCAGCAGTTCCTTCATGCGGTCCACAATCCGCTTGTTGAAGGCTTCGCGGTTGCGCGCCTTGCGGTAGGTGGCGATGGCGTTGGCTACGTCGGGGCTGGAGACGTACAGCAGCGGCTCGTCCTTCTTTACCGGCGTGCCCGTGGTCCACCAGAATGCGCGTGATCGGTCCGTTCACCTGCGTGATGGCTTGCGTGGTGTGGTCCGCGTCCCAGTCCACCGTGCCGGTGGTGTGCACGGCCACCTGCCAGTTGGTGGTTCGCACCTGCGTGGTCTTCAGCCGCGCCAACTGGTCCTGCGAGATGGTGAACAAGCCGGGCTGTTCGCTTTTCGCCTCGTCGGAAGGCTTGGTCTCCACCTGCTGCGCCTTGTGGCACGCCGGTTCCACCCAAATCAGCGCCACTAGCAATATCGGCCATAGCCGCATAAAACACTCCTGTTTCCGCTGGAAAATAACTACCGGCCCCGCGCCGGATTTCCGGTGCGAGCCCGTGGGGTCGGTTGGGGGACGTTAGGCGGAAGGAGGCGCGCGCGAGGCGCTGGGGACTACCAGGACATCCGATACTCTCTCGACATTCGCCGGCGGCGCCAGCCATACCGTCTGAAACACCGGGGCCAGCAGCGCCGAGACGCTGGTTTGCAGGAAGGGCAGCGGACCCACGTGGCACAGCAGGCAGCAATGGTCGGGAGCGTGATGCGATTCGCTTTGCGCCGAGAGCGCCGACGATTGCGCCAGCACCGTGAGACACAACAACAGCAGGATAATCCAAAGACGCCTGTTGCCATGGATTTCGCGCAGCATTGAGTTAGGCGGCCACCTCTCTGATGTGGCGACGACAGTGTAAATACGGACGTTCCTGGGCTAAGGTTACCAGATCCGCCGATCGATCGGCAAAAAGGCGGCATCCCGCCCTTTGCCCCGGGTCCGGCTAAATCCTGCCTGATTGTCGGGATCGATGGCACGCTGCCGGTCCGGCCGCGTAAGCGGAAGCCCTGGGATCACTCGGCACGCAGGACTTCGACCGGCTCGATAGAAGCGGCGCGCCGGGCCGGCAGATACGAAGCCACTGAGCCGATCACGCAGAAGAGCACGCCCACCGCGAGGTATGTGCCGAATTCGACGGGACGCGCGTAATAGCCTAAGTGGGTGAGGACGCGAACCAGTACGAGCGCCAGGCCGATTCCAAGAGCGATCCCTACTCCGACGAGCGTCAGGCCCTGGCGAACCACCAGAACGACGACTCCAACGCGAGTGCTGCCGACAGCCATCCGCACGCCGATTTCGCGCGTTCGCCGCGAGGTGTAAAACGAGACGAGACCATAAATTCCGGCGCTCGCTAAAGCCAGTGCAAGCAACGCAAAAGCGCCGAGTTGCGCGGAGATGAATCTCGACCGGGCTGTAAAATCAGCGACAATATCGGTTCCGGTTTGGATCCTGTTTACCGTTACCTTGCCGGGTGCAATTTGCAGCACCCGATCGCGCACGATCCCTGCCACCCTTCGCGGATTCATGTCCGTTCTGATGATCACGGCCAGGTTTCGCATCGGTGCTTGCGTGAAAGGGATATAGACAGCGGGCGGTGCGGTATCGCCAGCACCGAATCGGGGCGGCTCGCGCACAATCCCGACTATCTGGAACGCAGGAGGCCACTCCTTACTCGGCCGGCGCTCCATGCCCAGCCTTGAACCGAGGCCCAACATGACTGAAGAGTAACGCCGCGCGAAGGCTTCATTGACCACCGCAACAGGATTGGAATCCGGGCCGTCAGAATTCCGGATAGGTCTCCCGTTGATCGCATCCAATTTCATCATCTTCAGGTACTCGGGTGTTATGATATGAACCTCAGCAGCCACGCGCGCACTTAGTCCGGCCGGCGCTCCGGGGGTCACTTTGAGGATCGCAGATTCGTGGCCCAGCGGAAATTGCTCCGCCAGAGCCACGTCCTGGATACCAGCTATGGATTGGGCGTCAAACAGAAAGTTCTGATATTCCGCAATCACGGGCTTCGAGCCTTCCGGGGCGTTATTAGAGAAAAACACGTCCATAGCCAGTAAGTTGGCGGGTTTGAACGCAGCTTCGTCACCAAGGAGAGATCGGAGTCCCCGAAACATGACAAATGCCCCGCAAACCAGTGCCACCGCCAGGGCAACCTCGAGTATCAGCACGGCGCTAGCCGGGCGGCGAAGCAAGCGACCGAAGTTGGAGCTTGGAGCAGATTTCGGGCCGTGAAGCGCGCGTCTTGTTTGCCCGACGGTAAGTCTGGCCGAGGCAACGGCTCCGAATCCCACAGATGTGGTAAGACACAGTAGAAACGCAAATAGCAGAACTGGTCCGTTCAACGCAAGGGCATCGACTCGGGGAAAGTAAATCGATGACGGAAGCCATAGCGGCAGAGCCGTAACACCCCAAACCCCCAGTACAAGGCCGAGGCTGCCGCCTAGCGTTGTCAAAACAGCAACCTCCATCGTTATCTGGCGAAAAATATCACTCCGGGCGGCGCCAATTGCCATTCGGATCGTTGCCTCCCGTTCACTCCAGACGCCGCGCACGATGATGAGGTTTGCAATATTAGCGCCACCAATCAGGATGACGAACACGAGGGCTGACACGAGGGCCAGTAGAATGGCCTTCGCGCCGCGCACCAATTCCAAGTTCAACGGCACGGCCCGGATTGAGCGCGCACCGTAAAATCGCGGCTGAGCGACGGACAGCCCAGCGGCCACGGTATCCAACTCCGCTTGAGCGCGCGCGAGCGACACCCCATTTTTCAACCGTCCTATCACGAAGAAATTGCTCCCGGGCGAGAAGTGTTCGTGATCGTACGGCAGTGAGAGCCAGACATCAGGTCTTTCGGCGAAGAGAGGGCGTGGAAATTCAAAGCCTGCCGGCATGACGCCAACGATCCGGTAGACCTCTCGCGACCCGAAATAATTCACACTGAGGCTCCGGCCGACTACATCCGTCCTGCCGCCGAAGTGGCTTTTCCACCACCGATAGCTCAATATGGCGGCTTGGGGGCCGCTTGGCTCGCTTTCAGGGGCCGTAAACATGCGGCCAAGGAACGCCCGCCCGGCCAGCATCGTGAAGAACTCAGGAGTAGCATTGACCTCAACGACACGCTCTCCGGTGTCGAACACAGTTACAGGAGGCAGCAACGGGCTGTGAGGCACAAACGCCGCAAGGCCATCGAAGGATTTGAGTGTGTGTCGGTAAACGGGATACGCTCCTTCTGTGACCGGCGTATGTTCCAGCCCCGTGTCGCGGTCAGACTCCCATAACATGACCAAGCGATTCGCCGCAGGAAGTGCTATTTTATGGAACACAATTGTATAAAGGGGCGCAAAGACACAGGTACTCGCGGCAATGACGATCGCGACTGTTACCACCATTGCCGCGTTGAAGGCCCGGTGCCTCCGCAGCAAGCGGATCGAATATCGCAGGTCTCGCGCAATACTGGTGCACAAGGTGGTGTTCACCAACTATGCCTCCCAATGTCTCTGCGGCCTCGCAGTGCCGTGTTTAGTTGATAGTAACACTACGGGAACGAATACACCCGGTCTAGCGGCTTCCCACCTGGGCCAGTTCTTGGTACAGATTGAACACTCGGTAGAGAAGACAAATAGGAGGGTAGCCCTTTGCTCCCCTTTGTATCCGATACTTACGGCTGTACCATTGCTGCTAATCCCTTCCAAGGCAGGAACGAGCATACCTATGGTGGGCGCCAAGGAGGCAGCCTCGCCCCGCAGCGCGACCGTCAGGCTCTTGTTCTCCCTAAGCAATACACCATCTACAACAAGTAACCCTGAAACAAGTACTAGCAGAAGAACTGCGTAGGACTTTTTGACCTCAAAGATATTACTGCGGCAGATTGGAGCAAACGCCCCCCCCGCTGCAATCTTGTCTGGAATGTCTGGAGTGCCCATGATTGGCTCCGTTACGATCAGTCTGCTCTTGCCAGCCTGGGCTGTCAAGAATTATCTACGAAACCACCTGGAGCGCCGTATCTTTTGTGACGAAGCAAAGAATGACTCCGTCAAGGAAGGAATACTAAGATC
Source organism: uncultured Solibacteraceae bacterium (assembly GCA_963835555.1). Classification (GTDB taxonomy): domain Bacteria; phylum Acidobacteriota; class Terriglobia; order Bryobacterales; family Bryobacteraceae; genus Sulfopaludibacter. The sequence continues at coordinate 61,816 of CAWIGC010000038.1, read as the reverse complement.
GAACTAAGTCGACCATTTTGCTAGACAAGAACCTTATTCGCTCAGTTAGCCACTCTCTCTTGTCATTCGGCTGCGGCGCGCTTGAGAAGCAAAACCAGCGAAGATTGCGTAGGGCCAAGCGGCAGCCCGAACTGCAACTCCCCTTGCCGCCAACGGCGGTGCTCGCTCGACCCGCCCCCGGGGCGTTCCTGGGCCAAAGGTCAACCAGACCATCCGGCGCGACGGCAAGAGGCCCCTCCTCCAGAGCACCCCTCCAGCACTCCCCCCCAAGCAGTCCCCCCGTCCCCTCCAAAGCATTTGACTATCCCCTCCCCCCTTCGTTATCCTGAATTTTCACGGTAGAGGTGCGGCGGCCATGAGTAGCCGGGCTGAAATTCCGATTGTGCTTCGGAAGCCCATGCGAAAGGGGTCGGCAGGTCCGCCGAAACGGGGATGGAAGGCGCAATTCCTCCCGGTTGGGGAGCCAGGTTAAATCCTGCTCACTGTCACTCGTTACTCAAGCGGGTGGAGCGCTATCGGGATCGATGATGCGCCGGATGTCGCGGCGTTCTCTCCTTCTCTTTCGCTCCCTCACATTTATTTATGAACGTCTTCGAACTCACGCGCGCGCTCATCGAAATCGAATCGATCACCAATAACGAAGAACGGATCGGCAAGTATCTGTACGACTACCTGGAGCCGCTGGCCGCCCACTTCGGCGGACGCATCGAGCGGATGGAGGTGGAACCTCGCCGCTGCAATATCTTCGCCCAGTGGGGCGGGGAACTCGCCGTCACCCTCTCCACCCACATGGATACCGTGCCTCCCTACTTTGCCTTCCGCGAAGACAGCGAGTCTATCTGGGGGCGCGGCGCCTGCGATACCAAGGGCATCATCGCCTCCATGATCAAAGCCGTGGAGGCGCTGCTCGATGCCGGCGAGCGGAATTTCGGCCTGCTCTTCGTGGTGGGCGAGGAACGCAACAGCGCCGGCGCTTACAAGGCCGCCCAACACCCGCGCGGCTCGCGCTACATCATCAACGGAGAGCCCACCGAGAACCACCTGGCATTGGGCTCCAAGGGCGCGCTGCGGTACGAAGTGGTCGCATCCGGTAAGATGGCCCACTCCGCCTATCCCGAATTGGGCGAAAGCGCCATCCACAAGTTGGTCGCCACGCTCGCCGATATGCAGCGCATCCCGCTGCCGGTGGATTCCCTGCTGGGGCCCAGCACCCTCAATATCGGCACCCTTTCCGGAGGGCGCGCGCCCAATGTCGTTGCCGATGAGGCCCGCGCCGACATCATGATCCGCCTGGTGGGCGATTCCACCGCAACCAAAGCCGCGCTGGCGCAAGCCTCCGAGGGCCGCGCGGAATTGCGCGAAGTCATCGAAATCCCCGCGCTCCACATGAATCCCATTGAAGGCATCCCCACTACCGTGGTCGCATTCACCACCGATATTCCGGCCTTCGGCGGCCAGTGGGGCGAGCCGTTTCTCCTGGGACCCGGCACCATTCACGTGGCCCACACGCTCGAAGAGCGCGTGCCCAAGGCCCAATTGACCCAAGCGGTCGAAATCTATCAACAGATGGTAAGGCAATTATGCAAACGCGTATCGAAGTAGGCATTCTCGGCGCCACCGGCATGGTGGGCCAGCACTTTATTAAGTTTCTGCAGGGCCACCCCTGGTTCGATCTGAAGTGGCTCGGCGCCAGCGATCGCTCGGCGGGCAAGAAGTATAAGGACGCTATGACCTGGCACCTCGGCGTGGTGCCCGAGACGGTCGCCGGTATTACCGTCGAGGATTGCAAGCCGGGCAACGCGCCGCGCCTGCTGTTTTCCGCCATGGATGCCGGCGTCGCCACCGATATCGAACGCGCTTTCGCGCAGGCCGGACACGTGGTGGTCTCCAATTCGCGCAACCATCGCATGGAGCAGGATGTGCCTCTGCTGGTGCCGGAGATCAATGCCGACCATCTCAAGCTGATTCCCGGCCAGCAGCGCGCCCGCGGATGGAAGGGGCAGATCGTCACCAATCCCAACTGCTCCACCGTGGTCCTCACCATGGGGCTGGCGCCCATGAAACAGTTCGGTATCACCCGCCTCATCACCACCACCATGCAGGCCATCTCCGGCGCCGGCTATCCGGGCGTGGCGTCCATGGACATCGTGGGCAACGTCATTCCCTTCATCGGCAATGAGGAAGAGAAGATGCAGGAAGAGACGCAGAAGATCCTGGGCGAATTCCGCGGCGACCATATCGAACCGCTTGCCGCCCGCGTGAGCGCGCACTGCAATCGCGTGGCGGTGGTGGATGGCCACACCGTCACTGTGTCGGTGGAGTTCTCCTCCAAGCCCTCGGCAGCCGATCTCCGCCATGCCATCGACACCTTCCGCGCGGAGCCGCAGGAACGCGCTCTGCCCAGCGCGCCGGCGCGTCCGGTGATTTACATGGACGAGCCCAACCGCCCGCAGCCCCGCAAAGACGCCGAACGCGAGCGCGGCATGGCGGCGTTCATCGGCCGTCTGCGCCCCTGCCCGGCGTTGGATTACAAATTCGTCGCCCTGGGCCACAATACCATCCGCGGAGCCGCCGGAGCCGCCGTGCTGAATGCCGAGCTGATGCACTCCGAAGGGATGCTCGACTGATGATCGTCATGAAATTCGGCGGCACCTCGGTAGAGTCCGCCGCCGCCATTGAACGCGTCGCAGGCATCGTCAAATCTGTGGAAGCGCGCCGCCCCGTGGTGATCGTCTCCGCCATGGGCAAGACCACTAACAAGCTGCTGGCCATCGCCTCGACCGCCATCAAGGGTAAACGCGAAGAGTACATCCGCCAGATCCACGACCTGCGCGACTACCATTCGCGCGAAGCCCGCCTGGTGGTGCCGCTCGCCGACCGCGCCGCGCTGGACCGTACGCTCGACGAGCATTTCCAGGAACTCACCGAACTGGTGAAGGGCCTGGCCGTGCTGGGCGAACTCACACCCCGCTCCATCGACGCCATTTCCAGTTACGGCGAGCGCCTCTCCAGCTATGTCGTCACCCTGGCATTCCGCCACTTCGGCATGAAGGCCGAGCACGTGGATTCGCGCCACGTCATGATTACCGACAAACGCCATACCCACGCCGCTCCGAATTTTCCGGAAAGCTACGCGCGCATGGCGGCCGTCATCCCACCGCTCGCCGGGCACAGCGTGGTGGTGATGGGCGGCTTCATCGGTTCCACCGAAGAGGGCGTCACTACCACCCTGGGCCGCGGCGGGTCCGACTACACCGCGTCCATCGTGGGCGCGGGCATCGGCGCCGAAGAAATCCAGATCTGGACCGATGTGGACGGCATGTTGACCGCCGACCCCACCATTCTTCCCGGCGGCCATCGCGTCAAAACCATCTCCTTCGCCGAGGCCGCCGAGTTGGCCTACTTTGGCGCCAAGGTGCTGCACCCGGCTACGGTGGTCCCGGCCATCGAAAAGAATATCCCGGTGCTCATCCTGAATTCGCGCCGTCCGGAAGTGCCCGGCACGCGCATCGTGTCGGAGGCTGTGCCCTGCGGCAACGTCGTCAAGAGCATCGCCTGCAAACGCAAAATCACCCTGGTCAACATTCACTCCACGCGCATGTTGATGGCCCACGGCTTTCTGCGCCGCATCTTCGAAGTGTTCGATCGCTTCGAAACCCCCGTGGACATGGTGGCCACCAGCGAGATCAGCGTCTCCCTCACCATCGACAATACCGACCGCATCGACGGCATTCTGGCCGAACTCGGGCAGTTCGCCGAGGCCGGCATCGAAAAGAACCAGGTGATTGTCTGCCTGGTGGGCGATAACATCCGCAACACCCCCGGCGTGGCGCGCCGCGTCTTCCAGGCCATGGACGATATCAACATCCGCATGATTTCCCAGGGCGCCTCGCTGCTCAATCTGAGCTTCGTCGTGGATGAAGCCGACCTGCTGCGCAGCGTCAAGGCGCTGCACGAAGCCTTCTTCTCCGAACTGGATCCCGCCGTGTTCGAGCGCAGCGAGGCCGTCCATGCCTGAGCCGCACCGCCTCGCCATCATCGGCTACGGCAAGATGGGCCGGCTCATCGAACAGTTCGCTCCCGAATATGGTTTCGCCGTAGCTTTGAAGCTCGACGAATTCAATAACGCCGGTTTCCAGGGCGTGACGCCGGAGAATTTTCGCGGCGTGGATGTCGCCATCGATTTTTCCATCCCCTCCGCCGTGCTGCAAAACGTGGAGCGCATCGCCGCGCTCGGTGTCAACCTGGTCATCGGCACCACCGGCTGGCAGCAGCATGCGGATGCCGTTCGCACGGCCGTGGAAAAGTACGGGACCGGCCTGGTCTGGAGTCCCAATTACTCGGTGGGCGTCAACGCGTTTTTCCGCCTGGTGGCGGAGGCCGCAAAGCTGCTGGCCGCCCAACCCGAGTACGGCTCCTGGGCCTGGGAGATCCACCATTCCACCAAGAAGGACGCTCCTTCGGGCACGCTGTTGAAACTGGTGGAAGAGATGAAAAAGGCCGGCTACGCGCGCCCCATCGATGTGGGCAGCAATCGCGCCGGAGCCCATCCCGGTACCCACGAAATCGGCTTCGATTCCTCCGCCGACAGCATCACCCTTCGCCACACCGCTAGAAGCCGCGAGGGCTTTGCCCGGGGAGCCCTGAAAGCTGCACAATGGGTGGTGGGCAAAAAAGGTTTCCATGAATTCGGAGACATAGTTTTTGATAGGGGCCAGGGGCCAGGGGGCGGGGGCCAGGGATAACTTTTCCCCCATCCCCAACCCCCACCCCCAACCCCCAAGGAGATCGCATGTTTACAGGATGCGGCACTGCAATGGTCACTCCCTTCCGGCGCGACCAGAGTCTTGACGAAGAAACATTGAGGCGGCTGGTACGCCGCCAGATCGAAGCCGGCATTAATTTTCTGGTGCCGTGCGGCACCACCGGCGAGAGCCCCACCTTGACCCGCGCCGAGCATCTGCGCGTGATCGAAATCACCCTGGAAGAAGCCAAGGGCAACGTCCCCGTGGTGGGCGGCGCCGGCGGCTACAACACCCGCGAAGTCATCGAGCTCGCGCACGAACTGGAACGGATGGGCGTGGACGGCATCCTCTCCGTCACTCCCTACTACAACAAGCCTACCCAGGAGGGCCTGTACCAGCATTACAAAGCCATCGCCTCCGCCACCCGGCTCCCCATTATCGTCTACAGCGTGCAGGGCCGCACCGGCGTGAACGTGGAGCCCGCCACCATGGCCCGCCTGGCCGAAATCGAGAACATCGTGGCCATCAAGGAAGCCTCCGGCAATATCGGCCAGATGGCCAACATGCTCCACGAACTGCCGCCGCGCATCGACGTGTTGAGCGGCGACGACGCCATCACCATCCCGCTTATGTCGCTGGGTGGCCGGGGCCTCATTTCGGTGGTCTCCAACCAGATCCCCGGTGAGATGACTCAACTGGTGCAGGCCTGCCTGCGCAACGATTTCGAAACGGCGCGCCAGATCCAGCGCCGCTACCTGCCGCTCATGAATATCAATTTCGTGGAGACCAGCCCCGGCCCCGTCAAGGCCGCCATGGGCATGATGGGCCTGCTGGAACCGGTCTATCGCCTGCCGCTGGTGCCGCCCGCCGCGGCCAGCCTCGCCCGCATCGAGAAGGTGCTCGCTACCGTCGGCCTGCTCGGGAGTGTGCCGGTTGCAGGCTGAAATCGAACACCTGTTTGATCACAAGCCGGATGAGTACACCGACGATCATTTCCAACTGTTCAACGCATTTAAACTGGCGCTGAATACGGGCAGGATTCGCGCCGCTTCGCCGGATCTTTCCACCAAAACCGGCTGGCGCGTCAATACCTGGGTGAAGAAGGGCATTCTGCTCGGTTTCCGCATGGGCGGCATCGTGGATATGTCGATTGACTCCTCCAGGCAGCCGTTTTTCGATAAGTCCACGTACCCCGTCCGCGCCTTCACTGCGTTGAGCGGCGTGCGCATCGTGCCCGGCGGCTCCAGCGTGCGCGATGGCTGCTTCATCGGTTCCGGCGTCACCTGCATGCCTCCCATGTACATCAACGTAGGAGCGTATGTGGATTCGGGCACCATGGTGGACTCGCACGCGCTGGTGGGAAGCTGCGCGCAGGTGGGCCGGAACTGCCATATTTCCGCCGCCAGCCAGATTGGCGGCGTCCTGGAACCAGTGGGCGCCATGCCGGTCATCGTGGAAGACGATGTGCTCGTAGGCGGCAATTGCGGCATCTACGAGGGCACCGTGGTCAAGCGGCGCGCCGTGCTGGGCACCGGCACCATTCTCAATCGTTCTACTCCGGTGTATGACCTGGTGCGCAGCGCCATCTATAAGGCTGCCGGAGAGGAGCCGCTGATTATCCCCGAAAATGCCGTCATCGTCGCCGGATCGCGCGCCGTCACCAGCGGTCCCGGCAAGGATTGGGGTATTTCCATCTACACTCCCGTCATCGTGAAGTACCGGGATGAGAAAACGGACACTAAGATTCAGCTCGAAGATCTACTAAGATAGATCACGTGCCCTTCACTCTGGAATCGAAGACTGCGCTGGTCACCGGCGCGGGCCGTGGTATCGGCCGCGCCATCGCTCAAAAGCTGGCTGAGTACGGCGCGCAGGTCATGGTCAACGATTTGGATGCCTCACCGGCCTATGAAACCGAAGGGCTCATCCGCGAACATGGAGGCCGCGCCGCATCCCACCCGGGCAGCGTGACCGATCCCGAGTTCCCCCAGCAACTGGTGGATGCCGCCATCGCCAGATTCGGTTCGCTCGATATCATTGTCAATAACGCCGGCTACACCTGGGACAACGTCATCCAGAAGACCGGCGACCAGCAGTTTCAAGCCATGCTCGATATCCATTTGAAGGCGCCGTTTCGCATTCTCCGTGCGGCCTCCGGGTGGATTCGTGAAACCGCCAAACGGGAGACCGCCGCCGGCGTCCGCGTCATGCGCAAGGTGGTCAATATTACTTCTATCGCCGGAACCGATGGCGGCGCCGGACAGTCCGGCTATTCGTCCGGCAAGGCCGGCGTCATCGGTCTCACCAAGACGCTCGCCAAGGAATGGGGCCGCTACAACGTCAACGTGAATGCGGTGGGCTTCGGCCTGATTGAAACGCGCCTCATCCAGCCGCTTACCGGCGCGGATGCCTCCATCGACATGGAGGGACGCAAAATCGCCATCGGCGTCCAGCCCAAGATGCTGGAATGGGCCAAATCGGTCTGTCCCCTGGGACGCCTCGGCACCCCTGAAGAGGCCGCCAGCGCAGTGCTCTTCTTCTGCTCTCCGCTGTCGGATTACGTCACCGCGGAAGTGCTGATCTGCGGCGGAGGCTTGCATTTCTGATGGCCCACATTCTGGTAGCCGACGATGACCTGGAGCAGGTGACCCTGCGCAAAGGTCTGCTCGAAGCCGGCGGCCATCAGGTGGATATCGCCCTGTGCGTCCAGTCCACTCTGCTCCAGGTGGAAGCGGGAGACACGGACCTGCTGATCATGGACCTGCGCTTTCCCGAAAGTCCCGACGGCTTGGCCCTCATCCGCCGCATCCGTGAAATGGGCTGCCGCAAGCCCGTCATCGTCCTCTCCGGCTGGCCCGAAGATCTCTACGATCAACCCGAAGAAGCCATGGTCTCCCGTGTCATGGTCAAGCCTGTGGGTATGAGCGAACTGCTCGATGCCGTGGCCAGCTTAATCGCGTAAAGGCCTGTATACTGAGCCCGGATCGAGCACAAGGAGCACACGAAAATGAAGCCAAAGAACACCATCTGCCTCTGGTTCGACAAAGACGCGCATGAGGCGGCGCGCTTCTACGCCGCCACCTTTCCGGATAGTAACGTAACCGCTGTTCACAAGGCTCCCGGTGACTATCCGGGCGGCAAGAAGGGCGATGTGCTGACGGTGGAGTTCACCGTCCTGGGCATTCCCTGTCTCGGTCTCAACGGCGGCCCGGTATTCAAACACACCGAAGCCTTTTCCTTCCAGATCGCTACGGAGACTCAGGAAGAGACGGACCGTTACTGGAACGCGATCATTGGCAATGGCGGCACGGAAAGTGCGTGCGGTTGGTGCAAGGACCGCTGGGGCCTCTCCTGGCAGATCACCCCGCGCGCGCTTTCCGATGCGCTTGCCGCTGGTGGCGGCGAGGCAAAGCGTGCCTTCGAGGCGATGATGACGATGAGGAAGATCGACATCGCCGCCATCGAGGCAGCGCGGCGAGGCTGACGGGAACACGGCATTACGGCCAAATGGATTCGCGGATACCATGAGCAGCCGTGACGCACTGCGCGACGAACTGGCGCAACGCAGGCGGCGCGGCTGCCTCGGATGCCTGATTCAGCCGGCCCTGGCCCTGCTATTCGGCAGCGCGCTGATGTACCTGATATACATTGTGCTCGCGCCGTGGAACTTCTATTTCGGAGGGCACTTCCATCCCGTCCCCGGCTGGACGGGAAAGGGCTGGATGCACTCCAGCGCCGCCGGGGGCAATTACTTCCTGCTTGTCCGCTTTGAACCTACGGTGCCCGGCTACCGCAAATCCCCGATCGCCGGAAACGCCTTTCTCTGCACCCCGAAAGGTGAAAAGTTCCGTCTCCATTTCGGCGGAGACATGCCGCGCCGCCACGGTACCGACCTCCGCGGCGTCCCCATTCACCTCTACTTCTACAGATGGCCTGTGTTCCAACTGTCGCCGGACCGGCGCCCCAGTTTCGACCTGTACGGGACTTTCGGAGACTCCGAGTTGACGATGGAGGACCGGGGCAGCCTGGCACGCGCGTTCCGGTCGGACGGGACGCTGTACGTGCCGCGAGACTATCCGTCCTGGAAGCAGGAGAGTTCCCACATCAACTTAAAGGAGGATCCGTCGTGGGTGGCCGGCACGGCTTGCCCCGTCCTGCCGAAATGATATCTGGATTGCTCCTGGATCGCGCACCAACAGGAAATAGGAAGGCGGTCTCTTTCGAGATTCTCGCAAGAATGGCTGGGCCAGGCTCCTCCGAATCATGGAACGAGAACGGATAGTCTGCCCACCCATCCTTCTTCATGATTTTATGAGAGCCCACGGTGCGGTCATGCAGCCACCCGCTCCGCTTCAGGGCGGCGAACACGCGCCGCGCCTCCGCCGAGGGCAGGAGCTCATGCGGCGACGTCGAAGCTGGCATTCGCCGCATCGGGAGGTAACTCCCCATGGGCGATCCGATCGAGGACAATCTCCTGCGCAGCCGGCTGAGCTCGTTGAGTCGCATCCTGCCGCGAGTCCCCATTCAGAGGAACGTTCAATTCCGGCACTTCGGCAATCCAACGACCATCGACTTCACGCTCAAGCTCGATCGCGAGGTTCATAGCCAGAGCGTACCACCGATCTCCGTTGACAGCCCGGTTAGTTGCCGGCAGCACCGGCGTTCGAAGCTTCCCGGGCGACGAGTCTAGCAGGGTTGGTCGTCACCGATTAGAACGCGACTTCCTCAGCGTTTGCGTGACAGATCAGCGGAGGCGTGATAAGGCCAAGTGGCAAGAACCCAGTTTCCGATACAGCCCTAGACTAGAATTGTTGACAATTTGTGCCACGATTCCTGGCATAATCCTACACTGACCGAGAGGCAGAAGGAGCGGCAGCCCCACCCGGTGGCCCTCTCCATCTATCCGGTTGCCGGGGTGGGATCTGGTTCCTGCTGTGGAGTTATTGCGAGAGCAGTGTTTATTCGGCATGGCAGTACGGGCACGACAGGAGCCACATGCGGCAGGTTGAGGCACGATCCGCAGAAGCCCTGCTGCATCGCGCAACAGGCTGGAGGCCAGCACCACCGGCGCGGTGGGCCTGCGAGAGATGAGGATGCAACATCAAATCCCACCTTCGCCGACCGGGCAATATCGAGTCGTCGAAATATTCGAGGCTTGGTGGACTGTACCAGTTTCTGTACCCGTTGAGGGCGACACCGGACATCGCCACTCGACGCGTCTCGTCAACAGAATCAGCCTCTTGACGCCTCCAGACGCCCCATGATTGGATTTGTAATCAGATGGTCGGGGTTCGATTCCCTCCGCTAGCTCCTTATCAGGTCCATCAAAATTCTTGCCGGGACAACGCGTGAAACACCTGCCTCGGCGCGGAGACCATACGCGCACTCTGCGTCTTACCTCCGCTCGCGGCCGCGACCCTGGCACCCGAGGCACTGTCATAGCCTACCGCTAGAGTGGTCGCAGACGTGCCATCGAACTGGAGCACTTCGACCGCGGAATAAGCGATCCCCCCATCGACCAGAACCTTGAAGATGCCCGAAGGCAACGGCGTACCAACCACGTCCGACAAAAGAGCGCCGTAGGTTCCGTAGGAAGGAATGGGCGGTGTGATGCCGGCCCCAGCCGGTGCTCCGGTGCTGTCATAGACGCTCACCTTGTAGCTGGCGGCGTTCTTGGTTTCGTTGAAGACGACAACGGATACACGTTTTGAGCTGCCGTTGTCCATCCCTTCCGCTGACCACTGGGTCCATAACTCGGTGTCCCATGAGATGGGAGCGCTGAGGGACCACGGCATGCTGGGAAGTGCCGAATAGAGCAATTGGGGAAGAACGTTTGCACATGTGGCCGCGTCGGGACAGAAGAATGTGGCGTATACGGAACCGGTCTGCGTGCTACCGTGGCTGGTTTTCGCGGCGCCCAGTAACCCGACTTCCGCGGGCTGATTGGCGTGGAGCGCAAAGGCCACTTCGCCGGTGGCGCCCAAAGTTGTATCCAACGAGAGGCTTTGGCCATAGGCATCGAAGAACGCATAGTCGACCCCGATCGGTGCCGACGCCGGCGCCGCCACACGGATAGCCGAACCCCACGCGCCGCCGGCGGCAAGCCATACAAAGGTCCCACTCACATGACAGGAATAGCCGATCGTGGTGGACCCGGACATGATGGCAACAGGCGACTCTCCCGCCAGACTGGTGCAATCCGGCGGCGAAGCGACCGGCGACCAATAAACAGGTCCGTTCGCCGGTTGGCCGTGCAGCGCGGCGGTAGCCAGGGCAATCAATCCCAAGTAATAAAGGCGCTTCATGGGTCAGTCCTTTTCCTTCTTCGGTTCGGATGTGGTTTTCCGCATCGCGGGCGGATAGGGCTTGTCGCCCATCATCCCTTTCCAGAGAATCCGATTGAAGCGCAAGGAGTCCAGGCGATCGGCGTCGCTGAAATCCATGCCCTTGGTGACGCGTGCCCAGTACTTCGCATTGTGCGTGGGCTTCGGCACAAGCAAGCCGACCGGCCTGGGAGGCAGCGGCAGAGAAGAGTTGTAGAGCATAGGCGCGGGCACGGCGGTGAAGGTCCAGGGCTGCGGCGTGACGTTGAAGATGTCCGTCATGGGCCTCGCCAGAGCGTCGTTTAGGTTCATGTACGGCGGCAAACCCAGGCGCTGATTGAGTTGCGGGATGCCCAGAACCTCCTCGATCGTCCGCAGGAGGCTGACGGTGTTGTACGCGGTGGAGACCACGGCTCCCCGTTTCACGAAGGAGCCCATAACGAGCGCAATGCTGCGGTGTGAATCCACATGGTCGCCGCCATCCTGGGCGTCGTCTTCAATCACGAAGATCAGCGTGTTGTCGGCGTACGGGCTGTTGGCGATCTTCTGGACCAGCAAGCCGACCGCGTAATCGTTGTCCGCCACTTCCAGATCAGGCGTGTTCACGCCATCAAGCGCGGTGCTGTAGTTTCCGGTATGGTCGTGCATCAGGCGAACGAGCATCAGCGAAGGCGGATCTTCCAGGCCACGTCCGGCATGGTGGCCATCGGGGTATCGGGAATCGAAGTCTCGTGCCCATTCCGTGTAACGCCAATAATCCGGAAGTGAGTTGTCGAAGCCGCGAAAGTATGGGTCGGTGAACTGCGTTGAGTTTGAGGTCCGACGGAATGGCTACCACGGTGCCGGTCGCGAACGGGTTCCGTAGCACGGGAATCGCGAAGTCGGTTGTCATGTAACGGGTCGTGTCCACCGCGAAGCCATAGTTGCGAACCGTGAGGCCCGCCCGCAACGCGGCGTTCCACAAATAGCCGGTATCGATCTCATTGTTGGGTCCATCCGGCGCACCCACGTCGGCCGGGCCGGGCAAAACATCGAGATCGCTGGATGTGAAGGGATCGGCGGCCTGCCGTGGTGTAGGCACGCCTGGTGCGGGCGCTACGTTTGAGAGGGTCACGTTCACGTTGCGATTGACGCCGTTGAGATCCCCACTCAGGCCGCGGTCGCGTAGACGGTGGTGTACTGGTGTTCAACAGTATCGGGGGCCTGGCCGCCGTGCTCCACGACCAGCCGTCATAGCTCACTTCAGCGGTATCCATGAACCTGTCCAGCGTGACGAATTGCTTGGCGAGGGCGTGCACATTCGGCGTGATCTTGACTCCAAATTCGGTCAGCGTGGGATCGCCATCGCCTTGCCCGAGATCCCCGAGAATCTGATCGTAGGTCCGGTTTTCCCTGATGATGAAGATCACGTGCTTGATACCCTGGCGGACGGCATCCATAACCGCGGCGTCGCTCGCGCTCAGCGTGTAGGCAAAATGGTCGTTCACGGCCACTTGGGCGGTCAGCGATGCAAGATCCGCCGCGGCCGGGAGAGTGAAGCTCTGCAGGCTGGCTTTGGTCCGCTGAGGATTGTACTCGTTCGTCCGGGTTGCAATTGGGCGAATTTGGCGGTCCGTTGCTATAGCACCAGTCAGGGTTTGCGCCCGTGGGCGACTTCGCATTGCTCACAAAGGCCTGTACGGCGCCGCCGAAGTCCACCAGACTGATGGATGTCGGATACCAGCCGGTGGGAATCAGCCCCTTCACCTGGCCGCTGGTGGATCCGCTCAGCGAGATCACCGAGATGCAATTCAGATTGCCATCGGTGACGTAGAGTTCCGTCTCATCAGGCAGACAGCGCCACGCTGTTGGGATTAGCGCCCTTGTAACCTGGCTGCGTGAGCGAGGTTGGCAGTACCGCCGCGATGACGGGGATGGTCTGCACGACCGCGTTCGTAGCGGTATCGATGACATCGACCGTATCCGACTGGTCCTCGACGACGTAGAGCATCGACTGCGCCGCATTCAGCGTCATCTTGTTCGGCTGGCCGGTCACCTTGATCCGCTTCGTAACCGCCGCAGTCCCGCCGAGATTCACTACGTCGATCTCGCGGTCGCGAATGCTGGACACATACGCTGTCGCGCTGGCCCCGTTACCCTTAATAACCACCCAGAACGGATACTCGCCTCCGGGCACTCCGGGCTGCGGATTTTTGGCGCTCTTGCCGGGTCGCAGATCCAGATTGGGCGTCGTCATCGGCCCAGTTGCCGTACCCGCCGGTGAACACCGTGATCGAATCGTTGAAATAGTTCGCCACCACCAGCGTCTGGCCATCAGTTGAAATGGCTAGACCGGCGGCACATGGGTACACACCTATCTGGCTGTTCACGGCCAGCGCCCCGTTCGGTTGAATGTTGAGACCGATTCCCAGCCCGTGGTGGCCAAGGGCCAGCTTTACCGGTAGCTCCTCCACCCAGGTGCTGCCGGCCAGAGTGACCGTGTGAACGTTGTCGTTCACACCCCCGGCCACATAGAAATGAGTGCCGGACGGGTCGAAAACGATCCCGCTATAGGTATTTGGGATCTGCACCGCCTGCTTGAAGACCGGTGTCGGTTTCGAGATGTCGTAGACGAATACATATTCATTCGAGTCCGGGCCATACCACGGGTATGGCGGCGCGGGTACACCAAGTATGTATACGCGGTTATATCCACTTGTGAGCACCAGCAGTGTCTTGTGATCCGGACTCACCGCCGTGGACATCGCCTGCGAGGCCAAGACGCCCGGGTTGTCGGCCAGATGCGGGTTCAGCGTGACCAGCTGACCGAGTGGCGTAATCTGCTGGCCCATATTTGGTATCTGTTGGGCCGGCTGCAGATTGAGTTGCGCACTTGCCAGCGGGACCAACAGGGACAGAACCAGCAGTCCGGCCGCTGAAGACGATAAACGCTCGCAGACTTCACTTTTCATTCGCTTGAAACTCCTGTCGACTTGCCGCTCGGTCATCCCTTACCGAGACTTGCGGATATCCACACGTCCATTGCTGCTCGAAAAGCGTCGGGATCTCCGTTGTTGTGCCGACGGTAGTGTAGTGCATGACCGCCCGGAGAAGTCTCGAAATTATTCCATTCCAACGCGGAGGTCGCGTATCCAGCCTAGGACTTTTTGTCCACTTATCGAACATAACGGGGGAACTCCCGGTGCTTCGAGCCGGCGTGAGCACAAAGCGGTAAACCAACAACAGTATTGCGGACTGCCGTATCGGAATTACACTTTGGGTATGTCCCGCCAGAGAAGGTTAGCGCTCCTTGTCGTGGCGATGTGCGTCGGTGGCATGGTTTTCGCGTGGCGATGGCACGGTCAGCGAAAATCGGTGGCAACGTTCGAGTACTATCGGGCAGCCGCTTCACGCGGCGGTGCGGAAGCTCAGTACGAGTTGGGCTCCGCCTACTACTACGGTTATGGCGCTGCGAAGGACTACCCGGAAGCTGTGCGTTGGTACCGGAAGAGTGCGATACAGGGATCGGCGAAGGCTAAGTATGCGTTGAGTTACTGTTATGAACACGGACTCGGCGTGACGTTGGATGTGAACGAAGCGATTCGCTATCTACGGGAAGCAGCCGACCTGGGGAATTACCAAGCGCAGTGCCAACTGGCGAGGGTTTATTCAGAAGGCCGACTCTTGCCGTGGAATCGCACCGAAGCGCTCCGGTTGTACCGGATGGCCGCCGATCAGGGGGACGCGAGTGGAGAATATGGTCTGGCTTACCTTTATTCACGCGGTACGGCTGAAGAGCGCGACTATGCCGAGGCGGCGCGTTGGGCACTCAAGGCTGCGGAGCAGAGGGATGCGCGCGCGCAGAGTTACCTTGGTGGGGCGTATCGCAAGGGATGGGGAGTAACCCGCGATTCCGCTGAAGCGGCGCGATGGTATCGAAAGGCCGCTGATCAGGGCGACCGGGCCGCCAACTTGTTTCTGGCTGGCGCGTATTGGCGTGGAGAAGGCGCATCTCGGAACTACTTGAAGGCGGCGTATCGCTTCGCGAAAGCGTTGGGACCGGCCACGGTTCGCGTTTTACGCCGCCATGGGTGGACGGATATTGGAGGTCTCCTGCTCTTCATGGCCGGGGCCTTTGCACCTAAGCGTCTTTGGGGGCGTCAACCGTGGCTTTCGCTGGCAGCTATTTCCATCGGCGCGGGGATGTTGTTGCCTTACTTCATCGGCTCGTCGCTATGTCGCGGTGTGTGGCGGCTGATTACCATCTCTTTCTTCGGATTCGTCGTGATTGCTTATGGCGTTGGCGCGGTACAGGGCGCTCTTATATTTTTGCCTCGTCGGGGGAATTTGTGGGTGACCGCGAGCGTCAGCGAGCCGTCGCCGTGAGGAACCGGTGGAACTTGCGGCAAGTGGAATCGAAGGATCTCTGCTGATCTTCGCCACCGTGATAGAGGAGCGGCCCGCCGTACTCGATCATCTGGCGGAGAACCAACTCCACTGGCTTCTTTCTCAGGGAGGAATCGTAGTGGAGATCGCGGATGAACTCCCCGCCCAATGCCCACATGTTATCGACGTGTTTCTGGATCGTCTTCGGCGACAGGTCTGACGCCGCCAGGTGTTCGAGGAAGGGCCGGAACAGGGCAAGTAACTGTTCCCCAGGTGGCAGATCCTTTTCGAGCCCCATCCAAGAACGGGGCCAGCCATTCAGATCCCGGCAGTAATGTTCAAGGTCGTGACGCGCCGCGGTGGTGGTGCGGGTTATTTTGGTAGTTCTCGCTTTCACGATCTTCCACTTCATGCTTCAGCTCATCACGATTCTAAACCGCTGTCACCGCTTTCCGGGATTCGTTTACCAGCAGGCCGGTTTCAGCTCCGATCACAAGAGTATTGAGATCGGGGTGCGTCCGCGCAAGGGTTCGGTGGCGGTTTGTTCGCGTTGCCATCAGCCGGCCCCTGGATACGATCAACTCCCCGAGCGCCGTTTCGAGTTCATTCCTTTTTGGGGTTTTCTGGTCTTTCTGCTCTATTCCATGCGTCGCGTCGATTGCCGCCGTTGTGCGGCGGTCGTCGTCGAGGAAGTGCCCTGGGGCGATGGCAAGCGTACCTTGACCAACGCCTATATGCTGTTCCTGGCCCGCTGGGCGCGCCGGCTTTCCTGGAAGGAAACGGCCGAAGCATTCCATACTTCCTGGGACAAGGTTTTCGACGCCGTCGAGCATGTCGTCACATTTGGACTGGCGCATCGCACTCTCGGCCAGATCGACGCCATCGGAGTCGACGAGATCCAGTACGCCAAAGGCCACAAGTACCTGACGTTGGTTTACCAGATCGACCTCGACGTTACACGCCTGCTTTGGGTCGGAAAAGAAAGAACGATCGAATCCTTTCAGGGATTCTTCACCATGATCGGCGACGAAGTGGCCTCCAAGATCGTCTTCGTCTGTTCCGATATGTGGGAGCCCTATTTGAAGGTCATCCGCGAGAAGTGCTCCGAGGCTCTCCATATCCTCGATCGTTTCCATATCGTGGCGAAGATGAACAAGGCTCTCGATGAAGTGCGCGCCGGCGAATCGCGCCGCATGGCCATGGAAGGCCAGACGCCCGTCCTGAAGAAGTCACGCTGGCTACTGCTCAAACGCGAAGAGAATCTGAAGACCGAACAGCGCTTCCGGTTGCGCGACATCCTCCGCTACAACCTGAAGACCGTCCGCGCCTACCTTCTTAAGGAAGCCTTTCAGCAACTATGGGATTACAACTCTGCTACCTGGGCTGGGAAATTTCTCGACGAATGGTGCCGTCAGGTGATGCGCTCCCGCATCGAGCCGATGAAGAAAATCGCCCGCTCCCTGCGCGAGCACCGCGAACTGATCCTTAACTACTTCCGGGCTCAAAAGTTACTTTCCAGCGGCGTCGTCGAGGGTCTGAACAACAAAGCCAAAGTCACTATGAGAAAATCCTACGGATTCCGCACCTTCCGCTGCCTCGAACTCGCGCTCTATCACTCACTTGGCAAACTGCCCGAGCCCGAATCAACCCATGATTTTTTCTGACGAACCCAAAAAAAGGGGGAACAGTTGGCGGGACTGAGCGGATTCATATCCGGCGAGCCGGCGGGCCAGCATCCGATACAGTCCGCTGGCCACTTCGGTCAGAGTGACGTCGAAATCGATTTTCAGACGGACCGCGGAACTCAACGCATCCAGATGAAAAAACTTGACGGCGTCAGCCAACCCGTTCTCGATCAACATGCGTTGCGCGTAGCGGGTAATGCGCTTCGCCGTCGTTGTGCGCAGATCGTTGGTGAGCAGGACGGTGGGCTCCTCATGCCCCAAGTCGGTGATCAACATTTGCCGAATCGGACCTTCATAGTCGCGCAAGCTCACCTGCCGGTCGACGACCTTGGGATTCTGATACATGCGCTGCGGCACATCCAGGTGTACGGTGCGCCAGGCGGACCGTGGCGTATTCGCTACCTCGCGTAAGATCGCAGGGGATCGGCGACGCAGGGTCATGAAGGTGATACCCATCTGGTTCAGCCGGTTCAGCTTGGCGTAGGTGGTCAGCTTGGAGTCGAAGACCAGTTCGGGCGGCAGTTCGCCGTAGGCCGTCTTCCAAAACTTGACGAAATCCAAGACCGCATCGGCTTGGTCGCGCTTGAGCAAATCGGCCTTGGAGTAACAGAATACATGGCTTTCCGCATCCTGCGCCAGAAAAACCAAAATCGACTTCTGGCTCCGGCTGCGTTTGGAGAGGTAGTGACGCTCGACAAACTCGTCGGCCCCGAAGAACGGAATGGAGTGGAAATCCAGATTGAAGCTTTCGCCCTTCAGCAATTTCTTCTGCCGCAAGACGTCGATCCAGAGTTTGCGGAGCTTCTCGTTCGTCTTGGGCGAGAAGCTGTGCGAGTAGGTATCCAGGTAGGTCGTCTTGGGCACCACGTTCAGTCCTGCAAACAGAGCCAGTCCTTCATCGAAGACCAGATCCATGACATGGCTTTTGCGTTCGGTGCTGGAGAGCTTCAGCCCCAGTAGGGAAAGCCACGCTTGAGCGGCTGGGATCATTTTGCTGCCGGGGTAACCGGCCTGCCGAACCAAGCCGGGCAAGTCGCAATCCACCAGCAGGGGCAGAAACAAGAACAGGCCGCCGAGTTGAGTGGAGAAGCGGCGTGGGGCCAGGGAGAACTCGCGACAATCGGCGACGGCAGCGGCGGTGGGAAGGAGCGTCGCCGGCCGTTCTTCATCCTGGCGCCGAGGCAAGCGGGCAAAGCCTGCATCGTGCAAGATCTCCCAGATGGCGGTGGTACTCAAGGGAGTCTGCTGGGTTTTGAGGGTGCTTTCGATGTCGTATATAGAGAGGTTCTGCTTGCGCATCCCCAGGATCAGTTCGCGTACAGCGTCTTTCTTGGGCTGAGTATGCGGGCCGTGCTTGAGTTCGCGGAAGAAGTCCTTCGGCGCTCTCCAGAACTTACCCACCGATACTCTCCAAGAGTGACCCAGGCATTCTGAGCTGATGCGCGGCGGCGCGTGATGACCACGATGGAACATCACGATGCCGAAGGTCCGGAAGAAGCCATGTAGAATCTGCCGCCGGTGGTTTCATCCGGATGCCCGAGTGGGAGAGCGGCAGCGAGCTTGCGGCAAGCCGGAGTGTCAAACCGCCCGGCGGCAGAAGACGCAGGCGGACTGGCGAAAGCGGAATCCGGACTACCTCATCGCCTGGAGATTGGACCAGCGCGCAGCGCAAACGCCGCCGCCGGAGCCGCTATGTTTTCCAGCTCCCTTGAACCAACTACCCTGGGAGTTCGCGAAAGACCAGTTCGGCGCGCAAGGCTCAGATTTCATTGGGGTTATGAGTACACTAATCCTGCGTGCCGCGAAAGACCAGATCCGCCCGTATCTCATTGATGGGGCGAGACTTCCCATCAGACTTCCCCCAGTTCCCGAAAAGACCAGTTCTCAGCTCCCGCATACTGAGTCCCGAGCAGGCAACGATGCATCTGGAGTTTCACCAACTGGATCGGCGATGGGAACATCTGCGAGTCCGTGAGCCGCAACGGCAACGCCGGTTGCTGGCCTCGTTGGCCGACATCGGTCAGCAGACGCCCATCATCGTGGTGGCTGCCGGGCCGCCTAACCGTTACCTGGTGATCGATGGCTACAAGCGCGTGGCTGCACTGGAACAACTGGGCCGGGATACAGTCGAGGCGACGATCTGGGCGATGAGCGAGGCCGAAGCTCTGCTGCTGTCGAGGTCGCTGCGGTTCAGTCCGCAGGAAAGCGCGCTCGAACAAGGCTGGCTGCTGGCGGAGATGGAGCAGCGCTTTGGCTATGGACTGGATGAACTGGCGCGCCGTTTCGACCGCAGCACCAGTTGGATCTCGCGGCGCCTGGCGCTGGTGGAGGTGCTGCCGGAAGCGATCCAGCAGCAAGTGCGCGAAGGGAAACTCTCTGCGCAAGTGGCGATGAAGTATCTGGTGCCGGTGGCGCGAATCAACGCCGCCGACTGCACGCGCATGGCGGCCGCATTCGTCGCACATGGCTGCAATACGCGGCAAGCCGGGCAACTGTACACGGCATGGAGTCAAGGCACGCGCGCGGTCCGCGAACGCATTCTCTCCGAGCCGGAACTGTTTTTGAGAACGCAGCGGCAGGCGCCGGCAGCCAAGCCGGCGGCGGTCGAACAAGTGGAGCGCGATCTGGATATGGTGATCGCCATCCTGCATCGCACCGGAAAGCGGCTTGCCGAAGCGCTGCCGGAGATGACTGGCCCGCAACAGAAACAAGCGCAGTATCAGATGGAAACTGCGCGCCGGGAACTCCACCGGATGACGGAACGAATCGGAAAGGAGCAGGAGCCGGAACATGCTGAGCCAGGCACAACGCACCGCGATCCTGGAACTGAGCGCGAAGGGAGTGAGCAAGCGCGAGATCGCACAGGTGCTGCGCTTGTCGCGGCCGACCGTGCGCAAAGTGCTGCGAGAGAACTCCACCAACGTGCCGGAGATCCAACGGGCGGAGAAGGCGGAACCGTACCGCGAACAGATCCTCGAACTTTTGACCTCGTGCAAGGGGAATCTCGTGCGAGTCCATGAGGAGTTGGTGGCGGGCGGCGCGGTGCTGTCCTATCAGGCGCTGACGGGGTTCTGCCGCAGGCAGGGTATCGGACAAACGCCGGTCGTGCCGGCGGGCCAGTATCACTTTGAGCCGGGCGTGGAGATGCAGCACGATACGTCTCCGCACACGGTGGAAGTGGGCGGCAGGAAGTACAAAGCGCAGACGGCGTCGGCGGTGTTGTGCTATTCGCGCATGCTGTTCTTCCAGATCAATCCTACCTTCCAGCGATTCGATTGCAAGGTGTTTCTCACCGATGCGCTGCGCCATGCCGGTGGCGCGCCGGAGCGCGTAATGATCGACAACACGCATGTGGTGGTGTTGCGCGGCACGGGTCGCGAAATGATTCCGGTGCCTGAGATGGAGGCGTTTGCGGAACGCTTCGGGTTCCGCTTTGTGGCGCACGCGATCGGCAATGCCAATCGTTCGGCACGCGTGGAGCGCCCGTTCTTCTTCATCGAAAACAACTTTCTGGCGGGGCGTACGTTCGCCAGTTGGGAGGATCTGAACCAGCAGGCGCGCCATTGGTGCGACAAGGTCAACTCGACTTACAAGAAGCATCTCCGCGCGGTGCCGCGCGAACTGTTCGCGGTGGAGCGCATGCATCTCAAACCGCTGCCGGCGTGGATTCCGGAAGTGTATCGTCTGCATCAGCGCACGGTGGACGTGGAAGGCTACGTCTCGGTGAACTCGATTCGCTACTCGGTGCCGGTCGCCTGGATCGGGCATCGGGTGGAGGTCCGCGAGACCCGGGACAAGATCGAGATCGAAATGGATGCGCGCCATATCGTTACGCATGCGCGCACAGTGACGCCTCTGTCGCAGCGCGTCACACTGGCTGCGCATCGCCCGCCGCGTGGGGAAGGCGTCAAGCGCAGCGATCCGCACCCGGAAGAAAAGGCGATCGTCGAAGCCGCGCCCGAGGCCGCACTCTACGTAGCGGCGCTGAAGCAGAAAAGCCGTAAGGTGGTGGCGCTTGCCCTACGGCAACTGTTGCGCCTGCTGCGGGAATATCCGCGCGAACCGTTTCTGGCCGCGGTGCAGGAAGCCGCCCGGTATGGGCTATACGATCTCGACCGTTTGGAACGAATGATTTTGCGCCGCGTGGCGCGCGAATACTTTCTACTGCTGGACCCGGACACCGATTCCCATGACTGAAGAACTGGAACAACTGCTGAAGAATCTCAAACTGCGGCGCATGCTCGGCGTTTACGATGAACAGTTACGCGCCGCCGAGAAAGCGCAAGCATCTTACTCGGAGTTCATCGCCGGGCTGTTGCGTGCGCAATGGCACGACCGGCAGGAAAGTGCTCTGGAGTGGCGCATCCGTAGAGCGAATCTGCCGGAACGCTGGTCGCTGGAATCGTTTCCCTGGGCACGCCAGCCCGGCGTAAACCGTAAGCAGATGCGCGCCTTCGCCGAACTCGACTTCGTCGCCAAGCACGAGAATCTGGTGTTGACGGGGCCGACCGGCGTGGGCAAAACCGGACTGGCTTGCGGGCTTCTGTTGAAGGCTTTGCAGAACGGCCATCGCTGTCAGTTCATCCGTGCGCAGGATCTGTTCGACGAGATGTACGCCTCGCTGGCCGACCGCTCCACGCGCCAGTTACTCAACCGCCTGGCCCGCCTGGACGTCCTATTGATCGATGAGTTCGGGTACCTGAATCTCAAGCCCGAGCAGTCGAACACCTTCTTCAAGCTGATGGAGGAGCGCTATACGCGCCACTCCACAATCCTCACGACCAACTTGGGATATGACGAGTGGCAAAACTTCCTCGGCAACAAATCGATGGTAGAAGCGCTGCTGAGCCGTGTGCGGCATTACTGCCACACCGTGACCATCAACGGTCCCTCGCTGCGCGAACCGCAGGGCTGAACTCATGGAACAGCGCGACTACGTACGCCGGCTTCTGAACGCCTATCGTGTGACTCCGGGCACGTGTGGTGTCGTCCGCCGCCCGGACCGAGTGCTGGCGGCCCAACTGCACCAACGCGGTGTGCCCCTGGAAGCGGTTGAGGACGCCTTCGTGCTTGCCGCGGCACGGCGACTCATACGGCCCGCCGGCGCCGCGCCTCTGGGAACGATCCGCTCGCTGGCATACTTCTCGCCGGTGATCGAAGAAGTACTGCAACTGCAGGTCAGCCAGGAATACTTTCAGCACCTCCGCCACAAACTCCAGCGCGCCGCCTCGGCACGATAGCCCTAAATCCCAATCCCCCAAACGAAATCCGCCACCCCACAGCGCGCGCCTTCGGCGCGGATGATATCGCTCTGTCCCCCAACATCGACACCACTGCACGCCTGCGGCGTGGATGATGACGCCGGGTTCTCAATCCTGTTCCCGGGGTGGGTCACTTCAACCGAGCGTTACTGGGTAACTTCTCGGAAGCAGCGAAGAAGAAGTCGGGTTTGGAGCGGCGGAAATGGTGGCACAAGACGCGGAAAGAACCTGCGGTGTAGCCAAAACGGCCGGAGACGTCAGCAACGGAAAGACCTTCGACGAAATAGGCGCGGAGGGCCTCGTACTGGCGCTGGGAAGCAGAGGCGGGTTCGAGGAAGAAGCGGGTCTCGGGCTTGGGCGCGCGGCAAGAGTGACCCACGTCTGCTTTGCAAAACTGACCCAGGCGGTCTTTAGGCGGGTCTCGAAGGTGCAGGTCACGGATGGAAGTATCAAGTAGGGGGCTAAATGGATCCGCAGCGGGATCGGGAACGATGGACTATGGGAGAGTTACTGGGGGGACCCTGGAGCCGGCAGTCACTTCTCAGGGGCGACGCCGAGCAACTGGCCGGCGAGTGCCGCAATCACGCGGTTGTCGTCCACTTTGGCGGGATCCGCAAGCTTGGCGATTATCGCGTCGCGAAGGTAGGAACGTGTCTGGGAATCTACGTGTCCAGCCGCGCACAGAGCAGCATATCGAACTGAGACAGAGGGATCGAACAGCCGCTCCGAAAGGGCTCTCTGTGTCCGGGGCCGCCACGCGGTATTGCCGAGAGCCTCTGTTGCCATGTCTCGTGTGTACTCTTCTTCTGTGTCCAGAGCAGATGACACTCGGATGAATAGAGATTCGGCGCGCAATTCCCTTAGGTGCCAGAGGGTGTAGATGGCCTCCTGTCTGGCCGGCAATGGGTGGTTGCCCCCAGCGATCTGGATCAGTCGACGCGCGCCTCGCCGACTGCCGATTGTCGTGAGCGCAGACATGCACATCCACGACAACGCCTGCTGTCCTTCGGCTAGCCCTACCTTCGCGAGATGGAGCCAATTCGCTCCCGAACAGAGCTGTAAACATTGGACTCGGCGTGATTCTCTCCTAGATGAAAGAACATCGTAGAAACCCCGCCCTTTTGGACTACGAACCGCCTCAGAACGGCCTGATTTCGGTCACTATCCGGGCATGGGTGCTCGCGACCAGCGCCAAATGGCCGTCAAAACCGACCCATTTGGTTTATTGATCAGATCGGCGGAGTACGCAACTATAGCCCGTTCCAGCAATGGCGGTGAGCTGATTTGGTCGACTTGACTAGTTCTTTCATCTAGTAATCACATGGCTCATGAGTGAGCGAACCAGCCATTTAACGGGCTTCTGAACGTTAGTCGTCCGTGCCGCAGCGCTCGCTCTTGCGAAGGTACCGCTAGGACCTCGATTAGGGGCCCGACCGCGTCTCTGCACCTCAACCCACGCAGAATTGCAGCAGCCTCAACACGTCTTTCTGCGTTTTCGGACTGATCTTGAAGGATCCCGATCACGTTCGAAAGCGAACTCGCGCCCAACTGCTGTGTCTTCTGTGCTGCTTCTTCCTGCTCGCGCATTCGGCTTTCGGCGGCCCGGCGTCGCTCAGCGTCGCTGGTCCCGTGTCGTCGGGCCCGGCCGAGAGGCGAATCGTCATCGTCTATGCCCTCGGCTAGCCAACTAGGCCCGTGTTTTCCGAGCAGACCGATTGCTCTCGCAGCGAGACATCGTCGATGAACCGGAGTACGTGGGTCCTTCCACAGCGCCCTCGCGGCGGCAACATCAGCTGCGGCTGCCATTCTAAGGAATCGCTCCCCTTGGGCCTGCCTACGTGTGACGTTCCAATGTCTGTTCATCCCAGAATTGCTCCGTTAGTGAGCGGCGGTAATTTCCATGATGGCATTCCGCGTCGTTGCCCACACGGTCGCCGTAGCGCGGGCGTGGAACATCACCAAAACAGATGGCCTTTGAGTTAGAGTGTTGATTTCGTAATTGAGCCGGAGGTTTGCGCCCTGGAGAGGAGTGGATTCCCCTCCAGGGCAGGAGCTTCTGGGAGTCATCACCTCCCATGGGCCCTCCCGAGAATGCTACAGGTCATCCCGAAAATCAAGAGGGTCGGCGGAAGCGATTGCCGCGTCGGCCGCGGATGCGGTGCTGCCTGCTGAAAGGGTGCGAGGAGCGCTTCCATCCGCGGCAGGCGCGCCAGCGCTATTGCAGCGAAGAATGCCGGAAAGCGGCGCGGAAATGGTCGCGCTGGAAGGCGCAGGAAAAATACCGGGCGACCAGGGCCTGCAAGCAGCAACGGAACGCTCAAAGCCGACGCTACCGGGAGCGCGTGAAAAACCGGAAACCGCCAGAGCCAGGGGCGGTTCACGAGGCCGCGAGGGTCATCACTACAGAACATTTTTTTCGACTATTCGTGCGACCGGCCTGGCTGCTACGTGAGGTTCGTGCGTGCGCGGCGAAGTCCTTTACAACGCTTCTGCTCGCACGACTGCCGGTGTGCGCTAGAGCGCGTCCAGGAGCGGGAACGGCGTTGGAAACAGGCGCGCGATTTAATCCGGAGATATTGATCCGCCGGCGGCCGTGGCCTTACATTCATCCTGTCCGATGCAACTGGAGTTTCACCAACTCGATCGGCGTTGGGAGCACCTGCGAGTGCGCCACCCGGCGCGGCAGCGGCGACTGTTGGCGTCGCTGGCCGAAGTGGGCCAGCAAGCGCCGATCGTGGCAGTAGAGGCCGAAGACCAAGCGGACCGCTACGTCGTCATCGACGGCTATAAGCGGATCGCGGCGCTGGAGCAACTGGGCCGGGACACAGTGGAAGCCGTGGTGTGGCCGATGAAAGAGGCCGCGGCGGTGCTGCTGGACCGCTCGCTGCGACTGTCCGAACACGAGACCGCGTTGGAGGTGGGCTGGCTGCTGGCGGAGTTGGAGCGGCGCTTCCGCTATAGCCTCGGTGAGTTGGCGCGCCGGTTCGACCGCAGCGTGAGCTGGGTATCGCGGCGGCTGGCGCTGGCGGAGATTCTGCCGGAAGCGATCCAGCAGCAGGTGCGCGAGGGCAAGATTCTGGCGCAGGTAGCGATGAAGTTTCTGGTGCCGGTAGCCCGTCAAAGCCTGGAGGATTGCGAGCGGATGGCCGCCATCTTCACTGAACACCACTGCGATACGCGGGAAGCCGGCCAACTGTATGGCGCGTGGCGCAAAGGTTCGCCCGCAATCCGCAAACGGATTCTGGACGATCCCGCACTGTTTTTCAAAACGCAGCGGCAAGTGCAGGAGAAAGGTCCGGCCGGGACCGGGGCTGAGCTATTAGGCGATCTGGAAATGGTGGTGGCGATTGTGAACCGCGCGCAGCGGCGGCTGGCGGGCGCCGTTGTCACGGAGTTGGATGACCAGCAAGCGAAAGCCGCACGACACCAGATCGAACGCATTCAAAAGCAACTCCGCTGCATCGAGGAAGAAATACTACCGGAGAAGAAACCGCATGTTGAGCCAAGCGCAACGCACCGCGATTCTGGAACTGAACACGCAGCAAGTGAGCAAACGGGAGATCGCGCGGGTGCTGGGGATCTCGCGCGTGGCGGTGCGCAAAGTCCTCCGCTCGAACTCCAACGCGGTGCCGGAACTGCACCGAACCGAGAAGGCCGAACCTCACCGCCAACAGATCCTGGAGCTTTTCGACCGGTGCAAGGGGAATCTCGTGCGAGTCCATGAGGAGTTAGTATCGGGCGGCGCGCAGTTATCGTATACTGCGTTAACGGCGTTCTGCCGGCGGCATGGAATCGGATACGCGCCGCCCACACCGGCGGGCCAGTATGCGTTTGCGCCGGGTGAAGAGGTTCAGCACGACACGTCTCCCCACGAACTCGAACTGGGCGGCAGGAAAAGGAAAGTGCAGACCGCCTCGGCGGTGCTGTGCTATTCGCGGATGCTGTTCTTCCAGTGTTATCCAAACTTCCGACGTTTCGACTGCAAGGTTTTTCTCACCGAAGCGCTGCGGTACTTCGGCGGTGCGACCGGGCGGGTCATGATCGATAACACGCACGTGGTGGTGCTGCGCGGCAGCGGACGCGACATGGTGCCGGTGCCGGAGATGGCCGCCTTTGGAGAGCGTTTCGGCTTTCAGTTCGTGGCGCACGCGATTGGGAATGCGAACCGTTCGGCGCGCGTAGAACGGCCGTTCCATTTCATCGAGAACAACTTTCTGGCAGGGCGCACCTTCAGCAGTTGGGAGGATCTCAATCAGAGGGCGCGGGAGTGGTGCGATAAGGTCAACTCGACTTACAAGAAGCATATCCGCGCGGTTCCCCGTGAACTGTTCGCCGTCGAGCGACTGCATCTGAAGCCGTTGCCGGCATGGATTCCGGAAGTCTACCGGCTGCAGCAGCGCCTGGTCGATATCGAAGGATATGTGGCGCTGAACAGCAACCGCTACTCAGTCCCGGTGGACTGGATCGGCCGCCGCGTGGAGGTGCGCGAAACCAAGGACAAGATCGAGATTCAGCTCGATGCCCGCCGTCTGGTCACGCACCGGCGCATCGCCGAAGCCGAGCACCAGCGAGTGATGCTGGCCGAGCATCGTCCTCCGCGCGGCCAGAGAGACGCGCGGCCCGATCCGCATCCCGAAGAGAAGGCCATTGTCACGGCCGCGCCTGAGTTGGCCGACTATGTCGCTGGGTTGAAACAACGGAGCCGCAAGGTAGTCACGCTTGCCCTGCGGCAACTGTTACGTCTGGTGAGGGAGTATCCACGGGAACCGCTGTTGGGCGCCGTGCGCGAAGCCGGCCGTTATGGTCTTTACGATCTGGACCGGCTGGAACGGATGATCTTGCGCCGCGTGACCCGCGAATACTTTCTGCTCGAAGAGGAATCCGGCGATGACTGAAGAACTGGAACAACTGCTGAAGAATCTCAAGCTGCGGCGCATCCTGGAGATCTATGACGAACAGTTGCGCGCCGCCGACAAGGACGATATCAGTTACTCGGAGTTTGTCACGCGCCTGGTGCGCGCGCAGTTTCAGGCCAGGCAGGAGGGCGCGTTGGAGTGGCGAATCCGGCGCGCCAATCTGCCCGAGCGCTGGTCGCTGGAGACCTTCCCTTTTGCCCGCCAACCGGGCGTGAATCGCAAACAGATTCGTGGGTTTGCGGAACTGGAGTTCATCACCAAGGCGGAAAATATCGTGCTGGTCGGAGAAACCGGAAGAGGTAAAACCGGATTGGCTTGTAGCCTACTGCTGAAGGCGCTGGAGAACGGCTATCGCTGCCAATTCGTCAAGGCTCAGGACTTATTCGACGAGATGTATGCCTCGCTGGCGGATCGATCTTCGCGGCAGTTGCTCAAGCGCCTGGCGCGGTTGGACGTCCTCTTGATCGACGAATTTGGGTATTTGAATCTGAAACCGGAGCAGTCCAACATCTTTTTGGCACTGAACGAGAATCCGACGGATGGCTCATTTTAGGCGGCTTTCCTGACAGTGTGTACGGTGATGAATTCGAGGTTGGTCACCGCCATGCGCTTGGCCTTCAGCAACAGGTAGCGAAGGTTCTGATACCCGCGGCCCCGGTTGATCAGCATGCGAATGTTCCCGTTGACCGCCTCGACTACGCCAAAGCGAACCTTAGTCTCGCAATAATTGGCGATGCCATCCACGTGCTTCAGGAGGGTCGCTGCGAGTTTTTCGAACGGAGCCAGCCGTTGCCATTTCAGCTGCCCCATCCATTTGTTCAGGTAGTTGAGCATCGCCCCTCGGTAGCTGTAATTCCACAGCCTCTCTAAGCTTTCTTTCAGAAGGTAGGCTTTGAAAACCCGCCGGTTCAGTTGGAACAACCGGTTCAAATCCCCACGGTGTTCCTGCGTCAGGTTCTTCCAGCGACTCAGCAGCAACCATTTCTTCCCTTTGATGAGACCCCGCTTCTTGGGCCCTTGCCGGAAGAACTCCGCCTTCCGTACCTCATCAATGGCGTCGTTGGCGTGTTGCATGATATGGAACTTGTCGTAGACGATCCTGCACTGCGGCGCCCATTGCTCGATGCTCAACCGGAACGGCTCCCACATGTCTACACACGCCGCCTCAATTCGTTTCCGCTGCCGGCTGACCAACTGGCTACGAAAGAAATCATCCAGCGTTTCCTTCTTCCGCTCGCGGCCGAACCACAGCGGCTCACCGGTCTCCAGATTGCACACCACCGTGAGAAACTTCCCCTTCTTCCCTCGGTAGATTTCATCCACCCCCATCTGGCGTAGCGGTGGCTGACGTCGTTTCGCGTCCCATCGCTCCAAACAGCGCAGATCGATGGCACGGACCGTGCTCGCCGCCAGTCCCATCCGTCGCGCCACTTGACGTGCCGCCGCACTCTCACAAGCTTGTCCCACGGCTTCCTCGAAGCGCTTGCTGTAAGGCGCCTTACTCGGCAACTGAGCCACCTTCTCGGCCCGTATCCCACAGCGCGGGCACTTCACCCGGTACGTCTCCACCACCACCGTCGTCCGGTACTCAAAGCAGGGCAGGTCGCGCACTTCCCGCTCGCACACCTCGTGGATCAGGCTGGCTGCCACATGCTGCCCACATCCCGAACAAATCAGCTTTAACCCGGTCTTCTTCCGCCTCACCCACAGCTTCAGATCCTTGCCCCGCTCGTCGATCTCCATCCGATAGACCTTGTATCCAGGCCATCCCAGAACCCTCGTCCACTCATGTTCCCGCATCCTCTCAGGCTAGCCAACAAAACCTCTCTCAGAAAGCTAGCCTTTCGGGCAGATTGTCGGATTCCTGCGCAGAGCCATCTTTTTCAAGCTGATGGAGGAGCGTTACCGCCAGCATTCCACAATCATTACAACGAATCTGGTATATGACGAGTGGCCGAACTTTCTGGGCAATCGCCCGATGGTGGAAGCGCTGCTGAGCCGTCTGCGGCACTACTGCCACACCGTGCACATTGACGGGCCGTCGCTGCGCCTGCCACAAAGTTGAGGAGTACCATCGTGGACGACGGCTGCGAAGAGTACATTCGCCAGGTTCTGGAGGCGTACCGCAAAACGCCGGGTACGATGGGAACGGTCCGTCGTGCAGATCGCATGCTGGCCGCGCAACTTTACCAGCGCGGTGTCTCCGCGAGCATAATCGAAAATGCATTCGTCCTGGCGGCGGCGCGTCGCCTGATGCGTCCCGTCGATGCCCCGCCGCTGGGCACGGTTCGCTCGCTGGCATATTTCCTGCCAGTGATCGAGGAAGTGCTCGACATGCGCGTCAGCCCGGAGTACTTCCAGCACGTACGCCGCAAACTCGAACGGATCTCCCCCGATCGATAGGCCACAAATACGCGCCTTGGCGCGGATGATGCAGCCCAACCCGCACGCCTTCGGCGTGGATAATGCCGCCTGCTCCTTTCACTCCCACAAAAACACGCCTTCGGCGTGGATGATAGCTCGCTGATCTCACTCCCGTTCCCGGTCCCGTTCTCAGAGTGGGTCGCTTCAGCCGGGCTCTACTGGTCTACTCTTGCCAAGCGCCCAAGGTCTCGCTGGTTAGAGCATCTGGTGAACTCCCCATAAAACAAATATTGATACTCATGTTTTAGCGAGTCAAGCGAAATCGGGAATTCCACGGGACAAAAAGCGAGACTATCGCCTGAAATCACTATTACCGTGCTGGTGACCGCATAACGCGCAGACAAGCGGGCATTTCGGCATAAATCTCAAGAGACTCTTCACATTCTGTAGATATATTCACCAGATTACATAATGCTTATTGGGGGAGGCACTGCCGTGGCTTGGGCTATGGGTGCAGGAAACGTTATCTCAGGTCGTGGCGCGAAAATTCAGGCTAGGGACTGTTCCTCGCTCCGCCGCCACGTGCTCCATGAAGATGAACTGGCCTCCTGGCCTCAAAACACGCCGGATCTCCTGGAGGGCTTTGCCCGGGTCACCAACCGAGCACAGCACCGCAGTCGAGACGACAGCATCTGCGGACTGATCGGCCAGATCGAGGGCCTCCGCCCGACTCGAACGAACATCGATATTGAGGCCGGCGGACTCGGCGGCCCGTCGCAAGTACGGATGCATATGCCGATTGGGTTCCGCGCCAATCCAGTGAATGCCTCGAGGATAGTACCGGAAGTTCGCACCTGTGCCGGGACCGATCTCGACAATCGTCCCGCGAATGCAACTCAGCAAAGACGTCTTGCGGTCCGCGAGCAGGGCATCATAGTGCTGCGCAACGTGCCCCATAGCCCAAGCGAACAAGCGTTTAGAAAACTCTAGTGGCACAGCCGTCTCCCGAAAGAGCCAAGTGCCACGCTAGCCCGCCGACACAACATGATGCCAGTTTAGCGGTGTTCGGCCAGGATTCAGCTCATATGGACGCATCGGGCAGAAGGTTCTGTGCCAAAATCATCGGACATGGAAGGTGATTTCACTCGGCACCAAATCGTAAGGGAAGCGAAGGCAATTGTCGCGCTGGCGTTCCGAAATGGGCCAATTGAGCAAGTCCATGCTGGACAGCCGAGTCCCACCTGTGCGGACCGTCCCGGTTTCTCCAGGATCACCGACGACGAAATGAGGGCGATCATGCAGAACGCCGTGGATCGTGTGTATGCGCTCCTTGCGCTGAAGACGGATGACCCAGCGGAGTACGAGCGTCAGATTCGGTTTGGAGAGCGATATACGGCCAAGTGGGATGACCCCAAAACGCCGACGCGCCGCCGCCCTGGAACGGAACCGCCTCGGACAGGTGGTTGAGTGGGCTAACAGAACCCCCAGCGACACCGATCAGCCACGGACTATGTCAGTCTGATGTGCTGACCGCGCCGAGGCTCGGCGCCCTGGATCGGAACGCCGGAGGCTAGTGCCGATCTCAGCTTCGAGTGGTCCGGTTCGCGCTTCATCGACCCGTTACCCTCAACCGCCAATCGTGGGCGCAAAGGGTGGTCCTCTGGAAGGTGGCTGACCAACTCCTGTAGTTCGGGCACTCCAATTGTGAGTGAAACACGCCAATACTCTGCTGGAACGGCATCGGGCTTCTCCAGGACCAGCGAGTCCTGACTGTTTTCGCGAAGGGAAATAGTGTTCAGCCGCCCTTTCATGCCACGAACATTGCGCGTTTCCTTGAAGTACCGCAGCAGACCCTTCAATCGATCAACGCGGTTTTCGGCTGCAGCCAGTCGGGACTGCAGGCGGTCGATCTCGACCCTGGCGTTCCTCGAATCGTTTTCTTGCGACTTGATGTCCGGGAATCGCAGGGGCCCGGCGGTAAGAGCCGAGGTCCTCGTGACCACAAACACCGGATGGAGACTGTTCGGCCTTATCGGTTCAAAGACGCGGCCACATTGCTTGAGGACTTTTGGGCCGAGGTGGATGGGGTCTTGAGAGAGAAGGGAGTCATCTAATGAAGACGCTACGCGTTGGGATTGCCAGTTATGAACAGATGAAAGCTCGGACCTTGGCGATTGCCCGAGGCGAGTACAGGCCGGCGGCGGACGAGCCGAAGGTCTGGTTCAGATCGGCTGAGAGCTTCGCTCGGGTTTTGTCCGACCGCAACCGCGCCCTGCTTGGGATCATCGCCGAATCCACCCCGGAATCACTTGCGCGCCTGGCGGAGCTGACGGGGCGACAAAAATCGAATCTCTCCCGAACGCTGAAGACCATGGAGCGATACGGCTTCGTCCAACTCAACCGCGGAGCGCGGGGCTCGATGATCCCGCGAGTTCCGTACCAGCGGATCTCGTTGATCCTACCGCTGTCAAAACCGGGGCGCGAAGCGGCATGATTGGCGGCGCTCAAGCGCCACAGCACTTCTTGTATTTCTTGCCGCTCCCGCATGGGCATCGTTCGTTCCGGCCCGTCTTCGGCGTTGCCCTTATGATTTGAGAAGAAGGGGCAACTGGATTCTCCACGGAATTTGCCGAAGCCGGCGCTATGCTCTTCGCGCCGTTCGGGCTACCCTCCCGAAAGCATGCCCACCATTCCATCTCGGTCACGGTGTCCGACACAAGGCGTCGATGGGGATCGTCTGCGAGTCTCGCGAAAAGGCGATCTTTGCCGAGCGCCAAGTCCTGTTTGACATGTTTAAAGCCGATGTAACCGGGGTCAACAAGACCTTCATCGTAAGCCTGTTTGATATCGTCGAGCAGCTCTTCGGCGTAAAGATCGGAGCTATAAGAGACAAGCGTATCCCAGACGTGGGACCACTGCCGTACCAATTTGCCGCGAAACAAGCTGGCGAAGTAGCTCACGATCTCATCACGGCTCTTTTGTCCTGCGGCCACAAGCGTCACAAGACCACTCAATGCCGCACCCCTGACCCATTGGTCGGCGCTCTCATTCTCGATTAGAGACTGAATGCCTGCCAAATCACCGCCACACACGGACGCGAGCACCTGGCCAAGGCTCTCCGTGATGAAGTCGCCGCAGAGCGAATACTGGATGTCTTCCGGAAGCAATGCAAAGCGGACCACAAGCGGATAGGCGCGGGTCTCGCGGAACTGCGCCAGCAAAAACATGGCGTACAGGTGGGCCATGTAACCGCCCTCGGCATCGATTTGCGCCGCCCGGTCCACGGTTTCCTCCAGGATGCGCAGGAGCTCCGGCGTGACCTCTTCCTGGCGCGCTACGGCCGCTTCGACCGCGGCTCGCGGGAACTTTCCAGTAAATCTTTCGAACTGATGCAGGATTTCGGCTGTTTCCATTGGCGCTTTCTTGCTTCCACGATTCTCCATTTTCCTACGATCATGGAGGCGATCATATGCCAGAATATCTTCAGTCGATGCCAACGAAACACACTTGGACCTTCAAGCCCCGGCTTCGTGCCAGGGCATTCGGATGGAAGGGTTCGCATCTCGCCTGCCAGCGCCTGAAGGAAGCCGTCACGGAGATCAAGAAGGTCGGCCAGAATAGATCCGGTGACTGCCGGTGACGGTGTCGTGACCCTGATGGAGAGGATCTGGCCGGCGTTCCAAGACATCGATACTTCGTCCGGCGCTCTCGGCGGCGCGGTGTATTGGGCGCAGGACGAATTGCTGCCGATCGCAATCGAGGCTCCCGCGGACCGAAAGACCCGCGACAAGTGGCTCGACCGGCTCTGGCAGGCAATCGAGGATGATGGCGTCGATTACCTCTCCCTGGTCGAAGACCGGTGGGGCGAGTTGTGCGGTTCCCGTGAAGTCGCCTCTGACTGGGCGGACCGACTCCTCGGTTTGCTCCGGACTGCCTGGTCCGACTCCGCGGCCAGGGAACTACGTCCGCGGAACGCAGCGTCTGCCTCTCCAGCCTGCTAGCGGCGGGCCGCCATCGGGAACTGCTTGAGGTGCTGGCGCTTCAGCGATTTCCATTCTGGCATGACCGCAAGTTCGGCGTGCAGGCGTTGCTGTCGCGAAGGCCGCGTGGACGAGGCACTGGCCTATGCAGAAGCTTCCCGCGGCCTGAATCAGCCGGATCCGGCCATCGATGCGGCGTGCGAGAGAATCCTGCTCGATATCGGCCGAGTGGACGAGGCGTATGAGAAGTATGCATTGACCGCGAACGGCTCTTCGACTGGCCTTGCCACATTCCGGGCGATCGTAAAGAAATATCCCGGCCGCGACCCGAAGAAGATCCTCTTGGATTTAGCCGCATCGAGCGGCGATCCCGGCCGGTGGTTTGCCGCGGCGAAAGATGCCGGCTTCCTCGATCTCGCCCTTGAATTTGCCAACACGGGCCGCACCGATCCGCGCACGCTCAGCCGCGCATCGCGCGACTTGCTCAAGAAAGACGCCCGGTTCTGTCTGGAGGTGGGCCGGCTCGCCATCCAGCGAATCCTCGAGGGGTACGGCTACGAACTGACCGGCATCGATGTCCTCGATGCCTATCAACCACTTCATGGCTGCGGCGCAGAGCCTCGGGAACGCTGCCGAAGCTCGCGCCGACGTGCTCGCCATTGCGAAGAAACAACCCGGAGCGGCATTCAGCGATATTCTCATCCGCCAGTGCTCGGTTGATCCGCAGGTATCGTGAAGCGCCGGGGAGGAAAATAACAATAGAGCAACGGACATGGACAAGACGAAGCCCGGCCAGACACTGAGCGGCAGACCCATCGCCAAGAGGACCGTTGCCAAGATGAAGTTGCATTGGCAGCGGAAGGTCGTGAACATCAAGAACGTAATCGCTGGCCACGCCATGGCGGAGGAGCTACAGAAGACAGTCGTGAGCCAGAAGGAGCTTGAGGGCTTCCATCCGGCCCACGCCGCCTACGTCTACGCCCAGAACCAGGTGTCGGTCATGTCGGAACAGCTCACGGCCCTGAAGGAGATGGCGCCCTTTGTGGACATCATCTCCAAGGCGGAGGACCTGTACGTGCCAAGCGCGCCGCCGATGAGCCCGTTGACCACGTCCTACTTCACCTGTTGGGCATTTTTCGATGCCTGTGCAGGTCCGGCCAACGAGACCATTGGCACCATCGTTTTGGATGTCGGCGCCACCTTCGGCATGCACCCCGAGCTGTTGCGCTTGATGCGGCTGATGCAGGATTCGCGAATGGGCTTCTACATCCACCGCGGAGGGGAAGGCGACGCGAGCGTTCTTGAGGACCTGGTCACCGGGGCCGTATACCGGGTAATCGTCCCGGCAGGCTACAAGGGCCAGAAGAACGAAAATTGGTACGTCCGTTTGCTTCCGCCGCCGTTCCCCGGGGGCAAGGAACATGTGGCCTTCACGACGCCATACATCGTGGTGCACCCGGACTTCGGCGAATGGTTGGCCTACTTCCGTCGAACGTTCCCTGACGCGGCGGGCTTCGCCGACTATGAGCGCCACATGAAGTACGGGCCAACCAGGGAATACTGGAACGACTACGTTTTCGAGGCCTACGTGAACTACCAGGCTGACGCGATCTATCTCGCCGGTCTTCCCGACATTCCCGAGAGCCGCCCCCATTCCGAGGTTTCTGAGAGGAACTGGCTGGAAGGCCCCGGCCTTCATAAGGCAGAATTGACCGGAGCGCTGACAAGCTATGGACGACCTGGATTCCGAGTGGCGGCGCAAGGGGGCGACCCTCAGCGACAAGACGGCGCAGGAGGAGTTCGGGCTGACGCGGGAAGAAATCGTCAGGGCAGTCCGCGCGGGGAAGCTGCATTGCCAGCAGCAATCCATGCATGGAAACCCCTGGCTTCGGCTTCTTCGGCGAGAAGTGGAAGCGCTCGTCAAGGAAAAGTATGGCGCCAACTACCTGAGGGTCACGCAGGCGAAAACGGAGCTTGCACACATCAATCGGGAACTGAAGCGACTGAAAAACCAGATAGCCGCTTTGGAAGACCGG
Organism: uncultured Solibacteraceae bacterium; assembly: GCA_963835555.1. Taxonomy (GTDB): domain Bacteria; phylum Acidobacteriota; class Terriglobia; order Bryobacterales; family Bryobacteraceae; genus Sulfopaludibacter. The sequence goes on along the minus strand of CAWIGC010000038.1, from coordinate 26,141 downwards.
AAGTCAAAGCTGATCGCGGGCGAAATCCAATGACCGGCATTCGACCCTCACGTTTGGCTTCTCGCGGGCCTCAGAACAGCGGGAATTGCAGATCCGCCAATGGCGCCTCTCTGCGCCGCGTGACGGGACGCACCGCCGGCGGGCGTGTCCCGAATTTCAGACCTTCGACCGCCTCGATGGTCAGGGCCGCCGTGACGAGTGGCGTTTTGGGCGCCCCATCTTGGACAGCCGGCGCAGGCTCGGGCGGCATAATGGTGGAATTCAGAACGTCGCTATTCTCCGCCTGAATCTGTCGCCATACCGCAGCCGCGGACTCGCCGACGCCGTTTTCGGTAACGAGTTCGCGCGCCATCGCGGTAAGCATATCGTCGTCTTCATCGAGTGATTGCAGCCCTTCCCGGCTGAACTTGCCCTCCATGGCGAGAGAAACCAGCAGCTTTCTACCCATCAGTCGCAGGCAGCTCGATTGCATCGTCTCCTCATAGTGAAGGTAGAAGACCCGCACAGGTTGGCGTTGGCCGATCCTCCATGATCGCCTGCTGGCCTGTCGAAGAGTGTGCAGCGAATAGCCAGACTCAAAAAAGATCAGGCTGGAGTGGTTCAGTAGGTCGATCCCAGTCTCGATGATTTTGGGATGGCTGATCGTAACTTGAACTCCCTCTCGAACCCTCTGTGCAAACCATGCCTCCCGCTTCTCGGGAGGCAATCGGAAGTGAGCACCGCGACGCGGACCCCCACGTGAACGAATACTACTATCCGCTCGCCATGATTAGGGCCTTGGCGGTAGTCTGGCTCTTCGCTGGTCTGCGTATCGACGAGATCCGTCGGCTCCGTGTCGGCTGCACTTGGCCGCAGCCGGCTTCCGCTGTTTCCGCCGATGGGCGTATCTGCCTACTGGACGTGCCAGTCAACAAGACCAGCACAGCGTTTCGGAAGCCCGTAGATGCTCTCGTTGGGGAGGCAGTCGCGAACTGGGAACTTGTTCGCCCGCTTCAACCGCCCGCGGTCGATCGAAAGACGGGAGAATCGGCTCACTTCCTGTTTGCTTACCGGGGATCCCAGATATCGAGCGGCTACACAAACGACGCCCTCATCCCGCTGCTCTGTTCCAAAGCCGGTGTTCCGACTGAGGACGCTCGCGGCCGTATTACCAGCCATCGTGCCCGCTCGACGATCGCCTCGCAACTGTATAACGCAAAGGAGCCCATGACGCTGATGGAACTGCAGCGTTGGCTCGGCCATAAGTGGGTAAACTCGACCCAGCACTACCTGGACGTCAGAGCGCATCTTCGGCCAGGGACTGAAAATCGACTTGCAAAATATCGGGCAAGGCGGTCGAACGAATCCAATCGGGTGTCGCCAACTCGCTGGCCGGGTGAATCAGCCGGTTGAGCGTCATGGCACAGGTCAGTTGCCGAACGCGCTCACTGAGGCCGGCTTGAGCGAGAATGCCGTCCAAGCCCAGACGCTTCCAGAACTGATAGCCGGCGTGAACGGGCCCAGCCTCGCGCGATTCTTCCGTGCGCACCTGATCGACATGAACGGCGATCAAGTCGGAATCGGCGGGAACCGGTTGGCGGGTGGGGAGTGTGGGCGAATCGGGCCGCACGGCCTGGACTTTGGCGACGAGTTCATCGGGTTCGGGATCTGGCGTCTGGGTGGCGAGCAGGTCGGCTTGGCCGGACAAAGCGGAAGTGAGTTTGTGAGCCAACCCGAGCCACTCGGCTTGGGGACGGGGGCGGAGGTCGCCGAGGGAGCAGACGATTTTTTGGCGAGGGCCTTTGGGAGTCAGGATGCATTCGACCAAGACGTAGTTACAGTAGGTCTTACCCTTGTAATTCCGCGAGGATTTGCGGATGTAAATATGTAGACACTATTAGGCATCGAAAAGCGAAGGGAGTCAATTCCGAAAACTTCAACAGCATCAGGCGTAACGGTAAATAAATCCGTCGAGCATATCGGCAAGTTTTTAGTCACTATTTTCTGAGTTTAAGACACGTCAGACTGAAAATAGGAGGGTTGACTCAGCACAAACCGGCTAAATCCAGCACCACTAATTAGAGGTGGGCAGAAGTTGGGCTAGCGCCGGATCCATGGGAGGGATACTGGCCAGGGTATCGCCTGATTTCGGCTGCGGCCGTACGCGCAACCGCCCGGTGGCCTTTACGTCGTCGGCGCTGAGCTGATCGCTGTTGGTATCCTGGCCGCTCATATCCGCATTCAGCAGCGGCGTCACGGAACCCCGGTTATCTGCCGTTCCGGTGGTGACATCCGGCCTTCCAAGACTCGGCTTCGTTCTGTTCGCGGCGCGGTCCTTCGTGCCGAATCGAACTTGAGAACATGCCCAGGAACACGAAAATCATGATGATGACAGCGACCGCGAGAACCAAGAGACCTTTGCTTCGGTCAATGCTCTTCGCGGTTCTACTCTGCTTTTCAGGCTGGACCCTTTTACGCCCATCCCGGGCACGCAGGTATGCCTCTCGAAGGGACCCGAAGGTGGTTCTCGTTTCTTGCGGTTCGGTTGCCTCGGTGTGTTCCACTAACCCGGCCTTGATGCGTCGCGTTGGGTCAGGTTCGGTGCCGTCGGATAGGCCCTCGTTCTTGTTTAATTCGGGTGTCATTCTATTCGGCTCCTTTCTCTCGTAGACTGCTGATTCCGAAACCTATGGGTGCCAGGGCAGGGCGGTCGACCGCTCCGGACTCCGCCATCTGAAGTAAAAGGGTTTCGTTAGACTGCTTGAAACTGGGTCGCTGGAAGATCAAGACCCCATCGGCACGCTCTCCGGGGCCGATCCGCCGCTGGCTCATCCGGAAATCTTCCACCGGCAACTGCTCGGAATTCGACACACCACGTGGTGCACAATCGCTCCCTTCGCCAATCCGCCGGACCTCATTCGAAGTGAGGATGACGAACGGGATTGTCTTGTGTGGGACGGTCCCAAGCCGCGGGATCGAGAGTTGCCATTCCGAAAGGACTTCGAGGAGCATCGATTCGAATTCCTCGTCCACCTTGTCCACCTCATCTATCAGCAAGACGCAAGATTTCGCCGAATGCTGGAGCCCGCGCATCATCCACTACGTCGAAATCCAAGAGGCATTCCGGCAACACGGATTCGGGCTCCTCGCGGTCTCCAGGACTATCGACATTTTCGGCGAGAACTGCGGACTGGTCGCCATGAAGCCGTTCCCACTTCAGTTCACGAACTATCTCGACCCAGGCTGGCGCCCTCCCGACAGTATCGAGGATCCCGCAAGAGCTTTTCGCGCCGCGACGGAAAAACTGCGCAGCCACTGGTCGCGGGTTGGCTTCAAACGCGTGAACGGAACGGACTACTGCGCGTTGTCCCCAGCAAGAAAACGCCAGTCCGTGAGAAGAATCGCTGCCGCCATACGCCAGACGGCGGTCCAGGTGGACAACCGGGATCGCTCCTCCCCGGATTTCCTGTTGAGCCGGAGGATTGTTCCAGGAGACTTTTGGAGGAAAGGCCGCGTATACCTTACAAATAGGCATGGGTTCAAATCACCTCCCCCAATTCAGACCTTTAGCCGGTAGCGCACATGGCGTGGTCGTCTCCAACCAAGAATTTCCGTCCACGGAAAAAACTGACAATGGCAACAACAAACCGTATTTGATGAGCGCAAGAAAAACGGCAGAATACATCGGCCGATCGGAAAAGGCGGTACGCCACCTCTACGAACGGCTCATTCTGACGCCACTGCGCATAGACGGACGGGTATTCATTGACCGTCGCGAAATTGACCACAAATACGAACAGGCGCGAACTCAGGCATATTGACAATGCCTCGCGTGAAACGGCGCCCGGCGGACGGTCCCGCGAAGATGCCGAAAGGGTTCTACCTCAAGAAGGGCACCTGGTATAAGCGGATCCTCAAACCCGATCCCGCTACGGGTGCCTGGTCGCTCCAGGCAGAATCGACCCACTGCAAGGAGGACCAGCGGCAAGCCGCAATAGACTACGTCACCAGACGCACCGCCGAGTTGGATAAGTCGAAGCGTCTCGGAAAGGCCGTCGATCCTGGCCGGATCACGGTCAACGAACTGTTCGATGATCTGCTCGCGAGCGTGGCGCACGAACCGACCAGGAAGAATTACGAATGGGTTCTCACATCACGGCTTCGGCCTTTTTTGGGCGCAATGCCCGCATCCGAACCGACCCGTCGCACACTGCCAGGCTTTCCGTGAATACCGCAGGCGACAGCAAATTGCCGACACCACGATCAATCGCGATCTCTCTAAAGTCAGCAAAGCCTTCAAGGTCGGTATCCAGCTCGGCAAGATTCATTCGATGCCGGTTGGGGGTTGCGATTTTCACAAACGCCCGGAAAAGGAAAACACTCGGCGGGTGCGACTGCCGGACCGTTACTACGGCATTTTCCGAGATCTGCTGCATCCGGCGCTGCGCTGCTTATTCGTGCTGGCTTACAACATCGGCCGGCGCTTGAGCGAGCTTCTGAACCTTCGCTGGGATAGGGTGGATTTCGAGGAGCGATGTATTTATTTCGAATCCACCAAATTCGGTGCCGGTAAGGCGCCGTTTATGGGCGAGATGGAGACGCTCCTTCGAAGGCAACAGGAGACGCGAGACCGGACGTGCCCGGACTGCGTGTATGTATTCTTCTGGTTCGACTACCGGATCGATAAGAACGGGCAGCGGATCGCCCGTTTTGACGGACTGTGGGCGCAAGCCGTGGCAGCGTTGGGGGAGCGCATGAAGCAAGATAGTATTGACCCGATCGATCTCCACTTTCATGACCTCCGGCGATCGGCGCATTACCAGATGCGGAAAGCCGGCATCGACGGCCAAACGAGGCGGGACATCATGGGACACGAGAGCACGTCAATGGATGACCGCTACACGATGATCGATGACGAAGCCGTGGAGGATGCGAGGAGGAAGATGGATGCCTTCCAAGCCGCCCGTGGCCTGATTGGCGCGACAAATGCGCCGAAGCGGATCGAAGAACTTCGGGCTGAGATCCACCGCCTGGAGCAGTCGACGCTTCTCCCCAAAGTGCCCCCGAAATCCCCTGATTAGCGCTACCAAGCGCTACCTTTTGAGCTACCATCGCCGGGCACAGCTACTCTTCCAGGCAGCTGATTTCCTGTAAAATATTGATTTACTTGGTGCGGATGAAAGGACTTGAACCTTCACTCCCTTGCGAGAACTAGAACCTGAATCTAGCGCGTCTGCCAATTCCGCCACATCCGCATTACTAAGGCAGGAGACTCCATTTTTTCAAACCGTAACGCCGGAGTCAAATTTCCCAAACAATTAAACTACGTCGACGCCCATACTGCGAGCTGTGCCACGAACCGAATTCATTGCCGAGTCCAGATCGAAACAGTTCAGGTCCGGCATTTTGATCTTGGCGATCTCTTCCACCTGCTTCTGCGTGATCTTGCCGACCTTGATCTTGTGCGGCTCGGCGGAGCCCTTAGCCAGGTTCACCGCGCGTTTGATGAGCACCGGCACCGGCGGAGTCTTGGTGATAAACGTGAACGAGCGGTCCGAAAAAATCGTGATCACCACCGGGATGATCAGGCCTTCCTGGTCCTTGGCGGACGTCTTGGCGTTGAACGCCTTGCAGAAGTCCATGATATTGACGCCCTGCGGCCCAAGCGCGGTTCCAACCGGAGGCGCCGGGGTGGCCTTCCCGGCCGGGATTTGCAGCTTAACCTGAGCGGTAACTTTCTTTGCCATACGCTATTCAATCCTTCTAAACTTTTTCCACTTGCAGAAACTCGAGTTCCACCGGCGTAGCGCGGCCGAAAATGGTCACCATCACCCGCAGGGTTCCGCGCTCGGCATTGACTTCATCCACCTTGCCGGAGAAGTTCGCGAACGGCCCATCGACAATCCTCACCGAATCGTTCTTCTCGAAGGTCATCTTCGGGCGAGGACGCTCCGCCGACGATTGCTGCCGGTAGAGAATCGAATTCACTTCATCCGCGCTCAACGGCACGGGCGCGTTGCCGCCACCCACAAAGCCGGTCACCCGCGGCGTATTCTTCACTTCATGCCACAGGGCGTCGTTCATTTCCATTTCGACCAGCACATAGCCCGGATACACCAAACGTTTGCTGGTGACCTTCTTGCCATTGCGCAGTTCCACGACTTCTTCGGTGGGGATCAGGACCTGCCCGATCTTATCGGCGAAACCAAAGGCATCGGCGCGCGTTTTCAGCGATTCCGCCACCTTGTTTTCAAAGCCCGAATAGGTGTGGATGATGTACCACTTCTTAGGGGACGATTCGTCGTACCCTCCGGCGGCGGGCTCTTCGGGTGCAACCGCGTCAGACACCGTCTCTTCGACGGCCTGCTCTTCGGGTTCCGGTTCCGGTTCCAGCCCGTCTTGCTCGTCGATGCTGTCGTTGTCTTCGGCTGCCATATGACGTCTACTTCCCTGCGAAGAAGTTCAGGACTCCCGTGACGCCGCGCGAAAGGATCGCATCCACAATGGCGAAATACCCGGCGAAGGCGAACACCGATACGATGACCACCGACGTGGTGCTTTCTACCTGTTTGCGATTGGGCCACGTGACGCGGCGCATTTCGAGCCGCAACTCGTTGTAATAATCTTTAGTGCCCTGAATCCAATTCTTCTTCTCGTCGGCCATGAAATCCTACTCCCAAACTGTGCGGGGAAAAGCTGGCAGGGGCGGAGGGATTCGAACCCCCACTCGCGGTTTTGGAGACCGCTGGTCTGCCGTTAAACCTACGCCCCTATCGTTTCTCGCACATGGCGAGCGGCCCCAATCCACAAGGGGGCCATCCACCTATTCTACTTGATTTCTTTGTGCGCCTGGTGCTTGCGGCAGTGGCGGCAGAATTTCTTCATTTCCAGCCGCTCGGTTGTAGTCTTCTTGTTCTTGGTGCTGGAATAGTTCCGGTTCTTGCACTCGGTGCATTGGAACGTGATGATATCGCGAGGCATTGCTTGCTCCTACTTAACGATCTCGGACACCGTGCCGGCGCCCACCGTGCGGCCGCCTTCGCGAATGGCGAAGCGCAACCCTTTGTCCATGGCCACGGGCGTGATCAGTTCCACATTCAACTGCACGTTATCCCCGGGCATTACCATTTCCGTGCCCTCCGGCAATTGCGCCACTCCCGTCACGTCGGTCGTGCGGAAGTAGAACTGCGGCCGGTATCCCTTGAAGAACGGCGTGTGCCGCCCGCCTTCTTCCTTGCTCAACACGTAGACTTCGCCCTTGAAATTGGTGTGCGGCGTAATGGTTCCCGGCTTCGCAATCACCTGCCCGCGCTCGACTTCGTCTTTTTCCACGCCGCGCAAGAGTAAGCCTACGTTGTCGCCGGCCATCCCCTGATCCAGCAATTTCTTGAACATTTCCACGCCGGTCACGACGGTCTTGCGCGTCGGCCGGAAACCTACGATTTCCATTTCCTCGCCGACTTTGCAGATGCCGCGCTCGATCCTGCCGGTCACCACCGTGCCGCGTCCCTGGATCGAGAAAATGTCTTCGATCGGCATGATGAACGGCTTGTCGGTTACGCGCTCCGGCATCGGAATGTAGCTGTCCACCGCTTCCATCAGCTCGTCGATGGTCTTTTCCCACTGCGGCTCGCCGTTCAGCGCACCCAGCGCCGACACGCGAATCACCGGCAGATCGTCGCCCGGAAACTGGTAGTTCTTCAAAAGCTCGCGAACTTCCAGTTCCACCAGGTCCAGCAGTTCCGGATCGTCCACCATGTCCACTTTGTTCATGGCCACGACGATATATGGCACGCCCACCTGCCGCGCCAGCAGAATGTGCTCGCGGGTCTGCGGCATCGGGCCGTCGGTCGCCGCCACCACTACGATGGCGCCATCCATCTGCGCCGCGCCGGTGATCATGTTCTTGATATAGTCGGCGTGGCCGGGGCAATCCACGTGGGCATAATGCCGCTTGGCGGTTTCGTACTCCACGTGCGCCACCGCGATGGTGATGCCGCGGGCCTTTTCCTCCGGCGCGTTATCGATCGAATCGAAGCTCCGGAATTTCACTTTCGGATTGTGCTTGGCCAGCACCTTCGTGATGGCCGCCGTCAGGGTCGTCTTGCCGTGATCGATATGTCCGATCGTCCCGATATTGACGTGCGGCTTGCTGCGGTCAAATTTTTCCTTTGCCATGGCCGTACCTTTTTACCTGTCAGGATTGTGAACAGGAGAAAATCTGGAGCCGTTGACCGGGCTTGAACCGGTGACCTCGTCCTTACCAAGGACGCGCTCTACCAACTGAGCTACAACGGCCTTTCAAAAAACCGCTACTACACTACAGGACCGTAAGCCTTCCCGGCCCTTAACAACCAGTGTACGAAAATATTCTGGTGGACGGGGGAGGATTCGAACCTCCGTAGCTCCAAGGAGCGACAGGTTTACAGCCTGTTGCCATTAACCGCTCGGCCACCCGTCCGTCCACTCCACCCACAATGCTCCCACCCAAAGCGAGATTTCACATTGCAGGGAAACTACTAGCATACAAAGAGAGGGCACTTCTCCGCAACCCCGAATACGCAGACGGTTCCCAACTCCGGATTTTCTTCCCCTCCACCATAACTTTCTGCTCCTGAATCCGGTACTTCCGGTTGGAGTTATAGTAAAGGCAAAGAGATGCTGATCAAAAAGTCTGTGGATATTCGCTACTCGGAGGTCACGCCGAAATCGGTATACCTCAACCGCCGGAAATTCCTGGCCGGATTGCCCGCCGCGTTCCTCGCCGGACGCGAATTGCTGTCGCCTTCCTCGCGCGCCCTGGCCGGCACTAAACTGCCTTCCCTCGCCAAGAGCCCGTTCAGCACGACGGAAAAAGAAAACAGCTATAAAGACGTTTCCACCTACAACAATTTCTACGAGTTCGGCACGGCCAAGGATCAACCCGCTAAACTCGCGCAGAATTTCAAGACGTCCCCCTGGACCGTCTCCGTCGAGGGCGATTGCGCCAAACCGCGCAAATTCAGCATGGACGAGATCCTCAAAGTGGCCCCGCTCGAAGAGCGCATCTACCGCCACCGCTGCGTGGAGGCATGGTCCATCGTGGTGCCGTGGGCGGGCTACTCGCTCAGCGCCTTGCTGAAGCAGGTGGAACCCACCTCCAAGGCGAAATTCGTGGCCTTCGAGAGCTATTACAATCTGAGCCAGATGCCCCAAGCGCGCTACTCCGGACTGCAACTGCCCTATGTCGAAGGGCTCCGGCTGGACGAAGCCATGCATCCTTTGACCATGCTGACCGTCGGCATGTACGGCGAGACGCTGCCGCCGCAGGATGGCGCTCCCGTGCGCCTGACCGTGCCGTGGAAATACGGCTTCAAAAGCGCCAAATCTCTGGTGAAAATCAGGCTCGTCGACAAGATGCCGCCCAGCACCTGGAATATTACCAACCCGGCGGAATACGGCTTTTATTCCAACGTCAACCCGCACGTCGATCATCCGCGCTGGAGCCAGGCCGAGGAACGCCGCCTGGGCGAGTTCCGCAAGCGTCCCACGCTCATGTTTAACGGGTATGGCGATCAGGTGGCCCGCCTGTACGAAGGCATGGACCTGAAGAAGAATTTCTAAAATGAAAATCCGCTGGACGAAAGTCCTGCTGTTCCTGGTGTGCCTCTCGCCGCTGTTCTGGGCGGGGTGGCGCGCCTGGAATCAGGATCTCACTGCCAACCCGATCGAATTCATCACCCATTTTACGGGTGACTGGACCATCCGCTTCATCGTCTTCGCGCTGGCGGTGAGCCCGCTGCGCAAGCTCCTGAATCAGCCGCAATGGATCCGCTATCGCCGCATGATCGGCCTGTTTGCGTTCTTCTACGGCTTCCTGCACTTCATGACGTGGCTGTGGCTGGACAAGTTTTTCGATGTCCACGAGATGGTGAAGGACGTGGTCAAGCGGCCCTTCATCACGGCCGGATTTCTGGCCTTCAGTCTGATGGTCCCGCTGGCTGTCACCTCTACCAGCGGCTGGATCCGCCGCACTGGGCGGAAAACGCTGGGCCATGCTCCACAAGCTCATCTACGTGACGGCCATCGCGGGCGTGATCCATTACTACTGGCTGGTGAAGTCGGATATCCGGCTGCCGCTGTTGTACGGCTTTCTGGTATCGCTGGAGTTGCTGTACCGCCTGGGCTCATGGGCGCTGGGCCGGCGGCGCGTGCCGGCGCGAAAAACTGTCGAGCCCGTTGCGCAGTAGCCGCCGGCGCGATTCCGATTAAGATGGAAGCGATGCCATTGGTTTCGTCATCGCCCACCAGACGCCGCTTCCTCCAATCCGCCGCAACGCTTTGCGGCGCTCCCTTTCTGGCCGCTCAGGAGTTTACCAGCCGCCGCCCGCCGCTGGCGGAACGCAAATTCACCAGCGACGCGGTGGAAGCGACCATCGCCCGCGTAAAGAAATCCATCGCCGATCCCGAACTGGCGTGGATGTTCGAAAACTGCTTCCCGAATACTCTCGATACCACGGTGCGTACCGGGGAAATCGGCGGCCGTCCCGACACCTTCGTGATCACCGGCGATATCGACGCCATGTGGCTCCGCGATTCCGCCGCACAGGTGTGGCCGTACCTGCCGCTGGCGCGCGAGGACCGGAAACTGCGGACCATGCTGGCGGGCGTGGTGAATCGCCAGACCCGCTGCATCCTGATCGATCCGTACGCCAACGCTTTTAACTTCGGACCCACCGGCAGCCCCTGGTCCAAAGACCGCACGCGCATGAAGCCGGAACTCCACGAGCGCAAGTGGGAGATCGATTCTCTGTGCTACCCCGTTCGCCTGGCGCACGGCTTCTGGAAAGCTACCGGCGACACCTCATGCTTCGACGCGGACTGGCGTAAAGCCGCGGGTCTGATCGTGCAGACCTTCCGCGAACAGCAGCGCATGCAGAATCCCGGACCCTACAGTTTCGAAAGGATCAGCGCCGTGGCCAGCGATTCGCTGCCGCATGGCGGCTTCGGGAACCCGACCCGCCCCAACGGCCTGATTCATTCCGGCTTCCGCCCGTCGGACGATGCCTGCATCTATCCCATGTTCATCCCGGGGAATTTTTTTGCGGTCACGTCTCTGGAGCAGCTCGCGGAAATCGCCTCCACGGTGCTGCAGGATTCGGCTTTCGCGGGCGAGTGCCACCGGTTTGCCGGCGAGATCTCCAAGGCGCTTACCGGCTTCTCTACCGCGAGAGCATCCCAAGCACGGCCAGATCCTCGCTTACGAAGTAGATGGCTTCGGCAATTCCCTTTTCATGGACGATGCCGGCGTCCCCAGCCTCATCGCGCTGCCCTACCTGGGATGCCTGCCGATCGACAACGGGCTCTACCAGCACACCCGCGCTTTCGTGCTAAGCGACGACAACCCGTACTTCTATCGCGGCACGGCCGGAGAGGGCTTAGGCAGTCCGCACGCGGGTCTGGGAATGATCTGGCCGCTGGGCATCATCACCCGGGCACTCACCTCGCGTGACGAACAGGAGATTGCCGGCTGCCTGAAACTGCTGCGCGCCACCAACGCCGGCACGGGTTTCATTCACGAGTCTTTCTCGCGAAACGATGCAAGTAAGTACACCCGCAAGTGGTTCGCCTGGGCCAACACGCTGTTCGGGGAACTGATCCTGACGCTGCACGATCAGCATCCGAAACTGCTGGGATAGTACACCGCTCAGGGCTCCAGCGGGCCCGGCTCGGGGTCCGGCGCCGGGAACGGGTCGGGATCGGGTTCGGGCAGGTGCGGCTCCGGCTCGGGCTCGGGCTTGGGAACGGCCGACTGAATGACGGCGCGGACGGGCTCGTGTACCGGTTCGGAGAGCGCCACTTCGCATTCGCAGCAATCGCTGCAGCGATGGCAGCGCTCGCAGAGATGGTTATTGCATGCGTCCTTGGTACAGCGAACGCAGATACGCGTGGATTCCTCTTCGCAGATGCTGCAAGTGAAGGGCATAATCTACTTTTTCTTTCCTGTTTTGGGCGGCGCGGGAACGGGCAGGGCCAGCAGGCCGCGGCACCGCTGCGCCTCTTTATCCATCACCTGTAGCGCGTGTTCGCGATCCGCGGCGAAGCTGATCAGGTACTTTTGAAAGCGGTCGCGATCGGCGCCGCCCGAAGCGACAAGGGCAGCCAGATCCTGGGCCTGCGCCGGATCCTGGTATTTGCGGATGGCCTCTTCGACAGAGGCGTAAATGGTATCGAGCCCCTGGATGCGGATCAGCAATTCGAGCGAGGCGGCCAGTTGTTCGGGATTGCGCGCCAGGGCCTTGGAAGTATCCGCCACGGCCTTAACCTGCTCTTTGCAGGACTGGAGTTGTTCGGCGTAGGTGGGTGAGGCGCCTTTATTGACCCAGGCATTGGAGTCGATGCGATCCAGGGCGGCCAGCACCTGCGTGGAGTGACTGCTGATTGCCAGCAGGACCGGGGCGATATCCCAGGTAGTTTCGATGCCTGCGGCCGCGGGCGCCGCCGGCGATTGCGGGTTCGCGGCATCCTGGGCGAACAGCGCCACGGTGCAGAACAGGACTCCTGGCAAGGCGCGTTGCATACTCATTTCAATCTAGCATGGCCAAAGAAAAGGCGACTCCGGCGCGGAATCGCCCAAGCGTGCCAGCGGGATGTGCAAAAGCTCTTAGTGGCCGCCGCCGGGAGGAGGAGGCGCGGCCGGTGGAGTGGGCGCGCTGGGCGCAGTCGGGGTAGTGCCGCCGGCGCCTCCGGTAGTTTTGCCCTTGTCGCCCTGGGCTCCGCCCGCGGTGCCGACAGGTCCGCCGGGGAACCCACCGCCGACGCGGCGCTGCAGCACCACCTGATACACCGTATCTTCCAGCGCGCGCAGGGCCCTGGCAAGGATCAGATTGTTCATGTTGTTCCGGTTCAGGGCCAGCGGCACACCGCGAATTACCGTGATGGACTGGCCGGCGCCCAAACGTGGAATGGTTCCGTTGATCGCAGTGGTGTTCTTGACATCCACCAGTCCCTCTTCCACCGAGACGACGGTGGTGTCCTCGTTCTGAACATCGACCGAGAAGATGGTGCCGCGCACGGAAATGACGGCTGTGGGAGTCTGGACGTTCTTATAATTAGGAACGCCGGGAGCGTGCTGAATCCAGACTTTGATGTGGCCGATCCATACGTTCAGAAGGTGCTGGAAATCGGCCGGGTGTTCCTGAAATACCACTTTGGAATTCGGGAAAACCTCAAAGGTGCTGCCATCGGTGTATTGGAACTTGGCCCAGCCGTCGTTGCCGGTGACGATCAACTGCGTCTGCCGCACGACCAGACCCATAGAGACGGGAGTCTCCATGCCGCCGTCCGAGTTCTTCACGGAAACCTGACCGCTGAAGTCCAGAACGTTGGCTACGGGCTGTTTCAGTCTTTGCGCGCGCGTGGGGGTCAGGCACACCACGGCCAAAGCCGCCACGAGCAGCGTCGGCATGGCCCGTATAAGCTTTAGGCGCCGGAACATACCACCTTTTCGCAGACTCTTTCGGTCCGATGCTGTGACCGAACTCAAGTCTAGCATCAAAGATGCAAGGCAAATAGTGCGCCGCAATTAATTTTTGCTCACAAACTACATGATTTCAGCAAGTTGTTCCGAAATTCGGCAATTGAAATAGGTTAGAATGATACCTGTCGTGTGTCATAAGGGAACAGTACGTGTCTCAGTATGGATCCTCTCACTGGGGCTGGCCGCCGGGGTAACCGGGTGGGCACAGCAGTCTCCGGACTGGCGGAAGATTGGCGGCGAGGCGGTGGACACTTCCCTGGCGTCACCGGCGACGGGTCCGATGGACCGGGTCTGGTATTCTCCGGACGGCGCCATTCTTTACGGCCGCACCAGTTCCGGCTCGACGTTCGAGACCAGCGATTTCCAGACCTGGAAGGCGGCCGATGCGGTACCGCCGCCGGAGCAGATGCCAGCCGCAGGAGTTGTTCGCGCGCCGGAATCAACGGGGGTCCGGTTCCTCACGGCGAGCGCAGCCCCTTACCGCACGTACGCGTTGGGGCGACAGCTTTCCCGGTCGGACGATGGCGGCCGTTCGTGGTCGAACCTCACGGCATACCGCGGCATGTCGGTGATTGGCACGTGGCAGCGCGACGTGGCCGTTTCGCCGGTGAACAGCGATGAGGTGGTGGTGGCGAATGGCTTTGGTGTGTGGCGGTCGCTGGATGGCGGGCTTTCCTGGGCCGGGCTGAACCAGCGCCTACCCAACCTGCCGGTGCGGCGTATTCTTTCGACGCAAAGCGGCACGGCGGGCACACGGGCGTTCGTAGACGGAATCGGCGCGGTGGAATTGCCGCCGGGCGGTACGGTGTGGCAGCCGGTGCCCAGCATCACCCAGCAACTGGAAGTGATGCAACTGGAGAGGTATTCCAAGGCGGTGCAGGCGGTGGTGACGGCTTTCGGCCAATCGGCGGATGGCTCGACGGCGTACGTGGGGTCGGCGGATGGCCGGCTGTGGGTCTCGACCGATAGCGGACAGACCTTCCAGCCCACGCAAGCACCATCGAACACCAACGGCCGGGTGGAACGGATCGTCGTAGCGGGCGGCAGCCAGAAGGAACGGGCGCTGGCGGTGTTGAGCGGCACCGGTCCGCACGTGCTGCGCACTACCAACGGCGGAAGATTCTGGGATTCGCTGGACCGGGACCAGCCGCTTCCGCCGGCTTATGCCGTGGCGGCGGATTGGACGGCCGGCGCGGTTTATGTGGCCACCGAGAAAGGTGTGTTTTACAGCCACACAGACCTGGAGTACCCCACCACAAACCCGGTGGCATGGCAGAATCTGACCACCAGACTGCCGGCGGCGCGGGCAACCGACGTCCGCCTGGATCCGGCGGGAGTACAGCTCTATATCGCGTTGGATGGCTACGGGCTGTACGCCGCGCTGGCGCCTCGCCCCGCGTCCAACGTGCGGGTGGTGAATGCGGCCGATTTCAGCACGCGCGCGGCGGCTCCGGGATCGCTCCTGAGCGTCTTCGGCGCGCACGTGAATGCGGCGGCGGCGGGCGGGTTGAATTACCCGGTGCTGGCGGCGCAGGATGCCCAGTCGCAGATCCAGGTTCCATTTGAAGCGGTAGGGCCGAGCGTGGCCCTGGCCTTGCGAACGCCCACGGGCAATGTGCGCGTGACCCAGGCGGTGCAGCCGGTATCGCCGGCGATTCTGGTGGATCGCGATGGCGTGGCCGAGATTATTGACGCGGACACGAATTTACCGATCGATGGCCGCAATACGGCGCATTCCAACGGCCGCATCAAGATTATGGCGACGGGCCTGGGGCGGGTTCATCCGGACTGGCAGACCGGGCAGCCGGCGCCTTTGGAAAATGCTCCCGCGGTAGTGGCTCTGGTGCGCGCCTTCCTGGACGGTGCGCCGCTCCAGGTGACCAGGGCGGTATTGGCGGGCGGGTACGTGGGCTTCTACGAAGTGGAAGTGCAGCTTCCGGCGATTGTCAATGCGGGCACATCGGAGCTGAAGATCAGCGCCGACGGGCAGGAAAGCAACAAAGTCCAGATCGTCATCGAGCCGTAGCTATGGTCGAGCCGAAACGGCACACACCACTGCTAAACGGCTCCCTGAAAAATCTGTTCTTCCCTCCGGAAAAGGACGAATATCGGTACTTCCAGGTGGCCGCCGGAGGCAGCTTCGCCGGCGCCCCATATCTGGCGCAGGCTTCCTGGGCGGCGGATGCCGCGATGCTGAGCTACGCACGCTATGGCGCGCGCCGCATGGACGACGGCGAACTGGCGGAAAACGTGAGACGGGCAGGGCTGACGCTGCGGGCCAAGATTGGCGAAGACCCGCGCGACTGGAATGGCCCCGGCACGCAAGCGTTCTTTGCGGCTGGGGACGATTTTGCGATCCTGGCGTTTCGCGGCACCGAGATCGACGACCCCGGCGACGGACGTGACGACCTGGATATCCGGTTGGCCCTTGAGCCGGACTATTCGGGCGGTTCCGCGCCAGCGCTGGGTCACCTGGCACTGGTGGAGCACCTGTTCACCGCGCCGTGCCTGGTACATCGCGGCTTTCAAACGTCGCTGAACCGGGTGTGGGATGGGGTGCACGAACAACTCTCACGATACCGGCGGGAGAGGCCGGATGCGGAGATCTGCCTGACCGGTCATAGCCTGGGAGGCGCACTGGCCCTGCTGACCTATTCGCGCTTATCGGATCCTAAAATATCGGTATTTACGTTTGGCTGCCCGCGAGTGGGGGACGGCATGTTTGGCCGGCGGGTAGAAGCAAGTCCGGGGAAAGGGCACTATCGCTTCGTGAACGGGGACGACCTGGTGGCGCACGTGCCTCTGGAAAGCGCGCTGTACCGCCACGCTCCGCTGGATTGCTACCGCTTCGACGACACGGGCCGGCTGGACACCGCCTACAGTGAAGAACTGCCGGCCGATCTGGGAACAGTCCGAAGGGCGCTCCGAGCTTTGCCCGCGGACTTCCGGAGCCACCTTGAAACACTGGATCAACTGCCGGCGCCACCCAGCCTGGTGGATCATTCGCCGGCGAGGTACTGCATGCGGATCGCGGACTGCGTGTAGGAATTGCAGGCCGCGACCCGCAGTGCCGGGTGCTAGAAGAACAAACGCAGGGAAAGCTGCAGATTGCGCGACAATCCCGTTTTGCCGGTAATCATGCCGAACTGGTTGGAAGTGGGATTCAGGTTCGGACCGCCCAGATTGGCATGGTTGATGAAGTCGTAGGCTTCAGCGCGGAACTCCACTCCGCTCCGTTCGCTGATGGCGAAACTCTTGTCGAGCGCCAGGTTCCAATCCTGGAAGCCGGGCTGGTAGATGGAGTCGCGGACGCCCGGCTGCATGTTGAAGGTTCCCGGGGCCGGCTGCGAAACGTTGGCGGTGAAGTACTTCGGCGAATTGGCATTGGTGACCGGCCCGGCGAAGGCTCCGGTATTGATCTGGACCGGCCCGTTCAGATTCCAGAACTGACCTTCCGAGCCGCAACCGAAGCTGCCGAACTCGCCCACGCCGGCGAAATCGTTATTGGTGCCGATGCCGCAGGGGGAGCCGGTCTGGAACTGCGCCGTGCCGGCGATTTCCCAACCTCCCAGCACTTTGCCGGTGATATTGGTTGCGTGCTTAAAGAACGGCAGGTCGTAGATGTAGTTGACCAGCAGCATGTGGCGGGTATCGTATTCCGAAGGCCCCCAGAGGTTGCTGGTGTTATAGGTATTGGGAACGATGTCGCGGTAGTTGGAGCCGTTGTCCATGCTCTTGGAGAGAGTGTAGGTCACGCCAAAGCTGGAACCGTGGGTGAACCGGCGCTCCCAGGAGACCTGGAGCGAGTTGTACATCGAGGTGCCCGTGGCCTCCTCTTCCTGGATGGCGGCGAAGCCTTTGTAGGGACGCAGGGCGGTAGGATTGGTGCCGGCCGGAGCCGCTTGCAGCGCGCCTGCGGTAGGTTGGTTGATGTCGTAGACCTGCCAGGCGTGCAATCCGCGGTGAGCGACATACCCCACCGTAAGGACGGAGTTCAACGGCAACTGCCGCTCCACGGTGGCATTCCAGTTCCAGGCTTCCGGCGGGGCGAGGTTGGGATTCAGCGTGGTGATGGTCAAGGGTGCAGCCCTGCCGCTGGTCAGTGAAGCTCCGGGATTGTCCACCGAGACATTGGTCACGGTCACGAATGGCTGGAACGGCGAGTTGCCTCCAGGAAAAACGTTATCGAGCAGGCCCATGCGCGTGGCGAACCGGCCGGCGCCGGCGCGGACCACGGTTTTGGGAGTGATCTGGTAGGCGATGCCGAGCCGCGGCTGGATCACATTCTGGTTGGCGATGTAGTTCTGCGAAAGATTGGGCGCAAACAGGCTGTTACAGGAAGCGCCATCGCAAATGTTACTGCTGGCAGCCAGCACGCGTCCCATGGCGGAGCTGGGGAACGAACTGAAGCCGGGGATGACTACGCCGTTATACGGATTGCCCGTGCCCAGGATTACGTTGCCGCTGGTGCGGTCCACCTGTACGGCCTGGGCCGGATTGTAGAGAGCGCCATCGAAATAATCCTGGTTGCCCCAGAGGGCGTGGAAGCCCTGCACCAGCGTCCAGCGAATGCCATAGTCGATGTGCAGCTTTTCGGTGACCTTCCAGGAATCCTGCGCAAAGCCTTCGTACATAGCGCCACGCCAGAGGGTGTAGGCGCGCGGACCGATCTCGGTGTAGTTGTCGGCCAGGCCCATGGCCATGTTAGCGATGCCGACGCCGGAGGTGGCGCCTAAGCCGGTGCGCGCATCGGTGAAGGTGAAGGTTCCGTTCTGGTTGCTGGCGCCGCCCGGCACCGTGGCAACGTTGATCTGGTCTCCGTCGTTTTCGCCGGAGTATTCATACGAGAACCCGAACTTGAACGTGTGGTTCTTCCAGACCTTGGTGAGACTGTCGCTGCCGGTCCAGATGGGGCCGGAGGAGTGCGACGGATACGGTCCGCCGGAGAGCGAAGTGAAGTTGGGCAGATTGGCTGTGGGAATCTTTCCGGGAAGGTCCTTGCCCGCGAACAGGTACGGATAGTTGATGCCGAATTGCGAGCGGTTGAAACCCGGCTGCGTGGTATCGACCGGGATATAGACATCGTCCAGGCTGAGAGTGACGCGGGCTTCGTTGACGAGCGTAGGACTGATGGTCCAGGTCCAGGAAACCGCGTTGGTCTGGTTGGGCCGGATGAAGTACTTGGCGGTGATGCCCAAGCCCTGGTCGAACGGCTGGTATTCCCAATACGAAGCGTCGGTGCGGCGCCCCGAGATGCGATTTCTATCGTTGGGCTGCAGGTCGATATTGATGGTACCCTTGCGCTGGTTGATGGGATGAGCGCCGGTGGCCAGCCAGTCATTGGTCCCGTTCAGATAGCCGGGGGTGGGTGTGGGATAGGCATTGAGAATGCCCACGCCATTCTTGCTCAGGCGGCTGCCGGGAATGATATTGCCGGGGAAAGGCGTACAGGATGCCGCACCCACTGACGGGCAGGTACTAGGATCGTAAACCACCGTTCCACCCCGGTACCAGGGGTTGTTCGGGGCAAGCAGTTCGCTGAAGTTGCCCTGGCGCATCAAGCCTGTGGGCACGGCTTGGCTGGCGGTGTCCTGGAAGCGGTAGCGGGTCCATTCCTCGGCCACGAAAAAGAAGACCTTGTCGCGCCATTTTGGGCTCATGAGCTTGGGGATCCAGGCCGGTCCGCCGAAGGTGAAGCCGAAATCGTTATAGCGGAAGGGGGCGGCATTGGTGGTCAAGGGGCTGAGGTTGCGGCCCCAGGTATTGGCATTGAGGTCGGAGTTGCGGAAGTATTCGGAAACGCTGCCGTGGAAATCGCGGGAGCCGCTTTTGCTGACCATGCGGATCTGGCCGCCGGCGGCGCGGCCGTATTCGGCCGAATAGTCGGCGGTCATGACCTGAATTTCGGCGATCGCATCCACGTTGGCGACGCCGATAATGGCGCCGTTGCCGCGGGTGCGCACGGCATTGGCTCCGTCGAAGGTCACGTTGGTATCCTGAGCGCGGGCGCCGTTAATCTGGAATGGATTGCCGCCGCCTACGGCGAAATTGAAGTCGCCCATGGTGCCGCCGCCACGTACGCCCGGCAGAAGCTGCGCCATGTAGATGGGATTGCGGCCATTCAATTCCTGACTCTGGATCTGGGTGCCGGTCACCTCGCTTTGGACCGAACCGGATTCGGTCTGCAAGGCGGCCGCGGTAGCGCTCACTTCGACGGTCTCAGTGGTAGCGCCGACAACCAACGATGCGTCGAAAGACAGAGCGGAGTTAGCGTCCAGTTTCACGTGCGTGCTTTGGAATTTTTTGAAACCCGCGGCCTCGGCTGTAATTGTATATAAGCCGGGAGGAAGGTTGGGAACCGTGTAGTATCCCGTGTCGTTGGTGGTAACTGCGTGTTCCTGGTTAGTGGCCTCATTTTTGACTACGACTTTGCCTTTCGGGACCACACCGCCGGAAGGATCTTTTACGAAGCCGCCGATCGAACCGTAGTCGGATTGAGCGACAGCAATCGCCGTAAAGAAGATACACAACAAGATAGTGTGTAGACGCAAAGGAATCTTGCGAACCTGGCACATAAGACATTCCCCTCAAGTTAGTTTTTTTTGGCGTCATTGCGACGCTTTTGTACTCAGACAGACAACCTCGGAAAAAGAGCCCGCAACATGGGGCCCCTGGGTCGGATTATACAAACATTTGGCGGTCAGGGAGCTTATGTTTCCGCGATTTTTTTTGTTGTAATCACAATTTAATGTGTGAGATACAGGAATTCAGAGTTTCCAAAAATCATAGTGTAGTTTTGCTCGCAAAATCCGGGCAGGCATCGGGAAATAAGTACACAATCGGGCGCTTTGTTGTGCACAGCGGCACTTTTTACTTACTTAGCGATCTTGGGGCTTTGTTGGATGCGGTCAGCGCTTTTCGCCGGACGCCGGGAGAGGCACAAATTTTCCGTCGCAGGCATTGGGCTGGGTGCTGCGCGCGGTGCCGGTGACATGCACATCATCACCCTGGACCTGGATGTTGACCGGGCCGGGGCCGAATGTCAGGCTGGCATGTTGGGCTTCGATCTTCTGCCGGGAAGAATCGCTGAAGTGCACATTGTCAAGAGTCATCTCCAGCGGATGCGCGTGGTCAAAGCCGTCCAAAGTGACTTTGCCGGCGCCATCGATGCGTACCCGGCGAAGGACGATGTCCTGAAAGACCGGCAACTTATCGACGGCGACGCCGCGGTAGGAGTAATTGGTATCCATGAAGATGGGGTTCTTCGTGTCGCGAATACAGACATCATCGTATACGACGTCATGCACCAATCCGCCGCGACTTGAGTTACTCTTGATACGGATGCCGTTGTCGGCGCCGTCGATGGAAAGGTCGGTCACGCGGATGGCGCTGGCGCCGCCATCGGTCTCACTGCCGATAGACATGCCGTGCCCGTAATAGAAATGGTTATGGGCAATGGTCATGTGGGTAGTGGGTGCGCCCGCTCCGGCTTTGATGGCCACGTTGTCATCGCCGGCGCGGATGTAGCAATGAGTAATGGTCACGTTGGTGGAGTTGCCGGGATCGATGCCATCGGTATTGCGGCCTTCCTTGCCGGTGTCTGATGATGACGCCCCAGGCGGTGAATCCATTGCCGCCGCTATAGGAGACGTGGAAGTTAGGCGAATTCTCGAGGCGAATGCGGTAAAGCGTGAAGTTATCGGCGCGGGTGGCCACGATGATGCGCGGGCAGCTCTGGTTGAGGTTTTTGACCTTGGCTTCCTGGGCGAGGTCCCACCAGGTGACCTGTTGTCCAAGGAGCCTGGCGCCGCCGCGGCCATCGATGGTTCCATCGCCCATGACTCCGGCGCCGGCCACGTTACTCACGGCGATCAGCGGTTTGCATCCGTGCCCCCGCTGGGTGACGGCGCCGCAACTGCCGGGAGAGAGATCGTAATCGCGCGGGTTGCGCGAGGCGAACAGAGTGACACCGGCATCGACCACCAGCGTGACTCCGGCACGCAGTTGGAGGGGACCGGAGAGAAAGGCGTTTTGGGCAGCGGCAGGTTGCAACCGAACGGACTGGCCGGC
Organism: uncultured Solibacteraceae bacterium; assembly: GCA_963835555.1. Taxonomy (GTDB): domain Bacteria; phylum Acidobacteriota; class Terriglobia; order Bryobacterales; family Bryobacteraceae; genus Sulfopaludibacter. The sequence goes on along the minus strand of CAWIGC010000038.1, from coordinate 4,573 downwards.
GGGGCAACCATCCAGGGCGGCCTGAATGCGCGCCGTGTCGGGCTTCTGTTCGCCGGCTTCGGCGAGAATTTTGCCGGAAGCCTGGAGCTGGGCCGGGAGTACGGTGCAACTGTGGGGAATGACCGGTTCGGTGACGTGGCGGGTGTCCTGCGCGCAGGCGGGCAGCGCTGCGAACGCGAGGGCGATGATGGCCGCGGATTTCATTGCCGTAGGAAGAGCGGTTCGATGTGGCGATCGAACAGGTTTTGGGTCACGTTGCGGGAGATGGATTCCTCGCAGGACTCGAGCATGGCGGTATAGCGGTCGCCCATTTTCGCGGCGATCTTGTAACCCACGTGGAGCAACTGGCGGAGGTGGGGATTGAAGAGCGGGTTTTTCTGATCGTGGCGGAGGGCCCCGGCGTACTGTTCGGCGGTCCACCCCTTCACCTGGGAAGGCGACGGCAGGCGCGCGGGATCGATATCGATGACGGCGGCATAAGGCGCGCAGAGTTCGTCGAAGTGGTCGAACGCCTGGGCGTAAATCTCCCGGGCGAGCGACAGGCCTTCGGGTCCGGCCTCAGCGAGGCCGATCAACTCTTCGAGCCAGGTAGTGCCCGCGGTTTTCAGGTGGACGCCCGCGCCGGAGTGGCGGAGAGCGCGGCGGATGGAATCGTAAATGGAAAACTTATCGCTGCCGGAGTGGACGCTGAGTTTGAGGTTGGCGGGAAGGCCATAGTGTTCGACGGCATGGGCAATGACGGCGAGGTCGGCGACAAATTCGCGCTCGAACTGGGCCACGTCGCCGACATAATCGACGCCTTTATTAAAGCGGCCGGTAAACTTGGGAGCGATGGTCTGGATGGGAATTCCGGCATCGGCGATGGCAGCAAGAATCAGAAGCAGTTCCGAAGGCGTCTGGGGGCAATCGGTTTCGTCCATGGAGACTTCGGTGATGAAGGATCCGGCGGCTTTGTTGGCGGCCACCTTCTGGTAAATTTGCGACGCTTCGCCGACGGGGAACAGGTACTTGGCGGCGGTCGCGGCGGCCTGTTCGGGCGAGACGGAGAGGGGCTCGGGGAGGCCGGCGATCTCGATGCGGCCGGTCAGTTCCGGATGGCGGCGCAGAAAGGCTTCGGCGACACCGGCCTGAGGCGGGCGGCCGATGGCATCGGCCACGTCGAGGGTGAAGAAGTTGCTGGGGGCCAGGAAACGGTCAACGGTTTCCAGGTTGATGTGATCGGCATCGACGTAATGGGAGCGCTTCCAGCCCAACTCGCGGACGGCGGCATCGGCGGCGGCGCGCGTACCGGAGGGTTCGGAGCCGACGATTTTGTGCTCGCGGTTGGATTTATTCCAGACGGGAACGACGGTCACGCCCGCGTCCGCTGCTTTCATGCAGGCGGCCAATTGCGGTTTCGCCTGATGGGCGAAACGGTCCCCCACTCCGAGGGAAAATTTTTCGATGATCATGGATTTTTTGTCGCTCACTTGGCGTACTCCGAAGGGCGGTTTGGCACGCCCTGAAAGACGAGCGGCGTCTGGGCTAGCAGAACGCCGCGCGATCGAGAATTTTTTGGCTTCTTGAACCCAACTATAAGTGGTGGTAGCCAACCCGTCAACGCGGATTTCCTAAATCAATACTTTAGCAGGATTAAACGATCTGGTTTGACACGCCGCGCGCATCCAAATACAGTTCGGACATGACCAGGCGCATGTTCGCAGGAGGCGCAGCGGCGATGGCCGCGCGAATCGTTTTGGCGGCGGAAGACACACCGGACGCCGCCAGGCAGATGGCGGCGGTGGCGGCTCGCATCCAGCCTCCGCGATTTCCGGACCGGCAATTTTCCATTCTGAAATACGGCGCGGCGAGCGACGGACGGACGGATTGTTCCGACGCGCTCCACCGGGCGATTGAAGCCTGTTCCGCTAGCGGAGGCGGCACGGTGGTGGTTCCGCGCGGCACGTTTCTGACGGCGGCGATCCATTTGAAGAGCCACACCAACCTGCACCTGGAGGAAGGCGCGGTCTTGCGATTCAGCACCGACCCAAAGCGCTACCCGCTGGTCTATTCCCGGTGGGAAGGCACCGAGTGCATGAATTATTCGCCGCTGATCTATGCTTTCGAACAGACCGGCATTCGCGGTGACGGGCAGCGGCACGTTGGACGGCCAGGCCAGCACGGAGACCTGGTGGCCGTGGAAAGGCAATGCGCGATCGGGATGGAAGGCGGGGATGCCGGACCAGAAGAAGGATCGCGATGCCCTGATGGCCATGGGCGACAAGAACGTTCCGGTGAGCCAGCGCATCTTCGGACAGGGTCACTACCTGCGGCCGCCCTTTTTCCAACCCTACCGATGCAGCAACGTATTAATTGAAGGCGTGACGATCCGGAATTCGCCGTTCTGGGAATTGAACCCGGTGCTGTGCCGCAACGTGACGGTAAGGAATGTGAAGATTGACAGCCACGGTCCGAACAATGACGGGTGCGATCCGGAAAGCTGCGACGGCGTGCTGATCGACAGTTGCGAATTTTCGACGGGCGACGATTGCATCGCGATTAAGAGCGGGCGGAACGAGGACGGGCGGCGGGTCCACACGGCCTGCCAGAACCTGGTGATCCGCAACTGCTCGATGAAGGACGGGCATGGCGGCGTTTCGATTGGCAGCGAAGTTTCCGGGGACGTGCGCAACGTGTTTGTGGACCACTGCCGGATGGACAGTCCCAACCTGGACCGGGCGCTGCGGCTGAAGAGCAATACCTATCGCGGCGGGGTGATGGAGAACATTTACTTCACCAACAACACGGTAGGGCAGGTGGCCGAAGCGGTGGTGGATATCGACTTCAATTACGAAGAGGGCAACGGCGGACCGCACAATCCCAGGGTGCGCAATGTAGTGGTGGAAAACGTGAGCAGCGGGAAGAGCAAGTACGCGCTGTACCTGCGGGGATTCAAGAACGCGCCGATTACGGGTGTGCGGCTGAGTAACTGCACGTTCCAGAACGTGGCGCAGCCCAACGTGATTGAAAACGTGGAAGGCCTGACGCTGGAGGGAGTGACGCGGAACGGCCAGCCGATGACAGCGTCATGAGCCGGACCCGGCGGGCCGGGCGGCGATAGGATGTGCCGTTTACTTTTCGGTGCTGAGGACGTTCTTCAGGAACTGGGCGATGGAATCGGTGAGACCGCGGCGGTGCTGCGACTTAGCCATGGCGAGAGCCTGGGTGCGGACGAGACGGCGGCCCTGAACGCGAAAGACCTGGAAGAAGCGCGTACCGCCGCGGAGGGCGAACTCGGGGAGGATGGAATAGCCGAAACCGGTTTCGACCAGCTTTTTCATCGCCTCCGTGTCGTCCGCCTCCATGATGGCGCGCGGGGCGAATCCCAGTTCGCGGCAGAAGGCATCGATCATGGAGCGCATGTTACTGCGCTTGGGGTATAAGACCAGAGGCGCCGCGGCTAACTCGGCGGGCAGCATGGTTCCGACGCGCCAGCCGGTGACGCGGCGGGGCGATGGCTTGAGCACAAAGAGCTCCTCTTCGAAGAGCGGGATGACATCGATGTCGTCATTTTGAAAAGGCAGGGAAATAAGCGCCAGGTCGAAGCGGCGCTGGAGGAGGCCCGCGACCATTTCTTCGGTGGGCGCAACGGTGATTCCGATGGAGGTTTGGGGGAAGCTTTTGCGGAGCAGGCGCAGGGGACGGCCCAATTGGTGGATGAGGGCGGTGGCTCCGGTGGCGAACTGAAAGGGCAGACGGTCGTGGAGCGGATCGCCGGCGAATTCCTGTTCGATCTGGCGGATGTGCGCGGTGAGAGCGCGGGCATGGTTGGCGAGGCGGAGGGCGGCGGGGGTGGGGACGATGTGCTTGCCGCTGCGCACGAACAGGTCCGTGCGCAACTCGGCGGCGAGATGCTGCAATTGGAGGCTGACGGCTCCCGGGGAGAGGTTGACCTTTTCGGCGGCGCGGGTGACGCTGGCGCAGTCGATGACGGCGAGGAACAGCTCCAACTGGTGGAATTCCACGTACTCAGCATCGCATAGGGAGAGTGGAGGATTCACCACGAAGTCACGGAGGACACGGAGGAAGCACGGAGCTCTACGCCACGAACGACGTTCGTGGTGGAATGAGGTGGGAAACCTCGCAGCCGAAAGGGGGTTGGGGATGGGGGTTGGGGATGGGGAATGGTGCGGCCCTTCGGGCCGGGCTTTTTCCCGGGCCTGTCACACTGGCGAGGAATCAACAGTTTGCAGGTAGGTTTCCGGAGAGGAGGAATGAAGAATGGCTAGTTTTCGGTGGAGTGGAGGCCTCCGGCTCCGGCGCGGAAGGAGATGTTGCTTTTCAGGGGATCGTCTTCCAGGGGGGCGACGTACTCAGCATCGCATAGGGAGAGCGCGGCGATTCACCACGAAGTCACGGAGAACGCGGAGGAAGCACGGAGATTTAAGCCAGGAACGACGTTCGTGGTGGAGTGAGGTGGGAAACCTCGCAGCCGAAAGGGGGTTGGGGATGGGGGTTGGGGATGGAACGGCGGCGGCCCTTCGGGCCGGGTTTTTTCCCAGCAATACGTAACGAACCAGGCGCGGCAGGAAAA
>CAWIGC010000037.1:0-92104 GCA_963835555.1 uncultured Solibacteraceae bacterium | reverse complement strand
CGGTTATGCTTCAGAAGTTCTGCAAATAGTCCGGCAGAAATCGGGTTAAACAAGTTTGGGTCATGATGTTCCGGAGAATTCAAACCAACTCCCTGGTGGGGGAGTGGAGGAACAAACATGACCCAGAAAAAGGATACCGCGAATACCGACTGGAGAGAAATTTTCGGGACTCAATGAGGGAGACGGGTTTCGCGCCTCTGGTGCGAATCGTCCAGGAAGTCTTGGAAGCGGAGATGGACGAGACAGTGGGCGCGGAGAAGGGCGAGCGAACGGGGAGCGTCAGGGATATCGGAGTGGGTACTACGGGAGAACGTTGGTAACGCGGGTGGGGAAGCTGGTGCTGCGGGTACCGCAAGATCGGCAAGGACGCTTCCGCACGGAGATCTTCGAGCGCTATCAGCGCAGCGAAAAAGCACTGGTGGGCGCGCTGGCCGAGATGTACGTGCAGGGAGTATCGACGCGCAAAGTGAAAGAGATCACCGAGCAGTTGTGTGGACACGAGTTTTCGGCGGCCACGATCAGCCGGATGAACCAGCGCTGGATGAGGAGCTGGCGAAGTTTGCCGGCGGCCGCTGGAGGAGGAGTATCCGTACCTGGTCCTGGACGCGCGCTACGAGAAGGTGCGGGAGGACGGGGTGATCCGCAGCCAGGCGGTGCAGGTGGCGATCGGCATTAACTGGGAGGGGCGGCGCTGCGTGCTGGCGGTGGAGTTGGCCAACCGGGAGAGCAAGAGCAGTTGGAGGGAGTTTCTGCTGGGGCTGAAGCAGCGGGGTTTGCGGGGAGTGGAATTGCGTGGTCAGCGACGACCACCCGGGGCTGAAGAAGGCCATCGCCGAAGTGCTGCCGGAAGCGACGTGGCAGCGATGTTACGTGCATTTCTGAGGAACGCGCTGGACCACCTGCCGCGCAAGGCGGACGACGATTGTCTGACGGAGCTGCGCTGGCTTTACGACCGGCGCGATCTGGAGGAGGCACGGCAGGACCTGGCAGCGTGGCTGGGGAAGTGGCAGGCGAAGTATCCCAAGCTGTGCGACTGGGCGGAGCCAACATCGAGGAGACGTTCACGTTCTATCGGTTGCCGGCGGAGCACCACAAGCACCTGAAGTCGACGAACATGCTGGAGCGGATCAACCAGGAACTGAAGCGGCGAACGCTGGTGGTGCGGATCTTTCCGAACGCGGCGAGCTGTTTGCGGCTGGTACGGGCGCTGGCGGTGGAGATCCACGAGGACTGGCTGGAGGCCACCCGCTACCTGAACATGGAGTTGCTGGAGGAGCACAAGCGCGAGCAACTGCGGAGGCGGGCCCAGCAGGCGGCCTGAAGCGGGATGGCGAATTGGATCGAGTTTGAGGCCATCAAGCGGATGGTGCCTCTGGTGGCGGTGCTGGAACATTACCGGATCAACGAACTGCGGCGAAGCGGGCGAGATCAACTGCGCGGCCGCTGCCCGCTGCATGGCGGCGAGGGACAGGAGACTTTTCATATGAAATAAACCCTTGTTGTTGAATTGGTTTCGCGCGAAAGGAGAAATTTCCAACGGCGCCGTCGAGGGCCTCAATAACAAGATCCGAGTGGTGACCAGACGATCCTACGGCTTTCGCACCTACGATGCCATGGAAATCGCTCTGTATCACAACCTTGGCCGGCTCCCTGAACCAGAATCGACCCACAAATTCTGCTGAGGAGGCGCCAGTCCATTGACTGACGGAGCGTCGACGAACGTCCGGAGCGATTTGGTTGGATTAAATCAACTTCAACTGTTCACTCTATTGGCCCGCTGACGTGGCAAGTGGCTAGAAAATCCCGCAAAGCCCTCTGGTACTCGGGAAGATCTCGCAAAGCGGGTATGATCATTCCCTCTGCCCAATCGAAGAATTGCCGGACCTCCAGGAACTCGACGGACCCGGCATCCTCAGCCAGTTGGGACAGCAGTTTGCGGTATCGGCCCGACACCTCTGATAGCTGCAGCCCATACAACACTTCGAGAGCCTGAATCAAGTTGCCGAGTTCACTAAGGTGAGCAATGGTGAAGTCGCATTCTTGCCTCGTCATCATGGGGAAATCGCTCTCCATTCGTCCAGGCACGGGCGGTGCTTTAGCCGTTCGCAACACGTCCTGGCAGACAATTGAGGCGGCGGCTCGTGACAGGCTACCCTCTGCCTTCTTATGTGATTAACTGTTCCCAGAGGGCCTTGTAGTAGTGCAGGAAGCGCTCGGGCTCCTTGCTCTCGGCAACTTCTGCCAGAGTGTATCGGGCATAGCCCGCCTCGCGCATGAGCTGAAACAACTCGCGCCACGGATAGGAGCTGTAAAGCTCGTTGATGTGTGCGTTGCGTAGATACGGCCTGAGTAACGCGAAACTCTGCTTCACGCTGCCGTCCTTGACATCGGTGGGATTCGAATTCCAGCAAGCGCCTACATTCTTGTGTCCGGCGGTGCTCAGGATCTCGGCAGCCACTGTCGGCTCCTGAGTGCCTTGGCCGTGTACCTCCATCCAGATCTCGATGCCTTTTTCCTGACCGTAATCGCCCACTTCGCGTAGTCCCGCTCCGATGGTTTTGATGGTTGTGGACTGCGGCACGTCCTTGGGGAATCCGTTGGGCCGCACCTTAACCGCGATGGCACCAGTGTCATGCGCCAGGTCGACGAACTTCTTAGCGAGGTCGATCTGCTTTTGCCGCGCCACCGGGTCGGGCGATTGAAATTCACACGTCGTGCCGTAGCTGAGGAGACGCACTTTGGATCGCTGGAATCGCTCCTTGACCGCATTACGCTCGGCCGCGGAGATTGATGGCTCCACGCCGTGTTTGTGGCCGGTGCGGAGTTCGACCGCAGAATAGCCGGCACCCTCCAGCGCGCGGATTAGCGTCTCCAGATCCATGCCTTGCAGCAGATTATAGGTGACACAGCCGAGCTGAAACTGGCCTGGCGACGCGGGCGCCGCTGGAGCTTGAGACAAGCCGACCAACGTGGCGGAGCCGGCTAGGAATGATCGTCGATCCATAGATCCGATTGGCCCTTTATATCACAGAGCGGGCCGGCGTTCCCGTTGGGTTCAGCGCCCCGGCCAGCCAGGACCGCTTCCCAGCGGTACGCCATGCAAACCCTGCGACGGTATTTTACCATCGATCCCAGAAACCATTGGCCCGATATTGCCCGACGGGCGCTTAGTTTGCGGTACCTGGATGTGATAAGTACTATATTTTGTATTGGTTGGAAACTGGCGGAGAGAGAGGGATTCGAACCCTCGTTAGAGTTTCCCCTAAACACGCTTTCCAAGCGTGCGCCTTCAACCACTCGGCCATCTCTCCGTTCGGGGAATGCCGCTGCTTGCGACGGGCTCAAGCTGCGCTGGATGTCTCTCATCAGAATAACATGCCCGCGCAGTAGAATAAGAAAAGTGACCCGTCTCACGATCTCCCGCCGGAGCCTGCTTCTGTCTTCGGCGGCGGCCCTGTCCTGTAGCCCGCCGAAAGCCACGGGATTCCGGGGCTATTGTTTCGTCGCCAACCAGGGGAGCCGCTCCGTGGCTGTGGTCGACCTCAACCGGTTCCACGTCCGCAAGCAGATCGCTCTGGACGCCGCACCCGCCACCGTGCTGCCTCATCCCAAGCTGACCAAGGTCTTTGTCCTGGCGCCCGAGACCGGCGGCGTCTACGAAATCGACGGCATCACGATGAGCGTCAGCCGCCGCGCCAAAGCGGGGAATCAGGCGGTTGCCATGCAGATGTCCCCGCGCCAAGATGCTCTCTGGGTACTCTCCCGCGACCCTGCCTCGCTGGTGGAAATACCGATCGACACGTTCCGCCCCGGACGCCGCATTCACCTTCCTTCGCCGCCCGATTCGTTTCACCTCTTCACCAGCGATGACGGCGCCACCCGGCAGGCCGCGGTGGCCGGCGTCCAGGACCGTTCCATCATCCTGGCATCGTTGCGTACCGGGAACATCGAGCGAACTATCGCCGCAGGCGCGGAACCTTCGTTCGTGCTGTTCCGCAGGGATGGGCGCCAGGTGCTGGCCGGCAGCAGGCCCGAGCGCAGCCTCAATATCTTCGATAGCGCCACCGGGAAAACCGTGGTCCGTCTGCCTTTGCCCGTGGAACCGCGCCACTTCTGTGTCAGTTCCGACGGAGGCGAGTTGTTCCTCAGCGGCGACGGCATGGATGCGGTGGTGATCGTGTTTCCGTACAGCACGGAGATCTGGCAGACTGTGTTGGCCGGACGCGCTCCGGGCGTGATGGCATTGACCGATTCGCCCAGCCTGCTACTGGTGGCGAATCCCGAAACCAACAGTCTCACGGTACTCGACGGGAGCCAGAGGCTGGTGGCTCTGGTGGAAGTGGGCGAGCAGCCCAGCCAGTTACTGCTCACGCCGGATGGGCAGTATATCCTCGTGTTGAACGAAAAGTCGGGGGACCTGGCGGTGGTCCGCACCTATTCCCTGCGCGTTCCCAGGCTCGGCACCATGGGCGCACGGTTCCGTTCCGCTCCCGTATTTACGATGATTGCGGTGGGCGAAAAGCCGGTCAGCGCCGCCGTGGTTCCGTGGGTGTAGGGGAGCCGGCGCACCGGCCCCCGATCCGCCGCTACTTCTTCTTACCCTGCGCCGCCACCGCTTCCATCGCGGCTTTGACCTTTTCGGGATCGCCCAAATAGTAGCGGTTTAACGGTTTCAACCGGTCGTCCAACTCGTATACCAGCGGCATGCCGGTGGGGATATTGAGCTCGACGATGTCCGCCTCGGATACGTTGTCCAGGTACTTCACCAGCGCCCGCAGACTGTTGCCGTGCGCGGCGATCAGCACCTTCTGTCCGCCCTGAATGGCCGGAGCGATGGTTTCATGCCACAGGGGCAGGAATCGCGCCACGGTGTCCTTCAGACACTCGGTGAGCGGCAGTTCCTCCGTGCCGAGGCTCTTGTAGCGTGGGTCGTGGCCGGGAAAACGCTGGTCTTCCGGCGTCAGGGCGGGTGGCGGAATGTCGTAGCTGCGACGCCAGATTTTCACCTGGCCTTCGCCATACTTCGCCGCCGTTTCGGCCTTGTTCAGACCCTGCAGACCGCCGTAATGGCGTTCGTTCAAGCGCCACGAACGGTGCACCGGAATCCACATCAGGTCCATCTCATCCAGCACCGTCCACAGGGTGCGGATGGCGCGCTTCAATACCGAGGTATAGGCCACGTCGAACGTGTAACCCCCGGCTTTCAGCACCTGCCCGCCTTCGTGCGCTTCCTGCCGGCCTTTTTCGGAAAGATCCACGTCGGTCCAGCCGGTGAAGCGGTTTTCCTTGTTCCAGGTGCTCTCGCCGTGACGGATCAATACCAGTTTCGTCACTGCCGGAACGCCTTTCTGCCCAGGAACTGTGCCGAACTCCCGAGCCGCTCTTCAATGCGCAGCAACTGGTTGTACTTGGCGATGCGATCGGTGCGGCTGGCCGAGCCGGTCTTGATCTGGCCCGCGCCGGTGGCTACCACCAGGTCGGCGATAAAGGGATCTTCCGTCTCCCCGGAGCGGTGCGAGACCACGGACGTATAACCGGCGGCCGAGGCCATCTGCATGGCGGCCAGGGTCTCGGTCAGGGTGCCGATCTGGTTAACCTTGATCAGAATGGAATTGGCGATACCCTGGTCGATGCCGCGGCGGAAGATTGCCGGGTTGGTCACGAAGATATCGTCTCCCACGAGCTGAATCTTCTTGCCGACCGTGTCGGTGAGCAGTTTCCAGCCGGACCAGTCTTCCTCGCTCATGCCGTCTTCAATGGAAAGAATCGCGGGATACTGCCGCACCCAGTTGGCCCAAAACTCCACCATCTGTTCGCTGCTGCGGCGGCTCTTGTCGCTCTTCTTGAAGAAATACTTGCCGTCCTCGAAGAACTCGCTGGCCGCCGGGTCCAGGCAGACGCCGATCTGGCTGCCTGGCTGGTAACCGGCTTGGGCAATCGCTTCCAGAACCGACTCGATGGCCTCTTCATTGCTTTTGAGCATGGGGGCGAATCCGCCTTCATCGCCCACGGCAGTCGAATAGCCTTTCTTGCTGAGCACCTTTTTCAGGGTATGGAACACTTCCACGCCCATACGCAGCGCTTCGCTGAACCTGGTGGCGCCGAAGGGAGCGATCATGAACTCCTGCACGTCCACCGAGTTGTCCGCGTGAGCGCCGCCGTTGATGATGTTCATCATGGGTACGGGCAGAATGCTCGCGCCCACGCCGCCCAGATAGCGATACAGCGGGGTACGCTGGGCCGCCGCGGCCGCGCGGGCCGCCGCCATGGATACCGCCAAAATAGCATTCGCACCCAGACGGCCCTTGTTGTCCGTGCCGTCGAGTTCGATCATGATTGCGTCAATCTCGGTCTGCTGCGCCGCATCCTTGCCATGCAGAGCGGTGGCGATCTCCCCGTTGATGTGGCTGGTCGCCTTCAGCGTGCCTTTACCCTGATACCGGGACTTGTCGCCGTCGCGCAGTTCCACGGCTTCGTGTTCGCCGGTGGATGCGCCGGAGGGCACCGCGGCCCGTCCCATGCTTCCGTCCGCCAGATAAACATCCGCTTCCACTGTGGGATTGCCACGCGAATCCAGAATCTCTCTTCCAGTTACCTTTACAATCGTTGTCAAAGTACGCTCCTAAAAAACTAAGCCGCGACAGGCCGGGAGGCCGGTCGTACTACGCCACCACCACGATGCCGCATTCGGTGATGTGATAACCCTTGGCGCGGTCCGCTTCCAGGTCGAATCCAATCACGCTGGAATCCGGGATCTTCACGCCGGTGTTCAGAATGGCCCGGCGAATCCGGCTGTATCGCCCCACTTCCACGCCGGGCATCAAGATCGAATACTCCACCTCGCAATAGCTGTTCACCCGCACGCCCGGCGAGAGAATGCTGTGCAGAACGCGCCCGCCGGAGACAATCACGCCGGCGCTCACAATCGAATCCACCGCGACTCCCATCCGCCGCCCTTCCTGGGCGAAGACGAACTTGGCGGGTGGTTGCTGGGTCACTTTGGTGCGGATGATCCACCGGTGGTCATAGAGGTTGAACTCGGGCACGACGTCCACCAGATCCATATTCGCCTCGTAATAGGCGTCCAGCGTGCCGACGTCCCGCCAGTACCGCACCTGCTTGGCATTGAGGTCGCGGAAATCGTACGCAATCACGCGGCGGCTTCCCAGCAGGCGGGGCAGCACATCGCGGGCGAAATCGTGGCTGGATTGCGGATCTTGCGCATCCTCATGCAGCGCCGCCAGCAATACGTCCGTCGCGAACAGGTAAATTCCCATGGAGGCGCTCACCATGGTGCTGTCGAATCGCGAGCGTTTGGGATTGCCATGCTGGGGTTTTTCCTCGAAGCCCACCACGCGGTAATCGTCTAAAATTTCAGCAACTCCGTACCGGCCGGCTTCCGAGGGGGGAACCTGAATGGTCGCAATGGTGACGTCGGCCCCAGTATCGTGATGCCAGTCCAGCATCTCGTGGTAGTTCATCTTGTAGATGTGGTCGGCGGACAGAATGAGGGTGTGGTCGGGCGCCTCGGCTTCGATGCTCTGGAAGTTTTGGAAAACGGCGTCCGCGGTGCCCTGGTACCAATCCTCGTGCACCCGTTTCATGGGCGGCAGAACTTCAATGTATTCACCCACTTCGGCGGACAGAATGTTCCACCCATCGCGAATGTGGCGTACCAGTTCCAGGGATTTATATTGTGTTAGGATGAGAATGCGGCGAACGTCGGAGTTTATACAATTCGACAGGGTGAAGTCGATGATTCGGTAAGCCCCCCCGAATGGAACGGCCGGCTTGGCGGTATCCTTCGTTAAAGGATACAGACGCTCCCCGGCACCCCCAGCCAACAGGATTGCTAGTACATTTTCCATTTCAGTCTAAACCTCTGAAAAGAAAGTGTATCTGGAAATTCTCACGGCTGCGCCGTATTGCGGTTGTAATTTTGGACTTGACTTTATCTGTCAACCACCTATGATATCAGTACCTTCTGTGCGCCGTGTAGGATTTTTGGGGATAGGCCTCACATCGGGTGATGGAGGACCTCGCGATTCCAATACCCGCACCGGAATTTATGGTCTAGTTGGGAGGTGTATTTCGTTTGGCTGAAGTAAAGCTTCAGGAGGGCGAGACATTAGAAAATGCCCTTCGCCGCTTCAAGCGTAAGGTCCAGCAAGAGGACATTATTAAGGAGGTGAAACGTCACTCCTTCTACTTGAAGCCAGGAGAGAAGCTCCGGGCTAAGCAGGCGCTGGCCCGCAAACGGAACCGGAAGAAGAATCGCCGGGAAATTGAGTAAACCCGAAACGGCGGGGCTGCGAGGCCCCGCCGTTTCTAAATCCGACAACAATTCAGGTTGATCACGGGGCAACGTTGATATGGCGGAGTTTCAGGACCGCGTTCTAAAGTGTGCAGACTGCGGGGCAGATTTCGTATTCACAGCGGGAGAACAGCACTTCTTCCACGACAAGAATTTCAAGAACGAACCCAAGCGGTGTAAGACTTGCAAAACCAAGCGCCAGGGAAGTCCGGGTTCGGGTTTTGCGAAAACCGAAACCATGACCACCTGTTCTCAGTGTGGCCGGGAAACCACGGTACCATTTAAGCCGACTCAGGGACGACCGGTATATTGCCGGGAATGCTTCCTGACTCGCAAGGCGACCGGTATGGCCGTCGGCGGGAATCGATAGCTTTCGATTCGTTACAGATGTGACGCGCGTTCTGGCAGGCGGTTCCGCCTGCCAAGCGCATTGGTGTGCTCACTGAACGGCCCAGTACCCTGCGCGTGTCTTTACATGGAGCCCGGGGCGGTCGCGGACTTCCACCCTGATCGTGTGGAATTTGCCGGCTTCCGTGTTGTGCGGTTCGAAGCTGAGGATGTACTGGCGGTGCACTTCCCTGCCGATGGCTTCGATGGCTTTCTCCAGAGCGTCCTTCTTGAGAAACGTATCGGTCGTGCCGCCGGTGGTTTTGGTGAACAGGTCGGCCAGATCCGGCCTGGTCATGTGAAAGAGCTCTCCGAGCGCATAGATCAGTCCTCCGGGGCCGATATCCCGCGGAACCAGTTCCCCGTCCTTTTCCAGCGTACGCTTGTCCTCCACCTTGCCTCTCAGCGTCTTGGATTTCTCGCGGTCCTTTTCCAACTCTTCCGGTTTCCGCCACCGTTCCGATCCGGGCGGCACCTTGGTCTTGGGCCTGGCGGTAAACGGCTCCAGAAAGGGCGAATAGGTCAGCCAGTAGATCGCCGCGTTCTGCCGCTGCGCCTCCTCCATGACGTCGGACAGTTGCGCCGCGCTGCCGCGATCGCGTTTTTCGGCAATCATGAAAATGATATGACGGCGGCCGGGTTGGGAGTGGCTCAGCATCTCCAGCGCCTTGCGAATTGCATCCAGAGCCGGCGCGCTGCCGCCCTCCATGTGAATCCGCTTCATGGCGTCGATGACCTTGTCACCATCGGTGGTGAAATTCTGGTGTACGGTCACGCCGTTGCTGAAGCTGATTACAGCCGTCTCACCCGAGTCGCCGGCCAATAACTGGGTAAACAGAATGCCGCTGCCGGCCAACTTGTCCAGGACCGCCCCCGAATTATCGCTGGTCTGCACCGCCACCACCAGCGAAATGGGAAACGTCATCCAGTCCATGTGTATGGCCTGGGGCACATTGTCGTCGTAAAGGGTCAAGTCGGGCGCGTCCAGGCCGTCCACGTAATGACCTTTGGAATCGGTGACGGTGGTGGGGGCAACTACCAGCGGGACGGTGCTGCGGAACTGGGACCAGAGGGCGCACGCGCTTAACAGGGCGAGGGTGACAACACGCATCCGTCCGGAATCTTAGCAAACTACGGGCCGTTGCGGAGCGCTTACTCTTCAATCATGAACTGTTCGTACTTGCCGTCGGGCATCGCGTAAATGTTCAGGGACATGCTCTTTTTGGCGTAGGTGGCGCGATATCCGCGATGAGTCATGCCGCCGCGCAGGCCTTCGCTGGTCCGGGTGACCGATTTCAATTTGCCCAAGCCCGCGAGCGAAGTACGAATATCGCGCAGGGCGGCCGCGGTGAAATAGGAATTCGCGTTGGCGGTGAACAGGCTGCGATCGATTTTGCCGGCGCGGAACGCTTCCAGCAGGGTCTTCACCTGTTCGGTGACCTTGGGGTCCGCCGCCGGTTCTTCCGGCTGGAACGCAAGGGTGGCCACCTGGGACGAGACCGGGCCGATGAGGTTGATGCCATCTTCGTTGGTCAGCACCACGACGGCGCCGTTGCGCGTGGGATACACGCCGTTATAGGAGATGAAGCCGGAGACCTCGCCGGAATGCGAAATCAGCGGGATCCGGTTGAACTCGCCCACTTGGAGGCCGAGGGCGTAGTGCGTGTAATCCCCATTTTTCAGGCGGGCCTCGCGGGTGAACTCGGCATAGGATTTCTGCGACAGAATGCGGTGCTGCAAAAAGGCGATGTCCCATTTGGCGAGGTCGCCGGGCGTCATGCAGAGTTCCCCGGCGGCGAAGTACCAGCCGGGAGCTTCGCGCTTCACCGGCCGCGGCGGACCCAACGCGAACCGGGTGTAGGCGGCGGCATCGGTTGGCGCTCCTTCGGCGCAATCGCCGGCGGACTGCATTCCCAAGGGCTGGAAGATACGGTCATGCAGAAACGCCAGCAGCGGCTGCCCGGATGCCTTTTCGAAAATCTCTCCCGCCAGCACGTAATTGGTATTGCTGTATTGCCATTTGACGCCGGGGTCGAAATTCAGCGGCTTTTTGGCCCAGCGATCCAGAATGGCCTGCGGGGTCATGGGCCGCAGCCAGTCGGGAATGATGTAGTCCTGAGGCGCATAATCCTCGTAGCCCGAAGTATGCGTGAGCAGTTGGCGGATGCTGATTTCGGCGGCGCGGGTCAGGGCGGGGAAGTATTGCGAAACGCGGTCGTCCAGGGAGAGCTTGCCTTCCTCCTGCGCCAGCAGCAGGGCCGCCGCGGTGAATTGCTTGCTGATGGAGCCAACGGCATAGCGGGTATCGGGAGTTGCCGGGCGGTCCGGGTCGATACTCGCCTTGCCGAATGCCCTGGCGAACACCAGTTGCCCCTCCTTCACCAAGGCCACCGAGACGCTGGGCGCGCCGGTATCTTTCAGGGTGGTGGAAATCTTGTCGGAGAGTTTGCGGTCCAGGTCGGAACCCTGCTGCGCGGCCAGCGGCAGGGCAACAGTCAACAAAAGCAGAGAACGCACGAGGCTATTATGACAGCCTAGATCCTGGCCTTGGGATATCTTTCCCGCATCCAGTCCACGAAGGATTGCGGCGCCGCCATGGTCGAGAGCCTGCCCTGGCGCACCAGGGCCCAATCGTCGAATTGCTTCGACTGCTTGATCTCCGCCAGCGTAGCCGGCGGGTCGATGCGCCCCAGATACTCCAGGTCCACCACCGCCGATTTGGGATTTTTGGGATCGTCGCGCGGGGCTGAACGGACGATGGCCAGGCCGACGATGGCCGATACGCCGCCGCTGTGGTAAATGAAGACCCGGTCGCCGGGGTTCATCGCGCGAATATTCTTTACCGCCTGCGGATTGGTCACGCCGTCCCAAGCGGTTTTTTTGTCGCGCTCCAGGTCATCGATGGAGTAGACGGAGGGCTCGCTCTTGGCCAGGAAATAGTTCATAGGTCATAGTCTAACCGCACGGCCGGGACAGGATAAAATCGGACGCATGAGATACGCGGCGCTCCTGGCCGGCACCCTGGCGTGTGCGGCTCTGGCGGATGACGGTGGATTCACCCGCGGCCGGGTCCTGTTCACCGACAGTTTCGCTAACCTGGCGCAGTGGACTGCCGAACTGGAACAACCGGGAAAAGTCGAAGCCCGGGACGGTGTGCTTTCCGTGGACGTGCCTGCCGGTTGTACCGTTTGGTTCCGGCCCGAATTGAGCGGCCCGGTGCTGATTCGATACGAGGCGCAAATGGTGCAGGCCGGAGGCGCCAACGACCGGGTTTCCGACCTGAACGCCTTCTGGATGGCGACCGATTCGCGCTCGCCGGATGACCTTTTTGCCACCAAGCGCTCCGGCAAATTCGCCGACTACGACCGGCTGCGCACGTATTATGTGGGCCAGGGCGGAAACACCAACAGCACCACGCGGTTTCGCCGGTATACCGGCGATGCCGGGAATCGTCCGCTGCTGCCGGAACACGACCTTACCAGGCCCGAAGTGCTGCTTCGCCCCAACGTGTGGCAGACCGTGCAACTGGTGGCGATGGGCAACCGCATTCAGTATTACCGGGACGGCGTGCGGATCTTCGACTTTACCGATGCAGCGCCATACACGCGCGGCCATTTCGGCTTCCGGACCACGAAGAGTCACGTGCGCCTGCGCCGGTTTGCGGTGTACCGGATAGCGCCGCTACTTGCCCCCGAACTCCAGTAGGGCGACCAGCAGTGCGGCGAACACCACAACGCCGAATCCGGCGCAGACGGCGAGTTGCTGGGGCGTCAGCCCAAAGCGTGTCACTGCGACGGGCGCCGGTACGGCAGCCCCGGGCAGGGTCTCCGGCTCACTGGCCGCGAGCGCCCTCTCCCGGGCACCGGCATTGTGAATCTCCGCGGGCAGCATGTCGATGCGCTGCAGTTTGACCGAGAACGGGAGGTAGCCAAAGGTCTGGTCGGCGGTGATCACCTGGCGCATCTTGCCGGGGTCGTCGAACACCACCAGGAGGTCGCCTTTTCGCACGCGGGTGAGCACCATCGAGGTGGTGCTGTCGCGGTCGTAGAGCGGCGTGGTATCGTCGCTCACCACCCGAAAGACCCTGCCCATGGGATTGCCGGAAGTGATGAGGGCGAGCTCATCGCCGGAGTTGGCCGGGGCGCTTTCGTGCAGCGGAAGGGGCGGATGGTCGCGAGCAAAATCGCGCCCGGCGGCCAGGGCGGCTTCCAACGTATCGGATGGCGCGCCGAGTTCCGACAGGCGTTGCACGCGAGCCTCGAGGCTCGGGTGGGTGGCAAACAGGCGGCCGCGGAAGAGGCCCGATGCGACCCCGGCCGCGGCCGGGTCGGCGAAATACAAATGGGATACCGCGGGATTAGAGGCGACAACCGCGGAGCCGGCGCCGGCAATTTTGGCCAGCGCGCGCATCAGGCCTTCCGGGTAACGGGTGAGCCGCGCCGCGTCGGCATCGGCCAGGAATTCCCGGTTGCGTGCGATGGCCGAGCGCACCATCGCGGCCAGCAGGGGCGCAATCAGGTAGAAGTAGATATCCAACGGAATCAGTAGCAGCGAGTAGCCCAGTCGCGGGCGGCCGAAGAAAGGATTGGCCGGCGGACGGCCCTGCCGGGAGCGCTGCCGCATCAGGTAAGGCATGCGCAGAAACAGCGCGAAGGCGGCCGTTATTACATTCAGTCGCGTATCCCGGTTGCCGATATGCGAGAGTTCGTGCGCCAGCACGCCTTCCAGTTCGCGCGCATCCAGGAGGGCCAGCAGACCGCGAGTCACGGCGATGACGGAGCGCTCGGGATCCATGCCCGCGGCGAAGGCGTTCAGCGACGGGCTTTCGATCACGTAGAGTCCGGGCACCGGCAGTCCGGCGGCGGCGGAGAGTTTTTCCAGAATGCTCCGGGCGTTGCGCTCTTCGTTGGCGGCGGGACGTGCTCCCACCATGGCCAGGAGCTTGCTGACCGGTGACGAGGCGAATCCCCAGACCAGAAGCCCCAGCACGGCGGTCAAGCCGAGCGCGAAGACCGAGAGGATCTCCAGCCGCATGGACTTCTCGCCGGGCGTATACTCGCCGGCAGCTTTGAGGTCCGCTTGCAGATCGCGGTCCCGCGAACTCCTGACATCGCGCGTAGACAGGCGGTGGTTGGCCAGATCGTCGGATTGACGATCGAGGCGCTGTATGCGCAGTTCATGAAAGCGAGTGAGGTGCGCCTGCCGGCTGACCTGCCAGGTAATCCCTTCGGCCACGGCGAAACTAAATCCCAAGACGAAGGGAATGGTCAGCAGGACCGCCATAAGCGCCAGCATGACCGTCCAGCGGCGGTTCTGTTCGACGCGATCGTAAACCAGGACAGGCGCTGCAACGGAAGTAGACATATTGGTCCGCATCTTAATCGTAGGGAAAGCAGCCTCCCTGCCGTTAGTCTCTTTCGTTAAGATAACCGCGCCTTTTTCCCTTGATTGCCGCTGTTAAAGGCAATGTCATAACGAAGGTTATGCTGTAGAAATGGACACAACACGCGTCGCGGTAATCACGGGAGCGGCCCAGGGAATCGGGCGGCGCACGGCGGAGGTATTCGCGGCCAGAGGCTACGCGCTGGCGGTGGTCGATCTGCAGCCGGTGCGCAGTTTGGCGGGCGATGTCATCGAAGTGACCGGCGATGTATCCAGCGAGGAAGATGTAGAGCGCATCGCGGCCACCGTGCTGGACCATTTCGGGCATGCGGATGTGCTGGTGAACAATGCCGGAATCAGCTTCATCCGGCCGGCGGAAGAGATTGCGGTGAGTGAATGGCGGCGCGTATTGGAAGTCAATCTCACCGGTCCCTTCCTGCTGTGCCGCGCGTTCGGCAAGGCGATGCTGGCGCAGGGCTCGGGCGCCATCGTGAATGTCGCTTCGGTGGCCGGGCTGTCGGGCATCGCCGACCGGGCGGCTTACAATGCCAGCAAGCACGGGCTGATCGGCCTGACGCGGACGCTGGCCGCCGAGTGGGGCGGCAGAGGGGTGCGGTGCAACGCCGTCTGCCCGGGTTGGGTCAAGACGGAGATGGACCTGGCCGATCAGGCGGGAGGAAGCTACAGCGATGCCGACATCGAGGATCGTGTCCCGATGGCGCGTTTCGCCCGGCCTGACGATATCGCCCAGGCCATTGCGTTTCTGGCGGACCCGGCGCTCAGCGGATTTGTGAACGGGATGGAATTGCGGGTAGACGGCGGGTGGCTGGCCGACGGGAGTTGGGATAGCTTGCGGGTGCGGCATCGTAACAAGCCTTAACAGTTCACCCGGGGAGCCTCACCGTTCGCGCCGGTGTTCGTCCATTATCGCGACTAGGGGGATCCATGCTTACCTATCGAGTTGCGGCGGGTTGCCTTGCGCTGGCTTCTCTAGCCGGCGCGCAGACCACGATGACGCTGCCGGAAGCCAGCCAGCAGGCGAGCGTGAGCCAGAGGTTGGGTGTTACCGAAATCACAATTCAATACCATCGTCCGCTGGTGGGCGGACGGAAAGTCTGGGGCGGGCTGGTGCCCTACGGACAGGTTTGGCGGGCCGGCGCGAACGAAAATACCACGTTCCAGGTCAGCGATCCGGTCACCGTGGAAGGAAAGGCGCTGCCGGCGGGGACTTACGGACTGCACATGATGCCGGGAACCGATTCGTGGGAAATCATCTTCTCGAAGAACTCCACCTCATGGGGCAGCTTTACGTATGACAAAGCCGAGGACGCGCTGCGCGTGACGGTGAAGCCGCAACCCACGGATTTTCACGAAGCCCTCACTTATGATTTCGATGGCGTGAAGCCGGATTCCGCGGTGGTGACCCTGCGCTGGGAAAAGCTCGCTGTTCCGTTTTCCGTGGCCGTCGATACCACCAGCGCCACGCTACAGAGTCTGCGCCGGGAATTGCGCGGCGGGAAGCAGTACAGTTGGGTCGGCTGGGACGAAGCCGCCAATTTTTGCCTCCAAGCCAAGACCAACCTGGAAGAAGGGCTGCACTGGGCCGACCTTTCGATCCAGAACGAGGAGCGCTTCGAAAACACGATGACCAAGGCCGGACTGCTGGAGGCACTGACCGCGGGTCCGATGCCAAGGCGGCTTACGACCGCGCCATGAAGATCGGAAACGCCACCCAGATCTATTTCTTCGGACGCCAGATGCAGGCGGAGAAGCGGGATGCTCTGGCCATGGCGACTTTCGGCACGGTAGCCACCCGGTTCCCCGATCTCTGGGTGGGCCATCTGGCACAAGCGCGAGTGGATTCGGCGGCGGGAAAATTCGATGATGCCGCGAAACACCTGCAGGCAGCCCTGGCATCGGGCGCAGTCCCTGAGGCATCCAAAACGGCGGTGGAAGGCTATCTGAAAAAGGCGCAGGCGGGGCAAGACTTCAATCGCTGAGCGGTCCCGCCGCCAGAACCTCGCCGGGCGATGCGGTGCCGGTGCCCTTCTTCATAATCGTGATGGAGGCCACCAGGTTGCCGAAGCGAACGGCGGCCACGGGATCGCCGGTGACCTTCAGGGTGAGCGCGGCTCCGGCGGAGAAACTGTCGCCCGCGCCGCAGATATCCACGGGATGCTCGACGCGGCGGGTGGCTACCCAGGTCTCGCTGTTAGCGTCCACTAACAAAGCGCCGTCGCCGCCGTGCGTGACGATGAGGATGGGGGCCTCGATGTGACGCCGGAAGGCCGTATAATCCACGTGACCGAACACACGGAGACAAGCGGCTTCGGCCTCTTCGCGGTTGGGTTTGACCACCGCGCGGCGGAATAATTCGGCCCTCATGCGCGAATCCACCCAGACGAGGCGACCCTCCGGGATGCGCTCGATCGCCAGGCGCATGGCCTGCGTGACGATGCCGCCCTGCGAGGTTTCGGCCTGATCGCAGACCAGGATGATATCGAATTGCGGCGCGGCGCTCTCCAGGCGGCGGACGAGTTCGCAGTCGATGGCGGCGGGCAGTGGCCTGGTGTTAACGAAATCCACGCGCGGCAGGTCTTCCACTCCGGTATCGGAGCGGAGCAGTTTGGTGTAGGTGAAGGTGGCGATTTCCGGAGAGCTCAGCAATAGCCGGTGCGCGATGCCGCGCGCGTCCAGCGCCCGGCGCAATTCCCAGGCGAAGCCGTCTTCTCCAATCGCGCCCAGGACGCTGACGTTTGCCCCCAGGGCCGCCACATTCGATGCCACCGTGCCGGCTGCGCCGGGAGTGACTTCGGTAGCCACAACGCCGATACGCGGGATGCCGGTTTCGCGCGAGGGATCGGCCAGGGAAGGGTCATAGCGGCACCAGCGATCCAGGCAGACATCGCCCACCACGAGCACCTTCAGCGTGCGGAATGCAGACAACAGGTCGGCTGTAGTCATGGTTATGCGAGCAGGCGCCACAGCGCGGGCACGGTAGCGCGATGCTCTCCGCAAACATAATAGCTTTCGCCGCCATCGGCAACGGTACGCACCAGGATGGTCTTGTGCGGGCGGAAATAGTATCCGGGGTCGGTCTTGGGCAGTTCCTTACGCGGGTCGCCGTGCACCGGCACCAGATCGAAGACCGCGGTGGTGAAGTGGCGGATGGCGCGGCCTTCCTGTAGAGCCACGTTGCGCGCCATGGCGAGCGCCTTCAGGTACACTTCCGGGCCCATGATGGCCGATCCGAAGTTGAGGAGCACGCCGCCTTCCAGGCGCTCCACGGTGCGGGCGAAGATGAGGAAGTCGCGATAGCTGGCGGCGCCGAGTGACGCGCCATCGCAATTGGGATGCTCGTGGAGGATGTCGTAGCCGATGCCGCAGTGCACGGTCACGGGGACGCCCGCACGGTAGGCGGCGGCGAAGACGGAGAGGTCTTTGTGCGGGAAGTCCGAGGCGTCGATGCGGCGGCCCACATTCTCGCCCAGGCCGAGCGAGCTTTGGGCGGCCTCTCGGATCCAATCGTTCAACTCGCCGGTCTCCTGCCACAGGCCGAACTCGCCGGTGCGGATGTAGCGATCGACGCTTTCGGTGGTGGCGCCGATGCGCGCCAGTTCGTAATCGTGGATGGCGCCCGCGCCGTTCATGGCGATGTGATCCAGGTAGCCGCGCTGGAGCAGATCGATGAGGTGGCGATTGACGCCGGCGCGCAGCACGTGGGCGCCCATCATGAGGATGCGTGCCGCGCCGGAAGCGCGCGCCGCCGCCAGATGCTGGGCCACGGCGGGCAGATCCGGATGCGAGAAGGGCGGCGCCGGGTCAGAGAGGGCGAGCCAGCGATCCAGGTGCAGGTCGTGGCATCGCTCGCGGAGCGGCTTGATGTGGAGCCGCGACCGGTCAAAGGTTTCGTAGCGGCTGCGTGGAGCGAAAAGCGTCCCGATCAGTTCGTCGGTAGGCAGGTAGTTGGCGATGATGTAGTCCGCGCCCGCGCCGATCAGGCGTTGGCGCTTCCATTCGTCGGGGGCCTGGCATGCGGGCTCATCGGTGGCAACGCCCACGGCGACACCGCCCACCTGTTTGACCTCTTCGATTTCCACGTAGCCATCGCCGAAGGCCAGGAGGTGACCGCCGCGCACTCCGGGCAGCGCCAGAATCTTCTGCACCAGCAGGCGCTTGGAAAAGGCCTCCGGGTCATCCTGCGCGCCAAAGACGCCGCCATCGAAGTAGCGCGCTACGTCCAGCAGGACGGCCTCTTCCTTCATGTATGGCTCGTCGGTTCCGCTGGCCAGGTACAGCTTGAGTCCGCGGGCCTGCAAAGCTTCCAGCAGGGCGCGGGCGCCGGGTACGAGGTATTTGTCGGGCGGGCAGTGGCCGCCGCGGAGTTCGGCGAGGCGGCCGGCGATCACGGTGTGCAGGCGGTCCAGGTAGCGGCGCTTGTAATCCAGGGGATTCAGCGGTGTGCCGCCACGGCGCTTCACCTCTTCGGACAGGGCGATCATCTGGTAAATGGTTTCCCGGCCGGTGAGGCGCCACACAAAGTCTTCGATCACTATGCGCAACTGGTCTTCGGTTTCGCCGGTCTGGAGTTCGGCCAGAACCTCCAGCATCATGGGCACCATCACCTGCATCCAGCCGGTGCGGATGAGGGAGAGGGTGCCATCGAAATCGAAGAGTGCTACCTGGGTGTTTTCGGCTGACGCCGGATGAATGGTTTCGACCATGAGGGTAAAGAACCATTCTGGCATGACCGCGGGCTGGAGGCCTACAGTGCTACTTCTTGCGGATGGTGATTTTCCCGTTGACCGTGTAGAAGGTGGCGTCCACGCCGCCGCCGTTGATGGTGCCATTCATCGTCTTGTCCATCAGGATCTGCATGCGGCCATTGCCGGCGCGGCGGGTCGTGGGGGAACTGCCGGTCAATTTCATGTCGAAATCGCTCCAGATTTCGCCGCGCAGCGCGCGCAGTTTCAGGTTGGCCTTGAGATCGGCGGGTAGTGCGACGTCGATTTCTCCGTTCATGGTGGTGAACGAAAGGGGCCTGGATTGATCGACCTGGCTCATGGACGCCCGCAACGATCCGTGAACGGTATTGGCCACGACCGTGCCGGAGACATTGTTCAGGCTGATATCGCCGTGGGTGGTTTCCGCGTCGATTTCCCCGTGAACGCCATCCACATCGATGCTGCCGTGGGTGAGGTTGAGCTTGAGCGAAGTATTGGTGGGGACGGTCATGGTGATGGTATCGCCATCGGCCCGCGGGGAGACGTTGACGTGAACGGTGTCGCCGCTTTCTTCCACCTGGAGCGGTGCGTTCCACGGCGTATCGATGCGATGCATGCCTTGCGGCGTGCGGCTATCGGAGGAACTGCGGCCCCGGGCGCCCGCGGTTTCCACGACGATGTCGTTGCCGCTTCCGGTCCTGACGACCACCGAGCCGTTGATGACGTTGGCTTCCACGATGCGGGCGTGCGACCCGTTGCGTCCGGGAACGACGACGCGATTCCCCGCGAATTCCTGCGCGCCGGCAAGCGCGCAGACAGCCAAAGCCGTGCCCAGCAGGGCGATGAAGCGTTTCATGATAATAACCTCTATAAAGTCTTCGTATGCAGGCGAATCGCGCCGTTCAAACCATCGAACGTCAGAGCCGGGCCGCCTTTGCCGGCGCGCGCCGACCCATTCCGGTTAGACCGGTAATAAAATTTGCCGTTGCGTTGTTCCGAGGCCTGCGTGACGCCGGGAAGGGGCGTGACATCGAAGTCCGCGTACACCCCGCCGTTCAGCGTCTTGAAGCGCAGGTCGGCATTCAACGGTTCTTTGAAGTAGACATCCATGGCCCCGTTCAGCGTGTGGAACTCGCAATCGCGCTCGGGGTTTTTGGTAAACGCGACTCGCAGTTTGCCATTCAACGTGCGCACCGAGCCGGAGCCGGCCACCTCATCCATATCGATGCCGCCGTTGAGTCCGTGAATTTCGAAATTCCCAACGGTGCGTTTCACCGTAATTGCGCTGGTGATGTTCTTCAGGCTCAAATCGGTTTCCCGCGGCACCTGGATTTCGTAATCGAAGCTGACGCGATAGCCGTAATAATCCTCGCCGCGATAGTTGGCGCCGTTGGCGGTGCGGAAGGGGCCGTCCTCGTAGAGGCGGACTAAGCTGCCCTGTTGCGACATATCGAGCTTGACATCGCGCCTGGCTTCCTGCACGGCTTCCGGCGACCGCGCCTGGATGTGCTTGTGCACGTTCACCTGGATCTGCGTGCCCTCGTAGCCGGTCACGTGGATGAAGCCGCTGATGTTATCGACCAGCAACTTGCGCCCGGAACCGCGCACGTCGAAGGAGCGCGTAATAGTTTCGTTGTCCTGGTATTTCCAGTCGCGCCAATCGGCGCCCCCGGCGGCGAGGACGGACAGCAGGGCAATCGCGGACAGGGTGAGCGGTCTCATCTGGGCACTCCTATATCCTTCGCGCCCAGCCTTTGCAGCGCCTGGGCGGCATGCTGGCGCACGGTCTCATCGGTCGCGGGATCGCGCACTACTTTTTCCAGCGCGGGCGCGGAGTCGGTATCGTTCAAATGGACCAGCAGTTCCACCAGCGCCACCTGCACCAGGGGCGATTCCTGCACGCCGATGGCGTCTTCCAGGGCGCGGCGGATTTCCGGCTTGCCCGCATATTTTTCCAGGGCTTCCACCGCCGAGAGCCGCACATTGATATTAGGATCTTGCGTCACGGCGTGGAGCAGCGCCTGTTCCACCTGCGGGTCCGCCTGCGCCATCTGCACGCTATAGGTGACGCCTTGCAGCCGCTGGCTGGGCGATTGTTCGCGGAGCATGGAAAGGGCCACCAGTTGGCGCAGGCCTTCCACCTGACCTTTCAACTGCGCCATTTCGGGATTTTCGCCGCGCGGCAAGGTTGCCAGCCGCCCCGCGAAGATGCCGGCCAGCAACAAGGCAAAGGCCAGAGCGAACTGCCACACCGGCCGCTGCGGCCAGAAGCCGGCCCATCCGCGCTTCGTAGCGGCGACTGCCGGAGCCGTTTCGCGCCGGGCATGTTCCTGTGCAGCCAGCAAACCCTCCTGGTAGGCCTCCATCACTTCCATAAACCGGTTCTTCATTACAGGTTCGGGCTCCGCGGGAATGGCCAATGCTTCCATGCCGCGCCACACGGCTCCTAATTCCGCCAGCTCATTGCGGCAGCCGGCGCAGGTTTCCAGGTGTTCGATGACCTTTTCGCGTTCCGCTTTTTCCAGGCGGCCCGCCAGACATTCGGGAATCTGTTCCTTTACCCGTTCGCAAATCATGTTGCTGCTCGCTCTCCGCGCAGTGCAAAAAACCGGTCGCCCAATTCGCGCAGCGCCCGGTAGACTCGCACTTTGACCGTCCCCACTTCGCATTTCAGGACGGTGGCGATCTCTTCATACTTCAGGTCCAGAAACCGGCTCATGATGAGCACTTCGCGTTTTTCCTCCGGCAGCGACGCCAGAGCGCGGTGCAGAAGAGCGGCCTCCTGCTTGTTCTGAACCTGGCGGTCCGGCGATACTTCGCCGCTGCTGAAGTTCGTCGGATCCTCCGGCATGGCGACTTCCGCCTTGTAGCGCGCGGCATGATCGATGTGGACATTGCGGCCGATCTGGAACATCCACGCGCGGAAGGTCGATTCATTCTGATAGGTGTGCCGGTACTTCAGGATCCGGAAAAACACCTCCTGCACCAGATCTTCACTCACCGCGCGGTTGCCGGTGAGGTGCAGGAAATAGTGCAGTAACGCCCGGCTGTGGCGGTCGAAAAGCGTTTCCAGCTTGCCGACCTCCCCGGCCCGGACATCGCGCATGATCTGTTCGTCCTCCATGCTTTTCATAAGGGAATACTGTGGGGACGTGAAAAGGTTACCAGAAAGACGGGGGTTGGGGGTGGGGGTTGGGGATGGGGAGGTAGTTGGCGCGTAAGTCATTGATGCGATGGAGCCTGCGGGGCCGGGCGGCGAATGGCGGACGGCGACTCCCGAGTCGCAGGGCATCGATTCGCAGGTTCTGGCGGAGGCCATAGACCAATGTCGGGTCAACTGCTGATGATTCGACATGGCCATGCCGTGCTGGATACGGCGTTCTATCCCCACGATGGGCGGACGCCGCACGATCTCGCTTCGGTTACCAAAACCGTGACCTCCGTGCTTGCCGGCATAGCGGTGGCGCAGGTGGGGGTTGGGGATGGGGAGGTAGTTGGCGCGTAAGTCATTGATGCGATGGAGCCTGCGGGGCCGGGCGGATATAATGGCCGGGTGATGCTGCGTGCCGTCTGCTGGGGATTGTTGCTTGCCGTGGTCTGTCCCGGAGCCGGGTACTGGCCGGGCGGCGAATGGCGGACGGCGACTCCCGAGTCGCAGGGCATCGATTCGCAGGCTCTGGCGGAGGCCGTCGACCAAGTGGCCGGTCAGCACCTGGGAGTTCACAGTCTGCTGGTGATTCGCCATGGCTATGCCGTGCTGGATACGGCGTTCTATCCCTACGATGGGCGGACGCCGCACGATCTCGCTTCGGTTACCAAGACTGTGACCTCCGTGCTTGCCGGCATAGCGGTGGCGCACAAGCTGCTGCGGCTCGAGCAGCGGGTGCTGCCGCTGTTTCCGGAGGAGAGCCCGGCGAATGGCGAGGCGCGGAAGCAGAAGATCACGGTGGAGGACCTGCTGCGCATGGAGTCGGGACTGGATTGCGGGTACGCGCCCGGGGAACAGGAACTGGAGCAGATGAAGCGGTCGCCAGACTGGGTGCGGTTCGCGCTGGCGCTGCCGATGAAGTACGATCCCGGCACGCACCCGGCGTATTGCAGCCCGGGGTACCACCTGCTGGGGTCGGCGATTGGTGCGGCGGCGCATACCAGCGAGGCGGAGTTCGGCAGGAAGTACCTGTTCGATCCGCTGGGAATCCGCGGCGTGGTGTGGGCCGACGATCCGCAAGGGCGCAGCCACGGCTGGGGCGACAGCCATTTCCGTCCGCAAGACGTCGCCCGGATTGGATATTTGTACCTGCACGGCGGCGTTTGGGACGGCAAGACCATCGTGCCGGCCGACTGGGTGGCGATGTCCACGGCCATGCCCAGCGGCGCTCGCGGCGAGCATGGCGGCATGGGTTTCGAGTGGAACGTGAGCAACGGACCCAACGGGCGGCAGTATGGCGGAACGGGGCGTGGGGGACAATCGCTGGTCGTGTGGCCGGACCTGGATATGGTGGTGGTGAGCATGGCGGGCGGCAACGCCGGACAGATGGCTCGCCTGGTGCGGCAGGCGGTGAAATCGGACGCCGCGCTGCCGGAGAATCCCGCGGCGTACGCGCATCTGCGGCAACGGGCGGAGGAGGGGAGGAGGGCGCCGGCGGCCGGCCCGGTTGCGCCGCTGCCGACGATGGCCGGGGCGGTCTCGGGTGCGGTGTACGAATTTCCGGTGAATCCTTCCCGGCTGGATAGTCTGGCGCTGACGTTTCCGAAAAGCGGAGATGCGCGCGTGGATGTGAAGTATTATGGGCAGCCGCTGAGCTTTCCCATCGGCATGGACGGGGTGTATCGCCTGGTACCCAACGGTCCGTTCCACATGCCGGCAGGGGCCACGGGGAAATGGATTGGCGACCGCGAGTTTCTGCTGGACCTGAACTTCGTGGCGAACATCAATCACTACACTTTGGACATCCGGTTCGATGGCGACCGCATGGACGTGACCGCGAACGAGGCGTCCGGGCTGATCCGCAACGGCCGGCTAACGGGCCTAAGGCATTAGGCATTTCCAAGGCGCCTGACGGCTTCAACCTTCACCGCCCCGGTCCCTGCGCTAGTCTATTACCTTGAGCTTTCTCCAGGCAGAGAACATCCACAAACAGTATGGAGGCGCCACCGCGTTGCAGGGCGCGAGCCTTCAGGTGCAGGCCGGCGAAGTCCATGCGCTCGTCGGTGAAAACGGGGCGGGGAAGAGCACGCTGGCCCGCATCGTCGCCGGATCCACACGCGCCGGCCAAGGCCGCATCCTGATCGATGGCAACCCGGTCAGCATCGCCAGCCCCGTGGACGCGCAGCGTCTGGGTATCGGCATCATCTACCAGGAGCTGGACCTCTTCCGCCACCTCACCGCCGGCGAAAACCTCATCATCGGCAACCTGGATTTCCACGGCGGTTCCATGGAAGCTTTCTGCCGCCCGTTCCTGCAGCAGGTAGGGCTCGATGAAAGCGCGCGGCGCATGGTAAGGACGCTTTCCATCGGGCAGATGCAGCTTGTGGCGATTGCGCGCGCCCTCAGCATGAATGCGCGATTCCTGCTGATGGACGAGCCCACCAGCGCGCTTTTCGAAGATGCCGCGGAGCGCCTGTTCACGCTGATCGCGGGGCTCAAACAGCGCGGCGTCGGCATCGTGTACGTTTCGCATAAGATGGACGAAATCTTCCGGCTTTCGGACCGCATCACCGTTTTGCGCGACGGGCGCAACACGGGCACGGTGGAGACCGCGAACACCAGTGCCGCCGCCGTCATTCGCATGATGATCGGCCGCGACCTGGAGGGCGGCGCGCGCGCGCCGCGCCCGCAAGGGGAGGTGGTGCTCGCGGTGGATGGCCTGTCCACCGCCAAACTGAAGAATGTATCCTTCGAACTTCGCCGCGGCGAAGTGCTGGGTATCGCCGGCCTGGTAGGCTCCGGCCGCAGCGAACTCGGCGCGGCGCTGTTTGGGATGGATCGCGTTACCGCGGGGGCCATTCGCCGACAGGGTACGCTGGGCCTGGTACCCGAAGATCGCCGCCTGCAGGGGCTCATGATGCAGATGAGCGTGGCCGAAAACGGCAGCATGGCCGTGCTGCCGCGTCTGCAGCGCTGGGGATTTCTGCGGCGCGGCCAGGAACTCGCGGAGATGCGGGACGTGGCCGGACGGCTGGGCCTGCACTGCCGCTCTCTCGACGACCCGGTCGCCACGCTCAGCGGCGGCAATCAACAGAAGGTGCTGCTGGGACGCTGGCTGCTGGTCAATCCGGATGTGCTTTTTCTGGACGACCCGGCGCGCGGCATCGACGTGGGCGCCAAGCAGGACATCTATCGCGCCATCGACACGCTGGCGCGCGAAGGCAAGGGCGTGATCCTGGTGAGCAGCGAACTGCCGGAACTGGTGCGCTGCTGCGATCGCATCCTGGTGCTGTGCGAGGGACGCCTCACGGCCACCTTCAGCGCCTCCGAAGCCACGCAGGAGAAGATCCTCGCGGCGGCTACCATGGGAGGCCGCGCCTGATGCCCGCGCGCTTCCAGAGTTACGCCGCCCTGGCCGGCATCGTGATTCTGGCTATTGCGATCAGCCCGGCGGCCGCCGATGGGTCGCGCGTGTTTCTTCAGGCCGGCAACCTTACCGATATTCTGCGCCAGATCTCGCTGATCGGTATGATCGCGCTCTCCATGACATTCGTGATCCTGACCGGCGGCATCGATCTGAGCGTGGGCAGCATTCTGGCGCTGGCCACGTGCATCGCCGCCATGTGCCTCACCCGGATGGCGCCGGGCATGTCCTATCCGGCGCATATCGCCCTGGCCATCGCGGCGGCGGTCGCGGCGGCCGGTCTCACGGGAGTGCTCAACGGCGTGGTCATCGCCACTGTGCGAATCCAGCCGTTCATCGTGACACTCGCCTCCATGATCGGCGTGCGCGGCCTGGCCAAGTGGATCACGCAAAACGAGAACATCGATATCGGATTCGGCCGCGATGTGGCCGCCAGCTTCGCCGCCGTCTTTCGCGAGAAGGCCATCGTGATCGGCTCGTACGCCGCCGCCGCCGCGCTGTTCGCGCTGCTTCTGGCGCGCACCGTATTCGGCCGGCATGTGCGCGCTATCGGCGATAACGAAAAAGCGGCGCGATACGCGGGCCTCCCCATCCGCAGCACCAAGATCCGGGTGTACGCCATTTCCGGCCTGCTCTCCGGTTTCGCCGGGGTGCTCTACGCCGCGGAGAATCATCAGGGCAATCCGAACGCGGGCGTGGCGTACGAACTGGACGCCATCGCCGCCGTGGTGATCGGCGGAACACCGCTCTCCGGAGGCCGCGGCTCCATCGCCGGAACCATTATCGGGTCGCTCATCATGGGCGTGCTCACCAATATGCTGCGGTTGAACAATGTGGATAGCAATCTGGAGATGATGATTAAGGCAGTGATTATTGTGCTGGCGGTGGCAGTCCAGCGGGAGAGAGAAACGGCATAACATGAAACGGAAACTTCTGGCGGCACTGGCGCTGGGTTGCGCCCTGTTTTCGGCGGCGTGCGGCGCCGGCAACGGCAAGAAGCAGCTCCTGGTGGCGTTCAGCCAGGCCAACAACGCCGAGCCCTACCGCGCCATGCAAAATGCCCTGATGCAGAAGCTCTGGGCGCAGTACCCCGACGTGAAGCTGGTGATTTCCGACGCCCAGCAGGACAACAGCAAACAGGTGGCGCAGGTGGAAACCTTTATCCGCCAGAAGCCCAACCTGCTGATCGTCGCGCCCAATGAGCGCGCCGCCCTGACCGCGGTGATGGGCCAGGCCATGGAAGCCGGAATTCCGGTGATCTGCCTGGAGCGCGACATCCTCCAGCCCAACTACACCACCTACGTCCACAGCGATAACGTGGCGATCGGCCGCATGGCCGGGCAGTTCATCGTGGATTATCTGACCAAAAAATATGGGCAGCCGAAGGGCAAGATCGTTGCCATGCGCGGTCTGCTCGGCGTGGAAGGCGAGATCAATCGCGACAAAGGCGCCGGCGAGATTTTCCAGAAATATCCGCAGGTTCAGGTAGTGGCCGATCCGGTTGCCGATTGGATTCAGGCCAAGGCCAAGGACCGCATGACCGAAGTGCTCCGCGCGCAGCCCCAGATCGATGTCGTCTACGGACACAACGACCCGATGGCCGTCGGCGCCTACCTGGCCGCCAAGGAATTGAACCGCGAAAAGGAAATGATCTTTGTGGGTGTCGATGGTCTGGGCGGCCCGGCAGGCGGGATCCAGAAGGTGATGGACGGCATCCTCGCCGCGACGTTCGTGTATCCGCTATGCGTCGATAAGGCTGTCGAAATCGGGAACCGGATCCTGCACGAACCCGGCTTCCATCCGGACAAAGACTACACCCTCGATTCTTTGATGGTCACGCCTGCGAACGCCCGGCAAATGTACGACCGGTTCACCGTTC
Organism: uncultured Solibacteraceae bacterium; assembly: GCA_963835555.1. Lineage (GTDB taxonomy): Bacteria > Acidobacteriota > Terriglobia > Bryobacterales > Bryobacteraceae > Sulfopaludibacter. The sequence goes on along the minus strand of CAWIGC010000037.1, from coordinate 64,846 downwards.
CTTAACTACACCCAGATCTTGCTTAACGCGCGGCGGAAATTTCCGCCCAGAATCCCGTGCATCTCGGCGTCACTGTACCCGCGCCGGATCAGCCCCTCGGTCAAGTCGAACATGCGCCGCGGATGGCTGACGCCTTCGATATCGTCCTTCTCGCGAAACGCGTACGAGCTTTTATAATTGGCGTGCAGCGCGGCCCGCTCTTGCGGCGGCATGGCGTCATAGCCGTAGAGATCGATATCGCTTCCCACTCCCAGGAATTCCGGACCCACCAGCTTCTTTACGTGATCGAAGTGGTCCAGCATATCCTCCACCGTGGTTGGCTCGCTACCCTTGACGAACATGCGCACCCCGGTGATCCCCATCACGCCTCCCTGCGCCGCCATCTTGCGGATGGCTTCATCGGTCTTGCAGCGCGGATGCGGATTGAGCGCCCGGCAGTTGCCGTGCGTGATGAGTACCGGCTTTTTGGAGGCGTCGAACGCATCCAGCGTGGTCCGGTCGCCGCAATGCGAAACGTCCACCACCATCCCCACGCTGTTCATGCGCGCGACAATCGCCAGGCCGAAATCGCTGAGCCCATCGTCGCGCCGCTCGGTGGACCCGTTGCCGATCATATTGCGCGCATTGTAGGTCAACTGCGAAACGCGCTGCCCCAGGGAGTAAAAGAAGTCCACGTCGGCGGGGGTGCGGAAGTGCTCGGAGTTCTGGAGCCCGATGATGAATCCGATCTTCCGCGCGGCGCGGGCGGCATCGATATCGGCCACCGAGTCGATGCGCTTCATGGTCTCGCTGTGGTGCGCCAGAAATCCGTCCCATCCCGCCACGAATTGCAGGGTGTTCTGGTAGGCCTCGGGACCGCCCAAACCGAGAGCCACGTGGAAAGCGTGAATGCCCGAGGCCCGATAGTCCGCCAGATTGGCCGCGGTGAAACTCGCGGGCCTGGCCATAAGCTGCGCCATGCGCACGCTCGAAAGGGTGATGGGGCTGAGCATGTCGATGACGGTGGACGACTGCATCACGTCCACCGCGCGGGTCGAGTATTCGGCGCCGAAGAGGCGCACGCGGCCCAGCAGAATCATCGGCGCGGCGGCAGCGCGCAGGAAATGCCGGCGATCCAAGGCGAATGACATATCTGATGATGTTAGAATTTCTATGCGAAAGGATCAACTATGCGGCTTTCACCGGTGGTCGCCCTGATTTTTCTGAGCGGCGTACTTGCCGCCGCCGATCGTCCCGAGATTGCCTTGTGGGGCCGCGGCGCGCCCGGGTCCGAGGGGAAAACGGAAAAAGAGGTAGACGAGGGGCCCAACCAGGCCCACGGATATCTGAAGGTCACCGGCGTCCACAACCCATCGGTCACCGTCTTCCTGCCGCCCGCCGATAAGGCCACCGGCGCCGCCATGGTTATTGCCCCGGGCGGAGGCCACGCGTTCCTCAATTTTGACCAGGAAGGCACGAATGTGGCGGAATACCTGAACAGTATAGGCGTGGCGGGACTGGTGCTGAAGTACCGGCTGGCTCGCGAGCCCGGGTCTACTTACACCATCGAGGGCAACGCCCTGGCCGATGCGCAGCGCGCCATCCGGCTCACGCGCGCCCGGGCTTCCGAAGGCAATATCAACCCGGCGCGCATCGGCATCATCGGATTTTCCGCGGGCGGGGAACTCGCAGCCCTCGCGGCTACACGCTTCGATTCGGGAAACCCCGATGCGGCCGATCCTGTGGAGCGTGTCAGCTCCCGCCCCGATTTCGTGGCCCTGATCTATCCCGGCATCCGCGCCGACGGCTACACCATTCCGAAAGACATGCCGTTGACATTCATGCTGTGCGCGGACAACGATCGTGGACCCTCCACCGCGCTCTCGGTGCTGTACCCGAAGTTGAAAGCCGCCGGGGTGCAGACCGAACTGCACGTCTATGCCACCGGCGGCCATGGATTCGGCATCAATCCGAATACGAAGAATCCGTCGCCCGCTGCCACCGGTTGGCAGCTCCGGCTGGGCGATTGGCTCAAAGAGATCGGCATGCTAAAAACCAATTGAGCTTCATTTTGTCTTCAGCGCCGCCTTTTGGGCCGACCGCAGGGTATTTTCGAGCGACTGCCGGGGCAGGCTCCGAATGATCGGATTGATCAGCCACCCCAAGCCCGTGGGCACATTGCGAGTCAGCGAGACTGCCTGGCACTCCACGTACACGCCGCCGTCGCGCTCTTCGAAGCGCCAATAGGAATTCAGCCGCCACAGAAATCCATGGTCCTGCCCCGGCGGCAGCTCGCGCTCGGAGGGCTTGCCGGCATTCTCTACTTCCGCGATCCGCGAACTGTAGCTCCGGCTGTACCAGCGGGTGGCGTCTACGGGAACATACCGGACGTCGTGCGTGGTGTTCAACACCACCGTCACTACCTGCTTCTTCAACAGGCGCATGTAAACCTTGAAGCTGTTTCCCTGGTGCTCCAGGGTCTTCGAATCCATCACTTCCGGCTTATAAATATTCTTGGCATTATCGTAGTTTTCAAACATCGCGATCACCTTTTCCAGCGTGGCGTCGCGCACGAACATGCCGCCCACCCAATCGTGAATCAGCCCGTCCGGCACTTCGATATCGCCCTTGGCGCTCACCGGTTCGCATACCACTTCACCGCGCTGCACGGCGGCGCGGCGCGCGCCATCGCCATCCACCCACAGAAAGGCGGGCGTGTGGACCCGTTGGTCCAGCTTCGCCTCCGTGGTGTGAATATAGCGTTCAAATGCCTGCGTGGTGGGGGGTTTCAGCTCCACCTTGCCGGCATCGGTGAGCCCGGCCAGCAGCAGGGCGGGAATCACGTACCAGGTTTCCGATGTCACCTTTTCCGATTCTCACACGTCCAAGCAGGTAATATGGCGAACCTGGCGGCACCGAAGCCGGATTCCAAGTTTCGCGAAGCGGGCCGGGCACAGGTCAGCTTTCTGGCGCCGCTGGAAAAACGGTGCCTCATCTGGCTGGCGCATCACACGCCTCGCGGGATCAACTCGGACCACCTTACGGCGCTGGGCCTGGTGGCTCTGCTCGGCGCCGGGCTGAGCTATTGGTGGGCCCGCTGGAACCAGGCCGGCCTGCTGCTGGCCATCGGCTTCCTGATGTTGAACTGGCTGGGCGACAGCCTGGATGGAACGCTCGCCCGCGTACGCAACCGCCAGCGCCCGCGTTATGGCTTTTATGTAGACCATGTGGTGGACGCTTTCGGGACGTTCTTTCTGCTGGGCGGTATCGGGTTGTCAGGCTATATGAGCCCGCCCATCGCCGCGGGCTTGCTGATCGCCTATTTCATGCTGTCCATCGAAGTGTACCTGGCCACTTATACTATCGGCACGTTTCACCTGTCGTTCTGGAAATTCAGCCCCACCGAATTGCGGATTCTGCTGATGATCGGCAATATCGCCCTGCTGTACCGCCCGGTAGTCGGAATCCTCGGCGAGCGGTATCGCCTGTTCGATGTCGGGGGCGCCGTGGGGATCTTCGGCATCGCACTGATGCTTGTGGTGGCCGTGATTCGCCACACCATCTTCCTGTACCGCGCCGAGCGACTGCCGTAGCGGTAAGTGTAAACCCCGCTATCCGGAAACTCGTCTACACCCACGAATGCAGCCGGCGATCATTGTGACGGAAAGCGCTGCCGGATTTCAGGATTTCGACGAACTGGTGCGCGTTTATTGGCCGCGCGTGTTCCGCTTCGCCCTGGCGTCCCTGCGCGATTACGATGCCGCGCAGACCGTAGCGCAGGATTGTTTCTACCGGGCTCACAAGAATCGCGACCGGTTTCGCGGCGAATCCACTTTGAGCACCTGGCTGATGCAGATTGCCGTGAACCTGATCCGCGACCACGCCCGCAACCGGCGCCTGCAGTTCTGGAAGCGCAGGCAGGCGCTGGAACCGGCCGCGCAATGGACTCCGGATGGGCGGCTTTCGCCGGAAGGCTCCACCGCGGTCCGGGAAAAAGTGCAAGCTGTGTGGCGTGCCGCGGCGGCGCTCTCCGAAAAGCAGCGGATGGTGTTTCTGCTGCGCTTTGTGGAAGAGATGGAACTGCTGGAAATTGCCGCCGTCATGGGTCTGGCGGAAGGCACCGTGAAGACACACCTGTTCCGGGCGGTGCAAGCCATTCGAGAACAGGTGGGAGACGAAGGATGACACATTTATCGGAGGAACAGATCGCGCAGTGGATTGCCGGGGAGCGTCCGGCTGAGGCGGAATTGCATCTCGCCAGTTGCGGCCAGTGCAGGGCCCGCGTGACTGGCTTCGAAGAGGTCATGGCGCAATTTCGCAGTTCGATGGACAGCGTATCGGCCCCGCCCGCCGTTTGGCGCGCCCGCCGCACTGTGGTTTGGCCCCGGCTGGCGGCAGTGGCGGCTATCGCCCTGCTCCTGCTGGCGCCGTGGTACCGCGAGCGTGAGGCGCGCCGGCGGGCGGCGATCGAACAACAGGACGCGCAGCTATTGCAACAGGTGGACAGGGGCATCTCCCGGGCGGTTCCGGACGCGATGGATCCCCTGATCAAGATGGTGATGTGGAATTCCAATGAGGCACAAAAATGAGACGATATTTCGGAATCACGTTGTTGATGGCCGGCGTGGCTCTGGCACAGCCGCCGCAGGCACAGGGCCCCGGGCAGGGGCCAGGAGAACCTCAGCAGCCGCCGCCTCCGCGCGCTCGTTCCGTGGGGGAACGGATGGACCGCGCCGCGCCGCCGCCTCTGCGGCCGAATCGCCCGCTGATGGAGCGCGCGCTGATGCCCGGGCCCGCCGGACGCTGGTGGAACAATCCGCAGATGGTCCAGAAGCTGGCCCTGAATTCGGACCAGCAGAAGAAGATGGACGACATCTTCCAGCAGAACCGTTTGAAGCTGATCGACCTAAACGCCACGCTGCGAAAGGAAGAGGTCACGCTGGAGCCGATGGTGGGCGCCGACCAGCCCGACGAAACGAAAATTCTGGCGCAGATCGATAAAGTCGCGCAGGCGCGCGCCGAGCTGGAAAAGGCCAATGCGCGCTTCCTGCTGGGCATCCGGCGGGTGCTGACGCCCGACCAATGGAAGAAACTGCAAGAGGAAAATCGGACCCGCGAGGGTCGCGGCCCCGGCATGCCGGCGGCCCCGGCAGCGCCGCGGCCTGCACGGCAGTAACGGTCTTCCTAAACGCCGCGAGGTATGATCAGAAGTCTGGATCATGCCTCGCCTCCTTGCCGCACTTCTACTAGCGCCGCTGCTGCTTCCAGCCGCCACTACTGTTTTATTCGATCCGTCAACGCCGGCCACGGGCCCGTTTCCCACGGATTTTCTCACCGTTCCGGATCCGCAACAGAAAACCGGCGTCCGCCTGAATCTGCCGCTACCTGACTGCGCCTCCCAGTACACCTCGTGCCAGGAGACCGGTCTGCTGGAACAACTCGATGGCTTCAGCATCCGCGCGCGGGTTACCGTGCGCTTTTCCGCTGCGATCAACACCTCCACCCTGCGCAGCGGCATGTTCTACGTGGCGCTGGACAACCTGACCGGGGAAGAGCCCGGCATACACAAAACCGGCGATACGGTGGCCGTGGATCAGGTGATCTTCGATCCGCTCACCAACACCGTCTACGCCAAACCCTTTGCCGCGCTGGATCAGCACCGCCGTTACGCGCTGGTGATCACCGATGCCGTACTGGATAACGCGGGCGCGCCGGTGGCGGCCGACGCCGCCTTTCAAACCTGCGCGCAGGGCGGTTCCTCATATTGCGCGGCGCTGCAAGCCGCGCTCGGCGGCATCGCAGCCTCCATGGCGCCGCACAAGATCGTGGGCGCCTCGGTCTTCACCACGCAGAGCGCCACCGCGTGGCTGGAACATGCGCGTGCGACCCTTCCGTATGTGGCCCCGCTGGTGATGCTGGCGCAGCCGCAGAGCACGTTTTCCATCGCCAATCTCTCCGGCATCGTGCTCAACGAGCAGGTGCGCACCAATCCTCCCGCGTTCAGCAATATTAGTCTTCCCATCAGCTCGGGGCTGTTGAATGGCTTGGGCAGCGTGGTGATCGGGTCGTACGAATCGCCCAGTTTTCTGGGCGGAGACCAGACCATTCCGCCCGGCCCCACCCTGCCGGGGCTTGCCGTGCCTGCCAGCGTCAACCCGGTGGGCTTCAACGCGCTGTTGCCCGCCACGCCCAAGCCGGACGCGGGCTACCCGGTGGTGATCTTCGGCCACGGCTTCGGCGACAGCCGCTTCGGCGGTCCCACGGCGGTCGCCCCCACGCTGGCGCGACAGGGGTTCGCGGTGGTCGCAATCGACGCCGTGGGCCACGGCTTCGGGCCGCTCAGCTCGGTCACCTTCATCGACAAAGCGGGCAACCGCACCACGGTCAACGCCATGGGACGCAGCATCGATCTCAATGGCGACGGCATCATCGAATCCAATGAAGGGTGCGCCCTCACTTCCCCCATCGCCTACGGCACGCGCGATTGCTTCCGCCAGACCGTGGTGGACCTGATGCAGTTGGTGCGCGCCATTCAGGCGGGTATGGATTTCGACGGCGATGGACGGCCGGACCTGGATGCTTCCCACATTTACTACGCCGGAGAATCTCTAGGCGGCATGTACGGCGCCATGTTCATGTCGCTGGAGCCCGGCGTCCGCGCCGCCGCGCTTAACGTGGGCGGCGCCAGCACGGTGGATATCGCCCGCTGGAGCCCGGCCTATCAGTCGCTCAGCAACCAGGTGCTGGGGCTGCGTATGCCGTCGCTATTGAATGCCGGGTCCACCTTCAACCAGGATTATGTTCTGCCCGGCCAGCCCGTCCACAACGTCACCGTGCCGGGAGCGGTCGATATCCAGAACGTCTTCGAGACACTGGAGTGGCTGACCACTTCCGGCGATCCTATTGCCTATGCGCCGCACCTGAGGGTTTCACCTCTTTCGGGCGTGGCGGCGCGGCCGGTCCTGATGCAATTCGCGCGCGGCGACATGACCGTCACCAACCCTGCGAACAGCATGTTGATTCGCGCGGCGGGCCTGCAAGGCAGTACCTGGGAGTATCGCCACGACCTGGCACGCGCGCAGGCTCCCGATCTGCCGCTGGATCCGCATCCGTTCCTGGTGCTTTTCGTGAGTCTGAACGGTAGTTCCATTCAGTTGCCGGGGTTAGACGGGCTCTCCGTCAGTCTGGACGCGCAGGGACAGATCGCCGGGTTTCTGGCCTCCGATGGCCAGACCATTCCCGACCCCAATCAGCTCTCCAAACTGATCTTCGGGTTCAGCGTATTCCAGGCGCCGGTTACGCTGCCGTTCGATTTCGGATATTAGAGAGCGTCGCGAGCCGCCGCGATGGTGCGGTCGATATCCTCGCCGGTGTGCGCCGCCGAAAGGAACGCGGCTTCGAACTGCGACGGGGCAAGATAGATTCCGCGCTCCAGCATGGCCTGGAAGAACCGACCGAATTTCGCCGTGTCGCACCGCCTGGCCGATTCCCAATCGGTCACCGGCCCATCCGTGAAGAAAAACGTGAACATGGCGCCCACGCGATTTACGGTAACCCCGGCCGGCGCCCCCGCGCACAGGCGTGCCGCGCGCGCTTCCAGTTGGTCGTACACTTCCGGATGCGCTTCCAGATGCCGCAACATAGCCAGCCCCGCCGCCACCGCCAGCGGATTGCCGGAGAGCGTGCCCGCCTGGTACACCGGGCCCACCGGCGCCACCTTGTTCATGATGTCCTTGCGTCCGCCGTATGCGCCTACCGGCAGCCCGCCGCCAATCACTTTCCCTAGCGTGGTCAAGTCGGGCCGGATCCCGTAACGCTGCTGCGCGCCGCCATAGGCCACGCGGAATCCGGTCATCACCTCGTCAAAAATCAGCAGCGCGCCGAAGCGTTCGGTGATCCGCCGAAGGGCTTCCAGGTACCCGGGCAGGGGAGGCACGCATCCCATGTTGCCCACCACCGGCTCCACGATGATGGCCGCGATGCGGTTGCCGTGTGCCCGGAAGGCCTGTTCCACCGCCTCCACCGAGTTGTACGGCAGCGCGATGGTGGTATCGCAAAATGCCTTCGGCACACCTTGCGTATCGGCAATTCCCAGGGTTGCCACGCCGGAGCCGGCCTTCACCAGCAGCGAATCCACGTGTCCGTGGTAGCAGCCTTCGAATTTCACCACGAGGTCGCGCCCGGTAAACCCGCGGGCCACCCGGATGGCCGACATGGTGGCCTCCGTGCCCGAATTCACCAGGCGCACCATCTCGATGGAGGGGACTGCCCGGATGATCGCCTCGGCCAATTCGATCTCGCGCTCCGTCGGCGCCCCGAAACTGGTTCCGATCTCGAGCGCTTCGGCCAGCGCCGCCAAAATCTCGGGGTGGCGATGGCCCAGCAGGAGCGGCCCCCACGACCCGACGTAGTCGATGTACTCGTTGCCGTCCACATCGAAGATGTGGCTGCCCTGTCCGCGCGCCACAAACACGGGCTGTCCACCCACGCTCTTAAATGCGCGCACCGGCGAATTCACGCCGCCGGGAATAATTTCCTGCGCGCGGCGAAACAGCTCTTGCGATTTCGAATGGTTCATAGTGATGTGTGAGTGGTCCTACGCCCGCGCTTTGCGGGGCACCTGGCGGCTGAAGCCCAGGCTCATGCCGATCTCGTACAGGCTGCCGTTCAGGTTGCTCATCAGCCGCTTTTTCAGTCCCAGGTAGGGTTGCCGTCCGGAAAACAGATCCTGCATGATCGCCGAAAAACGCGCGCTGCGGCGTGTGAATTGCACCATGCGCTGCGGAATGGCGCCGAACAGGAAGCGTCCCACGAAGATGCGATGCGCCAGGCGGGAGCCGAATTCCAGATCGGCCGCGAAGTCGCGGCGCAGCACGCGGCGGTATTCCTCGGCGCGGGCCGTTACGCTGCGCGTCTCGTCCAGCAGCGTGCGCGCCGCCAGGTCGCCCGAGCGAATGGCGTAGTAGATGCCTTCCCCGGTGATCGGGTCCACCAGTCCGGCGGCATCGCCCACCGCCATCCAGCCCTCGCCGGACACGCGATTCTGCTTCCACGACCGGGTCTCCAGCGCGGGCAGCAGGTGGCTGTAGAAGGCGCCGTCTTTCCACGAAATGCCGCGCTCCACCATCCAGTTTTCCAGCCGCTTGCGCAGCGCCGACGCGGGTTCGCCCTTGCCGCAGATGCCGATGGAAAGATGCCCGCAGCGCGGAAAAATCCAGATGTAGCCTTCCAGTTGCGGCAGGAATTGAATATCGATCCGCTCCTGGTCGCCGGGCACGTAGTAGCCTAGCGCGGACATGGTGTCGTGGGATTTCAACTCGGTGCCGAAATCGCGCAGCGGATTGCGCGCGCCGGTAGCCACCACGCAAAAATCCGCATCCGCCGTTCCCCCGCTGGTGCGCACCTGCCAGCCGGAGCCGGCGCGCGTCACCTGGTTCACACGCGCCTGCTCGATCTGCGCTCCGGCGCGCTCGGCCCGCTCCAGCAACATGCGGTTCAAGTCGAGGCGGGAGTAGATCAGCAGCGGCTCGTCCAACGACAGGCTCACTTCGCCCGCGCGCGGCGCCGCCAGAACGGTCTCGCGAACGGCCCGCTTGCGTGTGCTATTGTGCAGCAAAAACGGATATTGGCTGTAAGCCTTGTAAGTCAAACCACCGCCGCAGGGCTTCTCCCAGGCCAGCTTTTCATCGAACAACTGAACCTTCAGACCTGCCGATGCCAGTTGTTCCGCGGCGAATGCTCCCGCCGGTCCGCCTCCCAGGATCGCGACACGCTTCATTTTTTCTTGCCGCTGGGCGGCAGATCGTCCGGTGAAGGCATCTTGCCGCCGCCCGTTGCGCCAGGAGCCATAGCTCCGTGCGGATTCTCGCCACCCGGCATGGCTCCCGCCGGTACCGGTCCCCCGCCGTGCGGCGCTCCGCCGGCATCTTTACGCCCCTTTACCACCCACTTGGCGCCATCCTGTTGCAGGTGGTAGTTCATGCTCATTCCGCCGCCCGGAGTGCCCTTCGGAGTAATCGACACGGACGCGTCCGCCTCATTGCCGCTGAACGTCACGCTGGTCACTTGCACGTCCATGGCGGACATGTTCAGCGCCAGGCTGGACGTCTTGCCGGATAAGTAATCGATGACGCCTTGACGGACGGCTTCTTTACTCTGATTTCCGCGGTTACAGGCGGTCAGAGCGGCAAATAAAACGACAACGCAGGTGAATCTCACTACTCAATTATAGCCATGCCTGCGGCGGGTTCCGCGCGTAACCGGCGCGGGGGATCCCCACCCTCATTTGTAGGATGAACCGGCAGGCTCCCGCCGGCGAGCTATACGTCGCAGATCTGCATTGCCTGAGTCAGACTGGCGATGGCGTCGTGTCCCTGCGCCGGGGAATATTCGTGCGCCAGGTATCCGGTATAGCCCAGGTCGGCGATAGCCTGCGCGATGAAGCGGTAATTCAACTCCTGCGTCTGGTCGATTTCATGACGCCCCGGATTTCCCCCCGTGTGATAATGCCCGATCCACTGGAAGTTGTCGCGAATATTGCGCACGATATCGCCGTCCATGATCTGCGCATGATAGATGTCGTAGAGAATCTTCACGCGCGGCGAGTTCACCCGCTTCATCACGTCCACGCCCCAGGCGATGTGGTCGAACATGTAGTCTTTGTGATTCACCTTGCTGTTCAGGTATTCCATGCAGATGGTGATGCCCTTGTCCTCGGCATGCGCCTTCACGCGATTCAGAAACGCCACGCAATTGTCCGCGCCTTCGGCATCCGCCATGCCCTTGCGATTCCCCGAAAAGGTAATGATATTGGGCACGCCGTTAGCCTGCGCCTCGTCGAGGGCGGCGTGCATCTTCTTCTCCAGCGCCTCGTGATTCTCCTTGCGATTGAGCGCCTCGGGAATGTTGCCGCCGGGACCGGGCGGATACATGGTCGGCTTCAGCCCGTACTTCTTGAGCGTGGGCCAATCCGCCGGCCCGATCAGGTCGTACCCCTTGCAGCCAAGGCGGGCGGCTTCCCTGCAGGTGTCCTCGAAGCTCATGTTGCGCGCGAACACTCCGCGGGTGACGCATTGTTTCAGCCGTCCCTTTCGTTCGACAGGGGCCGGAGTCTGGGCCGCCGCGGCAGACGCGGCCAGTGCGGGCAGAAAATCTCGACGTCGCATCGCTACTGAGCTTACCGCAAATCTCCGCCGGTTTTAGCGGCGAGACTTTCACCTGCTACATAGGTATACTGGCCATCGTGGCTGCGAAATGGAAGTCGGCGGTGCTGGCCATTGCGATTGCCGGCGCTGGTATCGGCGTCCTCGCCCTGGTCTCCGGGCTTTTGTATGAGCAGACGCAGCGCGCCCGCGATCGCGAGCGCTACCCGCAGGTGGGGCGCTCCATCGATATCGGAGGCCGCACGCTCAACATCGATTGCGCGGGCGCCGGCCAGCCCGCCGTGATCCTGGAGAGCGGCGCCAACTGGGCCCTCAGTTCGGCCGTTCACGACCCCAAGACGATGTTCTCCAATGGCGGGCCGCGTCCAGGCTACAGTTGGGTCGCCATCCAGCGCGCGCTGGCCGCTGTTACCACCGTGTGCTGGTACGACCGCGCCGGCTCCGGCTGGAGTGAGCTTGGTCCCTATCCGCGCGACTCTGCGTCGCAGGCTCGCGACCTGCATGCCCTTCTGCGCGCCGCGCGAGTTCCGCCGCCCTATGTGCTGGTAGGCGAATCGTCGGCCGCCCTGGATGCTCGCGTATTCGCCGGCCTCTATCTTTCCGAAGTGGCCGGCCTGGTGCTGGTCAACTGGGCCGATCCAGCGCTCTTCCTTAACCTGGGATCCAACAACGGGAAACGTGCCGGGCGGATTCCCCAATGGATCTACCACTCGCAGGATGCCGAGGCGCAGTTTTTCAACTGGGTCGGGCTGTACCGTCTGGGCCCGGTCCCGCAAGCGCCCGCGCCGCCCCAAGGACTGACGGCCGACGAGTGGAGCACTATCTGGTTCCTGACCCACTCCTCCAAGGCGGTCAGCGCCCTGATGCAGGATATCGCCTCCTGGCGTCTCAGCTCCGCGGAGGCGCGCGAGACCGGGAGTCTCGGCGGCCGTCCGCTGCGGGTGCTCAGTGCCGAAAACATCGCCGCGCCGCCCGAGTTCCTTGAAGCCTGGACCAAGACGCAGAACGACCTGGCGCGGCTGTCCACACGGGGAGTACAGATCGTAGTAGGCGGGAGGGCGAGCGACCTCTTGTACGAGGCGCCCGACGCCATCGGCGAGGCGGTGCGTCAGGTTATCGCAGAGGTGCGGGCGCCCCATTAAACGCCGCTTAGCGCTTGTCTTACCGCCCCCGCGCGTCGATGAGGGGAATCTTCTGCTTCTCTACTGCGCGGTTCAATGTGTTCAGATCCTGACTTAGAACGCCGTCCCACTTGTTGAGTTGTTCCTGAATCTTCCCGCTCAACATCTGGAATGTCTCCACCTCGGCATCGGTCGGGGCGGCATCGCCCGCATCCACCGCGAAGCTCAGATAGGTGAGTTGCTCATCCAGCATGGTCGGAAAGTTCAGGTCGCCTTCGGTGCTCCTGGTCTTCGTCTGCACCAGTTGCTCTTCCAGTGCCGTCAGCTTCTTCACCAGATCCTCAGCACCGGCATGAACAGGTTCCCACGCCGCCGCCCCAGTGTACTTGCGATTCATCGCCTCGACCTGCCCGCGCAGGTCGCGCAGTTGATTGACGGTCTTGTGCAGCACGGTCAGCCGCCGGCTAATCTGCTGCTCCAGGTCGAACTGCTTCTGTAAGTCCGCCGCGGTGGCGGTGGCCCGCGGGTCTACCTTCACTTCCACCGGCACCGTCTGGCTCTTGCCCCCCACCGTCAGCTTCGCCTGGTACATTCCAGGCAGCGCCATGGAGCCCTTCGGCGCGGTATCGCCTTCGAAGAACGCCCCGGGAATCTTCACCGGATCTTCATACCGCAAGTTCCACGGAAACCGGTTCATCCCCGCTTCGGCGGGAAGCTGTTCATTCAGCTTTTGCACGTCCGGCCATTCCGCCGGACCTTCCACGTCGGCCTTCTTCACGCTCGAATAGCTCTTGACTATGTTGCCCTGAGCGTCCAGGATTTCGAGTTTCACCTCACCCTTCGGCGCGCTCTTCAAGTAATACGTCAACACCGCTCCCGCCGCCGGATTTTCACCCACGGGCTGCCGCTTATTGACCTCGTCCGGAAACCGTACCCGAATCGACGGCCGGGCCGGAAACAGGACGGCATCGGAACCGGCCGTCCGGTCCGTCCAATTCCGCAGCGGCGTCACATCGTCCAGAATCCAGAATGCCCGGCCATGCGTGGCCACCACCAGGTCGTCGTTCTTAATCACCAGGTCGTGCACCGGAACTACCGGCAGATTCAGTTGCAGCGACTCCCAGTGCGCTCCCGCATCGAAGGAAATCCAGACGCCCTTTTCGGTTCCAGCGTAGAGCAAACCCTTGCGCTTGGGATCTTCGCGCACCGCATGCACGTAAGCGCCCTCGGGAATGCCCGCCGCAATCGCGGTCCAGGTCTTGCCATAATCCGTCGTCCGGTAGATGTACGGGCGAATGTCGTCCAGTTTGTGACTGTCTACGGCCGCGTATGCGGTTCCGGCATCGTGCGGCGAGGCCTCAATCAGGCTGATCATACTCCACTCGGGCAGATCCCGCGGCGTCACGTTGTCCCAGTTCTTGCCGCCGTTGCGTGTCACGTGGATCAGCCCATCGTCGCTCCCCGCCCACAGCAACCCCTTCGCCACCGGCGATTCCGCCAGCGTGAACACCGTGTCATAGTACTCGACGCTGGTGTTGTCCTTGGTGATGACCCCGCCCGACGAAACTTGCTTCGACTTATCGTTGCGGGTCAAATCCGGGCTGATGACGGTCCAGCTCTTCCCCTGATTGGCGCTCTTGAAAACCACTTCGCCCGCCGTATAGATCACGCTTGGGTCGTGCGGCGAAAACAGAATCGGTTCGGTCCACTGGAAGCGGTGCGGAAAGTCGCCCACGCCATGACCGGAGGAGTTGATGGGCATCGGCGAAATATCAAACGCCTGCTCGCTGCGTTTATCGAAGCGGGTCACGCCCTGTCCGGCCGCATAGAGAATCATGTCGTTGCGCGGATCCGGCGCCAGGTATGCGCTTTCGCCGCCCGCCACTTCGTACCAGTTGCGCATGGAGATCACGCCGGCATCGCTCCAGCTCGCCGTGGCCAGCGACGTGTTGTCCTGCTGCGCTCCGTAAACGTAGTAGGGAAAGCGATTGTCCGTGGCCACGTGGTAAAACTGCGCCGTCGGCTGGTTGTTCTGCGTGCTCCACGTCTTGCCGCCATCGATGCTGATGGTGGCCCCGCCATCGTTGCCGTTGATCATGCGCAGCGGATTCACCGGGTCGATCCACAGCCCGTGGTGATCGCCATGCGGCGCCGGCAGCAGCGTAAAGGTCTTGCCGGCATCGGTGGAGCGGAACATCCCGGTGTTCAGCACGTACACCGCATCGGCGTTCTTGGGATCCGCAAAAATGTGGCTGAAATACCAGGCCCGCTGGCGGTATTTCTGGTCGTCGTTGATCAGCTCCCACTTTTCGCCGCCATCGTCGGACCGGAACAGGCCGCCTTTGTCGGCTTCGATCAGGGCGTATACGCGGTTGGAATCGGCGGCCGACACCGATACCGTAATGCGCCCCAGCGGTCCTTCGGGCAGGCCGTGGCCTTGCAGATGGGTCCACGTCACGCCTCCATCGGCGGACCGGTACAGCCCGCTTCCCGGGCCGCCGCTCTCGAAGGTCCACGGCATGCGGCGCACCTGGTACATGGCGGCGAACACGATATTCGCATTGTTGGGATCGAACTCCACGTCAATCCCGCCGGTCCGGTCGTCCACGTACAGCACCTTACTCCAGGTCTTTCCGCCATCGGTTGTGCGGAAGATGCCGCGCTCGGTGTTTGGCCCGAAGGCGTGGCCCACGCCCGCCACCAGTACGGTATTTGGATCGCGGGGATGCACGATGACGCGCCCGATGTGACGCGTGTCGCGCAGCCCGATATTCGTCCACGTCTTTCCGGCGTCTGTGGACTTGTAGACGCCGTCGCCGTACGAAATGTTTCCGCGCAGGCACGCTTCGCCGCTTCCCACATATAGGATGTTGGGGTCGGAAGGAGCCACCGCGATGGCCCCGATGGAAGCAATCTGCTCGTGATCGAAGATGGGTTTCCACGATGCGCCGGCATCGGTGGTTTTCCAGACGCCGCCCGAAGCCGCTCCGAAATAAAAGCTCTCCGGATCTCCCGGAACGCCGGTGACGGCCAGCACACGGCCGCCGCGGAATGGCCCAATGAGCCTGTATTTCAGACCTTTCCAAAGTTTTTCGTCCATCTGCGGGAAAGCCGCGGCGGAAACCAAAAGGGTGAGGGAAAGAAGGCGTAAGCGCATGACGTGCATTTCAGTTTTACATAAATGGCCAGTCACGTGCTGTTGTCCTCATATGTTGTCGCGGTGCGCCTTCTGTGTGTTCGTGGTCGCCGGCCTGCTGTGGACACAAGATCAGCCACCTCTCATCACATTTCGCAGCGAGTCAGACCTGGTAGTGCTGAATGTCTCGGTATTCGATAAAGATGGCAAGATCATCAAAGGACTTCCTAAAAGTGATTTCACCGTGCAGGAGAACGGCGAAACTCAGGAGATCAAGGTGTTCCGCCAGGAGGACGTGCCCATCTCGATGGGCCTCGTTATTGACGACAGCGCCAGTATGAAAGAAAAGCGCGACCGTGTAAATTCGGCAGCACTCGCCATGGTCCGGCTGTCCAATCCGCAAGATGAAGTATTCGTCCTCAATTTCAACGAGGACGCCCAACTGGCTCAGGATTTCACCTCAGACGTGAAGCGGCTGGAGAGCAGCCTCCGCATCAGCCACCCCTCGGGTCAGACCGCCATGCGCGACGCCCTGGTGGTGGGGCTGGACCACATGCGTGCCCATGCCAAAAACGATAAGAAGGCGCTGCTGATCGTCACCGACGGCGAAGACAACATCAGCATCGAGTCCCAACAACGCCTGGTGGAAGCGGCCCAACGGCTCGACGTGATCATTTACGCCATTGGCCTGCTGGGGGCGGAGCAACCGGCCAGCGCCGGGCGCGCCCGCGAATCCCTGGAAGAGCTGACTCGCGCCACCGGCGGCCGCGCCTGGTTCCCCGTCGACGTATCCGAAGTCGAGCGCATCACTCCGGAGATCGCGCACGAAATCCGCAATCAATACATCGTCGGCTATACTCCCACGAACACCAATCAGGACGGCACGTATCGCAAGATCCACGTGCAGGTCAACGTTCCCGGAGCCACCGTCCGTACGCGCTCGGGATACTATGCGAGGGGCGGACATCCGTCCGGCGCCCTCCGCTAAAATGGCGTCGCTCTTCTGGCGGCCCTGTGGACCGCCTGCGGCACGGATTCTAAACCGGCCGCCGCTCCCGTTGCGGAGAAAATCGAAAAGCCCAAGCCGCCCGACGATTCGCGGCTCTTCCCGAAAACCAAAGTGGTGGATAGCGAGCTTCTGGGCAAGCGGTTTATGCCCGGCGGCACGCTGGCTCATTATAAGAGAGGAAGCGTTGAGTACGACATGTTCGTCGCCAGAACGCCGGACGCCGCCCTGCTATTGCCCGACTCTCACCGATTGCAAACCGGGATCACGAAAGCTCGATGCGCTAAACTAGCAGCGAGGGCCGGCAATCATGGATGCACTGGCGGAGAAACTCGATGCTCGGTTGCGTAAGTGGAGACCGGAGACAGCGGCCGAAGCCAGGGAGCGCATCACTGAGGTTATCGAGCTTGCCGATCACGACCTCCTAGATATCGCGCGCGCGCGCCGCCGAGCAGGAGGTTCTAGACCTGCTCGATGAACCCCCAACCCGGTGAGATCTGGCTGGCTGATTTGGGACTCGCTGCCAAGACGCGTCCCGTCGTCATTGTTTCCCGCCAAGACCCCGACCCGCCGCGGGCTCTCGTCTTGTACGTGCCTCTCACTACACAGCGGAGAAACAGTCCGTACGAAGTAGCGCTACCGCGGCTTCCGTTCCTTGATCGTGAATCCGTAGCCAACGTTCAAGGATTAGGATCGATGCCAACTGTGCGTCTTGAACGCAGGATTGGCCGCCTTTCCGTGGAAACAATGGAGCAACTGAAAGACGCGCGTCCAAGCCGCGCCACTTGGCCGTATCGTCCATCTCGCCTAAGTGGTCGTATCACGCTACTCGAAAGGTCGCATGCGGCCGTCTCCATCCCATGGACACGTCCCTTGCCACGGCCCGGTGAACGGCATTGCGTCTATGTCTTTTTCTTTCCCAACGCCCGCCGTTTTGCCGCCCAGCCCTCTTTCAGGCTCTGCCGCGCGCGGCCCAGTGCCAGAGCGTCCGCCGGTACCGGATCGGTGAGCACAGACCCCGCCGCCACGTACGCGCCCGCGCCAATTTCGATGGGCGCGACCAGGGTGGAATTACTACCGATAAACGCGCCCTCGCCGATTTGCGTCTGGTGCTTGTGAAAGCCATCGTAGTTGCAGGTGATGGTTCCCGCGCCGATATTTGTTTTGGCGCCGATTTGCGAATCGCCCAGGTAGGCCAGGTGATTGGCCTTGGCGCCCGCGCCCAGACGCGTCTTCTTCAACTCCACGAAGTTCCCGATGTGCGCCCCGGCCTCGACGTAGTTTTCCATGCGCAGCCGCGCGAACGGTCCGCAGTTCACCCCGCGCTCCACATGGGAGGTGTTCACAATCGTGAACGGCACGATCTCCACGTCGTCCTCCAGTTCCGAATTCCGGACAATGGAGCACGCGCCAATCCGGCAGTTCTCGCCGATGGTGCTCGCGCCCAGAATCTGCGCAAACGGCTCGATCACGGTATCCATGCCGATCCGCACATGCTTATCGATGGTCACGGTTTCGGGCTTTTCGATGGTCACTCCGGCGAGCATCAGTTCGCGCACCTTGCGATCGCGCAGCAGCCGGTCTACGTCCGCCAGTTCCACGCGGTCGTTGATGCCGAGGGCTTCGGCCGGATCGTCCATGCGCAGGGCGTCCATGCGGTGGCCGGCGCGAGTGAGAATCCCCACCATGTCGGTGAGGTAATATTCGTTGGCCGGATTGTTGGGCACGATCTCGTCCACGTGCTTCCAGAACAGGTCCGCGCGATAGCAATAGATCCCCATGTTGGCCTCGCGGATGGCCAGTTGTTCCGGGGTGCCGGCCTTCTGTTCCACTACTTCGCTGACGCGGCCATCGGCCTCGCGAATTACGCGGCCATAGCCCGTGGGATCGTCCATCTCGGCCGAGAGCAGAACGCCCGCGCCGCCGCCGGCCGTTTCCGCCTCCACCAGGCGTCGCAGCGTGGCCGACCGCATCAGCGGGCCATCGCCGTAGAGCACCACCAGAAAGCCATCCAGGTGCGCGAGGGCATCGCGGCCCACCATCAGGGCGTGGCCCGTGCCCTTCTGCTCCTTCTGTTCGATGAAGCCGACTCCCTTGCCGGCCACCGTCTGCCGTACGGCCTCAGCCTGGTGTCCCACCACCACGAAGACGCGATCCGGCGGGGTCAATTCGAGTGCGGTTTCCACTACGTGTTCCACCAGAGTCTGCCCGCCGGCGCGGTGCAGCACCTTGGCCTTGCGCGACTTCATGCGAGTGCCCAGCCCGGCGGCCAGAATGACTACGGTTACGGGAGTTTCCATCTTTTCTATTATCACTGGCCCTTGCGGCGCCGTCCCTCTTGCGCCAGTTTAATGACCACCGCGGCGGTGGCTTCGGGGTCGTGCCTCACTTTTTTGCCGTGTTGCGCCAGATTTCCCGCCATCACTTTGAGTCCCATTTTGAAAATCGCGTCGATATCGTTCTCCACCGGCATGGCATCTTCTTTGGCGTAGCGCTTTTTCACCGCCGACGTGATGGCGCCGATGTTCACCACCGCGTAATCCAGAAACGCGCCTCCGGCATGACGGTGCATGGCGCGAATATGGTCGGAGGCGGTGAACCGGCTGGTCTCTCCAGGCTGCCACATCAGGTTCACCAAGTACGCCTTCACCGCCGGCGATTTGCGGATCGCCGCCGGAATGCCTTGCACCAGCAGGTTGGGGATGACGCTGGTGAAGAGCGATCCCGGCCCCAGCGTAATCACGTCCGCCTCCGCCAGTGCGCTCAAGGCGGCCGGCAGGGGCTTGGCGATCGCCGGAATCAGATGAAGACGCCGGATGCGTTGGGTGCTGCGGCTGATTCTGGTTTCGCCCGCTACCTTCGCGCCGTTCGCCAGGGTGGCGGCCAGCGTCACGTTCGTGGTGGTCGAGGGATAAATGCGTCCGGCGATCTTGAGCACTTCCGAAGAGACCCGGATGGCGTCCGGGAAATCTCCCATGATCTGCGTCAGAGCCATCAGGAACAGGTTTCCGAAACTGTGGCCCTTCAATCCGCGGCCGTGTTCGAAACGGTGCTGGAACAGGCGCGAGAGCAGCGCGGAATCCTCGCTCAGCGCCACCATGCAGTTGCGGATGTCGCCCGGCGGCAGCACGTCGAATTCGCGGCGCAGACGTCCGGAGCTTCCACCGTCGTCGGTCACGGTGACGATGGCCGTGATATCGGCGCCGGGAAAATTGGAATCGCCCGCGCGGGCGTACTGTTTCAGACCCTGGAGCAGAGCCGAAAGTCCGTTGCCGCCGCCGATCGATACCACGCGCAAAGGCGAGGAATCAGTCAAATGGTCCCCTACCAGCCTTTCTTCTCCGGATACAGCAGGCTGTCAAACGGCGGCTGGTTTGCCAGATGCGCGAAGTCGGTTTCCTGCCGGGCCATCATGCGGTTCCGGGGTTCCAGTTCTATGGCGCGGCGCAGATTCTCCGAAGCGGCCAGGAGTTCGCCGCTCATGGCTTGCGCCAGCGCCAGTGCATACAGAATATGCTCCGCTCCGGGAGCCATCAGTAAGCCTTTTTCCAGGTATGCGCGCGCTTCGGCGGCATTGCGCGTATTCAGCAGGGCGATTCCGTAGTTGTAGCAATCCTCGGCCGAGCCCAGGCTCACCGTGGTCTGCTCCAACCGCCGGTCGCACATGGAAACGTGCAGGCGCGCGCGGTTGGCTACATCGCGTTCAGGTCCCTGTGCCGCAAGCCGGAACAGTTCGCGCGCCTCTTTCAGATTGCGCGTGTGGAACAGCTTCATGGCCTGCTCGAAGGCGCTGAACTGCTTCTGTGCACTCGCCGGATGCGGGCCGCCGGGCGCCGCGGAGGAAGATCCGGCAGCGGGCGCCGGTTCCACGGTCCTGACCGGCGTGGGCGGCTGTGCCTTGTTGACACTCGCATCGAGACTTTTTGCCACCGTGGTTTTCTTCTTCTCCGGCATCGCTGCCAACCCATCCCCGGCACTCCGGAACGATTAGCGTTTATACCAGACCTTACATCGCGCGCGCAACCGTCAGCCCAATCCCGCCTCGCGCAGGAATTTCGCCGATTCCTCCGGCGGCGTGGGATTGATATAGAATCCGGTGCCCCATTCGAAGCCCGCCACCTTGGTCAGTTTCGGAATCACTTCCATGTGCCAATGATAGTGCGGCAGTGCCGGATCCTGTACCGGAGCGCTGTGCACGATGAAGTTGAATGCCGGCCGCTCCAGCACGCGATCGATCTTCCGCATGGTGGAGCGCAGAATCCAGGCCATATTCTGCAGTGTGGCCGCATCGGAATCTTCAAAATGCGATTCGTGCCGCTTAGGCAGGATCCACGTTTCGAACGGAAAACGCGGCGCGTACGGTTCCAGCACCGTGAAGCGGTCGGTTTCCATCACCAGGCGGCTGCCGGCGGCGCTCTCCTGCCGGATAATGTCGCAGTAGATGCAGCGTTCTTTGAGTTCGTAGAACAGCCGCGCGCCATCCACTTCTTCCTTGACGCGCTTGGGAATTACGGGTAGCGCGATCAACTGGCAGTGCGGATGTTCCAGCGACGCGCCGGCGGCCTCGCCATGATTCTTGAACAGCAGGATGTACCGGAAGCGCCTGTCCTTCTTCAGATCGTTGACGCGGTCCTTAAAGGCCCAGAGCACTTCCTCGATCTGTCGTTCCGGCATTTCGCCCAGGGTGGCCGCGTGGTCCGGCGTCTCGATGATCACCTCGTGGGCGCCGATGCCGTTCATCTTGTCGTACATGCCTTCGCCCTGGCGGTTGAGCTCGCCTTCGATGCCCAACACCGGAAACTTGTTGGCCACCACGCGCACCCGCCAGCCCGGCTCATCGCGATTCCCGCTATTCCGGTAGGCGATGATTTCCGGCGGCGTCTTGTGTTCGTTGCCGTAATCGAAGGGGCAGATACCGTTTTTGGGCGGAGGCACGGAGTGGCGGATGAAATCGCTGGGGCGCTTGGCGCGGTCGGTCGCGATGATCACCCATCGACCCGTGATGGGATCCTTACGTAGCTCGGGCAAAAGGCAGGACTCCTGAACGCTGTTTTCGCATTTGTAACAAACGATTATAGCCCGGTGGAGCCGGCTATCGCGTAGCGCTGTCCGTCCGCCTACCGGAACGCGTCTCGAATCCACTCCACCCGCACCGGACTCTCCAGCACGATGCTCACGATATCGAACCGAACCCGATGCCAGTCCACCCCGGTGCGCCGCGCGTAATCCCGCGCCGCGTACCGCAGCGCTTCGCGTTTCTCCAGGTCCACCGCCGCCTCGGGATCGCCGAAATCCCTACTGGCCCGCGTCTTGACTTCGACGAACAAAAGCCGGCCGCCCAGCCACGCCACCAGGTCGATTTCGCCGCCGCCGGCACGCGGCCGGTAATTGCGCGCCACAACCGTGCAGCCTTGGGAACGCAGGTACCGGTGCGCCAAATCTTCACCCAACCGCCCGTGGTCGCCGCGCAACCGGCGGCGCCGGACAGCGTCGGCCGCGCGATAAAGCAGTCCCATCATTTGAGCACTTCGAATTCGAAAGTCATGGCCTTGCCGCGCACAATGTAACAGAGGTAATACTCCCAGAACCGCCGGTAGCGCGGGAACCGGTTCACCAGGAATTCGAATCCCAGATACCTCCACAAGGCTAGTAGCCGCAGCCGCACGGAAATCTCACGAAATCTTTTGGTGGAGTAATAGCCGAATCCGCCGTGCTTTTCGCCGAAATACCGGAAGCTGAAACTGTTCAGGTGGTGCTTGTGGGTGGGATCGCAGAACGAGCTGAAATCGGTGTAATGCGGGGTCTCGATGCGTACCGTTCCGCCGGCGCGCACCAACCGGTGAAACTCCTCCATGCTGCGGATTACGTCGTCTACGTGTTCAATCACGTGGATCGCCGTCAGACGGTCGAAGGAACTGTCGGCGAAAGGGTACGGGAAGCGGTCCAGATCGGCCAGCACGTCGGCGCGGCTGGCGGGATTGCGGTCGATTCCGATGGAACCGGGCTGCTTGTGAATCCCGCAGCCGACGTCGAGTATTCTCATCCTTCCGCTATGGCTTCCTTCAGGCACTCTTCCAGTGTCTCAATTGCGAAGTCGCATTGATCCCGCGCGATCACCAGCGGCGGACATAGGCGCAGCGTCGAATCGCCCGCGCCCAGCGCCAGCAGTCCACGCTCGAATGCCAGCCCCAGCACCTTGTCGCGCAGACGCGGAGCTTTCTCCTTGGTCCGCTGGTCCTGCACCAGTTCCATCCCGATCATCAGCCCCAGGCCGCGCACATCGCCCACAACCCGGAACCGCTGGGGCCAATCCGACATCCTTTCCATCAGGTACGCGCCCATGCGGGCCGCGTTCTCTACCAGTTCCTCTTCCAGCAGCGCGATGGTCGCCAGCGCCGCCGCGCAGGCTACCGGATTGCCGCCGAAGGTCGAAGCATGCGCGCCCGGCGGCCACGTCATCAGGTCCGCGCGCGCCACCGTGGCGCCCAGAGGCAGCCCGCTGGCGATTCCCTTGGCAACCGCCAGGATGTCCGGGACCGCGTCGAAATGCTCCGCCGCCCACATCTTTCCGGTACGGCCCATGCCGCACTGCACTTCGTCGAAAATCAGAAGAATACCATTTTGTTTGGCTACCCGCGCCAGTTCGTCGAAGAACTTTTTCGGCGGCACCACGTACCCGCCTTCTCCCAGCACCGGTTCCACCGCGATGGCCGCTACCTCCTGCGCGGGCGCCACCGTCTTCAACAACGTGTTTTCGATGAACTGCACGCACTCCACCGCGCAGCTTTCCGGCTCCTTGCCGTAGGGGCAGCGGTAGCAGTAGGGATACGGCGCGTGAACCACGCCCGGCACCATCGGGCCGAATCCCGCGCGCTGCACCGCCTTTCGCGACGTCAGCGAGAGCGCCCCCATGGTGCGGCCGTGAAAGCCGCCATAGAAGGCGATGATCTTATCCCGGCCCGTGGCGTAGCGGGCCAGCTTGAGCGAGCCCTCCATGGCCTCCGCGCCGGAATTGCCGAACGACACCCGCCGGTCCACACTCCCCGGAGCGATTTCGGCCAGCTTTTCCGCCAGGGCCACCAGCTCTTCATAGTAAAAATCCGTGCCCGACATGTGAATCAGCCGGGCCGCCTGCTTCTGTATGGCGTCCACTACGCGCGGGTGGCAATGCCCCGTCGCCACTACCGCGATGCCGGCATTGAAGTCCAGGAACCGGTTGCCATCCACGTCTTCCACCATGGCGCCTTCGCCCTTTTGGCAGACGAACGGATAACTGCGTGTATATGACGGCGACACCACACGCTCATCGCGCGCAATCACGGCGCGCGCACGCGGCCCGGGCAGCTCGGTCACCAGATGCGGAAGGTCAGGCCGCACCTGATCGATGGTCTTACCCATATTGCACTCCTATTTAGTTGTCAGCGTTGAGGACTGGCGTGCCGGGTGGACCGGCGCGCGCCGCGTGAGAGCGGCGGAGAGTTAGTCCGATCCGAACAGACCGGGCCGCGAAATGGAGGGCGTGTGCTCCATACCTTCATCTTAGAACAGCGGGACTACGCTTCGCGCGCTTTTATCTTCCAAAGACGCGGGCGAAAATGGCGTCCACGTTGCGCAGTTGCCGGTCCAGCGAGAACGCCTGGGCGATCTTCTCCGGCGGCACCAGCGCGCGAATTTCCGGATCGTTTTCGATGGCCGCGCGGAAATCGCCTTCTTCTTCCCAGGCGCGCATGGCATGAGACTGTACCAGCCGGTACGCCTGCTCGCGCAGCATCCCGGCCGCCGCCAGATCCAGCAGCACCTGCCCCGAGAACACCAGCCCCCTGGTCATCTCCAGGTTGCGGCGCATCCGCTCCGGATACACCAGAAGCTGATCCACCAGTTTGGTGGTTTTCTCGAGCAGATAATCGGCCAGAATCGTCGAATCCGGCAGGATCACGCGCTCCACCGAGGAATGCGAGATGTCCCGTTCGTGCCACAGCGCCACATCCTCAAACGCCGCCTGCACGTTGCCGCGGACCACGCGCGCCAGCCCGCAGATCTGCTCGCAGGTGATGGGGTTGCGCTTGTGCGGCATGGCCGAGCTGCCCTTTTGCCCGCGCGCGAAATACTCCTCCGCCTCGCGGACTTCCGTGCGCTGCAGGTGCCGCACCTCCAGCGCGATCTTTTCGCATAATGCCGTGGCCAGCGCCAGGGCGCACACGAAATTCGCGTGGCGGTCGCGCTGGATCACCTGCGAAGCCACCGGCGCCGGCTTCAGATTCAGCCGCGCGCAGATCAGTTCCTCCACCTCCGGTCCGATGTGCGCGAAGGTGCCCACAGCGCCCGACGTCTTGCCCACCCGCACATCCTCCGCCGCCGCCCGCATGCGCGCCAGGTTGCGTTCCGATTCCTGATACCAGATGGCCAGTTTCAGCCCGAACGTGATCGGTTCGGCGTGCACCCCGTGCGTCCGCCCGATCTGCACGGTGTGCTGAAACTCCAGCGCGCGACGCTTCAACACCGCGCGCAGCGCTTCCAGATCCCGGATCACGATGGCCGCCGCCTGCTGCATCAGCAGCGCTTGCGCGGTATCCACCACGTCATTCGAAGTCAACCCGTAGTGCAGCCAGCGCGAAGCCTCCGCGAACCCGGCCGCTGCCATGGTCTCCGCCACCGCAGTGGTGAACGCGATCACGTCGTGCTTCACTTCTCGTTCGATTTCCAGGATGCGCGCCACCTCGAACCCCGCGTGGGCGCGCAGCAGGCGTGCCGCTTCCGCCGGCACCACGCCCAGCTCGGCCAGCGCCTCAGACGCCGCCAGTTCCACTTCCAGCCACTGTTGAAACTTGTTCCGGTCGCTCCAGATGTTGCCCATCTCGGGCCGTGTGTATCTCGCAATCATAGGTGTTTGTCCCCCGCAGGCTCAGAAGCAAAAGACTTCCGACGGCCGCCCTTGTTCGGCAATCGCCAGGCTCGTCGCCAGCCCGCGCTGCTCCAGACTCTGCGTGGCAATCATCCGCACGATTTCCGGATGGTTGTTCTGCTCGCTCAGATGCCCCAGAATCAGCCTGCTGGTGCAGGCATCCAGATCCTGCAGCAGGTAGTCGGACATGACCAGGTTCGAAAGATGCCCCACCCGGCTCATCACCCGCTGCTTCACGCTCCACGGATATGGACCCACTTTCAGCATGTCCAGATCGTGGTTGGCTTCCAGCAGCAGCATGTCCGTGTGCCGCAAGTGAAATTTGATGGATTCGGGAATGTAGCCCAGGTCCGTGGCGATTCCGATGCGCACGCCTTCGGCTTCAAACGTGAAGCCCACCGGGTCGATGGCGTCATGCGGAATTCCAAAGCTCTGCACTTCGATGTCGCCGATCTGGAAGCTCGCCCCCGCCTGAAAGCACTCCAGGCGCGCCGGCTGGGTCTCGCCCCAATCGATCGCGGGACCGGTCAGCCGCGTCATGTGGATTACCGCGCGTACGTCCTTGTTCCGCGCCAGCACCGGCAGGCCGGAGACATGGTCGGAATGTTCGTGCGTGATGAGGATGGCGTCCACCTGGTCCAGGCATTCGCCGATGGCCGCCAGCCGTTTGCGCAATTCCCTCATGCTCAGACCGGCGTCCACCAGGATGCGCGTGTTGCCAGTGGAAACCAGCGCCGCGTTTCCGGAACTGCCGCTCGCCAGCACGCAGAATTTGACCGTGGCTTCCTCCCTTTGACATTCCAGAATACCGCGAATCGCACCAGAACAGAATCGCCGCGGCATGTTTTGGGCTACCCTTGCCACACCGTGAATGAGGTGCCCATATCCGGTTTACGGTGGTGTTTTCTTTTCAACTACATACGTTCCGGAGCCCGGCGTGCAGCATACGACGGTATGGAACTGTTTGCCAGTCTGTTTCTGGTGGCCGCCCAGTTGCTCTTCCAGACCGGCGTGCGGGATGCCGAATCGGGAAAGCTCGAACGGGCCCGCCTCACCCTGCAAACCCTCGTCAACGCGTATCCGCGGGACCCCCTTACACCCAGCGCCAAGGCCGAAATCGAGGTCATCGAGTTGTACCAGGAGGGACAGCGGCTTGCCGGGGAAGGCCGGTTCGACGCAGCGGAATTCACCTTCCATACCCTGATCAGCGTCTACCCGGAAAGCCCGCTGGTGAAACAGGCGGAAGCGGCCATGCAAGCCGCCGCCCGCGCGCAGCAGGAACTCAACGTGCGCCTGACGGTGCGCGTGCTGGATCTCAGCGGGCTCGGCATGAGCGCCCATGATACCCAGTCCCTGTTCGCCGACCGCGAACTGCGCCTGGCTGCCGGAAAGGCCTTCGATCCTCGCGACGTGGAGCAGGCGCGCCTGGTCTTGACCGATTTCCTGAAGGCTAAGGTTCGCACCGAAGTGCGCATGGCCGGCGCGCACGAAGTAGACGTGGTCATGGCTCGCGTCGATTAGCACTTTTGGTGCTAGGCTTTCAGTTGATGAAAGTCGCGCGAATCCACCAGCACGGCGGGCCGGAGGTGCTGGTCTACGAAGAAGTTCCCGATCCTCAAATCAAGGCCAACGAAGTGCTGGTGCGGGTCCGCGCCGGCTCTCTGAATCATCTGGATCTGTTCGTCCGCGCCGGCATTCCCGGCATGAAATTCGCCATGCCTCACATTCTGGGCAGCGACATCGCCGGGGAAGTGGTGCAGGTGGGCGACCTCTGCGAGCGTGTCAAACCGGGCTGGCGCGTGCTGCTGTCTCCCGGAACGAGTTGCCGTCAGTGCGAGCAGTGCCTTCTGGGCCAGGACAATCTCTGCCGCCGCTTCACCATGTTCGGCTACGCCAAAGACGGCGGCAATGCCGAACTGATGGCCGTGCCGGAGTACGCCGTCATTCCCATTCCCGACGATCTCACTTTCGAAGAAGCCGCCGCCACTCCGCTGGTTTTTCTCACGGCCTGGCATATGCTGATGGCGCGGGCGCGACTCCAGCCCGGCGAAGATATCCTGGTGCTGGCCGCTTCCAGCGGAGTCGGCATGGCGGCCATTCAGATTGCCAGAATGTTCCAGTGCCGCGTGATTGCCACCGCCGGCGGCGAAGAGAAACTGGCGCGCGCCCGGGAACTCGGCGCGGACTTTGCTATCGATCATTACCGGCAGGACATCTCCGCCGAGGTGCGCAAGATCACCGCCAAAAAAGGCGTCGATGTGGTGGTGGAGCACGTGGGCATCGCCACCTGGCAGAAGAGCCTGGAATCGCTGGCGCCCGCCGGCCGCCTGGTCACCTGTGGAGCCACCACGGGATACGATGCCCGGGTGGATCTCCGCTTCCTGTTCAGCAAGCAGTGGAGCCTGTTGGGCTCATTCATGGGCACCATGGGCGAGCTTCACCAGGTGCTGAAATTCGTCTTCCGCAAGCAGCTCAAGCCCGTCATCGACAGCGTCTACCCTTTGAGCGAAATCCGCGCCGCCCACGAGCGGCTGGAGCGCAAAGAGCAGTTCGGCAAAGTGATTGTCAGGCCGTGATATAACCAGACTCATGCGAAATGCAATCCTGGCGCTGGTGGTCTCCACGACCGTGGTCACCGCGGGACCGAGGCCGAAGATGCGCGCCATCACCGCATTCATCGATGTGGACGCGCAGAACTATACGCGGCAGATCGAAGACGCCGTAAAGTTTCTGGACTCGGCTCGCGACACGTTCAGCGCGGCCGGCTGGGAAGTGGAAACCATCCGGATCGCCACCCAGCCCTTTCCCGCATATACCAAGGGCATGAGCCATGAGACTGCGCTGGCGATGCTCCGCGGCATCGATACGCTGGGCACGAAGCTGCAGTTCACGCCTTCCATCGGACCAGCCATGTGGAACGATGGCGACCCGGCGGGACCGGTGGACCTGCTGATCGATTTCCTGGCGATTCCCGGCCGCACCAATGCCAGCCTGATCACCGCGGCGGAGGATGGCATTCACTGGAACGCCATTCACCAGGCGGCGCGCCTGGTTAAGGCGGTCTCGCAGCGCAGCACGCGCGGACAGGGCAATCTGAACTTTGCCGCCATCGCCATGCTGAAACCGTACGGGCCGTTCTATCCCGGCGCTTACCACGCGGGCGGCGCGCGCGCGTTCTCGATCGGCATGGAAGGCGCCGGCGTGGTCGCCGAGGTCTTCGCGCAGGAACACGATCCGCGCGCGGCGGAGACGAAACTCGCCGGGGCTTTGACGCAGCATCTGCGCCAGGTGGAGGCGGCGGCTGGGGAAGTAGCCAAAAAGAGCGGCTGGACCTACGAGGGGATCGATCCGACGCCCGCGCCCCTTGGCGAAGTCTCCATCGGACGCGCCATCGAATCGTTCATTGGTGCGCCGTTCGGATCCAGCGGCACCATGACCGCTGCGGCCGTAATTACGCGCGCGGTCCAGTCGGTGCAGGTGAAGCGCGTGGGCTATAGCGGCTTGATGGTGCCGGTGCTGGAAGACGCCGTGCTCGCCAAACGGTGGGCGGAAGGCGCGTACACCGTGGATGCGCTGCTGGCATACTCGGCGGTCTGCGCCGGAGGGCTGGACACCATTCCGTTTCCCGGCGATATCAGCGAAGATCGTTTGGCCCGCATCCTGAGCGACGTGGCCACGCTCGCCTACAAATGGAAGAAGCCCCTGGCGGCCCGTCTGCTACCCGCGCCCGGAAGGAAGGCCGGGGAGCGCACCCAGTTCGAAGATTCGCGCATGGCCAATACCGTGATTCACTAGTGCAAGCGCGAGAACTCACCACGGAGGCGCGGAGGACACGGAGACAGCACGGAGAGAAGAAATCATGCCGCTACTCTTTGCTCCGCGTCTCCGCGATGAAGACCAGCCCGCTAGTTGCTAGCTTAGCTTAGCTAGGATTCCGAAGGCCCGGGGTTCTACCGGCTTTTCCAGGAACCAGAAGGCGTTAAGGTCATGAACCGCAGAAAGTGCCTTTTCCATACTGCCGAAGCCGGTGAGAGCGATTGCCGGGGTGATATCGCCTTGCTCCTTCAAGTGCCGGAGCAGTTCAAAGCCGTCCGTGCGTGGCATGACCAAATCCGCCACGATGACATCTGCGTGGAAGGCTTTGAGCCGTACCAGTGCTTCCAGCCCGTCGGCCGCGACCTGTGTTTCAATGTTACGCTCGGATAATAAGGTGACTAATGCACTACGCTGCCGCTCGTCATCATCGACGATGAGGACCCGGCCCGGAACTGCAGATTGTCGTGACATCGAAGCCTACGAAGAATTCCCGGCATTCATCAACGCCGATTGATCAGGCAGGCGCAGGAACTCCCTGTAGGCGCTAACAATTCTCTCGACCAGAACCGGACCGGCGTCGTTTAACAATTCGATGAACGGCTCAGTGTGCTTTGGCGTGCGTAGCCGGGGTAGTGCGACCAGCAAATTGGGATTTCCGACCGCTTCAGCCGCCCGCTCCACGGCCAGCATCGGAACGCGCTCATAGCCGAAGATACCATCGGTATTCCACGGGCCCATTTGTCGGACAACCTGTCCGAACCGTCTTTCGAGGCCCTTCAGCAATTCCTCGATCTCTTGCGCTGTCCGTCGCCTCGTGCCGCTATCTCAGCAGCCTTCTTCCCCTCCTTCAACAGGGGTTCGTCAGACGCTTACGTTCCTTCAGGGCTTCATCGATGCGAAGTTGGTTGCCTTCAAAGTCGTCGATGCGCAACGCGAGAGCCTCACCCGGCCGCAAGCCACACACAGCGAGAATTCGTAGCATGAGGTGCTCCCGCGGCGAAGCCGCCGTCAGGAGGGCTTGCACCTCCTCGACACTGAGAAACCCTTCGCTGCTTCCGAGAAGTTACCCAGTAACGCTCGGTTGAAGTGACCCACCCCGGGAACAGGATTGAGAACCCGGCGTCATCATCCACGCCGCAGGCGTGCAGTGGTGTCGATGTTGGGGGACAGAGCGATATCATCCGCGCCGAAGGCGCGCGCTGTGGGGTGGCGGATTTCGTTTGGGGGATTGGGATTTAGGGCTATCGTGCCGAGGCGGCGCGCTGGAGTTTGTGGCGGAGGTGCTGAAAGTATTCCTGGCTGACCTGCAGTTGCAGTACTTCTTCGATCACCGGCGAGAAGTATGCCAGCGAGCGGATCGTTCCCAGAGGCGCGGCGCCGGCGGGCCGTATGAGTCGCCGTGCCGCGGCAAGCACGAAGGCGTCCTCAACCGCTTCCAGGGGCACACCGCGTTGGTGCAGTTGGGCCGCCAGCACTCGGTCCGGGCGGCGGACGACACCACACGTGCCCGGAGTCACACGATAGGCGTTCAGAAGCCGGCGTACGTAGTCGCGCTGTTCCATGAGTCAGCCCTGCGGTTCGCGCAGCGAGGGACCGTTGATGGTCACGGTGTGGCAGTAATGCCGCACACGGCTCAGCAGCGCTTCTACCATCGATTTGTTGCCGAGGAAGTTTTGCCACTCGTCATATCCCAAGTTGGTCGTGAGGATTGTGGAGTGGCGCGTATAGCGCTCCTCCATCAGCTTGAAGAAGGTGTTCGACTGCTCGGGCTTGAGATTCAGGTACCCGAACTCATCGATCAATAGGACGTCCAGGCGGGCCAGGCGGTTGAGTAACTGGCGCGTGGAGCGGTCGGCCAGCGAGGCGTACATCTCGTCGAACAGATCCTGCGCACGGATGAACTGACAGCGATGGCCGTTCTGCAAAGCCTTCAACAGAAGCCCGCAAGCCAGTCCGGTTTTGCCCACGCCGGTCGGCCCCGTCAACACCAGATTCTCGTGCTTGGCGACGAAGTCGAGTTCGGCGAAGGCGCGCATCTGCTTACGGTTTACGCCGGGCTGGCGTGCCCAGGGAAACGATTCCAGCGACCAGCGTTCCGGCAGATTCGCTCTACGGATGCGCCACTCCAGAGCACTTTCCTGCCGGTCGTGCCATTGCGCACGCAACAGCCCGGCGATGAACTCCGAGTAAGATGCTTGCGCTTTCTCGGCGGCGCGTAACTGTTCATCGTAAACGCCGAGCATGCGCCGCAGTTTGAGATTCTTCAGCAGTTGTTCCAGTTCTTCAGTCATGGGAATCGGTGTCCGGGTCCAGCAGTAGAAAGTATTCGCGCGCCACGCGGCGCAAAATCATTCGTTCCAAACGGTCGAGATCGTATAGCCCATACCGGGCGGCTTCCTGCACCGCGGCCAGAAACGGTTCGCGCGGATATTCCCGCAGCAGGCGCAACAGTTGCCGTAGGGCAAGCGCCACCACCTTACGGCTTTTCTGCTTCAGCGCCGCTACGTAGAGTGCGGCCTCGGGCGCGGCTTCGACGATCGCCTTTTCTTCCGGGTGCGGATCGCTGCGCTTGACGCCTTCCCCACGCGGCGGGCGATGCGCAGCCAGTGTGACGCGCTGCGACAGAGGCGTCACTGTGCGCGCATGCGTAACGATATGGCGCGCATCCATTTCGATCTCGATCTTGTCCCGGGTCTCGCGGACCTCCACCCGATGCCCGATCCAGGCGACCGGCACCGAGTAGCGAATCGAGTTCACCGAGACGTAGCCTTCCACGTCCACCGTGCGCTGATGCAGACGATACACTTCCGGAATCCACGCCGGCAGCGGTTTGAGATGCATGCGCTCCACCGCGAACAGTTCGCGCGGCACCGCGCGGAGATGCTTCTTGTAAGTCGAGTTGACCTTGTCGCACCAATGGCGCGCCTGCTGGTTCAGATCCTCCCAACTGGCGAACGTACGCCCCGCCAGAAAGTTGTTTTCGATGAAGAAGAACGGGCGCTCCACGCGTGCCGAACGATTGGCATTGCCGATCGCGTGCGCCACAAAGCGGAACCCGAAGCGTTCCGCAAACGCCTCCATCTCAGGCACCGGAATCATTTCGCGACCCGTGCCGCGCAACACCACCACATGCGTGTTGTCGATCATTACGCGCTCCGGCGCGCCACCGGCATGGCGCAGCGCATCGGTGAGAAACACCTTGCAATCGAATCGCTGGAAGGTAGGATTGATCTGGAAGAACAGCATGCGCGAATAGCACAACACCGCCGACGCCGTCTGCGCTTTGTACTTCCTGCCGCCCACTTCCACCGTGTGCGGAGACGTATCGTGCTGCATCTCCACGCCCGGCTCAAAGTGATACTGGCCCGCCGGCACGACCGGCGTTTGTCCGATACCCTGCCTGCGGCAGAACCCCGTCAGCGCCTGATAGGACAGCACCGCGCCGCCCGCCACCAGTTCCTCATGGACTCGCACGAGATTCCCCTTGCACGAGGTCAAAAGTTCGAGGATCTGTTCGCGGTACGGTTCCGCCTTCTCCGCCCGTTGGATCTCCGGCACGTTGGTGGAGTTCTCTCGCAGCACTTTGCGCACGGTCGGCCGCGACAAGCGCAGCACCTGTGCGATCTCGCGCTTGCTCACTCCCTTCGCGCTCAGTTCCAGGATCGCGGTGCGTTGTGCCTGGCTCAGCATGTTCCGGCTCCTGCTCCTTTCCGATTCGTTCCGTCATCCGGTGGAGTTCCCGGCGCGCAGTTTCCATCTGATACTGCGCTTGTTTCTGTTGCGGGCCAGTCATCTCCGGCAGCGCTTCGGCAAGCCGCTTTCCGGTGCGATGCAGGATGGCGATCACCATATCCAGATCGCGCTCCACTTGTTCGACCGCCGCCGGCTTGGCTGCCGGCGCCTGCCGCTGCGTTCTCAAAAACAGTTCCGGCTCGGAGAGAATGCGTTCGCGGACCGCGCGCGTGCCTTGACTCCATGCCGTGTACAGTTGCCCGGCTTGCCGCGTATTGCAGCCATGTGCGACGAATGCGGCCGCCATGCGCGTGCAGTCGGAGGCGTTGATTCGCGCCACCGGCACCAGATACTTCATCGCCACTTGCGCAGAGAGTTTCCCTTCGCGCACTTGCTGCTGGATCGCTTCCGGCAGCACCTCCACCAGCGCCAGGCGCCGCGAGATCCAACTGGTGCTGCGGTCGAAACGGCGCGCCAGTTCATCCAGTCCATAGCCAAAGCGCTGCTCCATCTCCGCCAGCAGCCAGCCTTGTTCGAGCGCGCTTTCCTGCGGACTGAACCGCAGCGACCTCGACAGCAGCAGAGCTTCGGCCTCGCTCATCGCCCAGATCGTCGCCTCGACTGTATCCCGGCCCAGTTGTTCCAGTGCAGCCACGCGCTTGTAGCCATCGATCACCAGGTAACGGTCAGGCGGCCCGGCGGCCACCACGATGATGGGCGTCTGCTGACCGATGTCGGCCAACGAGGCCAGCAACCGGCGTTGCCGTTGCGGCTCACGGACTCGCAGATGTTCCCATCGCCGATCCAGTTGGTGAAACTCCAGATGCATCGTTGCCTGCTCGGGACTCAGTATGCGGGAGCTGAGAACTGGTCTTTTCGGGAACTGGGGGAAGTCTGATGGGAAGTCTCGCCCCATCAATGAGATACGGGCGGATCTGGTCTTTCGCGGCACGCAGGATTAGTGTACTCATAACCCCAATGAAATCTGAGCCTTGCGCGCCGAACTGGTCTTTCGCGAACTCCCAGGGTAGTTGGTTCAAGGGAGCTGGAAAACATAGCGCCTCCGGCGGCGGCGTTTGCGCTGCGCGCTGGTCCAATCTCCAGGCGATGAGGTAGTCCGGATTCCGCTTTCGCCAGTCCGCCTGCGTCTTCTGCCGCCGGGCGGTTTGACACTCCGGCTTGCCGCAAGCTCGCTGCCGCTCTCCCACTCGGGCATCCGGATGAAACCACCGGCGGCAGATTCTACATGGCTTCTTCCGGACCTTCGGCATCGTGATGTTCCATCGTGGTCATCACGCGCCGCCGCGCATCAGCTCAGAATGCCTGGGTCACTCTTGGAGAGTATCGGTGGGTAAGTTCTGGAGAGCGCCGAAGGAGAAACCTCTCGCAAGGCTTTTTGTGGATGTTTGGCAGTGCGAGGTTCCGCGCGGGGTTCTTGGGAATCAGATCTTCGTCAATCGCATATTCGAAACAAGCTTTCAGGTAAGTGCGAATATGTTTGACCGCGGATTTCGAGTACCCATCCTCGGCCATTTTGTTCACTAGCAACTGAAGCGGAGTCAGCGTGATTTTGCGGGGCGAATATTGGCCGAGGACGGGAAGCACGTGCTTGTCGAACAGGTACTTCATGTCTTCTCTCATCTTTTTGCCCCAGGACCCCGCCTTCACCAGACCTTGCCTTCGCGTGGCCGGTCAACCTTCTTGATCCAGCCCTCCGGAGCTTCGCTTCCAGTCAGCTTCTCTGGCCGTGGCGTGCGACCGATGTGGCGAACGTTGATTTCGATAACGGGAGCGAGTGCCGGGCCAGAATCGGTGGGTCGGTTGGCAGGAGAAGGCACCGGGGAGGGATGCGTGGCTGCGTTCTTCGCCATGCCCGCAGTATAGGGGCGATGGGATGCCGCCGCAACTTTGCAACTGGGTTGGGCAGTTGGGTGGGCTGTTTGCCCCGTCACTGCCTGTAAGTTATTGAAAGGATTGGTCGGGGCGAGTGGATTCGAACCACCGACCTCCTGGTCCCGAACCAGCATTTATCAACAACTTACGAGGATCATTTACTGAAACTAAAAGACTTGCACGCCTTCTGTTTGGACCCTACTTGGGCCCTAAAGGCGAAGGTCTGGCGAACTCAGGCCAAGTTGGACCCTGCTTGGACCCTGGTTTCCACGCTGGTGATACCATTGCTTTCGCGCATGCGCCATTTTGTTCAATGGTGCAGGTTATTGCGAGAACCGCTGTCGAAGCGCGTTCGCGTAGTCCTGTGCAGACCAGTCTTTCTGATCGCCTTCCAAATCAAGGAGCGTGTACGCTGCTTCGATGATGCGGTCGGTCATAGTAGGCTGTTCCAACGCATCGATCAAAGCGGGGAGGCTGCGAGCATCATGCCGTTTTGCGAGGCCGACGAGAGCTTCCTCGCGTACGTCGGCATTTTGGTCGTTCAACTTGCGATACAGCGCATCGCGGATTTCCACCGAATCCTGATCACCGAGAACCCCAAGCCCAAACGTAGCCCAGTCGCGCACATCATCATCGGCGTCTTCCATCAGCCGGAGCAACGTCTCAACACTGAGAGGATCGTTGGGAAATGATCCGAGTGCGCAAGCAACGCTGAATCTGATCTCAGCCGCAGGATGTCTTTCGAACCCGGCGATCAGTGGAATTGCGCGAACGTCATCAAGGTGGCCTAAAGCCGAGACAGCCGAGTTGAGGGGCTGTAGATCACGTTCACGCTGTAGAGCCTCGCTCACGACACAGTAGCACTCCTGCGGAAAGCTGTTTGACCGGTGCTGGGCGGTCTTGCCAAGTTGCGCAAGGACATCAAGGCCTCGTGCGCGCACGAGTGGCTCCGGCGACTCGACCCACTTGACTGCCGTTTCAAATACCTGCCGCGTTCCGATCCGACGCAACGAGTGCACTGCCTCCCATGGCGCCTCGTCATCGTAGGCGCCGCGTAGGGTCTGAGCGAAGAGTTCATCGATGTCGGCTGGCGGCATTGGTGCGATTTTAGCGAACTGCGAGTAATGACGTTAAGTCAAAGCTCGTTGATGATTGGTCTGGTCGTATTCGCGGCACCAGGCATGGCGAACATCCGGTGCATCACCAGACCTCCTGGTCACGGCCCAAGGGGCCGTCGATGTCGTCGGGCGGCAAGTCGGTCAAAACACGGCGGTAACGACTAGCAGAGTCCACCATCCGGGTCAGAGTAGGGTCCAAAACTGGACCCTTTTCGGACCCTGATGTTGTTGTTAGTGTCTGTAAGTGTTTGAAAAGGTTGGTCGGGGCGAGTGGATTCGAACCACCGACCTCCTGGTCCCGAACCAGGCGCTCTAGCCAGGCTGAGCCACGCCCCGATAAATTACAAATCGACCAAATTGAGCCACCACCGGACTACTTGGTTCGCATGGGAAAATTTGGAGATTTCCTCTCAGCAATGAGTATACCTCATCAGCGTGTTAAAGAAAAATCGTAGGTCTCGTGTAACGATTAGGGAGTCTGGAGTGACCCATCGCGATGAGGTTCCGGAAAAGGAATCAGGCTTTCGGGAAGACCGCTGGAACATGAGAGTCGCTGTCCGTCGATGGCAGAGTCGATTAGCGCCGCGATATGCAGGCGGAAACCCGATCCCTATCAGGCCACGCGGCAAGTTCCGGCGCCACTCGGAAAGGCATCGGCGAGAAGCCGCGCATTTATAGATGACATCGGTTCGCTCTCAAGGTCCACCGCTCCCTGCGCTTGAGGCAAACTCGGGCGCCAAGCCGACAAAGAGAAGCGCCACCGGGCATTTCGCCGTTTTAATGCCGCGGGCGGGCGTTCCGTTCTGACCGGAAAAGGAGTTTTGCGCCAGAAAGTAGCTAGTCTCTCCGGATAGGGGCTCGAAATCACATTAGGCACATGCCGCTAGCGGTACCTTCGCAAGAGCGAGCGCTGCGGCACGGAAGACTAACGTTCAGAAGCCCGTTAAATGGCTGGTTCGCTCATTCATGAGCCATGTGATTACTAGATGAAAGAACTGGTCAAGTCGACCAAATTAGCTCATCGCCATTGCTGGAACGGGCTATAGTTGCGTACTCCGCCGATCTGATCAATAAACCAAATGGGTCGGTTTTGACGGCCATTTGGCGCTGGTCGCGAGCACCCATGCCTGGATAGTGACCGAAATCAGGCCCTTCTGAGGCGGTTCGTAGTCCCAAAGGGCGGGGCTTCTACGATGTTCTTTCATCTAGGAGAGAATCACGCCGAGTCCAATGTTTACAGCTCTATTCGGGAGCGAATTGGCTCCATCTCGCGAAGGTAGGGCTAGCCCGTTTGTGAGCTTTCGGCAGGCGCCGTGTGCGCAGTCCGGCGCCCACGGCTTCCTTTCCGGTTCGAAAAGCCTCCATCCACGAGGCAAGCTTTGCGTCAGTGACGGCAGGAATTGCACCTGCGTGCGTGTGTTTCGATCGCGTGTGTTGTGTTTACGCGAATCCTGGTTTGGTCCAACAGTTGCTCGCCGTTTGGAGAGTTACAGACCTCAAACACTGATAATTCGAAGGAGCCATAATGCCACAAACACGAGACGCCAAAGGCCGATGGATGCACAGTATTCTGGCGGCAGACACTGTTACTGGCGATAAGGTAGTGAATCGTCAGAAGGATAATCTCGGAACAATCGAACATTTGATGATCGATGTCGAAAATGGCCGCGTGGCCTACGCGGTCCTTTCATTCGGGGGGTTCCTGGGCATGGGGGATAAGCTGTTCGCCATTCCCTGGAGCGCCCTGATGGTAGACACCGACGACGAGCAGTTCATCCTGGATATCGACAAAAAGTTGTTGGAGCGCGCTCCCGGTTTCGACAAGGCTCACTGGCCAAACATGGCAGACCGGGCCTGGGGCGCGGAAGTCTCCAAATATTACGGGGCCAAGCCCTACTGGGCCTAGCTTAGCTGGCCTGATGTCGCGGTCTCCGCGCGAGCCGGCCTCGAAGCTTGCACGATAGTTGATTGCGCCGGCACTCGAGAAAGTGTCCGGCGGGTCCGCTAGACCGCTAGCAACAGACTCTCCGCGAACGGCCACTCCGCGTCCACCCATTGCTCCGCCAGCCGGAAGCCGCAGGCGCGCGCCATCTCGCAGATCTGCTCGGGCCGGAATTTGTGGCAGGATTCGGTGTAGATCGTCTCACCGGACGCGAACTCCACCGTCAGTCCGGCCTGCGGGATCTTTACCACCTGGCGGATTCGCGACCGAAGATGCATTTCAATGCGCTGCGCGCCGGGCACATAGCGAATCAGGTGCTCGAACCGGCGGAGATTGAAATCGGCATCCAGTTCGCGATTGATCCGGGCCAGGAGGTTCAGATTGAATGCGGCGTTGACTCCCGTCGGGTCGTCGTACGCGGCGACCAGGCGCTCCACGGGTTTCACCATATCGGTACCCAGCAGCAGCGCATCGCCGGGTTGCAAGGCCTGGCGCAACGAGTAGAGAAAATCGATTGCCGCCTCTGGTTCGAAGTTGCCGATAGTGCTTCCCAGAAAGAGCAGCAGCAGCGTCTGGCCTTCGGCGCGGCGCTCGCCGGCGGCCCGCAGGCCTTCCAAATATGTGGCTTCGAGCGGGAACACCTCCGCTACGCCGCTCATCTCCAGCACGCATTTGTCCAGCGCGGAGCCGGACACGTCGATGGGGCAGTAGACGGCGGCGCGCCGTTTCGCGATCTGTTCCAGAATGGGGCGCGTTTTGCTCCCAGTGCCGCTGCCGAGTTCCGCCACCATCAGGTCGGCGGGAAGCAGGCCGGCCAGGTCGCCGGCATGCGCCTGCAGAACGCGGGCGTCGGCGCGGGTCAGGCCATACTCCGGAAGCGTGGTAATGGCTTCGAACAGGGCAGAGCCTACCTCATCGTAGAAATACTGGCACGGCAGCGTCTTCTGCGGCGCGCTGGTCAGGCCGGCGCGCACAGCGGACGCAAAGGAATGGTCGCACGCCGGAGCGGGCATCAGCCTTCCACCAACCGGAATGTGGCGTAGAGGTAAGGATACTGCGGGCGGAACCAGTTGCGGAAAGAGGGCCGTGCGAAGCAGGCGGCCGTGCGCGGCGAAGCGCCCTTCAATACATAATGCCGGCCATCGAAGAACGGCTCGGAGTAATTCCGGTAGAACGGAAAGGGCTCAAAGCCGGGAAACGGAGCGAACGGCGTGGAGGTCCATTCCCAACCATTACCGGTAAGCTGCGCGGCTTGCTCGCCGGATGCGGAAACCGGGACCGGGTCCCAGTGCTGAAAATCGAAATTGTCCGCCGCGGGCGACGGCGCCGGGGCCAGGGAGATGGCGCGATGATACTCGGCTTCCGTGGGCAGGCGCATGCCGCGCCAGCGCGCATAGGCTTGGGCTTCGTCGTGCGTCACGTAGACGGGACACTCCAAAGGCAGTGGATATTCGCTGAACATACCCCGATAGAACCAGCGGCCGGCGCGATCCGCCCAGAAAAAAGGCGGAGCGGCTCCTTCGCGCACGAAGGCCAGGTATTCGCCATTGGTGACTTTATTTTGCGCCACCGAAAATGCGGCAACCGGAACCGTATGCGCGCCGAACTCGTTATCCCAGCCGAAAGCATCGCGGTCCTCGAGCCCCAACCGGGCATCCCCTTCCGGGACCGCCACGAATCGCGTACCGCCAGAGGCGGGCCCGGCGGCGGGCGGCGTCTGGAAAGGCGCGATCTTCCGTTCGTGCTCCAGATTGTGCAGAATGTAGGCGAACGTTTCGGCGTGCATCAGGCGATGCTCCAGGGCCACGTGCAATAGCTGCTCCGGTACGTGATCCAGCAGTTCATCGATCTCATCGCGGGTGCGGCGGTTGTACCGTTCCACTTCGCTCAGCACCGGCCAGTCCGAAGGCTGATCGGCGGGTAGTTGGCCCGGCGGCGGATCGATGCCGAACGCGAACAGGCGATCGAAC
The DNA here is from genome assembly GCA_963835555.1 of uncultured Solibacteraceae bacterium. Taxonomy (GTDB): domain Bacteria; phylum Acidobacteriota; class Terriglobia; order Bryobacterales; family Bryobacteraceae; genus Sulfopaludibacter. The sequence goes on along the minus strand of CAWIGC010000037.1, from coordinate 25,069 downwards.
GTGGGGTGGAACGATGCTCTATCCAGAGCGTAGCGGGCGATCAGGTTCCAATCGAACGCTTCCAAGTGCCCAATATAGAAAATGATGCGATGCCGCTCGGGAATGGGACGTTGGTACAACGAATCTGGACGGACCAGGCCGAACAATTCGTCGGTATGCTCGCGAGCTTGAGAGAGCGCGCGGCCCAGGTAAGTTTGTGCGGGCATAAAACCGTCCTTACAGTCTAACCGACGGAGCGCGGCCGGGCGGAAAATTGATGTGAGCCGGGGTACAGAGCGGGGGGTGCCGAAATCCTGGCGCGTTATGGCGTATCCGGTTCCTGCGGTTTGAAGCCATTGGCGCGCAGCACCCCATGGGCGGCCTCCAGTGCTTCCGGCAGGACATAAAAGAAAGCTCCGGCACGCACCGTCCGGAAGATCAGCCCTCCGGTGTATTGGTCGGCTTCTACGCCGAAATCGAGACCGGCCTCGCTCAGAAGGGTTTCCAGCCGAATCGCATCGCGGAGCCGCTTGGCGATAAAGATCAGAACCGGCTCTTTGCCTTCGAAAAATGTCGCGTCCTGCTTCACCGGAAGTTTTCCACCAGTACGAGATTCGTCTCGTTCTGGTCCACTTTGGAGTAAAGCACATGCTTCCCGTCCGGGGAAATGGAATAGCCGTCGAAGCGATAGTTGTCCTTGAAGCGAACCACGGGCTGGCTTTTCCCGGTCGCGAAGTCGTGGAAGACTACCACCAGGAGGCGCGCGCTGCGCTCGAACTCCAGGTAGTAGATGCCTTTGGCCGTGACCTGAATGCTACCCCACATCAGATCGTGTTCGGGCACGAACGCCTCTTCTCCGTCGCCGCCTTCCGCGGGAATGCGCCAGATGGCGCGGCGGCTCCGGTAGTACACGGTCTTACCGTCCGGCGATTCGTGCGGGTTGCCGCCCCCGCCGCCGCGGCGCATGGCGATCTGGCGCGCGTTGGTTCCGTCGGCCGCCGCATTCCAGATTGTGCCGTCGAAGCGGGTGTAGTAAATCGATTTGCCGTCATGCGACCAGGAAGCATCGGTGGCGTCGGATAGCACGCGCGTGGCCTTGCCGCCTGCCGCCGGGACGGAGAACACTTCCGCGCCGTTGGGCCCGCGAGTCACGCACAACAGCGTTTTGCCGTCCGGCGACCAAAGCGGCTGGCCCATGCGCCGTCCTTCCAGACGCGTAAGCTGCGTGCGCGTGCCGTCGGCCTCGGTGATCCAGATCTCCTGCTCGCCGCTCTGATCGGAGATGTTGGCTACACGCTGGCCGTCGGGTGAGATCGACGGATTCGTCTCCCGGCCCGAGGATCGGATCAGCGGCCGCTCATGCTCCGGCTCTCCCGATCCTGATCCCAGTTGCGCGATCCAGACCTCCGCCACCGAAGGGCTCTCGGTGAATGCCAGGCGATTGCCGGTGGGCGCCACGGCGGGATAGGTTGCATGGTTGCCGCTCACCAGGAGGTCGCGCGGGCTGCCGCCGTATGCCGGCACGCGCCAAAGGCGCCAGCCGGTCCCCCGATTGGCCGAGTACATCAGGTCCTCGCCGCCGGCGGTCCACGCGATGCCATGGATGGTGTTGCCGTCGAAGGTGAGCTGGCGAACGCCGTTGCCGTTCAGGTCGCACAGGTACAGGTCGGCGCGGTCGCCATCCAGTTTGCGCACGAAGGCCACGTTCTTGCCATCCGGCGAGACCGCCGGATTGGTATCGCCGCGCGAACTCCCGGGCGGTCTGGTGATCGCCTGCAGCGCGCCGCCTTCGCTCGGTACTGTGCTGATGGCGGGAATCTGCTGTTCGCCCGCCGGCGCGGAGACCAGCAGAGTTTTGCCGTCGCGCGTCCAGGCTACCGAGGGCGAAAGCTCCGCGTCCTCGTCTTCGCCGCTTACCGGAGCGTCGAACTCCACAACCTTGCGTTCGGCTCCGCCCGCTGAGGGAATCACGATCACCTGCGCGCGATCGCCGGCAATGCGCAGAAATGCCAGGCTGGCGCCGTCCGGCGACCAGACAGGGCCGATGTCGTTGCCCTCGCCCTGGGTGACTTGCAGCGAACCGCCGCCGGCAACAGGCTGCACGAAAATGTGAGAGACGGCATCTTTCGACGTATCGTGTCCGCTAAAGGCGACGCGCTTTCCATCGGGTGCGAACGCGGGGTAGGCGTGGCCGCCGGCTTCACTGGTGAGCGGGGTCTTTTTCAAATCCACGGCGGGACCGCCAGCCAGCCTGCCGAGCAGAGTCACCACGCCGCCCACGGCGCACAGAGCCAGCGCAAGCAGTACCGCCGGGCGGCGAACCAGGGTGCCAGATGCCATATGCTTCGATTATCCCTTTTCACGACGCACCAGCGGTGCGGTTATTAGCCGAGGCTCTTCAGCGGGATACGCACCGGGCGGCGGCAATGTTCCGCAGATTTGCGCCGCCCTCTCCGCATCTGAGACACTGACTCTTTCATGCTCTTCCGGTTGATGGCCTTGTTGCTGGCCGGCTACGCGTCTGTCTTCGCACAGAACAATCCGTTGCCTGCCAGGGAAACGCTTCACTACAACGTGGAATGGCGGCTGATCACAGCGGGCAAAGCCACCGTGGAATGGACCGCCACGCCGCGCGGCGGCGGCCACGTCAACCTGCATCTGGAATCGGTGGGGCTGGTTTCCAAGCTGTTCCGGGTGGAAGACAATTACGCCGTGAATCTCGGTCCGAATCAGTGCGCCGAATCTTCGTTGTTCACCTCCCAGGAGGGCAGCCGCCAGCGCGAAACGCGCATCGCCTATGACGCCGCCGCGCGTAAGGCCGACTACCTGGAGCGCGACCGCATCAAGAATGCCCTGCTGCTGCAGCGCCAGATCGATATTCCCGCCTGCGTACATGACGTGGTGGGCGGCATGTATTACATGCGCACGCTGCCGCTGGAGCCGGGGCAGAGCGCTACGGTCGCCGTAACGGACGGCAAAAAGAGCGCTTTGGCAAAAGTGGAAGCGCAGGCGCGCGAAGATATCAAAACGCCGGAAGGCACCTTCCACACCATCCGCTACGAAGTTTATTTGTTCAACGATGTACTGTTTCACCGGCCCGCGCGTTTGAATCTCTGGTTTACCGACGACCGGCGGCGCTTGCCCGTTCAGATTCGCGTCCGCATGCAGATCACCATCGGCACCATCACCTTGACATTGGAAAAGCACGAATAGACGCTGTTTTCTGCGAACTCGCGGCAGGCGCCGTTCGTATTGGTCTGTTTGGAGGGACAAGCGTGAATCTCTGGCAGGACATCCGTTTCGGGGCGCGCAGCCTGCGCCACTCTCCGGCATTCCTGATTACCGCCGTGCTCACCCTGGCGCTCGGAATCGGCGCCACCAGCGCCATCTTCAGCGTCACCGACGCGTTGTTGTGGAAGCCGGTCTCGCTGCCGCATATGGAAACGCTGGTGATGGTGCTCGAGCGTGTCCCGGACTCCCCCCATGACGCCGACAACATTACTCCCGCAGACTTGGATGACATCCGGCGTGATGGTACTTCGCTGGCGGACATCGCGCACTTTCAATATGGCTCGGCCAATATTGTGGGTGGAGGCAATGAGCCGGAACGAGTCTCACAGGCACTGGTGAGCGCCAATTTCTTCGATGTGATGGGCGTGCAGCCGGCGCTCGGCCGCGCCTTCCAGCCCGGTGAAGACCAGCCCGGAAGGGAACGCGAGGTGGTGCTCAGCGATAAGCTGTGGCGTCGCCGCTTCGGCGCGGACCGGGCAATCGTGGGGAGGAACGTGCGCTTCGACGACCAGAACTTCGTGGTGAGCGGCGTCATGCCCGCCAGCTACGATTTCCCGATCGCCACCGAAGTCTGGACGCCGCTGGCGCAAACACCGGCGCAGCGCTCCTCACGCAAGAGCGATTCGCTGGTGGCGGTGGCGCGGCTCAAACCCGGACGCACCATCGCCCAGGCCGAATCGGAATTGAGCAGCATCGCGGCGCGGCTGGCCGCGTCCTATCCGGAGACCAATAAAACGCGGCGCTTCATGATCTGGCCGGCGCACCGTTTCCTGGTGGATTACGAGACCGAGCAGTATTCCCTGATGCTGTTGGGCGCCGTGCTGTTCGTGCTGTTGATCGCCTGCGCCAACGTGGCCAACCTGCAGTTCGCAAGAGCCACCGGGCGTCTGCGCGAAGTGGCCGTGCGCACGGCCTTGGGAGCCAGTCGCTGGCGCATGATCACGCAACTGGTGACGGAGAGCGTGCTGCTCTCGCTGGCGGGCGCGGCGCTGGGACTGCTCATCGGCAAGTGGGGCCTCATGGCGATCAAGAACGGCATGCCGCCCGAAATCGAACGTTACATCGTGGGCTGGAAGAGCATGCAGTTGGACAGCCGCGCGCTGGCGTTCACCCTGGCTGCCGCGGTGGCCGCCGGAATTCTCTCGGGGCTGGCGCCGGCCTGGCAATGCTCCCGGCCGAATCTCACCGATTCGCTGAAAGAGGGCGGGCGCGGCTCTTCGGTGGGCCGTGGCCGCCACCGCTTGCGCAACATTCTGGTCACGGCGGAAATCGCCCTGGCCGTTGTTCTGCTGGTGGGCGCGGGACTGATGGTGCGCGGCTTCAAGACCTTGGTGGATACCGGCGCCCGGCTGGAGCCCGCAACCCTGCTGGAATTGCGCCTGGCCCTCACGGACAAGAAGTACCACGAGCCGTTCCAGAGGTTGTCGTTCTACCGCGACGTGCTGACGCGCATCCAGGCGCTGCCGGGGGTGCGCAACGCCGCGGTAGTCACAGCCATGCCCTACAGCGACCATTCCAGCGGACGGGTCTTCACGATTGAAGGCCAGACCGCGGATCCGGCCAACCTTCCGCAGGGCATGTACCAGGTGGCCGGCGCGAGCTACTTCGAAACGCTCCACGTACCGCTGCTGGCGGGGCGCTTCCTGAACGAACGCGACGGCCCCGATGCGCCCAAGGTGGTGGTGATCAGCCAGAGCGCGGCGCGCCGCTACTGGCGCCGCGAGTCGCCCCTCGGGCGGCACATCAAACTAGGGGCGGCGGATTCGGCGAACCCGTGGATGACCGTTGTCGGCGTGGCCGGCGATATGCCTCACAATCCTTACGATCGCGAACCGCGGCGCTGCCTGTACGTCTCCTATCAACAGTTCCCGGCGCTCTGGCTCGACGTAGGCGTGCGTGCGGCGGGCGACCCCTTGCTCCTGGCGCCGGCGGTCATGGGCGCGATTCGCGCGGTAGATCCCGAGCAGCCCATCACGGATGTACAGACTATGGCGAAGGCGATTCATAACCGAGCCATCGGACTGAACTACATGGCCGTGTTGATGGGAGTTTTCGGCGTCCTGGCGCTGGTGCTTTCGGCCATCGGGGTGTACGGCGTAATGGCCTACATGGTGTCTGAGCAGACTCATGAAATCGGCATTCGCGTGGCTCTGGGAGCGCCGCGCCCCAGCGTGTTGGCCATGGTGTTCCGCAAAGGACTGTGGACCATCGGGACCGGCCTGGCGATCGGCCTGCCGGCTGCTTATGCCATGGCGCGGGGCATGTCGGCGCTGATTTTCGGAGTGACCGCCAACGATCCGGACACCTTTATCGGCATCACCGTCACGCTTCTCGCCGCCGCGGCACTGGCCATTTATCTACCCGCCCAGCGAGCCATGAAAATCGACCCGATCATTGCGCTCCGGTACGAGTAAACCAGCCAGTCAGGGTCCCCTGTGTGGGGAACTGCGACAATGATTTCCCCCATCGCGTGACCGTTCCCGGAAGCTGCCCTATTGGCCAGCGGATTGCACTCCAACGCCTGTCGAAGAGGTTTGGACCGTTTGCCGCTGGCTGACATCGCGTCAACCGGCGCATATGCCAAACCGGAAAGGACCCATCGTGAAGACCGGAGAGTTGGAAGACCACGTCAGGACGCTGGCTACTCTTGACGAGAGCGAAGCGCCTGTAATCAGTTGCTATTTGAAAGTGGGGGAGGGTTTACCGGGGGTTCATAATTTCCTCGAAGAGCGCGCCCAGACCATTCGTCAATCGCTGCCGGCGAAAATGCTCCGGCCGTTCGATGAAGCACTGGCGCGGATACAGGCCTTCCTCCGAACCGGGATCGCCAAATCGATAAAGGGAGTCGCTGTGTTTGTCCGCGAGGGAGACCACCCGTTCTTCCTGCCGCTGCAATTTCACGTTCCTCTGCCGGACTCGGTTGCCGTTGGGACCACCCCGAATCTTTACCATCTGGTGGAACTCAAAGACAACTATGACCGGTATGTCATTCTACTGGCAACGGAGACCTCCGCCAGAATCCTTAGCGTGAACCTTGGATCGGTTACCGAACAGGTTTGGAGAAAGCGCCCGGAACTGCGGAGCCGCGTGGGGCATGAATGGACCAAGGATCACTTTCAGGATCACCGCCGCGAGCGAACCAAACAATTCGTCAACGAATTGGTCCGGGTTCTGGAACGCGTCATCGCCGAAGGTGGTTACGGTCATTTGATTCTGGCGGGCAGTGCGCGCATCTTTCCGGCGGTGAAGAATGCGCTACCGAAAAATCTCGCGGCCAAGCTGATCGACACGGTTCCCGCGGCTGCGAACGACCAGATTTCCGACGTGGTCGCTTCCACTCTCCAGTCTTTCCTGGAACATGAAGAACAGGAGTCGCAGGCGATCGCGGAGCGGCTGGTCTCCCAGATCCACACTCACGGACTCGCGGTGGCCGGAACCAGCGCCACGATGCAGGCGCTGAAGACCGGGCAAGCGGACTTCCTGGTGATTGCCAGTAGCTATGAGCCGGGCGCCGGGTGGGAGTGCCGCCGCTGTGGAAAACTGGAACTCGTTTTGCCTTGTCCCAACGCCTGCCCGGCCTGCCGCATGGGACTGCCGAGAGAGTTCGACATCAGAGAAGAAATGGTACGGCTTGCCGGGCGCCTCGAATGTGGCGTGGAAGTGGTGGAGCACAGCGATGTGCTGATGAATCTTGGCGGTGTGGGCTGCCTGTTGCGCTTCCTGGCGCCCTCGCAGTATATCCATGAAGCTGCCTGAAAGCGGGGCTGCCAAATTCCACTTTCAGGATGCCGCGCGACAGGACTATCCTTAGGACGACAACATGTTTAGACGCATTGTGCGAATCCTGCTCCCCGTTGCAGTTGCTGTACTGATCGGGGCCCAGTTTTTCCAACCGGACAGGACCAACCCGCTGTCCGACCCGAACCTCTCTTTTCACTCGGCCGCCCAGCCTCCGGCAGAGGTCACCGGAATCGTGAACCGCGCCTGCCGCGACTGTCACTCGAACGAGACCGCATGGCCGTGGTACAGCAAGGTCTCGCCCGTCTCCTGGATGGTAGCCAAGGACGTTCGGGAAGGAAGGATTCACCTGAACTTTTCGGAGTGGGGACAACTCGGACCTGAGATGGCCCGCTCGCGATTGAGAGGCGTCTGCGAGGAGGTTCGCAAAGGGGGGATGCCGTTGTGGTACTACCTGCCCCTGCACCCCGAAGCGAAGCTTACGCAGTCCGAAATCGGCGCCCTATGCGCCGGATCTTCGGCAGGCGCGGATTAGGCCGGCTGGCGAGGCTGGCGTTATTCAGTGCTCCCGGCCAGTTTCGCCGCCGGGAGCGGCCGCAGCAGCGACGCTGCGATGCACCCGGCGAGCAGGGTGGCGATCACCGCCAGAGAAGCGCCCGTGGGCACCTTGTAGACATCCGTGAGCATCATCTTCGCCCCCACGAAGGCCAATACCAGAGCCAGTCCGACGTTGAGATAGCGAAACTTTCCCATCATGCCGGCAAGCACGAAATAGAGCGCCCGCAGACCGAGTATGGCGAAGATGTTGGACGTGTATACGATGAACGGGTCCCTGGTAATCGCGAAAATGGCGGGGATCGAATCGACCGCGAAAGCAATATCGGTGACCTCAATCCCCACCAGCACCAGCAGCAGCGGTGTCGCGTATCGCCTACCTTTTTCTACCACCGTGAAGCGCGTACCCCGGTAGTCGGCCACTGACGGAACCAGCCTTCGAAACAGCCGGAACAGGGGATTGCGATCCAATTGCACCTCCACGGCCTGCCTCACGAGCAATTTGAATCCGGTATAGATCAGGAATGCGCCAAAGAGATAAATTACCCAATGAAACCTGTGCAGAAGGGCTGCGCCGGAAAGGATAAAGGCGCCGCGCAGGATCATGGCGCCCAGAATTCCCCAAAACAAGACCCGGTGCTGGAGGGCCCTGGGAACCGCCAAAGACGAAAAGACAATCAGAAAAACAAAAATGTTATCGACCGAAAGCGCCTTCTCGATCAGGTATCCGGCTAGAAATTCTACCGCACGCGCCGAGCCGAACCGGTAATTCACGAAGACGTTGAACAACAGTGACAAAGCGATCCAGGTAAGCGTCCACCCGGTTGCCTCGCGCATACTCAACACGTGAGCGCGCCGGTGAAATACCCCGAGATCCAGACTCAGCATCGCCAGGACCAGCAGCGTGAAGCCGATCCAGAGCGATGGTGTGCCTATGCTTTCCAGGCCCAATGAGCCCTCCTGTATCTATCCGGTTGACACGGTCCGCCGGTATTCGTGGAACTGCGGCATTTCCGGACAGGATCCTGCGGGACAGTGGAGGGTCCTGATATGGGAAACCGGTTTTTCCTGCGGCCATGATCTCCCAATCCGCGGATGCACGTGTCGGCCCACTTCGGAGGTACGCCTGACGGTCGAATTGAACAGACCGTCTCCCTCTTCCGGCGCGGAAGAGGGAAAACGGTGTTCCAAAACGTTCAACCAGGGGACCCATCTGTCCGATCAGGTGCAGTCCCGCGAAGGGAGAAGCCGTCTCCGGCTATCGCGAGTTTGGTTTTTGTGTCACGCTGCCGCCCCCCCAGTTGAGAGCAATGCACAGACCAGCGGCCAAGGACACAAGGGCGCCGGCTTCCTTCGTCCGGCAGCAGGTCCGGCGTTCGGACTTCAGGAACGCGTATCTTAACGGAACAGAATTGAGGAGTTAGCGCGACGCCGGCAGGCTGGCCCGGCAGATCTCCACGTACACGTCGTAGGTCTGCTGGCCGAACGGCACGAAGATGGCTTTCTGAATTCCGGTAGCCGGAAGCGCCAGGTGCGCCATCACCTCGCGCACGGCAATTGCCGTCGCTTCGCGCAGGGGATATCCGTACACGCCGGTGCTGATGGCGGGAAATGAAATGGTCCGGACCTGCCGCTCTTCGCCCAGCGCGAGACACCTGCGGTAGCAGGAAGCCAGCAGGTCGGGCTCGCCATGTTTGCCGTCGCGATAGACCGGCCCGACGGCGTGAAAGACGTACTGCGCGGGGAGCCGGCCGGCGCCCGTGGCCACCGCGTCTCCCGTGGGACACCTGCCGATCTGCCGCCGGATCTCATCCAGTTCGCGCATAATCGCCGGACCGCCGGCCCGGTGGATGGCGCCATCCACGCCGCCGCCGCCTGCCAGCGCCGCATTGGCCGCGTTGACTATCGCGTCTACGGGCACGCGCGTAATATCGCCTTCCTGAACCAGGGCCGTGCGCCCTGAGGCTATCGTGAATTCCGTGGCCATCGACTACAATCTTAACTATGATGACAAGGCGGGAAATCCTTGCGGCGGGCGCCGTGTGCGCGACATCTCTCTGGGCCAAGTCGCGCATCGACAAAACCACGATCAGCGCCATCACCGACGAGATCGGCCTCACCACCGATGACGCCATCGCGTTTGCCCACCAGTACGGGATGAAGTTCGTCGAGATCCGTAATCCTCCCAAGAACGAACCCAACGGCAGGAAGGAATACTTCCAGCTTTCCGACGCCGAAATCAAGATGGATGCCACGCGCTTCACCAATGAAGGGCTCAAAGTCTCGTTCGTCAATACCGGGCTGCTCAAGTTCGGCTGGCCGGACACCGTACCGGTGCGCCGGAGGCCCGAAGAACCGCCGGCGCGCGAGAAGCGCCTGGCTGCCGAAAAGGCCCGCTGGGACAATCGTATGGAAGACCTGCGCAAAGCCATCCGCTGCGCCCAGATTATGGGCTGCGACAAAGTGCGCATCTTTACCGGCTCGCGAACGGCCGAGCCTGCCTCATTGTTCCCGCGCATCGCCGAGACGATCGGCGCCATGGGGGAAGTGGCCCAGAAGGAAAAGGTCCACCTGCTGATCGAAAACGAAGGCTCGCAGAATGTGGCCACCAGCGCCGAACTCGGCGAAGTGTTCAAGCTGATTCCCAATAAGTACATCGGCTTCAACTGGGATCCGCACAACGCTTATGGCCGCGAGCATTCCTTTCCCGAAGGCTACGCGGCGCTTCCCAAAGAGCGCATGCTCAATATTCAGATCAAGGGTAAGGGCGTGATGCCGTCGAGTCCGGAGAAGGAGGACTGGAAGGCGATTATGGAGGCGCTCTCCCGCGACAACTACAAGTACAAAATCGGCCTGGAAACGCACATCTTCGACGGCACGCTGATTGCCGCCGCGCATACCTCCATGGAGGAGATTATGCGCATCGTTAGCGAGGTCTAGGAGTGTCCAGGAATTTTGCTGTCGCGTTCGGGATAGGACTCGTGTGCATCGCAATCGCCGTGGGAGCGATCTTCTACATGCAGCGGGGCGCACACGTCGATGTGCACGGCAAGTTTTTGAAGGTGCGGACGGCGCCGCTCGATGACAACAATTCGTTCGTGGTGGTCGATTTCCGCATCGAGAATCCGTCCGATTACGGATTCAAAGTACGCACTGTGACGGTGTTGATGGAGGACGCGTCCGGCAACCAGACCGAAGGGCAGACGGCCTCCGATTCCGCCGCCCAGCAGGCTTTGGAGGGCATCCCGGTGCTGGGGCCCAAGTACAACGCCTCGCTGATCATGAACGACATGATTCCGCCCAAAGCCACTTGGGACCGGATGATCGCGTCGCGTTTTGAGATGCCGGAAGCCAAACTGCAGGCCCGCAAGCGCTTCCTCGTCAGGATCGAAGAAGTAGACGGGAAGATTTCCGAGATGTCGGAGAAGTAAAGACGGAACCTACTTCCGAAGCAGGGCGTGATTCGGATCCAGCGTTACTTTTAACGGCGGCTGCTTCAGCGCCATAGTGAAAGTAACCGGCTCGTTCATGGAACGGACCCACTGCGTGACGGTCTTTCCGGGGGCGGTGCGGATCTCGACTGGGACCAGGGCACTGAAATCGGCCTCGACGCCGGACTGCGTCAGGGTGCCGGTCAACTTCAGGGCGGGGGCTTTACCCTTCACCGCGTAGGTGAGCTTGAGCGCGGGAATGCCGGTGCCGTAAACCCACTGGTCGAAGAAACCCTCCAGGGTGGGATCCTGCGAATTCGGCGGCAGGAATTCCGCCGCAAGCTGGCGGAACTCTTCCGTAGTCATGTCCACGCGATCGTAGCGCTTCAGGAGTTCTCGCAGCATCGTCAGGAACCTCTCGTCGCCCATCCGGCGGCGGAGCATCTGCATGATCCAGGTACCCTTGCCATAGGTGATGCTGCGCCAGGCGGACGGCTGCTGGGAGCTTTCCAGGCGGGTGCCGAGCACGATGGGTCCGGCGGAATCCACTAGCTGGCCCACCGCGTTCTTCTCCAGCAGGGCGTTGCGGTAGGCGTCCAGAAACAAATCGGTGGCGTGCGCGCCGCGCGTCTTTTCGAGGTAAAGCAGGGCGGAGACATTGGCCAGCGATTCCATCAGCCAGTTGTCGCGATAGCTGCCCGCCGCCGCACGATTCCCCCACCATTGATGTGCCGTTTCGTGGGCCTGCAACAGCTCCAGGAAGAACAACTCCTGGGATTCTTCCATCCGCGCGACCGCGCGTGGCAGCACCTTCAGGTACGAGAGCGTGGAAAGGTAAATCAGTCCGGGAAAGCCCTGCCCGAACGTCCCCGGGATGGGCGATACGGTCAGATGGGGGAGCGCCGGCGGACCGAATCGCGCACTCATGAACTCCATGGCCGCGGCCACACCATCTGCCAATTGCTTGAGGCGCTCAATAGGACTGGGCGCCTGTTCGGTCTGCACGTTGACCATCGGAACCGGCAGCCTTCTGCGGATCATGTCGGGAATGAGGGGCATGGGCGCCAACTCCGGCAGTGGCTTCAGGCTGGTTTCCAGGGTGCGGTTGGCGCAGACATCCACCACGAACCCGCCGCGCTCGACGCGGGCATGTTGATAGTTGCCCAGGTTAAAGCCCGCCAGCCGGATGGACGCGGCGGTTCTGCGGCGGGTGACGCGCCAGGGCCCTTCGGTCCGGTCTTCCACCACCTCGCCGGCGGTTACCAGGTCCAGATCCTGCGGGTAGCGGAAGAGCATATCGTAAGTAGCGAACTGGAGGCGGTGAATGGGATACCAGTTCCCGCGGGCGGTCACGTAGAGCACGTGGTCGCCGGCATCCAGAATCACCTTGCCGTTGTGGTGAAACTCAAATTCGTAGTCGCGGCCCGCATGAAGAGGCTCCGGCGGCACCACGACAAACAGATTGTTGCCCCCCAGCGAGAGGTTGGCGCGCAGCGAATCGCGCTCCAGGAACTCGGCCGGCTTGCCGTCCACGGTAACCTCCGTGACGGTCATCAGGGGCGTGATTTCGAAGGCCGTCGAAACCAGTCCGTCGGTGGGCGATTTCACCGTGACCCGGGTGACCGCCGAAAGCGACAGGTCCGGATTCACGGTGGCCTCGATGCGGTAATTGCTGGTGATCAGGTCGAGGTGCGGCGGCGCCGGGTCCTTGCGGGTGGCGCGCGCGCGAAAACTGGTCCAGGTGTCGAAATAGAGCCGGCCGTTTCTTGAGTTCACATTTCCGGCCATGATCTGTTCCGGGCTGGCCGGGTCGTACACCACGTCGAAATTGCCCAGTTTGCGGCCGGCGAAAAGACCGGCAAAGAGGCCCGGTGGATGGCCCGGTCCGCCCAGCAGGTCAATGGTCAACCGGGTCATATAGCTCTCGCCCAGGTTGCGCAGCACGCTGGTCCATTCTTCGTCCAGAAGCGGCGCGATTTCCGGGCTCTTGCGGTTGGCGACGCTGTGCGGGAACTGGCTCTTCAACCGGTCGTAGTCGTCCCCCGTGAACAGGAACACGGCGGTCTTAAAATGCTCGTCGAGGGTGGGCGAATCGATATTGCCGGCCAGGCTGCGCCGCTCCGCCACATCCGGCGGGCGCAACAGCACCTCGCCATCGCCGCCTTCGACGTCGGAGACGAACACGGCGGCGATGCGGCGGCCGGCAATGGGCTTGCTGAAAATCAGGTGGCCGTCGGCCAGATAGATGCGAATATCCTCTTTGACTATCTCCAGATCGCGGATGCGGTAGCATTCCTCATGATCGAAGCTGTTCTCCCGGATCGCGCGTGCAATGTCGGCCGCTCCTCCGGCAAAGAGCTGGATTTGAAAAATCAAACCGAGCGCTACCGTGAACCCCCGCATAGTCTCAATACTACTCTTCCCGCTCCAACTCATCCAGCAGGGCGGACAAATGGGGGGCTACCTCGGTGCGGCCGCCGAAACGCAATTCATTGTAAGCGCCGGTGAACCGGTGGACGCGAACGCCGAGCGGCGGACGCCGGCAGAGAGGCGGCAAATTCGGTGGGAGTGAACCAGAGCGGCTTTTGAAATCCGCGGCGCTTCAGGATGTGCAGCATCCGCTCGTATAGAAGAGTGGCATCGGCCGCGCTGGCGTGGCCGCGCCGGACCTGATCCACGCGACGCCGGATGCGCAGCATGCGAATCAGGGGAGGGCTGAAGCGGAAGAGCAGCAATCCGCAGGCGGCCAGGCCCAGAACGGCCGGCCCGTACCGTTTGAACCAGGCGTTAAGACGCTGCGTCCAGGCCGATTCCGCGCCGGAGAGCGAATCGAACCAGCGAATGCCCAGGCGTCCGGCGCCCTGCTGGAGTTTATCGGCGAGCGTACCCTGGTGCCCGGGATCGTAACTCACCACCCACTCCTGCCAGAACGTGTCGGCGGCGTCCAGGTACAGATTCAGGCGGGTGAACAGTCCCATGCCTGCCGGGTTGGGATCGGGCGGTGTAGGGTCGAAGGTGGTCCACCCGCGGTTGGGCAGCCAGGCTTCCACCCAGGCGTGGGCGTCGGAGGCGCGGATCAGCCAGAGGTCGGTGATCGGATTATAGATGCCGCTTTGGAAGCCGGTGGCCATGCGGGCGGGGATGCCGAGCGTGCGCAGCAGCGCCACCATGGCGGTGGCGAAGTACTCGCAGTGGCCCTTTTTGCGCTCGAACAGGAAGTTCTCCAGCGGATGTTCCATTTCGCGCTGGGGGAGTTCCAGCGTATAGGAATAGTCCTTGTGCAGGTGGTACTCGATGGCGCGGGCGCGTTCCAGGTCGGTAATGGCCCCGGCGGCCATGGTCCGCGCCAGCCGGGCAACGCGCGGGTCCAGAGGGGGCAGTTGGAGGTACGTATCGCGCTCTTCCGGGCCAATGAGGGGCGGCGGCCAGAGCACCGGTTCCACCTCTGGCGGAGCCGGGATCAGGCTGTAGGCTTCGTAGTGGAAGCCGGCCAGCGGGGGATGGCCGAGGTGGAAGCTATCGGTTTCGCTGCGGAACAGGGGGGAGTTGCGGAGTTCCACCTGTTCGGGGACTCCGGCGAAGAAGAGCGAGTCATTATCCACGCCGTCCATCTCCACGGTGTAGCTGATCCTCCGTCCGTTGCGGCGCAACTGCGAAGGCACCAGGTTGATGTGGCCGCGATCCATGGGGACGGGTGTGCGTTCCGGGTGCGGGTTGATCCAGTTCTTTCCGTCGAACTTCACCAGCGCGCCGCCGCGCCATTTGAGTCCGGCGGCGGATTCGGTGCTGTAGACGGCGATATGCATGACGGTGCGGGAGCTGGTTTTGAACTCACCGATTTCGCCGAACTTCACGCGGTTGGAGAATCCCGGAATATAGATCCGATGCGAGACGAGGCGGGAAAACGCCGCGTCGGCGGTGCGCGGCAGCAGGAAGAACATGCCCGTGGTGAGCGCCAGGATGCCCACGGAAACAAGCGCGGAAAGCACCGCCAGACGCGGGTGGAACCGCCTCAGGCCGGCGCGGGCGGTGGTGCGGGCCCTGGTCATGGAGCGGCGGATTTCGGCGCTGGTCAAGGCCGCCATGGCCAGAAGAAGAAACAAAGCCAGGAAAAGGAAGAAGCTGAAACTGACCGAGAGGATGGCCGCGGCCAGCAACTCCAGGAAGGCGATGATGGCGGTGTAGAGATAATCCCGATTGGTTCGCGAGGTGAGGATCTTCATGACCGCGAGGAAGAAAACCAGGTGCACCGTGGCGGCCAGAAAATCGTGCGATAGAAGGAAGTAGTCTATGCCGAAGAAGGCGACGTAGCTGAGAGTGACGCCGGTAATGGCGCGATCCGAGGGGGCGATGCGAATCCAGCCGCAGATGAGGACGGCGCGCAGCACCAGTCCGAGGGCGGTGAGGGCGATGGTGGGAACATCGAGATAGCCGGAGCCGGCCACGGCCAGATATCCACTGGCTACCAGACCGAGCAGGGAGAACTGGAAGAAACGCTCGACGGAGACGGCAACGCTCGCGTCGTGACGCTGCATACGTTTATTTTAGCAGGGCGAATGGCGCAGACCGGCGCTACGGCCGGGGGTTGATTTCGAGACCATACTCACGGAGCAACGCGCCGGCCGGGGAGTAGATGCGGACGTAGTAGACGCCGGCGAGCAACGCCGTGGCGGGATGTCCCGGAGAGTTTCCGGCCCACACCTGTTTTCCGAAGCGATCCACTATTTCCACACGGTAAGAAGCCGCGGCGGGGAGTCCGGTGAGATCCAGTTGCAGGGCCAGGGGAACGCCCGCGGGCGCTTGCGCATTCGTTCCAACGCCGCGCGTGGCGGCCAGGCTGACTGCGAACGGAACCGGCGCATTGCCGCGAAACAGGAGGACTCCCGCCAGGATGATCGCGGCGGCCAGCAGGAAAGCCATGCCGGCCCATCGCGGAGCGCGTTTCTCTTCCGAGCGGATTTGCACTGCCGCGAGGCGCATGGAAGTGACGTAGCGGTCGCTGTTTTCCACCTTCTTGCGGCAGGCAGCACATAGCAGGAGATGCTCCTCGAGTTGCGATAGCTCGCCTTCGTCACTGGCCGCAAGCGAGTATCGCTCAATCTCCTCTTCTTCGAGGTGACCATCGACGTCCATTGTCATCTCCATTGTGAACTGTTCGCTTCCTGATATAAAGGTGGCGGCGCGAGATCAGTACTCTCACAATTTCTGGGGTCAGAATTGCCTTAGGAAAGCGTAAGATTATGTACGGTCTCTGCCTTATATTTAGAGTTGCGGCAGGAGGCTGCGCAAAGAAAACCGCCGCTTGGCAAGTTCAATAAAGCGGGTTTTAGCGCGGGACTTGATCAGGCGGAACTGGGTGGCGCTGAGATCCAGGTCGCGGCAGATGTCTTCGGGAGTTTGTTCCTGCAGGTAGAAGCGGACGAGCACTTCGCGGTCGCGCCGCTTCAGGCTATGGAGGACGCGCATGGCGAGGGCCTGGTTCTCATTTTGAATCGCCGACCGTTCCGGGTCGGGCCGGCGGTCGGTGAGGCGCAGTCCGGTTTCGAGATCGGCGTGATTGTTGCGGAAATGCACGATTTGTTCGATGTGGGAGGCCACCTGACGGCGCAGCACAGTGCGCACGTAGCCCATGAGCCGGTCGGGTTCCCGCAAGTCTCCGCGCCGGATGGACTGGGTGACGATGAGGAAAATGTCGTGTACCCGGTCGTCGAGGTCTTGCGTGCCAAGCTGCCGGCAGAGGTAAAACCGGATGCCTTGGGAGAAGACGCGGTACAGTTCCTCCATGCCGGAAGGGTCATCCGACCGGATGCGTTCTACCAGACGCGCCCAGGTGACGCTATCGGGCGGGGATTGTTCAGAGTTTGTGAGAGGGGGTATGATCTTGCTCACTGGCTTCCTACCGTGAGATAAGTTCCCCAATATCGGGGGTGCGCGCGCCAACCGCCGGCATGAATCATTTCCACCTGGGCGGCGCGAAGAGCTTCGGAAGGGTCGGGATGCGCCTGTCCGCGCAAATTGCGATACAGGGCGCTGAACAGCACGCCGCTATCGTCGGGAGTACTCCAGCGGCTGCCGATGACGCATTGTGCTCCGGCCGCCAGCCAGGCCCGGGTTAAACCGAGCAAGCCGGTTCCTGGCAAGACCGCACCCTGGGCGGAATGGCAGCCGCTCAGGACCACCAGTGCGCCGTTCACGCTCCAGCGAGCAATCTCCTCGGGAGCCAGTAGCTCGGTTTCGCCGTGCGGGTTGAGGCTGAGCGCGATCAGCCCGGAGGTGCGCCCGCCGTAGGAGGGAAGGAAATGGGTGGCGAAATGCAACACTGCAGGATTACGCCGGATTTGTTTTTGCAATTGTTCGCGGGACGCTTGGGCGCCTTTCAGCAACACTCGTTCGCCGACCCAGGCGCGCGCACAGGCATCCAGTTCGGGGCCGCTGGCAACCAGGCGTGGCAGAGCCAGAGAGGGCAGACTGGTGGCAGCCGACGCGATAAAGGCGGTGGTCCTGGTTTGCCGGGCTACCAGACTTGGGGGCAGCCGGGGATCGGCGGTATTGTAGATGGCATCGCCGATGCCGATGAAGACGGGGGAGACGGGCAGGGAGCGGTGACGCGCCACGGCTTCGGTCCAAAAGGCGGCTCCGGGGATGAGTACGGTATTGTGGAGTTCGGCGACGAAGACGGGGCGGGGGCCTTTGGTTTCGATGGCCAGGGCGGATAGCGGCGCGTCGAACAGACCGGGCGCGGTGGGGCCGGTGCGAGCCGGTGCGGAGTGTTCGCCCTGATCGAGCGCGAGCAGCCAGCGGGTTTTCTGCTGGAACCGCGGCGCCAGAGGACCGAACAGCATGCGGTACAGGGCAGCGCCGGCCTCGATGGAACCAGGCAGATTATCACGCAGGGCGATTGTAGCATGCAGCCACCCGGTCTTCGATGCGGCGTCGCGGGGGCAGGGAATAGAGCACCATGCCGGACCGGTCCAACGCCCACATCCAGGACATGGAATCGCCCAAGTGGAAGCTGAGCAGGGCGGAGCGGGAGTCCAGGGCGGTCTGCACACGACGGGTGAGCCCATCCGAAACCTGGTGTTCGGAAACGGAAGAGAACTGGCCGGCATCCAACCGGGTCAACTGGGCCCGGGCCGAAGTGAGCTGTTCCCGGGCTGCCGGCGACGGAGCGCGCAGCGCCTGAATTTCGGCGCTTTGCAGGTGGAGCAGCGCTTCCCAGTAGGCCGGTGACAGTTCCGATGCGGAGCGCGGGCCGGCAACCAGAGCGCGCAGGCTGGCGGCGCGATTTTCCTCAGCGGCTTCGAAGGTTTCGCGGATGAGAGCCGGGTTGCGGGTTTTCAGGTAGAGGCGGTTGCCGGCTTCGATGAGGGCGGAGTAGACCTGGTCCAACATGTTTTCGGCACCCTGACGGCCGGCCTCGTTAGACGGATTCGACCAACGCCACGCGCGCGCCAGGTTTACGGCGATCCGCAGGTCTTGCAGGGCCTCCGGCAAGCGGCCCTGGGCCAGGCGGACACGGCCGCGCAGTTGATAGACATCCCAGGCTGGAATGGCGCCGTGCGGACCGTGGGCCAGTTCCAGGCAGCGGTCCAGCAGGTGGGAGGCGGATTCCAAGTCGCCCTGTTCCATGCGCAGGCGGCCCAGGTTGCGATAGCAGCTTTCCAGGGGCAGACGGTTGAATTTGCGAACGCGGAAGGCTTCCAGGAAGGCGGCATCGGCGGCGGGAAGATCGCCCTGATTCAGGTACTCGATTCCCATGCGGTTCCAGGCAACCGTGTAGAGGTCGATGTTGCCGGCGCGGTCGGCGCGATCGATGCCGCGGCGGAACAAAGCCAACGCTTCTGGCATGTGGCCCTGGCGGGCCCGCAGCAGGGCCAACTGAATGAGGAATTCGGGGAGATGCCTGGCGCGATCTTCGCCGGAAAGACGCTCCAGAGTTCCCTGCATCCAACTGGCGGCAGCTTCCAGGTCGCCCATTTCAGAATAAAGGGAAGCAATATTCGAATCCAGAATGGCGACCTCGCTCCAATCGGCGGCTTGCGTGGCAAGGCGGCGGGCGTCGAGATAGCTGGGCAGGGCGAGCTGGTACTGATGGAGGGCGAACTGGCAACTGCCGGTATTGCCACCGGCACGCGCCGCCAGGTCCCAAACGCGAGCTTTCCGCGCGGATGTTCTGACAGATATAAATAGCTGATTTGCTTGAATATAATGCCCGGAATGGGCCAGTTCATTGCCGTGGTCGAGCTGCGTACGCAGTTCGTTCCATTGCGCCGGTTTTGGCTGTGTGGGGACCAGGGTCTTCGCCCTGTTATGCGGTTCGGATGGGGACACCGAGCCAACGAGCGGCAATAGGAGCAGACAGCAAGCCAATACTCTGGCCGTTCTCAAAGAAGCTCCGCTCTTTCAGTTAGATAAGAGTTTATATACCTAATAATTCTTGGGGATATCCCCGGAAGGAGTATCCCCAAAGAATAGTATCAACTTTCACAATTGAATTGTGTTACCCCCAAAAGAGGGTTTTTTGTAGGTAGCGCGCCTGTGGAGCGCGATTGGGTTACTTCAGGAGAGTTGCTAAGATCCACATTGCGGAGAAGATGATGATCGGATCACCAGGCGTGTGGGAGCTCCTTTCCGATTCCAGGTTAGCTTTCGAAACTGGGGCTCCAGGGTTCGAAGACAACTAAGAATCTGAATACAAAGGAAATCTTTTCTTTTGAAAGTTGTGAATGTCAAAGGTCTCGTCAGCTGATCGGGGTATGCGAGAGCGCTAGAAAAAACAAAATCATCGAAAGGGTATTGAGGATTCACAAGTCCGATTCCGGGGTCTACAATGCTGTACAGGAGGCTTGTCATGTTTAGCATGTTGGCTATCCTGGTTTATCTGGTGGCTTTGGCCTTACCGCTTTGGCTGCTGCACCGGTACGGGTCGCAGATGTGGTTCTGGCATGCCCTGGCGATTGCCGGCTCGCTGGTTTTGGGTTTCATCCCGACGCCGGTTGAGTTCAAAGGCATGGCGACGGACCTGGCTTTTGGGTTTGCATTCCTATTTCTGATGGTTTGGGGTGTCGGCGGTCTGGTCGTATACCGTCCGCACCTCCACAGACACGCGTAGACCAAGCCCACGGTACAATGCGGGTTCATGCGACAGCGCTCGCCAGTTCGCGACAGGGCGGAGTATTGCCTGGCGCTCGCCGTTCTGAAGACGATAGAGTGGACCCCGGCGCGGTGGGCGCACCGGCTGGCGCGGTTAGCAGTCCGGATGCTGCTCGATTGGCCGGTTCCCAGGCTGCGGTTAACGGCCGAGCGAAACCTGGTGCTGGCCCTGCCGTCGCTTTCCGCCGGCGAGAGGCGGCGCACGATTGACGAAGTGTTTGCGTCAATTGCCCGGATGATTGTGACCTTCGCCAAGTTCCCCGAATTTCACCGCGGGAACGTGGAGCGGTGGATCCGCTGTGAAGGCGCCGAACATTTTGCCCTGGCGCAGCGGCAGGGGCGCGGGGTACTGTTCGCCACGGCGCACCTGGGGAACTGGGAACTGAGCGCGTTCGCCCATGCGCTGTTGACGGGACCGATGCACGTGGTGGTGCGGCCGCTGGACAACCGGCTGATCGACAGACTGGTGGAACGGCGCCGGAGCCTGTCGGGCAATCACATCATCGCCAAGCAGGATTTCGCGCGCACGATTCTGAAGGCGCTTCACGGCAATGAGGCGGTAGGAATCCTGATCGACCAGAATGCCGCGCTGGAGGGCGGAGTGTTTGTGGACTTCTTCGGAGTTCCCGCCTGTGCCAGCGCGGGATTCGCCAAAATAGCCGCGCGCAGCGGCGCCGCGGTGATACCGGGTTTCGCGCTATGGAGCGAAGAGGAGCGGCGGTACGTGCTGCGGTTTTACCCGCCCGTGCCGATTACCGGCGATGCGGAGCGCGATACGCAGGTACTGCACAGCCGGCTGGAAGAGGTGATCCGCGCCTATCCGGGGCAATGGATGTGGCTGCATCGGCGATGGAAGACGCGGCCGCCCGGTGAGCCTTCGTTGTACGCAACGTCACACCGGGTGCGGAGAGAATCCGGCTAGTATGCAGTAACAGGGTCGCTCGCATGGACGCACCAAACCACTCGGAGCTGAAACGGAATGCGTTCATGGTGTTGTTGGGGGCGGCCGCGATTCTGGGCATGCTGCTGGTGCGGCCGTTTCTGTCGGCGGAATCCTTCTGGCTGTGTTGCGTGGTGATTCTGATGGGGGCGCTGCTGGTATGGCTGGGATCGTCCTGGAGGGACAGCCGCCGCATGTTAGCGGCCACCATCTCCGGGATCGGTGACGCGGTAGTGTCCACGGACCGCAAGGGCCGGATCACGTTTCTCAATTCGGCGGCGGAGAGCCTGACCGGGTGGCCGCGGCAGGAGGCGATCGGTAAACCGGCAGGCGAGGTGGTTCACCTGATCGACGCGCGTACCCGGCAGCCGGTCAATAGCCCGGTGGGGCGCGTGCTTGGCGATCGGGTTTCGGTAGCTCTCAAGGATGACGCGGTGCTGATTTCCCGCAGCGGCGTAGAGGTGCCGATTGAGCATAGCGCCGCGCCGGTTCGCGACCACACCGGAATGGTGCGGGGGGCCATTCTGGTGTTCCGTGATATTCAGAAGCGGCGCCAGTCGGAAGAACAGGCGATGCACGCGGAGAAGATGGAAGCCGTGGGGCGCCTGGCGGGAGGCGTGGCGGGCGACTTCAACAACGTGCTCACGGTAATTACCGGTTACGCCGAACTGCTGCGCGCCGAAGTTCCGGCCGCCAACGCGACGCGGCGCTACGTGGACGAAATCATCTATGCGGGGGAGCGTGCCGCCGCGCTGACACGTCACCTGCTGGCGTTCAGCCGCGGTTCCAATGACCAGGCGCGCGTGCTGGATCTTAACTCCGTAGTGACCGGCATGAAGCCGATGCTGCACCGGCTGTTGGGGCAGAACATCGAACTGATCCTGCTGACCAGTCCGGGGCTGGGGCGCGTAAAGGCCGGTCCCGACCAGATCGAACAGGTAGTGGTGAACCTGGCGAACAACGCGCGGGACGCCATGCCGCGGGGTGGAAAGCTGGTGATCGAAACCGCCAATGTGGACGTGGGGGAAATTGACGGTAAAACGAATGTAGGCGTGCGGCCGGGAACGTACGTGATGCTGGCCGTCAGCGACACTGGGATCGGGATGGACCAACAGACGCGGTCGCGCCTGTTCGAACCTTTTTTCACCACCAAGGCTCCGGGAAAAGGCAGCGGGTTGGGCCTGGCGACGGTTTACGGAGCCATCATGCAGGCAGACGGGCAGGTGACGGTCTACACTCAGCCGAACTGCGGCACGATTTTCGAAATCTACCTGCCGCGCGTGGCGGAGCAGGCGGCCGAACCGGTGCGTAAGGCTTTGGCCAGGGGCTCGGAGACGATTCTGCTGGTGGACGACGAAGAAGGCGTGCGGCGGCTCATCTTCGCAGTGCTGCAGGCGAACGGGTACGAGGTGCTGGAAGCAAATAACGGCAGCGTTGCCCTGGAAGCGTACGAGAAGAACGCGCACAAAATCGATATGGTGCTCACGGACGTGGTGATGCCGCAGATGAACGGCTTCGAATTGGGGAAGAAGCTCACGGAAGGCAATCCGACGCTGCGGATTCTGTACATGTCCGGCTATCGCGACAATAGCGCGGCCCTGGCAGGCGAACTGCCGCCGGCGTTTCTGCACAAGCCATTCACACCGGACACGCTGCTGAACAAGGTAAGGGAAGTGTTGGATGCGGCCAATCCGCCGCAGCTAAGCTCCGGGTGATTCGACAGGTGGTAGAATCTCGGCGATGCGGTACGTCATCCTGGCTCCGGTCGCGCTGCTGGTGTGGGGAGCGATTCTGTTTCCGATCGCGTCGGGGATCTACGGCCTGATCAAATGGCGCGGATCCTGGCGGATTGCTTCCGCGGTTCCGGTGCTGACGGCGCTGTTGTTTCTGGCTCCGATTCTGGCGAACCCCGGAAGTTGGTGGGGGCTGGTATTCATTCCTGTCACGATGCTCTTAAGTGCCTATTCGGGGGTGGTGGTGCTGCTGCACCGGAGACACGCCCGGTAGCGTCAATGCGGCATGTGGCGCGGACACAATTGGGGACCGCGGGCGGAATTGTGGGGAGTAAATCGGACTACTTCGCGCGAGAGACCGGCTCCGCGGGGGAAGCCATATCGACTGGCTGGGCAAAACGTCTTTATGCCGTCTCCGCCGCAGTCAATGACATGACTGCGCTCTCCGGCAATTCGCCAAACAAAACGAGATTAAAGCCCGCATGAAAGCGCCCAAGCCGCGAATCACGAGGAGCCGGGGGAAATCGAGGTTTAAACGCCGGCCAAAAGTTCCGCCACGGTGCTGCACAACTGATCCGGCGGAATCGGCTTGGTGAGGATGGCATCGGCGCCGAGAAGTTTAGCCATCCTCAGAAATTTCCCGCCAAACGCGCCGGAAATAGCGAGGATCCGGACATGGGGGAATTGCTGGCGGATCGCTCGAATCGTTTCAATGCCCTCCTGGTTGGGCATGACCAGATCCGTAATCACCAAATCCAGATGCAACCCTTGATGCAGCATATCGCAAGCCTGCCGGCCGTCCGACGCTACCAATACGCGGTAGCCCGCGGCCGTCAGCAGTTCGCGAAACAGCACGCGAATAGAATCTTCGTCGTCCACCACCAGGATCGTTCGCGGTGCGGGCTCCTGCCCATGAGTTTGCATCTGAATTAGATTATCGTTTAAATTTCTATGCCATTTCTAATACCGAAAGGTTAACAGGTGGCTGCCCTTTTCCAGCCGCCCCGGGCCCAGCGCCGGGTAATTTCGCCGCGGTGTTTGGCAAGAGTGCCCCCCTTCTGCTCTCCAGAATCGACCCAGCGGTTTGAACGCATCGGGAAAGCTTTCGGTACCAGCAACTCTCGGCCCGCGCCTGGGCCCCAATGGGAGAATGGGGGGTAAATGAGCACAGCGAAGCGGAGAGTGTGGGTTCTCGTGGCTAATACAGCTCTGGTGCTGTTATACGTGTACGGCATTCATTCCGAATTCACCTTTGGCCGCTCTTTTGAGAAATACGGATTAGTTCCTTTACCGTTTAGCCGCGCTCTGGCTCAGATCATGGAAGAGAAGGCGTGGAGTCTCTTTGCAGCCTTGCTCCTCGTATGGGGCGCAGCGGCTGAATATCGTGGAGGACGCGGGGCGGTCATTGTCAACCCCGTGGCATATACCATGATCACGGCAATCTTCGTCTGGGACTGTGCCTCGATGGCTATCAGTGGACACCGCGAACACTTGCTTCCGTACGTTCTGATGGACGGAGTGCCGTCAGTGCTGATTCCCGCTGCAATCCTGAGCCTCTATCGGTGTGAGATCGCCGAGTTCATTAAACGCAATCCCCGAACCAGACACTCTTAGTAACCGTAAGAAAATAAGTGTAGCAATTAAACCATTTCTGGCCTAAAATGTTTTCGTGGCCAGCGAGGGTGAGATCAAGCAGCGTTTCTCTCAGTTGGAGGCGTGGCTAGATGCAATACTCTTCACTTAACGATTCTGATGGCTGCGGAAAAGTCGCTGAGTGGTGAGCGCTTGTAGCCGCGTCGCAGGGGGAAGTTACTCATCTTCCGCTTGACCCCTCGGGGATGGCACCGGTTGCGGCTGGAAGCGGCAGATTCATCGAGGATCTCGTTCAGCACCGCGTTATGGAACTCTTTTCGACCCCGAGGGGGGAATAGCGCCGAAGGCGGCCATCTTGCGGCGGACAACGCGGACGGCGTGGAGGAAGGACAGCCGGTCGGGATCCTTATCGACTCGCAGCGCCGCTTCGTGCATGAGGCCGCGCACGGCGAAATGCGCCATCAGTAGACCATAGAACTCCTGCCGTACCAGATCGGGCGTTTTACTGCGGAGCACGATATGCGCGCCCCGCAGATGAGTCTTGAGTTCGTCAAACGCGGTTTGTCGGGTAAGGGACTGGCGCGGTGCTGAGATTCCTCGCCCGTTTCCAGCCCCTCCCCATAAGAACTGCTCGTGAGGTTTTCCCTCAAGCAGCT